>NZ_FWXY01000042.1 GCF_900176365.1 Desulfocicer vacuolatum DSM 3385 | reverse complement strand
ATCAATGGTGATAATCCCTGAATTGGCAAATAGTTATGAGTAGTCTACATAATTCTTTTGCCAAAACAACACGAAAATAAGAGATAAGAATCTAAAAACCTCAGAAGCCAAAAAATTAAATATAGAAAAAAATACCCTGAATAAATTAAAAATATTCAATTTGGATAAAGAGATCAAGGATATTTCCGACAATCTCAAAGAACTCCAAACATTTAGAAAAAATGCTATCTATATTGTTGGTTATGATAATGGATATGATAAGTATAAAGCCTTGTTCGATACAGCCCAAAATAACAATATTCCAATCATTATGTTTGCGAATCCCGGTGAGATAAAGAAGAAAGAACACTGGGATACTTTTAACGGATATATCTACTGTGATGTGACCAACACAACCAATAGAGTCGCAATCATCCTTATGAGCATGATGAAAATCGTCCCAAGCTGTGGAGAGCCTTGAAACTCTATTTAGTGGGCTATACCTTCCTCTTTTTCAAGAAAGGTATCCAATACATCATTAAAAACCTCCTATGGAGTCTCATGGAAATAAATAGCACTTTTCATTTTTATACCATCTTGTTTTTAAAATGAAATAAAAATTAAGTTGCGTCATTTATTTCTGTGAGACTCCATAGTCGGGATAGATGCAGCTTTAAAAAAATGAAATCTACTTCAGCAGAAAAGATGCCCACTCCACCGTCACGCTTATTAAGAACATGTGGCAGAGCCAAACGACACTGAGCTGGTTTTTCACAAAAAACAAACCGGATACGCCAAATGCAGCCATACCATCAAAATGACATAACCCCGCTCTTAAAACTAAAAATAGCCCGCGTTCAACTCCAATTCCATTCAAACACACCTGTAGAAATGTTTGATCTTCCGGCCCTGGTACGAAGCCGACTTGGCAACCTGTTAAAAAAAAGATTCTGCCCATTCACTCCCTACCAGGAACATGTCTGCCTCAACTGCAAGATGGCATGCAACTGCCTCTACGCCATCCTGTTTTCCCCCACAGCCACCTGTATGGAAGAAGAAAATATCAAAAAAGCAAGTTGTCATTTCACACCCCCCCGACCTTTCACCATTCATATGCCGAACTGGCATCCCCATGGTATCATCCATCCGGGAGAAACAGCTGCCGTTGAGCTTACCCTTTTGGGGGAAAGGGCCATAGAGTTTCGACAGGTGATGCTGGAAGAGCTGGCCCATGCTGTTTCAACCATTACCCTTGCGTCGAAAAACAAGCAGATTACCCCAGGCAACGGTTCAAAACATCCCCTCATTCCGTTGGGATATATCCCTTTAGCACCGCAAAAAACAGTGGAAACCACCGAAGTAAAAACCAAGGACTCATCCTGCTTTGGCCTTCAAAAGGAGATCGGTTTTATTCTTCATCAGTGGCTCGATTTTTTCCCGGAATCAATCTGTCCATCAAAAAATATTTTGCCGTGTCAGCTCACAATTGAGCTGCACACCCCACTGCAATCCGGCCGCATGAAAAGGGGCATAACCTTTAAAGGATTTATTTCGGCCGTCATCGGGCGCTTAAGGGATTTAAAACGGATTTATCATCCTGATGATGACATGGGGTCCTTTTCTCCCCGCTTTTATGAATTGATGAGCCAGGTAAAAACCATTAGAATGCCACGCCAAGTCTACCCCAGCCATTACTCCAGAAGCAAAAAAAAGAAAATCCATTTAAAAGGATTCCACGGCAAAATCACATTTGAAGGTCCTGTGATGCCGTTTATCCCATTACTTGAGGCGGGAAGTCTCGTGGGGGTGGGGAATAAACTGACCTATGGATTGGGGAAATATACGATTAATTCCTATTCGACTAAAACATCTTGTAATTGATGGATATCACTAAAATATCAAAACAAATCAAACAGTATAAAATCATTCATGCATTAAAATTTATCATAAAAAATCATGTCTTCATCAACCCCAAAACTGTCCAAAGTCTCCACAATGGAGTCCACCATATCCGGGGGGCCACACAGGTAAAACTCAATTTCCGAGGGATCTTCATGGTGGGCCAGGTACTCCCGGGCAAGATTGTCCTGGACATACCCGCAAAGCCCCTCCCAGCAGTCCTGCTCGGGATCGGGCCTGGAAAGGCACACATGGTAGGAAAAGTTATCGTATATTTTCTCCATGTGGGTAAAAGTATCATGATAACAAATATCTTTGCGGGTCCTGGCACCATACCACAGGCTCACTTTCCGGGTGGTTTTGGCCCCCTCCAGCTGATCCAGCACATGGCTTCGCAACGGCGCAATCCCTGCCCCACCGCCCATGAAGCATTTTTCGCAGTCAGTGTCCTTAACAAAAAAATCACCATAGGGACCGCTCACCGACACCCGATCTCCGGGTTTCAGGCCAAAAACATAGGATGAACCAAATCCCGGTGGAATTCCCATGGCACCGGCAGGGGGGGTGGCGATCTTCACCGTCATTTTTAAAATATCGTTTTCATGGGGCGGATTGGCCAGGGAGTACGCACGGAACCCCGGGCTCATCCCCGACGAGGTAAGCTCCAGAAGGTTGTATTTTTTCCATTCACTGACATACCGGCTGTCAATGCAGAAATCCTTAAAGCACAGTTCATATTCCGGCACATCAATTTGAATGTAACTTCCGGCTTTAAAGATCATGGGATCGTCGGGCCGGAGCACCAACTCTTTAATATAGGTGGAAATGTTTTCATTGGATACCACCCGGGCACCCACTTTTGTGATGCCGAATATTGATTCCGGCACCTGGATCTCCATGTCCTCTTTTACTTTAAGCTGACAGGAAAGGCGGCGCCCCGCCTGCTTATCTTTTGGGCTGAGATGGGCAAGTTCCGTGGGTAGAATGGCTCCGCCGCCGGATGTCACCACACATTTGCACATGCCACAGGAACCGCTGCCACCACAGGCTGAAGGCAGAAAAATCTCATTATTTCCCAGGGCAGATAAAAGGGATGGGGTACCTGTGACTGTCACACTGTTATCTGGATTCCCATTGATGGTGATGCTTTTTTCCCCGGTGGAGGAAACCCTGGCATCCACCAGCAACAGCATTCCCACCAAAAGCAGGATCACCATGGAAAACACCATCAGACTGACCAGATAGATCACGCAGATCCCCCTTTAAAGTGTAATGCCGGAAAACATCATAAACGTCATGGCCATAAGCCCTCCCACAATCATGGTGATGCCAAATCCATCCAACCCCTGGGGCACATCTGCATAACGCATTTTTTTCTTAATGGTGGCCATGGCCACAATGGCAAGCATCCAGCCGGTGCCGGAACCTGCACCAAACACAATGGACTCAACAAGACTATATTCCCTTTCCACCATAAAAAGAGCAGTGCCCAGTATGGCGCAGTTCACGGCAATCAAGGGTAAAAACACCCCCAGGGCCGAATAAAGAACCGGAGAATACTTATCAATGATCATCTCCACGGCCTGGACAATGGCGGCAATGACAGCAATAAAAGTGATATATTTTAAAAAACTTAAATCCAGATGTCCCAGGCCTGCCCAGGAAAGAGCGCCGGGGGCAAGCAGCCAATGATAGATGGCCCAGTTGGCCGGGGCTGTGATGGTGAGCACAAAAATAACTGCAAACCCCAGCCCCACCGAGGTTTCAATATTGTTGGACACGGCAATGAAAGAGCACATCCCTAAAAAATAGGAAAGTAGAATATTGCCGATGAACACCGAATCAATAAACAGGCTTATGAGATCAAGCATACAAGACCTTTTTGATTAGAAAGTAACAACTTCCGGGCAACCTCAGCAGAGCCCCCCCCAGGGCAATAGGAACCGGCCAATTGAGCTGTATACAGTTCCGGGCCGGGTCCATTGCCCCTCGGGGGAGCGGCATGGTGCTTGTGCTGCAAGATGAAATATCGACACCGGCCCCCCGGCCGCTGTCCATGGGTCCGAAATAAAAAACAGATCGACTATTTTAGGGACTCAGATCTTATTGATTTACCATTTAACCATACCCAATTGATATGTTTTATGGATGAAATTTTAGGTAAACGGTAAATTGAAAATTACTGATTCCTTTACTGAGCGGTCTTTTCTTCACGGGAGGCCCCGGGCAGGCTGTTTTTCAACCACACCAGAAGTCCAATGATAAAAAATGCCCCGGGAGCCAGAACCATAAGGCCCATGTGGGAATACCCCGCATCCATCCACGATTGGGGAATCACGGAAAACCCCACAATTTTTCCCGCCCCCAAAAGCTCCCGCACAAAGGCCACGGCCACCAGAATCAACCCATAGCCCAGCCCGTTTCCCAAACCGTCCAGCAGGGAAGGTAACGGGTCATTGGCCAGGGCAAAAGCCTCGGCCCGGCCAAGGACAATGCAGTTTGTGATGATAAGGCCCACAAACACCGACAATTGCTTGCTGATATCATATAAAAACGCCTGGAGCACCTGGTCAATGACAATGACCAGGGAGGCAATCACTGTAAGTTCCACAATAATACGAATGGTGGAAGGAATTTTTTTACGCAGCATGGAGATAATAAGGTTGGACATGCCTGTGACCACAGTCAATGCAATCCCCATGACAATGGCAGTTTTCATCTGTACGGTGACAGCCAGTGCGGAACAGATCCCAAGCACCTGGTATGCCACGGGATTTTCCTTCCATATTCCCCGGAAAAAAGTCTCTTTCAGGGTTAATTTCATCTCACTCACGGATTATTCCTTTATTATTACGAAGTCGCACCGACACGGCCTCATATTGTTTGAGGTTTTCTTTAAGACCCCGGGTGAGATATTTTCCCGTCAGGGTGGCCCCGCTGATACCGTCCACATGATTTATCCGGGTGTCCCGGGGCAGGGAGTCCACACTGCCCCGGGCAATGGAAACAGAGACAAATTCATGGGCTGAATTATAAATTTTCTTGCCCACAAAGTTCTTCTGAAACCATGCCTTTTCAATTTCTCCCCCAAGTCCCGGGGTTTCAGAATGGCTGTACACGGTAAATCCGGAAACGGTCCGGCCATCGGGCTCCAGGGCAATGTATCCCTTTATTTTTCCCCACAGGCCCCGGGATTCAATGGGAATCACATAGGCTTTGAGTATATTTTTTTCACGATAGAGATACAAAGAAAGACCTTGCACCTCTCCCGGCTTCATGAAATTACCCCGGTTATCCACCACTGCTTCGTGGATCTTTTCCCGGAACAATGATTGAATCTGATCCCGGGAGGGTTTGGCATCCAGGGCAACAATGCCTGCGGCCCGGAGAATGTTTTTCTGGCGGTCCAGGGCTCTGTTTTCCTGTTGAAAGGGTTTCAATCCGGTGGAGGCTCCTGTGATCAAAAGACAGCACACCACGGAAATAATTGCGGCAAATTTAACGGCATGGCGTCTTTTTGCCTGTTCGGATTTTGCCGGTTCAGACATTGGGAATCCTCCGGGCCGCCGTGATTTTTAATGTCACATGATCTATTAATGGAGAAAAAATATTCATGAATAAAATGGAGAGCATCACCCCTTCCACGTAGGCAGGGTTCACCGACCGCAGCAACACCGTGAAAAATCCAATAAAAAAACCATAAATCCAGCGCCCACTGTTCGTACCCGGGGCTGACACCGGATCTGTTGCCATAAAAGAGATCCCCAGGGCAAAGCCCCCGGAAAAAAGATGATACAAAGGACCGGCAGAGAACCAGGTGTCTTTGGGGCCCGGCAGAACCATGAACACCAGGGAAGTGAGAATCACCCCGGCAATGCCCCCAAGAATGATGCGAAAACTTGCCACCCGGGTCACCATGAGAAAAACAGCCCCCACAAAACATAAAAGGGCAGAGGTTTCACCAATGCTTCCGGGATGAAATCCAAAAAACAGACGATCCAGGGAAAACCCGGCATTGAGAATCGTCTCTTGAATTATCTCCCCTGTGCCCCCCAGGGAAAGGGCTGTGGCACCGCTCAGAGCGTCCACCCCGGGGTGTGACAATTGCCATACATTATTGCCGGACATGGAAACAGGATAGGAAAAAAAAACAAAAGCCCGGGCCGTGAGTGCCGGGTTCAAAAGGTTGCGCCCCGTCCCCCCAAACACCTCTTTGCCCATGACCACCCCAAAAGATATTCCCAGAGCCACCTGCCACAACGGAATGGTGGGGGGCAGGGTCAATGGAAATAAAAGGCCTGTCACCAGAAGTCCTTCGGTGACATCATGGCCCCTTACCGTGGCAAAAAGGATTTCCCAGAAAAATCCCACCCCATAGGAAACAAGAATAATGGGAAGTACCTGGCCTGCCCCTGTGGAAAACATGTCAATCCAGGTGGCATTTCCCCCATGGTATTGATATCCCACATTGAACATGCCAAACAGGGTCACCGGCAGCAATGCCAGAATCACAAAGCTCATGAACCGCTTTAAATCAATGTGATCCCGCACATGGGGGGCCGTTGTTGTTACCGGGGAAGGAAGGAAAAAAAAGGTCCGGGTGGCAAGATAAATTCCTTTGAACCGGGAAAATCGCCCCTGGGATTGAAAATAAGGATCTGTTTTTTTAAATATGCTTTTCAATGGGTTCATGGCATCACCCGTTCCCTGTAACAGGTTGCTTTGGCCAGGGACATCATTGCGGCCACATCAATTTTTGAGGGGCACACAAAGGTGCAAAGACCGCAGCCGGTGCAGTCCAGCCCCCCCAGTTCCAGCACTTCTTCCATCTCCCCGGCCCCCATGGCCTTCATGATAAATTGGGGCAACAGATCCACCGGGCATTTTTCATGGCACCAGCCGCAGTTAATGCAGGCCCGCTCCTCCCCATGGAGGTTGGCATCCATATCAAGGGGCGCTGATCCCAGGCTGGACACAAAGGTTCTCGATTCTGACAGCAGTTTTCTGCCCGGCCATACAAAGCCAAAAAAGGCATCTTTATCCGTGGCATCAAGGACCATGGCCGATGACATCCCGGTGCCCATGTGAGCATATAAAGGCGTAAGGCTGCCGGTGAAAATCCCCCCGGTGATCACTTTGTTACCCGGTTTAATGTCCCCCACAAGGTGTCTCACCGGGCAGCCCACATGGGAGTGATAATGGGCCGGAGTTTTTTCCGGGGCACCGCCCACCCCAAAAAACCGTGTGGTGAGATATTTTCCCGTGGAAAAAAGATGGCCCATGGCAATGACTTCCTGGATCTCCATGGTGCAGCTGTTGTTGTCTGCGGCACTTTTTTTAATCTGATAAAGGAGCACCCCCGGGTCTCCGGCGGGATATTGGTCCTGGGTGACATGGGAGATCTGTTTTTCCAGCCCCATCTCTTTTAATGGAGAAAGAAAGCGTTGGGGGGTGGCCACAATCACTTTTTTTGAAAGTTTTTGAAGAATGGCAAGACCATGGGAAAAAAAAGTTCTTTGCCCCTTTAAAAAGACAGAAGGGTCAGGCGCAAAGGGATCTCCATTGTGGAGAGAAACAGCAACCATGGGAAAAGTAGACTGGCAATCAGGAAAATCCATATAAGGAAACTGCCGGATCAGGGGCCAGATGCCATGTTGTTTTAAGAGTTGGATCAGCTTTTCCCGGGACATCAAATCAAGCTCTTTCCGGGAAACAGGGGAAAGGGTTTCAGGCTTCTTAGCCTCCCTATCCAGTCGAATCACCACTTCCTGTACCACCCGTCTGGGGCCCCTGACAATGGTTTCAACAATCCCGGTACCCGGAGATACAAAAACAATTTCAGGATCACGCTTGTTCTGGAGAAGGGGCGTTCCCACATCCACCACATCGTTTTCCCGCACCAGAAGCTTTAATTTCACAAAAGGAGCAGCAGCAGGAACCAGGGCCACAGTTTTCGGAGCATCAAGGGGTGTCACCTTTGTTTCCGGTACCCCATTGAATTTTGAATGAAAGGTTTTAACCTTTTTTAATCTTTTCATGGTTTCTTGGCCTGGAAGAATTATTTTTCATAAACGCAACGGGCGGACTGTATTCTACCTTCGTGATGGACAGCCCCGGATCTGAATACGATCTGTATATGGCAGTTTTTGGGCTTGGTTCTAACTTCGCCCGGTGCATATGTACAAAACACCCAAGATTCTAATAATATCAATGATTTCAAATGATTAATTCTTTGTGTCTGATAAATGCTGCCAACGGTGGGCGAACATGAAACCAAGCCCCAGTTTTTATATGACTCAACTTTCGGGCTTCATTTCAAAGCCGGCATTTTTAAATGTACCGACGGGCTCAGTGTGCCGACGGGGTCAGGCTTTTGTTATTGATGTTATCGACCAAGGCCTTTGCCAACGAAAAATGCCTCGATAATGTCAATAACGAAAGCCTGACCCCACCACGAAACTCTTCTTCCTGATTAACAGGTAAATTGATTTGCTCTGACTCCCTAAATACTTTTTAAAGCAAAGAAAAAGAACGCAGGATCGTTGCCAATTGTCCATTTGTTTTAGCAAGCTCACGCATTGCATCAAGGAGAAGCCTGCTTAATTTTGAGCCGTCAGTATCAGACAATTCAAGACTTCTGGCAACATCCTTTTCAAGACATTCAATTCTTTCAAGCACAGGCTTCATCATGGTACGTCGATCCCAGGCGATATAGCCGAATAAGGCCACAATTAATGTAATAAGAGATCCAAACAAAACAAGCATGGTATTGTTTGTATTATCAATCCTTTTAGCCAAATCATCAAGTCTTTGACCCAATGCTTCCTGACCGGCTTTCATCTCTGAACGCAGGTCTGAAATTCTATGATTAAGGGATTCTTGACCGGATTCAATCTTTTGATTAAGGGATTCTTGACCGGATTCAATCTTTTGATTAAGGGCTGCTTGACCGGCTTCGAGCCTGGCAAGTTTTTCTACAACCTCACGGTCGGTGATATCCGGGGCAGTTTCCAAAGCAGATAATGCACCCGGAATAACAAGCAGAGATAATATAAACAGATATAATATTTTGACTTTTAGTTTCATAAAAAAAGCATAAACAGGAAACCTGACAATGTCAAGGACATGTTAATGCGTCACGCTCATCAGCACTATATATAATGGTGCAGTTGACTCGGGCACACTCTGCAAAGCAGGAATTTATCATCGTTCAACCCAATGGGTAAACATGAGTAAGAAGAAAGGAACAGGATAATACAGATGTGGAATCAGTGGAGGGAGGGGCGCGATCAGGGCAGCCCCCATATTTCATTTTTTTTGTGGCCGGTCTGTTTTTTGTGCCTTTGCAATAAGGTCGTACAATGTGGCAACTTTATTTTGGGGAGGGGCAAGTATGTTTTTTATTTCCTCGGTGGAGTAGTTAGATTCCATAAAAGCCTTTATATCAAAACGCTCATACCAGCAGTCAAGAATCTTAAAACAGGGAATACCATCACCGGCAATGCGGCAATAGGAAAAATCAACATCATGCCCCAGCCGCCGGCAATAGCCCCGTTGTGCATCAAATTTATTTTCATTCATGATCAGTGTTCATTCTTTTTGTTTCGTAATTTTACAACCTCAGCAGAGCCGCCCCCCGACGGGCAATAGGAACCGGACAATTGAGCTGTCTACAGTTCCGGTCCGGGACCATTGCCCGTCGGGGGGGCGGCGGTATAATACCATTAAGGAGTCAGGTCTTATTGATTTACCAGTTATAAACCCAGCCCACTATATTTTGTGGATGGAACATTGGATAAACGGTAAATTAAAGCCTGCTGCCTCCTTTATAATAAAACTCAACTTTCGGTATTCGCATTTCGTGGTGGGGTCAGGCTTTCGTTATTGACATTATCGAGGCTTTTTTCGTTGGCAAAGGCCTTGGTCGATAACATCAATAACAAAAGCCTGACCCCGTCGGCACACTGAGCCCATCGGTACATTTAAAAATGCCGGCTTTGAAATGAAGCCCGAAAGTTGAGTAATAAAAGTTAAAGCTTGGGAACAGGATTACCTTTAATACTTCTTTCCAGGGTATCGTCCAGCTCTTCCTGGGAGAGCTCAAGATTGACAAGTTCCCCTGCCATGTAGCGGCTGTAACCGTTAAGATCCATAAGCCCATGTCCGCTCAGGTTAAAGACGATGACCCTTTCTTTTCCCTCTTCCTTGGCCTCTTTGGCCTTTCTGATGGTGGCGGCAATGGCGTGGCTGGTCTCCGGGGCCACGATCATGCCTTCGGTCCTGGCAAAAATCATGGCAGCTTCGTAACACTCCAATTGTTTAATGGAAATGGGGTCCATTAATCCCTGGGCCACGGCCTGGGAGACAAGGGGTGCCATGCCATGGTAACGCAATCCGCCTGCATGGATGGGGGCGGGAACAAAATCGTGTCCCAGGGAATGCATGGCAAGCATGGGGGTCATTTTGGCCACATCCCCGTGGTCATAGGCAAAGGGAGCCCGGGTCAAGGTGGGACAGGACGCCGGTTCCACAGGAATGATCTCAATGTCCTGGCCGTTGATCTTGTCCTGGGCAAAGGGAAAGGCAAGCCCTGCAAAATTACTGCCCCCGCCGGCACAACCGATGACGGTATCCACTTTTTTAATGCCCGCTATTTTCAATTGCTTCTGGGCCTCAAGGCCGATGATGGTCTGGTGAAGCATCACATGGTTGAGCACACTGCCAAGGGAGTAGCGGGTCTGACCGGTGGTGTCGGTGACAGCGGCTTCCACAGCCTCACTGATGGCAATTCCCAAACTTCCCGGAGTGTCAGGCATCTTAGCCAAAATTTCCCGGCCTGCATTGGTTTCCATGGAAGGACTTGCAATGCAGGTGCCTCCCCAGGTTTCCATCATGGCCTTTCTAAACGGTTTCTGATCAAAACTGATTCTCACCATGAACACCTTGCACTCCATGCCCAGAAGGGCGCAGGCATGGGAAAGGGCGCTGCCCCACTGCCCTGCCCCGGTCTCAGTGGTGAGTTTTTTAATGCCAAATTCCTTGTTATACCAGGCCTGGGCCACGGCAGTGTTTGGCTTATGGCTCCCCGCCGGGGAAACACTCTCATCTTTAAAAAATATTTTAGCCGGGGTTCCCAGATATTTTTCCAGATGAACTGCCCTGCGCAAAGGAGATGGCCGCCAGCGGTACAAAAGATCAAGCACGCCTTCGGGAATATCAATCCAGCGCTCCTGACTCACCTCCTGCTCAATGAGGTTCATGGGAAAAACAGGCGCCAGCATGTCCGGGCTGATGGGATTTCCATCCGGGCCTAGGGGCGGGTTGGGGGTGCCGGGCAGATCTGCTGCGATGTTGTACCATTGTCTGGGGATATCTGTTTCATCCAGGAATATTTTTACGGCCACGCTGCTCTCCTTTTAAAAAAAAATTTTACTATACATCATGCGTTTCTTTTGATAGAAACAAAATCTCAGTTTTAACTTTTTTTGTCAAATGCTTTTTTTACTTTTTAATGTAACGTCAGTCAGGCACGACTTAGGAGCACCTTTATATCGTCCCATCATTTCAAAAATATTTTGCACTTTTTAGAAAAATGAGCGTCTTTTCCAACAAGTGTGATTGAAAAAATAAAGGCTGCCTGTTTTAGATCTGTTCTGGCATCACACTGCTAAGAAGGAGACCCGGATGAAACGATTGTTTTTACTTATTGCATTCCTGCTGTACTGCATCATTCTAACTCCCCCCGGAACTGCCCGGGCCTATGACCTGCCCTCGGTTAACCTTGGATTCACAAGCTTTCTGGACGGCGGTCCCCCGGCCGGCCCCGGACTTTATTTTTCCCAATATTTACAATTGTGGACATCGGACAAGTTTGCCGACAACAATGGAGATGGGGCTCTTCCAGGCTTTGCCGACGAAGATCTCACTGCGTGGATCGGCCTTTCTCAATTTCTATATCAATCCAATCAAGCGCTTTTTCTGGGGGGAAAATGGGGAATCAATGTGATGATTCCCGAAGTTATACTGGATCTGGATTACGGCACTAACAATGCTGCCTTTCCCCGGGATAACGGCAACGGTATCGGCGATATCCTTGTGGGACCATTTCTCCAGTGGGACCCAATCATGGGTAAAAAGGGTCCGATTTTCATGCATCGCATGGAACTTCAAATGATTTTTCCCACAGGAAAATATGATGACAATAAAGAACTCAATCCCGGCAGCAATTTCTTTTCATTTAATCCATACTGGGCATTTACCGCCTTCTTAACTCCAAAACTCACAGCCAGTGGCCGCATCCACTATCTGTGGAATGGTAAGAATGATGATCCAGGGAGAGGATACCAGGCCCTGGGGGCCGATGACATTCAAGCCGGACAGGCATTTCATGCCAATTTCACCATGGCTTACGAAATTATTCCCCAACGCCTGAGACTGGGAATTAACGGCTACTATTTAAAGCAGATCACTGAAACAAAGATGGATGGAAAGGACGTGGACAACAGTAAAGAACAGGTCTTTGCCGTGGGGCCGGGAATGGTGTACCATTTTTCCCAGGATGACCATTTGTTCTTTAATACCTATTTTGAAAGCAATGCCGAGAATCGACCGGAGGGAAATCGCTTCAACCTTCGGTGGGTCCACCATTTTTAATACCTGAACATTTTTTCACCAGTCATAAGTTTTCATCATGAATTGCTTGAATTTTGAAAATTATTAAAAGTAATTGTTAGTCTGGTATGAGGACTTATGACTCTCTAAGAGTCTGATTGAAAATTATTTCCATGGATTAATTTTTTCAGGGCGATGAAAGAATGTGGTTTTAAGTGAGACTCACCCGAATATCTGCCATTGTAAGAAACAACTTGTTAACCGTATCCTGGAAAGCCATGAAACCGAATTTCTCATAAAATTCAATGGAACCATCCTTAGCATCAACAATAACTAAAGGAAACCCAACGGTTTCACTTACAAGCAATAATTTTTTTAAAGCATCAATTAAAAGCCATTCACCATACCCTTGTTTTTTGTAACGTTTATCAACAGCAAGTCTGGCGATTAATCCACCAGACCCTGCATTATGATGTTTTTTTTGCAACTTATTTGGCAATAATTCAAGGTTAATGGGTGCCATAGTTAATGTATAGTACCCAATAATATGCTTGGGTTTGTTTTCGTCTTCAAGTACAAAGGTGCGTGTGTTATCCTTTTTTGATTGCTGGTTCGCCATCACCTTGAGATAGGCGTTTAAAGCGTTAACCCCACAATCAAACCGATTACGATCATGTTTATTTTTATCCAGTTGAACCGTGATCATCATTGTTTTTTATCTTTGTAGCGTAACGCTGCCTGTTGTAGTCGGACATTGGGCTTGGCAGGTGCATCTAAGGATTGAACAAGCATGATAGCATCACGTTGGGAAAGTTTTAAAAAACGTTCACGTTCAATAATTTTCTTAGCTTTTTCTATGGCAGCATTAAGCACAAAAGAATTTATACTCGACATACCGACAATACCCGCAGCCTGTGATAGCAAGGCTTGTGTATCGGCATTAACCCTGGCAGTAATACGGGGTGAATTAGTGGTCATGGCAGGATCTCCCTAAATGTGTCAATTTGGCTCATTCTCAAATCCTACCATGGGCTGCACGAAATGTCAAATTGTGCCATTCTGGCACACAATATATTCACCACGTATCACGCAATGCCCGAAGTGAACTGAATTCTTCAAGGGTATTGGCCAGAAGAAAGGGAT
Organism: Desulfocicer vacuolatum DSM 3385; assembly: GCF_900176365.1. Lineage (GTDB taxonomy): Bacteria > Desulfobacterota > Desulfobacteria > Desulfobacterales > Desulfobacteraceae > Desulfocicer > Desulfocicer vacuolatum. The sequence continues at coordinate 948 of NZ_FWXY01000042.1, read as the reverse complement.
TGATCTCCCGCTCAAGGCCCATGGTGGTATTTTTATCGGCCCAATCCTCAAATCGCTCCATGAACTCGCCGGCCTTTTCAACTCCGTTGGCCATGGCAAATCCCAGGTTGGTCTCCATGTAATCATGGCCGGGGTAAAGAATGCACCCATGGGGCAACAGCTCTTTCAACGCCTGGACGGTCTCAAAAAGAGTTGCCACATTTCCGCCGTTTTTACAATTTCCCACCCCAAAATTAAACAGAACATCCCCGGAAATAATACCGGTGATAACGCCCCGTTCCCATAATAGAAATACAAAATGATCCATGGTGTGCCCAGGGGCCGCCTTCACTTCAATGGTGGTGTGAATATCCAGGGGAATCAGGGTTTTTTCCAAAAGGGCTTCCCGGGAAAAAACGGAGGCACCGGAAAGTTGTGCCAATGCCTCATTGCCCCGGATATGATCCGGGTGTGCATGGGTGTTGATAATCCCTTCAATGGTGATGGACTGCCCGGCCAGCTGATCATAGACCGCTTTTCCATCCCAGGGATCCACACACCACGCTTTATTGTTCTGTCCAACCACGGCATAGGAATAGTTGGCCCATCCGTCCCGGGACAGCATCTGAATTACCTTCATTTTCTCCTCCTGACATACCATTTTTTTCAAAGTTACGGTTGATTTTTACATAAAAACCATCATAATGCAAATTCAAGTCCACAACCTTTTGGGTTAATCAGGAGATGCCCGTTTTTATATGAAATACTCTACAGATCAGGGGTGTATTTCATGCTTCGTTGTGGGCAGATCCGGATCAGAATAAGGTCTGCCCATGGCAGTTTTATATACAATGCAGCCTCCAGGGCAAGCTAAGCCTAAAATAAGCGTGTTTTAAACAAAAAACATCAAAAAAAAGCTCGAAATGCCTTTAATTACAGTGTATATTTGATCCACTACAAAAAAATATA
>NZ_FWXY01000036.1 GCF_900176365.1 Desulfocicer vacuolatum DSM 3385 | reverse complement strand
TTATCGACCAAGGCCTTTGCCAACGAAAAAAGCCTCGATAATGTCAATAACGAAAGCCTGACCCCACCACGAAATGCGAACACCGAAAGTTGAGTTATTCATAACGAATTTGGGGATTAATAACCCCGTAAAACAGATCCACCATAAGATTCACCACCACGTAGATAAACGACAGGATGAGCACACACCCGAACACCAGTGGTTCATCCCGCCGGAAAATGGCATTTACAGCCAGCCGTCCCACCCCGGGCCAGGCAAACACCGTTTCCGTGAGAACAGCCCCGGCAAAGAGCCGGGCAATCTGGTTGCCAAGGTTTGTGGTGACGGGCATCAGGGCGTTTTTAAAGGCGTGGACCATGATCACTCCAAATTCCCGGACGCCCTTGGCCCTGGCCGTGCGAATGTAGTCTTCTTTAATGACATCCAGCATGGAGGCCCGGGTGATACGGGTGGTGGAAGCCATGAGGGTAAAGGAGAGCACAAAGGCGGGCATGATCAGATGGCGCATGCCCTCCAGGGTAAACATGCTGCCGCCATACCCCGATGCCGGCAGCAATCGTAATTTTACTGCAAAAAAGTAGATCAAAAGAATCCCTGTGAAAAATACCGGTATGGAGATCCCGAACAAGGCTGTGGTCATGGAGGCGTAGTCAAAAAAAGAGTTGCGTTTCACCGCCGAGATAATGCCCGCCGGGATGGACACCAATACGGCCAGCACCATGGCGGCCCCCCCCAGTTCCAGGGTGGGCTTCATTTTTTTGAGCACCACCATGATGACGTTTTCCCGGTAATAGATGGATTTAAGCTCCCCTGTGAACAGATGGGTCATCATTTTGATATACTGGATATGAACCGGCTTGTTCAGGGCAAATTTTTCCCGGGTGAGTTCCAGGGCTTCTTTGGTGGCCCGATCCCCCAAGAGTACCATGGCAGGATCTCCGGGCGTGAGCTTTAAAATGCCAAAGATCATCACTGATATAAAAAACAGCAGAGGCACAAGCAGCATGAGGCGTCGCAGGGTATAATTGAGCATGGCATGTCCATGGGCGTTTTTTTATATGAAATACTCCGCAAATCAGGAGTGTATTTCAAACTTTGTTGTGGGCGGAGCGAGGACAGAATACGGTCCGCCCGTGGCGGTTATATACAATGCAGCCTCCAAGGCAAGCTAAGGCAGAGCCGTCCCCCCGATGGGCAATAGGAACCGGACAATTGAGCTGTCTACAGTTCCGGTCCGGGCCGCCCATTGCCCGTCGGGGGGCGGCGGTATAATACTACTCAATGGCCAAGCCGGGGCATGACCCTGGCACTCATGGATTATTCCACGGTGACATTGCGTTTTTCCGTGACCAGATGGAAATAGTCCTGGGCCGAGGGTTCAAACCCTTTTACCCGTTTGCTGCAAACAGCGGTGACGCTTTTAAAAACCAGCGGAATATGAATATAATCCCGGGCCAGGGCTTTTCTCATCACATATTTATACTGCTCTCCCCGTTTGTCAGCACCCACAAGGGTTCTGCCAAGATCCAGGGCCTTGTCAATGTCCGGCAGTTCATATTTGGAAAAATTCATGGAAGAGCCGCTGTGAAAGATTTTATAGGTCCAGCGATCCGGGTCAGGCACAGATCCCCAGCCCATGATGTAAAAACCGGAATCTGCTTTTAAAATGGGAAACAATGTGCCCCATTCCAGGGATTCCACCCGGGCCTTTAGACCGTATTTTCTCAGCTCTGTGGCAACGGCGGTGGCAATTTTCACCCGGTAGGGGTTCTGGGAGGTGTAAATGGGAAATTCAAATCCCTCTTTAAGAAACCCTTCTTTTTTTAATTCATCAAAATAGGCCTTGGCCTGTTTGGGATCATGGGAAAGGGCGGCTTTTTGCATGTATTGGGTGTCTTCCGGAAACACGCCCCGGGGAATCCATGAATATGCCCGTTCACCCACACCCCGCCAGATGCCCTTGATGGCGGCATCAAAGGGGACACTGTGGTAAACAGCCTTTCGAAACCGTACATCGGCAAAGGGCATTTTTTTGTGTGAAAATCCAATGTAAGAGTTACCAAGGCCCGGGATTGTCATGACGTTCAGGCGGTCATCCTTGGCAAGGCGGCTGATGTCTTGGGGCAGCATTTGGTGGGCGATGTCCAGGCCACCGGATTCAATTTCCGCTGCCATGACTTCAGGCTTGGGAACCGGGCGAAAAATAACCTTATCCAGATGGGGGGTGGTAAGGAAATAATCGGGATTTTTTTTCAGGACAATGCGCTCATCAGGGAGCCACTCCACAAACATGAAGGCACCGGTACCCACGGGGTGTCGGTCAAACGCGTCCATGCCCACCCGGGAGGCCGGTTCTTTGGGCAAAATGCCGGAGGTGGCACTGCCAAGGGCAAGAAGTAAAGGGGCGTAAGCATTTTTTAAATACAGGGTGACGGTGTAATCATCCACAGCTTCCACACGATCCACCGGGGCAAAGAACTCTTTGCTCGGGGAGGCATTGGCCGGGTCCATGATGGCCTCCAGGGTGAATTTTACATCTGCAGATGTAAAGGGTTGGCCATTGTGAAATTTAACGTCTTTTCTTAAATGAAAAGTGTATTGTTTGCCGTCTTGGGTGATCTCCCAGCTTTTGGCCAGGCAGGGGGCCGGGGTGGATGCACTCTCTTTAAAGGAAATAAGGGTGTCAAAGATATTGCCGGCCAGGGCTTCGCCATAGATGCCGGGGATTAACACCGGGTTCAGTTTTGCCGGTTCCTTGGAAATGCCTATTTTTAATACTTTTTCTCCGGCAGATACCCCCGGGCAAAGGCCCAGGGTAAAGCTTGCCAGCACCAACAATGTTATAAAAAGTTTTTTCACTGAGAACCTCCGTTGTTTGTAGGGGGTTATTTTTTTAACCGGGACAGACCAGAAACTAAAAGGGTTTTGGCCTGCTCATCCCTTAGCAATAGTATGCTACGCAGTCCCAAACATGCAAATATGGGGGCACTGCCCAACCATTTATATTACCCAACCGAATATTTGAGAGCAGGAGCTCTTTTGTTTAAAAGGGAAAAATATTTATTTCATTTAAATTACACAGATCACAAGCAAAGATCAACTTGAAGGTTTAGTTTTTTATTTTGATTGATTTTGGCGACGAAAAAATAGGAGACAGACCACGGTTTTTTACCCCATTTTATTCAAAATAAATGGCAAATTTAATTTTCGTCTACACCTGGTGATGCACAAAATCATTGACCGGATATTATTTTCCAAAAAGCGTAAATGCTGACCTGATTTGGTGGGAACTAAACCCGGAACTCTTGAATAATTTCAATCCATGAAAATCGTCATGACCCCATTGAATCATTTTTCAAAAACAAGGATCAGACCGTTGGAATATTTTTTAAGTCATGATAAGCGTAATAAATTGATGTTAAACTTGGTCTATCACCTGTTTTGGAGGTTGTTGATGAAATTACCAGGAAAATTAATTGCACTGATTGTCGGCCTTCCGGTTATATTACCAGTACCCAGTGGGTTGAAGTGGGCATTGCAAGGGGTAACTTAAGTGGGATTGACCTTTATGTGGAGCTGAAACCGCAACCGCCTGCCCATAAAAATAGGAATCTGTATATCTTATATTTTTCAGGACGGTTATAATGGTGGGAATGTCAGGTGCATCGAAATCATCGTTGAAAAAAACGTCGGGAGGACGTCATGACAAATAAAGAAGAGATACTTTTCTACCTGCGTCAATTCAAAAAAGAAAAGAAAGAACGGTACAGCATACTTAGAGTGGGCGTTTTTGGTTCTGTGGCACGGGATGATATGACCGCAGAAAGTGATATTGATGTTGTTGTTGAGCTCGGGAAAGCGGATTTGTTCTATTTAATTGGCATAAAACAAGAATTGGAAGAAGCCTTACACAGGAAGGTGGACATCATAAGGTATCGAAATAACATGAATGCCTTTTTAAAACAAAGAATAGACAAGGAAGCTGTTTATGTATGATAAGGAACTTGTTTTAGAAATACTGAGTCAAATTTATCAAGCTGCACAAACTATTTCACAGCGGTTTGAGCCCGTAATAAAAGTGAGCGATTTTACAGAATCTCCAGCCGGGATGGAAAAACTTGATAGTATATGTATGCTGCTCATTGCCATTGGCGAAGCATTAAAAAATCTTGATAAAACAACAAATAAAAAATTGTTGTGCCGGTATCCCCAGGTTGATTGGAAAAGGGCCAAAGGAATGCGTGACGTAATCAGTCATCATTATTTTCAAACGGATGCAGATGTTATATTTGATGCCTGTAAAAAACATATCCCACATCTTGCACAAATTGTTCGTACAATGATTAAAGATATATCATGAAAATCATGACAATGGAAACGGTAACAATTTTTTAAAAGAATTGTAATTCCCAGTAGCCCCCCTCCTTGAATCTCGCTGTTTCCATGGAATTTCCGTGAAGAAGATTGACAACCTGACACAATGTAGTATGTTTAGATCCAGAATTGAATGATATGCGAATCAAATTCTTAGGCAGGGTCATTCCATTTTTTTCAGCCTGGCTGTCCCCGGCTGGCAAAGTGGCTGATCAGCTCCGAACCGGGCCGGAATCGGTTTGGAAGAATGTAACGGTATAATTAAAAATATCGGTGTTGCAAAAATAAAAAATGCCGTGGATTTGATTGGATTCTTGTGTAAACTGCCACGGGCGGACCTAATCCTGACCTTGGTCTGCCCGTAACAAAGGTGAATAAATTGTGCAGCTTGCCAGGATTTTTTGTAAAAAGGAGGCGTAATTATGTGGGAATATTCAGATAAAGTAAAAGATCATTTTCTCAATCCGAGAAATTCAGGTGTGATGGAAAGCCCCGATGCCGTGGGAGAAACCGGTTCCCTTTCCTGTGGAGATGCATTAAAATTGTTTCTTAAAGTCAATGACAACGGCAGAATCACCGATGCCACATTCATGACCTTTGGCTGCGCCAGTGCCGTGGCTTCCTCTTCTGCATTGACAGAGATGGTAAAAGGCCTGACCCTGGATGATGCCGCAAAGCTCACCAATGATGACATTGCCGATTATCTGGGGGGCCTGCCCAAGGAAAAAATGCATTGTTCCGTCATGGGTCAAGATGCCTTGAGAAAAGCCATCAATGGGTATCGCGGCATCCAGATCCAGGAAAAGCCGGGAGATGTTGTTTGTGAGTGCTTTGGCGTCACGGATCTTGAGATCATTGAAGCGGTGAAGGACAAAAGCCTGGAATCTGCCGAAGATGTCACTTGTTATCTCAAGGCCGGCGGCGGATGTGGCAACTGTTTGGAAAAAATTGAAGAAATCGTTGAATCTGCCAAGGTAGAAGCCTGAACCGGGAGGAAAATATGAAGACGATATACACGGATAATAATGCCACCACCATGGTGGCTCCCGAAGTATTGGAAGAGATGCTGCCCTATTTCTCTGAATTGTATGGTAACCCCTCCAGCATGCACTCCTTTGGGGGCAATGTGGGGTTGAAATTAAAGGAAGCCAGGCAAAAGGTGGCGGATCTGATCCATGCCGATCCCGGGGAAATCGTCTTTACCAGCTGCGGCAGTGAGAGCGACAATGCCGCTATATTATCGGCCCTGGCAGCCAATCCAGATAAAAAACATATTATTACTTCTGTGGTGGAACATCCTGCGGTGAAAAATTTGTGTCAATCCCTGGAAAAAGAGGGTTATCGCATCACCTTTGTGCCTGTGGATAATATGGGACGGCTGGATACGGACATTTTGTATGCCGCCATGGATAATGACACTGCCCTTGTGACCCTCATGTGGGCCAACAATGAAACCGGGGTGATTTTTCCCGTGGAAGAAATTGCAGAAAAAGCAGCTGAAAAAGGCATTCTTTTTCACACCGATGCGGTCCAGGCCGCAGGTAAGATTCCCATTGATGTAAGTCAGGCTCCCATTGACATGCTTTCCCTGTCCGGACATAAGATCCATGCCCCCAAAGGTATGGGCGTTTTGTACGTAAAAAAGGGCGTAAAGTTTCATCCCTTTCTCAAGGGAGGACACCAGGAAGGCGGACGCCGGGCCGGAACAGAAAACACCGCTTCCATCATTGGTATGGGAAAGGCCTGCGAGCTTGCCGGATCACATCTTAAAGAGATGGATACCCGGGTGAGGGCCATGCGGGATCATCTGGAGGCTGGCCTGCTTGAAAATATCCCGGCTGCCACTGTGAACGGTGAAAAAGACAATCGCCTTCCCAACACCTTGAGCATTGGATTTGATGCAGTGGAGGGGGAATCCATTTTGCTTTTGATGGATCAGACCGGTATCTGTGCATCCTCCGGATCGGCGTGCACCTCCGGTTCCCTGGACCCCTCCCATGTGCTCATGGCCATGAAGGTTCCCTTTGAATCTGCCCATGGCACCATTCGGTTTTCCCTTTCCACTTATAATACCATGGAGGAGATGGATCATATCATTGAAGTGATGCCGGGGATCATCCAGCGATTGCGGGATATGTCACCATTCTGGAAAAAACATTGATTCAGAAGACTGTTTGAGCAAAGCAGTGGCCGCCAAGGGGAGGAAAAATGGGCTTTGGTAAATCAGAAGTTTTTGAAGAGACCTATGCAAATTATTTAAAAGAAATAGAACAGATAGATCTTAAAAAACGGTCGGAAATACTGGGGGGCAGGATGGAAAAAAATCATCTGTGCCTCCCCTTTTATGATCAATGGTTTTCCATCGGGCCGGAGGGGATTTTTGATGTTTCCGGCAAGCGGTGTGGTTTTTCCGTGGCAGTGGTGCTTTTAAAATATATTCTCATGTGCCCGGATACCCCCATTGTTCCCGGAGGCGAGTGGCTGACATTCCGGGATTTTAAGGATTCCGGCCCGCTGATTTCTTATTTTACCGCCAATACCAATAAAACCCTGGAGCAGACATTTGCCGGAAAATGTCAGTTGTTAAAGGATGCCTGTGGGGCCCTGGGGGCAAAAGAGGGTGAATTTACAGACACCTATGATATTTCCCTTATGGTGAATGCCCTGCCGAAAATTCCGGTGATGATCAATTTTAATGATCGTGATGAAGAATTCCCGGCAGCGGCTTCTATTTTGTATCGCAAAACCACAGAAGTTTATCTTGACATGGAGTCCCTGGCCATCAGCGGCACCTGGCTTGCTGGCAGGCTTCTTAACCATGGGACTTAAATGGATCGGTGTTTTTCAATCCACTGTTTATTCGGGGGCTCATGCACAGAAAATAACAACCATATAGTATTTACTCAACTTTCGGTGTTCGCATTTCGTGGTGGGGTCAGGCTTTCGTTATTGACATTATCGAGGCTTTTTTCGTTGGCAAAGGCCTTGGTCGATAACATCAATAACAAAAGCCTGACCTCGTCGGCACACTGAGCCCATCGGTACATTTAAAAATGCCGGCTTTGAAATGAAGCCCGAAAGTTGATGTATTAAATGGTAAATCAATAAGGTCTGGGTCCCTAAGGCAGGAATGCTGGCTATTTGTCTTCGTCCTGGTATCGGTAAATGAGTTTGGGGGTTTCAATGAACACCTTGGTGTCCGAAGGGATGGACTGGGTCAGCCATACATTGCCGCCAATCACAGAACCGCTTCCAATGATGGTTTCTCCCCCCAGAATGGTGGCACCGGAATAAATAATTACATTATCTTCTATGGTGGGGTGTCTTTTGGCATCCCGCAGCTTTTCTCCGGCACCCGGGGGAAGGGACAACGCCCCAATGGTGACATTCTGATAAACCCGGACATTGTTTCCGATGACACTTGTTTCTCCTATGACAATGCCGGTGCCGTGGTCAATGACAAATCGGCTGCCGATGGTGGCCCCGGGATGGATATCAATGCCGGTGATGCTGTGGGCATGTTCGGACATGATTCTGGGGAGCTGGGGAATTTTCAACTTGTGCAGAATGTTTGCAATTCTGTACACGGTGATGGCATAGAGTCCCGGATAACTGAAGATCACCTCATCATGGCTTTTGGCTGCAGGGTCTCCCTCGTAGGCAGCAATGACATCCTGGGCCAGGCAGCGCCGCAGCCCGGGTATCTCCTCAATGACCTTTAATGCTGTTCCATACCCTTTATTTTCACATTCAATGCAGGCCTGGCCATACCGAAGACAGTCATGGCGAAGCACATGGGTTACCTGCTCGGCAAGGATGTCGTGGAGTTGGGAAACCGTTTGCCCAATGCTGTATTTCAGGTTGGCACCATCCAGTTTTTCCCGGGAAAAATAACCGGGAAATAGAATTTCTCGAAATTTATCAATCATTTCCTGGACGGAGGTACTGAAATGGATGGGTTCATCCCCGATGTGGGCAAAACAGGTGTCATCTTCCAGGTTTTCAATAATGGTATTTATCACTCCGGGAAGGTTGGTTCGCTGTTCAAAAATGCGTTGGTTGTTGGTTTTGCAGGAGATGAGTTCTTCTTCAAGTGTCTTCATCTTTGGATGCCCCTCCGGTGGTTGAAAGATTATCGGTGTCTTGGAATATGGCTTTAAATAGATGGCATTTTTTGCATTCAGCAATTTTATCCTGCCAGTTCTTATGGGCCTCTCCACTGCAGATGGTGCCGTTGATAAACCAACAGAGATCTCCGGATTTAAATTCCCAGGCAGGGCAGTTGTTTCTTTTTTCATCCGGGCAATTCAGGGTTTCCCAGCAGGGAATTTCTTCGTTTTTCCCGTGGATGCCCCTGAAAAAAAGAAAGAGCATTTGCCGTTCAACATGATGGGGAATTTTTCGCCAGCCTTGTTCGTAGCTGTGAACCGCCTTAATGGAGGTACCTATGAGTTGGGCTGTCTCTTTCTGTGTTTTTTTTAGCTTTGCTCTTATTCTTTTAAATTCAATGCTTTCCATGGTTGCTCTTTTTTTTTATATGAAATACTCCGCCGGTCAGAGGCGTATTTCAAGCTTCGTTGTGGGCGGAACCGAATCAGAATACAGTCCGCCCGTGGCGGTTTATATGAAATACTCCGCCAGTCAGAGGCGTATTTCAAGCTTTGTTGTGGGCGGAACCGGATCAGAATACGGTGCGCCCGTGGCGGTATAATATCATCTCAACTTTCGGGCTTCATTTCAAAGCCGGCATTTTTAAATGCACCGATGGGCTCAGTGTGCCGACGGGGTCAGGCTTTTGTTATTGATGTTATCGACCAAGGCCTTTGCCAACGAAAAAAGCCTCGATAATGTCAACAACGAAAGCCTGACCCCACCACGAAATGCGAACACCGAAAGTTGAGATATCATTTTCAATATACTATAATGGCAGGAAAGTGACATTGTCAATGAATATTTACCACAATGTGGCAATGTTGTTCTGGGGTTTGTGGGGATTTGTACAAAAACGGCAATGACGAATCCCGGGCCTTACTTTAAATCACCTGCGCTTGAAATCATACCTTTGCCTGTTGTGTCAGTGCAATGGGGAAGTACCTATTTAATTGTGGTGATGCCGTCCAGGGTTTGGGGAAATTTGTCAAGGAATCGATAAAGGGTGGCCCGGCCCACGCCAAGATATCGGGCAGCCTTGGCTTTATTTCCACCGGTGAGTTTAAGAGCCTCCTGCACCGAGGTCATATTAAGCTTGGTTGATTTCCCGGTGGGTACAGGCGTGGGGGGGGGTGGTTCTACACAGGTGTCGGGATCTATATTTCTTAACTCCATGGGAAGATCCATGGGTAGTATTTCATTTTGTTTACATCGAACAATGGCAAACTGCACAGCGTTCTGGAGTTCCCGGACATTGCCCGGCCAGGAATAATCCATCATCACCCGTACCGCATCTTTGGAGAATTCCGGGATATTTGCGGAATTATCTTTTTTTGCCCGTTCCAGAAAATGGGTGATGAGAAGGGGAATGTCATTGCGCCGATTTCTCAACGGAGGCAGTTCAATGGGGATGACGTTGAGTCTGTAGTAAAGGTCTTTGCGGAAATTTCCTTTTTCCACTTCCCGGGCAAGATCTTTGTTGGTGGCACTGATGATCCTTACATCCACCTGGATGCTTTTTTCTCCACCCACCCTTTCCAGGGTGCCTTCCTGGAGAAATCTCAGGAGTTTGACCTGGATCTGTTTGGGCAGCTCTGCCACTTCATCCAGAAACAGAGTGCCTTTGTGGGCCAGTTCACATCGGCCTTTTCTTTCCCTGACAGCCCCTGAGAATGCTCCTTTGACATGGCCGAAAAGCTCGCTTTCCACAAGTCCTTCGGGGATGGCACCGCAGTTCACCGGTACAAAATGTGCACCGCCCCGTTTGCTTTCATTGTGAAGCGCCTCGGCCACCCGCTCTTTTCCTGTGCCGGTTTCGCCGTTGATGTGCACAGGGTAGTCATAGGGTGCCACATCCCGTATCTGCTGGAAAAGTTGCAACATTACCTTGTCTTTGCCGATGATGCCGGAAAAAGAGGTGAGTTCCTCAGCTTTGGCTGCCAGGGCATCATGCTCGGTGGTATCCCTGAAAGAGGCAATGACTCCTTTTAAGATTCCTTTATCCATGATGCCGGTGACGCTCATTTCAAGGTGCCTGATTTCACCGTCTTTGGTGGTGATGTTCATGGGATATTCAACTTTATTTTTAAAATCCGGGATGTGCTCTTTGTCGCAAAAGGAGCAGCGTTCTCCGCAAAAGGGCGCTTCAAAGACCTGATGACAGTCATTTCCCAGTGCGTCCTCCCTGGAATATCCGGTTATCTTTTCTGCGGCTTTGTTGAAAAAAACAATTTTGCGATTCATGTCATGGGCAATAATACCGTCTTTGAGATGATCCAGCACCAGTATCAGGCTTTCTTTGTCAAATATGAGATGTTCCATTATCTGCTCCTCCCTGTAGCCGTTTCCCTTGTCGGTGAACGGCATGGGATGTTTTCTGTTAGATACAGATGTGTATCACATACATTGTCCAATTACCATAAGAATGTACACTAAATGAAAATTAGCTGTTGTTTTACATTGGTTTTGATTTGTCGGGGGTTTACAAGGGGACTATCAAGGCTTACTTTCTAATTTAACTTTCGCTGACGACCTAAGGAACGCAAATTTATTAACCTGAGCAAAGAGATCAATTTAGTTTTGGCATAAGCGCAAAACAGATCACACGAGGAATAGTGACTGTTTCTTTGCGTTTGTATTAAATATGTTCAGGTTATTTAGTTTCCATTCCTAAGATTTACCGGAATGAATTATACTGAGCCAGAGCCCCCTTGACGGGTAATTGAGGCACGTTGCCCGTCGGGTGGGGGACGGCGTGATATCATTTGGCTCCGCGTCTACGACCCTAATATTTGTTGTATCCCACAGGAAATGCCCGGTTATATGTAAAACCCATTATGCGTAAGTTCCATTATTTAGTTGGATAAATTAACTTAAAAAGGAGAAATGCCATGACACAGATTACATTAAAAGGCAATCCCATTGAAACCAACGGTCCTTTACCGGCAGTCGGCACAAAAGCTGCTGATTTTACCCTGGTGGGCACCGATCTTGCTGATGTCAAACTAACGGATCATGCAGGTAAAAAAATTGTGCTCAACATTTTTCCCAGCATTGATACACCGGTGTGTGCCGCGTCTTTAAGGCGTTTTAATCAGGTGGCAGGTGAAGCTGATAACACTGTGGTGCTGTGTATTTCAAGAGATCTTCCCTTTGCCCATACACGCTTTTGTGAAGCAGAAGGCCTGAAGAATGTCATCCCTCTTTCCGTTTTTCGTGACCATGATTTTGGCAAGGACTACGGTGTGAGAATCACCACAGGTCCGCTGGCATCTTTGTTTGCCAGGGCCATTGTTATTGTTGATGCCAATGGAGATATTGCATATACTGAGCAGGTCCCGGAGATTGCCCAGGAGCCCGATTATGATGCGGCCCTGGCTGCCCTTGGAAAGTTGTAGCAGAAAATCATGCCGTCGGAGATGCTCCGGCGGCTATTTTTTATACCATGACCATGGCAGACAATATCTTATTTTGATTTCGTTCTCCCCATAACGAAGCTTATATACGTTTTTTATTTGCGGAGCATTTCATATAACTGCCACGGGCAGGCCGTATTTTGATCCGGCTCTGCCCACAACAAAGCTTGAAATACGCCCCAGATTTGCGAGGCATTTGATATAACGGGCATCTCCTGTGGGACACAGCAAATATAGGAAATGGTATTATACCGCTGCCCCCCGACGGGCAATGGTCCCGGACCGGAACTGTAGACAGCTCAATTGTCCGGTTCCTATTACCCGTCGGGGGGCGGCTCTGCTGAGGTTGTCCGGAAGTTTATTTTCTAATAAAACAAAACGCGTCTAAAGTCCTTCATCATCCAAATATCACCTGAAAGTGACCCTGCATATCCGGCCAGAAAAAACTTGAGTTTTCAGGTGTAAAAAAACAGGAGACGCCGCCATGAAAATTATTTATAATACTATTTTACTCATCGCTTTGATTATCGCCGGTTACCTGATTCACAATGCATTTGTTGAAAAGGAGGTAAATGCCATGGATAAAAATAACAATATCCTGGAGAAGGCCACCTTTGCCGGGGGATGTTTCTGGTGCATGGAGCATCCCTTTGAAAAAATGGAAGGCGTTCATTCGGTTATTTCCGGATATGCCGGCGGGCATGTGGAAAATCCCACCTACGAAGAGGTCTCTTCCGGCACCAGCGGCCACCTCGAAGTGGTGCAGATTTCCTTTGATCCGGAAAAAATAGGTTATAAAACCCTTTTAAATATATTTTGGCAGCAGATTGACCCCACAGACGACGCAGGATCCTTTGTGGATCGGGGACAACAATATGGATCTGCGATTTTTTATCACAATAAAACCCAGGAGAGGCAGGCCCGGGAAAGTAAAACAGCCCTTGATAAATCAGGTATTTTCAAGGAGCCGGTTGCCACTGAGATTCGTCCCCTTAATATTTTTTATCCTGCTGAAAATTATCACCAGGATTATTATAAAAAAAATCCCCTGCGATATAAATTTTACCGGGGGAGCTCCGGCAGAGACAATTTTATCAAAAAAAACTGGAATCAAACAGCTCTGGAAAAATTTGAAGCCCAGCTTCAAATGAATACAGCAGGGGCTTTATCGTCAACGGCCCCGGAATTTGTTAAACCCTCAGATGAGGTATTGAAAAAAAGATTGACCCCTCTGCAATATGATGTGACCCAGAAAGAGGGTACGGAACGGCCCTTTGACAATGAATACTGGGACAATAAAGCACCGGGAATTTACGTGGATATTGTCTCTGGGGAGCCGCTTTTCAGCTCCACGGACAAGTTTGCCTCTGGAACGGGCTGGCCCAGCTTTACCCGGCCCATTAATGGGACTGATCTGGTGGAAAAAATTGACAGGCACCTTGTTTTTTCCACCCGCACCGAAGTGAGAAGCCCCCACGCAGATTCCCATCTGGGTCATGTTTTTGATGATGGACCTGCCCCCACAGGTCTTCGCTATTGCATCAATTCAGCGTCTTTGCGGTTTGTTCCCCGGGAAGATCTTGAAAAAGAGGGGTATGGTCAGTTTTTGAAAATGTTTGAATAACCGCCACGGCTGGACCCATTCTGACCTTGGTCCGCCCTGACAAGGCAAAAAATTAAAAACTTTTGGGAGATGCACATGGAAAAAATCGGCGATATGCTTATCCGTAAAAAGCCCTTTCAAGAGATGGTCATGGGAAACACCGCTGTTGTACGAGCCATGGTGGAAGCCGGAACCCGGGTGGTAACATCCTATCCCGGCTCCCCCACCCCGGAAATCGCAACCGCCATCAATAGTATTTCAAAGGAAAAACGTCCCTTTTATTTTGAATTTTCCGTCAATGAAAAGGTGGCCACAGAGGTGGCCTTTGGCGCGGCCCTGAACGGCAATCTTTCCACGGTGTTTTTTAAAAGCGTGGGGCTTAACGTGGCCCTGGACAGCTTTGTGCAGCTGGGATTAATGAATATCCCCGGCGGCCTGGTGATCATTGTAGGGGATGATCCCGGGGCCAACTCCTCCCAGAACGAACAGGACAATCGCAATATTTTCAGGATGTCCCGCATTGCAGTGCTGGAGCCTGCGTCCCCCCGGGAAGTATATCAATACTATCTTAAAGCCGCAAAGCTGGCAAAACAGGAAAGCATTGCCGTGGTATTGCGCCTTACCACCCACGTATGCCATGCCCGGGAAACGGTTTCATTTGGATCTTTTAGCGGGTTAATTTCACCCCACCGCGTTGACTTCAGTACGGAAAACGGCCCATATATTCCCATTGCGGCTCTGGCATTGGAAATGAAGCGTAAATCCCTTGCCAAAATGTCCCGGATCATGGCCTTTGCCGGAGAGCAGGGTCTTAATACCGTTATTCCCGGGCATAAAACCCGAAACCTCGGAGTCATTACCCAGGGGCTTACCTGTAGATCGTTGCAGGATGTTCTCCAGGGGGGCGATGCCGGTCCTGATATTTTAAAGCTTGGCATGATATATCCCATGGACACCAACGATGTTGTGGAATTTCTTAAGGCCCACAATCAGGTGCTCATCCTGGAAGAGCTGGACGATATCCATGAAAAAGAGATAAAGGCCCTTGCCTTTGATCACGGCATTTCTGTGAAGCTTCTGGGAAAAAACAATGATGAAAATTTTATTGGTGAATACACCCCGGACAAGGTGCTTAAGGTGCTTAAGGACGTGTGGCCGGATTTTGTGAAACACCATGAATCTTCAGAACAGGATCTATATTCTGATTCCCCTGTTCCGGTGCCCCCGCGTCCGGCCCAGATGTGTCCGGGCTGCGGGCATCGAAGTGCATTCCATGCCGTTAAAAAAGCGGTGGGGGACAATGATATCACCGTGGCGGACATTGGTTGCCACACACTGGGTTTTCTACCACCCTATGAAATGGGTCAGGTATTGCTGTGCATGGGGGCATCCCCGGGCATTGCATCTGGATTATCCCTTTTTAATATCCAGAGAAAGGTGGTGGCCTTTATTGGTGATTCCACTTTTTTTCATGCCGGACTGCCCGGTATCATGAACACCCTTTTAAACCACCACAACATCACCTTGATTGTCATGGAGAACGGCACCACCGCCATGACAGGACATCAGGACCATGCCGGCCGGGAGATTTCCATTGAGTCCCTGTTACAGGGGCTGGGGATCAAGCATATTTTTTCCTGCGATACCTATCAGCAGTCCACACTCATTGGGCATGTAAAGGCAGCCATGGCCATTGAAGGGTTAAGTGTCGTCATTGCAAAGCATCCCTGCATGTTGAAGCTCACCCGGGCCCAGCGGAAAAAATCAGGTTTTGTGCCCCGCCATGTGAAAATTGATGATGCGATGTGTTCGCGATCCCACGACTGTGTGGAACTATTTGGTTGCCCTTCTTTTGTACGGCATCCCGACGGCAGTGTGGGGGTAAATCATGATCTTTGCATCGGGGACGGCTCCTGCAGGCAGGTGTGTCCGGAAAAGGCCATATCCATTGATTCCTAACCCCGATATTGTTTGAAAAATATGGATTCGTTTGTAAATATTCGGTTTGGTTATGTAAATGTTTGGCCGGTGCTCTATATTTGCCTGTTTGGGACTGCGTAGCATACTATTGTTAGTTGAGCAGGCCAAAACAGATAAAGGTGGGCTGCTGACCGAATATGTACACTCGTTTTTCCAGGAAGGAGTATATAAAAATGACAAACCCCTTTAATATTCATATGACAGGTGTGGGAGGGCAGGGCATTGGGTTGCTGAGCCAGACTTTGCTTCGTGCCGTTGACTGTGCAGGTATTCGTGCCATTGCCGTGGATACCCATGGGCTTGCCCAGCGGGGAGGTATGGTGGTTTCCCGTATTCGCATGGGTGAAAATGTGTTTTCGCCTTTGATCATGGCCCATGGCGCAGACCTTGTCCTTGGCATGGAGATCCATGAGGCCCTGAGGGGGGCACACACGGCCCTTAAAAAAAATGGCATACTTTGTTATTTGAATGTGGCATGGCAGCCCCTGGCTGTACGTCTGGGCCAGGCAGACTCTGTGGCAGAAACGCAAATAAAAACAGTTTGTGAAGAGATGGATGCAAGGGCGTTTTGTGTGGATGCAGAAACCATTGACGATCCCCGAATGCAGAATATGGCTCTCATTGGCACCATTGCCGCCAATAAATTGATACCCGGTGTGGATATGAATCATTATCGTCAGGCCCTGAAAGATCTTTTAGCGGGGCCGGTTCTGGATAAAAACCTTGCCCTGCTTGAATCCTATGGGAAAGGTGCTGCACCCGGACCCGGCTGAAGCCGCCCCGGGTGCAGTAAGGTAAGTATCAGGCACTTTTAATTTCAATGCGCCGGGGTTTGGCTGCTTCTGACTTGGGCAGATGGAGTTTGAGAACGCCATCGGTCAATTCGGCGCTTACTTTTGCGATATCAATGCTCTGGGGCACTGAAAAGGTGCGTGTATATTCCACATCCCCAAACTCTTCCCAGGTGGTGGCGCCGCTTTTTTCCATGCGGCGTACACCGGAAAGATAGAGTTTGCCATTGTCCATATTAATATTGATATCTTTTTTCACCACCCCGGGCATGTCCGTGTAAAGAAGGATCTCGCCGTCATTTTCAAATATGTCCACCATGGGTCTGATGGATGGCAATTCATGGGTGTTTTCCATGTTTTCATCTTCCCTTTTCATGATATTTTTATTCTCACTCATGATAAATCTCCTTTTTAGCCTTGGTGTATTTCAAGCTTTGTTGTGGGCAGAACCGGGTCACAATACGGTCTGCCCATGGCAGTTAGTTGACGCTGATCAATTTGGGTTTTGCCGCTTCTGCCTTGGGCAGTGTGAGGGTCAAAATACCATCCTTTAATGCGGCTTCCACTTTACTGCTGTCCACCTCCGTGGGCAGGGTCATGCTTCTTGAAAAATCAAATGTGCCGCGTTCTGATCTGTGGATTGAATAGCCTTCGGGAAGGTCGGATTTGCGTTTTCCGCTGATTTCCAGATAGTTACCCTGGAGCCTGATGTTGAGATCTTCCTTGGCAAATCCCGGTACTTCTGCACAGATGGCAAAACTATCCCCTTTGTCATAAAGGTTTGTTCTGGGAATTCCGTCGCTGAGCACCCAGCTGGAGGTGTTTCCCCGGGATCTGTAAAATTCATTGGATAATCTGTCAAAGTTTCCCCTCATCAGATCCATGACGCCAAACATTCGATCAATATCACTCCATCTTGTAAACATAATGCATCCTCCATGATTTGTTGTTTATTGTTGAAACTTAACCCCCATGGATTTGCTGTTTTTAAGGGTTTCATCGGTTTTGAGGTTGTTGTCTTAAACAGCAATTTGTTTCCAGGTTGTTTTTTTGTTTTCATCAATTTTTCTTAAACAAATAATAATACCATAAAGGCATGCGTCAATATATTTTTCATTATTTTTTATAAAAATTTTAAAAAAGTAATGAGGATTTGCTTTTGTCGGTGGCATTTAAAAATCAATGGGGATGCGCGCTTAATTCATGGTGTCATATTATCGATTGTCCGGGGGGCAGATATTGACCGTTGTACTTTTGTCTGCCATGATGCCAATGGTATTATACCGCCGCCCCCCGACGGGCAATGAAAAAGTAGTTGCTGTGAACACCCGGCACCCATTACCCAGTACCTGTTTTTTCATTAAAACCACCACGGGCAGACCGCATGCCGGCTCGGCTTTGACCACAACAAAGCTTGATAAACAGTTTAGGAAATTAAAGTGAAGAATAAAAAAAATATAGCTGCAATTATACCTGCTGCAGGCCTTTCTTCCCGCATGAAAGACTTTAAGCCCTTGTTGCCCATGGGTGGGCAATGTATCCTTGAAACAACCATTGACCTGTTTAAACAAAATGGGGTGGGTGATGTCTTTGTGGTGACGGGCCACAGAGCAGAAGCGCTTGAAGGCGTGATTACAAAAAAAAAGGCAACCCCGGTTTACAATCCTGATTTCCATCAAGGTATGTTTTCCACCATTTTAACCGGCGTTAAATGCCTGAAAAACGATTATGATGCCTTTTTTTTGCTTCCGGCAGATATCCCGGCCATCAGGCCCCATACCATAAAAGAAATTCTCAAGGCCTGGTATAATAGCGGGGCAGGCATTATTTATCCCGTATTTAAAGGGGGCAGGGGGCATCCTCCCCTTATTTCCACCCAATTTTTACCTGCCGTTATAAACTTTAATCAAGACGGCGGCTTAAGGGCCTGTCTTGCAGGTTTTGAAAAAGAATCCATGGATCTTGAAGTGTGCGACCGGGGCATTCATATGGATGCCGATACTCCGGAAGATTACCATGCTGTTCTTGAAAAATATAAGACCCTTGAGATCCCTGAGTTTGAAGAGTGCCTCTCTCTTATGGATAAAAGTCCCATGGCAGATGAAAAAATTAAAACCCATTGCATGAAAGTGGCTGAAACCGCCGTTAAGATTGCCACTGCTCTGGATAAAAAAGAGCCTTTGCTTGATATTGCGCTTATTAAAGCTGGCGCCCTTGTTCATGATATTGCAAGAAAATCCCCCAACCACGCCGTCAAAGGGGGGGAGATACTCAAAAATATGGGATTTAAAGAGATTGCAGATATTGTTTCCGTGCACATGGACTTAAAAACATCTCTAAACACGCCTTTAAATGAAGAAGAGATTGTCTATTTTGCCGATAAACTGGTGAGGGGGGATCAGCTTGTCATGGATTTTGAAACAAGATTTAAAGAGAAACTCAGCACATTTAAAGAAAATCCGGACGCTGTTGAAAATATCCGGGCCAGGCTTGAAACTGCCTGTATTATAAAAGAAAAAATTTCAAGGAGTTTGAAAGGTGATTTATCTTTTAAGGCATGGTGAAATAAAAAACGCATCAACAAAGCGTTTCATCGGGCAGACAGATGTGGGGTTAAGCCAAGCGGGGTGCAGTCAGGCAGCTCTATGGCACAATTGTTTTTCCCACGGAACTGCCACAGGCAAACCTTATTTTGATCAGGTTTTTGCAAGTCCCCTTTCCCGGTGCATTGATATGGCCACTATTGTATCCGGTTTTAAAAGCAATACCGTCACTTTAACGGATGAATTAAGGGAGATCAATCTTGGAAAGTGGGATGGCAGACCTGTGGCAGAAATAAGGGAAAAATTTCCCAGAGAGTGGGAAAAAAGGGGGAAGGATTTCACAGGTTACCGCCCCCCCCTGGGAGAAAGTTTTTCAGACCTCTCCCGGCGGGTGATACCGGCATTCCATAAAATAGCCACGGAAAATCAGGGCAATATCCTTATGGTGGCCCATGCCGGAGTGAATCGCATGATTCTTTGCGACCTTATGCATAAAAAAATAGATGCACTTTTCACCATCCCCCAGGATTATGCCTGCTTAAACCTCATCGATAACAGGTCAACACCGTTTAAGGTTCAAGAGATCAATTTAAGGGCAGGGGATTTTGAGCCCTGATGCTCTTTGCGTACCTGGATAAGCTCTGCCACAATGCTCACAGCGATCTCCTCCGGGGTCTGGGCCCCGATGGAGAGCCCGATGGGGGAGTGAATTTCATCCAGAGTCTCCTGGGAAACCCCTTGGGTTAACAGATAATCATAGATCATTTTTCTTTTGGATTTACTGCCGATCATGCCAACATATGTGGCCTTTGTTTTAAGGGCCTGTTCCAGTGTGTCCCGATCATAAAGATGTCCCCTGGTCATGATGACAATATAGCTGCCGGGTCCCATGGAAAATCCACTGAAACAGTTTTCAAGCCTGTCCACCACATGCACTTCAGCCATGGGAAATCGCACTTTATTGGCAAATTCCTTTCGATCATCCATCACAATGACCTTAAAACCGGTTCTATGGGCAAGATGTGCGGTTTCTGTACCCAGATGACCGGCACCAATGATATAAAGCGTTCCATTAAATTGGGCAGGCTCCACAAAAAATCGCTCTTTGCCCACATGAAGAACACCTGGGGAGCGCATTTTTCCTGCATGGTCTGACAAGGATGCCAGGGTTAGTTCATCAAGTTGAAAACCACCTGTCTGGGATGTCCCTGAAATGATACAGCGCTGCATTTGAAAATCTTTATTACTGTCCAAAGGCAGTTGACTCACCATGAACCCGTCCTGATTTTTTTCAAGCATTTCCAGTAATTTTGTAAATATGGTGATATTATCCTTCGTGGCCGGCAGATACTCCAGAAGCAGGCTTACACTGCCTCCACACACCATGTCCATGTCCTCATAGGCTTTGGAATCCAGGGTGAACTCCCGGATACAGGCCCCTTTTTTTGTTTTAAAGAATTCCCGGGCCAGCTTTTGCACCTGGGCCTCCACCCAGCCTCCGCCGATTGTGCCGCTGATGTGAGCATCTTCATGCACAATCATCCGGGTACCGGGGGAGCGGGGGGCCGATCCTTGTTTACTTAAAATTGCGGCCATGACCACGGCCTTGCCCTGCTGTAAACTATTGTGTAATGCTTTTATGGCTTTGCTCATGTTATTATCTCTTTGATTTTACGTTTTCCAGGGTTAAAAAAAAGGTTATTGCGGGAAGGAGATACATCATTGATGCTTAACATCCCCTGGTTTATCCAGCGAGCCACTCCGGGGATTTCATGGAGAATTTGCCGGATATCAAGGGCAAGATCCGGTTTTCCGCCGGGAATGGCCCAGAACTCAAGGTTCAGCCGGCATCGTTGCTGCTGCTTTTCAATGGTGACTTGAAAATCCACAATGTCTTTAAGCCTGAATAATGATTCGTCCATTTCCTGTAGCGCCAATTCCATGCCATTGTATCTGTATACACTGCGGCCCTGCAATCTGTCCAGACGTTTCAATGATGACCCGCAGGCGCACCTGGCCGTTAGCAAACGGGAAATATCCCCGGTGCGGTAACGAATCAAGGGCATACCTGTGCGGGTCAGGGTGGTTAAAACAATTTCACCGGGGTGGCCGTGGGGCACTTTTTTCCCCTGTGGATCCACGATTTCAAGATAGAGATCCGCCTCCCGCAGATGGCATCCCTTAAGGGCCTGGCACTCCACCCCTCCGCCAAGCCCGGTTTCGGTCATGCCGTAATGGTTGAACACCGGGCAACGCCAGACATCCTGTATGGCATCAATAATGGCCCGGGGCAGATAATCCCCACTCAACAAAACACTTTTAAGGCGACCCGGAAGAATGTTCCGGGGCCAGCGGGCAAGGCTTAACACCTGGGCCGGCAGCCCGATGAGGCCGTCAACGGCAAGAGCATTGATTTTATCAATCACCTGTCCGGGATCATTCACAAACCCGTGTACCACTGTCCGGCACCCCATTTGTTCAAGCCCTGTGGTGAGTCTTTCCCCCACAGAGCCAAGGGTGGGGCCGGGCATGAGTACCATGACCTTTTGCCCCTGCGTCACCAGGGCTTTCATGCCATGGGCAAAAAAGTCGGCTGTTAATTCCAGGTCCTCCCGGGTAAAATAGAGACGTTTGGGATTGCCGGTTGTACCTGAAGTCTGCAGGGTAACCACCCTTGCAATTTCACTCTGGGAAACACAGAGCATCTGAAGGCCTGAATCAGCAATATCCCGGGGATAAGTAAACGGCAAATTTACAATGTCTGCCATGGATTTTAAATCCTGGACATGGACATTCCTTAAATGATGCCGGTAAAAAGGGCTGTTTGTCTTTGCAAGATCAAGGGTCTTGTGCAGCAGGTCAAGCTGGTGGTCATGCAATGTCCCGGCATCAAGATTTTCCCCGGAGGAAATACCTGTTTTCCGGGCAATCCATTCCTGCAGCGGTGTTATTTCCATGTGAATCAACATCTCCTGTAAAAATGGGGTCAATTGTGTTTAACGCCTGAATCAGCTGTCAACACCGCTCTTTGTTAATCATAGGAGATTTCCGGTACAGGCTTTTTCCCTGGACATCTGTGAGGTTATACATGCAAAAGGGAATTAATTTTCCCTGGGGTGATAATACATGGATACAGCAGTCTTTCACCCTTTCAAGATCCACATTCCAGACATCTTGAAAGGCCATGCAGGATATGGAAAACATATGGGTTTTCAAACGCGTTAAAAACATGTCCAGATCCAGGGGGGGATCCCCGGGCGAATCGCAGGTAAGGATGGTGGGGCCTGTGGTCTGCTGTTCAATAACTTCAGGCAGCTTCACCGGGGGCTTTGTCGCCATGGGCAGTATTGACAAAACAGGCATTGTCGTGCCTTTGGCTTTTACCTTTGACCGGGGTGTCTCTCCTGTTGTCATGTGATGTTGATTTTTTTTCTCCTCCACCGAAGGAGATCCCCATTGCCTGGCAATAAATCCCATGGTTTTCGTTGCACCTTTGTAACCGTTTTCCACCGTTGTGTCAGGTTTGTGGCGGGTTAAGGGCATAAGATCACCATCAGGCATTAATACAAAATTGCCATGGAATGAGCAAAGGGCGTTCTCTCAGCCCGGGGGCTTAAAATACGAGGCATTGATTCCTGTCCGGGTCTCCACCGCCTGCATCACCTGGGGCAGGGTTATTCTGTCCTTATCCCCCGGAGGGGTGGGGAATCTTCCAAAATAACTCACCGGCTGAAAATGGACCCCCCGCACCTGGGGTGATCGCGCCAGGCCAAAGCGTATGATATCACCCACTTGATGATCATTGATCCCCGGTACCAGTGTGGGCACAAGCACCATGGCAAGGCCTTCTGCACCACAGTTGGCAATGGCCTGTTCCTTGGTGGATTGAAGATTTCTCCCCCGGAGCTTTAAGTGGACCCTGTCATCCACCCCGTCAAATTGTAGAAATACACTGTCAAGTCCTGCCTGTTTGAGCTGTTGAACAAAATGTTTCTCCTTTGCCAGGCGAAGGCCGTTGGTATTTAACTGGATAAAGGGAAACCCCATCTCTTTTCCCATGCGGATGATGTCGGGCAAGTCATCCCGCAGCGTGGGCTCTCCCCCGGATAGCTGGATATTGCATCCCCCTCCGGTGTGGTGTTTGATCTGTTTGTACCAGGTTTTTATCCGGCTTATTTCAGGATCAGCCACGCCCCCCCCGCTGTCGGCAAAACAGACAGGACAATTAAGGTTACAGCGCCAGGTTATTTCCAAAAGGGCGGTGCAGGTGCGCTGCCGATGTTGGGGGCAGATACCGCAATCAAATGGACAGCCCTGTCGGGTTTCGGTGCCGTGACGTGCCGGGCCTGCCGGGGTTTTGGTGCGAACCCAGCTTTTCATGTCCGGTGGGCCTTTCCAGATGAGAGTGGACATGGGACCATGCTCAGGACAGGTCTTGACCAGAAAAACGCCTTGTTTTTTCTGTATCCGCCGGGCCTCAAGTTTTTTAAGGCAGTGGGGGCACAGACTCTGGGTGTGGGCCAGAACCCCGTCCTGTTCAGTCATCATCCCTGGAAAACTCCGGATCTATTCCATTGTCCATGAGAATCTGCATGACTTTGTCATAGGTTTGGGCAATGAGTTCCCCGCAACGGATACTCATCTGGGGTGATCCAGCCTGTCCCTCTGTTATGTCGTGACAAAGGCTGCTTCCATGGGGCTTTGTTCTTTCATCAAACCATTCATTTAATTCTGCCGTCATGGTGTTAAAGACCGGCATCTCTTTTTCGTTATCATTGCCCCTGGCACCATAAAGGGCAAGAATACAGGTTCCGGCACCCAGGGCACCACAGGAGCCGGAACAAGTCCCCAGACCATTGGCAAGTCCGGCCATGGCCCGTACCAGGGGGGGATTTGTCTGCCCTTGTTCTTCCAACGCCATTATCATCATCATCTGGCTACAGGGATATCCCTTTGCCCTTAGAGACACCAGGCGCATTATTGTATCAGTCATTTTTCTCCTCTTTATAACGGACATGTCCTTTTGGACACAACAAATATAGGGTCGTAGACGCGGAGCCAAATGGTATTATACCGCCGCCCCCCGGCCCGGCCCGGAACTGTGGACAGCTCAATTGCCCGGTTCCTATTGCCCGTCGGGGGGGCGGCTCTGCCTTAGCTTGCCCGGGAGTTTTATTTTCTAATAAACTGCCACGGGTGGACCGTATTCTGATCCCGGGCTTACGGGCAATGATTCTGAAATATCCCGGACGGCTTGCCCGGATGGCATCACAGGCCCGGCCGGAGGCTTTGCATTCCCCACCAAAGACCCGGGCCCAGAAATGTTCCAGTGAACCATGTTCAAAAATAGCCTGGCCTGCAAGCTGGGTTAATAAATATGAAAGATCTTCCCACACCATTTCTTGGAAACCGGTGTATGCCACATGTTCATGGATATCTGTCTTTCCCATACCTTTTCTGAACCCGCATGCCAGGGGCATCTCTTTTATTTTATGCACATGGGCCTTGTTGCGAAGGTAAACATCACATAAAATTAATTGCCCCCCTGGAGCAAGAACCCGATAAAATTCCCCCAGGGTTGCCCCCATATCCGGTGTCAGAGAGAGCACACATTCACAAAAAACAGCTTTTAAACTATTGGATTTAAAGGGTAGAGCCTGGGCATATGCCCGGGCCGCAGGCATCTTGGTGGCAGATGCAAATAAGTCCAGATCCACATCAATGCCAACACAATTAAGGGCAAATTCTTTGTTGAGCATATCTCCTGCAGCACCGGAGCCGCACCCCACATCAAGCACCTTGTCTCCGGGGCTTAAGTGTGATTTCATCACCGATTCCCGGGTCAGTTCAAGCCCCCCGGGACGAAGCACCGGTCCTGTGAGTTTTTTTAAAGCCGGGGTTTGATAAAGCGCTGTTGGCATCATTGATTTCAACCTGGCCTTTTTAAAAGCCACTTCCTTTCAAATTTTCGGGTATAATTTAGAGTTATCACGCTCATTTGTGGCAGGTCAAATCCCAATATGCTCTGTCCATGGCAGTTTTATTAGAAAGTAAAACTTCCGAGCATCCTCAGCAGAGCCCCCCCGAGGGATAATAGGAAGCGGCCAATTGAGCTGTCTACAGTTCCGGGCCGGGAACATTAGCCCTCTGGGGGGGGGGGCGGCATGACACCATATTTCAATATTCATTGTGTCCGCCAAGACATGCCTGTTATATAAAAGGATTTTCAGTGAAAATCAACAAGGGTTATTAAAACTCTATTTAAATATGTGCATAGAAATAAACTAACCTAAAATAACAAAAAAATAAGCTTGGTGAAAAACAACCATTAAACATGCCAAGGTGGTATCTCCTGGGGCAAAGTGACCAATGGGCCTGAAACAGAAAACCATTACCCAAAATTGTAAAATCATATTGACAATACAAAGGATCAATCTTACACAAGGGACTATGAGTTTGGGAAAAATACGGCATCCATCATTAACCATAAAGGTAGTTTACACTTTTTTTGATAATCCTTAAATGGAGACATTGCTCTGAAAAGTGTACGGCGGGGATGAAGGATGCCAACAATACCCTATAAAATTTTTTTGAGGTGATGTCATTAAACAGATTCAGACAATTAAAGAGATGATGGAGTATGCCGATACCCAGCGTCAGAATAAACGCACCATTGCATTTGTTCCCACCATGGGGTTTCTTCATAAAGGCCATCTGGCATTGATGGAAGAGGCCGGAAAACACGCAGATGATCTGGTGGTGAGTATTTTTGTTAATCCTGCTCAGTTTGGTCCCAATGAAGATCTGGCAACCTATCCCAGGGCCTTGGAAAAAGACCTTGATCTGTGCCGTGACATGGGCGCATCTGTGGTGTTTACTCCGGAGGCATCGGAAATCTATCCCGAGGGGTTCCAGACCTATGTGGAGTTGGAAAAACTTCCCCTGCACCTGTGCGGACTTTCCCGACCGGTGTTTTTCAAGGGTATTGCCACGGTGGTGACCAAGCTGTTTAACATTGTCAAACCCCATGTGGCAATTTTCGGCCAAAAGGATTTCCAGCAATTGACCCTCATCAGGCAGATGGTGAAAGATTTAAGTTTTGATATTGATATCGTCGGGGTACCCATTGTGAGGGAAGATGACGGGCTTGCCATGAGTTCTCGCAATAAATATCTCACCAAAGCGCAACGACCCCATGCCCTGCTGCTGCATCGTGCTCTTTTAACCTCACAAGAGATGATTTCAAGTGGGGTTTCCGATGCCGGAGAGATTGTGGCAAAGGCCAGGGAAATTCTGGCATCCTGTCCTGATATTAAAATAGATTATGTCTCCATCTGTGATCTTTTGACCTTGGATGAAGTGGACAGCATCAATGAACCTGTACTCATGGCCATTGCTGTGATGCTTGGCAAAACAAGGCTCATTGACAATAAGGTGATGGAATTCGGGGCCTGATTTTCCGGGGGGGATAACAAAACTGCCGCGGGCAGACTCTATTTTGCCCCCCCTTTGCTTCTCCATGTTCCAAACAGGTCAGATATTGGGGGCTCTGCCGGGTTATAACTTAGGAGTTTCGTGATAATAAAAGGCATGACTTTTTATTTATATTTTTTAAAATTCAGTAAATTCCAAATAAAAAGAGCAATCATTTATTTTTATGCGGCTTCTTAGATTCTTATCTCTTATTTTCGTGTTGTTTTGGCAAAAGAATTATGTAGACTACTCATAACTATTTGCCAATTCAGGGATTATCACCATT
>NZ_FWXY01000015.1 GCF_900176365.1 Desulfocicer vacuolatum DSM 3385 | reverse complement strand
GGCCTTGAATTCTGTACTGTAACTTCTCAATTTTTCTCTGCTCATTTTTATGCTCCTTTCAGGCATTTTTTATTACCCGATTACGAGCAAAAAGTCTCCACATTATATAGGGGGTTAGAGAGCTTTTACGAATTTTTTGCTTGCGTTTATTTATTTTTTTATCGATAATTCTCTTCACTCGAAATGTCCTTTTTTATGTTATATTTTTTTGTAGTGGATCAAATATACACTGTAATTAAAGGCATTTCGAGCTTTTTTTTGATGTTTTTTGTTTAAAACACGCTTATTTTAGGGCTAATAGATGGAACAAGTTCCAATTCAACCACATGACGTGCTAACAAACGTAAATTCCAGTTTGCATAACCTGGCGGGGGAGCACCAAGACGAGTCGCTATAATTTTAGCTTCTTGCTCTCCATTTAATAATTTCGGAGTCGGAGGGTTCTCTCTTTTTTTTCCATCTAAGGCTTGCTGAAACCCATTCACAACAAATTGTTTTCTTATATTTTCAACTGTTTGTGTCCGGCAACAGAAAGCATCTGCAATTTCTTTGTCTCTCCAGCACGGTCCATCAGCATCAGCCTTCAGTAAAATATGGGCACGACGTACTTTCTGATTGGTGCCCTTGAGTCTTTTTATGGTCTCATATAACTGCTGACGTTCTTTTTCAGTTAATCGAACAATGTATTTTTTCCGCATAAAATCCTTCCATAGTTTTTTACATTATACGGTTATTGTTCGTAGATGGCAATCCTAAAATTTAGTCTTGACTATGCACTAGGTCAGGATCTCTGTACGGGGTGTGCCGCCTGCGTCAATCTATGCCCCAACAACAAGTATTACAAGGACAAAACCGTTACTTTATACGATTGCTCCCAGGAAAGAGGGCGATGCCATGCCTATTGCCCGAGAACACCCACCAACCTGCAAACGTTAAGAAGGACACTTTTCGATCCTCTGGATGTTCTGCCGGAAATCGGTGCGTACAAAGGCCTCTATATGACCCGGGCAACCGATGAAAACATCAGGGCAAAAGCACAGCACGGCGGAACTGTTTCCGCCCTGGTTTCCCTGGCCCTTGACGAAGGGATGATCGACCAGGCGGTATTGGCGAACCAGAATGATCGTCTGCTCCCGGACAGCGAAACCGTGAGCCAGAGAGATGATATTTCGGGCCGGGCACAAAGCAAGTTCGTTGTATCGCCCACCGTTGGCTGTTTCAACGAGGCGTCCAAGGGCGAGGCTGAGAACATCGGTGTGGTGGCCACACCGTGTCAGGCATTGGCGCTCGCCAAGATGAGGGCGTTGCCTTACAAACAGGACCAGGATAGGGTGAAGAAGCTGTCGCTCGTTATCGGGCTTTTCTGTGGCTGGGCTCTCGACTGGCGGCGCCTGGAGGAGATGCTTCGTGACCGGGTTGGCGATACAAAGATAAAAGGAATCGACATCCCGCCGAGCAAGCATGCGTGCATGGAAGTCTATACTGAAGGGGGAACCGTTGAGATTCCCATTGACAAGGTAAACGAATGCGTCCGTGAAAACTGCAACTACTGTTTTGATATGACCTGCGAATTTGCTGATATCTCTGTGGGTTCTGCCCGAAGCGCCGAGGGGTGGGAGGTTGACAAGGGTTGGAACCAGCTGATTGTCCGCAGTGCTTTGGGAAAAGAGCTCCTGGCGCTTGCCATGCGCAAAGGGGTCCTTGAGTTCAAAGAGGTACCGGAGGGAAACCTTGAAAAATTGAAGAAGGCGTCTGCCAATAAGAAAAGGAGCTGTTTGAACAACCTGGCAACAAAATCAGGTGCAAGCGATGACTTGCTTTACTTGAATGTAGAAGATCCGGTTGTAAAGGAAATGGCCCGCACGGATGATCAGGTTTGCCTGCCTGATTGTGAGGTTACCCGGGGATGACTGGTAAACAAAAAATATTCGGCACTGGGCTCGTATCATTGAAATATTGAGTGTTGCCCTTGTTGTTGCATTGTTTTTATGGTTTAAAAGCCGCCATGAAAATAAATGGCTCTCTCAAATGTTCAGGCTGCGGTTCAGAAACCACTACGGTTTTCAAACTTTACCAAACGGAACACAACGGAAGCAGGAAATTGTACATATAGAATGATTGGAGCCCAAGCCTACCCTAACCGTTGGTTCATCAACGGATTAGGGTAGGAAATAAGATCAGAGGACATGATGAAACATTGCTTTAAGCGCACTTGAATGATAAATGTCACATGAGGAGCCGTGTACGGACCCGTACGCACGGTTTGATGGACTCCCTCTGACCCGAGACCATCATTAGTTACTACCGCAACTTGGTTTTAAGGACTTTTCCGGCTGCATTTCTCGGTAGAGTCTCGGTAAAGTAAATGTGCCTTGGTTTTTTGTAACCGGCAAGGTTTTTCTGGCAGTGTTCCAGAATCTCTTTTTCAGTCAACGCCTCCCCTTTGACAGGCACAACAACGGCCTTGACGCTTTCTCCCCAATCAGGATCGGGCACTCCTATAACAGCAACCTCCAACACCTTGGCGTGCTTGAAAATAACATCTTCAACTTCTGCTGAATAGATATTCTCACCCCCGGAAATGATCATGTCCTTTGCCCTGTCCACCACATGGATGAAACCGTCCTTGTCTTTTTTCACCAGATCACCACTGTGAAACCAGCCATTATGCATTGCATCGGCCGTTGCATCAGGGTTTTTGTAATACTCTTTCATCAGGGTCGGCCCTTTGTATACAATCTCCCCAACTTCTCCATCAGGAACATCGTTCTCGTTTTGATCCACGATTTTCACTTCGACATTGACCATGGGTAACCCTACGGATCCTGGTTTTTCAAGGGCATATTTAGGTTTGAGCATGGTTGTGCAGGGACTCATCTCTGTCTGGCCGAAAATATCATAGACCCCTGAATTGGGATAAATATTCATGATCCTCTTTTTAACATCCGTGGGCATGATGGCTGCACCGGTGAAGCAGAGTTTTAGAGAAGCGGTGTCACTATTTTCAATCCCCGGCACCTGGAGCAGCGCAATCCACATGGCAGGCACAAAAAATGCTACTGTGATGCTTTCCGATTTCAATACATCCTTGATGTCATGGGGAATAAAATTATCCATCAGCACGATGGGGGTACCGGCTGTGATGCAGGAACATGTTAGAGCAAGGGTCGCTGTATGAAAGAGTGGAGGCACGCAAAGATAACGATCTTCATGGTCGAGGGTGAACTCCATGAGAAGGTTGAAACAGTTAATCACGATATTTTTATGGGTCATGACCGCCCCTTTGGGGCGCCCTGTAGTACCTGATGTGTACATGATGAAGGCCGGTTCATCATCATCCACGTAAATGCCGGGCTCATCGGTGCTGCCTCTTGAGATGAATGTCTCGTAGTCGATGGTGCTAATGGATGTCTTTTCATCCATTCCCTCAGAGTCATCGACTGGCTTGGAAGAGTGATCACCAAATTCAAAATTTTCACTATTTGAGATAAAATAACGAACATTGGGAATTGATTCTTGGATATCATTGATAACCGCAGCAAATCGTCTGTCAAAAATCACGGCTACGGAATCGGAATGGTCAATTTGATACGCCAGTTCCGGGCCTACCAGACGAAAGTTGAGCGGAACGGATATGGCTCCGATTTTGGCTGCGGCAAAATAGCACTCAAGAATTTCGTTGCCGTTAAAAAATAGCACCGAAATTTTATCTCCTTGCTTTACGCCGAGACGCAACAACTCATTGGCAAGGGCGTTGATCCTGGCGTTGACTTTACCACAGGTGAAGCGCTTGCCGTTGAAAACCAACATCTCTTTGTCCGGATTTCTACGCGCCCACCTTGCAGGTAGTTCTCCAAGCACCAATTGACTTGACAATTTGACGGTATCGTTTTTCATGATCGGTTCCTCTGACATGTTCTTTTCCTTGCTTTAATTCTTTTTGATTATTGTTTACGCTTCTGTATCCTTTTTTTAATTTCTCAGGGGCTTGCCGGTTTTTAGCATGTGGTCGATTCTGGCCAGTGTTTTCTCCTCCCTGACAAAATCAAGGAATGCTTCCCTTTCAAGCTTTAGAAGCGCCTTTTCCATTACCTGGCTTTTATTGTTGACCTCTCCGCCACTCATAACAAATGCGATGCGTTTGGCCAGAAAGGCATCGTACTCACTCATGTAGCCGCCCTGTACCATTTTAGAAATCTTGGCATTGACCATTTCCTGACCGGCACTTCCCATGACCAGTAAAGGGTTCATGATCTCGGGGGCATACCCTTCATCCACCATTTTCAGCACATCTTTTTTGGCCTCTCCAATGAGATTGTCCCGGTTGAAAACAATGCGGTCACCCGGCACCAGAAAACCGTTGGAACGTGCATGGGCAGCAGATGTGGACACTTTGGCACTGCCCACGTTCATGAAGGCATCAACAAATAGTTTTGTAAGGTCTGTCTGTTTGGCAGCACTGTCTGGAAGTAACGTGACAAATCGTTTCCAGATGTTCATGCAGCCGCCACCGGCCGGTAGAAGTCCCACACCGATCTCAACCAGTCCAAGGTACAGCTCTGCATGGGCAACTATTTTATCGGCACCAAAGCACACTTCGCAACCACCGCCAAGGGTCATGCCATAGGGGGCCGCCACCACAGGGAAGTGCGCATATCGTGCATTCTGAATGGCGGTTTGAACCCTGTTGAGAAAATCGTCCAGTTCGGTGAATTTTTTTTCCTTTGCCAGATTAGAGACAAAATAAAGGTCTGCACCGGCGGAAAAGGCACCCGGTGTGCCGCCAGCCTGATTTCCAATGACCAGCCCTGCACCGTTTTTGTCCACATATTCAAGAACATCATCCAGAATATCCACGATTTTGCCGTTGATGGCATTCATTTTGGTGTGAAATTCAAGGCAGAAAACATCGTCGCCGATGTCCACAAGGCTTGCGGAATCGTTGCCCAGGACCGTTTTACCGCTGCCTTTGGCGGCGGCAAGAGAGATTTTTGCCCGGCTGTTAGGAACCTCTTTATACGTGTTGGAAGCAAAGTCATAGTAGAGGTGAACACCGTTTTCAAGCTTGTAAAAAGTTTCGTTGCCGCCATCCACCATGGCCTGTACATGGGCGGGGATGGATATGCCGTCTGCCTTCATGCGCTCCACAGCCGCTGCAACACCATAGGCATCCCAGATTTCAAAGGGGCCCTTGGTAAAATTATATCCCCACTTCATGGCGTTGTCGATTTCAATGATTGTGTCGGATATTTCAGGGATTCTGCAGGCGGCATACAGAAAACTGTTGGCCGCCATTTTCCAGGCAAAAATGGCGCCTTTGTCATCTCCCTTTAAGATGGCGGCGATTTTATCCTCAAGGGTGCGTGCCTTTTTGGCAGCTGTCAGGCAGGGGAAATCTGGCGTCGTGATGGCCTCATATTCAAGGGTAACGGGATTGATAACCTTTCGAACCCTTTTTCCCTCTTTGGTCTTTTCTGTTTTGTAGAAACCGGCCCTTGTCTTGTTGCCAAGAAGGTTGTTCTCCACCATTTTTTTAAGAAAATCAGGAAGCTTGAACGTTTCCCGCTGTTCATCATCTGTGCACATGTCATGGGCGTTTTGAAACACATGGCTCAAGGTGTCAAGGCCCACCAGATCCGATGTCTTGAACACAGCTGTTTTGGGACGACCCATGGCAGGGCCGAAAAGGGCATCCACCTCAGGGATGGTGAGGCCCGCTTCCACCATGGCATTCATGGCACTGCCCATGTTCTGGATGCCGATGCGGTTGCCCACAAAGTTGGGGGTATCCTTGGCCCAGACAATGCCCTTGCCCAGCTGTTTTTCGCCAAATTTCGCCATGAAATCAAAGATCTCTTTGCGGGTCTCCTCACCCGGGATCAGTTCCAGAAGATGCATGTATCGCACGGGATTAAAAAAGTGGGTTCCCATGAAATGCGCTTTAAATTCCGGACCAAGCTCCCGGGAGATCTCCTTTAGCGGAATGCCTGAGGTGTTGGTGGTGATGATGGCATCTGGTTTGCGGATGGTTTCAATGCGGGCAAAAAGCTGCTGCTTGATTTTTAGATTTTCCACCACCACTTCACAAATCCAGTCGCAGGTTGCAAGCTTGTCAAAATCATCTTCCAGATTACCGATTTCAATGCGGGCTGCATCACCGGGGCTCATCAAAAGGGCAGGGCGGGATTTAACAACAGCATCCAGTCCCGCCTTGACAATGCGGTTGCGCTGGGTCGGATCTTTTTTTTCGTCGTCGGTGAGATCAAAGGGAACGATATCAAGGAGCAGCACCTTGACGCCTGAACTGGCCAGAAGGGCGGCAATACCCCCTCCCATGATACCGGATCCGATAACTGCAGCCTGTCTGATTTTTTTTGTCATTGTTGGTCTCCATAGTTTTTATATGAAAGATTTAATAGAGTATGTTGCTTTTCAATGATGGGCACAGTGTTAATTTACATGTTTCTTCTGTACTGCCCTCCCACATCGTAAAGGGCCTGGGTGATGGCACCAAGGGAGGCGTATTTTACCGTTTCCATCAGCTCGTTAAAGATGTTTCCCTGGTTCAAAACACTTTGCTGCAGACGCTCAAGAGCCTCTTTTCCCTGGTTTTTATGAGTTCCCCTGAATGTTTCCAGACGGCTAAGCTGCTCATCCTTTTGTTTTGTGGTGGAGCGTGACAGCTCAAGGCAGGACATCATCTCTTCATAATCGGCTTCGGGATCTTTAAAGGTGTTGACGCCGATGATGGGATATTCTCCGGTATGTTTCAAGGTCTCGTAGTAGATGGATTCCTCCTGGATTTTACCCCGCTGGTATCCCGACTCCATGGCCCCCAGTACGCCGCCCCGTTCGGCAATGCGCTCAAATTCACACAGCACCGCCTCTTCCACCAGATCTGTCAGCTCATCCACAATAAAGCTGCCCTGGAGGGTATTTTCATTTTTGGCAAGTCCCCACTCCCGGTTGATGATCAGCTGCACGGCCAGGGCCCTTCGCACCGATTCGCTGGAAGGGGTGGTGATGGCTTCGTCAAAGGCGTTGGTGTGCAGGCTGTTGCAGTTGTCATAGATGGCGCACAAAGCCTGGAGGGTGGTGCGGATATCATTGAATTGGATATCCTGGCTGTGCAGGGATCGCCCTGATGTCTGTATATGGTATTTGAGTTTTCGGGACTGTTCATTGCCCTTGTATAGATATTTCATGGCCACGGCCCAGATACGTCTTGCCACCCGGCCCATGACTGTGTATTCCGGGTCCATGCCATTGGAAAAAAAGAAGGAGAGGGACGGCGCAAAGGCGTCGATGTCCATTCCCCTGGAAAGATAATATTCCACATAGGTAAACCCATTGGCCAGGGTAAAGGCCAGCTGGGAGATGGGATTGGCACCGGCCTCTGCAATGTGATAGCCGGAGATGGAAACGGAATAGAAATTTTTAACGGCATGGTCGATGAAATACTGCTGGATGTCCCCCATCATTTTAAGGGCAAACTCGATGGAGAAAATGCAGGTGTTCTGACCCTGATCTTCCTTGAGAATATCTGCCTGAACCGTTCCCCTGACAGTGGAAAGAGCCATTTGCCTTATGGTTTCTGTCTCTTGCGGGTTGGGGTCACACCCGTTGTCTCTCCTGTGTTTTTCCATCTGCTGCTCAATGGCCGTGTTCATGAACATGGCAAGGATGATGGGAGCAGGGCCGTTCACCGTCATGGACACAGAGGTGGTGGGGGCGCACAGATCAAATCCGCCGTACAACAGCTTCATGTCTTCCACGGTGCAGATGCTCACGCCGGAGTTGCCGATTTTGCCATAGATATCCGGGCGGGTCTGGGGGTCATATCCGTACAATGTTACGGAGTCAAAGGCGGTGGAAAGTCGTTTGGCCGGATAGGCCGAGGAGAGCAGTCTGAATCGCTTATTGGTATCTCCGGGCCCCCCTTCTCCGGCAAACATGCGGGTGGGGTCTTCATCTGCACGCTTCAGGGGAAATACCCCGGCTGTATAGGGAAAATCGCCGGGCACATTCTCCTTTCGCATCCAGGTGATGGCCTCCCCCGGGTCTTCATACCGGGGAATGGACACCTTGGGAATCCGGGAATGACTCAAAGAGGTGGTGTACAAAGGAAGCTTGAGTACTTTTCCACGCACCTCATAGGAGAGCGCATCCCGGGTATAGTGCTCCTGAATTTCCTCCCATCGGTTGAGCAATTCCCGGGTCTCTTGGTCAATCCGGGTGGTCTCTTTGTCCAGGGCGCTCTTTAGGGATTCGAGGGTTTGGGAAGCATGGTCTTGTATTGATTTTTGCGCTTCTTTAAGATGCCATACCCTTCGCACCGCAGCGGCCTGTTCGCCGGTGGTTTGATGGTAATTTCTGACGGTATTGGCAATTTCGGCCAGATACCGGGTGCGTTCCGGCGGCAGAATAATACTCTTGGCAGATGCGTGTTTTATGCCGGTTCTCTCCATGGCAGAGGGGTATGATTTCCCATTTTTTTCCTCAATTTTATCCAAAAGGCCATGGTAAAAGGCGGTGACGCCGTCATCATTGAACTTGGAGGCAATGGTGCCGTACACCGGCATCTCGTCCACAGGGGTTTCAAAGGCCTTGAGATTTCTCTGGACCTGTTTTCTCACATCCCGAAGGGCATCTTCACTGCCTCTTTTTTCAAATTTGTTGATGACCACAATGTCGGCATAGTCCAGCATGTCGATTTTTTCCAGCTGGGACGGTGCGCCAAACTCCGATGTCATCACATAAACCGAGATGTCCACCAGATCCACAATGCGTGAATCTCCCTGGCCAATACCGGCAGTTTCCGCGATGATCAGGTCATATCCGGCGGCTTTTACCACCTCAATCACCTCTGGAAGGGAATCTGGCAACTCTGACTGGGCCTCCCGGGTGGCAAGGGAGCGCATGTAAACCCTGCCCGTGGAGATGGCGTTCATGCGGATGCGATCTCCCAGAAGGGCACCGCCGGTCTTTCTCCGTGACGGGTCGCAGCTGATGACGGCAATGTGTATGTCATCAAAATCTCTGAGCATTCGTAATACCAGTTCATCGGTTAAGGATGATTTGCCGGCTCCGCCGGTACCGGTGAGGCCGATGACCGGCACTACGGAATCTGGTTGACGGAATTTTATTTTTTCCATGAGGGGTAGATGGGAGCCGTTATTCTTAATTTTGGCATTCTGGACGGCTGTGATGAGATTTGCCGTGGGGTATTTTTTTGCTACACAAAGATCGCCAAGATGCAGTGCGTTGTTATCCACCGTGGAGAAATTCATCTCCTGAATCATATGGTCGATGATGCCCTGGAGTCCCAGTGTGCCGCCATCTTCCGGAGAGTAAATACGGCAGACACCGTAGTCATGGAGCGCTTTTATCTCTGTGGGGATGATGACACCGCCTCCCCCGCCGAACACCTTGATGTGACCTGCATTTTTATCCCTTAAAAGGTCCACCATGTATTTAAAAAATTCAACATGCCCTCCCTGGTAGCTTGAAACGGCAATCCCCTGGGCATCCTCTTCAATGGCGGCCTCCACCACCTCCTGGGCCGGTCGATTATGGCCGATGTGAATCACCTCACATCCGGAATCCTGGAGCATTCTTCTGAAAATACTGATGGATGCATCATGCCCGTCAAATAGTGAAGTTGCTGTGATAACGCGTATGGCATGTCGTGGCACTGATGAATCTGTTTGCATGAACTTACTCTCCTTACTGTCTTTGAAAATCGCTACTTGTCATTTTTTTGTTATTAATCCGGCAATGGATGATCCAAATGCCTTTGATTGATAAGTATTGGTTTGAAAAAATGAGAGAATTAACGCTTACCTTTTTAAGTGCCCAGGTAATACTATGGCAGATCGTATTGGATTGGGTAACAGCTGAACCCCCTGTCCTGATAAAGGAGCAGCAGGTTCAGCTGTTATTCCATATCATGTGAGCAGCTATGAACGGAGGGGATATCTATTAAACCAACCCGCAACGATTGTGATATCTCTTCCCAGTATTGACTGATTCAATTCAGAACATTTGCAACTACAGGATACCGGAACGAATGGTAACGTTTTTTCATGAGCGTTCAAGGAGCGTGACGCCGCAGGCAAACTCTTCCACGGAAATAACACCGCCACCGTTTTCAATCAGGCCGTACTGTGCATCCTTGACCTGTCTTTTTTCTGCCTCTCCCCGCAGTTGGGTGGCAATTTCGTATACCATGGAAATGCCGGTGGCACCGATGGGATGCCCCTTGGAAACCAGTCCGCCGGAGGTGTTGATGGGAATTTTTCCGTCCAGCATGGTGGCACCGGATTCGATGAATTTACCGCCTTCACCAATGGGGCAGAAGCCCATCATCTCCGCCTGGTAGATTTCGCAGAATGAAGTGGCATCGTGCACCTCTGCCACATTGATATCCTGGGGAGTCAATCCGGCAAGTTTGTATGATTTGTCGGCTGCCCAGCGGGTGAGACTGGGTTCGGAAATGGGGCGGTGCTTGCCACCGGAAAGGGTAGATGCCCTTACTTTGATAGCCCGTTTCTGCACATGAGCCGGCTGGGTTTTTAAAAATTTTTCAGAGCAGAGAATGGCTGCGGCAGCACCGTCTCCAATGGGGGCACACATGCTTCGAGTGACAGGATAGCTTACCTCATAATCTTCCAGCACCTTTTCCACAGGGACTTCAAATCGGTATTGCGCATTGGGATTTAACGAGCCATTGTAATGGTTTTTGGAGGCACCAATGGCAATCTGCCGCTGGGTGGTTCCCCATTTCCACATGTGCCAGCATGCCTGCATGGCATAGGTATCCATGAAGATGGATCGTTTGGGACCAAACTGAAAGGTCTGACCGCATTCGTCGGCCACAGCCTGGTATTCGCCAATGAGGCGATCTCTGTCTTCCCTGTCAATGCCGTGCTCAAAGGCTGTCATCACCTTTGTAATGTCCTCGTGGTAAAATTTGTCCATTCCCACGGCAATGGAAACATCGTGGAGGCCGCTTAAAATATCCTTCCATGCCAGATGAACCGCCATGGAGCCTGATGCGCAGCCCCCTTCCACATTAACAATGGGAACCCTTTCAGGAAAAAGACCTTCGTCCACCATGGGGGCAAACATGCAGTGGCCCCTCACCAGATCCTGATCCCAGATGATGCCCATGCCGCAATTGGAGAAATAGGCACTTTCAATGGGACCGGCATCGGTGAGTTCCGCATCCTTTAATGCGCCGACAAGGGCGTCCCGGGTAAGATCTTTTCCAGATTTATCCGGCCATTTTTGAAATGGGGTGGTGTATGAACCAATGATGTATACAGTTTTAATCATTATATATTCCTTTATATTATGGGCAGTGTTGAAATCAGAATGATGGGGTCTGAATTTGATTTGTTTATTTTAAACGACCATGGCAACCCCTAAAAAAACAGTCAGCATCAAACCCCAATATTGCTTTTTAAAAAACCTCCGGGAATCAAGAGAGATTTTTAGTTTTTGTTGTGGGAAACCTGAAGCATAATCAGATTTGTCCATGGCAGTTATCTGTAAGAGAGTCGTACCGACGCATCAAGGCGGATGGTTTCACCATTGAGCATGCTGTTTTCAATGATATGCTGGGCCAGGTGGGCAAACTCTTCGGGATAACCCAAACGCTTGGGAAAGGGCATCATATGAATCAAAGAGGCTTTGGCTTTTTCCGGAAGTCCCATGAGCATGGGGGTTTCAAATAGCCCCGGAGCAACGGTCATGATACGGATTCCATAATCTGCAAATTCCCTGGCAATGGGAAGGGTCATGCCCGAGACAGCTGCTTTGGAGGCAGCATAGGCGGCTTGGCCGATCTGTCCGTCAAAGGCTGCCACGGATGCCGTATTGATGATAACGCCCTTTTCACCATCTTCGTTGGGTTGATTTCCCACCATCTTTTCTGCGGCAAGGCGCACCACATTCATGGTGCCGATGAGGTTGATCTGTATAACCTGGTTGAACTTCTCAATGGGCATGGTGCCTTTTTTACTCAACACTTTCATGGGGGTTCCCACGCCAGCACAGTTCACTGCCACATGAATACCTTTGAATCGTTCCACGGTGAGGTCCATGGCCTCTTTTACAGATACTTCGCTGGTAACATCGGTCTTGATGAACATCACCTGTTCTCCCAGCTCTTCCACCAGGGCAGCTCCCCTTGACTCATCCAGATCAAGAATGGCCGCCTTGCCTCCCAGTGCGACCATTTTTCTAACAGTGGCCTCTCCCAGTCCGGATGCTCCACCGGTTACAACAGCAACAGATGCATTTGCCTTCATTGTTTCACTCCTTTATCTTTGAATAAATAGTTATGATTTCCAGGTGGAAAGATCCACAAGGCCAAATTGTTTTAACTCCTGTACCAGCAGACTTGAAAGCCGACTCCCCGGTCGATTGGGTATGGGAGTACCCCATTTCAGAGATATCATGAGATGTTCCTGAAATGCGGCATGGGTATAAATACTGATATCGGTGGTTTTCTTTTTTTTGATTTGCTGTTCCAGTGCTCGAAGGTAGTTCAGGCATGCTTCTGAAGCCCTTCGATCTGCGGCCTGCACTTTGATAATTTCCATCCACCCCATCATTCACTCCATCTCAGCGTGGCACGCCACTTTATTTCTGAAAAATGAAATATCTTTAGAGAGTACTTTTGCAAAGTCTGTGCCAGATTCAGATTCACCTGTCACAACGAAAATAGAAAATGGAACCAGGCCGTCCCCGCTGGCGGATCTGCTGTTGGTGCTTCAATGGGTAAGTTTACGGGATAACATTATCAAGGAACTCTATCATATAAGGTATTTGCAGGGTATCATATATGGTATATTTATTGATTTCTATCTTATTAGATAGTTAAAAGGGGGGATTTTAAATGGACAATTTTTTTTCGAAACGCCGCTCAGTTAAATAGGCCATTTGCCATTGCTTTCACCAATTTTCAGCTTCCATGAAAAGAGCCGTTGTTCTGTTGAATGCACCCCATGGAACCCCGCCCCATAGAAGAACCAGGCAGGACATGTCCAGCCCTTCATCCCTCTTAAAGTCCATATTATACTGTGGTAAAAATCTGTCGTTATTTTGTTGGCATTATTATTGCTGTCTAAAATCTGTACTACATTTTTATTTTGATGATATTCATCCGCTGTCGATACTGCAGAGCATTTATAAGGGTACAGGCAGTGCGGAAAAAATTGGAGAAGGGAAATGTTTGAACTGACCAAATCTCAAAAGGGGATTCAAAAAGCAGCGCTGGAATTTGTAAAGGGTGAGCTGGACAAAGATATCTCTTTTAAAATGGAAAAAGAGGGAAAATTTCCAGAAAAAATATTGCGCCAGGCAGCTGAGCTTGGATTTCTTGGCGTGCATTTTGATGAAACATATCTGGGTGGCGGAATGGGGCAGGTGGAAAATTGTCTTGTCAGTGAAACCTTTTGCCGTAAAGACGCTACCATGGGCAAGGCATTGACGTTGTGGGGATATGCATCGGAATGTCTGTTGCGTTTTGGCAATGATAAATTAAAGGAACACTACCTTCCCAGGTTGCTGGACGGCGAGATCTTTTCAGGGGGTTGTTTTTCAGAGCCAGGTATCGGGTTAAATTTTTTATCACAAAATACCATTGCAATCCAGCAAGAGGGCAGGTGGATTATCAATGGTATCAAAAACAATGTGATGAACGGTACCAATGCCGGTTTTTACATTGTTCTGTGCAGGGATAGATCCCAAAAGGCTTCCACAGATGCCTTTCACATGATTCTGGTGGATGCTGAAAGCAAGGGTATTTCCGTAACAGATTCAGGACGAAAAATAGGCAACAATATGATCTCAACGGCCCAGGTCGCTTTTAACGACGTATCAGTTCCCGAAAATCATCTGCTGGGAAAACCGGGAAAGGGCATTGCCCAGCTGCGACGGTTTTTCATTGAAAGTCACATTGCAAGTGCAGCCCAGGCCGTTGGCATTGCCCAGGGGGCCTTTGATCGAGCACTGGAGCATGTAAAACAGAGAGAACAGTTTGGAAAGAAATTGGCCCAGTTCCAGGTGACCCGGAACAAGCTGGCGGACATGGCCACACAGATTGAGATGTCACGGCTCATGACCTACACGGCTGCATCAAAGTTTGACAATGGGGGAAAAAAACTTGAACACATAGCTGCCATGGCAAAGAAGAATGCCTGTGAAACGGCCATGGCTGTCAGTGATGAGGCCATTCAGCTGTTTGGTGGATACGGGTATATGGGGGAGTCCGAAGTGGAACGATTTTACAGGGATGCCAAGGCCACGGCACTTTTTGAAACACCTGAAAGTTATCAGAATGAAATCATCGCCAGTGAAACCATCGGTAAAATCCGGACAAAATAAGGGACGAGGGACAAAATCATGGAAATAATAAATTATACAGATGAACACCATGAATATCGACAACGTTTCAGATCATTTTTGGAGACCGACATTCTGCCCCATAAAAACCAGTGGGACAATGCCCAGCTGATTCCCAAAGATATTTGGAAAAAACTGGGGAAGAACGGATTTCTATGCCCCACCGTTGAAAAGGCGTATGGCGGTGCGGGCCAGGATTTTCTATATTCGGTGATCGTCATCGAGGAGATTGCACGGGCTAATTATCTGGGACTGTTTGCCTATCTGCACAGTGAAGTGGTGGTCCCCTATATCACAGCTTACGCAACAGAGGCTCAGAAGATGGCCTATCTTCCCGGGTGTGTGGTCGGTGATATCATCACCGCTGTTGCCATGACAGAACCCGATGCCGGCAGCGACCTTGCCTCCATGGTCACCACCGCCGTTGAACAAGATGATCATATTATCATCAACGGCAGCAAAACCTTTATATCCAATGGGGTCAACTGTGACCTCATTGTACTTGCCGCCCGGGATCCCCAGGAGAAAAATCCCCACAAGGCCATCTCTCTTTTTCTGGTGGAAGCAGACACCCCGGGGCTTAAAAAGGGGGTTCAGTTTGAAAAGATGGGCATGCACAGTCAGGATACCACCGAGCTTTTTTTTAATAATTGTAAAATACCTGTATCCGGTCGACTGGGGCCAAAGGGCGCAGGGTTTAAACTTTTGATGAATAAACTCCAGCAGGAGCGGCTGGTCTGTGCTGTCAGTGCTGTTGCCTGTTCTGAATTTTGCCTGGAGTGGACCGTGAATTATTTCAGACAGGCCCTGGCCGATAAGAGCCACCTGGCACGATCCCAGGCATCCCAGTTTGCCCTGGCGGAGATGGTCACTGAACTCAAGATGGAAAAGGCCTTTGTGAATGGTCTTGTGCTCAGCCACATGGCCGGCGAAAACGTGATACTTGAAACGTCCATGGCCAAATTTTCAACCACGGATTCGGCCAAACGCATTTCCAGTCGCTGTATGGATCTGCTGGAAGAGATGGGAGGCATTGAAGGGAACTGTCCCCTGGTGGATGCCTTTAATGATGTCCGGGTCCTTTCCATTTATGCCGGTACCAATGAGATCATGAAGCAGATCATCGCAAAGGAGTTGTTATCCTCTTCTAAATCGCTTTGTTAATGCTTTGATGCT
This sequence comes from Desulfocicer vacuolatum DSM 3385, assembly GCF_900176365.1. GTDB lineage: Bacteria > Desulfobacterota > Desulfobacteria > Desulfobacterales > Desulfobacteraceae > Desulfocicer > Desulfocicer vacuolatum. Next base: position 117,670 of record NZ_FWXY01000015.1, on the reverse strand, counting down.
GGCGTTTTTTATAACCGGCATGGCCGGAGCAAGGTATGGGTTCTGGCCACAACAAAAGATGAAACACTGCCGATGGTAATGCTTCGATGAAAGTTTCATATAAAAAAACAATTATGATCAACCCGAGAATAAGGAAAACGATGTGATGAAACCCTCTGATTTTAAAGATATTAGTTACGATAAGGATGAAGGCACAGGGGTAGTGGTGGTAACCTTGAACCGGCCTGAAAGAAAGAATGCCCTCACCGCCTATTCATTCCTTGAATTGTGGTGGGCGGCAGACGCCCTTGACAATGATGACACGGCAACGGCCATGATTATCACCGGAAATGGTGAAAATCCAAAGAAAGATGCCACCAAAGAGCCGTTTTGCAGCGGGGGCTATTTTAATCCTGCGGAAGGCCCCTTGTCCGACGATGCCTCTTTAGATGAAGAGATCAAGGCCCAAATGGATCTTACGGACATCGCACAGAAAAAACTGACCTTGAAAATGTGGGAACTGGACAAACCTGTCATCGCCGCCATCAACGGCTATGCCGTGGGGGCCGGTTTTACCATGCCCCTGTCATGTGCAGACCTTATCTATGCATCGGAACATGCATGGGCACAGATTCCCTTTGTGTCACTGGGGATTATTCCGGAATTTGCCTCCAGCTATATTTTACCGCGGTTGATGGGATTTCAGAAGGCCAAGGAGATGATGTTTTTTGGAAAACCGATTCCGGCCCAGCAACTGTCTGACATGGGGCTGATCAACGAAGTGGTTCCCCATGAAGAGCTGCTGGCCCATGCAATAAAAAAAGCCAGTGCATTAATTCCCCCCAACGGAGCGGCAATGGCTGTAAAAATGTGCAAGCAAGCCATCCATAAACCCTTAATTGATAGTTTTGCAACGGCCCTTGACAATGAAAATGTGGGATTGAACAAGGCCATTACCTCATCTGATTTCAAAGAAGCCGTATTGTCCCGTGTAGAGCGAAGACGCCCCGTGTTCAGTGGAAGATAGTTGAAGTACCAAAGGTGATGGACCTGTAAAAAGTCGGGCTATGATTTTTTAACCACATCATATTGGGTTTAAATTCGCATTGGGCACCGCATGGCGTAACAAGGGAAGGAGATCTGGACTTTTTACGAGACCATCAAGGATAAGGGTTGGATTTTTTACCATACCATCAGGTTGAAATAATGAAAAACAGGAGACGAAAATGAAGGAAGTTTATATCGTAAGTGCGGTGAGGACACCGGTGGGAAAACAGAAAGGGTATCTCAGGGAATGGGAAGCCCCACGGCTTTTGGCCACAGTTCTGGATGCGTCCATTAAAAAAATTGATTTGGATCCCAACCTGGTGGATGATGTGATCACCGGCTGTGTATATCAGGTGGGAGAACAGGGATTTACCCTTGCCAGAATGGGTGTGCTTGCATCGGATATTTTGCCTGAAACCATTCCCGGTATTGCCATAAACCGGCAGTGTGGCAGCAGCCTTTCCGCCATTCAGATGGCCCATGGTATGATCGCATCGGGAAACATGGACGTGGTCATTGCCTCGGGGTGTGAATTGATGTCCAAGTATACCATGTTGTCCGATGTCAACGGTACCCTTTACACCAAACAGCCCATGGGCAATCCATGGGGAAAATTGTACATGGAACGGTTTGGTGCCCCCAACCAGATTGTTGCGGCCCAGAAGATTGCCGACACCTATGGTATCACCAAAGAGGCGTGTCAGGAACTTGCCGTACAGAGTCACCAGAAGGCGCATCGCGCCAACAGTGAAGGCTATTTCAAAAATGAGATAGTGCCTATGAAGGGGCTGGACAAGGAGGGCAACGAGATTATCCGGGACACGGATGAACCTGTACGTCCCCAGACCACCTTTGAAACCCTGGATGGGTTGAAACCACTGCCCGGTACCGAGTGGCTTACGGCGGGTCTTTCCAGTACCATCACCGACGGCAGTTCTTCCATTATTTTGATGGGTGAGGACAAGGTAAAAGAGTTGAATCTGACACCCCTTGCCCGCATTGTAGCCAACACCGTTGTGGGGTCAGATCCCAGACTGATGCTGACCGGACCACTTCCGGCAACAAAAAAGATTTTGGATAAATCCGGTATGACACTGGATGACATGGATATTTACGAAATCAATGAGGCCTTTGCGCCCATTCCCCTGGCCTGGGAAAAAGTGTACGATGCCGACAGAGAAAAGCTCAATGTTAACGGAGGGGCACTGGCCCTGGGCCACCCTGTGGGGAACTCGGGTTGTCGACTTTCCGTTTCAGCCATCCATGAGCTGCACAGAAGAAAAGGGAAATATGCCCTTGTCTCCCTGTGTACCGGTGGTGGCATGGCCCCTGCCACAATCTTTGAGAGAGTTTAGCAAAGAGTTTTAAAAGATGAATATCAGCAGGATATATTTTTAGGTAGTGCTGCAGCCACATGAGGATCTGTGCAGAAGATGACGAATAATTCTGCTTCTGGAAATGCCAGCTTCATGTAAGTGCAGGACTACCAATTTTTATGATCAGTAGTCAAGTTTGCACTGGGCTCAGACTATTCTGACTTGCCAAAAATCCACAATATGAAGTGGTTTTCTTGAATTTGGAACCACATCATATTGTATGGTGAAATGGTACGAGCCCAGTATCGTCAAGTTCGAATTGAAAATTATTAAGGAGAGTGTCGCGTGAAAGAGGTTGTAATCGTATCGGCATGCAGAACGGCCATTGGAACATTTGGGGGTACCCTTCGTGATGTGTCAGGTGCCCACCTTGGCGCCATTACCATGAAAGAGGCGATTAAACGAGCAGGCATTGATGCTGCCATGATTGATGATGTTCGTTATGGCTGCTGCATGGAATCGGCAGACACCCTGAATACGGCACGGGTTGCATCTCTACTTGCCGGGATACCGGAAACGGTTACGGCTGCCACCATTAACCGGGTCTGTATTTCTGGAATGGAGGCGGTGATTTCCGGTATGGCCATGATTCAGGCGGAAATGGCCGATATTATTCTGGCTGGTGGTACTGAAAATATGTCCAGTGTTCCCTACAGTGTGCCCGGGGCAAGGTGGGGGTGCCGACTCCAGGATCAGACCTTTGTGGACAACATGATCCACCTGCTCCATTGCGGATCAAGAATCTTGCCCCATCCAGAAGAGGGACCGGTGGACGAGACAAAGGTGCCCTTGAGCATGTTTGTGGGAAAACCCTACATCATGGGTCACACCACAGAGTTCATTGCCCAGCATCTGGGAATCTCCCGGGAAGAGATGGATGAAGTGGCCTTAAGGAGCCATAACCTGGCTGAAAAAGCCACCCAGGAAGGGACATTCAACGCGGAAATCGTATCTGTGGAGGTGCCGAGAAAACGAAAAGATCCCCTCATTTTTGACAAGGATGAACATTTCAGGCCTGGTATGACCATGGAGATGCTTAAAGCGCTTCCCCCGGCATTTGTACCAGGTATCGGCAAGGTCACTGCCGGCAACTCCAGCGGCATCAATGACGGGTCAACGGGCATGGTGATCATGTCTGCTGAGAAAGCCGATGAACTGGGCATCACTCCCATGGCCCGCATCAAGGCCATTGGCAGGGGAGCGTGCCATCCTTCGGTGATGGGATTGTCCCCGGTGCCTGCCGTTGAGCACCTCATGGAAAACAGCGGTTTGAAAATTTCTGATTTTGATCTGATTGAAGTCAATGAGGCCTTTGCTGGGCAATATCTGGGGTGTGAAAAAGAGTTGGGCCTGAACCGGGAAATAACAAATATCAATGGTTCTGGCATCGGGCTTGGACACCCTGTGGGGTCCACCGGAGCCAGAATCATGACCACTTTGATTTATGGCATGCAGCGCCGGGGAGACTCTCTGGGACTTGCCACCCTGTGCGGCGGTGGAGGTGTTTCCATGGCCTGTGCTATTGAGATGATATAAAATACAACAGGGCTTCTAAAAATCTATTTTTCGGGTGATGATCGAGGTGCAGGAAGCTGGCGACGGTCTCTATCTGTTGCGTTGAAAGGTGCCGACCTCGGTGCCGCGTTTCGCTTTGCCGTCAATTGATTTTTTTTTGCTGGCCTGCTGTTCTTTACTGCTGACAGCAGGCTCTCACATACCTGTTTCAGGCTTGGTTCTAAGTTGGCCCACTTTGGGTAAAACCGACTATATAGCAATATCTAAATAATTGAAATTTATGATGATATTTGATAATTAGCTATTTGATATATAACCAGTGGGCGAAGTTAGAACCAAGCCCCCTGTTTCCCCTTCCAGGTAATACAGGCGGCCCAGGTGTAGGTTTATCATCACCGGGTGATTGTTCTCTCTCTGTAGAATAATTACACTGGATCTTTAAAAATCGGTGTTCGTTTTTCAAAATTGGCAGTAATGGCTTCTATTTGGTTTTCTTTTCCCATCAATGTCATTTCCAATTGCGATTCTTTTAAAAGTCCTTGGCCTTCGTTGGCACCGTGCCACACCTGGTTGAGCAGTGATTTGGCGGCCCTTACTGCAGTTGGCGAATTTGAACTGATTTCCCTTGCCAGCGACATGGCCTCCTCATGAGGGTTTTCACAGATTCGTGTTACAATGTTTAATCTGGCAGCTTCTTCGCCGTTAATGGTTTTGCCGGTGAAGTAAAGCTCTTTGGCGACATCAATGGGAATAAGATCCCTGAGGTTCTGGGAGGCAGCCATGTCTGGAATAAGTCCCCATTTCATCTCCATGAGAGATAGTTTAGCATCAGGTGTACAAAATCGGATATCGGCACCCAGGGCAATCTGACATCCGCCACCGACGGCAACGCCGTGGATGGCTGCAATGACCGGCATGGGAAGTTTTTTCCAACCGTAAGTGATAAATTGCGGTAAATTAGTGTTGGTATTCTCATATCTTTTTTCAAGATCCTTCAGGTGGCTGGCTTCACCGGTGGTCATTTCTGTGAAACTTGCAAAGTCAAGTCCTGCACAAAATCCCTTTCCTTCTCCCGAAAGTACAACCGCTCGAATTTTTTTTTCCAGGGAAAGCATTTTAATGGCATCCGCCATTGCCATCATCATTTCATAATTTAATGCGTTATATTTTTTCGCACGATTGAGCCTGATATCCGCCACATGATTTTCAATTTTTATGGTGACTAATTTTGACATGAAAAGATTTTCCTCGTTAGATTATAAATTGAAATTTTTTATGCTTCAACATAACACTTACAATTGGCGAGGCTGGTGCGCCCTTGCCACAACTTGTTCTTGAGTCGCATTCACATTATTCCATTGTCCCTATTTCTCCGAAGGTCTTTTTCTTGTTATCATTGATCATTTGTGCAGGCAGGCTACGTCAACATGTTTCTGCACATCTCAACTACCATGGCTTCAAACAACAGGGGAAAATCTCTGTATTCACCTGTATGATTCAAATTTGTTGATTTTAAGAGGTACTGATACCCCCGAAAATAGGGGATATAATATTTAGGTAGATACGATTCCATCGTATTTGAAAGAACCGTCAAATAATAAAGTTATAATTTTCATATAAAACAGTGGCAAGGTATATAGCTGTGTAACCCGCCTTAAATAAAGAGAAATCAATATCGGCACAATATTTGCTTATAAAACAAATTAGTTAAAAACTCAATTAGTATAATCTATAGAATTAAGATCATCAAGATAAAGAGTAACTAAACGTATTTTAAGGAGCAAATAATATGGATTACGACGTGATTATTGTCGGGTGCGGATCGGGTGGATATGAAGCTGCTCTCCTGTGTTCTCAGCTTGAAGGCAAAACAGCGATTGTGGAAGCTGAAGAATTCGGTGGAACCTGCGTTAACAAGGGGTGTATCCCGTCCAAAGTATGGCACAAAGCTACAAAAATATGGACTGACATCAATGAAGGTGAGGCCTTTGGAATCAGCGTATCTGAAAAAAAGATCGACCTGAAAACGGTTATTGACCGAAAGAAGGGCATATCCAGTGACATCAGAAAGGGCATGGAAGCCACGTTGGAAGGCAGCGGCGTTGACATAATTAAAGGAAAGGCGATTTTTAAAAAACCTTTGGAGGTCGACGTTGACGGTATTGTCTATACCGCCGGGAAAATTATTTTCGCAACAGGCAGTACTCTCTCTTTTCCAGATGTTGCAGGAGTAAAAGAGGCGGCCATCACCACAGATGATGTCCTTGAAATGGAGAAACTTCCCGATTCAGTTCTAATTTACGGTGCAGGATATATTGAGGTCGAAGAAGCAGGGTTGCTGAGTGCACTGGGTACCCGTGTTACCCTGGCATTTCAGGGAGCAAGGATACTTGAGAAAGAAGATCACGAAACAAGCCAGAGAATTAGCCAGGTATTAAAGGAACAGGGTGTAAATATAGTTGCCAGGGCCACCCTGGCCTCGGTTGAAAAAAAAGATGACGATTTCATTTTTTCCTTTTCCGGTGCCAAGGATATAATAATTGAGGCAACCCGCATTCTCGTCTGTTCCAGAAAACCACGCGTGGAGGCTATGGGGCTCTGTGACGCAGGAATTGATTTGAATGACGAAGGAGGAATCAAAGTGAATGATCACCTCGAAACTTCAGTCAAAAATGTTTATGCCATCGGCGATGTCACTGGCGGTTGGATGTTGAGTCATGCTGCCTCAGCCATGGGCTTGGTTGCCGCAAAAAACGCCATGGGAGAACACCACAAGTTTCCGTTTAACCTTGTTCCCAGAGGAATCTGGACGATTCCGGAACTGGGTGCAGTCGGGCTTTCAGAAGAAGAGGCGGAAAAGGAAGGGTATGAGGTTGAGGTTGCAAGCTTTCCTTATTCAATGAACGGGCTTGCCATGTGCAGAAATGAACAGGAAGGTGCCGTTAAAATAGTTGCAGATGCAACCCATGGGGAAATTCTCGGGGTTCACATTATCGGCTCCCAGGCAACGGAATTGATCGGGGAAGCGGTATTGGCCATGCAACTTGAAGCAACAGTTCAGGAATTTGCCAAAAGCATGAGGGTCCATCCAACATTTTCGGAGGCTGTAGTTCTGGCAAGCCGCGGGATGGATATATAACTGCAAGGATTACGAAAATCTAACTGCCAGTATCAAAGAACTAAACTATTGAATCGGAAGGATAATACCAGATGGCTACAGAAGTCAAAATGCCCAAATGGGGTATGACGATGAAAAAGGGCAAAATCACTAAATGGATAAAAAATGAAGGGGATCAGGTTGAAAAGGGTGATGAACTTTTTGAAGTCGAAACAGAAAAAATCACCAATACGGTTGAATCCATTACAAGCGGAACGCTGTTCCAGATCCTTGTGCCGGTGGGAGAGAGCGTCCCTGTAAAATCTGTCGTTGCCCTTATTGCCGATGAAGGCGAACAGCTTGAGCGTGTGGAAGCTGGCGGAGCCGGATCTACAGCCGTTTGTGGGGGGGAGTCCGCACCAGCGAAACCGGCAGGACCAATTAAAGCAAGCCCGGCAGCCAAACGGGTTGCAAAGGATCTTGGCGTTGATCTGACTTTGGTCAAGGGAAGCGGCCCGGGTGGACGGATTACCGAAAAGGATATTCAAGAGTATCAAAAAACATTGTCCAGACTGCCCAAAATCACCCCCCTTGCAAAGTCAATGGCAGACAAAGGGGGGATTGATATTTCGGAATTGAGCGGTACAGGTGATGGCGGTAAGATCACCAGGGAAGATATTGAAAAGGCCCTTGCCGGTGCGTCCGATGCGCCAGTGGCCCAGGCACCTGAAGCCGTTTCTCCGGCCGAGACGGCAATGGCGTATTCAGGTATGCGCAAAGCCATTGGCGACAATATGCTTGCCAGTCTTCAGAATGCAGCCCAGCTTACCTGTTTCACTGAGGTTGATGTTACAGAAATGGTGCGGTTCCTTGAGCAGGTTCGAGAGGAACATAAAAAAGATGCAACAATCAAGATCTCGTATAATGACATCATCGTTCTTGCTGTTTCACGGGCTTTGAAGCATCACCCGATCATGAACTCGACCCGTGATGAAGAAGAGATCACTTTTCATCATGACACGAACATGGGAATCGCCGTGGCTGTGAAAGAGGGTCTAATCGTACCTGTGCTTCAGAAAGCCAACCAAAAGGGGCTGATCGAGATCGCAGCCGAAGCCAGGCGATTGGCAAAAAAAGCCAGGGAAAACACCCTTGATATGGACGATATCTCAGGGGGAACATTTACGATTTCAAATACAAGCATGATAGAGGTCGACGGTTTTACGCCGATCCTGCGTCCGCCGGAAACCGGCATCCTGGGGGTTGGCCGGGTAAAAAGAAAGCCTGCAGAGCACAAAGGGGAAATTGCATTGCGCTGGATGATGGTTCTCAGTTTGACCTACGATCACTGCGTTGTTGACGGTGCCCCTGCCCATGCTTTTCTTGCCCATGTGGGCCGGTATTTACAGAATCCGTATTTAATTATGAGCTAAGAGGGTATGGAGATGAGCAGAAACCGTAGTTGCAGCTTGGATATCCGTGATCTGGGAATGACTGCCTATGCAGAGGCGTTCAAATACCAGAAAGAACTGGCCGCTGGCAGGGCCGCTGAAAAATCAGGGGATTGCCTGATACTGACGGAACATTTCCCCACGGTGACCTTGGGACGAAGCGGAAGCACTGCGGATTTGTGTCTGCCTGAATCAGAACTCAAGATGAGAGGAATTGATACTGTTTATGTGGATCGCGGCGGTAAAGCAACCTACCATGGGCCGGGACAATTGGTTGCCTACCCCATAGTCAAGTTGAAAAATCAAGATCTCCATGCCTACCTTGAGAAATTGCTTGGTTCGGTTAAGGCAACCCTTGGGGTATTTGGCATTGACTCGGAAAAACAGACTGGAAAACCGGGTCTGTATGTCGGTGATGCCAAAATAATGAGTGTCGGTATCGCTGTCTCCCAATGGGTGACGTATCACGGCATTGCATTGAATGTAAATAATGATCCATCCTCGTTCAATTGCATTGTCCCGTGTGGTCACCCGAATCAGAAAATGATCTCCATGGCCAATATCCTCGGTCACCCACTGGATATTGAACAGGTAAAGCTGGAGTTTATCAGGCAATTTTCCTGTAGGTTTGAGTATTTTTGCGATCATAATTCAGAAAGGCAGGCGGCACGATGAACGGAACCCGTCATCCCCATTGGTTGGTCCGGAAGGCCTATGATGAGGCATCCATCGAGAAAATGGAATCCATGCTCAACAGTGCATGTCTGGCAACCGTATGCCAAAGTGCTCATTGTCCCAATTTAGGCGAGTGTTTCAGCCGCGGTACAGCCACCTTCATGATACTTGGAACACAATGCACCAGGAACTGCCGGTTCTGCACTGTGGATACGGGGGCACCCTCGCAAATAGATCCTCTTGAGCCGGAACGGATAGCCGAAACGGTTAAAACACTTGGCCTCAAATTTGTTGTGGTTACTTCGGTAACGCGGGACGATCTTCCCGATGGTGGCGCAGCCCAGTTTGCACACACCCTGGAGCAGGTACGCATCCATTGTCCGGGCACGAAAATAGAAGTGCTGGTTCCGGATTTTAAAGGATCCCTGGCATCGTTAAAAACAGTCCTGAACGCCCGGCCGGATATGTTCAATCACAATATTGAAACCGTGCCCCGTCTGTATGAATCGGTAAGACCCCAAGCGATTTACCGGCGTTCTTTGTCCGTACTTGCCTATGCTACCTGGTACAGAGTTCCGGTAAAGTCGGGGTTGATGCTGGGGCTGGGTGAAACAAAAAAAGAGGTGCACAGGGTGTTGAAAGATCTTAAGCGGGTCGGATGCACCCACCTGACCCTGGGGCAGTATCTGGCCCCGTCGGATCACCATTTTCCCATTGACCGGTATGTTTCCCCCGAGGAATTTCAAGACTGGGAAACCATTGCCCTGGAGATGGGGTTTAAAGGCGTTATGTCGGGACCATTGGTAAGAAGCTCATATCTGGCACATACCATGGCCTGAAATAAAATTTAATACGGGTTCAGGAGAGAACTTCTGAATCACTTAAAACAGAAAGAGAGGTTACGTTAATGAATCTTTCCAATGAAGAAAAGGTTGGCATGTTCGCAACCATGTTGCGTATCAGAAAATTTGAGGAGAAACTGGAGGAGCTTGTTCTGACCGGAAACATCTCGGGTTTTGTTCACCTGTACATTGGTGAGGAGGCTGTTGCAACGGGTGTGTGTTCCGCGCTTAAGATTTCAGATTACATTACCAGTACTCACCGCGGTCACGGCCACCTGATTGCCAAAGGGGGAAAAACCGATTTGATGATGGCCGAGCTGTTTGCAAAAAAAACCGGCTATTGCAAGGGTAAGGGTGGATCCATGCACATTGCGGATCTGGAACTGGGAATACTTGGCGCCAACGGTATTGTCGGCGCCGGACCGCCAATCGCTGTCGGGGCTGGTTTGGCATCTAAATATAAGGGCAACGATAATGTCAGTGTCAGTTTTTTCGGAGACGGTGCCTCCAACCAGGGAACCGTGCATGAAGCGCTAAACCTTGCTTCCATTTGGAAGCTGCCGGTCATTTTTGTCATAGAAAACAATTGTTTTGCAGAGTTTACACATCAGGCCGATCATCAATGCTGCAGGTTGGTTTCCGAACGTGCTGAAGGGTATCGCATCCCCAGTGTGGTTGTGGACGGAAATGATGTCCTGGCTGTCTATGAGGCCACCCAGGAGGCCGTAAAAAGTGCCAGGGAGGGAAAGGGGCCGACCATGATCGAATGCAATACCTATCGCATCAAGGGGCATTATGTTGGTGACCCGGAAACATACAGGTCCGAAGAGGAAAGGGCATCATGGCAGAGCGCGGATAAAGATCCTATTTTGAGATTCGAAAAGAGACTGTTGGATGAAGACATCGCTGATCAGAATACCCTGGACAGTATCAGACAAGAGATTCAGGATGAAATTGAAAAAGCGGTTGAGTATGCAAAAGAGAGTCCTGCCCCTGATATTTCCGAGCTTATGAAGGATGTGTATGCATAACAGACGGTTCGTTTAGTTTTGCTCAAACTTACAAATTCCACAAGCGCCGTGTGCGTGCGTGAATGAATGAAAGGAAGGACAAATCAATGGCAACTATGAAATTAGCCGAGGCTATTAATCAGACCATCGTGCTTGAAATGGAACGGGATCCGGATGTGCTTGTTTTAGGTATAGACAACTGTGCCGGTGGGGTTTTAGGTGTAACCGGAGGCTTAAAGGATCGGTTTGGAGAGAACCGGGTTCTGGATACCCCGATTTCGGAAGGTGGGTATCTTGGTGCTGCCGTAGGTGCTGCTGCCGTGGGCTGCAGACCTGTTGTTGAACTGATGTTCGTGGATTTTATCGGGGTCTGCATGGATCAATTGTTCAACCAGGCAGCAAAAATGCGTTATATGTTCGGTGGTAAAGTCAAAATTCCGCTGGTATTGAGAGCTGCAACCGGTGGCGGGGTCGGTGCTGCTGCACAGCACTCCCAGTCACTGGAAGCCTGGTTCATGCATATTCCCGGTTTGAAGGTGGTGTACCCCAGCACGCCTTACGATGCAAAGGGTCTTTTGGCCTCAGCCATCCAGGATGACAATCCGGTTGTATTTCTGGAAAACAAGGCTCTCTATGCATCAGAGGGGGAGGTGCCGACAGAAGCGTACACCATACCCATTGGAAAAGCTGACATCAAGCGGGAAGGTTCGGATGTCACTGTTGTGGCAACAGGTCAGATGGTCGGTAAAGCGCTGATGGTGGCCGAAAAAATGGCTTCAGACGGCGTCAGTGTTGAAGTTCTTGATCCAAGGAGCCTTCTTCCCCTTGATGAAGAGGCGATCCTCACATCGGTAAAAAAGACCCAGCGACTGGTAATCGTACACGAAGAGGTTGCGTTTGCTGGATCCGGTGCTGAAATCGCGGCTATGGTTGCAGAAAAGGCGTTTGATTACCTTGACGCACCCATTAAACGCGTTGCTGCACCGTTTTGTCCTGTTCCTTTTGCAGCCGGACTTGAAGCAGAGTATATACCCAGCGAAAATAGGATTGTTGAGGCGATTAAAGCTATTTTGGAATAGTCGACAATTACTGAAAAAGCCTCTCTTTTATTAAACCGGGGTTCATGACGGCCACATACCCGGAAGGGTGTTCGAGACAGCACCCCGGTTGATAAAAAGAGCATAAACTGGATTTTTAACCTCTGATAGGTCCTTCGGCATAGCCACACAGGCCTGGCATATATCCTGGGTTATGCCTGTACCAGAGATAAAAACGCCAGTGCGGTTTTAAAGGTTCTTATATCAAAAACGCGAAATAGGCAGAATTTTAACTATGAGACGGTTCATCACATCCATTGCACTGTTAGGTGCGTTTTTCATTATCCCCTCCTTGGAGGTTTCGGCATCTTGGTTAATTGACCATGAAAGATTTCATACTTCGGTTCATGGGCAGATGGACTGCCTGGAGTGCCATCAAGACAAAACCGGCACCGGTGACCATCCTGACCCGGGAAGTGTTAATAAAACAGTCCATGCCTTTTTTAATGTTGAACAGTGTGTTGACTGTCATGACAGTGCTCTGGAAGAACTGGAAAGCGGGAACCACGGAAATGGGACAGGTAAAGTGTCCAAAGAGGACAGCAGCTGTATCCAGTGTCATGATCCCCATACCACAATGTCATCCGGCAGTGAAAATATAGATTTTTCAGCGCCTGTCTCTGAAAAATGTGCCGTTTGTCATGAAGTCCAGACGGATCTTCCCCCGGTTGCTGCACAAGAGGCGGTCTGTGCAGAATGTCATTTGATTCCGATCAAGGGAACCGATAAAAGGGCGGCCATGGTTCAGGATCTCTGTTTTTATTGTCATGGAACGGACGGTAAAACAGGGCATCATCCGGTTATTGACGTCCCGGCCTATTCCTCCACGCCCCATTCTGAAATGTCCTGCCTGACTTGTCATCCCTTTTCTGCCGGGTTCAACCATGCCGGGCAACCCACAGCAGATTGTAAAACATGCCATCTATCCCATAATAAAAAAACAATCCGTGACCCCCACGTAACGGTTTCCTGCGAGGCCTGCCACCTTGAAGGCGCATGGGCCGTCAGGGACGGTTTAACAGGTCAAATCTTGGGAAAAACAGTTAAATCGTCAGAAACCCAGGTGCATCATATGGCTTTGCCCGACGATGAAACATCCTGCAGTCGATGCCATTTTCGTGGAAACTCAGTGGGCGCCGCTGCACATATTCTTCCTGCAAAAGGGGTTTTTTGCATGCCTTGCCATTCAGCAACGCTGTCTGTAGAGGATACGGTTTCAATGATAACGCTCATTCTTTTTGCATTGGGTATTGCGGTTCTGGGTACTTATTTGTTTACCGGCTCCCGGCTTGCCGGGCAACAAGGGCAACAGGACCATGGGCACACCAAAGGTTCCGGAATCAAGGATATGATCAAAGTGATGATTGTTGAAGGGCTTTTTCAACGCCGCCTCTTTTTGAGATCCAGAGCCAGATGGATGATTCACAGCCTGATTTTCCATGCCTTTCTATTCCGGTTTTTCTGGGGGCTTTTTGCCCTTGCAGCATCTTCATGGGAATCTCAATGGGGTGGCCTCTCTTTTATGCTGAACAAAAATGACAGTATAACGGCATTGGTATTTGATGTGACCGGGTGCATGATGCTCCTCGGGTTGATTCTTTTTGTTTTTCTAAAGCATTCAAAAATGAAACATATCAACTTTGATGGTTTTCCAAAGCTTGATTGGCCAGCGTTTATTCTCCTTGGTGGTCTGATCGTTGTCGGTTTTGTTTTGGAGGGATTACGTATTGCCATGACCGGGAGTCCTCCAGGTGCCGAATATGCATTGGTCGGGTATTTCATCGGCTGGATACTCCCAGATGTCGATTTTACCGTAATCTATGGCTGGATATGGTATGCCCATGCAATTCTTACAGGATGCTTGGTGGTATATCTTCCCTTCAGCCGTCTGCGCCACATTGTTTTGGTGCCGCTGGCCCTGGCCATCACTGCAAATTCAAAAAAGGGTCATAACAGGCGGCCGCCCCAATAACCGCCATGGGCAGGCCGGGTTGCTTTTACCCGGATTCTTTCCCCGGCAGGGCATGAAAGTCACCCGTTGGTTTTAAACATGGTTCATATGAATAACGTATCATAAAAAAGAGAATAATTGCTGTGGCACACTTTAATATCAAAGAAAAATTACAGATGGAAGCCTGTACCGGTTGTTTGCAATGCGCCGAGATCTGCCCGGCAGTATTGTCAAGCAATGAGATCTGCCTATCCGGCGTTTACCGTCTTGATCAGTTGAAAAAAATTTTTCGATCGGAAAATGGTCCACTTAAATGGTTGTATAAAAATAATGCATTGACCAGCGAAGCCTTGACGGAATTTGCAGATACAGTCTACCGGTGTACGCTGTGCGGCAAATGCCAGGAGGTTTGTCCTGCCGGAATTGAATTAAAAGAGTTGTGGATATCCCTCAGGGAACATCTTGTTCAAAGGGATGCCTGCCCTGAAAAAGTGAACATGATTCGGGACAACCTTGGGGAGAGTCACAATGTCTTTGATGAAGATAATGAGGAGCGGGCCGACTGGGTTGAGGATATGCAGGATGCCCCGGATGACTGTTATATCAGGGAGAGTGCCGATGTCGTTTATTTTACCGGCTGCGTTTCCTCTTATTTTCCCATGGCCCAGAAAATACCCATGGCCACGGTTAAGATTCTTGACAAGGCGGGTATCTCTTTTACCCTGCTGGGTGAAGAGGAGTGGTGCTGCGGCTTTCCCCTGATCGGCGCTGGTCTTAAAGAGCACATTGGAAAGTATATCCGTCACAATATTGAATCAATCAGAAAAAAAGGGGCTGACACGGTGATTTTTGCCTGTCCGTCCTGTTATCAGATGTGGTTGGAATATTATCCGGATGAATTCAAGTTATACCATGTAACGGAATACATGGAGCAACTGATCAAAGAGGAGAAAATTTCCATTAACAGCCTGGATATTACCGTCACCTACCACGATCCCTGTGACCTTGGAAGGGGGGCTGGCGTTTATGACGCGCCAAGGAATGTGATCAAAGCGATTCCCGGCATCCGATTAAAAGAGCTGCCCCGTAACAAAAGCGCCTGTCAATGCTGCGGCGGTGGTGGAAATCTTGAGATGATCGACGCCGCCCTTTCCAGCGGTATTGCAAAACAAAAAGTTGACGAGATTGAGCAAACAGGTGCATCGGTTCTGCTGTCTGCCTGCCAGCAGTGTGTCAGGACTATTAATACCTATGTGAAAAGAAACAAAGTATCTTTGGATGTTATGGATATCACCGAACTCATAGCACAGAATCTTGCCGATTAACCCAAGATTCAAAATCAGGGGGATACCTGATCAGGAATTTTATCGTAAATAGTGCAAGATGATCTGGATGTTTATTAAACCGATACAAAGGAGAGGAACATGGAAATTAAAGATTACACACTGCCCGAAGAGTTATATTATGAACCCAATCATTACTGGGTAAAGGTTGAAGGGGATCTTTTGGTGATGGGGATGAATGATTTTGCCCAGAAGATGGCAGGAGAAGTTGTTTTTGTCCAGCTTCCCTTTGAAGGTAAAAAGTTGAAAGCAGGCAAAAAATTTTCCCAGGTTGAATCGGGAAAATGGCTTGGCAAGGTGTATGCCCCGGTGAATGGTAAAATTGCAGTATCCAACCAGGAGCTTGAAGTCAACCCCGGCTTGATCAACGAAGACTGTTACGGTAAGGGCTGGATGTTTAAAATCCAACCAAACGATATGGGGGAATTGGAAAATCTGATTCACGGACCTGATGCCATAGAGTCATGGATGCTCGAAGAAATAGAAAAATTTGTAAAAGAATAGGGATAAGAGGGCTGAAGCATGAAAACATGGAGATTGCTCGATACGCCCCCGATGACGGCGGCCGAAAATATGGCTCTTGATGACGCCCTGCTTGAGCTTAAGGGGAAAGGCCGATCGCCGAATACAGTGCATTTTCTTCAATTTGCACCCCGTTCCGTTTTGGTTGGTTTTCATCAATCCGTTTCAGAGGAGATCAGAACTGGATACTGCCGTGAAAAAGGCATAGAGATCAACCGCAGGATTACCGGTGGGGGAGCCATCTTTTTTGATGAAAGTCAGATCGGATGGGAAGTGATCTGTGATAAACAGTTTTTTAACCAGTCCTTTGTTACGGACAAACTGTTCAGCATACTTTGCGAACCGGTTGTCACGGCCTTGGACATGCTCGGTGTGAGGGCCTGCTTCAGGCCCAGAAACGATATTGAGATCAACGGCAGGAAAATATCCGGTACCGGAGGCACGGAATCCGAGGGCGCTTTTTTGTTCCACGGTTCTTTGTTGACAGATTTTGATGTTGATACCATGCTCAAAAGCCTTAAAATTCCGGTGGAAAAATTAAGGGACAAGGAAATTGATTCTGTAAAAGAGCGGGTCACCTGCCTGAAGTGGGAACTGGGGTACACGCCGACACCGGAGGAAATAAAGACCGCTATCTGTCGTGGCTTTGAAAGGCACCTGAAAATCAAGTTGGTAGCTGGCGGGCTGACAGATGACGAAAAGCTGCTTTTTCAGAAAAAATTGCCCTATTATCAGTCCAGAAGCTGGATAGACCAGGTCAAACCCCAGTATCACAAACGTGAAGCCTTTCAGGGAATTTATAAATGCAGCGCCGGCCTTATTCGACTTACGCTGGTGGTGAATCTGCTCAAACAGCGGTTGAAAGATATTTATATCACAGGGGATTTTCTCTCTTTTCCATCCAGTGCACTTTTTGATCTTGAATCCCAGCTCAGGGGGATGCGCCTGGACAGGGAACATATCAAACAAGAGATCTGCCAATTCTTCGACCAAGGCAAAATCCGGATACCCGGTATGACTGCCGTGGACTTTATCAAGCCCCTTGAGCTGGCCTTTGAGCAGATCTCCATCACCAAATCCGGGATACCCCTTGAGCACTGCAATTAGATGTGTGTTAGATGAACTTTTAAACTATGTTTTAAAATGTCTGCCTTCCAAGGCAATAATTCAAAATTGAAGAGGATAAATGGGGACTTCGATTAGCAAACAAGTATGCGATATCCTGATCATCGGTGCTGGACCGGCCGGATCTTCTGCGGCCATGACTGCTGCCGTGAACGGTGCCGATGTGCTGGTGGTTGATCAACGCACCATTATAGGGCAACCTGTTCAGTGTGCTGAGTATATCCCTGCCCAGCTGCTCGGAGAAGTCAATCTGGATCCGGATATTATTGTTCAGACCGTCCGGTCCATGAAAACGTTTTATCGCAGGCGTCTTGTGAAAAAGACAGATGCTTTGGGATATATGATTCACCGAGACCTTTTTGACCAGTCGTTGGCAAAAACAGCTATAAAGGCCGGGGCAAACCTTTTGACCGCTGCCCGGGTGATCCGGATGGAGAAAGGCGCTGTCATCATAAAACATAAAAACGGGCCGGAAGAAATTATTAATCCGTCGGTTATTATCGGAGCTGACGGCCCCCTTTCAATAACAGCCCGGTGGATGGGGGCCCAGAACACACATCTCATGGCCGGAATTCAAAAGCAGGTTAAACTGAATGCTCCGATAAATGCCACGGAAATTTATTTTGATCCGTTATTTTACGGTGGCTATGGATGGTTTTTCCCCAAAGGTAAGTATGCCAATGTCGGACTTGCAACCACACGCGGCAATCGAAGTAAATTGGGGAAAATGCTGAATTATCTGATTCATGAACTTGACAAAGAGGGAAAAATCGCAGAGGGGCTACGAAGACCCTGCGCAGGATGGATACCGGCGGGACCGCCGAGAAAGGTGGTCCGTGACAATATGATGCTTGTTGGGGATGCAGCCGGACAGACCCATGCCATTACCGGTGCCGGTATTCCCCAGGCTGTGATTTGCGGCAAAATGGCCGGCAAATGGGCGGCCCGGGCAGTAAAGGCTGATGATAACGGGCTGCTTAACGAGTATGAAAAAGAGTGGCGGGGGCAATTTGAGCGCACCCTTGTTCTTGCCAATTCACGTCGGGTCTATATGGAAGAAAACTGGAACCGCCTGGAAGATATCATGGAACGGTGCTGGGTCGCTTTTAAGGATTATCATGCCACATCTGACTGAAAAATTAAGATCTGCAAGGAAACTGTCCTGGAAATTCCTGGGGCCCAGTATTTCGTTCCATATTCCGGGGATGTTTCATTATGAGGGGGTGGCAGGGAAATACCCGGCCATGTCCATTACCGGCAAAGCGTGCTCGCTTCAATGCGATCATTGCAAAGGAAAACTGCTTGAGTCAATGATTGGGGCAACGAGCCCTTCAAAATTGTTGGAAAAGGCAATGGTCCTTGCCGAAAAGGGAAATCACGGGATTCTGATCAGCGGCGGCTGTGATGCCAAAGGTCGGCTTCCCTGGGATCGGTTTGCACCGGCTATTGAAACAATTAAAAAAGAGACCGGACTTTTTGTTTCAGTTCACAGCGGCATCATAGATACTGATTCGGCCCTGGGTTTAAAAGCTGCCGGTGTTGATCAGGCTTTGGTTGACGTGATTGGTGATGATGGAACATATGAGCGGATTTACGGCCTGCCCTTTGGGGTATCCAAAATTGTCAACACATTGGAAGCCCTGGCAAATGCAGGAATCGATATCATCCCCCATATCGTTTGTGGACTGGATTACGGCCGGATCAAGGGGGAGAGGGAAGCGATTAATATCGTGTCCCGGTTCAATACGCCCCTGGTTGTTATTGTTTCGGTCATGGCCCTGGGCGCAGAGTGGAAAAAATCATGGAAAATGCCAAAAGCCGAGGAGGTGGCAGAAATAATAGCAGATACACGCTTTGCCATGCCAAAAACCCCAATATCGCTGGGATGTGCCCGGGAACGGGGCAATCGGTTGATGGAAACCCTGGCCATTGATGCAGGGGTCAATCGCATGGCCATCCCTTCTGAGGAAGCTGTTTGCCTGGCAAAGGAGTACGGCCTGAGCATCTCCTATCACCCCACATGTTGTTCAGTAATGGCGCTGACGTCTGGCACTGAAGTTGCGAGACAAGATATGGAATCCACATAATTCATTAAGGACTCGTCAGTCATAAGTACTCACCATGGTTTGCTTTTAATCTTGGATAAATCGTTGAAATCATCGGGCTTAAGTCTTGAAAATCCATTTGGTTTGGTATGATGATTTCAAGATGTTATGGGAACTTATTACTCTGGCGTTAAGGAAAAAGGCAATATAAATGATTGGAAAAAAAAGAATGTATAAATTGTTTGCGGCAATGGTTCTCGCCTTGTGCTGTATTTCAACCCCTTATAGTTTTGCGTCCCAAAAATCAGACGGCTTGAAGCATCGGTTTAATGATCCTGCTTTAAATAACGCCATGGGAGCAGACGTCACCTTAGGTGAGGCATCCAATGGCGCGTTGGTTAACCAGACAGCCATTGATAATGCCAAGGCCGTCAAGTACCAGACAACCGAAATCTTTGAACTGTATGATGGTGTATATATTATGCCAGACCAAGTCGTTAATTCCGCCTTTATCATTGCTCCTGAAGGCGTGATTGTTTGGGAAACCGGTGAAAACCTCGGTGACGGGAAGCACTATAGAGAGGAAATTCGGAAAATCACCGACAAGCCCATTAAGGCGGTTATATACAGTCATTCCCACTATACACAGGGTACCTCAGCCCTGATACAAGGTGAATCGGATGTTATGATCATAGGTCACCCCAATCTCAATGAAAATATGAAGACCAGTGGCTTGGGTAGTTATTTTCCGGAATTGGAGCCGTTACAATTGGCCAGGGCCATGCAACAGGTAAATATGTTTTTGCCAAAAGAAGGGCCAGACGCCAAATACGGACTATACCTTGAACTTAATGAAAGGGGGTTTGTGCCTGTCAATACACCGGTGAAAAATGGGCAGATTCTCAATGTTGCAGGTATTGACCTGCAGTTTTTTACCGAAGGGGGGTCAGATACCGATGATTGTACAACCGTATGGATACCCTCTAAAAAATTGGTACTTAATAATTTGGTATGGCCATTTATGCCTAATATCGCCACGCCTCGCGGGTCAAAGTTCAGAGATCCGAGAATTTGGGTAAAAGGCCTTTCTGTCATGCGTGATCTTGAGCCGGAATTTTTAGTCAACCAGCACGCCGTCGCTTTGAAAGGAAAAGAAAAAATACGTCAATTAGTGACGGATTACATGGACTTTTTAAACCTGATCCTGGACCAGACTTTACGTGGTATTTTGAAGGGACTTGGGCCGGAAGAATTACGTGATTTTGTTGTTGTTCCCCCTCATCTTCAAGTCCATCCATGGCTGTTTGAAAGTTATGGTATCCAGTCTTGGATTTCACCGTATATTATGAACTATGCTCTTGGCTGGTGGGATGGTGATGCTGCCACACTTTTTAAATTGCCACCCAAAAATATTGCCGAACGTCTGGTTCCGGCACTGGGCGGACGTGACAAGGTTGTCCGTCTTGCAAAGGATGCTCAACAAAAAAAGGAGTATGCCTGGTCCCTTGAACTGCTTAATTATTTGTTGCGGATATCTGCTGATGATGCCGATGCGCTTGCATTAAAAGCAAATATTATGAGTACGATGGCGTATTCTTCCACATCCTCCATTGCCCGGTCCTATCTGTTAACCCAGGCCCGGTCCATCCGGAAAGAGGGGCCCGCTCCTGTTATCATACCACCGACAAAAGAGCAGATAGCATCCAGTCCTGATAAATTCGTTGATTATTATCGGGTAAGGCTGGATCCCATCAAAGCCCAGAATACAGACAAGGTACTCGCCTTTGATTTTACAGAAAATAATGAAAAAGTTTTTGCCCTGCATATCCGTAAAGGGGTTTGTGAATATATTCCTGATGTGAATGAATATTATCGCCCTGCTGATATCACTCTGAGTCTGGGAAGGCAGTCTTGGGCGAAGCTTTATCTGAACGAAATGAAATTACAGGAGTTGGTAGCGGAAAATGAGATAAAAATCAAGGGGGGGATCAGTGAGGCAACGACCCTGTTGAATTTGTTTGATCTTTTTTAAGAATCGAATCCATAGGGGGAAAGTAAATTGAGCACTGAAATAAAAGAAAGCCCGGCATATCTTAAAACCAGTCTTGCCGCCGCCATGACCCTGGGTTATGAACCCGGCCTGTTTTACCGGAACGCCAGACTATATTGCATAAATCTGCTTCTCACCTATTCTGATGGGTGTGCTGCACGCTGTGCATATTGCGGGTTGTCCGGAGAGCGGCCGGGAAACTATGATGACAAAAGCTTTATCCGCGTGAAATGGCCCGTTTTTCCCCTGGAAGATATCATTGACAGAGTAGAAGAACGGAAGGATCGGGTCAAAAGGTTCTGCATCTCCATGGTGACCCACGCCAGGGCTGTGGAGCACACCCTTGAGATTTCCAAACGGCTTCTGACAAAACTTAATGTTCCTGTTTCAGTGCTTCTGGCCCCCACCCTGATCAAAAAAAATGATCTTGAGGATCTCAAGGCGGCCGGTGTGGATAAAGTGGGCATTGCCATTGACTTGGCCACCCAGGAGCTTTTTGATCGGTATCGGGGCAGAGGCGTTGGCGGGCCACACCGGTGGGATGTGTACTGGAAATGTATGACGGATGCTGTTCAGGTATTTGGTGAGAATAATGCTGGGCCCCACTTTATGGTGGGAATGGGAGAAACCGAACAGGAAATGTGTGAGGTGATTCAGGTGTCCCGTGACATGGGGTGCAGTACCCATTTGTTTTCCTTTTATCCAGAGCCGGATTCCCCCTTGGCCGATCACAACCCGCCGCCCATGGATCAGTACAGAAGAATCCAGCTTGCCCGTTATCTTATTGATGGCAAGAAAGTCACAGCCAGTCAGTTTACATTCAACGGCCGGAACCAGGTGATTGATTTCGGCCTTGATAAATCAACCTTGGAAAAAATAATTCATGCCGGTGACGCGTTCCGTACCAGTGGGTGCCAGGGACGGGACGGTGAAGTCGCCTGCAACAGGCCATTTGGGAACTCCCGGCCCGGCCCTGATATCCGAAACTACCCATTCCCCCCTGAGGCGGAAGATGTTGAACGAATTCGTGCTCAAATGGGGTATTCTAAATGAGTTGCTGTTAAATATCAATTATCCGCCATATTTAAAAGGTTGGCTGTTGAATATGACGACAAAACGCGTTTTGTTGTCAGGCATCTCTTCTATGGTGTGCAAGACGGCATGGTCTGATATTTGCGTATTTGACTTTCAATTGTGGAAAAAAAGTTTTCAGGGGTATGAGAAATGAACGAATCCATCAAGAATATTGACAAACGATCACAGGAGGACGATATGACATTCATGAAAGGGGCTGTATTTTACGGAAACCGGGATATGAGGGTGATTGATATGCCCAAAGCCGCGGCCGGACAAGACGGTGTGTTGATCCAGGTCAAGACAGTAGGCATTTGCGGCACCGATTTACATACCTATAAAACCGGCATGTTCAAAGAAATGAGCATCCCTGCTGATAATGGAGTTCTCTTTGGTCACGAATTCGCCGGCAATGTTGAAGAGATAGGAGCAGATGCCCATCTGGAAGGGATCCAAATCGGTGATCGTGTAACCGGCATAACCTTTGGCGCATACGCAGAGTACTGTAGATGCGGACCTGAACTTTTAGGCGCCCCTCTGGTTTTCAAGCTTCCGGATCATGTCAGCTATGAAGAAGCCGCCACCACTGAACCTTTGGCTGTTTCACTATCTGCTGTTCGGCGGGCAGATCCGAAACCCGGCGAAAAGGCATTGATTATCGGGGCAGGTATGATCGGACTTGGTTGTATTCAGGTGTTAAAGGCTCTTTGTCCCCAGTGCGAGATAATTGTCAGCGATCTGTCCGAAAAACGGCTGAAAATGGCCAAAACCTTCGGTGCCGACCGCACCATTAATGTGGCCAATGAAGATGTGGTCGCAGTGATGAAAGGCGAGGGGGAAGAAAGTGTTTTGTATAACGCTAAGAGCAGCGCCCAGGTGGATATGGTTTTTGAATGTGCCGGTCTGGAAATCACCCTTAACCAGGCCCTGGAAATCACCAAACCCCAGACCGGTCGATTGGTGTGTGTGGCGCTTTACGAGAAGGCTTGCAAGGTCGATGTCAATCAACTGGTTACCAAGAACATAGACATCCACGGCCTTTTTGCCTATACCCCGGATGATATCAAAGACGCCATTGATCTCATGGCTTCGGAAAAAGTCGATCGAAAACCGCTGATCACCCATCGCTTTCCCTTGGCCGATATTAAAGATGCCTTTGAGACCCAGATAAAAGTATCTGAATCCCTGAAAGCAGTGGTTAATTTTTAGACAATGGCTTGATTCAGGGCGTTTTAGAGTGGATTGATATTTTGAATAAAAAGGAGTTTCAATGACAAAAAAAATTGCTTTAGTAACCGGTGCTGGCCAGGGAATCGGCAAGGCCATCGCCCTGCGGTTGTCCAGGGATGGTTTCAATGTGGCAATCAATGATATCAACGGCGTACTGGCCGAGAACGTTGCCAAGGATGTAAGAGAACAGGGGACGGATGCCATTGCCGTGCAAGCGGACATTGCGGTTGCCGAGCACGTTCAGGCCATGGTTGATAAAACAGTTGAGCACTTTGGCAGACTTGACGTTATGGTGGCCAATGCCGGAATTGTGCAGGTCGAGTCCATGCTTGATGTGAGTGAAAGTAACTTTGACAAACTATTTGCCATTAATGTCAAGGGGGTCTTGTGGTGTTCACAATCTGCTGCCCGCCAGATGATCGCCCAGGGGGGAGGCGGCAAGATCATTAACGCGGCCAGTGCCGCAGGACATGCCGGGGTGCCTTTAATGGGAACCTATAGCGCAAGTAAATTCAGTGTACGCGCCCTGACACAGGTGTTGGCAAAGGAGCTTGCCGGTTATGGCATAACAGTAAATGCTTATTGCCCCGGGATAGTGGAAACCCCCATGTGGGAAGAGATCGATGAAAAAATGGATGCGGCAACAGGGGCCGAAAAAGGGGCGTCCATGAAAAGTATTTTGGAGATGATTCCGCTGGGTCGGGTCCAAATCCCGGAAGATGTGGCTAACCTTGTTTCATACTTTGCTTCAAGTGATTCAGACTACATGACTGGACAGTCGGTATTGATTGATGGTGGGCTGTTAATGAAATAGAACCCCATGATTTTGATGCTGGTTTTTAGGGAGTCAGCAGTTTTCAATTTACCGTTTATCCAATGTGTCACTCACAAAATATGGTGGTCTAAATTTTGTATATGGTAAATCAATTAAGATCTGACTCCCTTAGATGAAAATGAAAGGTTTAAAACAAACTACTGCATAGTCAAAGCTAAGATTTAGGATGATACACCTTCCAGACCAGTGTGGCTCTGCCCTGTTCAGGAGCAGTTATCCTAAAATTAAGATTTGACGTTGCACAAAATTTGAAAAGGATAGTTAGCATGAGCCCAAAGACGAAACTATTGCCGAATAGAGTGATCTATCTTATCATACTCACTGTTTTTGCATTTCTGTGGGGTGGATTTCAGCAATGTCATGCAAAAGATGTCCCCCTTTTTTACCGGGGAGACTTTGACAATTACAAGACAACGGCTCCAAACGGGGCCATTGTACATAAAGATTATGCTGACTTCCTTTTTAGCGGCGATTACCATGGCGCAAAAGTTATAGAGGTAACCAAGGGCGTTTGGACGATTACCGGGTACTCCATATCCAATTTTACCTTTATTGAAACGGAAACAGGATTGGTGGCCCTGGATACGGGAAATAACATCGGATCGGGCCGAGAAGCCTTGAAGATGATACGCAAGTATTCCAGTAAGCCCATTATTGCCGTGATTTATTCACATCATCATTACACGGGCGGTACCACTGAGTATCTTAAAGAGGCCGCTGGAGAAATTAAAGTTATCGGGCATCCCGCCCTGGATGATAACCTGCAATCCACCGTCGGTGCTTTAGGCCCCATGCAATTCAGAAGAATCGGCATCCAGTTTGGCTTCTACCTTCCCAAGGAGGGTGAGGACGCCGCCCTGGTCCCCCAGGAACCGCTGTTTGATGACCCGAAACTGAATTTAAGCGGCCATGTACCGGTGAATACCCCTGTAAAGGATGGCCAGTCCATTAATATCGACGGCATGGATTTCACCTTTTACCATGCAGCTTCAGATACACGGGACAGCCTTGTCATTCATGTTCCAAAGTTGGATATGGTTTTGCACAACGCCGCCGTTACTCCGGTGGCATTCCCGCTTTACACCTTGCGTGGAACCTTCTACCGAGATCCGGTGGAAATGATAAGCAGTGTTGACAAAATTCGGGAATTGGATCCGCAATACTTGATCGGCTGTCACGGGCTTCCCACCTTGAATAAAAATGAAACCCGGGATCTAACGCTGGCTCATCGTGACTACATTTCATTTGTCTACAACCAGTCCATCCGGGCACTGAATAAAGGAATGACCCCTGAAGAGATAGTCAATACCATCCGCCTTCCCGAGCACCTGGTCAATCATAAATCATTGATACCGGCTTATATTGATTACGAATACGCCTTCAGAGCCCAATATCGGGGACTTGTGGGGTGGTACGCCGAAGATCCTGCAGACCTTCATCCACCTACCACCCAGGAATTAGGTCAGGTGTTCATCGAACTTGCCGGAGGCATGGACAAGGTCGTCACAAAGGCACAAGAGGCTTTTGATCAAAAGAAATATAACTTGACGGCAAAACTGCTGTCCTATGTTTTAGCGGTGGATCCGGAATATCTGACGGCGAAAAAACTGAAAGCCCAGGCACTTCGATCCATGGCCCAGGCCACCGTATCCGGGATACAGACAAGGAATTATCTGCTGACCAACGCCTTGCACCTGGAAGGTAAGCTCGATATTACCAAACCGCCGAAACACTCGCTTTTTGCCAAACCAAGCCTGGATGGGGTGATGAAAAAAGCTGCAGGCTCCTACGTTAAACTGCTCGAAACAAAAATTGATCCCGTGAAAAGTGCAGATGTTCAGGGGATTGTCTTGATAGCGTTTCATGATATGGACGTCAAATGGGCAGTACATGTCCGGCGCGGTGTTGCAGAGGTTTCATCCAACATCCCAAAGGCGGTTGACGGTACCCTCAGCATGACCCGAAAAACATGGGCAGAAATTCAGATGGGCATCACTGATTTTGACAGGGCGATTTCCGAAGGGGCCATAAAAATAGAGGGAGACAAGGAAAAGGTATCTGCAGTACTGAATTCATTTGGATAACCAGCCAACCAAGGTTTGCAACTTTTAGTGCCTTAATGAAATAAATTTTTGCAAGAAATTATTTCATTAAGGTGTCTTGGAAACTCAGAGCTTATTGATTTACCATTTAACAATCTCTGGTTGTTATTTATCATGGATAAGACCTCGAATAAACGGTAGATTTAAAATTGCCGACTCCCTTGGGATGCTCGGTTGAGTTCGGTAAAAAATAAAGGACTGTGATAAAACGATGATGAAAGATGGCATAAGGTTTGTTAAGGCCGGTGAGTTGAATTTTCGTGTTTTTGTACGGGGGCATGGGGTCCCGCTGCTGCTGTTGCACGGTTTTCCCGATAATCTGGAAATGTGGTCGAAAATGGTTCCTGATCTGGTCGCCGCAGGTTACAAAGTCATTGCATTTGATCAGAGAGGCTTTGGCGGAACAGATGCTCCCCCGGGACGTGCTTGCTATAAAATTGAAAATCTTGTGAATGATATTCCGCGACTTTTAAATGAGTTGGAGATCAAAGGCCCTGTTCATGTATTGGGTCACGATTGGGGCGCCATCACTGGCTGGTGTTTTGCCTTGTTTTATCCGGATATGGTCAAGTCTCTGCTTGCCGTTTCCGTGGGGCATCCCCAGAGCTACGGGAAAGCCGGTTTATACCAAAAGCTCATCAAAGGGTTTTATGTTCTTTGGTTTCAGGCTTCCGGAATGGCAGAATATTATTTACTTCATGGCGGTTTTAAGCGATGGATGCCCAGTCACCCAAAAGGTGAAGAGGTGATCAAGGAAATGTCCAGGCCTGGGCGGTTGACGGCATCGATAAATCTGTATCGGGCTAATTTGCTCGATGTGTTGTTAAAACCCTGGCCCCGATGTCGTGTACCGGTTTTGGGTATTTGGAGCGATGGGGATGATTACCTTACAGAAGAGCAAATGAAAAATTCTGAGAAATACATGGAAGCTGACTGGCAGTATCTCCGGATCAAAGGGGCAGGCCACTGGATTCCATTGGAGAACCCTGCCGTACTGACAAATGAGAGTGTGAGCTGGTTTTCCCGATGGGGCAATGATTGATAAAGTTGAGGGTAGAAATGGATTTAAAGATTTTTGGAACAAAAATCAGCTATACGGACCAGGGAAAAGGGCAACCCGTTTTTTTAATGCATGGAAATCCGGACACACGGCACAGCTGGAATGGGGTTATGGCGTTGCTGGGGGATGAGGTGCGCGTTATTGCGCCGGATTTTCCCGGTTTCGGAGACTCTGACCCACTGCCCGATGAATTTGATTTGGGGCCTGCAGGGATGAGCCGGTTGTGGGAAGCATTTTTCAATGCCCTTGGAATTGACGGACAGATTGTTGTTGCCGTTCATGACATCGGCGGACCGGCTTTTTTACCCTGGGTGACGGAAAACCCTCATCGTGTGCGGGGGCTTGTTATTACCAATACGTTTTTTCAAAAGGATTATCGCTGGCACGAGTGGGCCCGGATCTGGCAAACACCCATTATCGGTTCGCTGGCAATGATGGCCTTAAACAAACCGGTGGTTCGCTGGACCATGAACCGGGGTGGGGGGAATATTCCTGAGTGGTTTGTGGATGATACATACAGTCGCATGCATTCCATCATGCGTAGAACCGTTATCCGGTTTTATCGAGCATATGCAAAGCCCGATCTTATTTTTGACAATTGGGAGGAAACTCTTGGGGCTGCCCTTAAACAAATCCCCTCACAGGTGATCTGGGGAGACAAAGACCCTTATATTCCCAAGGGTTTTGCAGAAAAATTCGGAGTTAGAGTCACCCATTTACCCGAGCATGGGCACTGGGTATACATCACTGAACCCGCCATTGTTGCTGAGATGTTATTGGCATTTGCCCGATAAATCGCCGCGCGCATCCCATGCCTAAAGATGGTCGAAAAAAGCTGTGAACCTTAACCGATCATCTGTTTGATTTCACGTTCATATTGATCTGGATTCCAAGCTTTCTCATCCGTCCCCTCAGCGTGGAAGGGTTCATGTCTAAAAGTTCTGCAGCCCCTCCAGAACCTTCTATTTTACCTTTGGACCTTTTAAGGCTTTCAACAATATGCTGGATCATCATTTCATTCATTGTCAAAAACCGATCAGTATAAAAATTATCCGTTGCAACGGTGTCCTGGCAGGTTTTGTCTGAGGTTTCAGATAAATTGGGAATAACGATTTGCCCCTTTGGGCTGATAATCAGAGCTCTTTCGATAACGTTCTGCAACTCTCTGACATTTCCCGGCCAGTCATAGATTTGGAGTTTCGATAAATTATCCGGTGTTAAAGCCGGAATAGGTGATATGTTCATTTCGTTGCACTTGTTTAGAATGAAGTGTTCGGTCAGATAGTGGATGTCCTGCCTTCGTTTCCTTAGTGGTGGAATGGTTATAGGAAAAACATTGAGGCGAAACCATAGGTCCTGCCTAAATTCCCCGCTATTGATCATGGATTCAAGATTTCGATTTGTCGCTGCCAATATCCGTACGTCTATGGAGACGCTTCTTTCTCCACCCACCCTTTGGAGTGTCATGGTTTGAATAATACGCAGAAGTTTAACCTGAGCCATTAGAGAAAGTTCTCCGACTTCATCCAAAAAAATTGTGCCGCCGTTCGCCTGCTCAAAATATCCGCGTTTTAACTTATTGGCTCCGGTAAAAGCACCTTTTTCATAACCAAACAGCTCGGAATCCAGAAGGCTTTCAGGGATCGCTCCGCAATTGAGACTGATGAGAGGCGTATTTGAACGTGATGATCTCTGATGAATGGCATTGGCAATCACCTCTTTTCCGACGCCGGTTTCTCCGATTAAAAGAACCGGGCTTTGAAGGGGGGCAATCTTCGTGACCTGGGTTAAAACACGCCGAAGGCCGGAACTGGAACCAATAATTCTGGCGTCTTTTAAATATCCCAATCTTTTTTTTAATTCTTGATTTTCAGTTCTCAGGGATTCACGGTAATTGACCGCATCAATCAGGTTGAATAAATATTTAATTATGCCTGAAAAAACAGGGGCGATGTCCGCTGCTGCCCGGACATGTGCTTGTGTGTAACGGTTTTTTCCCAGACAGACTATACCAAGGAGTAAATAACGCCCGGGTTTATGTCCCAATAAAAAACCAATGGTAGAGAACACGCCTGGAATGCCGATATAGTCGGCTACCTCTTTCAAAACTTGGCTTTTACCCGAATCATTATAATAAGGAGTTGTGTTCTCCAGAAGCTGTGCTACTTCATGTCTGGCTTTCGAAGATAGCTTGACAGGCTCATCCACCATCATAACATGTCCTTCTGAATAAATGCATTTGTAGTGTAATACACCTTTTTCACTATCGTATATTGGAATATTCAACATATCAAAGGGGAAATGTTTTTTAAGAAATTTACCGATCTGACTAAATCCCTCATCCACGGAAGTCGTACTAAACACGTTTAACTGAAGGTTGTTGAGTGAATCCTGCATGGTGTCTCCTTGTGGATTATTGGATGCATTCCGTCTCATTGATGGGTACGCCTCATTCGTTTTTGCGATATCGGGTTGTCTTCAGAAGAAGAGCAGAATTTTGCTACTTAAGAAATATTTTCACGTTATTTATCAAGAATTTATTTCGTTAAGGTATTTATTCAGCTGGGCTGTGTTAGGAATTAATAAAACTCTTAATATCCGTCAAATATAAAAGAATTGTCAAATAGGATGAGACTTTATATTGAATTTGACGGATATTGTCAAGGCAAATCTTTATCAGCGTGTGAGTATGCTCATAGAGTCCGGCATATTCTTTGCATTGCTAACTATAAAAATAATGAGTATGAAAAATACAGTGTATAAGGTGGCAGTAAAAAACAACAGGTTTGAGTTTTTGAGCATGTGGATACTGTGTGAGCACTGTCGGTCTTAATAAAGCAGTTGCACGTCAGTATATCTGCAACCTCCCCAAAAAAATTAGATAACTATAGCTTGATTTGAGATAGTCCCAATGTTTTTTTCTAACTCAAAGGCCCCTTTTAGGGGGGGCTGAATCCACCCATTATGCGGATTGCGAGATTTTTTGCCGCCATATTAAATTGGGAAAACATCAACATTCCACTTATCAATGTGGGGCATATGAAAGTATCCTCTGTGACAACAACCATTTACACTAAGGAGGTCTAAATGATGAAGGAAGTTAAAAAGTTATTCTTGTGTTTGGGAGGAGCGCTGCTGTGTTGTCTTTCGACAGCCTCAGGCTCGTATGCATTGCAATTCGAATTCGGCGACAATCTTACCTTGGATTGGGACACGACCATGCGATACACAGTGGCATCACGTTTGCTGGATCCAGATGGCCAGTTGATTGCAAATCCCAATGGGGATGATGGCAACCGGAACTTTGATCAGTACAGCCTGGTTAAAAATCGATTCGATGTAATTACCGAGGGTGATCTCAACTTTGGAGAAGTCGGGTCGTTTTATTCGCTGGGTGTCTTCGCCCGTGCCCGTGCCTGGTATGATTTTGCCTATAACCAGAATAATGACCATAATTCTCCGCTTACCAACAACAGCGTGTCTGTACCCTTTGACGAGTTTACTAATGACACGGAAAAATGGCATGGAAAAAAAGCGGAAATGCTTGATTATTTCCTTTACAGCTCATTTGATATCGCCGGACGCAGTGCCAGTGTGCGCCTGGGGCAGCAGGCGGTGAACTGGGGCGAAACGCTCTTTCTGGTCGGAGGTGTAATGTCTTCCCAAGGGCCGATTGATGCCACAGGTTTCAACCAGCCCGGTGCCGAGTTGAAAGAACTCTTTTTGCCGGTCGAACAGGTCACCGCCCAGGTTGATCTGACGGACACTTTGAGTATCGAGGGGTACTACCAGTGGGAGTGGGAGCCGCATCGGCTCGATGCAGCGGGTAGTTATTTTTCAACCAGCGATATACTTGATGAAGGTGGGGAAAGTTTTATTCTTGTCCCCGGCGCTTTTGCCGCACAGCGTGTTGTCGATGAAGATGCCAACGACAGTGGTCAGTGGGGTGTGGCGCTGCGCTACCTGGCGGAAAACCTTTTCAGCACCGAATTCGGCTTGTACTATATCAATTATCATGACCAGCTGCCGATGGTTGTTGCGGGAGACTTTGTTGACCTGACTGGTGATGGCATTCCCGATGGGCCATCGACTTACCACCTGAAATATGCGGAAAATATCCATCTTCTGGCCGCAAGCTTTGGAACGGTTATCGGTGACACCAACGTTTCCGGTGAGGTGGCTTATCGCGAAAACGTACCGGTGCAGGTTGTGGGTGCGCTGCCAACCTACAAGGAGGCGGAAGTCATCCACTACTCGCTTTCCTGCATTCACCTGTTCGGGCCCAATCCATTTACGGATAAGCTAAATCTCTCTGCCGAGGTGGGTGCTGACCAGGTTATCGGCATGGATAAGGACGAGCTGTTTTCTGATAAATTTGCCTGGGGATTCTCTTTTACGCTTAAGCCGACATGGCAGAGTGTCCTGCCGTCACTGGACATTAGCGTTCCGATCAGTCTTGCCATGGGGATTGATGGTGATTCGGCTCTTGGTGCTTCATTTGTCGAAGATAAGCACAAGATGGGTATTACTTTTGACTTTGAGTATCGCACCAAATACATGTTTCAAGTCGGCTACGTAAATTTTTTCGGTGGCAATGACAGCAATGTCCAAAATGACCGCGACTACATTAGTATGAATTTTAAGTACTCGTTCTGATTTATGGAGATAGGATGTTTAAACACGTAATAATTTGGAGGACGTATTAATGAACCGTATGATATCAGTTATCGTTTGCATCATGTTAGTATTATCTCTGGGGATTGCACACGCCAAAGTAAGTCCTGAAGAGGCGGCCAGGTTGAAGGTTGACCTGACACCGGTCGGTGCAGAGCGTGCCGGCAACGCTGACGGCACCATTCCCGAGTGGACCGGCGGACTCAAAAACCCCCCGCCGCACAAGAAAGGTGAGTGGTTACCCGATCCCTTTGCCGATGAAAAACCGCTGTTCACCATCACCACTGAAAATTACAAGCAGCACGCTGACAAGCTGTCTCCCAGTCAAATTATGATGTTCGAAAAGAAGCACCCGAACTGGAAGATGGATATTTATCCCACGCATCGTGTTGTGAAACTTCCTGACTGGGTCGAGGAGAACACGTACAATAATGCCCTCAATGCCGAACTGGTTGATAATGGCAATGGCGTAAATGGTGCCTGCGGCGGTATCCCGTTCCCCATCCCCCAGTCAGGCGGTGAAATGGTCCAGAATACTTTGATGCGCTTTTGGGGCGACAGCATGAAGTTTTCTAACATTGGCTTCTCGGGGTACAAAAATTCTCCCGGGGTGAAAACCTTTGGCACGGAAGCCATCCTATTCCTCCCCTACTACCAGAAACAAGGTACCGATTGTAATGACTACCTGGTTTATTTCTCCAACCTTTATACGATCCCCTCGCGTCGAAAAGGAGAACGGATTGTTCTCAAAGATGCTCTCAATGCCAGTGAGACCCCCCGCCAGGCATGGCAGTACATACCCGGCCAGCGACGTGTGCGCCGCGCACCGACCATTGGCTTTGATACGCCGGATATGCCCATCACTACCTATGATGATGGATACATGTACAACGGCTCTCCAGAGCGCTACAATTGGAAAATATTGGGCAAAAAAGAGATATACATTCCCTATAACTGCTACAGCCTGGATTCTGCCTATGGGAGAGGCGTGCTGGATGAAAAGGACGTCACGCCGGGCTATCCTGAATCGGATCTGGTAATGCGCTGGGAGCTCCACAGGACCTGGGTGCTTGAAGGAACCGTCAAAGAGGACGAACGGCATATATATTCGAAAAGGCTCTTTTTCGTCGATGAGGATAGCTGGACCATAGCAATCCAAGACCGCTTTGATGCCAAAGGGAATCTCTGGCGGACATCTTTTGGTAATACTTATTTTGATTACGGTGGCTCTAAGACCACGCAGTCTCGACCGATGATAATGATGGATTATCTGTCCGGTGAATACACGCTTTGGTACCTATCCATAAAACCGATGGAAGTGTTGGATTCGCTGCCGGAAGGGTATTTCTCACCGCAGGGGCTCCGTAAAAGGGCCAGAAGATAATTGGTATAAGTTCCTGACTGCGGGTACATATCAACGTTGATGTGTCCTGCAGTCCATTTTAAATCGAAAAATATAAAAATGGGGAATTGGTGTATGTGGTCAGATAAAACAGACGACATGGGAAATTGGGTCTGGTTGCCGCGAACAGGCGGTAAGCTCAAGGCCTGTATGCTGCTGGTAATAATGCTTGCCTTCTGTACAAATGTCTGGGCCTTTGAAGATCCCATGGAATCTACAGCGATCAACTCTTCTCTTGCATCCAACTCTTTATTGCTGGATATCACGTTTTCCGGGGACAGGATCATTGCGGTGGGTGAAATGGGCCACATTATCTATTCGGATGATAACGGACAGAGCTGGCAGCAGGCGGATGTGCCGGTTCGGGTATTGTTGACCTCCGTTGTTTTTCCCGGAGGAGGGCAGGCAGGATGGGCGGCGGGGCATGCCGGCATTGTTTTGTTCAGCAGCGACGCAGGAAAAACATGGGTAAAACAGCTTGATGGTCGCCAGGTCAATCAGATCCTCGTCGATGCGTATAAAACCGCTGTGTCGGAAAAGAAAGATCACTTGGGCAGTGCATCCAAAGAAGAACGGGGCCGACTGCAAGCTGAATTGGAAGAACTGGAATTTCAGCTTTCGGATGCCATGGGTTTTGCCGAGGAAGGGCCGTCACGTGCACTCTTTGATATCTGTTTTCGCAATGAACTGGAGGGGTACGCCGTCGGGCCATTTGGGATGATTATTCAGACACTGGACGGTGGCAAGACCTGGACAAGTGAGGCGCCATCAATCGACAATCCCGATGCTTCCCATTTCATGGCAATTACATTTATCGACAATACTCTGTTTCTTGCCGGAGAGAAAGGATTTATCAGCCGATCCTTCGACGGCGGCAAGAGCTGGGAACGACTTGAAACGCCCTACAATGGGACATTCTTTGGACTCACCGGGGACGCCAGCGGCATCATGCTGGTCGGACTGCGCGGGAACGCTGTTGTTTCGTTTGACCGGGGCAAAAGCTGGTCTACTGTAAAAACGGAGCAAAAGACGACGATGTCGTCGGCAATGATCATCAGTGACGGACGCATCCTCGTCTCCCAATACGCGAAATCCCTCATGGTATCCAACAACGCCCGTACCCGCTTGTCGGCGTTGTCTTGGGTTGCTGGCAAATCCGTCTCATCTTTTGTTCTGGGGCATGATGGCTCTCTCATTACAGTCGGTGTCGGTGGTGTCACTCGCATTATTGATCCTGATTTTTCTGCAAAGGTAAATTGATATGAAAAAACAGAACGATCCAGCAATTGAACAGGATAAAGTTCCGTTTATAGAGCGGCTGGTTTTCGGCAACCGCTTGTTGGTGGTACTTATTTTTACCGCCCTGACCGTTTATTTTGGTTTTCACATGATGAAGCTGAGGCCTGTGGCCAGTTTTGAGCGGATGATCCCTGTTTACCATGAGTTTATCAAAAACGCATACAATCACTCCGATGACCTCAAGGGCCTGGCCAATACGGTGAGGGTCGTTGTCGAGACGACGGAGGACGACATCTTTACCAAAGATTACATGTTGACCTTGCGTGACATTCACGACGCTGTATTCTTTGTAAACGGGGTGGATCGACAAAACCTTCAGTCTCTCTGGGCTTCGGCTGTCCGCTATACCGAAGTGACAGAGGAGGGCTTTGAGGGCGGTACGGTAATGCCCAACAAGTTTGACGGTTCTCCGGAGGCACTTAACGAATTGAGAAACAATATTTTTCGTTCCGGACGGATCGGCTCTCTGATCGCAAACGATTTCAAGTCTACGGCCATTATCGCGCCGTTGTATGGACTCGATCCCCAGACCTCTGAGCCGCTGGATTACCAAGAATTCAGCCACAATCTCGAAACCCAGGTGCGGGAAAAATTCCAGAGCGACACTATCAAAATCCATGTTGTTGGATTTGCCAAGATTGTTGGTGACTTGATCGACGGCGCCACCCGCGTGGGTCTTTTTTTCCTTGCGGCCTTTCTCATTCTGCTGGGTCTGCTCTGGTACAATTCAAAGTGCTGGCGCAGTACACTCATACGCGCAGTCTCGTCCATTGTGGCGGTTGTCTGGCAGATGGGGCTGTTTCAACTGCTCGGCTATGGACTTAACCCTTACTCGATGCTGGTGCCGTTTCTGATGTTTGCCCTCGGTGTCAGCCACGGCATTCAAATGTTCAATGCCATTGTGCAACAACTGGTCAACGGGCATGGCAAACTCATGGCGGTACGACGGGCTTATCGTCAAGTCTATCTGCCCGGGTTGTCTGCTCTGTTTACCGATGGCATAGGGTTTTCACTCCTGTTCATCATTGCCATCGGTGTTATCCGGGACATTGCCATTGGGGCGACCCTCGGTGTGGCCATCGTGGCCCTGTGCGACCTGTGTCTGTTGCCGGTGCTGATGAGCTATGCCGGGATCAGCAGCAAAGCCGTCCATAAAATCGTTAACAGGGACGATAAGGAAAATCTCTTCTGGACATTGATCGCCAAAGTGACCAAACGCCCTTACGCCATTGGGGTGATCCTCAGTGCGCTTTTGTTGTTTGTCGGTGCATCCTATGTGCGCACGGATCTTAAGATCGGTGATCTCGACGCGGGAGCACCGGAACTGCGTGCGGATTCCAGGTACAACCTGGATAACGACTACATTATTAATAACTATTCCACCAGCAGTGACCTGTTGGTTGTCATGGTCGAAACACCCGAAGACAAGTGTACCGACTATGAAACCTTGATCAACATGGAGCGTTTGCAGTGGAAATTGCAAAACACGCCCGGGGTCCAGTCAACCGAGTCCATGGCCAATTTTATCAAGAACTATCTGGCCGGGATGAGCGAAGGCTCGCTGAAGATGTGGTCAATTCCACGTGATGAGACGTTTCTTCGGTATGCGTCGATCAAGGGGCTCTATGAAAATTGGGTTACCCAGAAGTGCAATTTTGCCCCGATCAATGTGTACCTCACAGACCACAAAGCGGAAACCCTGGAACGGGTTGTAGAAGTGGTTAGAGAATTCAGCAGTGAGGTAAGCACAGATGAGGTGCGCTTCCTGCTTGCCGCAGGGAACTCCGGCATTGATGCTGCCACAAATATCGAAGTGGAAAAGGCCAATACGCTCATTACCTGGGTCGTTTACCTGGTCGTCATTACTGTTTGTTTTGTGACGTTCCGCGATCTGCGGGCGGCGATTTGTATCGTTTTCCCGCTTTATATAACCTCGGTTCTGTGCGAGGCACTCATGACCAAGCTGGGAATCGGCATCAAGGTTGCCACATTGCCTGTCATTGCGGTGGGAGTTGGGATCGGTATAGATTACGGCATTTATATTTACAACAAGCTGAAATATTACCTGGATTTGGGCTTTGACGTGCACCGGGCCTATGCCGAAACCCTGAAAACCACCGGTCGGGCAGTGTTTTTTACCGGGGTGACCCTCGGTGTAGGGGTGGCAACCTGGGTGTTCTCTCCCATTAAGTTTCAGGCAGATATGGGCATCCTGCTGATGTTTATGTTCGTCTGGAATATGGTTGGCGCATTATTGGTTCTGCCGGCATTGGCGGTTTTTCTGTGCAAGTCTACAGACGTCAAAACGGATACGGATACAGATACAGATGAAATTGATGCAAAATTTCTTTTGGTTAAAGAAAGTATGAAAAATTAAGTTTTCGAAATATGGTACCTGCCAGATGGGTGATACGTTTTACTTCTCCGCCTGGCAGCTATCTTGGTAAAAAAACGATTACAGAACTAAAATTTTCTAATAAAGTAAAAACGTAAATATTTGCTGAAATTTTTACAAGGAGACCACTATGAAATATTTCCAAGAAATTTGGTTGAAATCGTATGATGAGGGAGTCAAGCCTGAAATCGACATTCCAGAAATAACATTAGGGGACTGGTTTGTAAAAGCATGCAAAACATACGAAAGCAAAAACTGCCTTTATTACATGGGGACAACCATGACTTTTGGTGAACTTTTGGAAAAATCATATAAATTTGCAAAAGGGCTCCAGGAAAAAAAATTTGGTAAAGGGGATTGTGTGGCTGTTTGTCTGCCCAATATTCCACAGTATCATATTGCCATAGTGGGATCTCTTTTGGCCGGTTGTACGGTATCAGGGCTGTCGCCGCTGCTTATGCCGGATGAAATAGCCTATCAATTAAATGATTGTAAGCCCAGTGTCCTTGTTATGCTGGATGGTTTGTTTGATTCCAAGTACATGCCTTTGGCGGATAAAACCACGAGTATAAAAACGGTCCTGGTAGCTGGTGCAATGGATTTTATACCGAATATAACCGAATACCCTTCTGGTAAACCGCTGTCCGGAAAGGATGTGCTTTCGTTTATGAGTTTCCTGGAACAACATTCGGCTTCCTTCGCCCCTGTGGATGTGGCACCGGAGGCTCCTTGTTTTATCCAGTATACCGGCGGAACCACTGGATTGCCTAAGGGTGCAGTCTTGACCCATAAAAACATGGTCGCCGATATTTCAATATTCAAACATTATATGAAATTGGAATCCGAAACAGGTCCCTGGCTCAGTGCGTTTCCTATGTTCCATATAGCTGGATTGTTTTTTTCCAACTGTGCCATGATTTCTGGGGTAACTCAAGCGGTCATTCCTAATCCCCGGGATTTAAACGCTATTGTCGACGCCATAGATGCCTTGAATCCACATGTTATCGGCAATGTTCCCTCCCTTAGTTTCATGCTTATGGAAAATGACGGTTTTAAAAATTTGGATTTTTCCAACCTCAGGTATTGGATCTCCGGTGCAGCACCATTTCCCGAAGACCGCATCAGGGAACTTGAACAGATTATCGGTCCCAAAAAGCTTGTCGAAGTCTGGGGAATGACCGAAACTTGTCCCATGATCACTGTTAATCCTGCCCAAGGAAAGAAAAAAATTGGATCCGTAGGTTTGCCTATATCCAACATACTCTTAAAAGTAGTTGATGTAAACGAGGGTAAATCTGAGGTTCCCTTAGGGCAGGAAGGAGAACTGATCATAAGCGGTCCCACAGTGATGCAGGAATATTTGAACAAAGAAAATGAAACACGAAATACACTCAGGGAACTTGATGATAGGCTTTGGATGTATACTGGAGACGTTGGACGTATGGATGAAAACGGATATGTTTATATAGTTGATAGGGCAAAAGACATGATTAATGTTGGCGGCTACAAAGTTTATTCCAGTGAAGTAGAAGGCAAGTTTTACGATCATCCTGCGATCAGCGTTTGTGCCCTTGTCGGAGTCCCAAATTTGGACCGTCCGGATAGTGAAATAGTAAAACTTGTGGTTAAGAAAAGTGAGGCTTGGAAGAACGAAGCTGATAAAAAGATTCGTGAGGAACTCATCTTGTTTGCCAGAGAAAAAATGGCATCTTATAAAGTGCCTAAAATAATTGAATTCATGGATGAATTGCCCACGACATCGGTTGGGAAAGTAAATAAAAAATCCCTTCGGGTTAATAAAGCCAACAGTTAAAATATTTGGAAACGGCTTGCCGTATTTACCAAAATTTAAATATCAATAACCGCCATGGGCGATTTAGGTGTTTTACCTCGCTTCGCCCATAACAAATGATGATGTCACTCCTTGGGTTTTCAAGACATTCATAAAAAAGCAAGGATAGATAAACATGGTGAAAAAATATTACCGCTCTTTTTTTCCCAAAGTTAGCCGACGGCATGGCATAACAGTCACGAAGAATAAGTGGTAATTAGTAAAATTAATATGGGAAAGGAGGTATTGTGTGACTGGTTATATGGGTAAAGTTTTAATGGTTAACCTATCCGACGCAACATTTCAAGAACAAGAAATAGCAGATTCAATTTATGAAAAATATCTTTCCGGTGCAGGTCTCGGAGGATTTATCCTGTACAATCACATCCCTGCTGATGCCGACCCTCTGGGACCGGATAATATGTTGGGATTTGTTTCCGGGCTTCTGACAGGCACCGGAAGCTTGTTCACCGGACGCTGGATGGTGATGGGTAAATCCCCTTTAACCGGAGGTTACGGAGAAGCCAACTGCGGAGGGAATTTTTCCCCGGCCATCAAACGTTGCGGATTTGATGCTATTTTTTTTAAAGGAATAAGTGAAAAACCGGTATATCTGTATATAAAAAACGGTAGGCCGGAACTTAAAGATGCCAGCCATCTGTGGGGAAAAGATGCCATTGAAACCGAAGAAATCCTGATTGCTGAACTCAAAAAAAAAAGCAAGCCCAGAGTGGCCTGCATCGGGGCAGCTGGTGAAAAAATGTCCTGCATTTCCGGTGTCAGCAATGACCGGGGACGAATGGCCGCCCGGTCCGGGCTCGGCGCTGTTATGGGATCAAAAAAATTAAAGGCCGTGGTTTTAGACGGTAAGAAAAAAATTACGCCCCACAATCGGAAAAAGATTAATGAATTATCTAAAAAATGTAATAAATGGGTCCAGTTTCAGCCCCGACTTCTTTCTGGAAACGGATTTCGTATTCTGGGGGCACTGTTGCGTTTGCTGCCGTTTCAGACGGCTATGGACGGTATGCTCTGGAAATGTATGCTCCGAAAATGGGGAACCATTGCTTCAAACCAATATTCCGTGGAAATCGGTGATTCACCCATAAAGAACTGGGGCGGCTCTAACCTTGATTTCAAAAAAGATCAATCCCACGCGATCAACCCGGATAAAATCATTGAAAGTGAAGTCTCAAAATATCGCTGTTTTTCATGCCCATTGGGATGTGGCGGCATTTGCAAAGGCAAATTTCCCAATGGCGAAACCCATAAGCCGGAATATGAGTCCATCATGGCACTTTCCGGTCTTTGTTTAAACGATAACATGGAAAGTGTATTTCAAATGAATGATCGGCTCAACCGGGCTGGAATGGATACAATTTCTGCAGGTGGAACCATTGCGTTTGCCATTGAATGCTATGAGATGGGCATATTAACCAAAGAAGACACGGGCGGCCTGGAACTGAAATGGGGAGATCCAGACGTTATTATGGCTTTGCTGGACAAGATGATTGCCAGGGAAGGCATCGGTGACATCCTGGCAGACGGCGTCAAGAAAGCATCGGAGAAAATCGGAAAAAGCTCTGAGAAATATGCTGTACATGCCGGTGGACAGGAACTGCCCATGCACGACAGCCGTTTTGATCCGGGGTTTGCTTTACACTATGCGGTGGAAGCGAATCCAGGAAGGCACACCATCGGAAGCCAGTTGTATTATGAGATGTACCGCCTTTGGAAAAAAGACAAGTCCCTGCCCAGACCCAGGCTGATATACCGCAAGAAAAGTAAATATAAGATAACTGAAAATAAAGCCGTTGAAGCGGCTGCCTGTAGTAAATTCATGAATATATTAAACTGTGCTGGCGGGTGTGTTTTTGGTGCGCAGATTGGGGTCGACCGGGTGCCTTTTTTTGAATGGCTTAACGCAGCTACCGGATGGGACAAAACCCCTGAAGAATATCTGGAAATCGGCGATCGTCTCCAGAGCATGAAACAGGCGTTTAATCTCAAGCATGGCATTGACCCACAATCTGTCAGGCCCCATACCCGGGCAGTGGGGCACCCGCCTCAGACAGAAGGTGCTAACAAAAACCGATCAGTTGATATCGATGGGATGATTGAAGAGTATTGGCGGCATTTCAACTGGGATCCTGCAATTGGTAAACCGCCTGAAGAAAAGATATAGCAGCTTTCCAGAGATTTGTCGTTAAAATAGATTCAAGAGAAAGACGGCTCAACAGATCTAACTGATAGCGAAAGGTCGGTTATTTATAAATGTGACCCTTCACTGTTTCATGTGGGTAGCGTATAATTCGGCTTGTCCGCTATCAGAATCAAAAGACAAAATTTTTTAACCGAGAAAATGGGAATGTGCCCTCGTTTCATTGGGTGATTAGGGGACTGGTTCCCCAAATAATCAATAATAAGTCGTTATTATTGATTATTTGGCTTCCACCCTTGTTAAAAATTTTTCAAGATTATTTAATGAATCCAAGTTTTCCGGGATGATCTCATCATCCTTAACTGTAATGTCAAATTGTTCTTCAAGAAATTCGATCAACTCCAGAACACCAGTGCTGTCAATAATTCCTTCTTCAAGAAAAGAAGTATCGCCCTTTAAATTGTCCTCTTCTCCAAATAAAAAATTTTCAATAATAAATTTTCTGATTGTTTTTTTGATTTCATTCATTGTTGAAGTTTTTCCTTTGCGTAACTTACCATTTCTTTATTCTGATCAGAATATATTTTTATTAATCCTTGCTCCCGGGTCATGATGTTCTGGCGCACCATGTTGGCAATTTCCCACACATAGGGATGGAATCCATGGCGCAGTATATGACACTGGTTGGCATATGCATTGATTCGGCAGTTGGATGAATTGCTGTCTGTATCTTCGGGTGATTTCCAGCCCATTTTTTTAAGCTCTTTTTTTATATGGTCTTCATCATAATCAAAAAAGGCCAGGGGGTGAATGTTGTGGGGAAACTTTTCTTTGAATGTTTTGAAGTAACTATCTGGTATAAAATATTGATTCAGTTTTTCTTTTAATTCAAGGGGAAAAGAATTTATCAATACTTTTTGATTGGTCTGAATTAATTGGGGGTTTGTTTTTAATATGGCAGACTGAATAGGAGCTTGTCCCGGGGACCAGCCATATCCAACAAGAGGAATGGACATTTCAAGGGCTGTTTTCAGAACAATGCTTTTAACGATGCCTATACAGGCAGTACAGATGCTGGATGCCCGCATGAGGGTGGTTTTTGAAAAAATATCTTTTTGTGCAGTCAGATTAAACATCGGCTTTATTGCAGCCCAGGGAGGTCTGATTATAAGGGTGTCGATGGCAAGTTTGTCTGTTATGACCTTAATGTTTTCAATGGCAGCAGGTGATACAAAATGATTATCCAGGGTCATGGCAAGAATGCGCAGGTTGTATTGTTCTTTTAAAAGTTTCAGTATATAAGAAGAGTCTTTACCTCCGCTGTAAGCCACAATAATATCATAAACAGGAGCTGTTCCCTTTAAATCATGAACCAGAGCATCAAGGCGATATCTGAAATTTCTTTTTTTTGTTGACGTGTTGGATGTTTGAGAAGAGTCTATCTGTTTCTGGCAATGGTTGCACAAACCATTCTCATTAAATTTAATGCCGGGAAATGTTCCTGGCAGAATGCAACGTTTACAGATTTGTTTTGGAATATTTAGTTGATCTGTAATCACACTATCTCCATATTGAGGTCATTGCCTCGTTCTAAATTATTTAACGGGCTTGGTCATAACATGGGCCATTTTGTAATAAAATTTTAGAGGTTAAAATTAACACCTGTAATTGCAGCGCTTTGAAGTCAATAAGATTTTATTTCACGTATAGTGGCCCAGCTTATGATCAACCCCTATTTAACTCAACTTTCGGTGTTCGCATTTCGTGGTAGGGTCAGGCTTTCGTTATTGACATTATCCAGGCTTTTTTCGTTGGCAAAGGCCTTGGTCGATAACATCAATAACAAAAGCCTGACCCCGTCGGCACACTGAGCCCATCGGTACATTTAAAAATGCCAGCTTTGAAATGAAGCCCGAAAGTTGAGTTATTTAAGCTGCTGGGAAATTATTAATAAATTGAAAATCCAGAAGCTGGGTAGATAAAATTCCAATCAAAGCCATGTTTT
This sequence comes from Desulfocicer vacuolatum DSM 3385, assembly GCF_900176365.1. Taxonomy (GTDB): domain Bacteria; phylum Desulfobacterota; class Desulfobacteria; order Desulfobacterales; family Desulfobacteraceae; genus Desulfocicer; species Desulfocicer vacuolatum. Next base: position 74,477 of record NZ_FWXY01000015.1, on the reverse strand, counting down.
CACGTTCACTTAATAGCGTTCCCCCTTGCTTTTGACATTTTTTTACCAACCTGTTTGTTTTTTTATGGTCAAAATAACCAGCATTTTTAATTGCAGTTTCAGACAATAGATCATGGACATACTCATGGGTGGTATTTCCCAGAAAAGCCTGGGTCATGGGAGCGCGATAAGGTTGTTTGGGTCTTTCTATCAGCTCATCAAGAACCATTCCCCGGGCTGAGTGTTTCAGTATGTATTTTTCTGTAATGCCATTCATTCTAAACATTGGAGGCAGGCTTGCAGCAAATTCAACAACCCTGTGATCCAGAAATGGATAGCGGCCTTCAATGGAATTTGCCATGCTCATGCGATCACCCTGGGAGGAAAGCAGATAATTGGATAAAAATATTTTAATTTCACAATATTGTGCTCTTGATAAAGGGTCCCAATCCATGTAATCATCAGGCAGCGTGGTACAGTATCTTTTCACAAAGTCTTCAATGCCCTGTGATTGCTGCTTGAGATTTTCTGAAAAAAAGATTTTTAAATGGGAATTACTCTCCCATCTTTGTATGTGGGAATAAACGGGAGAATTGATGTCTTCCAGGCCTTTTTTGAAAAATTCTTCCAGGAATTTTATGGATTTTGAATTTTTCTGGCTAAAAACATAGGGATATAATTTTTCAAGAAGCCTTGGTCGCAGGCGGGAGTCAGGAAATTTTGCCCAGAAGCGGCGGACCTTGTCTGCTTTGAAAATATTGTATCCCGCAAAGATCTCATCTGCACCTTCTCCGGTCAGGACAACCTTAAAATTATTTTTTTTAACAAGGTTTGATAAGATCAAAAGGGGAGCCGGAGCTGTTCTTAAAATTGGTGTTTCCGTGTGCCAGATGACCTTTGGAAAAACATTTCCGATATCATCGTGGGAACAGTTGATCGTTTTATGATTTGTTCCAAGGTGTTCCACTGCTCTGTTTTGATAGGGGGACTCGTCAAAATTTTTATTTGTAAACCCCACTGAAAAGGAACATAATTTGTTGTTAAAGTTGTTTTTTACAAGGGCACTTGTGTATGTGCTGTCCAGCCCCCCGCTCAAGTATGCTCCCACAGAGACGTCGGCCCTGAGTCGTATACGGGCGGCATCCATGATTAAATGATTCAGCTCATAAGCAAGTTCATCAACGGACTCTTTTCGAAAAGAGGTTTTACCAAAGGGAAGTTCCCAATATTGGTTAAGACTCATCCCCTGTTTTGAAAATAAGGCATAATGACCGGGCTCAAGTTGGAAAATATTTTGAAAAGAGGTTCCATGGGCCATTGTTGACCAGCAGGTGAATAGATCTGATAAATTTTGGGTATCCAGTTTGCGTGGAATTGTCTGGTCTGCAAAAATTGCCTTGATTTCAGAAGCAAAAACAAGCCGGTTGTGGGCATGGAAATAAAACAATGGTCTTATGCCCATTCTGTCCCTCCCAAGCAGAAGGGTCTGGGTCTTTATATCCCATAAAGCAAGGGCAAATTGACCGTTTAGATATGAAAACATTTTTGTATTATATTCTTCATACATGTGCACCAGAATTTCGGTATCTGTTTGGGTATAAAATTGGTGCCCGCGGGACTGCAATTTACATTTCAATTCGGGATAATTGAAAATTTCTCCATTAAATATGACCCATATGGATTGATCTTCATTGTGGATGGGTTGATTGCCGCTGGTAAGGTCAATGATGCTCAAGCGTGTGTGGGCAAGTCCCACAGGGCCCTGTGAGTAAAAACCAGCAGCATCGGGGCCCCTGTGACGCAGATATCCTGCCATTCTATGCAGGGTAGGTTCTTTATCTTCAAAATTTTTGAAATTAACAATTCCAGCGATTCCGCACATTACTTACAACAACTGCCTTTATTGAATATTTATTTAAATGTTTATTGAACTTTATGTTTAAGGTTTGCATTTGTCAATCCTTTTAGCCATATCCTTTACACTCAGCGACATTTGGGCTTTTTGTTTCAGCCCCTTTGCTGATTATTATTGCCTCAACTTTCGGGCTTCATTTCAAAGCCAGCATTTTTAAATGTACCGATGGGCTCAGTGTGCCGACGGGGTCAGGCTTTTGTTATTGATGTTATCGACCAAGGCCTTTGCCAACGAAAAAAGCCTGGATAATGTCAATAACGAAAGCCTGACCCCACCACGAAATGCGAACACCGAAAGTTGAGTTATTGTTATAATAATTTTTTTTCTTGGACATTCCCATCTTCCAAAGTAAATTAAACTTGCCTGAAAACAATATAATAGGTATAGATAAAGTGTTGTTATGAGGTAATGTCCAAAAGACAAATTTTGTCAACTTAACACAATGCGGGGAGGGATGTGCATGGACGAAAAAAGACTGCGCGTATTAATTGCCTATGATGGATCTGATCTGGCCCTTGATGCAGTACGCTATGTGGGAAAGGTGTTTCCGTCGGAAATAACCGATGCTGTACTGTTCTATGTGGGGAAAAACATTCCTAAATCGTTCTGGACCATGGAAAAGGAACTTAATCTGAGCCTGAAAACCTCTGATGTCAGGGCATCCATGGCCACACAGGCCAAGGCGTTTAATGCCTGCCTGGATAAAGCCCAAAATATACTCATTGAAGCCGGGTTTCCTGCCACCTCCATTGAAAGAAAAGTCAAAAATACAGTCCATGGTGTGGTGCGTGACCTTGTGGATGAATCCATGCAGGGGTATAGCGCCGTTGTGGTGGGACGACGGGGACACAGCCGTTTGAAAGATATTCTTGCCGGAAATGTTCCCAACAAACTTCTGGACAAAATCAATACAATTCCGCTGATTGTGGTGGGGGGACTGCCGGACAGCCGAAATTTCCTGGTTGCCTTTGATGGCTCCAATACCATCATAAAAGCCGTGGACCACATGAAAAAAATGCTGGATGCCGCTGCATGTAAGGTTCTCTTATGCCATGTTTCGAAACTCCAGAAAAATGCCGGTGACCTCACAGAAATCGATGATATTGAAGCCAAATTAAATCATTCCAGACAGGAGCTCATGGCTTCCGGGTTTGCCGTTGACAGAGTGGCATGTGAAATTCTTGAAGGTAAGAAAAGCCTTACAGATGCCATCATTGAAAAGGTGGCACAGGGTCAGTTTGGCACCGTTGTGGTGGGTAGAAGAGGGATAAGTGCGTTAAAGGAACTGCTTGGGGGCAGGGTGGGAGAAAAAATATTTAAGCTGGCCCAGCATCTCACCGTGTGGGTGGTCAGGTAAGATATTCGTTTAAGCTTGAATTAAATCCATAATTAGAATGGCTTTTAGTCAAGATTATCACTTGACTTGATAAAAAAAGATATGGTACCAATATCATTTATCTGGTTTTCGTTTAATATCTGATATCCTAAGATCAGAAAAAACAAGAGCATTCATGGCTCAAACCAAATTCGTTTATTCTTGGTTTGAGCCTTTTATTTTGCCTGGGCGCAATATACTCCCTTTGGGGCAAATGCGTGCTTTTGTAATCATATGTGTTACGAGGTATGATTTCAGGTAACCTTCACATTCCCTCAAAACAGCTTGCATTTTTTTTGAGGAGATTCCCGGAAAATAAGGGAATATTTTGAATAACTGTCAAGCAGTGAGTGAAGGCTATCTGATTTTGTATGTTTTTCATGATAAACAATTAAACAAGGTTTTGGAGTAAAAAAACAAAATGGGTTTATTCAGGTTTAAAGGTTTCCCCGGCAAGGGGACGTTTCCCCATGGTATTCATCCACCTGATAACAAGTTCTTTTCCGCCGATAAAGCAATTGAAGTGTTCCCAACACCTGCCAAGGTGCTGCTTCCATTGCTGCAAAATATCGGGGCTCCCTGTGAACCTGTTGTAAAATCAAAACAACAGGTCGCCGTGGGAGAACTTGTGGGTAAAGGCAAAGCCTTTGTATCAGCGGCCCTTCATTCTCCTGTGGCAGGCAAGGTTAAAAAACCTGCCATGGTTACATTGCCCAATGGGCGGCATATGCAAGCCATCCAGATAGCAGCGGATGAAGACCAGAATCCGGGAGAGGTGCTATGGGAAAAATTAAGTGCCAAGGACTGGCCCACGGATTGTATTTCCATCTATGATCCTGCCACCATCTCCAAGGTGATCCATGATGCCGGTATTGTGGGGCTGGGCGGTGCTGCCTTTCCCACCCATGTCAAGGTAATGCCCGATGAAAATAAAATGATCGATACCTTGATGATCAACGGGTGTGAATGCGAGCCATTTCTGACGCCGGATTATCGTCTTATGATGGAAGCCCCCGGGGCCATTGTCACCGGTGCCCTTCTGGCAGGCCGGGCCATTTCCGCCAAGGAGATCATCATCTGTGTGGAGGACAACAAGCCCCTTGCCATTGAAAGACTTCGTCGGATAACGGCCCAGACCGTTATCCGGGTGGCAGTGGTTCAGACCAAGTATCCCCAGGGAAGTGAAAAACAGTTGGTGAAATCTGTGTTGGATCTGGATGTGCCCCTGGGTGGTCTTCCCTCTGATGTGGGTGTGGCCATGAGTAATGTGGGAACCATTGCAGCCATTGGCATGGCGGTTATTAAAGAAGAACCTTTGACCCACAGGGTCATCTCCGTTTCAGGCGGAGGCATTGCCAACCCCAAAAATTTATTTGTTCCCATTGGTGTCAGTGTTGGGGAACTCATTGATTATTGTGGCGGATTGACAAAAGACGCGGCCCGGGTGGTATCCGGCGGCCCCATGATGGGTTTTTCATTTTCCGACATGGACACTCCGGTGACCAAGGGTACCAGCGGTATCACCGTTTTGACCCATGAGGATGTGGACAGGGAAAATGAAACATCCTGTGTGCGGTGCGGTCGATGCGTGGATGCCTGCCCCATGAATCTGGTTCCCACCAAGCTTGCCATGGCTTCCCGGTACAAAAATCCTGCCCTGGCGGTTAAATACAATATCAATGCCTGTTTTGAGTGTGGTTCCTGCACCTATGTCTGCCCGGCCAACATTAAACTTGTCCAGCTGATTCGTACCGGAAAACAGCAGGTTGCGGCGATGAATAAGTAAATTTTATTTGTTGTCGGTTCTATAATTCAAGGAGTGATTAACGTGTCTGAAAAAAATGAAATATCAGGGCAGGGCTTGGGCAGTGACATTGCCATCCATGTTGCCCCTTCACCCCATCTGTCGGATCAAACATTTACGACCCGGCGGATGATGACCGATGTGCTCATTGGTCTTCTACCCCTTGTGGTCATGTCTGTTTATGTGTTTCGCATGTTTGCCGTGACACAGCTGGTGATCTGTGTGCTGGCCTGCATGGCTTCTGAATTTGTTTTTGTGAAAATGAGAAGCAAACCGGTTACCTTAAATGATTTCTCCGCCGTGGTCACCGGCGTGATCCTTGCACTTTCCCTGCCGGGAACTGCCCCGTGGTATGTGGGCGTGCTTGCATCGGTGATTGCCATTGGTATCGGTAAAGTTATTTTTGGCGGTCTGGGAATGAATATTTTTAATCCGGCCATGGTGGGCCGTGCCTTTGTCATGATCGCCTTTGCCAGTGCCATGGGTGCCTCGGCTTACATCAATGCCGACGGCGGCGTTGATGCCATGTCCATGGCAACCCCGCTCACCGCCTTTAAGCAAAGCGGTGTGGCCACCTCCATTCTGGATCTTTTTGTGGGGGTCACCAACGGTTCACTGGGAGAGACCAGCGCCTTTGCCTGTCTTCTGGGCGGCGGATATCTGCTATATCGAAGGACTGCTTCCTGGGAGATTCCTGCCGGTATTCTTTCCACAGTGATTGTGCTTTCCGCATGGGCAGATATGTCAGGCGGGTTTGGCGGTGGGTTTGTCCTGCATCAACTCTTTGGCGGTGCGCTTTTATTTGGCACTTTTTTCATTGCCACAGATCCGGTGTCAAGCCCTGTTACCCCAAAGGGTAAATGGATTTTCGGCATTGGAGCCGGTGCCTTGATCATGGTGATTCGTCTGTTCAGCGGCTACCCCGAAGGTGTGATGTTTGCTGTACTGCTCATGAATGCCATGACGCCGTTGATCAACAGGTGGACCATTCCAAAACCCACAGGGGTGGCATGATCTTCTGGAAATGCTGAAATTCCTTTACACGAAAACATCGATTGCAGGGTCTTGCCGCCATGGACATGGGGGAATAACTGCAATGCCGGTGAACAGGAATTTATAATTCTTTCAATTGCCCTTGGGGCATGCAAGGTAATTAAGACTTATGGACGATACAACATCAGAAAAAAGGGAGCGGTTCCAGAATAATAATCTGCTCCAGGCATGGCTTGTACTGACACTTGCCTTTATTTTCGGTATATCTCTGGCTGGGGTCCAGGCCGCCCTGGGACCTAAAATCGAGGCCAACAAAATAAAAGAGACCATGGAAAAGGTTCCCGAAGTGGTTCTGGGCCTTGAAGCGGCCCAGAAACTTTCAGAATCCGGTGAGGCCTTGAATATCCAGTCCAGAATCATTGAAGTGGACAAAAAGGATAAAAAGAAATTCTACACGGTGTATGAGGCAAGGTTCCAGGACAATGCCCTTGCCGGATGGGTGGCCAAAGCCGGTGGACAGGGATATGCCGACAAGATAGAGCTTCTTGTGGGTATTGATGCCCAGGCAGAAAACATCACCGGGCTTTTTATCCTGGATCAGAAAGAGACCCCGGGTCTTGGAAATAAAATTTCCGATACAGCCTGGCGGAATCAATTTGTTGATAAACCTGCAACAAGTCCCTTGGTGGTGGTGAAGGATAAATCCCAGGGACCGAGCAATATTGATGCCATTTCCGGTGCCACCATCTCTTCTGTGGCCGTGTGCGGTATTATCAATCAAACTGTTTCCGATATTGGCCCGACACTTACTTCAACCAAAAAAGAATAAAGATAAAGGGAAATGACCAATGGCTGATCAACCAACCGCTCTGGAAAGATTTGTCCAGGGCATACTGCCTGAAAATCCCGTCTATCGCCAGTTGCTGGGGATGTGTCCCACCCTGGCGGTGACCAACGGCATGAAACCGGCAATGACCATGGCCTGTTCCGTGGCCTTTGTGCTGCTGTGTGCCAACATTGTCACAAGCCTTATTCGGGGGCTGTTGAAGCCCCATCTTCGCATCGTTGTTTTTACATTAACCATAGCCACCTTTGTAACCATTGCAGACCGGGTTCTTGCCGCCTATCTTTATCAGATGAGCAAAACCCTTGGACCCTATATCCCGTTGATTATTGTTAACTGCCTTATCATTTGTCGATGTGAGGTATGTGCCTCCAAGCAGAATGTATTCACGGCTGCCTCCGATGCCGTGGGACAATCCATCGGCTTTGGCCTGGCCCTGGCCAGCATCGCCATGGTGCGTGAACTTCTGGGAACCGGTGGCCTGTTCGGAATTGCCATACTGCCTACAGCATGGCCAGACTGGGTTATCATGGTGCTTCCTCCCGGTGCATTCATCACCCTTGGACTTCTTCTGGGCTGCGTGAACTGGCTGGAGATGCGCAGGAGCTAAAACGCCGGTAATCGGGTGTGTGGCGCTTTGTTTCTGTATATCAAATACGTTGTCCAGGGGATCTCTTTTGTTAGCGGTCAATGGGGCAACAAATACAGATGAACATTTGGTTTCATACATTTAAGCCGGATCAACAGATGGATTTTTAACTGGAAAGGTTGTTATGAATTATCTTATCGATATTGTGCTCATAGCACTGAGTGCCGCTGTTATAAACAACTTTGTGCTATACTATTTTGTGGGGATCTGTCCCTTTATCGGCGTCTCCAAAAAGGTTGACATGGCCTTTGGTATGGGCTGTGCCGTTACTTTTGTTATTTGCATTGCTGCGTTCCTCAGCTGGAGTATCACCACCATGGTGCTCATTCCCGGGGCACCTGTGTCATCCTTTTTTGCAGGATTTTTCCTGCCTGCGGAAGCGGCATCAAAAATTGATCTCACGGTGTTAAGTTACATTGTGTATATTTTTGCCATCTCCTCCTCTGTGCAGTTTGTGGAGATGTATGTGCGAAAGTTTTATCCTTCGCTTTACAATTCCTTTGGCGTATTTTTACCGCTCATCACCACCAACTGCGCCATTTTGTTTGCCTGTCTGACCATCATGGCCAATGTGGCCGGTGTGGAAAATCCCCAGGACGCCTGGGATCTGGGCCGTTCCATTGTGCTTGCACTGTTTGGCGGCATTGGATTTACCATTGCCATTGTGATCATGTCCGGTATCCGGGAAGAGATTGAACTGTGTGATATTCCCAAACCCTTCCAGGGTGCTGCCATCACCATGATCATCGGTGGTATTCTGGCCCTGGCATTCATGGGATTCACCGGTGTTGATTCCGGTGTTAGAAAAGCCATTACCCCAGCCCCTGCCGAAGGGACGGCTGCTGTCATGACCCTTGATCATGATCATGTTCATCCCTGGGATGCCAGGGTTATTGTGAAGGAGATGAGGTTGTCATGATTGGAATCGTCACCATTGGAATTGCTGCCGGAACCATGCTGGTCATGGCAGTTGTCATGTCGTATATTCTTGGCTGGGCCAATAAAAAATTTCATGTGGAAGTGGACCCCCGGGTGGAGGCTGTCACCGAGGCGCTTCCCGGTGCCAACTGCGGTGGCTGCGGTTTCATTGGCTGCAGTGATTATGCCGTGGCCATAGTGGCCAATAATGCCCCAGTGAATAAATGTCCCGTTGGCGGAGAAGGCTGTGCTGCGGAAGTGGCCACCATCATGGGAGTTGAGGTGGGGGATTCTGTGCCCTCAAGACCTGTGGTTCACTGTGCCGGTCACACCGCTGACAAGGCTGGAAAATCCCAGTACCGTGGAGAACCGCGGTGTGCGGCTGCCCATCTGGTGGCCGGTATCCAGGATTGTACCTTTGGATGTCTGGGGTTTGGTGATTGTGTGGTGGCCTGTAACTACGATGCCATCCATGTCAATGACGGGCTTGCCACTGTGGATTATGATAAATGTGTGGGATGCGGGGCCTGTGTAAAGGCCTGCCCCCGGATGATTATCTCCATGGCGGATTTTAATGAAGATAAAGTCCCTGCCATTCTCTGTTCAAACAAGGACAAGGGAAAAGATGTCACCGGTGCATGTACCGTAGGATGTATGGGTTGTAAGGCTTGTACCAAGGTATCTGACATTATCACCATGCAGGGAGATCTGGCTGTTCTGGATGCATCTGCCTACACCTACGAAAAAGTGGAAGGTGCAGAAAAAGCCATTGAAAAATGTCCCCGTAATACCATTGCTTTTATTGGTAAATAATTTGCCTTGACAGATTTATCTGCCAAATAAAGAAAATGGCAAAATATGATCCCTTTTTCCCATGTTTTTGTTGGGTAACAAGGGGGGAATTATTTTCAATAAGATAGGAACAAATACCCTCTTTGGATTTTATCCAAGGAGGGTATTTTTATTTAATGCTTATGTGGCACCAAGTTTGACTTGTTGGGCTATTTCAATAAAATTACGGTCTTTTATGTGACGATCCCATTTATGTTTCTCTTGTGCACCATCAGGATGCCAGCAATGCAAAATACCCTGGTAAGGGCATTCAATTTTAGGAAGGGTTGGATAAAGTTAAAGGTTGTACACATCCTCACCCTTGATGACATTTATGGATTGTTCCTTGAGTATATTGATGGCTTTGTCAAGATCATCAAAGCGGAATATCATAATGGCATTTTTACCATGGGGATTGGCAAAGGCATACATGTACTCCACATTTACTCCCTGGGCCGTGAGGGGATCAAGTACGTTGTTAAGGCCTCCCGGAGAGTCATCCACCTCAACGGCAAGTACATTGGTCTTGCCAACGGTGAATCCCTCATCCTTTAATGTTTTTTCGGCAATTTCATTATTGTTCACAATGAGTCTCAAGATACCAAAATCAGTGGTATCGGCCAGGGACAATGCTCTGATATTGACATTGGCATCCCTTAAAATGGCGGTGACTTCGGCAAGGCGACCTGCCTTATTTTCAAGAAAAATGGAAATCTGTTCGGCTCTCATCTCTGAAACCTCCTTTGTAACCCATGTACCTTGGGTTCTTTTTTTCCATGGTGAATGTGTCGGCTTACGTTCTGCCGGACACTCTGGTTGATGGAAACATAGAACCCCATGGCTGACGGGGTTTAAAAATGTATTAAGATTTTCGGTTATCAATGACCCGAATGGCTTTTCCCTGACTTCTTTCTATGGCCTTGGGCTCAACCAGTTTTATTTTTGCGGATACGCCGAGATATTCTTTAATATCCATGGATATCTTTTTCTCCATCTCCTGGAGAATTTTAATTTCATCGGAAAACATATCCTGGCCCAATTCCACTTTAACGGTGAGGGTATCAAGATTATCCACCCTGTCAACCACCAGTTGATAGTGGGGCTGGATACTTTTGTTCTTCATCAATACGCTTTCAATCTGGGAAGGAAATACATTTACACCCCGGATGATGAGCATGTCATCGGTACGACCGGAGACCTTGTTCATGCGCACATGGGTCCTTCCACAAACGCAGGGTTCAGGATTTAAAGAGGTGATATCCCTTGTGCGGTAGCGAATGATGGGAAAGGCTTCTTTGGTGATGGATGTAAAAACAAGTTCACCGGTTTCACCATAGGGTAGAGGCTCTTGGGTTTCCGGATCAATGATTTCTGCAATGAAATGATCTTCAAAAATATGGAGCCCTTTCTGGGCTTCACGGCATTCAATGGAAACCCCCGGTCCCATGATTTCACTCAGGCCGTAGATATCCATGGCTTTAAGGTTCAGTTTTTCTTCAAGATCGCTTCGCATGTCTTCGGACCACGGTTCGGCCCCGAAAATACCGCATTTAAAGTTCAAATCTTTGAAAGAGATTCCCATCTCCTCGGCAACTTCAGCAAGGTGGAGAATATAAGACGGGGTACCGGTGAGCACCGTGGGTTTAAAATCACGCATGATGACAATTTGACGCTTGGTATTGCCACCGGATACAGGTATTACAGAGGCTCCCAATCGTTCGGCACCGTAATGAACCCCAAGGCCACCGGTGAACAGTCCATAACCATAGGCATTGTGTACAATATCATTGGATGTGGCACCGCCTGCAGCAAGGCTTCTTGCCATGAGTTCCGACCAGGTTTTTATATCCCTCTGGGTATAGCCCACCACTGTGGGAAGGCCTGTGGTACCGGAGGATGCATGGATACGAACCACGTTTTCCATGGGAACGGCAAACATTCCATAGGGGTAATTGTCCCGCAGATCTTTTTTAACGGTAAAGGGGATTCTTTTAAGATCGGCAAGGGATTTAATGTCCGAAGGTTTTACCCCGGCTTTTTTAAAGCTTTCCTTGTAAAAGGGGACGGTGGCGTAGACACGTTCCAAAGTGGTTTGGAGGCGTCGTAACTGAATTGCCTCCAGGGCCTCCCTGGGCATGGTTTCAAAATCCATGTTAAAAATGGGCATGGTGTACTTTTCTCCTTTTCTATAACTGCCACGGGCAGAGCTTCTTTTGATCCGGTTCTGTCCACAACAAATCTTGAAATACACCTTTGGTTTGTGGAGTATTTCATATAACCGCCACGGGCGGGCCGTATTCTGATCCGGCTCTGCCCACAACAAAGCTTGAAATACATCCCCGGTTTGCGGAGTATTTCATATAAAAACTGCCACGGGCAGATTCTATTTTGATTGGCGTTGCCGGTCTGTGTAAACAGGATCTGTGTTTCTTGTCTGGGCTCTTTTTATCATGGCAGTGAGCATTGACACAACGAAAAATCTAAATACAGATTAAAAATCACCGGTTTCCCTGCGGGGGGAAAATAAAAAGGGCTGTGGGGAAAAAATCCAAAGCCCTTTATTCTTTTTTTTTATATGAAATACTCCGCCAATCAGGGGAGTATTTCAAATTTCGTTGTGGGCGGAACCGAATCAGAATACGGTCCGCCCGTGGCGGTTTATATGAAAAAGGCATCCTCCAAGGCAACCTCAGCAGAGCCGCCCCCCGACGGGCAATAGGAACCGGACAATTGAGCTGTCTACAGTTCCGGTCCGGGCCCATTGCCCGTCGGGGGACGGCGGTATAATACCATTTGGCTCCGCGTCTACGACCCTATATTTGTTGTATCCGACAGGACATGTGGGTTTATATGAAACACTCCGCAGAGCCGGGGCTGCCCGTGGCAGTTATAAGTCAACCCGGTAAATCAGTGGGGCAAATTATTTGAAATAATCTGCCCCGTCTGAAATCACAAAATCAGGATTAAATCCTGGAAGTCATTTTCGTTAATTTTCCAGAGTACCTTTAAACTCTGCCTTTCTTTTTTCAAGAAATGCGCCGGTACCTTCCTTTGCATCAATACTTGCCATGCAGATTCCAAAGGCATCTGCTTCAAACTTACAACCGGTGACAAGATCCACATCTTTACCTGCTGAAATGGCTTCTTTGGCGGCTCTGAGAGAGGTCTTTCCTTTTTTTGCAATGGCTGCGGCCGTTTTCATGACCTCATCCATGAGTGCGTCGGCGGCACATACCTTGTTTGCAATGCCAAGCTCTTTGGCTTCCTGGGCAGATATGGTTTTACCGGTGTAAATAAGTTCCCGTGCCATGTTGGTTCCCACAAGCCTTGCCAGACGCTGGGTGCCACCAAATCCGGGGATGATACCCAGGGTGATTTCAGGAAGACCGAAAATGGCTTTTTCCGAAGCATAGATAAAATCACAGGCCAGGGAAACCTCTGTGCCTCCGCCCAGTGCAAAACCGTTAACAGCTGCAATCACAGGTATGGGAAGATTTTCCAATCGGAAAAATATATTCTGGCCACAGGCGGCAAATTTTTTGGCCTGGAGGGAGTTCATCTGGGTCAGTTGGGAGATATCTGCTCCGGCTACAAAGGATTTTCCGCCGGCACCTGTTAAAATAAGTACCTTGATATCCTGGTCTTCTTCAATCTGGGTGATGGCCGTATTGAACTCTTCAAGCAATGCCTGGTTTAAGGCGTTAAGGGCCTTGGGGCGATTAAAACTGATAACGGCAATGTTGTCCTGGATTTCAAAAATAATGTTCTCAAATGACATGACACTCTCCAATAAAGGTTTGCTTTTTGGGTATTTTCTGTATTTCTCCAAGAGTAGTTTATACAGTTGGTGGAATGATTTCCCCAAAAAGGATTTATCATAACCGTCACGGGTAAATCCTTATTTTGATCTGACCCTGGCAGTCTTTAATATGAAAAACCGTGTGAAGCACAGGTTCTTCAAATTTTGTCATGGGCAGAGCGGGATCAGAACAAGGCCTGCCCGTGGCAGTTATCTAAAGCTCAGATCTTCCAAAGATCATGAGCGCTTCAATCTTCTTTTGTTAACGTCCGCTCAGAGTCTGTTAGCTTTTGCCGGGAGCGGTTTCCTTTATGTAGGCAGCCACACCGTCAATAATGCCATCACATATTCGGTTTTGATAGCTTGACTGGAGGAGACGTTTACATTCCAGTTTGTTGCTTATAAACGAGGTTTCAACCAGAATGGAAGGCATGGAGGCTCCCAGTAAAACATAAAAAGGGGCCTGTTTTACCCCAAGATTGTGAATATTGCTGTATTTTTTTGAAAGCCCGGTGCAGATAGCCTTTTGAACATGTTTGGCCAGCCGCCCGGATTCGTTGATTTTGGCATTTTTCATGAGATCATTGAGAATGGATTGAAGATCAGAGATATTTTTTTTGGAGGTGGCATTTTCCCTGGCTGCCACATTAATGGCCTCATCATCGGTTGCCAGATTGAGAAAATAGGTTTCCACACCGGCAAGTTTTTTATTTTCCGCAGCATTACAATGGAGTGATATGAAAAGATCGGCGTTTTGGGTGTTGGCAATGGCAGTGCGTTTTTCAAGGGATAAAAATTTGTCTTTGGTCCGGGTCATGATAACATTGCATTTTAGCCGTGATTTCATTTTTTTTGCCAGTTTTTTTGCCATGGACAGAACCACGTTTTTTTCCTGGACACCGGCCTGATACCCCCCGGCACCGGGATCTTTACCGCCGTGGCCGGGATCAATAACAATGGTTTTTACCCCCAGGGCCAGTTGGTGAACAAGGGAGTCTTTGGTGGTCCCGTTGGACGGTTTCCTGGGAAGGACATGGGTGGAGGATGCCACCTGCTGTTCTTTTTTTGCCCACACGTCCACCACCACCCGGCAAGGATCTTTCAGGGAAAAGATCTTGTAGTTGTCAAAGGATTTAATATCCATCACCACCCGCACGGATTGAAGATCATGCTGGGCAGCCCTGATTTTGGTTAAAAGGTGATCATTGATGTAAGTCTGTTTGGGGAGTTTTCTGGCCAGGCGGGAGTCTTGAATATCAACAAACAGCCGCTGGGGTTTATTCAAGGTTGTATTTTTTTCCAAAAGGGCGTGGGAAAATTTTCTGTCCTGTTCAAGGTCAATGACCACACGGGTGTAGGAGGGGTTGGACCAGTGGCGGATACCTGTGATCAGTGCATTTGTTCCGGGTTTGTGTGTGGGCTTTTGAACAACCTGCTTTATTGTCTTATATTTCATGGCTTTTTTGTGGGGAATTTTTCCACGCAAAGCTGAGGAAGATACCTTTGGGTCGGGTTTGCCCGCATTTTTACCGGTGAGATCCAGTGAGGTAAGAAGGGCCAGAGCTCTTTTTTTGTAAGCACTGCGGGGATATCGTCGGGTAACCCGCTGTAGAAGATCAATGGCTTCTTGTTTGTCCTGGGTACTGTAGGAGTGTTTATGAAGTTCAAGAAACAATTGCCCTGAACGGTACATGGCTGCGGCGGCCCATTCACTGTTGGGCATTGTTAAAAAAATACGTTGAAATTTATCAATGCATTTCATCCAGTTTTCACGAAATGCCTGTTTTTCAGGACGCTTTTCCAACGCTCTGACGGCACGGTTGCCAGAAAGATATTGTGCCTTTGCCGTGGCAGCATCAAGTTGGGCAGCGGGGGTGATACACCACGCGGTGCTTATCAGAAACAGCAACAGGAAAAATGACTTTATGGCGGGTTTTATGTGCATATGGTTTCTATGTGTGGGGTATCCATTTTTTCTTTTATGGTGTTGAGTAAGTTTAAGGCCTCAATGGGTGTCATTGTGGAGATATCAATGTCAGATAACATTTCAAGGATCTGTTCCTGTTTTTTTTCTTGAAACAGATCCAGCTGGTGGGAGAGGGGTTGTTCTGCTTCTGTTTCCCGGGTGTCGTCCATCTCTCCGGGCAGCAGTCCGTTTTCCACTGCTTTAAGGATGGCTTTTGCTTTGTCAATGACCGTCATGGGAACCCCGGCAAGCCGTGCCACCTGTATACCGTAGCTTTTGTTGGTACCCCCTTTAACAAGGGTCCTCAAAAAAATAATATTTTCCTTGAACTCTTTAACGGCAATGTTGAAATTTTTCACCCGGGGGTGGAGCTGTTCCAGGCGGGTGAGTTCATGGTAATGGGTGGCAAACAGTGTTTTAACCCCTCTGTTTTGAAGGTTGTGGAGATATTCTGCCACAGCCCAGGCAATGCTCAGACCGTCATAGGTGCTTGTGCCCCGCCCGATTTCATCCAGTATCACAAGGCTGTTTTCAGACACATTGTTTACAATGTTGGCGGTTTCCTCCATCTCCACCATAAAAGTGCTTTGGCCCTGGGAAAGATTATCCAGGGCCCCCACCCGGGTGAAAATGCGATCAACAACGCAAAGGGATGCCTTTTTTGCCGGAACAAAGGAGCCGATCTGGGCCATGAGTACACTTAAGGCCACCTGGCGAAGTACCGTGGATTTTCCTGCCATGTTGGGGCCGGTGATGATCATCACCTGGTTTTCATCCATGTCCATGTCAATGGAGTTGGGGACATAACGATCCCCCTGCATGAGCCTTTCCACCACCGGGTGGCGGCCGTGCTCCAGAGAAATGGTCTGATTTTCATTTATTTCCGGGCGGCAATATTGATTTTGCCTTGCCACCTGGGCCAGGGAAAGCAGGCAGTCCACCGTGGCCAGAAAGGATGCCATGGTTAAAATGGCCCCTGTCTTTTTTACAACAAGGGTCCGGACCCGGGAAAAGATTTCATATTCCAATGCGGCCCGCTTGTCCTGGGCTGTGAGTACATCGGCTTCTACTTTTTTAAGCTCATCGGTGATGAATCGCTCGGCATTGACCAGGGTCTGTTTTCGGATGTAATGATCCGGTACTGATGCGGCCTGGATTTTACTGACTTCAATAAAATATCCAAACACCTTGTTATATTTAATTTTAAGGGAGCTTAATCCGGTTTTTTCCTTTTCTTCCAGCCCTTTCCCGGCAATCCACTGCCTGCCGTCCCGGGACATTTCTATGAGTTCATCCAGCTCTTTGCTGTATCCGTCCTTGATCAGGCCCCCTTCATTAAGGGGCAGGGGGGCATCTTCTCTGATGGCTTTGTCAATGGCTGCGGCAAGTTCTGTGAGATCCGATGCCACGGCATCACGGTCCGGGATGGTCACTCCGCTGTACAAAGGAGAGGTAAATTGATTTAGATGGGAAAAAAGACGGGGCAGTTTTAAAAGGGAGTTCTTCAAGGCCACAAGATCCCTGGCACTGCCGTGCCCCATGGAAATTTTACTGCCCAGTCGCTCCAGGTCATACAAGGATTTCAGCTGATCCCGGAGCTGTTTTCTCAGGGGTGCTTTTGCCACCGCCTCTTCCACTGCCGTGAGCCGAAGGTTAATTTCCTGTCTGTCTTTCAGGGGATACCGAATCCAGTGTTTTAATGTTCTGCTGCCCATGGCTGTGCCTGTTTTATCCAGAATACTTAATAGCGTACCTTTTTTGTCCATGGTCTGGATATTTTTTAACAGCTCAAGATTGCGACAGGAGCGATCGTCAATGATGAGATAACTGTTGAGCACATAGGGAAGAAGGGTGGATACATGATCTGTGTCATGGAACTGGGTCTCTTTGACATAATGGATGATGGCACCGGCAGCGCAAATGCCTGCATCAAGATGATCACATCCAAATCCTTTGAGACTTCGGGTTTTAAATTTTTCAATAAGGGTGTGGCGTGCCGTGGCAGGGGAAAAAGCGTCCTTGGATATGTAGGTGATCTGGCGGTGGGAAAAGGCCCGTCGCAGGGGATTTAAAAGCGGTTCCTGTTTGTGGGCTACGCTGATCAGGATTTCGCTGGGATCAATGCGCAGGGCTTCGTCCATGAGTAAATCAGGGATACGGCCGTTTTGGGTCTGGGTTTCTGTGACCTTGAAGGTGCCGGTGGAAATATCAAGACAGGCAAGACCGGCCCGGCCGTCGTAAAGTGCCAGGGCCAGCAGAAAATTATTGGAGCCTTTGTCCAGCAGGGACTCATTTAAAATCATGCCCGGTGTGATAACCCGGACCACTTCCCGGCGTACAAGACCTTTGGCCTGGGCCGGGTCTTCCACCTGCTCACAAATGGCAACTTTGCAGCCGTTTTCAATGAGTTTTGCAATGTAGGTGTCAGCAGCCCGGAAGGGAACACCGCACATGGGAATGGCGTCTGCCTTGTTTTTATTCCGGGAGGTCAGGGCAATTTCAAGGATGGCAGCGGCTTTTACTGCATCCTCTTGGAACATTTCATAAAAATCCCCCATGCGATAAAACAGGATGGCATCGGGATAATTAGCTTTGATGCGCAGGAACTGCTCCATCATGGGGGTATTTTTTTTTTCGGTCATGGCGTCAATCAAAAAGGGATGGAATGGCGATCAGAACTAAGGAATGATCGATCAGGCATCCACCTCCTTTTCCTGGTGTGGTAATTCTATAACGTCCTGTTCTGTATCTTCGGTGTCATCGGATGCAACCCGGGGTTTCTGGTAGGGATCTGCTTCATACTTGTCCAGCTCTTTTTTCAACTGGGCGATTTCTTCAACATGGGCAGCGTTTTCGGCGTTGAGAGCCTTAATCGCTTTTTTGGATTTAAGCTTTAATGAGAATGAAATAAAAGCTGCATAGAGAAGACCGATCAACAGACACCCTCCCATATAGGCCACATTTTGAGCCGGTGGTGCTGTCCAGTGCCAGGTTTCCACACCAAGGCTAAATGACAATGCCTGTTGTGCAAGGAAATACTCTCTGTTTTGATATATCAGCAGCGCAATGAAAATTACAACAATCAACCCCAAAAACAGCTTAAATTTTTTCATTCGACATCTCCGGTTGGTTAGCAAATTAACATAATTTTTTTTATATGAAATACTCCGCAGATCAGGGGTGTATTTCAAGCTTTGTTGTGGGCAGAGCCGGATCAGAATACGGTTCGCCCGTGGCGGTTATACAGAAAGAGCCTGCAAGGCTAACACTCTTTCGTACTTCGTTGTGGACAAACCGAGGCGCAATATGAGGTCTGTCCGCGGCAGTTAGAAGAAAATTCCGGTAAGATTAACGGATTTTCAAGCTTTGTTGTGGACACACCAAAGTCAGAACAAGGTTTGCCCGTGGCCGCCATTGATGAAATGTATCTGGATAATAGATCAACTGTGTTTTTTTTTCAATCAATCTTTTTTCCAGGTATTTGATTTTGCAAAAACACACAAAATGGAAATTCAGGGCTCATTTGAGCTTGAACATCCATGGGTTATAATGATTAATCCCCATGGGAGCAGGAGATGCAAAAAGATCCCAGTTCAGGCGTCTGTTATTAATGGTGTCGGGAACCTCTGTGATGGATATATGAAGGTGACAGGGAATTTTTGATTTTCGGTTGGAGGTGTCTGCAATTGTTCCCAATATATCACCTTTGTTCACAGTTTTTCCCGGGATAATGTCAGGACCGGGTCTTGTATGGGCATAAATTATAATAAACCTGGCGTTGTTCTCCGGGCAGTCCCGGTGGTGAACAATAATAGATTTCCCCAGAAAATCCCGGCAGATATTGAGCACCGTTCCCCGGGCCATGGCAGGCACTTTCAGCTGATCAGTGACCCAGACGGTTTTGTTGTTAATATCCCGGTACATGCCGATGTCCAGGCCTTCGTGGCTGCTTTTTCGATAGGCAAAATCTGCCCACCATTTGGCCCAGGAACAAAGGAGCATTCCCTCATAAAAACACCAGGTTCCTTCATGGCACATGGGCAGGTTATTAGCGGTGGCGAGGGTTTTAAGATAGTTCTTGATTTTAAACCCCTCAGACGGCAACCAGCACAATTTTGTGTGCCATAAGATTAATGTCTTCGATTCGTCCGGTGATTTCCTGGCGATCGCCCAATAATCCCTTTAAAAGAAAGGTGTTTGTTCCCAAGGGAGTGATGGCGGCAACATTTTCCATTATCAGGGTTTCTGTACCGTCTTGTTTTTTTAAAAATACGTTTGATTCGCACATAAGGTGTCTCCTTATATAGATCTATAATATTCGTTGTAAATATTCGGTCAACACCCCATATTCACCTGTTTGGGGCTGCTCACATAACATTGGTATGCCTACGCAGCCCCAAACAGGCGAATATGAGGCACTACCCAAACATTTATTTAACCAAGCCCAATATTTATCACTTGTTGTGTCCATTTCTCCAGGCCCTTTTCCGAGCATGGCAGACTATCTTCCATATCAGGAAAAATCCCGCGTTGCAAGAAAAAGGCAAGGCATAAAAATGCCTTTTTTAAAGGCCCACCAGTTCCATTTCTCCCCAGGCCCCCAGTTTCTTTTTTTTGATGACAATGATGCCTTCAACACCGGGAATTTCTTTTCCCATATCAATGGCCCCTTGAATATCAGATTCATCTTGGACCCTGTTGGCAAGGGCCGTTGCAACGGCATCGGCAAGGGGACAGGAATTTGACAATATGGTGACAGCATCGGCCTTGCCAAAACTTTTGGAATGCCCAATGGTGCCGGAGGATGTGCAAAGGGCAAAGGCACTGTCCCGGGGGGCTATTTTTACCCCTACTTTCATACTCAGGGGGGATTTTCCGGCAAATATGGCAAGGGTGGTGGCGGAATCTGTTTTCAGAAACACATCCCCGCCGTTTTCCACAATTACCTGGTCTGACAAATGTAAAAGAGCTTTTCCTGTGTACTGGGCAACAGCTCCGGCAATGGCCGCCATGGGACCCACCCCGGCTTTTATGGCGGCATCCATCATTTCTCTTACAATTTCAGGGGCATGGGCCATGGGCCGCACAGGAACCAAGGCGGTGGAAAAGTCAGGATGGGCAAAAATATGATTTTCTATGTATCCCCGGCAGGTTAACACAGATTTAACCGCTTCCCGGGTAAGATCTTTTTTGGCTTGGATATGCAGGTTGGTTTCCTTTACTGTGACAGTAAAGGGTGTAAGCCCCTGGCGATTGGAGTGGGCACGATAACCTCTGTTGTTAAACATGCAGCGGCATCTCCATGTGGCAGGGTCTCATGGATGGTGGCACCTGGTTTAAAAAGAATGAATCTGTCATGCCGGAAAGAAAGTCCCTTACGATTTCCGCATGGGTGTGTTTTTCCCGGTATTCCCTGGAAACACCTTTTAAAAATCGACTATATATACTGGATTTTTGGTTGTCATCATCAAGGTCCTTGAGCAGCTTTTCAAACAGGTGATGATAGATGGTTTCAACGGCATTGAGGTGGGATTTAATAAGGGGGTTTTTATAAATGCGATCGTAGTTGAATGTTTTAAATGCCAGCAGGGCTTCAAATATTTTTTCACTGAACCCCACATGGGGGGTGCCCATGCTGTTGGCAATGAGATCTGTGACAAGGGTATATACAATGGTGCCGTTGCTGTTGCCCAGGGTGGATGCGCAAATGGACGGCAGATCTTCCCGGGTGATAAGACCTAAGCGTATGGCATCTTCAAAATCCCTGCCAATGTAGGCAATGGTGTCGGCCATTCTCACCACGCATCCTTCGGAGGTCATGGGCATCTGGTCCGGCTTTTCCGTTTTTTTCATCCATTCAAGGGTGGTGTCAAAATCTGCAAAACTTTTATTTCGAAGGGGTTTGATCTGTCGAAAATGCACTTCGCCGTTGTGGCATAAAATGCCATCCAGGGTCTGCAGGGTGAGATTCCAGCCCCGGCCATGGCGTTCTATGTTTTCCAGGAACTGAATGGACTGTACATTGTGATGAAAAAAGCCTGCCCCATGTTTTTGCGTCAATTGGGAGAGAATGCGCTCTCCATCATGGCCAAAGGGGGGATGGCCTATGTCATGCCCCATGCTCACAGCTTCAATGAGATCTTCATTGAGGCCCAGATACCGGCCAATGGTTCTGGCAATCCTGGACACCAGTTGCACATGGAGGACCCGATGGGAGAGATGATCATTTTTGATCAGGGAAAAAACCTGGGTTTTATCAATGTAACGGGTGTAGGCAAGGGAATTTAAAATCCGGTCGGCATCCACACAAAATGCCTGGCGGTAATCGGGGTCTTGGTGGGTGTTGTCTGTTCTTCTGACGGCATTGTCACTGAATGCCGACAGGGGGGAGCGCTGGTCGTGTTCCCGTTGATCAAGACTTTGTTTCATCCACCCTGTCAGCTCATTCATGGCAGCACCGTTTTTAACTTACAGCTGCTTTGTGATGTTTTCAACAATGGTTTCAAAGGCTTTGGAAAAAGTTGAGTCAGGATTTTCCATGACCACGGGTGAACCGGCATCTCCTGATTTAACCACCTCTGTGTCAAAGGGGATGGAACCCAGAAAGGTCAATCCTTCTTTTTTGGCCATGGCTTCTCCGCCGCCGCTTTTAAAAAGCTCAATGATTTCATTGCAGTGGGGGCATTTAAAGGGACCCATGTTTTCAACAATACCAAGGGTTTTAATCTTGACTGTGCGGCAAAAGGAGATGGACTTTCTTACATCTGCCAGGGCCACTTCCTGGGGGGTTGTCACCACAACAGCCTGGGCATCGGGGATGGTCTGAACCACGGAAATGGGCTCATCACCTGTGCCGGGGGGGGCATCAATGACCAGAAAATCCAGCTCACCCCAGTCCACGGAACCCACGAACTGTTTGATCATACCTGTTTTGGCAGGGCCTCTCCAGATAATGGCCTGGTCTTTATCCTGCATCAGTCCCTGAATGGAAACCACTTTCAGGTTGTCATTGATTTTTTTGGGCAATAAAAGCTGCTGGTCGGGGGCAACATCCAGCAATTCCTTTATGGAAAACATCTGGGCCAGGGAGGGACCGTGCAGATCCACATCCATCAATCCGGTTTTAAAGCCTTTCTGGGCCAGGCTTGCAGCAAGGTTGGCAGACACGCTGCTTTTGCCAACACCGCCCTTTCCACTCAGGACAAAAATTTTGTTTTTAATTTTGGAAAGAGAGCTTTTAATCTGCTCTTCCTGTTGCTGCTGTTGTTTGGCCTGGGGGGACTGGGAAGGACATCCTGATGATTTTTTCTTTGCCTGGTCCACGCTGTCGTAAAGCATAATATTTTTTATCTCCTGGAAAAATTCAATACATGAGTTCGGTGCCGGACACAGAACCCTTCTGAAAAATGGTGTTGTGAGCACCCTGTCTGACATCGGCATTATGACTCATAACTTACAAATAATGATCATTATCCTGATTCTGTCAAGTGAAAGATTTGGGGCTTGTTTTTAAGGGAGATATTGGGGGCAAAGGCGGTGATTTCAAGGACAAGTTTCCGGTTCCGGTTGTCTGTGAAAATTGTTTTTCCGGCAATGGTATATCCGTTAAACGATTTAAATTCATCAAAGTGCAGTTTTATTGCCGGAGGCCCGCCCGAAGCCAGTTGCCAATAATCCACAACCTGTCGGTTTTTATTTAAAAATATCTTTTCCGTGGGGGCTCCCATCCAGTTTTTAAAGATAAGGGTGGAAGCAGTGTCTCCATCCCTTTGCCAGATGACATTTTCTGATCCCCTTAAGGGGATTTTCCCGGTGAGAAGGGCAATGATTTCACCAAGCCTCACCGGCAGGGAGATGATTTTGACAAGGGAGGGGTTGGCCCGGTTTATGGTGTGGGGGGCGTGTTGTCCTGTGTGGGAAACAAGGGTAACAGATTTTCCGTTGGCGGCAATGGTTTCCACCGGAATGCCCGAGGAGAGAAGGGTCATGCGAAGGCACAGGGGCCATTGGGCCACCCAGGCCATGCGATAGTGTTCTGTTTTTTCGTTCCGGGTGAGAATCAGATTCCCCGTTCCCCTGGAGGTCACAATGTCACGATTTGTATCTTGAACTTTTGTGGCCATGTGCCGGGCCTTGATATCTTTTGCCGGTTTTTTGTCCAGGAATGAGCAGCCGGTGCCAAGGCAAAGACACAGCAGGAGAACCATGAACTTACCCGTACATTTAAGCCCTTTTTTCATTGGAAGATTTTGTGCTCCTTTTTTATCTGTTTTTTGGGGGGCAGGGCATCTATTTTTGATTTGATTACGCCTTTTGCCACCCGGGAACGGTTCAAGGCTGTGCGTGGAGAGACAGTTCCACGGTTTTAATTTTATTTATGAGTTCTTTTTTATTGTCCCCGGCTTTTTCCAGGGCCTTTTTATATATTTCCAGGGCTTTTTGGGGCATATTTGCTTTTTGGTAGGCATCCCCGAGATGTTCGGCAATCACGGGGTCATACTCAGATAGTTCAATGGCCCGTTCAAGATATTCAATGGCCCGGAGGTAATCTCCTTTCTGATAATACACCCACCCAAGACTGTCGGTGATGTATCCATCATCCGGGGTCAATGCCATGGCTTTTTTAATCAATGTTTCAGCAAGATCCAGTTCAATGCCAAGATCAGCATAGGTGTACCCCAGGTAGTTCAGGGCTGTGGCATTTTCCGGTTCCAGCTCAATGAGTTGCTGCATGGTTTTAATGCATTTATCTTTGTTACCCCATTTGTCCTGGACAATGCCGTAACGAAAGAGCATGTCGCTGTTTTCCGGGTAGAGTAAAAGCCCTTTATCCAGCATTTCAATGGCTTTTTCATAGGCTTTCTGATCTTCGTAAAGGGTTGCAATGTAGGAGATAATCTCAGAATCATTGGGCAGTTCCCGGTGTTTTTTCAATAAAAATGCCAGGGCCTTTTCCGGCTTTTCATTTTCATTGTAAAGATAGGCAATATGAATAATGCTCTTTTTATAATGTTCTGATTCCGGTTTGATTTTCATGAAATGGGAAATGGCTTTGTTGATCTCTTGTAGGGCATCCCAGGACAATCCTACCATGTAATGCAGGGATGAGTTGTCCGGTGCACCTTTTAAAAGGCCGGTGAATATGATCACCGCATCTTTATATCTTTTATTGCCGATGAATTCCTTGGCCGCCAGCATAAAGGGGCCGGGATCATGCCGGTGTTTTTTCCCAAATGCAGCCAGCTTTGCCTGTGCAGCATCTGTTTGTCCGGTCCGGTAAAGATAAAGGGGCAGCTCAAGGGATGCTCTGATATTCTGGGGATCCATGGCAAGGATTTCTTCATAAATTTGAATCACCCGGGGTGAGGCAATTGTTTGATTCTCATCTTCCTGATCTGACTGATAAATGGAGATCAACTCAAATCTGGGCTCAATGAGATCCGGGTTCAGGGAGATGCTTTTTTTAAATGCTTTTTCTGCATATTCTGTATTGTTTTTCATGGCATGTATTCTGCCAAGAAAAAAATATGCCACATAATCGTCAGGGAAATGCTGGGCCATCTTGGTGTACAGAGAAAACGCCTCATCAATACTTCCCTGCTCCATGTAAAGAGAGCCAAGCACAATGTAAGCGTTCCGGTTATCCGGATCAAGGTGAATAATTTGCTGGTAAATCTCCTTTGCCTGGGTATTCTTTTTCAGCTGAAGTTTTAATTTCCCAAGCAGAGACAGGGCTACAACATTTTCCGGGTGCTCTTTGACCATTTGCTCTGCGGTTTCAATGGCTTTGGAAGGATTTTTGTTCTGGAGATAGAGTACAACCAGCTCCTGGTTAAGATGGACGGAGTCTGGATCGATTTCAATGGCCTTGAGCAGAAAAAAGATGGCCTTATCCCACATTTTTTTTTGTTTGTGGATTTCCGACTGCATATAGAAATAATAAGCAGACCCTTTCTCTTTTTCGGGGACTGTGGCCTTGGCAAGGGGTTCCATGGCTGGTGTCCGGGTGGAAACCGCCGGGGGGGTGCACCCCCCTGCCATGGCAAAGATGGTCAACAGGAGCAGGGGGGGGAATAACGCTTTTTTCATTGTGTTCATTTTTCTTGTATCCCGCTACACCTGGGAGTGGTCATAGGCTGCAAAGTCCGGCATTTCATTTTTAAAATACTCTTTCATTTTCTTTATAATATTGTTTTCAATCTGTCGAACCCGTTCCCGGGAGATGGAGTAGATTTCCCCGATTTCCTGGAGGGTTAGAGAATCATCAGAGAAAATTCTTTTTTCAAAAATATCCAGTTCCCGCTGATTAAGGGTCAGCTTGAACTCATTCACCCGCAGGTGCAGGATATCTTCAATCTCTTTTCTGGCCACCCGCTCTTCTGTGGAGTCTGTTTCCACATTGATAAATTCAATGCGTTCGGTGTCAGAATCATCCCGCAGGGGTTCATCCAGGGAAAGATCCCAGCCGTCCAGCCGTTGATCCATCTCCACAACTTCCTGTTCTGAAACCCCCATGCGTTCTGACAAAAGTTTGGGTCGGGGATCAAAGCCTTCTTCAATGAGTTTTTGTTTCTCTTTTTTCAGGCGGAAAAACAGTTTGCGCTGGCCCTGGGTGGTGCCGATCTTCACAAGACGCCAGTTGTCCATGATAAATTTGAGGATGTATGCCTTGATCCAGAAAGAGGCATAGTAGGAAAATTTTACATTCTTGTCCGGATCAAATTTTTTAACGGCCCGGACAAGGCCGATGTTGCCCTCCTGGATGAGATCCAGCAGGTTCTGCATCCAGATCCTCTGGAAGTCCAGGGCAATTTTTACCACCAGCCTGAGGTTGGAAGTAACCATGATATATGCGGCATCACTGTCGTTATCCTGTTGGATCTTTGTGCCAAGATCTTTTTCTTCCTCCCGGGTCAGCAGTCTGTACCGGTTGATTTCCGCAAGATAGCTTTGTAGCGGATCTGACTTTACAAGGGCTTTTGTGGAAACAGGATTTTTTTTGTCCACTGGGGTGAGGTAGCCCCTTCTAACCGCTGATGCACTACCTTTTATTTTCTTTTTTTTTGCTTTGGGTTTGGTTGCAGCTTTAGGCTTTGCTTTGGCCTTGGTTGCAGCTTTGGGTTTGGCTTTGTCTTTTTTTTTCTCTTTTTGAACCATTCTTTTCTCAACCTTATATTTAGGGCATGATAAAATGACCCTGGAATCCCAATACCGCCTATTCTTAGTGCATCTTTAAGAGGTGACGCACAATTTGTATCATCATAGACCAAATGGGGATAAAATTCGATTAAAAAATTTTTTTTGCAGTGAAAGTTTTTTTTTGTGGACAGATCGGTTAATTTTGATATATACACATCCTGTTTGCGCCAGTAGCTCAGCTGGATAGAGCAACGGACTTCTAATCCGTAGGTCGCAGGTTCGAGTCCTGCCTGGCGTACCATTAAACTCAAGGGTCTTCAGCAAAATTTGTTGAAGGCCTTTTTTGTTTCTCCGGTCAAGCTCCGGGGTTTCTGCTTTATTTCCTTATTTCAATTGGGCTTCTGATCCATCTTTTGAATTTATCCCTGTTCAGAATTTCTCAGCATACCATCTTTCTTGTTTTTTAGCCAGCAGCCCCCGGCGTATTGATGCTTTGTGTGCATGGGTTGCCGGGGGGACATGGTTTTTTATTCCATGGGTGGTCTATTTTTCTATGTCCATGCGTTTTTTGAGGTCCTCCAGCATGGCTGATCCC
This sequence comes from Desulfocicer vacuolatum DSM 3385, assembly GCF_900176365.1. Classification (GTDB taxonomy): domain Bacteria; phylum Desulfobacterota; class Desulfobacteria; order Desulfobacterales; family Desulfobacteraceae; genus Desulfocicer; species Desulfocicer vacuolatum. Next base: position 47,670 of record NZ_FWXY01000015.1, on the reverse strand, counting down.
TTGGGTGTTTTGTCTGCAAGGGCCTTATCTATTTCATTGTCTGTGGTGTCTGTCTGGTCAAGGATCTCCCCATAGGCCGATGCCAATGATTCTTCTTCCTCAACTCTTTCTTTCATTCTCTCCAGCATGGCAACTGTGCCCGATGAGTCTATGGTGGAGAGCTGGGCATTTATTTTTTTTGTGGATGCCGCTGTTTTTGCCCTGGCCTTGAGGGTGATAAGTTCATTGTCATAGGTGGTCAGGGTGGAGCGTAATTTTGACACGCTGGTGTTGATGGTTGCTGACATGGTTTCATGACCTGTTGCCTCATCACTGAGTCTTTTGGCTTCTGATGTCAGCTCTGCCTGTTTTTCCAGGGCCAGGGTTGCCAGTCTTTCTGCTTCTGCTGTGTCCATTGCGCCTTTGCTGGCATTTAGGAGGAGTTTCTTTGCCTTGTTCTCATAGTCCTCTGCCAGTTTTTGTTTTGCATTGGCCTCTCTTCTGGTTCTCATGGCCATGGCTTTTACCTGGGCCAGACTCTCCATGGCTGCTTGGAGGTCTTTTTTGAGATCCCTTATGCCTTGCTCGGTCATTTTTATGGGGTCTTCCAACTGGTCTATTACGGAATTTATATTTGACTGGCCTACTTTTAGAAATCTTTTCAACATGGTGTCCTCCTTTTTGTTGATGTGGTGTATCTCATCCAGCCTGTTGCTGAGGTTTATCAGGGTGTGTTTTGGTCCTGATCAGCTGGGCTGTGTGCCTTTTCAGACTATGTTGGGATAGACTTTATCAACTTGGATGGATATAGCGAGGACGTAATGAGTGGGTTACCGACATGTCCTCCTTGTTGAGGTCGTGGGGAGGTGTTTCTGGCTGTGTTCATTGTCTGGGGAAGGCTTGTAATGGAATTGGAGCCATTTATATTTCCTTTGTGTGGAGCCTTTTAGCGCTGGCTCTTCCTGCTTTCTGTCAGATGTCCGAGCGATTTTTCCACTCGTTATAGTGGCTTTTGATTGCTTCGACATCTGGCTTGTCACCACTATTCAGAGGACACATTAGCTCTTTTCCGGCGAATTCTCCGTAAGATACGAGACATTTTTGTACACGTCGTCACTCAAACCTGTATCGAATCCTTCGATGTAGTTATGTATATTTTGGGGGAGGTTTCCCGCATTTTGTAGCAATTCCAGTTGTTCTTCTGATAGTGACGAGAATTGAAGACTGAAAGTAAGATGCCTGTCTATGGCGTATTTTTGATCGAACAGTGTTTTGATATAGCTGTTGAAATTGAGACAACAAGCCTGAAACAGGGGGCTACTTGTGATAAACGTTTTTCCTGTGACCTATTCTGACCACCAATACAGTCAAAACGTCATCGTCAATAAATGATATAACCCGATAATTCCCGACCCGGTGTCTCCAATGGCCTTTGAGATTTCCCTTTAAAGCTTTTCCTGCCCCAGTCGGATGTTCGGCCCTGTCGTCCATGTAATCCATTATTTTTTTTGCAATAGGTTTGTCCAGTTTTGAAAGCTGCTTTAATGTGGCGGGGGTGTACTTGATTTTATAAGCCAAGGGTCTTCCTTGCTTCGTCTGCTGAAAGGGCTTCCTCACCACTCAATAAAAATTCTTTGTAGGCTTTTTCAGAAAGGTAAATATCTTCCAGCTCTTCAATGTGGCGTGTTAATGCCTCTATAGCATAGAATGATTTTGTGCGGTTTGTTTGTGCTGCCAAGAAATCAAGCCTTGTTTCAAGGTCTTTAGGTAATCTTACTGATAACATGTTGGTGTCTCCTCTATTGACATAACTCTTATACACATGTAATACAGATCCCCTCCTATTTCAAGGTTTGTCTGATCTCTTGTTTAAACCCATTATGCTGGGTAGAATGCCAATGCCCATCTGACAAGTCCTTGGATGCTTATTGAGTTGATGGCTTCCATGTTCAAAGGCCTTCTAATCCGTAGGTCGCAGGTTCGAGTCCTGCCTGGCGTACCATTAAACTCAAGGGTCTTCAGCAAAATTTGTTGAAGGCCTTTTTTGTTTCTCCGGTCAAGCTCCGGGGCTTCTGCTTTATTTCCTTATTTCAATTGGGTTTCTGATCCATCTCCGAATTTATCCCTGTACAGAATTTCTCAGTATACCATCTTTCTTGTTTTTTAGCCAGTAGCCCCCGGCGTATTGATGCTTTGTGTGCATGGGTTGCCGGGGGGACATGGTTTTTTATTCCATGGGTGGTCTATTTTTCTATGTCCATGCGTTTTTTGAGGTCCTCCAGCATGGCTGATCCCTTGGGTGTTTTGTCTGCAAGGGCCTTATCTATTTCATTGTCTGTGGTGTTTGTCTGGTCAAGGATGTCCCCATAGGCCGATGCCAATGATTCTTCTTCCTCAACTCTTTCTTTCATTCTCTCCAGCATGGCAACTGTGCCCGATGAGTCTATGGTGGAGAGCTGGGCATTTATTTTTTTTGTGGATGCCGCTGTTTTTGCCCTGGCCTTGAGGGTGATAAGTTCATTGTCATAGGTGGTCAGGGTGGAGCGTAATTTTGACACGCTGGTGTTGATGGTTGCTGACATGGTTTCATGACCTGTTGCCTCATCACCGAGTCTTTTGGCTTCTGATGCCAGCTCTGCCTGTTTTTCCAGGGCCAGGGTTGCCAGTCTTTCTGCCTCTGTTGTATCCATTGCGCCTTTACTGGCATTTAGGAGGAGTTGCTTTGCCTTGTTCTCATAGTCCTCTGCCAGTTTTTGTTTTGCATTGGCTTCTTTTCTGGTTCTCATGGCCATGGCTTTTACCTGGGCCAGACTCTCCATGGCTGCATTGAGGTCTTTTTTTAGATCCCTTATGCCTTGTTCTGTCATTTTTATGGGGTCTTCCAACTGGTCTATTACGGAATTTATATTTGACTGGCCTACTTTTAGAAATCTTTTCAGCATGGTGTTCTCCTTCTTGTTGATGTGGTGTATCTCATCCAGCCTGTTGCTGAGGTTTATCAAGGTGTGTGCTGACCCTGTTCAGCTGGGCTGTGTGTCTTTTCAGACTATGTTGAGATAGACTTTATCAACTTGGTTGGATATAGCGAGGACGTAATGAGTGGTGAACCGACATGTCCCCCCTTGTGGGGTGGGTTGAGGATTTGTTTTGGGCTGGTTTTTATCGTTACCAGGTAGAGTCCTGGATCAGCTTTTGAAGATATTATATATCTCCCATCAGGTACAGGGAATTGAACCTTCCCTATATATCAACAACGGTAATTTGAAAAGGAGATTATCTTTGAGTAAACCAACATCTTTTACAAGAGAAGACGTGATCCGTATCCAGAGAGCAGCAGCGAGAAAGCATGGTGGAAGTATACCCAAAGGCAGTTTTGCCGCTAAAGCACAAAGCATCTATGACAAACAACAAGCCGACAATAACAATTAGTAGAAATGAGAAAAAAGGAGAACTTAATCATGGCACATGACTCGACTCAAGAAGAATTAGATCTTTGGTCTGATATCAACAACCCGAACAACGACGCAGATATGGATGATTGGGCAGATGCCCATAACCCCAATAATGAGGATTATTTGGACGATTAGCCTTCTCAAATAAAGCCGGGCATTAACATCTTTTCAACTCCATGAGCGGGTGTTAGTGCTGATTTTCCATAAACATAACGGCATGATAATTGTGCCAATAAAGATATCGTTCAAAGAACTCAACAACCCCTTTGTTGTCCATGCCAAACAGTTCCTGGCTTTCATCAACCATCAGCCGATTCAATAGTATTTGAAATATTTTCACATGGGCATACGTATTTCGACCTTGTTCTTTATACAACTCAATATTATTTTCATCTACGTTGTTTGATTTTATAACAACTTCTGATATCGAGTTGACATTCTCCCATGATGGAAGCTGTTTGTCTTTACCCTTTATCCATTTTTGCATCATTCTTTTTTGACTTCGGGTGTCTTTATTTTTGGGGGGAACTCCTAATTGAGGGATAGCAGTGGCAAAGTTATTGATCTCTTTAAATCCACTTAATGCTTTTAATCTATTCAACCATAGTTTTGATGGATTTTGTAAGGTATTTCCTTCATAAAAAGGCAGATAAATCAAAAAAACCAGTTTATCACCGTGCAGATGTTTTGAAAAGTGATGATTGTACTCAATGTCATAAGCAGCAAGCATATAAAACAAAGCATCTACAATGATTCTGCGGAGTGTTATTTGGATATTTCGTATTGCATCATCAGAGTCTTCGAACAAGTTGTCATCGTACATTGTCCATGGGAATTTCCTATCCAATAGAAGATTCATGAACTTTTCAACCTGAATATTTGGTGGCTGAAGTTTGATCTTTTCAATTTCGCACTCAAGATCAGCGTCAAGTTCAAACATCTCTTTTACTATCTGCCTATAGTATCGGGAGTAATCGTCTTGGATACAGTCTAATAGTTTTAACGGATTCAAGGTTGTAAAAGTTTCTGAAAACTCTTCTTCTGATGAAATCATCCTCAATCCTGGAATGTCATCGCAAGAAGAGGAAAGTTTTCCATACGCATTTTTTATTGAGGCCTCACTTAAGGACGTCTTTTTATTTATTGAATTTAGAATGTTTCTACGCTTTATTCCAAAATATTTTTCATCTAAGAATTTGGGAATCTTGGTCGGCTTATCATCTAAGAATATATGGATTGGAATTATTATCATTTTATTTTACATATGTCTCCAAGTTTAACTGGTTGTTCATGATGATTACCTTGTAACTTATTTCTAAAGGGTAGGGGGGGTGGGATAATCATTCATTCTCTATGTTCTTCAGGGTTTTACCATCTTTGGTTTTCCACTCTATCAGACCATTGGCACTTCTTCCCATGACTATACCGGCGGCAGTGGAAGGGCTGGAGAAAAGGTAATCTGACGCTAAGATGAGTTTTCCGTTTTCCTCCACAATGACATTCTGATCCATTAGCCTCTGCCTGAGCTTGAGTATAGATGTCGGGCACGAATCCACATGTTTTTTGCAATGATAGTCCCTTTGAAGACCACAAATCCTTCCGATGTTGATTCTCCTGTGGCGTTAGCGCCTCTTGCAGCATGTATATGAAATTGATGTCCTGTCTTATCTTCCTCTTTCCTTAACTCTTTGAAAAGTTTGTAACCAAGGATGGACACCATCATTGTGGCATTATCTAAGAATTCTTCCATTTCTGCCATGTCTGGCTCTGAGATGGAGGAGAGAGTGGGGACTGAGCTATTGGTGATACCGAATCTATCTGCCTCACATGCCATCGCGTGCATCCTGTGTTCCAGATATTTGATGTGGGCCTTATTCAGGTTATCATCTTTGCTGATGAACACAACAGCTTCATGCCAGAAGTCTTTTTGATTAAGGTGTTGGGTCAGTCTTTTGTAGATATTTTCCGCTTCACCTATGTAGACCACATTCTTTGATGTTCCTTCTTCGTCTCTACCGAAAAGCAGCTAGACCCCGGTGCTATTCAGTTCAGGTCGATCAGAACATTCCTTGATCATTCCTCTGGGGATCTTGTAGGCTTTTCCTGACCAGTTTGACAATTCACAGGCCATTCTTCCGTCCGGGATGCTGTCCATGAGAAAGATTCTGATGGTTTTTCCGAATTTTTTTCTTTGCATGTCGATTCCCTGGACTTAGGCGGTTATGGAAGAAAGCAGGCTCAGACGTTGCTGGACCTACAGTTATTATAGTTGACGTCAAGTAGATTGTTTTCGTTTTTTTGTTATTTTCTTTTTTGACGTCATGGCTTCACGTTCCGCTTTGATACGGTCAAGGAGGGCTGACGCTGGCTCGTCTGTTGGGTCTTGGGGGACAAGTTCTCCCCGGAAGGCTTTGGCAAGGATAGATTTATTCAAAGAACAAATCCGATCTTCACTTGAAATCAAAGATGTACTTATCTTTTCAATGCTAAGAAATCCTTGATCAATTCTTTTAACAATCTTTAGTTGCTCTCCATTGGGGGGTAATGGTATTATAAAATTTTTTAACTTTTTGAAATCAATGCTTTCAACGGTTGTCCCACTTTTTGCACACTGATGCCGAATCTTACCTTCAACTGCTAATGCAGCATAGAGTAAGAATTCAACAGCTAAAGAAGAAACTGGAGTCAAAGCTTTGAGATCTTGGTTTACTGTTGTTTGAACTGTATTTGTACATAGAGGCAAGATTCTTCTTAAGATTCCACTTCTTACAACAAACAGAAGAGATCCCTCTGCTATTATTTTTGCAGATGATTCTTTGACAGCACTTGCTGTGATTTTATCTATGGAATTTGAAACAAATAGTTTTTTCATATCTTTGGGCGTAATCCAAGGGATATTGCCATTTTCCCAGTATGAGGAAACATTCTTACTCGGTGTCCCTCCACCAGACCAAGTTCCAATATCATCAAGTCTTGTCCAACACCATCCCTCCGCCAACTCCGGCAAACCAGTAGCATCAACCGGTTCAGGCACTTTATATTTGGCCTTCCACTTGTCGTTTTTAGGCTCCTTACCTTTGGCCTTCATCTTGGCCAGTTCGGTTTCTTCCCATCTCTTGCGGCGTTCCACTCGGATACGTTCAAGCAGAATAGAAGCGGGCTCGACATCAGGGTTCTTCTTGCGCCATTCTGCGGTCAGATCTCCACGGAAAGCTGCTGCCAGGATTGATTGCCTTAGTTTGTCCAGAAGTGGTTTGGCTGTCTCCAGCGCTTTTTTTGCCTTGTTGCTTTTGGCCTGGAGGGCTTCTATTTTGTCGGCAATGCGTTTTTGTTCGTTGAGTGGGGGGATTGAGATAGAGTTGCTTTCGATGGTTGTTGGGCTGACATTGGGTTGAGCTCCTCCCCAAGCTTGCTCCAATACACCTTCACTTACCTTTTTGATTAAAAATTTCAAGAACCCATTGTTTATGTTTTCTGATGAATACGGAAGGAATCTGCCAACTCGTTGATTCAAAAGTGCAGGTGTATCCAAGTCAAAGATTGCGTTCTTTCCAGTGGTTGCACCGGAAAGCGCCATCAATATATCCTCCTTTTTTAGTTGGACTGTCGGGTGATTTTCCAGTGTTTCTGATGGTAGGAACGCTGTCTTTTCTGAGACTGTTACGTTGCCATCTCGAAGATCTCCTATGCGAATCACAGGTACCCCAGAATCTGTGAATTTTTTTGCTTTGAAAGCATATCCACCTTGAACTTTTACAATATCCCCGAACTTGGAAACGGTCCATCCCGAAGGCAATAGAGATTTGTTTTTACCCATTATAATTCATTTCCATTCCCCAGCATTTCTGATAACTCTTCTATTTCTTCCATTGCTATCCGCAGTTGATCCAAGATCTCAGCAGCGAGTACATCCGGTTTCGGCAGCGCCTCACCATTCCCATTACTTTCATCCTGCAACCAGGAGATGTCAAGATTATCCCCACGGGCTTTGATTTCTTTTCGGGAGAAGCATCTGAACCGACCGTCTTCTCTTTGATCGCTCCTCTTGCTCTTACCCGTGGGATCATCACCAAAAGCATCCTCAAACTCTTTGAAATGTTCTCTGGTCAAAGGTGTTCTTTTGCCAAAGGAGGGCATGTTGGTCCTGAGATCATAGACCCAAACCTTCTTGGTGTTGCCCTTATCGGTTTTACCCCTTGAAAAGAAAAGAACATTGGTCTTTACCCCGTGGGCATAGAAGATTCCTGTGGGAAGTCGTAGAATAGTATGCAGGTTGCATTTATCCATCAGGTCTTCCCGGATATCCTGACCGGTATTATCCTCAAACAGGACGTTATCCGGCAAAACAACCGCAGCTCTACCACCGGGCTTCAGTGCTCTGTATATGTGCTGGAGAAAGGCCAATTGCTTGTTACTTGTGGGAAAGGTGAAGTCGTCCCTGGAGGGCTTACCACCCCCTTTTTTGGTGCCAAAGGGAGGGTTGGTCAGGATCACATCCACCTTGCCAAGGCGGGAACCCGTGGGACTCAGGGTGTCACCGGAGACAATGGGACCTTCAATATCATGGAGGGCCATGTTCATGAGGGCAAGCTTATGGGTATCAGGTACAAGTTCAACCCCGCTGAAAGCCTTTTGCCTCTGAAAGTTTTGTTGAGCCTCTGACAGATCAAAAAGGTCATCAGTTTGATCCTTGATATATTTGTCCGCAACAAGAAGGAAACCACCCGTACCCGCTGCCGGGTCCTGGATCAGTTCACCAGCCTTGGGTTGCACAAGATTGACCATGGTTTGGATGAGAACCCTGGGGGTGAAGTATTGCCCTGCACCGCTTTTCTTTTCATTTGCATTCTTTTCAAGAAGGCCCTCATAGAGATTGCCAAGCCCTTCTTCCCTGGCGCTGTACCAGTCGATATCGTTGATGCTTTGTACCAGTTTTTGAAGGTTTTTGGGCTGTCTCAGGGTGGTGGTTGCATTGGCAAAGATGGCCTGAACTCGGTCAGAACCCTCACTACCAAGACGAACCAGCATGATTCTGTAGAAATCAAGTTGTTCGACCCCATCTTTTTCCTTAAGGTCATCCCATCTGTAGCCTTCAGGGATTTGTATTTCTTTGTCAGTCTCCTTGACCATCTTGAGAAACAAAAGGTAGGTGAGTTCTGTGACATACTGGTGATAGGTGATACCATCGTCCCGGAGAACATTACACAGATTCCAAAGTTTTTGAACTATATCCTGGGTTGTTGCCATGTGTTTCCAATAATCCTTTATGCAAGCAAAAGCTTATGCAGAAGCCGCATCCTGCCAGAGTTCTTCACCGATCTCATCCAGGACCTCTTCCATTTTTCCGTCAAATATCTTGTTGAGCCTGTTAAAACCACCTTGCGTCCTGAACTGCCCTTTGTTCAGGGCCTCTTTGTCCACAATGGTCTCTTTTAAGAGTTGTTTGCCAATGCGGTCAAGCCATTTTCGCTGGGGCTCTTTCCAGGGTCTGCTGGCCAATATCTTTTTGATTGCCCGTTGCACCCTTTCCTCATAGGGGATCAGCGGTGTTCCCAAAGCCATACGCCTTACAAAACCAATGATGGAAGCGGCAATGTCCTCGTTGGTTGCACCCTTCCAGGCAAACCTGAGATTTGTCACAGAATACCCCTCTTTGTCCAGCAAAAACTTGAGCTCCTTTAAGTCTTTACGGGTCAGATCCCTTGGCTTTGTGAGGACTGTCATAAGGGCGGGGATGTGGTTCTTGTTGGTTTTGATATATTCTTCAAAGGATTCAAGATAGTCCTGGGGTTTTTCATGATCTCCATACCCATATTCTACCTCTATCACCTTATCATCATGCTCAGAGATGAGGTATGCTGCATTTTTGATCATGGCTTTGGCATTGTCCAGGAACTCACCAATCTCTGGGAGATCTGAGAACCATTTTTTGGCCTCTGTTCCAGAAGACGACTGGATTTTGGTTATGGCATCTTCTATCCCCATTTGGGTTAAGCCTTTAAAGGTCTCTTTGTCTTCATCCTTGAGATTACGTTTTTTCCGCTGGAGTTTGGCAATTATTTGATCTTTGATCTCATTGAGATGGTCTTCATTGACCGTTGCAGTAAGTTCAGAAATGAGTTGTGTGAAACTGATACTGGGGTTCACAACCACCGGCTTCATGGTGGAATAAGGTTCCAAGGCTTCATAGAGCTTTACGGCATCATATATCTTGAAATGTTCTTTGCCAATATCTTCACAAAGCCTGGTGGCCCTTCCAAGCATCTGTTCATAGAGTATTCTGCTTTTAACTCGTCTTATGAAAACAATGTTGACGATTTCCGGCACATCTATTCCCGTTGTGAGAAGATCAACGGTTACCGCCACTGAGGGGAGTCTTTCGTTTTTATAGCGCCTGATCAAATTGAGCGGTTTGTGGGCAGCGGCTGTTATTTTGACCACAGCATTATCATCCACCTCACCATATGCATCCTTGAAAGCCTTTTTTAACAGATCCACCACCAAATCTGCATGGTTGTCAGTGGCACAGAATATAAGGGTTTTTCCTTCCAGACCCGGATCTATGTGGTTTGCCAATTCCTCACAAACCACCCTGTTGAAAGATTCAGTGATGACTTGGGTATTGAACTTATCTACTTCCATGGTGATTTCATCAGGGGCGTTGACAATGTTTACTTGGTCTGTGGATTTATCGTACACCTGCATCTCATCATCTTTTTCCCAAGTGATTCCCTTGGTATTCAGGTTTGTTTTGATGCCAATAGGAGGGGCATGGTCAATCAAGTAGCCATCAATGACAGCTTGACGGTACGAATAGGTATAGACTGGCTCGCCAAAAATTTCTGTGGTGTGCAGAGCTGGTGTTGCCGTAAGACCGACCTTGACAGCGTCAAAGTGGTCCAGGACCCTTGTGTATTTGGAAATATAGTCCTTTTCACTGCGGAAAACCAGTTCACCTTCTGTCATATCACGGTCAAGGGAGTATCCACGATGACACTCATCCACAACAATGCAATCGTATTGATCAACGGGAAGGGGAGGGGTGTTGTCTGCCGGGAACAAGATACGCCTTACCATTCCCTGGATGGTTGCAACGTGAAGCCTTGTGTCATCCTCTGGCTTGACATCCCCCAGTTCTTTGATGTCATAGATATCAGCAAAGGATTGAAGGTTTTCCAGCTTTACATCATTAAAAGCATCTTGTGCCTGTTCACCAAGGGAGGTACGATCCACAAGAAACAGGATACGCCTGAATCGTTTGGCTTTGACCAGGCGATATGTGAGTCCTATGCAGGTCCTGGTTTTTCCTGTGCCAGTTGCCATGGCAAGCATGATGGCCTGTTTGTCTTCAGAAATTGCCTTTTCCACAGCTTTGATGGCATCTAATTGATAGTCCCTGAGACCCAGGTAGTCAGTGGGTTCTGTTGCAAGCTTTCCCTCAGAGGCTTTTGCATCTATGGTGAGAAGACCTTTGAGTCCTTCTGGGGTGTACCAGCTTTCCAGGCTGCGACCAAGGTTGGTAGATCGTCTGCCATCCAGGAACCAGATACCACTTTTGGTCTTCAGCTGCCTCAGGAAGGGGCGTCCATTGGTCGCAAAGAGAAAGGGGATCTTGTATTTTTCCCATGGCCCACCGGCTGTTTCCCATCCTTCACCAGTTTGAAATTCAATGCTGTACCTTTTTGACTGTTCTATGGCACTGGAAACATCCAGAGCTTTTTTCTTGGCTTCAACAATGGCAATTGCTGTAAGCCCGACAAAAAAGACATAGTCTGCGCGTCCTTTTGATGTTGGCCACTCGCTGATGGCAATATTTTTTCCCTTCTGAGGACGAATTCCCTTTTTGTAAGTAAGATTTTGGGTGTCTGCTTCCCAGCCAGCATCCCTGAGCTGTTGGTCTATGATCTTTCTGGTATCTGCTTCGTTGAGGGCGATTTCCTTGTCAGCCTTGTCAGCCTTTTTCTTGGTATTGGCAAGGTCAACAGGCTGTTTCACGTTTTGTGCGATCAGTTCAGAAATGTATTCCTCATAGAGTTTCTTATCCTCATCCCGTTGTTCCTCTGTCTCTTGGGCAAGGGAGATGGCAGCTGAAAGGTCCTCATATAAGGCTTTGGCCTTTTCTTCTGCAATTTTCCTTTTTTCAGCCGCTTTGATGCCACTTTTTTCTGTTTTGGCAAGCTGTTTTCTGAGTTGATCAAGCTCTTTGGCCAGGTCTGTTTCAGCTTCTTTTGGATTTGGCGGGGGGATGAATGGTCCCAGATTGGCATCAGGTGAAGTAGAAAAGGACTTATGGAACCAGATGGCCAGTTCCCTTGCCATTCTAAGGCAATGAAGGGCTTCACTCGGGTCACCCTTCATTTCATGTACCGCTTGGTTGCCCGTTTTTCTGATGCTGTGCAATATCTGAGTCGCTTTTGGCGTCAGGACACCGTTATCTTCAAGCTTTTGAATGGTTCTGAAAGCATTGTCTTCAGGGGTGATGTTGATCCCTGTTCTTGCGGCAATGTTTTGGGCCAGGAGTTCACCAAATTGTCGCAGTTTGTATAGAGTTGTGTTGGGATCTTCAAAGATGAACCTTTCGGCTTGGATGGCACATTTATACAAGGTTTCGTCATATTCAGCCATGAATGAAAAGTTGGGTGAGACTACAGCAAAATTATTCTTGACCACAGTTTGATTACCCAAGACAGCTCCTCCCATTTTGATCCAGTCCATTGGTTTCAAGGGTCACCGTACTCCTGAATCATGAAAAGATCAAATGGTTTGCGATTTGCGTGGTCGATGTCATCATTATTTTTTGATCATCAACGTTGTCTATATTTCGGTACATTCGCATTTCGGTCTGTTTGCCTACCATCACAGCCACCACCCCTTCAGCCTTCATTATAGCCGTCAGATAACCGTAGTTATTGGTGGATCGTCCCACGTACAGCTCTTTGAGGATGACGGCCCTAAAAGTCTTCTTGGGCGCGGGATCAAATATGCTTTCAGCAGCGCCAAACTCTGACACGGCTGTTGCCAGGTCAATAAAAATAACCAGAATTTTTACAGACATAGAGCAAGGAAAAAATATTGACAAGATTTACACACGTATGTATAAATATAGTTATGAGAAAAGGGGGCACATGAAAAAAAATGAACTGATCAAAAAGATCAAGAAGAAGGGGGCTTTTTTCATCGGTGAAGGTGCTAATCATGAAATATGGGAAAGCAAAAATGGTTATAGATTTACTGTGCCAAGGCATTCAAACGTCAAAGAGATATTAGCCAAAACAATATTAAAACAAGCAGACAAATAAAGCTCAAACGGGGATTATCATGCAACGATATTATGCAATTTTTTATCCAATGGAAGACGAATGGGGTGTCCGGTTCCCAGATGCACTGTCAGTGAATACCAGTGGGAAGGATATTGATGAAGCTCTTGAAATGGCTATGGACGCATTAAGTGCCATGTTGGTTTTTGGACGTAAAGGGCGTGAGTATCAGGAGCCAAGAGGATTTGAGGCAATTCAAGCAGAGGCAAAAGAGGGTGAGCTTGTTTTTCCTGTGACGCCTACGGAAAAAGCAATGGAAGCATACCGCCCTAAAAAGCGAATTAATGTTATGATCCCTGTTGATTTGTTAAATAGAGTTGGCGAAGCTCTTAAAGACCAAAAAGGGCTTGATAGGTCAAAATTCATCTGCAATGCCGTTGAAAAGCGGCTGAATGAAGGCGTTGATGCTCGCTCGTAGATTAACAATGGTTGCAATAGCCAGCGTTAACTCCAACATTAAACAGGTAATTCGTATCAAGGTCTTTGTTTTGCATTGGCTTCTTTTCTGGTTCTCATGGCCATGGCTTTTACCTGAGCCAGACTCTCCATGGCTGCTTGGAGGTCTTTTTTGAGATCCCTTATGCCTTGTTCTGTCATTTTTATGGGATCTTCCAACTGGTCTATTACAGAATTGATATTTGATTGGCCTACTTTCAGAAATCTTTTCAGCATGGTGTTCTCCTTCTTGTTGGTGTGGTGTATCTCATCCAGCCTGATGCTGAACTTTGTCAGGGTATGTGTTGATCCTGTTCAGCGGGGCTGTGTGTGTATTCAAACTATGTTGAGATAGACTTTATCAGCTTGGAAGGATATGGCGAGGACGTAATGAGTCGGTTACCGACATGTCCCCTTTGTGGAGGGTAGTGCATAGTCAAGGCTAAGATTTAGGATGATAGATTGCGAAGAGTATTTCACCACGGCATTTTTGGAAATCGGCAATCCTAAAATCAAGTTTTGACCGTGCAGTAGGAGGAATTTGTCTTTTGGACAACGCAGAGGTCACCGGCCGGGTGATTGATAAAAAACTTTTACATAAGTTATCAAACTTGATAGCTTATGGATTGGAGAATAAAATTTGCGGTCCAAAGGAGCATTAAACTGTAGCGCTGTTATTTATGAAAGGCAGGTCAATCATGGCAGTCGGTAAATCAGTAAATCGTGTTGATGCAATGGCCAAGGTCACCGGGCGTGCAAAATACACCGAAGATTTTTATCATCCGGATATGCTGGTGGCAAAATATTTCAGAAGTAGCATTGCCCATGGCCGGGTGACCGCCATAAATACTAAGAAGGCTGAAAATCTTGACGGTGTCCATGCCGTATTCACCTATAAAGACGTTCCTGAAAATAAATTTCCCACCGCCGGTCACCCCCTGGCCCTGACAGAGGATCATAAGGATGCGGCAGACCGTCTTCTGCTGACCCGGGATGTCCGGTTCATGGGAGATGAAATCGCCATTGTCGTGGCCCAGAACGAACTGGTGGCCAATGAAGCACTCAAACTTATTGAGGTCTCCTATGATGAGTATCAGCCCCTTATCCTTCCTGAAGATATCCTGGAAGAAAATGCAAGGCAGATCCATGAAGGGTCATCCAATATTGTGGGTGAACACACCTATACCTTTGGCAATGACGTGGATCAGGCCTTTGAAAAGGCCGATCATGTGGTTGAGGGCAGTTTTCGCACCGCCATGGTCCAACATTGTCATATTGAAAATCATATTTCCCATGCCTACATGGATGATCTTGATAAGATTGTCATTGTTTCATCCACCCAGATTCCCCATATTGCACGTCGAATTGTGGGAGAGGTTCTCAATATTCCCTTGAGCCGTATCCGGGTGATAAAACCATTTGTCGGCGGAGGGTTCGGCAATAAGCAGGATGTTATTTTAGAGCCCATGGTGGCTTTTTTGACCCTTAAACTGAATGGCAGGGCCGTTCAGATCAACCTGTCCCGGGAGGAATGTATTATCGGCACCCGGACCCGGCACCCCTTTTATATTGATGTTAAAACAGGTGTTATGAATGACGGTACCATTGTGGCCAGGCACATGGATGCCATTTCCATCACCGGCGCATATGCCTCCCACGGCCATTCCGTTGCAGCTGCCGGCGGCAGTAAGCAAAGCTCATTATATCCCAGGGCAGCAACCTCCTTCCATGCACGGACCCTTTATGCCAATACGCCGGTGGCGGGAGCCATGAGAGCCTATGGATCGCCCCAGATCATCTACGCCCTTGAATGCGCCACAGAGGATGCGGCCAGGAAAATAGGCATGGATTCCGTTGAATTCAGGCTGAAAAATGTTGCCCGCCAGGGTGATATAAATCTGTTGTCCGGCAAAGAAATACTCAGCTGCGGCCTTGCCGATTGTCTGATAAAGGGCAGAGACTTTATTGGCTGGGGTGAAAAAAAGAAAGAGTATGAAAAATTTAAAACCGGACCGGTGCGAAAAGGGCTGGGCCTGGCCTGCTTAAGTTATGCCTCGGGCACCTATCCTGTGTGTGTTGAAATTGCAGGTGCAAGAATCGCCCTGAATCAGGACGGCACGGTCCATGTCATGGTGGGTGCCACTGAAATCGGGCAGGGGTCCGACACGGTGGTGGCCCAGATGGTGGCCCAGACCCTCTCTTTTCCCTATGAAAATGTCCTGGTGGTCCAGGCCCAGGATACCGATGTCACTCCCTTTGATACCGGGGCCTATGCTTCAAGACAGGCCTATGTGGTGAGCAATGCCGTGTTCAGGGCAGCTACGGATCTTCGGGAAAAAATACTGGACCATGCCGCAGTCATGACAGATATCGATGTTGCCGGCCTGGATATTGTGGACGGTAATATCGTGGATACCCGTAAAAGCGCACAGGTCATGGATATGAAAACCCTGGCCATTGACAGCTTTTATCACAAGGAGCGTGGCTGCCAGCTTACGGCTGAAGCCTCTTTTAAAGCCACCACAAACGCCCCGGTGTTTGGCTGTACCTTTGTGGATATCACAGTAAACATCCCCCTTTGTAAAATTAAAATCAACCGGATGATCAGTGTCCACGACTCCGGGGTGATCATCAATCCGGTCCAGTCCGGGGGGCAGATCCACGGCGGCGCCTTCATGGGCATTGGAGCGGCCCTTTCCGAAGAGCTGCTCATTGATCCAAAGACGGGATATATATACAATAATAATTTACTGGATTATAAATTCCCCACATTTACCGATGTGCCCCCCATTCACCATGATTTTGTGGAAACATTTGAACCAACTTCGGCTTACGGCAATAAGGCTTTAGGGGAACCCCCCGTGATTTCACCCCCTCCGGCCATCAGAAATGCCGTTCTGGATGCCACAGGACTTTGCATCAACTCTTTACCCCTGTCCCCCCACACCCTGTTCACCGCATTCAAAGACCATGGCCTTATTGATGAAAAAGGAGGCGATAATGTTTGACATTTCAAGTCATAAAAAGGCCGGTTCAGTTAAAGAAGCCATCTCCCTTTTAAAGGAAAACCCCGATGCAAAACTCATCGCCGGCGGCACTGATGTATTGATCAAACTTCGGGAAGGCAAAAAACAATTTTCACACCTGGTGGATATCCATGGCCTCAAAGAGCTGAATTTTATTAAAAAAGATGGGGACAACACCATTGTCATCGGTTCGGGTACAGTCTTTTCCCAGGTGATTGAATCCGATATCATCAATACCCATATCCCCATGCTTGTGGATGCCGCACAAAGTGTGGGTGGCCCCCAGATTCGAAATATCGCCACCATTGGCGGCAATATCTGCAACGGCGTCACCAGTGCTGACAGCGCCTCGCCTTTATTTGCTCTGAATGCGGTAGTATCCGTTAAGGGCTCTAAAGGTAGTCGTGACATTCCCATTGCAGACTTTTACCTGGGTCCGGGCAAGGTGGACCTTAAACACGGAGACGTTCTCACAGCCATTAAAATCTCTTCAGAAAACCATGATCATGCGTTTGGCTGTTATTATAAATATGCCATGCGCAATGCCATGGACATTGCCACCATTGGCTGCGCCGTTAATTTGAAAACAAAAAACGGCAGGTTACAGGATTATCGTATTGCCTTTGGTGTGGCAGGGCCTGTGCCCATGCGCTGCCCCAGGGCGGAAAATATGGCCAGGGGCCAGGCCCTGTCATCCAGGTTGATAGAGGACATATCCCAAGCCGTGACCAAAGAGGTGACCCCCAGAACCTCCTGGCGGGCTTCCAGAGAATTTCGGTTGAATATCATCACCGAACTTGCAAAAAGGGCCACAATCAAGGCATTGAAGCGGGCCGGGGAGGAATTACCATGACAGATGGACATTTCAGACAAATCTCTTTCACTATTAACGACCGGGAAAGGAGACTTAGGGTTGATATCCGGAAATCACTGGCCGAGGTCCTCAGGGAAGATTTAGGGCTTATCGGCCTCAAGCAGGGATGCGGTGTGGGCGAGTGCGGTGCCTGCTCTGTCATGGTGGATGATGTGCTGGTGGATTCCTGCATTTACCTTGCCCTGTGGGCGGATGGAAAACAGATCCGGACGGTGGAAGGTGAAGCCAGGGACGGCAAGCCGTCAAAGGTTCAGCAGGCCTATGTGGATGAGGGGGCGGTTCAATGCGGTTTCTGCACCCCGGGTTTCATCATGGCCACCACCTCTTTTGTGGAAAAATGTAAGGGCAAAAATGTCAGCCCTGGAGATATTCGAAAAGCCCATGCCGGAAATTTATGCCGGTGCACCGGGTACCAGAATATTTTTACGGCCATTGAAAAAAGCATTGAATCCGATTAAGATCGCTGGGTGCTGGGTGCTGGGTGCTGGGTGCTGGGTGCTGGGTGCTGGGTGCTGGGTGCTGGCTGCTGGCTACTGGGTGCTGGGTACTATCGCACCTCACTTTTTCAATATTTGTTGTGGGCAGGCCAAATCCCCAATACGGTCTGCCCATGGCAGTTCTTCAGTAAATGAGAAAAAATGGGAGATGCCCACTTGAAATTAAATAATATTAAAATACGTGATCTTATTATCGGTATCAAGGGAGCGGGCGAGCAGTCATCCGGTATTGCCTGGCGCCTGTTCCAGGCCAATATACAAAACCTGTTCATGATGGAAAAAAATGCGCCCCTGGCCATACGAAGAAGTGTCTCTTTTTGTGAAGCCCTGTACTGCAACACAAAGGTGGTGGAGGGAGTTACAGCAGAAAAAATTGAGGATCTGAACCGGATCAAATCCACCTGGGACAGGCATCACATTGCCGTGCTCAAGGATCCGAAGTGGGATGCCATCAAAAAGTTATCCCCCCATGTGGTGATTGACGCCACCATTGCCAAAAAAAACCTTGGTACATCCCTTGGGGAAGCGCCCCTGGTCATTGGCCTGGGACCCGGATTTGAAGCTGGAAAGGATGTGCACATGGTCATAGAAACCCACCGGGGCCACAATCTGGGGCGGGTGATTTATCAGGGGACCGCCCTGACCAATACCGGTATCCCCGGCAATATTGACGGGTTTACCATGGAGCGGATATTAAGGGCTCCCATGGGCGGCACCTTTGAATCTGAATACGATATCGGCATGGCAGTTACAAAGGGGCAGGTTGTCGCCATGGTGGCCGGACATCCGGTCACGGCTAAAGTTTCAGGGGTAATCAGGGGGTTGATCAAACCGGGCACCCGGGTTGGAAGGGGGCAGAAGATTGGAGATATTGACCCCAGGGGTGAGGTATCATTTTGCCATACCCTTTCTGACAAATCCAGGGCACTTGGCGGGGCTGTGCTTGAGGCGATTTTAAAAATATATAATTAAGGACCGCAAATTTTATAACTTAAACGAAACAGCTTGCCTTTTGGCCCACCTACTGCGTTGCATCAAAGGCCAAACAGGGCCGAGCAGCATACGCCACCAGGAAGACTGTCATGACCGATCTTAACTCCATTTTGGAACTCAAGAAAAAAGGCATCATCTCAATTATCGGGGCAGGAGGAAAAACAACCCTGATGTTCAAACTGGCAAAAGAGCTTGAATCCAGCCCATTGAACCTTAGGGTATTAACCACCACAACCACAAAAATTTTTATGCCTGCTCCTTCTCAATCTGAAAAAATCCTGGTCACACAATCCATTGATACCCTGCTCAAAAAGTTTACCGCTGAATTACAAGATCATCATCACCTGTCTGCCGCCGGCAGGATTGATGAACGTACTAAAAAACTGGTTGGATTTTCCCCTGAAATCATAGATCAAATTCAACAATCCGGCCTGTTTGACTGGATCATTGTTGAGGCGGACGGTGCTGCACGCAAACCGTTGAAAGCCACGGCTGAACATGAACCCGTGGTTCCTGAAACTTCAAAGTACCTCATTATAGTGGCCGGTCTGGATGCCATTGGCCATCCTTTGGACGACACCCATGTCCACCGGGCAAAAATTTTTTCAAAAAAAACCGGTCTTCCCTTGAACAGTCCTGTCACAGAAGCTGCCGTGGCTGATCTGCTTGCCATTGAAATTCGAAAAGCCCAAAACCAGGCCCCTGATTCGCAGTGTGTGGCATTACTCAATAAAGCCGATGATGAGAAAGCACAGGAAACCGGCAACACCATTGCCAACCTGTTAACGGCTGAAAAATGCTTCCATAAAATTGTGGTGGCGGCACTGCAATCAAAACACCCTGTACCAGAAATAGAGGTGTTGCGAAACTGAATTTTCCATGACAAACGGTTTTAATTTTGATTCTTAATGATTACGATGTTTTTTCCGAATTTTTGATTCGGAAGGGGGCTTCTCGACAGAAAAGTTAAAATCTTGGTAGTAAATATCCGGTCGCCACCCCACCTGTCTTTTAAGTTAAATCGTATATTTGTAACATTAAATCCGTCCTTGTTACTTTGCCAATCAACTCCCCCTTTCTGAGCACCGGCAGCAGGGGGACCCCAGTATCAGAAAGAAGCTCCAAAGCTTCTTTAATTCCTTGCCCGGGGCCAATGGTTGGTAGATTCCTTCGCATAAAAGCCTTGACTGGAGAGGCAAATTGGGAAGCGCGTTTGAGTTTACTCATTTCCACTTGACTCAAAATGCCCAGACATTTGCCTTTATCCACAACCAAAGCAGCATGAAGGCGTTCCTTTTTCAGAATGGTGGCAGCTTCTTCTAATTTCGTATCTGGTTCCAGGCAATTTCCCTTATCTGACATAATTTTTTCAACAGTCATTTTGGGGCGATCCATCTCCTGCACCAGATCACACACCCGGGTGTACAAGGTGGATACATCCCCGGATTTGATCATGGCTGACCCCGCAGCGGGGTGTCCTCCTCCCCCAAGGCTTAGAATGATCTGCCCCACATCCAAATCAGGATGCCCGCTTCGGGCAATGACAATGCTGCTATGGCTGTCCAGCTGGAACACCCCAAAAACAGCATCTACTCCTTTGATTTCTTTATATTTGGTGACAACAGGGGCAAGCATGGTTGAGCCACACTCAAGCCCCACATTGCATACGGCCACTTGAAATCCCCCTACGCTGAACACCTCATCTTCTCCCAGCATCTGGGTCAGGATATCAGTTTGGCCATCATCAAATGAGGAAAAAAGATAAGCAGATGCAACGTTTAAATCTGCTCCGTTCTCAAGTAAAAATCCTGTGATGACTGCATCTCTGGGAGTCACCGACGGATAGGACAGATTGCCGGTATCGTCGTAAATCCCAAGAAGAAACAAAGTGGCATGCATGGGTGAAAAGGCACAGTCCCGGGCCTTCATTGTTTCGAGCATTTGGGTGACATTGGCTCCAATATTCTGAATTTGCAGAAAATTTGCTTTAATGTTTCCGCCTTTCATGTGATGATCCCATATCTGAATATTCAGTCCATCCCGATTTTTTAACTCTTTCATGCGATCCAAGCGTCCCCAATTATTGGCATCCACCACAACAAGTTGTTCCACTGCGTCCAATTCAAAACCCTTGCGCGGTACGATATGAAACAAATCCTGGTGTAGTGAAAGAAAGGCCCTTACATTGGGACGAATTTGGCTGGGCAAAATCGCAAGGGTTCCGGGATACAAAAAAGTGGCCGCCACCAAAGAGGCCAAGGCATCAAAATCTGTATTGGTGTGGGTTGTGGCGATACGCATAAAATGATAATTTCCTTTTTAATAATTGCCACGGGCAGATTTTATTTTGATCCGGTTCTGCCCACAACGAAGATTGAAAATGGTATTGGGTGCCGGAAGGGATATTCAAAGTCATTTGACGTGTCAGGTGTTACAGCACCGGCAACGCCCCACCGCTGTGGGGGATATAAGTACCCGAGTGTATGTTTCTTCACATATCTTTCAAAATAAAATATTGAAATATCAATAATATCTATCCAATGAATGTTAAAGAATATATGTGTGGGTACTTATAGAACATTTAGTCCCGAATTTTTTATACGTGTCATTGTTCGGTTCTCCTTTTTAATGGTGCCTTTTAAAATCTTGACAGCATTCTTTTTTATACATATGATGTGTGCGTTTAAAAATTAGGAAATAATCATGAATATTGGAAAAATCAAGCTAAATATTATATTGCCGGTTGAGCTTGTCCAGAAATTCACAAAAATGGCAGGTCCTCGAAAAAGAAGTCAACTGATAGCTGATTCGGTGGCCCTTCGGATTAAACAGATGAAGAACAAACAACTGGATACGCTTTTGGCTGAAGGATATCATACAGAAAAAGAAGAATCGATTAAAATAATAAAAAAATTGAGGCTTTAGACAGGCATGAGCGGGCTGATTATTAATCATGGATATGGTTACAATAAAATCTATTTTTGATAAAGTCACAATGTGGAAGAGAAGTGGACAAAGAGCGCCTCATAAACCGCTATTAATTTTATATGCTTTGTCGCAATGCATCCAAAATAAAACAAGGTTTATCAGTTTTTCTGATGTTGATGAAAAATTAAAGCAACACATATTCGATGGCACCAAGCGGGTGGGCCCGCCAATTGCATTGTCCAGAGGAACTGGATAGGTCAGCAGATATCGTCGGTACTCAAAAATTTTAAGTAATCCTCTCTGCATGGTGAAAAAATCTCAACGGCCACAGAGTCTTCAATTATCTCGGCTTTATGCTTTACATTGGATGGGATGTTCCAGCTGTCTCCGGGATTTAAGAAACATACTTGCTTTATGTCACCCTTCAGCGATACCCCAAAAGATACGCCAAAATGATATTTTTGTATTTTAAAGGAGCTTGAAATTGAAAAGCTGCGCTCACCTTTCAATCAAAAGTTATAACAGATACGCTTCGCATGCTGATGAACTTTTGATTAAACGACTCAAAAACCATTTCAATAGGTTTTAAGGCTCAACAAACCGCCCGTGCCGATTGAAATCGAAGGGCCCGGGGAATGGGCTTTGCCTCTCCCCGGGCAAAAATGTTTTTTTATGGGCGCTTGTTTTTTTTGTTATTCATGGCTTTTATTTTCAAAGCAATGCCTTTCCAACGTTCTTTTTCCACTCGGTCTGCACTTTTAGTTTGTCGGTCAGATAAATATGCCAATTCGCGTTTCATCTTTTGGTAGCTATCCAACCTCTCTTTTTTTATGGATCCTGTGCTTAGTGCTTGAAGCACTTGACAGCCAGGTTCATGCGTATGGCTGCAATCATGGAAACGACATCTCTTGGCAAGGTGTTCAATTTCTGGAAAAGTGACATCCAGCCCCCCTTCATCATCGTAGAAACCGATTTCCCGAATACCGGGATTGTCAATTACCATACCGCCCTGGGGCATCAATATAAGGCTACGGCTGGTGGTGGTGTGTCTGCCTTTTCCCACGCTTTTGCTTATTACCTTGGTGGCCTGAATGCTTTTTCCATAAAAATTGTTCACCAGTGTGGATTTGCCAACACCGGAAGATCCGAGCATGGCAATGGTTTTGCCCTTTGATAAATAGGGTTCTAAAGAACTTAACCCGTATGGATCTGTTGCCGATACCAGGTGCACAGGAACACCAAATGCCACTTCTTCAACTTCACCCACATAAGATTCAGGATCTTGATGAAGGTCTGCCTTGGTAAGAACAATCACAGGATTCAAGCCACAATTATAAACCAGTGTAAGATATCGTTCTATGCGGCGTATGTTAAAGTCATTGTCTATGCCGCTTACGATAAATACCGTGTCAATGTTGGCTGCAATTACCTGTCTTTTGTTAGGCAGTAGATCTTGTTTGCCGTGTGTGCCGGCAGCTCCCCTGGATAAAGCATTTTTTCGTGGTAATACATCACAAATGACTTTGTCCGTTATTATAACCCAATCCCCTATAACTGGAAACAGCGTGTCCTTGTGATAATTGAGTCGTCCTGCCAAGGTAACGAGCATCTCTTTATTGTTCCGGCCAATAAGAAAATTGTTTTTATGTACTCCGATGATTCTGGCTGGAAACATGTTATCACTGGAAATATTGTCAAAATGATTCTGGAAATAAGAATCCCATCCAAACATGGAAAGAAATTGGGACGTATTGTTTGTTTTTTTATTATTTTTGATCATCATTATTCTTTTCGCCGCCTACTGTTTTTTAAAAATTTACAAGCTGTGTGGGTAGCATGTCCTGCCCTGATTTCAAGCAGTATTGCCGTGGCATTTGCAATCCAATAATACAAATTGAAGAGTAAATCCGATCTCTTTGCCTTGGTAAACGCTACGAATAGTTGAGACCCGCACAGATTGAAAATTTGTTGAAAGGAATGATTTCTTGTGGAGAAAAATCATTGATTCATTTATTTTTACAAATTGTTGTGCTTTTTTGTAGGGGTGTTACCTTGAAAAGGCATAAAAATAACGACGGAACGATGGAAAGAAATCTATCCGGTATGGTTGGGAAAAAATGAAATAGATATAACTGCCACGGGCAGACCGTATTTTGATCCTACTCTGCCCACAACAAAGTTGAAATTAACCCACCGCCGATTGGTTATGCCTTTTGTCGGCAACGGTTGACACAATTTCCAATGAACTCATAAAAAACCCTTTTCTTAAAAGTTAAAAAATGATTTCAGCAAATATCATTTTTTTGGAAATTTTGTCAAGTATCAAGAAAGGCTGCTGTCATAAATTTGGTAAAGTTTCAATCTTTCTGGTTTTTTCAGGTCGGTGGTTGTATTAATGGGGTTGAGTACCGGAATTGTTGGAGGAATGATCCGAGATGTGCCAACAGGCAGAAAAAACTTTATTCTTTCAAGGGCACCTGTATGAGTTTCATAGTTACATGAATAACTTTTCACCAATTCAAGGGGGCTGGCAATGATGAAAAATACCATCCTTATCACCGGCGCAACCGGATATCTTGGTTCTGCGCTCTGTGTTGACCTTTGTTGTGATCATAATATTATAGGGTTGTCTTTAAGGACTCCTTCAAAAAGGTTGGTAGCAGCTGCACCTTCTGTTCAATGGGAAAAAGGCGATGTGGTTGAACCGGGTTGTCTTAGCTGCATATTCAAGGCAAGTGCATCACAGGGAAAGCCCATTGACTATGTTATCCATTTTGCTGCGTACACCGATTACGGCGAAAAATGGCATGATGAGTACAGTAATACCAATGTGCTCGGAACCCGGAACATCATTGATATTGCTTGCGAAGCTGGGGTAAAAAGACTTCTTTTTGCCGGAAGCATTGCTGCTTTGCAGCCGCTTCACCCGGGGGAGGCATTGACCGAAAAATCCTCTGTCTATGGAGATATAGCCTATTCCAGAAGCAAAGCCATGGGTGAGCAATTGCTTTTCAACAATTCAGATCGGATGCGGATTGTTATATTGCGGCTGGGGGGTGTGTTTACCGACTGGTGTGAACTGCCCCCTTTGTTCAGCGTAATGAATCTTTGGAGTAAACCGGTTGTGGGAAGAATGTTGCCTGGGCAGGGCAATTCCGGGTTTCCTTATATTCATCGCAAGGATGTGGTTAAAATTGTCAGGAGAATCATTGACCTGGATGACCGCCTGGAGCGGTTTGAAATATTATTTGCATCTCAGTCCGGCTGTACCCTTCACAAAGATTTATTCCCTGCCATTCGACGGGAATGTGGTCCGGGTTTTTCCACCACCCCGGTGAATATCCCCCCGTTTTTTGCAAAAATTATACTGCATGCAAAATATATCATCAATACTCTACTCAAAAAAAGAACCTATGAGCGGGCATGGATGATTAAATATATCGACCATCCGCTCAGAGTTGACACCACTTATTCGAGAAACAAATTAATGTTATCGCCCAGAAAAGATATTGATATACTTACATATTTGCCGATTCTGATGCGCAATTTTCGCCACCATCACCAAACATGGCTAAGACGCAATATTAACAGAAATGATCAAAAATACGATTATTATCCCGATTAATCCAGAGCCTGCAAAGGCGCATTTTCCTTTTGGAAAAAATCCTGGTTATAGATGATTGATTGGCATTTTCCACCTGTCCGTTTCCATGGGTGATCTTGATGGTGGCTGGAATATTAAAAAAAGAGACAGAGCATTGAATTTTAAGAAAAATTATCTATTCATGGGGATTTTGCTGGTGGCTATTATACTCCTGGCTGCCATCACCTGGAACAGCACCCGGATCATCACGGAACGTACCGTTGAAAATCATCAGCAAAGCATTGCTGTTGAACTTGGTAAAACCGTTGAATTGTGGCTCAAACAGCACATGAATATCATTGATGCCACAGGCATTGCATTGCAGGAAATCTCCATTGGTGAGACCCGGGAAACCAAACGGATTTTGCAGGTGGCCACCCGGGCCGGTGACTTTTCAGATGTATATATTGGACGACCCGACGGGATCATTATTTTGGGCTCCCAATGGATTCCACCTGCCGGGTATGATCCCCGCATACGTCCCTGGTTCCGCAAAGCAGTGCTGGAAAATCGTACAGCATTTACCAATCCCTACCAGGATTTGACCACCATGAAAATGGTCATTGCCATTGTCAGACCCCTGTGGATCAAAGATGTTTTTGCCGGTGTGCTCAGTTCAGATATCATCCTGGATACCCTTAAAAAAAATCTTCTCAATGCAAAGATCGGTACCTCTGGCTACTCGTTTATTATTGATGACCAGGGTACCATCCTGGTGCATCCCAATGGTGCTTTTGAGATGACCACCCAATTCCAGAGCTTAAACTCCACATTGTCCAATGTGCTGGAACATTTTAAAAAATCATCCACTGGTTCTTGGCATTATAATATGGATGGAAAAGAGATGATCCTCTCCCATAGGAGTCTGGCTGGATCTCACTGGTATCTTTGTACAACAGTGGAGAAACAAGAGGCGTATACACTGGCCAAAAATACCGCCATGCTGTTTGCCATGGAGATGGTATTTAAGATTCTTGGGGTATTGGCCCTGTTGACTCTGTTGGTTATTTGTGCCAGTGCAGCAGCTTTTTTGATTTCCAGACGACAATTTGACGCCATTGTTGCAAAGCACAAACAGCTTTTGTCGGGTAAAGACAAAGATTTGAAGGGAGAAATAAGCCGTCGTAAAGATATGGAAACCCGTTATCATACCATTTTTAATATGGCAACCAACGGGATTTTGCTGAGCCGAGGCAATGTGTTTGTGGAATGCAATAAAAAATCAACAGAATTGTTTTACATGTCCCGCCGCAGAGTTCTGGGCAAAACCCTGCTTGATTTTTCACCGGAAAGGCAACAGAATGGGCAGGAGAGCCGTTTAATCTTTAAGATGATTAATCAAAAGCTTTGTTCAGACAGACAGCAAAATTTTAAATGGTTTTTTCAACGGGGGGATGGCACTCAGTTTCCGGCGGAAGTGAGCATGAAGCTGCTTCAATTGGGTGGGGATGTGGTCACCCTTTCCAGTATTTGGGATATCTCCAAGCGGGAGAATGCAGAGCATCAGCTGCGTCAGGCCCAGAAAATGGCAGCCATGGGTGAAATGATGAGCTCCATTGCCCATCAGTGGAGACAGCCCTTGAATGCTCTTTCCACCTATGTTGCAAGTTTGATACCTGCTTTTTATAACGGTATGCTCAATCAGGCTTTTGTGGAAAAGATGGTATCTGAGTCCGATGCCCAGATTCAGTTCATGTCATCCACTATTAACGATTTCAAGGAATACTTTAAACCCTCTAAATCAAAACTTGTTTTTGATGTGAACGATGTTGTTGACAGAGCTGTGAATCTCATGAAATTGCAGTTGAGACAAAGCTGGGTGGTTCTTCATATCCATGAAGATGATACAAACAAAAATATTTCTGTGCTTGGATATAAAAATGAGTTTGTCCATGTGCTGGTAAATATTATCTCCAATGCCAGGCATGCCATCAAAGAAAAGCAAAAACTGCTTGGAAATGAGGAAACGCCCGGTCGCATTGATATCACCGTTTCTCAACAGGGCAAAAATCAGGTGCAGATCATTGTTATGGATTCCGGCACCGGGATACCCGGGCATCTCCTGGAAAAGGTATTTACGCCTTATTTTACTACCAAAGGGACTGCTTCTGGGACCGGGATCGGGTTGTACATGGCTAAAATGATCGTGGAAAATGAAATGCAGGGCAGTATTACAGTGGAAAATCACATAAATGGGGCAAAAATAAAAATTACTCTTCCCCTGGCCGATACAGTGGAACAAAGGGATATTCAATGATCAATTTCAGCCATACAGATGTCCATGTTATCATCGTGGATGACGAACAGTCGGAACTGGATGCCTATAGTTTTCTTTTGCAGTCCATGGGGGTCAAACACATTAAAACGGTGAAGGACAGCAGGAATCTCATGGGACTCCTGGAAAGCATTTCCAATGCCATTGTGTTTCTGGATCTGAACATGCCTCATAAATCAGGCCAGGAGGTCCTTGCAGATATGCGGGAACTGTATCCCGGCATTCCGGTGATAATCTGCACAGCCAATTCCGACATTACAATGGCAGTGAAATGCCTGAAGCTGGGGGCCCATGATTATCTGCTCAAACCCATTAATATGAATAGCTTTGGTTCGGCTCTTAGAAATGCATTGGAGATTCAATCCCTGAGAAACGAGGTGATGAGCCTTAAGGGGATACCCCGTGGGGATCATCTTAAATTTCCCGATTTTTTTTCCCGTATTATTACCTGTGATTCAGTGATGCAAGGTATTTTCCATTACATTGAATCCATTGCAGCAAGTGGGCAACCGGTGCTGGTCATGGGTGAAACCGGTGCCGGCAAAGAGCTTATTGCACGGGCCGTCCACGATGTGAGTCAAGTGCCGGGACCCTTTGTGGCAGTGGATGTTTCCGGGTTGGATGATACCTTGTTTGCCGATACCCTTTTCGGTCACGAGAAGGGAGCTTATACCGGTGCGGCAACCCATCGTTCTGGATTGCTTGAAAGGGCCGATAACGGTACCATATTTCTGGATGAGATCGGTGATTTAAGCCGGGTCTCCCAGATAAAACTTTTGCGCCTGCTCCAGGAGGGGATTTACTATCCCCTGGGATGCGATGAACCCAGACAATGCCGGGCCCGCATCATTACAGCCGCCAATAGAGAGCTGAACCGATCCATGGGGCAAGACCATGGCTTTCGCATGGATCTTTATTATCGGTTGAGCACGCATTTGATACGAATCCCTCCCTTAAGGGAACGAAGGGAGGATATTTCTCTGTTGGTTGACCACCTGATCCATGAGGCGGCAAATAGTATGGGCAAAGAAATCACCGCCGTGGATCAGGAGCTTTTGCCCCTGCTCAAAGCCCATCCGTTTCCCGGCAATGTCAGGGAACTGAAAACTTATATATACGATGCCGTGGCCCAGTGCAACACCTCTGAACTGACGGCCCATGCAGTAAAAGATCGCTTGTCCCAAAGCGGGGCCGGTTCACTCATTACCATGGACCAATCTGCATCCCTTGCATCTTTATTTGGGCATTTTCCAACCCTTTCTGAACTCACTGAGTATGCCGTTGACAAGGCACTTGATCTCACTGAGTATAATCAAACCCAGGCTGCAACCCTATTGGGGATTTCCAAACAGGCATTGAGTAAGCGCCTCCAGAAACGAAAAAAAGCTTGCCGGTCAACCAGGGGAGACAATGTCAACCATTGTTGACTTCCGGGGTTGACATGTGTTGTTGTTTTTTCCTGTCTTTGAAGCCATAAAGCCCATTTTTTCTCCATGGCACGTTCCTTGTATATACAGACTTTAAATTCTTTTATTCAATGTACATTGAACATGGCGGACACCCTTCCGGCACGGCACCCCCGTGTTCCCTGGAATTCTTTTACAAGGAGATATTCCCGTTGGGATGCGTGTATCTACAGCTGTATCCGGTGCCGGAAATGAACCTTTTAACCTTTTATGGAGAATAGTTTCATGGACAAAAAGATCTTTTGGAAAAGATGTATGAGTACATTGGCTGTCACCGTTGGTCTGACCCTGACCCTTCCCGGTGCACCCCTGCTTGCAGCAGATAAGGTCGTTAAAATAGGAAATATTATTCCCCTTTCCGGTCCCTCTGCCACTGTGGGTGAGCAGGGAAAAAATGCAAGGGAAATGGCTGTGGCGGAAATCAATGCCGCAGGCGGTATTGCCTCCCTTGGCGGTGCAAAGCTTGAGTTGGTCTATGCTGATTCAGAATCCAAACCTGAAAAGGGTGTGGGAGAAGCGGAACGCCTTATTAATACCGAAAAAGTAAATGTGTTAACCGGATGCTGGAATTCCTCTGTTACCTATCCCACCACCGCCGTGGCGGAGCGCTATGGAGTTCCTTTTCTGGTGCCGGTTTCCGTTGCCGATAAAATCACTGAACAAGGGTTTAAAAATGTGTTTCGCATTGCTGCCAAAGACTCCTGGTGGACCCGGGATCAATTTTCTTTTATCAAAGACATGTCAGCAGAGTTCAATACGGAAATTAAAAAATTGGCCTTTGTCTATGAAAACGGCGATTGGGGTCAGGGTATTGCGGGTAACTGGGTTAAACTGGCAAAAGCTGCGGGATATGAAGTGGTGCTAAATGAACCATATCCTTCAACCACCACAGATTTAAGCCCTGTTGTTCAGAAAATCAAGCGATCCCGGCCCGATGTTCTGATGATGGTTTCCAATGCTGCCGATGCCATTTTGCTCACCAATACCTTGGCGGAATATCGTGTAAGGTTAAAAGCTCTTATCTCTTCCGGCGGCGGCCATGCAGATCCTTCTTTTATCCAGGCTGCCGGAAAAAGTGCCCGGTATTTATTTGATATTGTTGAGTGGGAAACCGATGTGAATAAACCCGGTGCCAGGGAAGCCAACGAAAAATACAAAAAACAATATGGACAGAATCTCACCGGTGAGGCTGTGGATGCCTATCTTGCCATGTATATCATTAAAGATGCCCTGGAAAGGGCTGCCAGTCTGGATCCTGAAAAAATCAGACAGGCCCTGGCCGACACCCAATTGAGCGATGGCCCGGGCATGATTGTTGGTTACGATAAGGTGGTGTTTGACGAAAAAGGTCAAAACAAAGAGGCTTCTTTGGTCATGGTGCAGATAAATGATATTGGTAATGGGCTGGAGCGCATTACCGTCTGGCCTAAGTCTGCCCGACGTGTCGGATATACTCCGGTATTTCCCAAACCCTGATATCGCCCTTCACTTGATGTTTGCTTTTTTGCTGAGTTTTGAGACGGTTCTGGCATGGCGAAAGTCAAAGCTTTGCCGGGGACTGTCTGGATAAAAAAACGGATCATTGAGTGTTCTTCGCTGGTTCGGGGTATGAGGAAACTTATATCCCGGACTTTACCGATCAATGCCTGTCTGGAGGCTTTAAATGCTCTATTTTATTGAAGACACCATCAACGGCATTCTCATGGGATCCATTTATGGATTGACAGCCCTGGGACTGACCATAATTTTTGGTGTACTTAAAGTGATCAACTTTGCCCATGGATCATTGCTCATGGTGGGAATGTATGTGGCCTACTGGGCAGTGGCACTTTCCGGTGTGCATCCTTATCTGGCCCTGGTGGTGGTTATTCCTGTCATGTTTTTGTTTGGATATCTACTTCAGGATATTGTTATCAAGCCTATTTTTAAAGCAGAAAAAGATGTGCGGGAACCGGTGACGGTGATCATCGTCACCACCGGTGTGTGGTATATTCTGGATAACCTTTCCCTTCTTTTTTTCGGTCCCCAATATCGATCCATACAAGATAACCCCCTGCGGGGCAAAATGTTTGAACTGGGAGAAATGCTGATTTCCGTTCCCAAACTCTGGGGATGCGTCACGGCTCTTATTACGGCGGCCGGGGTGTACTATTTTTTTCAATATACCCGTTTGGGAAGGGCCATTCGAGCCACCAGCCTGGACAGGGATGCCGCAAGCCTTGCCGGTATCAATCAATATAAAATTTACAATATCGCCTTTGGGATCGGCACAGCCATCTCCGGCATCGCCGCCATCACCTTGATTCCCTTTTATAACACTTTTCCCACAGTGGGTGTTTCCTTTGATATCAAAGGGTTTATCATTGTGGTTCTTGGGGGGCTTGGCAGCATTGGCGGTGCCATTGTCGGGGGGATTATTGTGGGCCTGATTGAATCGGTGGGCCCGCAGTTCATGACGGCCACTTGGACAGAAGCCATTGTTTACGGATTGTTTCTGCTTGTATTGTTTGTTAAACCTTCAGGACTGTTTGGAGAAAAAAATGACTGGTAATGAAACACTTGCCCCTTTGGACAACTCTTCCGGCAGCAATGCCGGGCCTTTAAGCGTGTCGGGCAGCAAAGTGACAGATCAGGGAGTAAACCCACGGAAAAAATTTGAAACAATTTCCCTTGCAGCTCTGTTACTCATTGCCTTTGGATTGCCCCTGGTCATGAGAAGTCCCACTTATCTTCATATTGTAATTCTAATTTATTTTTATGCGTATCTTACCAGTTCCTGGAACATGGTGGGCGGGTTTGCCGGAGTGTTGCCTCTGGGGCATTCTGTTTTCATCGGTGTCGGGGCTTATACATCCACTATTTTGTCTTTGCAATATGGAATTTCTCCCTGGATCGGGATGCTTGTGGGCGGTGTCCTTTCCATGGGCATCGGAGTGCTCATTGGTCTTCCCACCTTTAAAATGCGGGGTGCCTATTTTGCCCTTGCCACCATTGCCTTTGCCGAAGGTATGAGAGTGATGGTGGAAAACCTTGATTTTTTGGGACCGTTTAATCTTAATGGCCCCCGGGGACTTCAGATTCCTCCTTTGAATTTTGGTTTTTTAAATTTCATGTTCAAGGGAAAGGAACCCTATTACTATATTATCCTTATCATGCTCATCGGGGTACTTGTACTTACCTGGATTATCTCCCGGTCCAAGCTGGGATATTATCTCAATGCCGGTGGCGAAGAGCCCGAAGCGGCAATGGCCCTGGGGGTGAACGTGGCCCGGGCAAAACTCATTGCCATGGCAATGAGTTCTTTTTTAACAGCCCTTGCCGGTACTTTTTATGCCCAGTTTTCTCTTTTTATTCATCCCAAAAGTATCATTTCCCTGGATCTTTCCTTTGAAATTGCTTTTATTGCCCTCATTGGCGGACGGGGTTCCATTGCAGGACCTTTGTTAGGAGCACTGTTGCTTCGGCCGGTGAGTGATTTTTCCCGCATCTATTTTGGAGACGTCTTTCCCGGACTGCACCTGGTCATTTTTGGTGTGATATTGATTCTGGTGATGATCTATCAGCCCCGGGGAATCCAGGAGCCGCTGACCCGGGCGTATAACAGGTTTATTGATCGGTTGAGCAAAGAAGAGCAGGCAAAGGAGGTGTCATGAAAATACTGGAAGTGGAAAAAATGGTGATGCGTTTTGGGGGGCTCACCGCTGTGGATACCTTGGATCTTAATATTGATAAAGGAGAAATTCTGGGATTGATAGGACCCAACGGAGCCGGTAAGTCAACGGCATTTAACTGTATTGCCGGGGTTCATCCACCAACGGAAGGACGCATCACATTCAATGGGGAATACACCAATCAACTGAAACCATGGGATTTATGTAAAAAAGGGCTTGCCCGTACCTTTCAGATTGTGAAACCCTTTGCTTCTAAAAGTGTTCTTTACAATGTAACTGTGGGGGCCTTTGCCACCACGGACAAAAGATCCGATGCTGAAGATAAGGCGATTATGGTACTCAAAGCCTTGAATTTTGAAAATAAGAAGGAGCTAAAATCCGGTGCCTTGACCATTGCTGATCGTAAACGTCTGGAGATCGCCCGGGCCCTGGCAACGGAACCGAAATTGTTGCTTCTGGACGAAGTGATGGCAGGGCTCAGGCCCGGTGAGGTGGATGAACTGGTGGAGATCGTCCAGGGGCTTCGTAATTCTGGGATCACCATTTTTGTCATTGAACATATCATGCGGGCCATTATGGCACTTTCAGATAGAATTGTGGTGATTCAGTTTGGAAAGAAAATCGCCGAAGGCACACCCGGAGAAATCGCATCCAATGAAAATGTTATCAAAGCGTACTTAGGAGAAGAGTATGGCACTGCTTGAAGTGAATGATATAGATGTGTTCTACGGTGATGTTCAAGTTATTTTTGATCTCTCCCTTAAAATCAACGAAGGGGAAGTGGTCAGCATCATCGGCGGCAACGGAGCGGGGAAATCAACCCTTTTACGAACCATATCCGGGTTGCTCAGTGCGGCAAAGGGCTCCATTACCTTTGATGATGAGCCGGTACACGGGTTGCCCCCTGAAGAGATTGTCAACCATGGTATTATCCATGTACCTGAAGGACGTCGCCTGTTTTCATTGATGAACATCAAAGACAATCTTATTGTGGGAGCATATAACCCCCGGGCCCGTTTGCACCAGGCTGAAAATCTTGAGTATGTTTATTCTCTGTTGCCCCGCCTGAGAGAGCGCTCTGCCCAAATTGCCATGACCATGTCCGGTGGAGAGCAACAGATGGTGGCCATTGGCAGGGGACTCATGGGGATGCCTAAGATTTTGATGCTGGATGAACCTTCCCTGGGGCTTGCACCGGTATTGATCAAAGAAATTTTTGAAACAGTGCGTGAAATTGCAGACCAGGGCACCACGGTGTTGATGGTGGAACAGGATGTGAATCATTCTCTAAGTTTAAGTGACCGGGGATATGTTCTGGAGCATGGCCGGGTGGCCATGGAGGGACCTGCCCGGGAACTTTTGGGTGATCCCCACATCAAAGAGGCTTATCTTGGTATTTAAGACGTGCCGGGGTGGGGACAACAACACCCCGGGCCAAAAGCATTACTTGCACCATTGCCTGTATCTCATGCTGGGCAAATTAAGGTGCAATATACGATCTGCCCGTGGCAGTTTATCGGGGGCAGCCCCATGGAAAACATGGAACCCATGAAAGCTGGACAGTGCGGGCGCAATGAAAATTTACCAGAGAAAATATTTTGATGTATAAGTTTTTTCAAACAAAGTTTTCTGCCAATATCTGCGGCTCAGGAAAATCTGCGGATTTGACCGGAGAAAGTCTGGCAAAATGTGATACCATCGATAGCCCAGCTGTTCATAATGGCTGGATATTTCCCGGAGCAATCCAAGGTCTTGTGCGGCTATTTTCACGGCGTCCCTCTGGCAGCGGGAGGCAGCATACAGGTTGGCGATGCGGGGTTTGAATCCGTTTTCATGAAACAGATCCTTGGCTTTTTTGTAATTCTGGTACCTGCTGAAGACATCCAGCTGTGCAAAAACGGGCAAAACAGCACCATAACCTGCAATCAGGGCATACATCAGAAAGTCAAGCCATTGTTGCTGTTGAAATGCTGCCAGGGCCGTCCGGCTGAACGCCACAAGCAAACCAAGACCCAGCAAGGTTGTCATATGAAGTAACAGACCTGTTTTTATGAATCGGACCAGCCGATTATAGTAAATAACAAATGGGTGGATATCTCCACACACTGGTATTTTAAACGCTTTATTTTCCATGATAGAGCCATGTATACCGGAAAAAAGCGCAAGTATAAAGCCATTCATTAATAATGATTCTCCACAGAAAAAAATCAGCCCCGGAGGCATGGGTCGCCTTAAGCGCGCCATGGCCACATAAAAAAATATTTGTCCATTTTATTTTTTTGTTGTATTAGGGCCGGAAAATGGAGGTAATTAATAATGTATATTCTTGCAATGATAGGTCTTTCGGCATTTGCCGTTTCCGGTGTGATGGCAGCCGGAAAAAAAGACATGGATATATTCAGCATTGTTCTGCTGGGAACGGTTACAGCCCTTGGAGGGGGGACCCTTCGGGATATGGTAATTGATGTGAATCCAGTATTCTGGATTGAAGATTTGTCCTATTTATGGATATCTCTTATCGCATCTGCCGTCACTTTTTTTATGATCCGGCTCATGGATTATTTATTCAAGCTGCTGCTTTATTTTGATGCCTTTGGGCTGGCTCTTTTTACTGTCCTTGCCACAGAAAAAACCATTCTTCTGGGTTTTTCCAGGCCGGTGGCCGTATTAATGGGACTGAGTACCGGAATTGTTGGGGGAATGATCCGGGATGTGCTCACAGGCAGAAAAACCCTTCTTCTTTCAAAGGAATTCTATGCCACCCCTGCTCTTTTGGGGGGCATCGTGTTTGCTTTTTTGAATTATTTTTTTCCTGATCATGAATTTAACAGGATTTATGCCATCTGCCTGATTTTTTTTCTCAGGGCCGCTGCCATCCAATGGGGGCTCTATTTTCCTAAGTGGTTGATGTTGAAATAACCTGAACTCTCCTGAATACCTTTACCAACTTTAAACTTAATTTAAAATTTGTCAGCTTCACACCGGTCGTTGTGCAAAGTTCATGATGATTCCCATATATCGGTCTGGGGATAGATCTTCAATATCTCTTTTGTTTCAAGGCCACAGATGGTAAAACCCAATAACGGAAAAACTCCGCAAAAGATAACCGTTTGAAAAGAAACAGCGAGGACCCAATGAACAGAGAACCCACAGCCCCACCCGGAGAAACCTGGGAATTTTTTTCCGCCTGTATCCATTATTTGGGAAAGAGCGCTCTTACCTCCTTGTTCCAAAGGGGGGAGCGGCAGATCGAACGCTGGTCTGCAGATCCTGCCACCTCAGGCAGCCAGCGAAATCCCATTGACAGATACGAGCAATTACTCAAAGGGCTCATGGATAAGGGGCTGGTGGACATTGCCCGTTCCGGGGTGGGAAGACAGGCCCATCTGGTTGGATGCGAACTTGTGGAAAAAGAGATGCCCTCCCCGGACAAAGAGAGCGTTGAACTTGAAATTATTGATGATTTGTCTGCAAAAATTAATTATGACACCATTCTTTTAGATCCCGGATCAACCCAGGAACAGTGTCGTATGGCCATGGAGTCCTTTATCCGTGAGTTAAAGGAAAATTATGTTAAAAAATGCCAGGATAACAACTGGACACCTTGAATGCTCCCCACCTGAATCAAAGACTCGGAAGAGGACTTCTCGGTAAAAAAGTTAAAACTCAAAAAGGGTATGCTTCGGGGAAAAAATGAATTTTATCATCCCATTGCCTGTTTCTCAGTATCGTTAACTCTGGATCTCCGGCCCCATGCAGTATATTCAGTCTATCTTTATTATTGTAGCTAATGTGTTATATGTGTTTTTGGATTTTATCTTGAGATGTTGTGGCAACGCATTTGATTTGTGGAATTAAATACGGTATTGTGCGTTTGTCTGGATAAAACAATCCAAGCTTGAGATCCATGAAGACTAAACATAAGGAGCTTTATATAAATGATAAACAGTGATAGATTGTCACAAAATTTTACCCGCTTTGTTAAGATAGATTCTGTTTCCAGGGAAGAGGCTGAAATGGCAGCCGTGTTAAAGACCATGCTGGAAGACCGGGGTGCCACCGTTGTCATGGACAATGCTGGTGAAGTGATCGGTGGTAATTGCGGAAATCTGGTGGCAAAGTTCAAAGGTACTGTGGATGCCCAGCCCCTTCTTCTTTCCGGGCACATGGATACTGTGGAGCCGGGCCGGGGCATTAAACCGGTGTTGGAAAACGGGGTTTTTAAAAGTGACGGCGCCACCATACTGGGATCCGATGACAAGTCAGCTCTGGCCATTATTTTTGAGGTTCTGGATGTGATACAGGAAAACAATCTGCCCCATCCCCCCATTGAGGTGGTATTCACCGTGGCCGAAGAGGTGGGGCTCATGGGGGCAAAGGCCTTTGATCTTTCCATGATTGATGCAAAGATCGGATATATTCTGGATTCCACGGACCGGGACGGCATTGTCACCCGGGCCCCGGCTGCCAACCGGTTCACCATAAAAATCCATGGCAAGGATGCCCATGCCGGGGCATTTCCTGAAAACGGTATCAATGCCATTTCCGTTGCATCCAAAGCCATTTCCGGGCTTCATCTTGGCAGGATTGATAATGAAACCACCTGTAACATCGGCTTGATAAAGGGCGGCAAAGCCACCAATATCGTGCCGGACCTGGTGACAGTTCATGGTGAGGTCCGAAGCCATGATGAGGCAAAATTAAAAACAGTCACAGAAACCATTCTAAATGCCTTCCATGTCACAGCGGATGAATTTAAGAAAAACCATGGTGATCTTCCCCGGGTGGAGATTGACCTGGAGCAGGATTTTCCTGCCACCCATGTTC
The DNA here is from genome assembly GCF_900176365.1 of Desulfocicer vacuolatum DSM 3385. GTDB lineage: Bacteria > Desulfobacterota > Desulfobacteria > Desulfobacterales > Desulfobacteraceae > Desulfocicer > Desulfocicer vacuolatum. Next base: position 10,287 of record NZ_FWXY01000015.1, on the reverse strand, counting down.
CGGATGATCACATTGTGGTGAAACTTGCCTGCAAGGCGGCGGAAAATGTGGGACAAGAGATGGCCATTAAAACCATTGGCGGCGGGGCCGATGCCAATATCTTTTTTGGCAAAGGGGTTGTCACCGGGGTTCTTTACACCGGCATGACCGATGTGCATACAGTGAGGGAATCCATCAAACTTGACGATATGGTGGGAGCCGCAGATCTGCTTTTGGAAATCATCCGCATACACAGCACAGGAGAGGTGGAATAACTTATGATTGCCTATTTTGATATTTTTTCCGGCATCAGCGGTGATATGACCCTGGGTGCTTTTATGGATCTGGGGGTTCCCCCTGAATGGCTGAAAAAACAACTTGCTGCCATGCCCCTTGAGGGCTTTGACATTGTTTGCCGGGATAAGTGGTGCAACGGCATTAAAGCCGTTGATGTCACAGTGACGGAAAAAGTGGCGGTTCATGCCAAAACTTACAAAGATATTCGTTCTTTGATCTCTGCTTCACCCTTTTCCCCCAGGGTCATGGAGCAGAGCCTTGCCGCCTTTAAGAAGATTGCCGTGGCAGAGGCCCGCATCCATGGTTCAGACCTGGATTCTGTTCATTTCCATGAGGTGGGCGGCATTGATGCCCTGGTGGATATTGTGGGCTCTTTTCTTTGTGCTGAATATCTTGGGATCACCCGGGTGCATGCTTCTGCCATTCCCCTGGGACGGGGTTTTGTTTCGTGCAGCCACGGTGTCATTCCTGTGCCTGTCCCTGCCACTTTGGCCATTTTAAAAGGGGTTCCTGTTAAGGCATCGGGCATAAATATGGAAATTGTCACCCCCACCGGTGCGGCCATCATCACCACCCTTGCCAAAAGCTTTGGTGAGATGCCCGGCATGGTTGTGGGTAAGGTGGGTTATGGTTCCGGTAAACGAGAATCAGACACAGGTATTCCCAATCTGCTTCGCATTGTCACAGGAAAGCCCCTGGCCACTGAACCTGATATTTTCCTTAAAAAAGAGACCGTGTGGGTGGTGGAAACCACCATTGATGACATGACCCCCGAGGTGTCCGGGTACCTCATGGACAAATTGTTTGAAGCCGGGGCACTGGATGTTTGTCACATCCCTGTGCAGATGAAGAAAAACAGGCCGGGCACACGCCTGGAGGTGATTTGCCACGAGCCCGGATTAAATGATCTGATGAATTTGATTTTAACCCAGAGTTCTTCCACCGGGGTGCGATTCCACAAGGTTCAAAGGGGGGTGCTCCACCGTGAAATTGTGGCGGTAAATACCTGCTTTGGAAAAATAAAGGCCAAAAAGATTGTTGATCCCGCCGGGGCTGTGCGCATTGTGCCGGAGTATGAGGTGTGCCGCACACTGGCTGAAGAGAAAAAGATTCCCCTGCGGGATGTTTACACAAAGGTGATTGTCAGTGTGCAGGAAATGGCCGGGGAAGGCCCGGGCCATGATCAGGAAAAGGGCCATGGTTCCAATGATACCCCTTCCATGGGTACTGCTTTGTGCCACGATCATTCCCACGGACACGGGCAAGATCATGGGCATCATATTCATGACCGGAACTGTTCCCATGGCCACGACCACGACCACGACCATGATCATGATCATGATCATAGCCACCACCATGACCATGGAGAAAGCCCCCATCCCCCCCATACCCATGCAAAAACAACAGTTCCGGGAAAGACAAATGACGCTTAAACAACGCTTGATTTTATTTGCAGCCACCGGTGGCATGGTGGGATATGCTCCGGTGGCCCCGGGTACCTGGGGAACCCTGGTGGGCATTCCCCTTATATTTCTTTGCAGTGTGCTGCCGCTGTCATGGCAGACTTTTGCCGTGGTTTTGTTTATCATGGGGGCCGTCTGGATTGCCCAGGAGGCTGAACCCATATTTGAAAAAAAAGATCCCGGAGCCATTGTTATTGATGAAATTGCAGGGTATCTGGTGGCCCTGGTCGGCTTGCCTGTGACCTTCACTTCCCTGTTGGCAGGGTTTTTGCTGTTTCGATTTTTTGATATTGTAAAACCGTTTCCAATAAGATATTTTGAGCGTCAATTTTCCGGAGGCGCCGGTGTGGTGCTGGATGATATTTTTGCCGGGCTTTACACCGGGCTTGTTTTGAGACTCTTTTTTTGATAAAAAATAATATTTTACACAATATTGGGGCTGGGAGATAAAATAGATGGTTGAATCAACGGAAAGAGATAAAGCCGTAAAATCGGCAATGAGTCAGATTGAACGACAGTTTGGAAAAGGCTCCATCATGAAGCTGGGCGCACGGGAAGTCCAGGCCGTGCCGGTGATTCCAACGGGTTCCCTTGCCCTGGACAAGGCCCTTGGTGTGGGGGGATTTCCCCGGGGCCGTGTCATTGAAGTGTATGGCCCTGAATCTTCAGGAAAAACCACCCTGACCTTGCATGCCGTGGCCGAGGCCCAGAAACAGGGCGGCATTGCCGCATTTATAGATGCTGAACACGCCCTGGATGTGGCCTATGCCAGAAAACTTGGGGTGGACTGTGATGAACTTCTGGTTTCCCAGCCCGACACCGGTGAACAGGCCCTGGAAATTGCAGACATGCTGGTGAGAAGCGGGGCCATTGACATTGTGGTGGTGGACTCTGTGGCGGCCCTGGTTCCCCGGGCAGAAATTGAGGGCGAAATGGGGGATTCCCACATGGGACTCCAGGCCCGTCTTATGTCCCAGGCCTTGAGAAAACTGACAGCCACCATGTCCAAAACCAATACCACCCTTATTTTTATCAATCAGATTCGCATGAAGATCGGTGTGGTGTATGGCAACCCTGAAACCACCACCGGCGGTAATGCCCTTAAATTTTATGCCTCTGTGAGGCTGGAGATCAGAAAGGCCACGGCCATTAAAGATGGTCAGGATGTCATTGGCAACCGAACCAAGGTAAAGGTGGTTAAAAATAAGCTGGCTCCCCCTTTTAAAACCGTGGAGTTTGACCTCATGTATGGAGAGGGGATTTCCAAAACCGGCGATCTTCTTGACATGGGCGTGAATCTGGAAATCATTGAAAAAAGCGGTGCCTGGTACTCTTTTAACGGGGAACGCATTGGCCAGGGACGTCAGAACGTTAAGGCGTTTTTTCTGGATAATCCGGATCTGTTTGACAAAATTCAACAGCAGGTGAGGGAAAAACTCGGCATTGCTGTTAAGGCCCCTGATGCGCCTGGGACACAGCCTGAAAAATAATAAAATGGGATAATGCCGCCCCCCCCGATGGGCAATGGTCCCGGACCGGAACTGTAGACAGCTCAATTGTCCGGTTCCTATTGCCCATCGGGGGGGCTCTGCTGAGGTTACCTGGAAATTTTATTTTCTAATAACCCACATGTCTTGGCGGACACAACAAATATAGGGTCGTAAATGCGGAGCCAAATAGTATTATGCCGCCGCCCTAAAAAAATCATAATGACAGCGTCTTGAAAGGCGTTTCAAGGAAAATAGCTCAGGAGTACATAATGACAGGTAAAGAAGCACGCAGAATATTTATTGAATATTTTAAAAAACATAATCACCAGGCTGTGAGGAGTTCTTCCCTTGTGCCCCAGGATGATCCGACGCTTTTGTTCACCAACGCCGGAATGGTTCAGTTCAAGCGTGTTTTTACCGGTGATGAAAAAAGAGAGTACTCCCGGGCCGTTACCTCTCAAAAATGTGTCCGGGCCGGTGGAAAACACAACGATCTGGAAAATGTGGGATACACGGCCCGGCATCACACTTTTTTTGAAATGCTGGGTAATTTTTCCTTTGGTGATTATTTTAAAAAGGAAGCCCTGGAGTTTGGCTGGGATCTTTTAACCAATGGGTATGGTCTTGATCCCTCAAAACTGTGGGTTTCTGTTTACCTTGATGATGATGAAGCTTACAATTTATGGCGGGATCACATCGGGGTGCCTGAAGATCGCATTGTTCGTCTGGGAGAAGAGGACAACTTCTGGTCCATGGGGGATACCGGCCCCTGCGGTCCCTGCAGTGAGATTCACATTGACAGGGGAGAGGCCTTTGGGTGTGATGATCCCAATTGTGCTGTGGGGTGTGAGTGTGATCGCTACCTTGAGCTGTGGAATCTGGTGTTCATGCAGTTTGAACGGGATGAGAACGGCACCATGACCCCCCTTCCCAAACCCAGTATTGACACAGGACTTGGGCTGGAACGCATTGTATCGGTGCTCCAGGATGTGCCCACCAACTATGAGACTGATCTGTTTGTACCCATCATGGATACTGTGGAACGGCTCACAGGCAAGAAAAAAACCGACTCCCGGGAGATTGAGGTGGCCATGAAGGTCATTGCAGATCACAGTCGGGCATCTGCCTTTCTTATTTCCGACGGTATTCTTCCTTCCAACGAGGGTCGGGGATATGTGTTAAGGCGCATCATGCGCCGGGCCATCAGGTATGGCCGTCACATTGGTTTGACCCGCCCCTTTCTCCATGAAACCGTTGCCACGGTGTTTGATCTCATGGACGAGGCGTATCCGGAATTAAAGGAGTCTTCGGCATTTATTTTAAATGTGGTGAAAAACGAGGAAATAAAATTTTCCGAAACCCTGGACATGGGATTAAAGCTGTTAAAATCCACCATTGAGGAGCTGGAGCAGGAGAATAAAAAACAGATTCCCGGAAATCTTATTTTCATGCTTTATGATACCTATGGATTCCCCGTGGACATCATCACCGATGTGATCAAGGACACAGACATTACCCTGGACATGGATGGGTATGAGGCGGCCATGGCAGACCAGCGGGCCAGGTCCAAAAGCTCAAAAACCTTTGCCGGGGTGGGGGAGGCATATAAAACACTCACCTCCCAGGGGGTTCGCACAGAGTTCACCGGGTATGACGAACTTTCCACCCGTTCCAAATCACTTCTTCTGGTAAAGGACGGGAAACAGATATCTTCCGTGGCTGCCGGAGATGCCGTGGAAATCGTTACAGAAAAAACCCCTTTTTATGCCGAGGCCGGTGGCCAGGCCGGTGATGCCGGCTGGATTCAGGGAGACAAGGGAAAGGTAAAGATTCATAATACCATGTCTGATCCATCCGGGCTTCGCATTCACCAGGGCAGGGTGGAAGAGGGGACTATGCAGGCAGGCACAGAGTTTGTTTTGACGGTGGATAAAGAACAGCGCTCTTTAACGGCTTTAAACCATTCTGCAACCCATCTGCTCCACGCAGCCCTTAGAAAGGTATTGGGGGACCATGTAAAGCAGTCAGGCTCCCTTGTCACAAATGAACGTCTTCGGTTTGATTTTACCCATTTTTCCGCCATTTCCCGGGAAGAGCTCAATGCCATTGAAGAAGATGTCAATGGATACATCCGGGAAAATGCATCTGTGATCACCACGGAGATGACCATGGATGAAGCTGTAAAATCCGGTGCCACAGCCCTGTTTGAGGAAAAATACGGGGATCAGGTCCGGGTATTGTCCATGGGGGATTTTTCCCGGGAGCTGTGCGGCGGAACCCACACCGATCGCACAGGCAATATTGGCTTTTTCAAGATTATTTCCGAAGGGGGAATTGCTTCGGGCATCCGGCGAATTGAGGCCATGACCGGCCCCAAAGCCCTGGAATACGTGCACCAGAGTATGGCCCTTATCCATGATGTGGCTGCGGCTGTGAAATCTTCCCGGGACGATCTTTTGTCCAAGGTGGAAACCCTGGTGGCAGATAAAAAGGCGGCAGACAAGGAAGTTATCTCCCTGAAGGCGAAAATTGCCTCTAAATCCGTTGACAGCATGGACGATGATATTCGCATGATCAACGGGGTTAAGGTGCTGGCCAAAAAGGTTGAGGTGGAAAATCCCTCCCAGATGCGGGATCTGGCAGATAAATTCAAGCTTAAAATCGGTTCCGGTGTGGTGCTTCTCGGGGCTGAATCCAATGGAAAGGCGTTGTTGATCTGTGTGGTCACAAAGGATATGACAAAGACCTTCCATGCCGGTAATATTGTTAAAACCGCTGCCGGTATTGTGGGTGGTGGCGGTGGGGGCCGGCCGGACATGGCCCAGGCCGGTGGATCTAAACCGGAGAACCTGGAACAGGCCCTGCAATCTGTCTATGCTGCGGCAGAATAACCCATGGGAAAAGTTTTTATATGAAAAACACGTGCAACCCATTGGTTTGTAAATTTTGTTGTGGGCTGAGTAAGATCAGAATAAGGTCCGCCCGTGGCAGTTATATGAACGCGTTGATAAAGCAAATTAACCCGGGGCAGTTACCACAGTCATGACCGCCTATTTTATCAGACGTCTTCTTCTGGTGGTTCCCACATTTGTGGGGATCACCATCATGGTGTTTGCCATCACCCGGTTTGTGCCGGGGGGCCCCATGGAGCGCATCATTGCCAATGCCCGGCAGATGCAGGCCATGGGACCCGGGGGCGGGGGTATGGCAGGCCCGGGGGGAGGCGGGGCAGGGCAGCCGTTGTCCCGGGAGCAGATTGAAAGATTAAAGGTCTATTACGGGTTTGATAAACCGATTCTGACAAGTTATCTGCTCTGGCTTGGCAAGGTCCTAAAAGGTGATCTGGGCCGTTCCACAAGATATTACGACCCGGTGTGGGATATGATAAAAGAGAGAATCCCCATATCCCTTTATTTTGGCGTGCTCACCACCTTGATTGTGTACGGGGTGTGCATTCCCCTGGGCATTGCCAAGGCCATTGGGCATCGGACCCATTTTGATAACATCACCTCGGTGATTATTTTCATGGGGTATGCCATACCCGGCTGGGTGGCAGGTGTGATGATGCTGGTGCTTTTTTCCTCCAACATGGACCTTTTCCCCCTGGGGGGCATGGTATCTGATTTTTTCCAGGAGATGACCCTGTTTGAAAAAATCCGGGACATTGCCTGGCACACCCTTTTACCCCTGCTTGCCTATGTGCTTGGTTCCTTTACTGTCATGACCTTGTTGATGAAAAACACTCTCATGGATAATCTTGGGGCTGATTATGTCAGAACCGCAGTGGCCAAGGGGTTGTCCTTTAAACAGGCGATATTTCGCCATGCCCTGAGAAACAGTCTGATCCCCATTGCCACCCATTTTGGTAATAATGTGTCCATTATTCTCATGGGCTCTTTTCTTATTGAAAAGGTGTTTAATATCAATGGCATGGGGCTGTTGGGATATGAATCTGTGGTGGACCGGGATTACCCCGTTGTCATGGGAATTCTGGTGATATCCTCTTTGCTGTTCATGCTGGGCAATATTTTGTCTGATGTGTGTGTGGCTCTGGTGGACCCCCGGGTGAGGTTTAAATGAAACTAAATCCCCTGACCCTGAAGAAATGGCATCGATTTACCTCCATCAAAAGAGGCTATTTTTCTTTTCTTCTTCTTTTATTATTTATTTTTATCTCCATTTTTGCCGAAGTGTTCATTAACAGCAGGGCCTTGGTGGTGCGATACCGGGGTGAACTCTATTTTCCCACCTATGGTCAGATGATTCCCGGCTCTGCCTTTGGACTGGACTATGAATATGAGACCAATTATCGGCAATTGAAACAAAAAATCGCATTGGAAAAAAGCGCTGGCAATGGTCAGGGCGATTTTGTTCTTATGCCTCCGGTTCCCTATAATGCCTACGAAAATGATCTTAAAGAGGGAACATATCCCCCCTTTGCCCCATCCTGGGAGGATCAACACTATTTTGGCACGGACAATGTGGGCCGGGATGTGCTGGCAAGGCTGGTGTACGGATTTCGCACAGCCATGGGATTTTCTTTGATTCTGCTTTTGCTCAACTATTCTGTCGGCATCAGTCTGGGCTGCTGCATGGGATATTTTGGGGGGAAATTTGATCTTTTTTTCCAGCGTATCCTTGAAGTATGGAGCAATATTCCTTTTTTATACGTGGTGATTATTGTATCGTCCATTGTGGTGCCTGATTTTATGATTTTACTTGTGATCATGGCCTTTTTCGGCTGGATTAACATGACCTGGGTCATGCGCACCATGACCTACCGGGAAAAAGAGCGCGAATACGTTCTGGCAGCCAGATCCCTGGGAGCCTCCCATGCCCGGATTATCTTTAAGCACATTATCCCCAATACCCTTTCCATTATTGTCACCTATGCGCCCTTTGCCATTTCCGGGGGAATTGTGGCATTGACTTCCCTTGATTATTTAGGCTTTGGCCTTCCCGCCCCCACCCCCAGCTGGGGGGAGCTGCTCCAGCAGGGCTGGACCAATATGGATGCCTGGTGGATTTCGTCCTCTGTGGTGGGTGCTTTGGTTTTGACCCTTATGGTGGTGACCTTCACCGGTGAGGCCGTCAGAGAAGCCTTTGATCCCAGGATGTATACCTTTTATTCCTGATTGTTTCCACAATTAGAAAAGGATCATTGTGTTCAGCTATCTGTCTCCCTTTCCCAGCACATGAAGACGCTTTCTATCAAAGTCAATATCCTTGATGCGCAGTCTTACGCACTCCATGAGTCTCAGGCCGGAACCATACATGATTTTTGCCATCAATGCGTGAATCCCTTCAATATGCTGAAAAAACTGCTTTATCTCTTTTTTACCCATTACCGTTGGTAACATGGGCTTTTTCTTGGAACGAATTGGTAGAATTTTTCCTTCCAGGAGTAGATTAAGGACTTCGCGGTATAGGAATATAATGGCATTCAGGGCCTGGCGCTGGGTGGACGCCGACACCTCACCTTTAACTACCAGATCTGATAAAAAACGTTCCACATCCTGGGCTTTTAGATTGCAAGGATGGACGTTTCCACCAAAAAAGCGGATATATCTTAATATCCATTGGCAATAGGTTTGTTCTGTCTGATAAGCGTAACGATGGTATCTCAATGCCTCGCGTACCTGATCCATTAATTTTAATTTTGGATTGGGTTTGAATTTCGGTTGACTTTCCATGTTAAAGGTGATGGTATCACAATAAATGGAAGAATGAAACTTAAATGTCATAGGTGGAAAATGTTTCTTTGTTAGGCCTTTAATATCGTAATAGGCGGAAAACAACACTATCTATTACAGTCAATAGCATGGAAAGTTTCCACTTATTAACGCTGATAGGGTGGACCGCTCCGCGCTCCACCCTATCGGGCCGGGCTGATCAACGCCGTGCACAGGTTCCGCGCTATGCGCTCCACCTATCCACGGCGTTGAAGCCGTCTCCGATTCTCAGCCATGAAAAAAAATAAAAAGACATTTCCTTTCATGGCCTGCGAGTCTCGCGGCTTAACAGCCCGGCCCGTTACATCTCAATTTGCAGGATAGATCAATGCCATGGACATACAAGAATATTTTTCTAAACTAAACACCGAATCTCAAACAATATTCAGCCAAACTATTTCTGACAAAGAGAAACTCGGCACATTACACCACTTATCCTCTTGCATCTATGAATTTGCAGAGTGTCTACCTGACCCACAAGAAAAGAAAATTCTTGTGACAGTTAGCACACAATTAGAGTCTGCAACTTTCAATTTGACTCTGGGATTATACAGGCAAGCATTTGCTTCACTAAGATTAGCCTTTGAGATGGGCTTAGCTGCTATGTATTTCTCTGTAAATAAAATGGAATTGAATGAATGGCTTGATGGTCGTTCGGATATAAAATGGGCGAACCTTGTCGATAGCGAGAATGGAGTGTTGTCTAAACGGTTTGCAAAAGCATTTTTTACTGAATGTTCGGAGCATATAAATAGCTATCGAAAAGAAGCAATATCTAATTATAGAGAGCTTTCCGAATACGTTCATGGAAATAACGAAACGTGGGAAAAGAGTGGACTTAAACTAGAATATAACGAAACCTTATTTAATTTGTATTTTAAACATTACAAATCGGTATGGGAAATAATATTGTTTGCTGCTATATGTCGATACACAAAGCTGTTAAGTGCACCTACACGGGAATCGTTGCAGTTTATCCCAGAAGAGTTTAACCATATATCATCTATTCGGGAATTATTTGGTCGATCATAGGAATCAAAATGAGTGAATTTTATCTTAGAACAGAAAGTATTAAACAAGCAGACATACTTGGTTTGTCAGTGGTAAACGAGGCTGATAGAAAAATATTGAATGCTCTTAAATCAAATGAGCCATGCCTCTTAGAGGGATCTCGTGGAACTGGAAAATCCTTTTTGATGCGCGTTGCTGAATTAGAATTAGAAGATGAAAGCCCCCTGTGTCAGGATAGAAGTCGCCTCAATTGAAAATTTAAACTCTGGGGCATTGAGGTGATTTTATGGTATATCCGATCAAAACAAAAGAGGC
>NZ_FWXY01000039.1 GCF_900176365.1 Desulfocicer vacuolatum DSM 3385 | reverse complement strand
ACATCAATAACAAAAGCCTGACCCCGTCGGCACACTGACCCCATCGGTACATTTAAAAATGCTGGCTTTGAAATGAAGCCCGAAAGTTGAGTTATTGGATAATCTCTATCCTTCATCCCCGCTTTATGATACAAGGAGCACCCATGACATCGGATAAATTTTCTCAAATAAAGCTTTACCACCAGCTTTCTGCCGGGCAGCAGCAATGGCTCCACTCCTTGTCCCGGAAATATCCCTTTACCTTTCAACAATTGCGTCTGCTCACGGAATACAGCGTGGATCTGGCCTGTTGGCAGGAGGGCACGCTGGAACAATTTTATCGACCTGATGCTTTGGGTGATACCATGGGGAAAAACGCAGCAACAACGGTTTTCCAGCAATTCAGGGACGGCTATGAAACCCTGAAGGCCAGGGAAAAAAAATATCCCCCGGCCCCGGGTTTTGTGCCCGGTGAGCATAAGTTCCCCGAGGGGCAGATGGTGGAAGTTCCCCTTAAGGGCTCCATCATGGGACAATGCCCCGTGGCTTCGGAAAAGACCCGCTGCTGTAACTTGAACACCCTGGATGCTGTGCAGCAGTGCGGATTTGATTGCAGTTATTGCTCCATTCAATCCTTTTACCACGGCAACCAGGTCCGGTTTATCCGGAATCTGGTCTCCCATCTGGATACCCTGGAACTGGATAAGGATAAGAAATACCACATCGGCACTGGACAGTCTTCGGATTCTTTGATGTGGGGAAACAGGTTCGGGCTGCTGGACTCCCTGTGCCGGTTTGCCACGGCCCATCCCAATGTGATCCTTGAGATGAAATCAAAGAGCGCCCGCATTGATTATTTCCTGGAAAATCGGCCCCCGGCCAATATGGTTTTCACCTGGTCCCTGAATACACCGGTGGTGATCCAGGCCGAGGAGCGGGGGACCGCCTCCCTTGACAAACGACTGAAAAGCGCCCGGAAACTTGCAGATCTTGGCATTCCCGTGGGATTCCATTTTCATCCCATGGTCTGGTATGAAGGATGGGAAAGCGATTATCTGGAGGTGGTATCGCGTCTGCTCCAGGATTTTGAACCGGAAGAAGTGGTCATGGTTTCCATAGGTACGCTCACCTTTATCAAGCCGGTGTTGAAGAAAATCCGGGAGCGCATGCTGCTTACCTCCATCCTGCAGATGCCCATGGAGGAGTGCGCAGGGAAGTTGAGTTACCCGTTTGATATTAAAAAGACTCTTTTTTCAACGCTTTACCAGGCATTTTCCACAGCCTGGAAGGAGTCGGTTTTCTTTTACATGTGCATGGAAGACATCAATTTATGGCCCGTGGTTTTTAATCGCAGCTATGCCTCAAATGAATTGTTTGAAGCCGATATGCTGAAAACTTACCATGAAAAGACCGCTGCCATTCACAAGAGAAATAATCTGGGCTGAAATCGGGAAAATTGATTCTGACATGTTTCAATGCTTTATTACTCAACTTTCGGGCTTCATTTCAAAGCTGGCATTTTTAAATGTACCGATGGGTTCAGTGTGCCGACGGGGTCAGGCTTTTGTTATTGATGTTATCGACCAAGGCCTTTGCCAACGAAAAAAGCCTCGATAATGTCAATAACGAAAGCCTGACCCCACCACGAAATGCGAACACCGAAAGTTGAGTTATTATTGTTTGATCCTTCCGACCTCTCTTCCCATGGAGAACAGAATCCCCACCACACCCATGGCCGTGTACACCCATAATGACAACTGCATGCTTTTCATAAAATCGTTCATGTTTTCCGGGGTCACTGCCTGATCCCCAAGGTAATGGTTGATGATCACCGTGACAATGGCCATGCTCACCAGCATGCCCTGGGTGCGCATGGTGCCCACCAGGCTGGAGGCGGTGCCGTAATATCGGGGCTGTACACTTGACATGATGGCGGTCATGTTGGGGGTGGAAAAGAAGCCAAACCCCACGCCAAGGAGGACAAGGATGGTAAGAATCAATGACAGAGGCGTGGTATTGACAAGGAACGATGCAATAAAAAGTCCCAAGGTACACGAGGCCATGCCCAGTGTGGCAATCCATGTGGCGGGGTAGCGATCGGCCAGTCGTCCGGCCAGGGGGGATACCAGCGCCTGGGTGAGCGGTTGCACCATCATGATAATACCCGCAGTCTGGGCAGAAAAGCCCTTTGTATACTGTAGATAAAGAGAGAACAGAAAGATGATCCCAAAGGATGCGGCATAGTTGATCAGGGTGGCCACATTGCTAAGGGTGAAGGTGGGGTTACCGGTGAGCAGCTGGACATCAATGAGGGGATGTTCGGTTTTTTTCTGGAGTTGAAAAAAGAGTCCCAGACCAAGGAGGCCCGCCATGATCATGGGCCATGCCCAGGGCATTTTGTTGATCTGGGTCATTCCGGTGATGAGAATGGACAGGGCCAGGGCAAACACAATGGTGCCCTGCCAATCAAAGGCATCGCCCTTGGAATCGGCCCATTCTCCACAAAGGCGTGTCAGTGTCAGAACAAGGGCCGTGATCTGAAAAGGCACCATGAAATAAAAAATCCAGCGCCATCCCATGTGGGTGGCAATAATGCCCCCCAGGGTGGGGCCTGTTGCCAGCCCCAGATAGACAAAGGCCACAATGATTCCCATGGCCTTTCCCCGCTTTGATTCAGGAAATACAGATGTGAGAATGGCAAAGCTTGTGGCGGTGATCATGGCACCGCCAATACCCTGGAAAATTCGAAATAAAATAAAGGTGCGAATTCCCGTGGAAATGGGAATGGCCAGGGTGGTAAGGATGGTTATCACCGTGCCGGCAATGAAAATTCGTTTGCGGCCGTGGATGTCGGCAAACCGGCCCGCCGGAAGCATGGTGACAGATACGGCCAGGATATACATCATTTGAATCAGTCCCAGCTGCGTGGCACTGGCATTGAATTCACGGCCGATCACCGGCAGGGCAATGCCCACAGAAGAAGACATGAAAGGGGTGAGAAACTGAACAGTGGTCACAATAAAGAGAACAGCCCCGGGGGAGCTGTCCGCATTTGGGGTTTTGGGTGACGGGGGTATCATTGGGGGCCTCGGCGGTGCTTGCAAGGGTAAGGGTAAAATGGCGGCATCATGGATGTCAGGGTGCTTCTGGTTATTGTTAAGGGCTGTGTCAAAAACTTTACCATTTTTTCCCAAAAAAATGAAAATATTGAAAGGGCGTTTTCTATTGGCGGCGACTGAAAATGGGAGAGCCTTTAAGGCATTTCACCCCTGAAATTCGGCAGCCACCTTTTTAAGAATGTCCGGTGCAAAGCGGTAAATTCGCATGTTATCAACACAGTAGGCACCCAGATTTTTATAAAATTTTATGGAGGGTTCATTCCAGTCCAGGCATCCCCATTCCAGGCGTTTACATCCTTTTTGGATGGCAAGATGGGAAAGAAACGCCATCATTATTTTTCCAAGGCCCTTGTATCGCATCTTTTCATCAACGTAAAAACCGTCTATGAACATTCCCCTCTGACCGATAAAAGCCGATGAATTATTATAAAAATAAGCAAAAGCAACGGTTTTGCCGTCATACTCCCCAAAAACAGCTTCCCCCCTTTTTTCTGACAAAATCTTTTCCATTTCCTCTTTTTCTGCAATGATTTTGTCCCTCATTTTTTGATATATACCCAGTTTTTGCATGTACTCCACCACCAGGCCTGCGTCCCGGGGCTGTGCAAATTTAAGATTAAATTGTGGATGTTGTGTTTTTATCATAATGTTTTGTATTCCTTCCCAAAATTTTTGGAATTTAGTTTAAAAACCCTTGAAGCACATATCATAAAAAAAGTGCAATCTAAATATAATACCTTCGCCAATTTTGTTTTAACCTAATATTGCATTGCATATATAGACATATAGAGAGTGTAAAAGCACACGATATAGTATTCTGGGCTCTGATTTTAAACAGGTTTTAAATTTGGCGAAGGTATTGAAATAGAGGTTGTTTTTATTTTGACTTTGAGAGCTGTTTTATTCTCTCCGTCCTGGGGGATGGCCGGGGTGCCAAAGGTTAGATCGAACACACAGTTTTAAAACCGGGGGGGAGTTGTCTGGGGACACCATAAAGAAAATTAACTCAATTATGGTTATTTATAATCATTTTTAGGTTGTTTTTAGCCTTCGAAAAAGCATAAACACACCTTATAGTTATTATTATTGACAACAACAAACCATGGTTATACAAATCACATCTCTATTTATCAAAAAATGGCCATATTCTTGCCAATTTATTTCAACCAATTAAATTACCAACACATGGGGAAAAGATTGAAAAAAATAAATTTAACTATCAATGGACAGGCAAAGCAGGTGGTGGCAGATGACAAGATGGTTCTGCTGGATCTGTTGAGGGAGCATTTGCAATTGACAGGGGCCAAACAGTCCTGTGATCGAAAGGGGCAATGCGGAGCCTGCACGGTTATTGTAAATAAAAAAGCGGTATTATCCTGCCTTACAAAGGTTCAAAAGCTGGAAGGTGCCACGGTGATCTCCGTTGAAGGGCTTGGCACGCCGGACAACCCCCACCTGATCCAGGAAGCCTTTGCCCTGGCAGGTGCCATCCAGTGCGGTTTTTGCACCCCGGGCATGATCATGGCCAGTAAGGCCCTTTTGGATGTTAACCTCAACCCCACAGTGGATGAGATTAAATATGCCCTTCGCAGGAATATCTGTCGCTGCACAGGTTATGCAAAAATCATTGAAGCGGTTCAACTGGCAGCCCGGTTTCTTAGAAAAGAGCTCACACCAGATGAGATCCGGCCCAAACCCACTGATGCTAAAATGGGGATATCCCATGTGAGACCGTCGGCCCTTTTAAAGGCCTGCGGTACAGCACGGTTCGCAGCGGATATTGCCATGCCCGGCGCCCTTGAAATTGCTGTGGTGCGAAGTCCCCATTTCCATGCTGAAATCAAAAATATTGATTTCACCGAAGCTGAAAAAATGCCTGGATTTGTGGGCAGCCTCACAGCCGCAGACATCAAAGGCACCAATCGTCTGAAATACATAGTGGGGGACAGGCCGGTGATCTGTGAAGACCGGGTGCGCACCCTGGGTGATGCCGTTGCCGTGGTGGTGGCAAAGAACCGGGACCAGGCCCTGGCTGCGGTGGATGCCGTAAAGGTGGAATATGAACTTTTACCGGAAATAAGAAGTACAGATGCGGCCCTGGCACCGGATGCCGTACAGATTCATCCTGATCGGCCCAATCTTTGTTTTGCCCAGCCCATGATAAAAGGGGATGCCGCCAAGGGATTTGCCCATGCTGAATCAATTGTGGAGGAATGTTTTTCCACCCAGTTCAATCACCAGGCCCCCATGGAACCGGAAAACAGTGTGGCCTATATGGAAGGCAAGGGCGAAGATGCAACCCTTGTGGTCATGGGCCGGGGAATTAATATTCATCTTCACATGTCCATGCTCCAGGAAGCCCTGGGCTTTGAGAACATTCGCTATGAAGAGCCCTTTTCCGGTGGACAGTTCGGCATCAAGCTTGAGATATTCACCGAAGGTATTGCCGCTGCAGCTGCCTTAAAGTTCAATCAGCCGGTGCGTTACACCCCAAGCATTGCAGAATCCATGCTCATCACTTCAAAACGCCATCCCTTTGATATGAAGATTAAGATGGGAGCCGATGCCAAGGGCAAGCTCACGGCCCTTGAAATGGATATTACCGTGGACAACGGGGCTTATAATTCCATTGGCAATGTTATCATTAACCGGGCACTTCACATGCTTTCAAGCTCCTATTATATCCCCAACATCAACGTCTCTTCAAAGTTGATTTACAGTAACAATCCCTGGGGAAGTGCAGCCAGGGGCGCAGGGCCGCCACAGGCCCATTATGCACTGGAATGCGCCATGGATCTTCTGGCAAAGAAACTTGACATGGATCCCCTGGCGTTCAGAAAATTAAATTCCCTGGAGCCGGGGTTAACCAAAGCCACAGGGCACCCTGTGGATCAATGGCCTTTTCCTGAGTTGTGCGATGCCATTAAACCCAATTATGACCGGGCCGTGGCAGATGCCGCATCCCATGACAATAAAACCACCGTGAAACGGGGTGTGGGACTGGGGGCCGCAGCCTTTGGTATCGGCTTTCCCGGAGATAAATCAATTTCTGCTGTGGAACTGGAAGCGGATGACGGGGTCACCGTATATGCTGCAGCGGCAGATCCCGGGGAGGGAAATGATTCCATGCTCACCCAGCTGGCAGCCCAAGTATTGGAACTGCCCCTGGATAAAGTCCGGGCCGTTACCCGCACCACGGCAAAGACCGCAGCTGCAGGTCCAGCCTCGGGCAGCCGGGTGACCTTGATGATCGGTGGCGCCACTGTGGCCGCCCTGGAACAGTTGAAAAAAGCCATGGATGAGGTGGGTTCTAAAACATTTGAGGCGTTTAAAGCCGCTGATGTTCCCACACGCTATGTGGGCAACCGTGCCACCGTTGAAACCGCTCCCCTTGATCCTGAAACCGGCCAGGGCCCCTCTTCGGAATCCGATGTCCATGCCGTGCAACTGGCTGAAGTGGAAGTGAACACGGAAACCGGAGACGTCCGGGTGGTTAAAATGACCACAGCTGTGGATGCTGGCACCGTTATTAATCCCAATAACCTGACAGGACAGCTGGAGGGGGGCATGGACATGGGGGTGGGCTATGCCCTGCGTGAGGAATTCATCGCCGGAGAGACCAAAGACTGGCGGACTTTTAAGTTCCCCACCATGAAAACCGCCTTTGACATGGAGACTGTGATCCGGGAAACCCCCAGAACCCGGGGAACATTGGGGGCCACGGGTGTGGGAGAGATGGCCATGGTATCAACGGCACCTGCGGTGATCAATGCCATTAAAGATGCCTGCGGGGTTTTGATAACGGATTTGCCTGCCACACCGGAAAAGGTGCTGGCTGCGTTAAAATCAGCAGACAAGGCCTAAATGACGGATAAAGAGTTTAAGCCTTCTGCTGACCAGGGACGGGACCGGCAGCTTCGTAGCATTGCCGGTCGCGATCTCTATTTTGACTGGGAAGATTTTTTGTGGGACCCCCAGGACTGGGATGAAACCATTGCCCTTGCCCTTGCCCGGGAGATGGGACTTGAAAGCCTTGATGATGCCCAGTGGAAGGTGCTTCAGTTCATGCGGGAATTTTATTTTTACCATGGCAGGGCTCCCATGAATAAAGATTTAAAACAGGGAACGGGCATGACCCTCATGGCCCTGGAAAAACTCTTTCCCCGGGGGATTCGCATGGGGGCACGACGTCTGGCGGGATTGCCAAATCCCAAGGCGTGCATGTAATCATTCCTGTGAAGGCTATGTTTTTAAAGTTCAATAACTGCCACGGGCAGAGCATATTTGGGCTTGGTCATAACGTGGGCCATGTTGTAATGAAAATTTAGGAATTGAAAATTAATGCTTTAATTACGGCATGTTGCGGCCAATAAAATTTTATCTCACGTATGGTGGCCCAGCTTATGATCAACCCCGCATATTTTTGCTTCACTGTTTAATCAATGGAGGCTTTTTTTGATATACCTTGACAACGCCGCCACCACATGGCCAAAACCAAGGCAGGTGCTTGATCAAATGGTGGAACGCTTTGCCGCCATGGGGGTATCCCCGGGCAGAGGCAGCTATGATGCGGCCCTGGAGGCATCGGACTTTATTCATGGAACCCGCACAAAACTTGCCCGTTTTTTTGGTGCTCCTGATGCCAACCGGGTGATATTCACGGCCAATGCAACAGATGCGCTGAACACGGCCCTGCTGGGCATCTTAAAACCCGGGGATCATGTCATCACCACCCGTCTGGAGCACAACTCTGTTCTTCGTCCCCTTTATCATCTGCAACAAAACAATGTGATAACCTGCACCATTGTTCCCTTTAATCAAGAAGGCTTTGTTTCTCCCCAAGATATTAAAAATGCCATGCAGTCGGACACAAAACTGGTGGTGATGACCCATGCCTCCAATGTGCTTGGCACCATTCAACCGGTTAAAAAGGTGGGAGCCGTGTGCAGGGCCAGGGGCATTGATTTACTGGTGGATGCTTCGCAATCAGCGGGTCAGATTCCTGTGAACATGGAGGAGCTTAACGCTTCGGTCCTGGTTTTCACTGGGCATAAATCCCTTTACGGGCCTCCGGGCATTGGGGGGCTGGTGCTTCATCCCGATCTTGAGATAGAGCCCAGTCGGTTTGGGGGTACCGGTATTGTTTCCAGCAGTCTGGTTCATACCCGGGAATTTCCCCATCGGCTGGAAGCCGGCACCCATAACCTCATGGGTATTATGGGGCTTTCTCTGGCCATGGATTATCTGTCTGAAAAGGGAATTTCCACCTTGTATAAACAGGAGATGGAGCTGATAAAAGAGTTATACCGGGGGCTTTTTGCCATCAAGGGTGTTGAGTTGTATGGCAGTCCCAAGATCTCCACACATGGTCATTTGGCAGTGCTTTCTGCCAACCTGGACAACTTGAATTCTGCGGACCTGGGTGCCATTCTGGATGGTGATTTTGACATTGCCGTGCGGGTGGGGCTTCATTGCGCTCCCCTGGTTCATAAAACCCTGGGAACCCATAAGCGGGGAGCCGTACGATTCAGTCTGGGGATTTTTAATACTGGTGCAGACATTGATCATGCCATCAGGGCCATGGAGCAGATCGCACAATAATAAAAAATATTCCCCATTGCCTGCCCGTCGGGGGGGCAATGGGGAATATTAGTTGTGGCTGGAACCGGATCAGAATGCGGTCCGCCCGTGTGGTTATCTGGAACGAGTCATTATGCGTCAGAAAGCCATACCATGAGCTCACTTAAAGCTGTTGAGTGGATTAAATAGGTGCAATTGTTTGCCATGGCCCTTTTTTGTGTCTCTGACAACACCCTTTGTAACGACCAGTTGCTTATATTTGTTTGTTTTTCCCCGGAATATTTGGACACATAACCCCACATGTGCTGAACCGCATTTCGAATTCCGCCTTGTGTCGGCTCCTTTCTGAGGGTTTCTGCTAAGAGTCTGGACAAACTGCTCAACGTCACGGCTGTCCGGGAGACCTCCTGCCCTGTTTTTTTGTAGAGTTCCGGATTTCGTGCAAGAACAGAGTATTTGTGATGGCTCCAAAGTTGCTGGGCATTTTGGGGCAACGGTATTCGTCCCTGTTCTCTGTCTTTGTATTTTTCCTTGAGCAGGCTGAACTGCCGGTGTGGGGAATCAATATAGGTGGCTGGCCATTGCCCTTTGTTGGAGCGGGTCTTTACCGGGGATCTGTCTCTGTAGCCCCTTAATGCCATTTCCCGGGCCAGCTGTTTGTGACGCATGCGAAGGGCCCAGCCATACCCCACCCAGCGAATGGTTTCAGGGTGTTTGGCATAGCCTTTTTTTTTGTTGATGATGATCGATACAATTCCGTGCAGTTCACGGTGTTCGCCAAGTAAACTCTGGCGGTTCAAATAACCTGGACTGATATCCCATATTCTCATGTGATTCCTTTGGTTATAACTGCCATGGGAAGAGCGGGTTCCGATCCGGCTCTGCCCGCAACAAAGCCTGAAATATGTCTCTTATTTGCGGAGTATTTCATATGAAGCAGGTATTGAAAACGGAATCAGGCACCGTTAACCCGTGGACAATTTTTCCATATACACCACCGGTTCAGAAAAAAATTCTGACTGAGGGGGATACCCGAGGCGTATCCCCGGGAAAAAGGCTTGTGGCAAAAAGGGTGTCTTGCAAGGGCAAGGAAAAGGGCCGGGAAGCGGTAAAGTCCCTTTGCCCCATGATGATGCAGGGCCAGCTCCAGGCGGATGAAGCGGACAGATCTGCCATAAAGATCCCCTGCGTCTTTGCCTGATGCCATGGCGTTTATAATGGCCTTGGCAGCTGATTGCCCGCTTTTCAGGGCAAAGTATATGCCTTCACCCAGGAGACCTTCGGCCATACCTGCGGCATCCCCGGCCAGAAGTATCCTGCCCGGGGCAGGGGATTCAGAAAATCCGCCCACACCAATGGGATAGCCTTTTATGTTTTCCATATCAGTGCGGCCAAATCGCATTCTGGCATACCGGGCAAGTGCTTTCCGGGTCAATCCCCGGTGCCCGGCAATGGAATAAATGCCGATATTAAGATGGTTTTTTTTGGGAAAAATCCAATAATAGCCTTTGATGCCCATGGAAAAATCAAATTCCATGGGATATTTCCATGGTTGATCCATGGGAATGTCAGCCTCAAGGGCCGGATACTTCATAATCCCGAATGCACTATGGGTGAGCTGCCGGACAATGGAATTTGCACCGTCTGCACCGATCAGATATCTGGATTGAATGCTTTGTTTTTCATGTTTGTGATCCATGAAACAAAGGTCTATATGTCCAGGCTTTTCAAGAATGGAAATGATTTTTCGGGAGACCTGAAAGCGGCCCCCTTTTTTCATAAACATATTTAAGGTAAATTGATCCAGATCCTGACGTCGGGTCATGTAACAGAGGGGCTTTTTTTCCCGTATGATAAAGGTCTTTCCCCCGGGCCTGCGAATGCGTACCCTGTGGCATGTCCGATGAATCAAAAAAGAGATATCATATGGAAACAGAGCCATGGCTTTGGGGGTGATGCCACCGGCACATGCTTTTTTTCTGGGAAATTTGTATTTATCCAGGATTAAAACAGAAAAGCCCGCTTCACGCAGAACATATCCTGCTGCTGTCCCTGCCGGTCCGGCTCCTATGATAGTGACGTCATGCATTTGTTTTTTGTTACCAGATTTATAAAAAAACGGCAAGAAACTAAACAGGTTTTTTACTTCAAGAGGTGTTGACTCCGGCCTTGACTTAAATCCACTCCCCCTGATATACACACGCAATGTGTCGTGGTTATAGCAGAGGGAGGGTAAAATCTTCCAATGTTGAAAAAATTTGATGCTTTGTTAAGCAAAAAATAAGTGCCTGTCCCTTTGACTGCTTGCCTTTCACTTAGAGATACAACTTTCATTGTGATAAGTGTTTCACTGCATGGAAAAAATAAAAGCAATTTAGACAATAAACCAGGAGTTTTGCTATGTCAGCTGAAGAAAAAAATATGTGCCCCAAATGTAATTCGCCCTATGCCTATCCCGATGGGTTTTTGTGGATATGCCCGGAATGTGCCCACGAGTGGTCACCGGATCAGAGTTCTGATGCATCCTCGGAAGATGCGTCACAATTCCTCGATGCCAATGGTACCCCTTTGCAGGATGGGGATACCGTCACCACCATTAAAGATCTTAAGGCCGGGAAGGACACGATGAAATTGGGTACAAAGGTCAAAAACATTAAGCTTCTTGATGACCCTGTAAAAGGCCACGATATTTCCTGTAAGATTCCAGGT
Organism: Desulfocicer vacuolatum DSM 3385; assembly: GCF_900176365.1. Taxonomy (GTDB): domain Bacteria; phylum Desulfobacterota; class Desulfobacteria; order Desulfobacterales; family Desulfobacteraceae; genus Desulfocicer; species Desulfocicer vacuolatum. The sequence continues at coordinate 5,543 of NZ_FWXY01000039.1, read as the reverse complement.
TTCGGTGCCATGTACCTTAAATGTTCTGTTGTTAAAAAGTCGTAAGTCAATACCCCTTGAGCTAAAGACTCAAGGGGTGAAAAATAGCTTGTAAGCCCGATTGACCTATGGTGTGTCCGGTTCCACCCTTGCCGACATTGATAAAAGAATAATCATCAACCGCAAAACGTTCTAAAGAGGAGTCTCTTTCGGGTCAAATTGATCGATATCAAGTCCCATTGCCTTGGCGCGTTCTTTCCATTGTTTCCGTGCTAAAGTGCGCATGTCTTCAACATCGTCTGTTTCATCCATAATTTCCATACCCATAAGCGTTTCGATTAAATCCTCCAATGTCACCAATCCATCCGTTCCACCATGCTCATTGACGACTATAGCAAGGTGCTGGCGATCCTTAAGAAAACGCTCAAACAATGCTGTCAACGATATCGAATCCGGAACAGCAAGTATTTCACGTTTCAATGAATTGAGTTTAACATTGCCTTGTTTTTGTGCGGCATTGGTCAGAACATCATCTTTAAGAACAAAACCGGTTATTTCATCGATACGCGTTGTGTAGAGGGGGAGACGAGAAAAAGAGGTTTGGGTAATTTGTTCCAGAGAATCGTTAATCTTCATGTCCTCGGGTAATGCGAAAATTACAGTCCGTGGTGTCATGATATCGTCCACTTTCAGCGACTCAAATTGGAATATGTTTCGGATAAGTCTTGATTCCTTAGCTCGAATATGCCCCGTTTCTACACCTATCTGGGCCATGGCGATGAATTCGTCTCTACTGAAAATATGAACTTCTTTTCCGTGTGAAATAAATCTTGTCAATCTTTCCGAAATCCACACAATTGGATAAAGGACAACAATCAGAATGTTTACAAAATACGAAATTGGGCCTACAAGTATTGACCAGTAGACGGTGCCTAAGGTTTTAGGCACGATTTCGGAAAGAAAAAGGATTAAAAGGGTCATGACCGCTGAAAACAAGCCAAACCATGCGCTTCCAAATACGATGGTTGATTTGGCCCCGGCACCGATGGCACCAACCGTATGGGCAATGGTGTTCAGTGTCAAAATAGCTGCAAGTGATCGGTCCACATTATCTTGTCGCAGTCGTTTTAAAAGCGCTGCATGCTTGGGCCGCCTTTCTTTTTGTCCTTCAATGTATGAAGGTGTAATGCTTAAAAGTACCGATTCCGCCACTGAACAGAGAAATGAAAAAATCAATGCCAGCAGCACATAAATTATTAATAGTAAAACATCAGCGTTCATATTTTCCATGCTCCTTTCAGGCTTTTTTATACCTGATTACGAGCAAAAAGTCTCCACATTATATAGGGAGGGTAAGCGTTTAATACTGTGTTGCAGGGCAGACGTCTAAAGGAGGGCGGCGTTTGAATCTGCGGGGGCATTGTCACGGTCTGTATCGGTATAGTCCCTGAGCACCCGGGTCACCCGGATGCGGTAGGATTCGAACAAGGCGTCTTTTCCGCTTTTCTGGGCGTTGCGGTGGTCCATGACATTGCGCCAGGCTTCTATGGATGCCTCGTCTTCCCAGAAGGAGAGGCTGAGGAGCTTGTTTTCTTCCATCAGGCTCTGAAAACGTTCAATGGAGATGAATCCGGGACGGTTTCCCAGAAATTTGCGTAGATCGGTTGCGAATTCCAGATATGCTGCCTTTCCAGCTTGGCTGGGTTTAACTTCAAATATAACTGCGTACATGGGTCTCCTCATAATATGAAATAATTATAGACAGGGTGCCGGTCAGGCCGGGCACGACAATGTCCGGGTCGATGTTCCAGGAGCAATAAATTTGTGGTTAATCAGCCGGCCCTTTTTCCAATCCAATGAGTTTTTCCTTGATGGCCAGGCCGTGGGCAAACCCGGTGAGTTTGCCGTTGGTCCCCACCACCCGGTGGCAGGGTATGATGAGGGGAATGGGATTTTTTCCGTTGGCCGCTCCCACGGCCCTGGAAGCCTTGGAATTGCCCAGTTGTTTTGCAATTTCCCCATAGCTGACAAGTCGGCCAAAGGGAATTTTGCGTAATTGCTTCCAGACTTTTTTTTGAAATTCCGTGCCTGCCGGATTGATGCGCACATCAAATGTCTCCCTGCTGCCATCCAGGAATTCAAGGATCTGGGTTTTGATATTTTCAAAAAATGCTTGATTTAATTCCCAATCTTCCTGGATTTCAAATTTCCGGCTGCCCTCCCCGGTGTTGAGGTGAAGATGGGCCAGCCCCTTTTCATCCCCGGCCAGGATAATCTCGCAAAACCGGGTGTTAAATTTTGTATAATACATTATAGTTATCCTTGATTCGGTGTCTGTCCAACACTATTGGTTCCAGAGGCAGAGGGCTGCATATGTCCGGTATGGTCGCCATTTTTCAGCCCGTTTCAGTATCTCTTTTTTCCCGGGGCGCTTTCCGTTTTTTTCCAGGGCCTTGATAATGCCCAGATCCGTTGCCGGAAAACTGTCCACCATGCCCAGCCCCCGCATGGCCACATAATTCACCGTCCACTCCCCGATGCCCCTGAGGGCGGAAAATTCCTTTTGGAAATCCTCAAAGGGCTGATTGGGATTCAGGGAAAAAGTCTTGTCCATGATCCCCTGGGCGATATTGGCAATGGTGGCCTGGCGGGCCCCGGTGATGCCGATGCCTTCAAGGCCGGTTTTTGTCATTTCCCCGGGTCCCGGAAAAAAATAATCCAGGCCCTGGGGAAATCCTTTTTCTGTTTTTAAGGCGGCTTTTTTTGCAATCCGTGACGCAAGGGTGGAGGCGGCCTGCACCGATATCTGCTGGCCCAGCACCGCCCGAACGCAGAATTCAAAGGAATCAAAGGCAATGGGCAGTCTGGGGACATGGCCCGCTTTCATCCCTTTGGAGAGATGGGGATCTGATTTGAATTTATCATTGATTCGGGTGAAATCCGTATTCAGGTCAAACATCCGCCGGACCCGGTTATAAATTTCCATATAACATTGGATATTGTCGCAGAGAATACTCAGTTCCAGGGCGGATTTACCGGGATTGTCCCTGACAATGAAGTAACCCTTGGACCGCCGGGTCCTGAAGGTCCGGGCATAGCTGGTGTCGTCGATCACCTCCACCCCTTTGATGGCCCGGATTTTCATGAATTCAATGACCTGGGAAAAATTAAAGGGCCTGTTATAGGATACCAAAAGGGTGGTGTCGGCGCTGCCTTCTTCTATATTTTCCTTTTTTACCGTTGAAGGGGCAATGCCGAAAATTTCTTTGAATACCTGGTTGAACTGCCGGATGGAGCCAAAGCCCGAGGCAAAGGCGATATCCGTCACGGACTGCCGGGAAAACATGAGCAGTTTTTTGGCAAACACGGCCCTGTGGTATTTTGCGATTTTCACCGGAGGCACGCCTAAATTTTCAACGAACAATTTTCTCAGATGGCGGTCCGAAACCTTCAACTCCCCGGCCAGGTCGGCAACGGAATGGAAATTGAGGTAACCGTCGTAGATCATCTTTAAGGCCGTCTGAACCGTAAGGGTACCCGATGCATTGCCGTTGTAGTAATCCAAATTAATATCCGGCCGGCACCGCAGGCAGGGCCGGTAGAATTGGTCCAGGGCTTCGAATATGTCTTTGAAATAGACCACATTTTCTTCCTTGGCCACCGGGGCCGGGCAGGAGGGTCGGCAGAAAATTCCCGTGGTTTTTACCCCGAAAAAGAATTTTCCGTCAAAATTTTTATCCTTGTTGATCCTGGCGGTTTTATAAATTTCCTTCATCCGGCCCCCCTGAACTATATTTATCTTCATTTCGGGAGGTTTGTCACCCGGTTTTATATTTTTCCGGGCCCAGCGCTCCATGGATTGGAATTTACCATTGAAAAATTTAAAATACTGGCGGTTTTCGGAATGGACTTTAATTTAGCTGATTTGGTAAATTTATTCCAAGGAGAGGAGGACCCCACGCCTACTTATAAATTTCTTGGGATCTTGCGATGATGGAATCCATGATCTTTAACAGCTCCTTATCCAGGGGTTCCGGGGTATGGTTTTCCAGTATCCATTTTACCTTTTCCGTAAGCTTGGTATCCAGGGTGACCTTGCCCTTGGACTCAAACTGGTCATAATTGCCCCGGTCAAAGATGGTGGGCTGCCAGATATTTTTCAAGTTTTTCACCGTGTGCATCTCCCCCAGAAAGTTTCCTCCAGGACCCACCTGGTGGATGAGATCCAGGGCCAGGGTATCGTCATCAATGGTTACCCCGTTGAAATAGGTGGCAAAGGAGCCAATGATCTCATCGGAAAGCACCACCAGTTCCAGGCAGGAGGTCATGCCCATCTCCATGTATCCAAGATCATGGATGAGGTTGGAACCCGTAAGCGTGGCGTTGAACAGGGACAGGGCAGCTTCCGATGCAGCCTGGGCATCCAGGATCTTGGCGTCGGTGAGGCCCCCGTAATTCCAGTCAGGAAGCCCGTAAAAGCTGGCGACCTCCTTGTTTAAAGCCTTGCACAGATAATACTCGGGCCCGTTGTAGGGGGAGGTGCCTATTTTAAAATCCATGGGGCCGTATCCTACACCCATGATGGAAGGCGCACCGGGGCGTTTGAGCTGGGCCAGAACCAGACCGCCCATGAACTCGGCAATGGACTGGGCCATGCAACTGGCAATGGTGTTGGGAGAGGTGGCACCCATCATGGGAGCCGAACTAAACACAAAGGGAATATGTTTTTCAGCGCAGAATAGCAGTTGGCGAAGGGGTTCGGTATCGATGACCAGAGGGGCAATGGGTTGGGTGTAGAGGATCATGAAGGGTTCTTTTTCCAGTTTTTCCTCACTGCCCTTTATGGCAACGGCCATCTCATAGATGTCTTCCAGGCCCTCCCGGCTCCAGGCAGAATAAATCAACGGTTTACAGGTGTTTTTTACCATGGCGGCAAAATCCAGCCGGTCTGTGATTTCTGGGTTCAGCCCCTTGGATCGGGGATCGGCCCCGCCGCTCAGGCCCATGGTCATGACATAATCCACATTGGGCAGATAATCACAGAGCCGGGCCATGTTTTCGATGTCTTCGGTGTCCGTGGGACGGCGCTCTCCGGTGTAGGGATCATAGGTGTTCTGGATAGTGGGTCCGGGGCCGTAATAGCAGTTGGTTCCCCTCAGGGCCATGGCATGCTCTCCGTTGCGATTGTAGAGATTCACTTCCTTGGGGATCTCTTTAATGGCCTTTTCCACAATGTTTCTGGGAATGTAAACTCGGTCTTCACCTTCTACCTTGGCACCGGCATCCTTCAACATGGTCACGGCTTCGGGCAGTTTTATGGAAAGCCCGGTGTTTTCCAGAATGGTCAAAGCAGCCTGATGAAGACGTTCCAATTGCGCTTGGGTTAATACTTTCATGGTTGGGCGAAGACTGGGAGAGGATTCAGTTACAACACTCATGACAAGTTCCTTTTATTTTAAAATTTAAATTTCTCGTGAGTCCTAAGTTTTTCTGGAAGCCATGAACGCACCTCTCCCCCAAGTCCCAATTCTATGGCCAGAGAATTCGATTTATAACACCTTCGT
>NZ_FWXY01000043.1 GCF_900176365.1 Desulfocicer vacuolatum DSM 3385 | reverse complement strand
AATCCCATAAAGATTTTGATTTGCTACAGGCTGAGGGAAAACATTTTGTATGCCGAATCAAAATCAAAACTACGCGAACTATCATCAAACAGAACTTTGTGCCGGAGGACACTCATATTTTTTATGATGCAGAAGTCCTACTTGGAACTCCAGGGGTAAATCAATCAGAGACACCAGTCCGAGTCGTTGGATATAAAATTGCAGGCTCAACATTTTACGTGGCAACTGATCGACATGATCTGACTGCCGAGCAAGTGGCAAAAATCTACAAGCTCAGGTGGGACATTGAGTCTTTTTTCAAATGGTGGAAAAAACATCTCAAAGTGTATCACTTAATTGCTCGCAGTGAGTATGGAGTCATGGTACAAATCCTTGGTGGGCTTATTTCATATCTACTCATGGCCATATATTGTCATGATAAATTCAATGAAAAAGTTTCCATCAAAAGAATCCGCCAACTGAGAAATGATATACAAAATGAGCTCAGATACCCTTTATCAGGCGATAGGGCTGTCAAAAAAAGGACCAAAAAAAAGAAAAAGAAGTCTGCAAAAACCTAACCGGACATCACTGATAAAAGTTAAAATTTAGCCAATAATCTGTATAGAATTCATTTTTTTATCAGCAATACAAATGCAAAAAAACGCCTTTTAGCAAAGTCCCATATCATCAAGCTCAACCATATCTTTTACAAACCCCGGCAATGGATTTAACAAAAAAACATTGATTTGCCCGGGCAGGTTTACTAAATGAAGGTAGGAGAAACAGAAGGATAACTTAAAACAACACGGGGAAAACAAATGGGTGGCTTTTTTGGATGTGCGTCTAAGGTCGAGTGTAGCTCGGATTTATTTTATGGAACAGATTACCTTTCCCACCTGGGAACAAAACGAGGGGGGTTGGTCACCTATGACGACGGTCAGTTTAACCGAACCATCCATAGCCTGGAAAATGCCTATTTCAGGTCAAAATTCGAATCTGACCTGGGTAAACTGACGGGCCAGAGGGGCTTGGGTGTGATCAGTGACACCGATTCCCAGCCCATTATCATCCATTCCCATCTGGGACAGTTTGCCGTGGTAATGGTGGGGAAAATTGCCAACCTTGATGAACTGGCAAAAGAGGTACTTTCCAAGAACATTCACTTTGCAGAGACCAGCCAGGGTACCATCAACCCAACAGAGCTTACCGCTGCCCTGATTTGCCGGGGAGACAGTATTGTAAAGGGCATTGCCCATGCCCAGGAGAAAATAAAAGGTTCCTGCTCCATGCTGGTCATGACAGATGACTGCATATATGCGGCCCGGGATCAACTGGGCAGAACCCCCATCATCATCGGTAAAAGAGACAATGCCTATGCTGCCAGTTCAGAATCCAGTGCTTTTTCCAACCTTGGCTTTGAGGTGGAACATTTTGTGGGACCCGGTGAAATCGTCTGCATGACCGCAGAGGGTATTGAGCAGGTCAAGGCCCCGGGGGATAAGATGCAAGTCTGTTCTTTTCTCTGGGTTTATTACGGCTATCCGGCATCCACATATGAAGGAATCAATACCGAACAGGTGCGGTATAACTGCGGGGGAGCCCTGGCAAAAAATGAAACCTGCCAGGCCGATCTTGTATCCGGTATTCCGGATTCAGGCATTGGCCATGCCATTGGATTTTCCAACGCAACCGGCATCCCCTATATGCGGCCCTATGTGAAATATACCCCCACCTGGCCCAGAAGTTTCATGCCCCAGAACCAGAAAATGCGTGACCTGGTGGCCCAGATGAAGCTGATCCCGGTGAAGGAGATTATCCAGGGCAAACGGATTATTTTTTGCGATGATTCCGTGGTCCGGGGAACCCAGCTCCAGGATAACACGGAAATACTTTATGAATACGGGGCAAAGGAAGTTCACATGCGCATTGCCTGTCCCTGCCTGATTCACCCCTGTGAATTTTTAAATTTTTCCAATTCCCGGTCCACACTGGATCTGGCAGGCAGAAAAGCAATATATGACCTTGAAGGCCAAGAAGAGTGTGATCTCACCGATTATGCCGTGTCAGGCTCGGAAAAACATTCCCGGATGCTGGAAAAAATCGTCCAGCGCCTGGGCCTGACCACCTTGCGATATCAAACCCTGGATGATCTGGTCCAGGCCATTGGTCTGCCCAAGGAAAAATTGTGCACCCATTGCTGGGACGGCTCCAGTTATTTTAAATAACGGTCAACAAATATAGGGTCGTAGGCGCGGAGCCAAATGGTACTATACCGCCGCCCCCCCCGACGGACAATGGGCCCGGACCGGAACTGTAGATAGCTCAATTGTCCGGTTCCTGTTGCCCATCGGGGGGGCGGCTCTGCTGAGGTAAGATTGAAGGCTGCATTGTATATAAACCGCCACGGGCGGACCGAATTCTGATCCCGTTCCGCCCACAACGAAACTTTAAATACGCCTCTGATTGGCGAAGTATTTCATATAAAACTGCCACGGGCAGAGCGTTATTCTAATCTCGTTCTGCCCATAATTAAAGATAGAAATCCCCCCCAAAAACTCTTTTATTGCAATCAAACTCCAGGCCCTTGACACAGGGGGCAATGAGATTATTTATGGTTTGAACCAGGCGGATAAATTTATTCTTGCGGTTGTTATTGTGGATGGTCTTTTTATCGTAATCAATTTAACGGCGCATTTAGGGGGACCAAAGCCGTCGATTTAATACCCTGGAAAACAGACTTTAAATGAACTGGACGGTCAAAGGAATCTAATGTTTATGGGGGTATTTACCGCTCTTACCAAAATGACTGGAACCTTGATCCCGTCATCAATAAAAGGATTTTTGCATGAAGGGTGAAATAATAAAAACCCCGCTCCAAAGCCGTACTGATTTCTCTTTTGAACTGGCAAAATGGTCTATTTTTGCCATTCTTATTTTGACCTATATTCTGGTCTATTTTCACCGCATGGCACCAGGGGTGGTGTCTGAATTTCTCATGGCCGAATTTCATACCACCGGCACCCGGCTGGGAGCACTTTCAGCCATCTATTTTTTTGTGTATGCCGCCATGCAGATCCCTTCCGGCGTGATCGCAGACACCCTTGGGGCTCGAACATCCATTGTGATTGGTAACCTCATTGCCGGGGTGGGCTCCATCTGTTTCGGCCTTGCCGGTTCCTTTGAGATGGCTTGTGTGGGTCGTTTTTTTGTGGGGCTGGGGGTGTCTGTGGTGTTTATCAGCATCATGAAAAACAACTCGGTGTGGTTCCATGAAAAGGTTTTCGGGCTCATGAGCGGGTTGACCCTGCTGTTCGGGAATCTGGGATCTGTTTTAGCTGCCGGGCCGCTTTCCGCTCTGTTGACGGTTTTTGCATGGCGTACGGTATTCATGGGCATCGGTGGCCTTTCCCTTGTACTTGCCGTGGCCGGTTTTCTGGTGGTGAGAAACAAACCTGAAGATATGGGCTTTATGGCACCCAACACCTATGATGCTTCAACTTCCAGTAAAAATCCTTCGGGAAACTGGGTTAAACAGCTGGGCAGCGTGATGCGGGTACTGCGCCTCTGGCCAGGATTCTGGGTACAGTTGGGGATGATCGGTGGCCTTTATTCATTCATGGGGCTGTGGGGGGTTCCCTATTTGCGGGATGTCCATGGCCTGTCCCGGGGAGCGGCCGCCGATTACATGACCGTGATGCTGATGAGCTTTGCCGTGGGCGCACTTTTTTTCGGCTGGTTTTCCGACCGAATCGGCAGACGCAAACCCGTGCTGATGGCAAGTGTCTTTGGTTACACCCTGTCGTGGCCGGTGCTGATGTATGCTTCCTGGTCTCCGGGCGGGTTTGGATTTTTTCTTTTTGGGTTCATGGGATTTGCCGGCTCAGGATTTGTTCTTACCTTTGCTGCTGCCAAAGAGATCATTCATCCGAAGTTGTCGGGCATGGCCGTCAGTGTGGTGAACACCGGCTGTTTCATTGGCACGGCGGTGATGCAACCCTTGTTCGGCACCATTGCCGATGCCACATGGTCCGGCACCTTGGTCAATGGCGCCCGGGTATATGCCGCAACAGATTATCACAACGGTTTTATTGCCATAGTACTCTTTGCCCTGGTGGCAATGGTGGGCTCCTTTCGCATCCGGGAAACCCATTGTCGGAATATTTTTATATAACCGCCACGGGCGGACCGTATTCCGATCCGGCTCTGCCCACAACAAAGATAGAAATTCTCCACAAATTTGCGGAGTATTTCATATAAACCCACATGTCATGGTGGACACAACCAATATTGAGAATGGCATTAACTTTTTAAATTGACAAATTTGGAAGAAAAAACATGCATATCCGGGATATGGATCAACTCATGGACATCCTGACCAAGGTTTACGCCTTGTGGCCCGCACCTGCCATCACCGTTGCGGCCCAAAATGGGGCAGATCCTTTTTGCATCCTTGTGGCCACCCTCATCTCCCTGAGAACCCGGGATGCCGTCACCGAACAGGCATGCCAACGATTATTCCCAAAGGCCGCCTCCCCCGGGCAGATGATTGCCCTTGGCAGCCGGAACATTGCAGCATTGATACATCCTGCCTCATTTTCCCCCACCAAGGGCAAACGACTGGTTGCCATCAGCCACATTCTCCTTGAAAAATATAATGCAAAGGTGCCCGACACCATGGAAGCTCTCCTGGCCCTGCCGGGTGTGGGCCGTAAAACCGCAAACCTTGTGCTGGTGGAAGCCTTTGGCAAACCCGGTCTGTGCGTGGACACCCATGTGCACAGAATCAGCAACCACCTGGGACTTGCATCCACCGGTAACCCCGACCAGACGGAAAGGGTCCTTCGAAAAGAAATGCCGGAAAAATACTGGAAAGCCTATTCGGAAATACTGGCTGTTTTTGGCCAGAAAATCTGCAGGCCACGGTCTCCCCGTTGCCATGAATGCCCGATTTCTCCTTTTTGCGATGACTACCCCCTGGCACTCAACCGTAAATAGGTAGAAAGAGCAGTCACAGCGCATAATACAATGACATAACGACTCAGAATTCAATCATGGGCTCGAACAAGAGGTTTGATCGTTAAATAAATAAGTTGGAAGACAGATCCATATAACACTAATCTGATTTTACGAATCATGATTCAAACTGTTTACCGTCAAGATCAATAAAGGCTTTTTCCCGCATGGCATCAAGAGATTCCTGAACTTCCCTGTCCAGGGGAACCGCTTGATGAGAATTTAAAATATCCAATGCTTTTTGGGTCGCATTTTGCCCCCAGGTCTTGCTGCCCATTTTTGCCCATATATCAGGGGCCGTGCGATTGGACAGATGGGGCTGCCAATGTTCGTCCTTGAAAAATTTCATGGTCTGATCTGTGGTGAGAAATCCGCCCTGGGGTCCCACACTTTTTATCACATCCATGCCAATGTGTTCAGCATCAATGTCAAATCCCTTGATCACCCGTCGAACATAACTGATGATTTCCGCATTCATCACCAATGCGGCAGGGGACCCCACAAGGCCCTGTCCCATATAGGCAATGTCATGGATTAAATTGGCACCGTCCAGCCCTGCCATTAAAAGGGACATGGCCCATTCCATACCGGCCTGCTGGTCAATGCAGTTGGCATCGCTGACACCGGCGGTGCCCCACATGGGAATGCCATAATAATGATAAAGATCGGAGCAGGCAGAAAGGGCCAGACGATATTCAGGGCATCCATAAATACAGGTACCGGCCTTCATGTCCAGGGTGGACATGCCAAACCCTGATATAATGGGTGCGCCCTTGGCCCTTAACTGATGCATGACAACACCGCTCAAGGCTTCGGCGTTACCCACGGTGACGGCACCTGCCAGGGTCACAGGGGCACTGGCACCGGACATCATACCCGGGGTATAGTTCACAGGGGAACCGTTATCCGCACAAAAAAACAACTTGTCTATGGCACCGGAAGAGTGCATGAGAGGGGTTAAAGGTTCGGCATAATGAATATGAATGGGTTTTTCCCGCAATGCCTCGTTGCCCCCCATGACGGCCGCTGCCATGTCATGGATAACCGCCATATCTTCCATGCCCGCCGCAGTATAGAAAATCGGTTTAACACAATTTTCCAACTGCGCTTTAAAGGAATCAATGTATGCCAGGTTGGTGGGAGAATCAAAGGGAAGGGCATAGGAACCGGTGAAATCAATCTCCTCCAGATAATCGGCAATGCGCGCCGCATTGGCCACATCCCGGAGCTGGGATTCCCTTAATTCACCTGTTTTGAGATCATAGGTTTTCACAAGATCCGTGCCCATGCCAAAATAGGTTTTATTGCCTTCCAGGTGCATGGCCGCCTTGCCAAGCCTGTTGTATATGGTAATGCGGGAGGGCGCACTGATAATGGCCTCCTCCACCAGATAATTGGGAATCTGGACAATATTATCTTTTTTCACCCGGCATCCGGCATCGGCCATCATCTGGACAGCCTCTTCATGCATGATTTTAACACCAACGGTTTCAAGAAGCTCCAGGGTGGCGCAGTGGAGGGTATTGATCTGATCCTGGGTAAGCACCCGGTAGGTGGGCAGGCATTGTGATTTAAATCCTGTGTTCATGACCATTGTTCTTCCTTAATCTATAATTATTAAGGACCGTAAATTTTATAACTTGAATAAAATAGCTTGCCTTTTGGCCCAAGTTATTTCATCTGCGGTCCTAAGCCATGGCATCGTGGGTGGACAATAAATTTAAAAACGGAATTTCAGCACTGACGGTTTCCATCTCCTGCATGGCTTCAGGGGAACCGATAAATATAAGCTTATGGATTAATTCAGATAATTTTTCGGTATATTCTACCCTGGTAAAATCATCTTTATCCATCACCCTGTTAAAAAGCCGGATATCGTCCTTTTTTCCCAAATATCCTTTGGCCCTGACAATGCCCTTTGGAAAATGGTGGGTAATCTCTTTAAAGGCCTTAAGGTCAGCCGAGGCATCCCAGGTATAAACAGCAGATATCAGGCGATCAGGGGGGGTGGTAACGGCAAAGGGATTGTTCAAAAGAGTTTGAATGGCTTTGTCAAGTTCCGAACCGGACATAAATTCCCCGGGCTCAATGATCATCTCCTCTTCTTCCGGTGAAGTGAGGTGCAAAAAACCATCCAGGGGAACCTTTGCGTAACTGGTTTCCATGAACTTGGGATCAGGATGATGGCGGGAAATAAGCTCTTTTACGGTGGAGACAGTGTCCCCGGTGGTCAAATCAATCTTGTTGATGATAAAAAGAGAGGAGGATTCAATCTGTTTTTCCACGGATGAAAAGGTGTCATAGGCATCTTGGAAATTGGGGGCATCCACAATGCAGAACTGCTCTTTCATCTCAAAACGATCTTTAAATATGGGCAGTTTTAAATCCCGTTTTAAATCTGCCGGATTGGCAACCCCTGTGGCTTCTATCAACAGGGTATCGGGCCGGATGGTGCGCACAATCTCCATGAGCCCCTTGATAAAATCGGTTTTAACGCAGACACAGAAAATAGAGCCTTTACTGATCTCCAGCATGTCCACATCTTCGTGTTCCACAAGGGTGCCGTCAATGCCGATTTCACCAAATTCATTCATCAGGATCATGAGTTTGCGATCTTTGGGAAATGCATCAATGATCCTGTTTAAAAAAGTGGTTTTCCCACTTCCCAGAAAACCGGTGATGAGAAAAACATCTGTCTTGGACATGGAGTTATCTCTCCTTTGCCACCGAAACGGGGCACGGCTTACGTGCAACTTCCAACGAAACAATGAAAATGGTATCATGCCGCCCCCCCGACGGGCAATGGTCCCGAACCGGAACTGTAGACAGCTCAATTGTCCGGTTCCTATTGCCCATCGGGGGGGCTCTGCGGAGGTTGCCTTGGAGGCTGCTGCCACGGGCAGATCATATTGGAATTTGACCTGCCCACAACGAAAAATGAAACTCTAATTATTACGCTGCTTTGGACGGAGTTTCATATAAAAAACGCAATCACTCATCCGATCTTGTATTATGGCCGGAACCGGCCCGGTCCAGATTTGTTTTAATATTATCAAAATCAAAGTCGTGATCCCGCAGATCAAGAATCAGTTTTTTTATATCATCCGAAGGCGCTCTTTTGGCCAGTTCATCAATGAGCTCTTCATACTGGGGAATGATACTCTGGAAAACAAGATCATTTTCAATGCAGATGGTGGGCAGCACCTTACCTTTTAATTTGGTGAACATGGCAATGCCTTCTTTTTGTTTGATGGACCACTCCTTGTACTCAATCAACGCCTGAATATCCTGGGGCAAAGCCGCAATGGACTCCATCATATAGCCACAGGCCGCACATTGCACACTGTCCAAAGTCAACACATCAATGCGAATTTTAGGTTCCATTTTCTATTTCTCCCAGGGAGTGTACGAATTTTTGTTGTAATCATACCAAAGTCCCAATATGATCTGCCCATGGCAGTTTATATGAAAAGGCAGCCTCCAAGGCAACCTCAGCAGAGCCGCCCCCCCGATGGGTAATAGGAACCGGACAATTGAGCTGTCTACAGTTCCGGTCCGGGACCATTGCCCATCGGGGGGGCGGCGGTATAATACCATTTGGCTCCGCGTCTACGACCCTATATTCGTTGTGTCCCACAGGACATGCTCGTTATATGAATTTAACATCCTTCGGGATATTGAGGATAATGTTCATAGAACCATTCCCGGGCTTCCCAGGCCTGGATTAAATGCTCCGCCGGAGCATCAAAGGGAATATCTCAGCCCGGGGCAAAGGTATACCCCTGGGTGCCGCCGGCGGCAAGGTTGATAAGCGCATCCTCCCGGGGGGAGATAAGTCCCAGACTCAGGGCCAGGGTGAGCTTGAGTGCCCCGCCAAACCCTTTTTTGTACTTAAGGGCAATATCCCTGACAAAAGTAAGATCCATCTGCTCATCAATGGCAAAACCGTGGGTACCGATTTTACAAACCTCTTCAAGCACCTTGGTGCAGTCTCCACAGATGAAAAAGGAAGAGGTCTTTCCGGCATCATGGATCACCTTTAAAGCAGCCTGGCAATTGGGGGTGACAAACTCTGCAAACATTTCAGGACGAATCTGGGAGGCCACAGGGTCCACAAGGGCAACAATATCACAGCCCATTTCAATGTAAAACTGCGTGGCCTGGGCACAGAGTTGCCCTGCAAATTCAATGACGGCATGGGCAAATTCTTTCTTTTTCTTCAATGCCGTGAAGATGCGAACCCCTGCCAGGTGGGAAGCCAGGGTAAGGGGGCCGGTGACAAGCCCCAACATGGCACAATCCATTTTATCCAGCTGGGGTTTTGCCTTGGCCGCCGCTTCAAAGATCACCGGCCATCGACCGGCATTACGATCAGGCAGAGCAAGCCCCAGCTCCTGAGGCGTCTCTTTCTGGCAGGGATGGGAACGCACCGAAGGGACGTTATCCTTCCAGTATTCCACTTCACATCCCATGGCCTCTGCCTCCACGGAAAGATCAAACAAAAGGGGAATACCGTCGGCATGATAGGTTTCTGCCGCCGCAACAACCCCCTTGGCCAAAAGATCCGGGTCCTTGAAAAAAATATCTGCCTGTTCTTTTATAAGAAAGGCACAATTGACACCGGCATAGGGAACCCAAGGCGCTTTTTCCGTGCGTTTTCCCCGGGTGGCATCAATTAACATCTGTTTTGCCATAAAAATTCTCCTGTAAAAAAGAGCTTGTTACCGGCGATCAATAGGGAAATTCAATTCCCAGATCTGCGATCTCATCTTTGACCCTGCGGAACATATCGTAATGTTCCTGGGTGGGCACCGCCTTTTCCACATCATAGCATTCATGGTATTCAGAGCCTATGGGGGCATCGGCGGCATGATCTTCATATTTTGCCAAGAGCTTGTTGGCAATTTCATTGACCTGTTCCCTGGTAAGTCCCTGACGGGCCACGGCATGGCCCACTTCACAACCGATTCTGGCCTCCATGGGGGTTGCTCTGTTGCGATATTTATTTCGCGTTGAAGCCATTTCCCAGAGGTTCCAGCCGGAAACCGTTGAAACCATTGCGTGGACAGCGGTTTCTCTAAAAACCATTTCCGTCATGGGACCGGCATTGGCAAAGCCGTTGGAGGTGTACAAAAGATTGGAGTTCCGGGACAATGCCTGGCCGGCCATGGAGATGGCCCAGAGCAGCTCCCTTGTGGTATTGGAACCATAGTTGAGATGAAATGGAAAATGCTGATTAAAAATGGCACCGTGCATGATAAGACCAATGAGGCTGTAAGCCACTGTGGTAACGGCGGTTCCTTCTGAACCACCACACCAGCCGCCGTAAATGGCACCGGTGAGATTGCCGGTGTAGCTGCCGTACTGGGCATAATGCAGGGATCTGTTAAGAAGGGTGTCGGCTGTTTTAAACTCCGTCAAAGACCCCACCAGGCGGGCATCGGTTTTCTGTACACCCCAGTTATCGTCGGACACAGCGATCTGACCGCTGTCATGCTCTGCCGTGCCCACGGCCACCATGAATGTTCCGGGCCGTCCCAAAAGACGGGCCGCCATTTTCTGGTTGTAAATATGCTGGATACACCCGCTGATTTCACTGGGACCTGCAGATTCAATGAGGTGACCAAAGGTTTTTTCCAGGATGGGTCCGCAAATACCGTCCAGCAGGGGCTCTTTAAGATAGGCCATGCAGATGGACTGGTGATATTGTTCATCACAGGTAATGTCAGGACTCATGATGCAAAAAGGCGTTTTAGAGTCTTCCACCTGACGATGCTCAAAAAGGACTGCATCTTTTCCGGCCCCCACAAGATAACTGTCATTGGCCATGTACAGGGCCTCTTTGATCTCCTGGTCTGACACCTGCATGATGCGATGGGAATCGGTGTTATAATATCCCACCTCCCGGAACAGATCCCAGGCAGCTTGCCAGATGCGGTCGGCCATGGCATCATCCGTGGGACAGGGATTGGCAGGATCATATTTTATTTCGTATTTTTTTATCAGTTTTTTAAGGGTGGGGGTGAAACGTCTGGGCAAAAAATCATCTTCATCCATGAACGGACCTGTGGTGGATCGTTCCAGGATTTCCCAATGTCGGTAGGCAGTGGTCATTATTTTTTCTCCATATTCAAAACGGCCCCGGGGCAGTTATTTTTTTTATAAGAAACTTCCGGCAATTTAAGCCAGCAAGGCCGTCAAGGCGTCAGGTGTACTTTTGGCATCCTTACAATAAAGATCGGCACCGATCTCATCGGCCCACATCTGTGAGGTGGGCGCGCCGCCGATGATTACCTTAAACTTATCCCGGATACCTTTGTCCAACAAAATTTCAATTATTTCTTTCTGACGGGGCATGGTGGTGGTCATGAGCGAGGAGGCTCCAATGAAGTCTGCATCCATGGCTTCGGCCTCTTTTACAAAGGTCAGCGGATCCACATCATAACCCAGATCCTTGACAATAAAACCATTGGTTTCCAAGATCAGACCAACAATGTTTTTCCCGATTTCATGCAGATCGCCTTTGACAACCCCAAGAATCACCTTGCCTTTTACCTGCTGTCCGCCTGCGGCATCAAGATAGGGTTCCATCACCTTGACAACTCCGCTCAGTGCTTCGCCTGCCAGCATGATTTCAGGAAGAAAGATTTCCAGTTTGGCAAAGAGATCCCCCACATGTCCCATGGTTTTTGTGAGTTCCTCGATCATCAGCAGGGGATCAGATCCATCCTTTAAAAGCTTTGCTGCCAGCTCCTCTGCCTCTTCGGTTTCGCCATCTTCCACCAGTTTGCTTAATTCTTCCAGTGACATGGTATCACTCCTTGTTTATTTATTCTTAAAGATTGCCTGCTTTGGTCAAAGCAAGAATTTTTCAACACCTTTATTGTTTTTGTTCCGGGCTTGCATGGCCGGATCTCTCCCACTCCAAAGGTAGAGTTTATTATAAAACTGGAGTAGTTGAATTGTATATACAGCCAAGTTATGCTTAAGCGAAACTCAAATCTTTGTCAAGTGATTTTTTAAAGCGATTCCAATTTTAAAAATTCAGAGAAAATTCTTGTTAAAAGGACTTGATGCGTTCTCCTTTCAACCAAAACTTACAACAGATATACTGGAAATGCTGATAAATTTCCGGTTATCGAGCTGCTCACCATGCTTGCGCCCGACGACGAACAATTGCAACCGGCCTGCTTTACCGGATGATGAACATTGATATCCTTAAAACAAAAAAACCGACATAATCAAGGATATCTCTTGATTATGCCGGTTTTATGAACCTGGTCAGTGATAAATTTTTATCGTCTTATCCGCGACAAACAAAAACGACGGGGCCATGAAAATCTCCCCCATTTTTGTTAAACTCCATACTTATTCCTCAACAGCTTCTTCTGCTTCCATCACATTTGTTTTCAGGCTTTCTTTACCACCGGACAGATGCAGTCTTTGTTTATCCTTATGTTTTCTGATTTGAAGTTTAACGTTGTCTGAAAGGGCATCAATGGCAGCGTACATGTTGTTTTCAGTTTCTTCTTTTGCATGGATTTTAATTTTGTCACAATTCAGGTTGATATCAGCAATATTTCTCAATTTTTCAACTGATAAAACAACCTGGGCCTCAGCAGGAGTATCCAGCATCTTGTCTAATCTATCAAATTTTTTATGGATGTGGGATTTTAAAGCATCGGACGAGTTGATGTTTTTGAACGTAACTGCTATTTTCATAAGCGCCTCCACAAAAAGGTGATTATCTGTATTTCACACTATCATATTCAAAATGTACTATCAATGACTGAAATTTTTTTGATAAAGGGCAAAAAACAACACATTTTACCCATGTAACCCCAAACCAATGAACCGTATTTACCTGCTGCTCTACCTGATTTTGATCCTACCCATGATCCAGTCCTGCGCCACAGCCCCCAAAACAATACCCATGCGCAATGACACTTTAACTCGGTAGCATTTACTTTCACAATCATCCTCTTCTTATGTGTTGAAAACAACATCTCTTCAACTTGTCACTTGGATGGATGTTGCTCATCAAAATGAATGCCGGAATGAGAAAATCTGCGGGATAATTTTTCAATATCTTTTGGTTTTACCCCAACCCTTTCAAAACGCTTTTGCCAACCAGAAAATATTGATTTGATTTCCGAAACTATTGAAATCGCCTCTTTGTTATCTAATCCAAAAGGGGCAATATTGCTCAAGGCATTTTCAAAAGAAGCCAATCGCCCTTGTTTTCCGACTTTCAATGCCAGTTCATAGGAATCAAATTGAAAACGGCATGGTGCAATGTCATAAGCAGGTGTTAACTCAATTTTCTCACGATGAATGAAAAAAGCATGATTCCTTGGGTGGTCATCGGTATTGGCACAGCAGATATTAAACAGCATTCGTCGAAAAATTTGCTCCCCGGTATTTACTGCCCCATAACGCCTGGCAGCCTCGGCCATATCTTGATATGCTCCCTAGGTCTGGTCTTCTATGAAATCAGCAATAGTGAATCCTGAAGCAAGATGAAGGGGATTTCCGATATTATCTTTATCAAATCGTTTAACCAGAAGAATATTTGAGCTTTCCTCTTGGATTATTCTTGTCTCTGCCACTGCTATCCCGCATTCCTGTGCAAGTGTCATGCAAGCGTGCTCAATTAACGGTTCATCCCAACGGTCCCCTCTTTTAGGGAATTTTGCAATCCATTCAACGCCATCATAAGTCACAAGCGCTTTCGGGCGTGCACCACCCGCCGGACTTAAACTCGGTACAAGGATATTAAACAGATCATCAGGGGATAATGTCCCTCGAAATTCATCAATCTCATCGTCATCAATACAATCAACTAAACGTACATACCTGGCAATTTTTTTTAGATCATTCTCTCTTTTAAAATGAATTTCTTCATCAACAGAAAGGGTGGATTGGGGACCCGAGAAAGGGTCTTGCCCGAAGGCTAAAGCGCCGACTCTATGTTTCGGACTTAAGGCTGTCAGAATTTCAAGTTCAGTCATATCATCAGGATCCTTCCCTATTACAATAGATAGTACAGACCGTCCCCATCTATCGGGAGCAGCATCCCGAAAAACATTAAAAATCACTTGGCCCTCAGTCCCAAACACTGTATCCATTAATGGGAGTTTAACCGGGTCTATCGGCAGGGCGTTAGATTCTTATCTCTTATTTTCGTGTTGTTTTGGCAAAAGAATTATGTAGACTACTCATAACTATTTGCCAATTCAGGGATTATCACCATTGAT
>NZ_FWXY01000007.1 GCF_900176365.1 Desulfocicer vacuolatum DSM 3385 | reverse complement strand
ATAACATCAATAACAAAAGCCTGACCCCGTCGGCACACTGAGCCCATCGGTACATTTAAAAATGCCGGCTTTGAAATGAAGCCCGAAAGTTGAGTAAAGGATAAATATTATGATTGACACCGTATATATCATTGGCTCCTTCAGCACCCCATTTCAAAAATGGCCGGACAAATCCGGAAAAGACCTTACCCGGGACGCCCTTGTGGGCGCATTAAAGGACGCGGAGTTCACCGATGCCGGCTCCATTGAAAGTGCCTATTTTTCCAATTGCGGCATGGGCATCATCTGGGATCAGGATCTGGTGCGGGGCCACTGCATGTTTGCCCCCATGGTGGATGAGGGGCTTTTTCCAGAAAGGGTTCCCATTGTAAATGTGGAAGGGGGCTGCGCATCTGGCTCCATGGCGGTTCATCTGGCATGGAAAGATATCTTAAGCGGCCTCCACGATGTTTCCATTGCAGTGGGCATGGATAAATTTTACCACGAAGACATGGGCAAAGTGATGACGGCCTTTGAACACGGCATTGACAGGGAAGATAGAGGCCGCCTCATATCTGAATACCAGGCCGTGGCCGACGAGTGCGGCCAGACTTTTCAGTTTGGCCCCAACCGTTCCATCTTCATGGATACCTATGCCATGCAGGCATGCTGGCACATGTGGAAATGGGGAACCACCCAGCGGCAGATCGCTGTTGGTGCCTCCAAAAACCATTACAACGGCTCATTGAATCCCAATGCACAATATCGATTTGAGGTACCCGTGGAAAAGGTACTGGACGATTATGAGGTAAGCTATCCTGTTACCAGAAGCATGTGTGCACCCATTGGAGACGGTGCTGCCGCAGCCATCCTCTGTTCTGAGAAATTTTTAAAAACCCAACCACTCCATGTGCAGAAACGAGCCGTCAAAGTGCGGGCATCTACCCTTTCCGGCGGCAAACACCGCCCCATTTCCGAACCCAGCCTTACCCGCTGGGCAGCTGAGAAATCCTATAAACTTTCCGGATTGAGCCCCCAGGATATCAATGTGGCAGAGGTGCACGATGCAACCTCCTTTTGCGAAATCTACCAGGCAGAAATGATGGGATTTTGTCCCATTGGTGAAGGCGGTAAATTCATCGAATCCGGTGCCACCATGCTGGATGGAAAAATTCCCATCAACACCTCCGGCGGACTGGTTTCCAAAGGTCACCCCATCGGTGCCACCGGTATTTCCATGATATACGAAATTATCACCCAGCTGCGGGGAGAAGCGGAAAAAAGACAGGTCAAAGATGCACAATACGGTTTGATTGAAAATGGTGGCGGCGTGATTTCAGTGGAGGAGTTTGCCTGCGGCGTCACGATCCTTGAGCGCTCCTGATAAAAGGTTTACCATGAATAGGCCGCCCCCGACGGGCAATGGGCCCGGACCGGGACCGTAGACGACCAAATGTCCCGGTCCCATTCTCCCTCGGAGCTCTGTTGATGAGGCTGGGATCAGAATAAAATCTGCCCGTGGCAGTTATAATAAAATATTGTATTCATGCTGCCACTGTCTTCCCATTTATTACGACTTTTTTTGTCGGAAACCCCATTGCTCTGGTAGTATTCCGTTTGCATGTGTTTCATGGTATGGGGGCGACCATGTAGTTCCCAGAAAAACCACCGCTTTAATGACATCCATGGCAAGATGTTCATCATCCACCTCAATTCCCTTTAACACCTTACAGCAATTACCGATGATTTCATCATCAATAACATATTGCTCCAGGGCAACGGTGAGCATGGATTCCAGCATGCCAGCGCTGTGGTGAAGATAATTTAAATATTCAGATGAATCCTGATAGCCTTATCTGCCTTTTTAATCAATTCTCGATCAAGCCCCCCCACCCGTTTGAGCAATCGGGCTTTATCAAGGGTGCGAATCTGATCAGCCTTCCCTTTTGAGTCTTTGCTCAACCCAGTGATGTCCCGAGGCAAAAATAGCTCAAAGGGATAAATTTTTTCAAGATTTTTGGATGTGATCGGCAAAACCGTCACAGTACTGGAATAGATATTCCCGATGTCATTGGATACAATAATAACAGGCCTTGTTTTAGAGATTTCATGGCCAACAACAGGGTCAAGGGCTGCAATAAAAATATCCCCCCGTTTAATAGTCATCCCATCCATGGATATCTAACCCCTCAAATTCTTTTGTTATTTTGATCGCTTCTTCTTTTTCTGCCTGATACCCTTCAGCCAGAAGCGCATCCCGTTTCTCATCCTTAAGCTGCTTGATCCGAAAGGCCACCGAATCGGCTATAAACTGACTTCTTTTTCGGGGCTCTGTCATTTCTGTGAGTTCTCGGACCAGCGCAACCGGCAATGTAATATTGAGTCTGACTTTTTCAGTGTTCATAATACCCTCCTGAATTTTTATACACACACACTATACGCACATAAAAGAGCAGAGTCAAGTTTTCCGCCAGAACCTTGCGCACCTGCACAGCCCTTTGCCTTTACACTTCTGGTTATGGTTGCGTCGCCTGCGGGCAAAAAGTCCCCGTCATGGGGAGGGGTCAGGGGTTCACTCGACTGTGACAAAACCGTTTCACCGGTCTTGCCGGGCGCGACAATGGAATGATCATAAGACATAATTTATATCCTGTATCAATATGTGAATTCCGCTCAAACCGTTCTTCCCTGAAATTGCATCCCCGTGAGAAATATGCTAAAAAACGATCTCTTTCCGGCAATCTGGATTACTTCATAAAATTTAACGGCCTTGAATAATTCCACGCCGGATAGATTTTTGGGGCTTGGTCATAACGTCGGCCATTTTGTGATAAAATTTTGACGGTAAAAATTAATACTTGTAATTACAACCCCTTATAGCTAATAAAATATTATCTCATGTATAGTGACCCAGCTTATGATCAAGCCCGATTTTTGCAATTAAATTAATAGCACCTCACAGGTGATTTTGAAATAAAAGGAAAACCCCCATGAGCGGCGCACACAAAGTAAGACAAATGATGAAAAGAGAAGTACAAAATGCCCAGCGGCGTTTCCGGCGTCAGAAGCAGAGAAATGTGCTGGCAAAACCGGGCATTCATGAGATGATCATTGTGCTGGACCATCTCAAACCATCCTACAATGTGGGCAAGATTTTCCGCAGTGCCGATGCCTTTGGGGTCCAGCGGGTGGATCTGGTGGGCATTGATCATTTTGATCCGGCCCCGGGGATGGGGGGATTTAAAAATGTTCCGGCAAAATTTTACGATGATTTTGACGACTGTTATGAAACCCTTGTCCAAACAGATCATACCCTGGTGATCCTGGAGCCGGACAAAGGCACCTCCCTTTTTACCACTGACCTTCCCCGGAAAAGTGCATTTGTCATGGGCCATGAAGAATTCGGTATCAGCTTTGACCCGGATAAATATAATAATGTCATGCGGGTGGCCATTCCTCAGTTTGGAAAAGTGCAAAGCCTTAATGTGAGCATTGCCGCATCCATTGTGATGTACGAGTATGTAAAACAACATGGTTAAAATGCAAAAAGCCTGATCCGGAATTGAACCAGGCTTTTCACATTCTATCTTTAATCCATGACCACATCACTGTGATCATGGATATCATTTTAAATCATTTTTACAAAGATGCCACCCATGCAGAAAATTTCTCTTCACCTGCGGGTTTCATGTTAAATTCAACTCCGGCATCCAAAAGGGAGTGAATCATATCCTTTCCATAACCCCGGGAGCAGGTCAGGATAAGGCCGGCCTTGTCACCATCCTTGGAAAGGGTGATGATCTGGCAGGGAACATGACAGCAGGGTCCCTGAAAAAGAAACGGAGCTGTCATCTTGGGATCCATAAAATCCAGGTTGCTCACTTTTTCCATAAAGGAGAAAACATCCTTACCCATGATGGCCACGCACAGGGTGTTCTCTGTGGTTTCTGTGACAAAGACGTCTGTGGGAAGATCAGCACCGTTTCCGGGCAGCTGGAATACAGAGGCCTGGATACCGTTCATGCGGTTGATCAAAATACCGTCTTTAAGCACGGATTGTCCCGGCACTTCAGGAATGGCAACGCCAAAGGGGGTAACCCCTGACAGATCACCGGTCTGGACATCCAGACGGGTGACGTGGCTTAAGTCCACAATGGACAGGCCCTGCCCTTCTGAATCATATTCCATGGCGATGGTCCAGTTGTCCCGGACTTCCGTGCGCTTGGGCGATTTACCAAAGGAAACCGGTGAAACTCTTTTAATATCTACCATTGTTTTTACCTCAACTCTTCATTCTTGTTCCGTCAGGATCATAAAATGGCATGGGAACCACCTTGCCATAGATACGCTCATCGCCGCACTCATCTTCATAGATCTCAAGCCTGGTACCCACCTTGGCAAGTTCTGATTCCACCAGGGCCATACCAACGGCTTCGTTCAATGAGAAGCTGTCCCGGGCCGTTGCAATATAACCCCGAACTTTGCTGTCCACCACAAGGGCGCCGTCCCTGGGAGCACGTCCGTTGTTTTCCATCTTAAAGCCCACAAGCTTAAAGCGACTGGGATCATTTTCTGCCTGGCGCAGGGCCACGGCACCAACGGTTTTGGCATCGGCTTTTTTACGATCCCACAAAAATCCAAGCCCCACATCCAGAAGATTGGTTCGTTGTTCAGATTCCTGCCCCAGTATGATGTGGCATTTTTCCATACGAAGAACATTCTGGGCTTCCACGCCAAAGTTCTGGATACCAAATTCCGCACCCGCCTCTTTGAGCAATTGCCACAGAGATGTCATGTAAGAGGAGGCCACATGGAACTCATAGGAAAGTTCACCCACAAAGCCTAATCGCATGACCTTGGCAGGGATAACATCCTTAAATAGCATCTCTTTAAAACCGGAGTAGGGAAAAGCTTCGTTGGAAACATCTTCATCGGTGATTTTTTCAAACACCTTCCGGGCATTGGGGCCGGAAAGATTGATAACACCCATGGAATCGGTGATATTCACCATGCTGAAATCCCAACCGTCATAACGGGTGTGGTATCTGAACCACTCCACGGTCTGGCCTGCACGGCCGGTGGAGGTGGTGATGTAATAATCATTTTCACCCAGCATGACCACAACACCGTCATCAATGACACAGCCGTCATCATTACACATGGCAGAATATTTCACCCGACCGGGTTTAAGTTTGGACATGTCACTGACATAGATCCGCTGGAGTGCTTTCAGTGCATCGGGTCCATGGAGGCGAAATTTACCCAATGTGGAGCCGTCCAGCATACCAACGTTATTGCGGACATTTTCAATCTCTTTTTTGCAGGAATAATCCTCGCTGAAATACCGAACCCGTTCCCACACGCCGATTTTTCTTAAAATTCCCTTGTCAGCAACCTGGAGATTGTGGATGGGAGTTCTTTTGTGCATGGTGTGGTTGGTACCGGCATAGGTGGCAATAAAGGTTGGCACAATGGGAGCACGCACGGTGGTGGGTTTCACAGGAACACCGGCCAATGCCTGGTATTTAGCCACATAAAGGGGCAGGTTGTGTCCGGGGATACCACTCTGGCCGGGTCCAAGACCGGCAGAAGAGTATCGTTTCACAAGCTCTGGCACATCAAATCCACTGTCAATGGTTTGTTTGACACTCTTAATGGTGGTATCTTCGTCAAAGCAGATAAAACTTTTTCTACCTTTAACCGGCGCTGTTACCAGTTTAGAACCGCGCACGGGCCCGGGAAGGGCTTTCATGGCAGCTTCGGCAGCTTCCACTTCAGCAGCATCACAGGCACCGCAGGCTTTGGCAGCCTTGATACCGGCAAGGGTACCGGAGCATTCAATGGAAAGAGCATTGTTGATACCCAGAATACGACCGGCGGAAAAAGTATTTTCCGGCATTTCATCGGCCACAAAAAAACCTGTGAAATCATCGTGTCTCAGTTTAATCTGGGCCATGGTCAAGGGGCCGGTAACTGGAGTGAGACCTGCAGAAGCCACCAGAACATCACAATCAAAATCCCGGGTGATCATGCCGTCAATGGAACTCATGCTCACTTTGTTAACCTGTTTTTTACCATGGGCCTCGGTGGCCACCCAACCCTTGAGAAGAAGGATATTTCGTTTGGCCAGGGCCAGTACCAGTTCGGGGTCTTGCCCATCCTCACGAACATCAGCCACACAACCGATTTTCATGCCCATGTCAAACAGATCAATGGCAGCTTCAAGGCCCAGATCATGGCCCACACTGAAAATACCGTTTTCACCGGGCAGTATCCCGTAATTGCGGGCCATGCGAAGAGCACACCCCACCTGCATGACACCGGGACGCTCATTGTTGTCAAAAATCAAAGGACGTTCAATACAGCCGGTGGCCACGATGACGCTGTTGGCTCTGATTTCCACATATCGTTCGTTAAAGGCATCCTTGTCTGTGCCGGTCTGGAAACCGGTGACCAGACAATTACTGTAAGCACCCACCATGGCGGTGTGCTTGAGTACCCGAATGTTTTCGTTGGCTTCCACCTGCTGGGCCAGATCCTGTCCCCGCTGGTAAAGAGCAACACCATCTTTGTACTCAGCAGTACGATAATCAAAAAAGCCACCCAACCAGGGGCGGGATTCCATGATGATAACCCGAAGTCCTTTTTCAGCAGCAGCAAGGGCTGCTGTCATACCGGCAGGACCGCCACCGATCACCACAACGTCGGTGCGGGGAAAAATCTCGTCAAATTTGCCGGGCATTTCAAAATCGGGACTGATTTCACCAAGACCTGCAGTCTTGCGAATCTGTTTCATGGCAATGGGCCAGATCCGGGCAGGCTTGTGCATCATCTTATAGTAGAAACCGGCGGGCATGGCCCAGTCCAGTTTATCCAGAAAACCCAACATATCTTTTTCAGCAGAGCCTTTGACGTTCTGCTCTTTCACGGTCATACCCTGTTTCAGCAGGGTGTTTTCCGTGCGTACATTGGGAATGCCATCCACTTCCATCATGGTGTTACTGCACTCACCATCCAGGCTGTAAAGGCCCCTTGGGCGATGGTACTTAAGACTTCTGGCATAGATACGAACACCGTTGGCATAGAGAGCACTGGCAATGGTATCGCCTTCCACACCGGAATAAGTCTTTCCCTTGTAATTGAATATTACTTTTTTCGTTGGATCAATTTTCAGCGTTGGCAGCTGATTAAATCGGGTCATCATTTGTCAGCCTCCGGACCTTTTACTTCAAGGTTGGTTGTTGTATCGCGATGGATGGTAAACCACGAACCGCAGCCATCCTTGTGAAACCACCACTCTTTTTGAACGCCTGCAACACATTTGTTCATATGTACATAGTCACACCAGGCTTCGGGGGTGAGGCCTGCCTCTTCGGGTCTTGGCCCTTTGTCTTCCCCACCATACCTGAACTCATATCCGTTTCTTTTACCGCATATGGGGCATGTAATTGTTAAAGCCATTTTTTATCTCCTTAAATCCCACCGATTAGTTATCAGGTGTATAGTTAACCAGTGCGGCGGTTTCACCCATGAGCTGGTGCTTTTCGTATCGCCTGTAGTTAAAGGGCTTCAATATTTCCGGACACTCTTTTTCCGCCATGAACTGAGCCATGTATTTACCAACGGCAGAGCAGGATTTAAATCCGAAATATCCCCAGCCACAATCCATGTAAAAGCCTTCAACATGATCATTTCCGTCCATGATGGGGGCCATATCCGGTGTCATGTCTGCAAGGCCACCCCAGATTCTCATGAATTTTACGCCCCGGAGACAGGGGAGAAACTCAGAAAGGGCTTCGGCCTGGTGCTTAATATAATGGGCTGTGTTCTGGGTGGTGTAATTGGGCCATTGATCCATATGGGCACCGGTGGCCACTTCACCTTTTAAGGTCTGGTTGGCATAACAGTGGTAAGCACCGGAGGAGACAACATGGTTCAACAGAGGTTTCAAAGGCTGGGTGACCATGGCCTGGATGGTCAACACGCTGATGGGGAGCTTAATACCCAGCATACCGTAAATAAGAGCTGCAGAATAACCACCGGCAGAGATAAGTACCTGCTTGGTGTTTATGGTGCCCCGGCTGGTTTCCACTGCGGTGACTTTACCGTTCTGGGTTTTGATACCGGTGGCTTCGGTCTGCTGGTGAATCTCAACACCATATTTATTAGCACCCCTGGCAAGACCCCAAACCACTGCATCATGGCGTACAATTCCTCCCGGGGGATGGAACATGGCACCATGGATGGGAAAGGTGATATCTTCTGAAATGTTCAAGGCAGGCACCAGTTCTTTGGCCTCTTTGGCATCAATGAGATGACTTTCTACGCCGTGGAACTGGGCTGTGGCAATGGTCATGCGGGCTGCTTTCATGGCCGCTTCACTGTGCATGAGGTTCAGGTTGCCGCAGTTGTTGAACATCAGATTGTAGTCCAGTTCCTTGGTGAGAATGGGCCACAACTTAAGGGCCTCATTGTACAAGGGGACATTGTACTGGGTTCGCTGGTTGGCACGAACGATGGCGGTGTTTCTACCTGCGCCACCAAAGCCGATGTAGTTTTTTTCAATGATGGCAACATCGGTGATACCGTGTTCCTTGGCCAGATAATAAGCCGTTGCCAGCCCGTGAAGTCCGCCACCGATGATTACTGCATCATAACTTGACTTAAGTTGGGTCTTTTCACCCCACATGGGTTTCTGTTTACTGAACATAAGCATTCTCTCAGTTTTGTACTGTGATGTTATTCAAATACTGACTGTATTTCATATAACGGATGAACCTTAACATGTCAAATTATTTTTTTATAAATGAGTAAATTTATTTCATTCCCAGGTCAATATGTTGACAAAATGCTTATTTCCGACTATTTATGGCATGCAACTTTAAACGGACACCAGGTGGCATTTAACCGATTGCAGGCAATACACAACGAGTCAACACCACTGATTTAAAGATGCAGGCAACCTTTGAAAGTTTACATTTCCCATATTATCAACACACTTTTTTAACAAAATAACAGTTGATATTCAAAAAAAATGAGTTTTACATAAAACAAAGAGATGTTTCAAAATCAAATGACCAGAGCAATGAATTTTAAAAATCATGAATACCGATTCCAAAATTACGTCATTTCGTATTTACCCACAATGGGACTGTCTGGGTAAAACGAATTTCAAAATTTTATCATACTTCAACAAATGACATGAATTTTATCATTTTTACCGAACGTTTCTGAAAGATGAGTAATATGACTTCAAATACTGTTATCACAACCATTTTAAACAAGCTTGATTCTTTGACCCCTAAAGGGCAAATTATTGGGAATTACATCACCCAGCACCCCACTAAAGCCGTTTTTATGACCATAAAAGAGCTTGCAGACGCTTGCAAAACCAGCGAAGCCACGGTGATTCGATTCATTGATAGCTGTGGGTACAAAGGCTACAGTGACTTTCAACAAAATTTAAAGGGATTTCTGGATACAGGATTAAGTCTTCTGGAACGGGGGGATCTCCAGGGAATCAACAAACCGGGAATGAACCGGTTGAACAATGTGGTTCTGGATGAATTGAGCAACCTTCAACATCTGTATGAAACCATTGATATCAAAAAACTGGAAGGGGTGGTGAATACCATTTCTGAAAACTCAACGGTATTTGTGACAGGATCAAGGCTTTCATACACCTTTTCTTATTTTTTAGGCTGGTCTTTGAGCCGCATTCGAAAAGGGGTTTACACCATTAAGGGCAGTGACACAACCAGCATAGATCTTCTTGCCAATGCCCCGGAAAAAAGTCTTGTGATCATGATTGCCACCACAAGATACCCCAATGAGCTTATCAAACTGGCAAGATTCATACGAAGGGAAGGGCACACCCTTTTGCTGATCACTGACAACAACATGTGCCCCATACTTCAATTTGCCCAGCACTTCCTGCAGGTACCCATTAATTCCATTGCCTATATCGGCAACACGTCTAACATGATGTGCACCCTTAAATATATTGTTCAGGAAATTGCCAGCCGTCAAGGCGAAGCCCTGGAAGAACATCAAAAGAAACTGGAGCAGGTGTACCTGGAAAATGATATTTTGTTTAACCTCCAGGCTTAACAGTGCAAAACAAACAGGCTTGGCTCATGTGGAGCCAAGCCTGTGACACAAATTACCTGGCCCTGCATTCATTGACATAGGCAAAAGTTCTCAAAAAAGGAACATATTTATGATCCTGGGTACTGATATGAACAATGAGCCAATCGCGCAAATCCTTGATAACACCATAACTTAAATTGGCCTTATCCTCAGCCACCTGGCGGCGCAGACTCACTGTTGTTTTAATAAATTTGCGATGCTCCCTGGCATGATCATCTGTTTCCGGATAACCTGCTTTCCTTAAGTACTCCTCCTCCTTGGAAAAATAATATTTTCCATACTCGGTGAGCTCTGCCACATTGATGGAGCTGTCCTTGGCATTGGCCTGATCATCTTTCAGATCAATGAGCACGTTGAGCAGGGCAAACATTTTTTTCTGTAAATCATCAATCTCTGGAATATCAACACTTAACTGCTCATCCCATTCAATCTTTTCAATTTTTTCCATAAAAACTCTCCTGCTCTGATAATATCAAAACGTTTTCCACCTGAAAAACGCCTTCACGGCTTCAGGTTTTAAAATATAACCGCTACGGGCGGACCGTATGCTGATCTGGTTTCGCCCACAACAAAACTTGAAATACTCCCCGGATTTGCTGAGTGTTTCATATAAAAATATTTCTATTTTTTAGATTTACCCATAAAAAGTGTCACCAAAAGGGCAATGGAGATAAGAACAGCAACAGCAACGGTCATTTTAAATCCGTTGTCCCCAAATCTGGGATATATCACAAAGGGAACAAACCAGAGATAAAGAAAGGAGTGAAGCGCTCCAATGAAAGCAACACGGATCAATGCATTTTTTTTCATAATCTAAAGCAGTTCCAGGAATCGTTGATGAATGTTGTCAAACCCGCCATTGGACATGATCAACACCAAATCCCCTTCCCTGGACCGGTCCGTTAAGAACAACAAGATGGATTCCGTATCTTTAAAATAAAAAGCATCTTTGCCACGCTCCCGGATATCATTGACCAGCTTTTTTGTTGACAAACGCTCATTTTCCGGAACTTTATCAAGCCGGGACGGCTCCCTGATACAGATCAGATCGGCATGGTCAAATGCAAGGGCATAATCCCTTTGAAAGATATCACGCATACTGGAGTTTGTTCGGGGCTCAAAAACAGCAATGACATTCCCATTATCATAAAAAGGCTTTAACGCTGCAATGGTTTCCTTCACCGCTGTGGGATGATGGGCAAAGTCATCCATCACTGTGATTCCCTGCTTAATCCCCCTGATCTCCTGCCTTCTTTTGACCCCCTTGAATGTTGCCATACTTGACGCCACGATGCTGCCGGGAACCCCCAGATGCATCAACGCTGCCACAGCCGCAATAGTGTTCATGGCATTGTGCCTGCCCATGAGCGGGGAGTGTACATCAAGCTCTCCCCCACCTTGTCTTCTTATGTGAATATCTGTCTGATTCTTCCCCACGGATGCACCATGTGAAGCTGCATGATGGGCAAAAGACCAATGATAATCACCCTCACCAAAACATTCAATGGCACAGTTGGCATTTTTGAGCACATCCATAAGATTTAAATCCATTCCATTGGCAAGAACAATGCCCTGGGAAGGGATAATATTTACAAGGGATTTAAAAACGTCCTTGATATGATCAATATCCCTGAAAATATCGGCATGATCAAACTCAATACCGTTCATAATG
Organism: Desulfocicer vacuolatum DSM 3385; assembly: GCF_900176365.1. Taxonomy (GTDB): domain Bacteria; phylum Desulfobacterota; class Desulfobacteria; order Desulfobacterales; family Desulfobacteraceae; genus Desulfocicer; species Desulfocicer vacuolatum. Next base: position 195,533 of record NZ_FWXY01000007.1, on the reverse strand, counting down.
GTGATGTGGGGGGGATAGTGAAGAAACTTTGGACCTTTATCAAAAAAGGCTGTGTCGTATTCATCCCCCTCAATGACAATATATGCGCCATTACCCAGGCGATAGTTACTGTTAAAATTTTTCAAGATCCCGCCAATCATAAAGGTGGGATCAAGACCTGCCTCCTGCAAAAGATGCGCAACAATGGCAGAGGTGGTGGTTTTACCATGGGTTCCTGTCACAAGAATGATCTTTTTATCCCTGGCAACAAAATGGTTCAGGGCCTGGGGCATGGAACAGTAAGGAATTTGATGTGCCATCACATGACGGGCTTCCACATTGTCACGGGTGACGGCATTACCAATGATCACAAGGTCCGGAGCAGGCTCAAGATGGGAGGGGGAAAACCCGGCTGAAAGGGTGACCCCCTTTTCTGCCAGGAAATCGCTCATGGGCGGATACACCTGGTGATCGGAGCCGGTGACCTGATACCCAAGATCCTGGAGCATACAGGCAAGGGCTCCCATGCCCGTGCCACAGGCAGCAATCATATGAATTATTTTTACATGATCAGGGATGCGATTTCCTGGAAAATCCATATCAGGCAAGACCCTTCATGATATCTGCTGCCGCAGAAACGGTGAACTCTATCTCTTCATCGGTGTGGGCCGAAGAGACAAAAAAGGCCTCAAACTGAGAAGGAGCCAGATAAACGCCTTTGTCACGCATACCTTTATAAAAGGCGGAAAAACGATCCAGATCACTTGCTTTTGCCTCATCAAAATTATGAATAGGACCTTTTGTAAAAAAGAATCCACCCATGGAGCCCATGTGTCCGGCACAAAAATCAATACCGGCATCAGCAGCCGCATTATTAAGGCCGGTGACCAGCTTTTCTGTCTTTTGATCCAGGGCTTCATAGTATCCCGGGACTTGCAATGCCTTTAAAGTGGCAATACCAGCTGCCATGGCAAGGGGATTTCCAGACAGGGTACCGGCCTGGTAAACGGGGCCCAGGGGAGCAATGTGGGACATGATCTCTTTTTTACCGCCATAGGCCCCCACCGGCAATCCACCGCCAATGATTTTACCAAAACAGGTTAAATCCGGGGTAATCCCGAAAATTTCCTGGGCAGATCCCCTGGCAACCCTGAAACCTGTCATCACCTCATCAAAGATCAACAGGGCACCATGGGTGGTGCAGAGTTCTCTAAGGGTTTCATGGAATCCGGGCACCGGGGGAATCATTCCCATGTTTCCGGCAATGGGTTCCACAATGACGGCTGCCACTTTATTTCCCATTTTTTCCATGATGGCCGTTACGGCATCAATATCATTGAATTGAACAGACAAGGTATTTTCCACCACAGAGGCAGGGACACCGGGGCTTCCGGGTATATTCAAGGTTGCAACACCTGACCCTGCGGCCACCAGAAGGGTATCGGCATGTCCATGGTAGCAGCCGTCAAATTTAATGATCACATCCCTTCCGGTATATCCCCGGGCCAGGCGCAGAGCACTCATGGTGGCCTCGGTGCCGGAATTGACCATACGAATCATTTCAACGGATGGAACGGTTTCAGTCACCATTTTTGCAAGGTCTGTTTCAAGACTTGTGGGAGCCCCAAAACTGGTGCCGCTTTCCAGCACATCTTTCAGAGCATCAATGACAGCAGGATGGCGGTGCCCAAGAATCATGGGACCCCATGATCCCACATAATCAATGTAACCGTTACCGTCTGCATCATAGATCTTAGATCCATCGGCCTTTTCAATAAAAAGGGGATCACCCCCCACAGACCCACAGGCCCGCACCGGCGAATTCACACCACCTGGAATATATTCGACAGCACTATCAAACAACGCTCTGGACTTTTTGTTTTCCATTTTTTAAACTCCCCATCAAAATAATAGTCTATATATTCAAACACGTATAAATCAATGCTCTCACATGTTAAGAGACTGCGTTAAAAACATAAAAACTCAACTTTCGGTGTTCGCATTTCGTGGTGGGGTCAGGCTTTCGTTATTGACATTATCGAGGCTTTTTTCGTTGGCAAAGGCCTTGGTCGATAACATCAATAACAAAAGCCTGACCCCGTCGGCACACTGAGCCCATCGGTACATTTAAAAATGCCAGCTTTGAAATGAAGCCCGAAAGTTGAGATAAAAAAATACCACAAACCATTAAAATTAACAAAGCCATGGAGTCAGGTCAATATTTTATTCTTCGGGGAAATATTAAAAAAAAGATTTGACATCGTTTTTAATAGCTGGTAAGTTCGCTTTGTTTTTGAGGGGGCCGTTAGCTCAATTGGTAGAGCAACTGACTCTTAATCAGTAGGTCGAAGGTTCGATCCCTTCACGGCCCACCACTTAAAAATCAAGGGTCTTCAGCTTTTTGGCTGAAGGCCTTTTTTAGTATTGTAGCAAGAATGTAGTTAAATTGTTGAATCACTACACTATTCAAAACCCGGTTTTATGATCCAGTTAAAATAAAAAAGCATTTTTTTTTCAGGCATATTTTTGTTCTTGTGCAAGCTGCTCTTTTTTTCAGGCATATTTTTTTCAGCCATGTTTTTTTCAGATTTGGCCACCTTGGTTATTTATGGTTTTTTATCACCGGTCAACCTTTCCTACAGGGGAGAATTTCACCCCCGGTTTTTTTCAAACAGTAATTTTTCTGAAGCCCCCCAAGCCCCCCAAAGCATTTATCTTGTAACTACCTTAAATAAAAAGAAATACGAAAAGCTTTGTGAAATAAAAAAGGGTGCATGTATCAAAGCGAGTACACCCAATGAAACAAAGAGCGCTATTGGTATCAAAGCGATTACACCCAGCCAAGTTATTATTTTAACTGGATATATTGAAAAAAAATTTAAATTAGGTGTACTCGCTTTGTTACATGCACCCCCTGAAGCCCCCCGACAGAGTGTAGTTATTTCAACAGGTTAACCCTATTTTTCACCATGGATGCTTTGGGGGGCTTCAGAAAATTACTTTTAAAAAAGTTTTAAGGTGGATTTTGAGACACTCCCCCCCCCTCATTTGAGACACTTTTTGGAAAAAAGATTGCCAAAGGAAAAGATTGCCTGTGGGCCGGTGGTTCCGTTAACAAAAATCAACCCGGCGGTACCGGTGTAGGGATTGCCCGGGGGCCGGTGGAACTCCGGGTAAAGATTCACCTGGGGAAAAAGGTTGCCCGGGGGCCGGTGGGACTTTGCTTAGCATCGTGTCCGGATCTTTGGTTAAATGTTTCAATGCTCAAGCAAATAACGAATCAAGGCCTCCACGCCATAACAATATATTTCCGGGCCATGACTGATCCAGCACAATAAATCCTGATCTTGCCTGATATCCAGATGCCAGCCGGGCGAATTCCACCATGGATAAAATCCAATACCATGAAATATAGGCAATGACCGGATACAGGCAAATTGTTCCACCGGTGAAAGCATGCCCTGTTTAAAATGAAAATCCACCGCCATCCCCTTATAATGATAAGAGTTTTTGGAATGGCCGTCGGTATTCCAGGCCACATGAATATGTATGGGAACGCATGCCAGATGACGTAATTCATCCATTGACGGCATGATGTCGGGATGGAGTTTGTCCGGAGCTTTCACAAACTCACTTTTTTTAAAATATCTCAAATTATTTTCAGTTTTCATTTTTACACCTTATCAAACGGTAAACCGGCAATTCAAACAGCAAACACGGCAATTCAAACGACAAAGGATTCCATTGATGGTCATGAAAGTCAGGCTACAGCCTGCCCCGGATGCTTAGCAACACCAAAGTCACCTTTTACACAGCAAACCCACCAAAAAGCCGGAGACCATAATAAACCAGGAAAGCCCTTATTTTTGGCATACCATCTTCAAGGCAGATGCGTTGTAAAATGCGATCTGCTTTTTTCCGGGCTGTCTTTTTTAAATGGCCATCCCTTATCAGCTTGTAAAGTGCATCATGGACAAGGGAACCCCTCATGAAATCAACGGTATCAATGGCCGGAGCTGATGGACCATCCCAAATAAACCCTTTTTTTATTTTTAACTGTCCTTTTGTGTCCAAAAGAATGTGTAATGTTTTGATATTGGTCTTTGGGCGGATGGAAATTAAAATAGAATAATCCCGGGGTAATTTGTATTCATGGTTATGGAGTTTTTTATAAAAAAAACATTTCATAGTTTTTATCTTCCTTAATTGCTGAAATATAAAATTTTAATACATCAATTTGCTATTTTCACCCGTAAAAATGCCAAATATTTCTTAAATAAGCAAAAAACTCCTTTTTCAAGATTCCATCAAAAGCTTTATCCATAAGCCCCCGGGCATGGGCCGCCACGGGTTCAGAAAGTTCAAACTTTGCGGTGGCTCCCACATACCAGGTGTTTTGGTTTCCCTGGAGCTGCTGTAACACCTGATAAAGGTCCGCATTTTTAAACCTGGGAAAATAATCCCATTTTTTGATGGTGTGTACCTTTATAAGGGTGGCATTGATTTCCTTTAAATCTTGATCCAGGCCGGAAATAATTTCATCATTGGAGCGATCCTTGTCTTTTTCCGGAATGTAGCACACACAAAACCCGGCGGTACCGGTCACGGTTTCCTCAATTAATGCCAGGTGGCCGGGATCATGAACCAAATGACGCATAAGAAGACATTCATTATCCACACCCTTAATCTCACAGGCCACAATGGTGTAGGGGTTAAAATAAATTTGCCGGGCAAGTTTTTGTTCAGTTTCATTGAAATCAAGAACGCCCTGAAGTTGTGGTAAAGGTACGGAAAGAACCAAGGCGTCAAATTCATATTCAATCACCTTGCTTTGATCTTTTTTGTTGTCAACATTTCCTTGGTTACTATTGCTGGTATCTATTTCACCAAAATTATCAAATCTGATAATTTTTACAGTATTCCCGGTATTAATATTATCCGGTTCGTCGTTTCGTTGGTGAACTTGGCGAACGGTGACCTTAATTTTCTGCTTCCGGTCAATGCCCACCACTTCATGTTGAGTTTTGACCTTTATTTCCGCTGCCAGTCGGCTGACAAGGTCTTGGTACCCTTTTTCCAATTTTTTCACAGGGGCAATCCCCCCCAGAACCAACATAAAGGCAATACCAAGTAAATTGGCAGCGGTGATGTAAGTAAATACAAACCATGTTTCAATTTCCCCCAGATCACCATACCCAAAGGAAACCACGGGCAATTCCAGCCATCCGGGAATATGGATTAACCGATGTTCGTAGCAAAAATCCTTGAAAGAGACCCGCCAGCATTCCGGAATATTTCCATATCCGGTTTTTTTATCACAGGTTTTGGCAAACTTACGTACATGAAAAAGATAGATCATGATTTCCCGAAAGATTTCTGTGGTGGCCCCCTTGGGCCAATAGCATTGTTTAAATGTTCTGCGTTTTCCACCGATATCCACCACCTTAAATGGCATGCGCTTTAAAAACCTTGCGTTTGTCTTTCTTGCCAGGCTGATAATGGTGGAAAAACCGGGTGCACAGGAACAAGCTCCCATTTCATAAACTTGTCCATTGATTGCAGGAGAAAAACATTTACCACCGATTCCACCATCAAATTGTGGGGGATTTATCGGCTTGCCATTGGTAAACCCGATTTTTCGTCCCCTTTCAAAAACGGTGACATCATGTCCTTTTTCCATGAGCGTGTAAGCCGCCACCATCCCCCCCAGACCGCCACCCACCACACAAATTTTTTTTGATTTCATTTGGCATTTATTCCTTTTCAGATTTTCTGTGAAGTCGCTTTATTTGAGAAATTGTAAATTTTTCGTTAAGTTGCTCAAAATTATTGATAATATACATGGTGGTCATGATATAGACGGCAAACATGGCGTTTAACATCTCCTGGATAATATCCCACCATTTTATCAATTTTTCGTTGTGATCCTTTAAAAACCAGATGATTTCCATGGAAGCCATGCTTATCATGATAACAATGGCAATAATGGGAATGGCCGCACAGATGCCGGGTAATTTGTTATTTGATGCCAGGACAAAGGAAATCAAACCATAAACGGCGGTGGCCAGGTAAATCAATATGTTGATCAAGGTCAGGTAATGGGAGATTTCCACCAAAGAACATTTTTTTGAAAAAAAATTGGCAAGAATCATGGAAAGCAATACCCCCCATGCCTGTATTAAAATTCTTCCTGAGGTAATTTCCGGTTTCATTTTTTAACTGGTTCCTTGTTGTTTTAGGAAAAGTTAATAGTAAATATTCGGGTTGGTAATGTAAATGTTTGGCCAGTGCCCCATATTCGTTTATTTGGGACTGCGTAGCATACTATTGCTATGTGAGCAGGCCAAAATGAGCGAATATGGGGTGCTGCCCGAATATTTACAGTTAATATGCAGTATGTTTAATCATACAGTTCAATTTCCGTTACCCCATCCCATCTTTGCCCCTGTTCTCCCAGAAAGATTCTGTAAAACAAAAATTCCATGGTTTCATCGTATGGAATGGTTTGGTTTAATAGCCAATTGCCACCATAGCCCACGGGGGGTATATAATCGTTTAAAACCGTTATGTCAGACCATGGTTCCGATATTTCATTTTTTCCCTGTAAAAAGATGGTACCTGCCTGAATTCTATCTCCAATGGATTCAAGGCCAGCCATTTTAATTTGCCTGATACGTCTGGGTGTCGGGAACTCAATCATGATTTCACTGAAACTATTAATTATCTCCGTTTGTCCGTCCACGTTTCTTTGAATATAGGAATTTGTCAGGATTTCGGTGCCAAAGGCACAACCCACACAATCTGCCGTAATGGTACAAATTGCCGGGTCAGCCAGGTCAATTTGTTGTGGAGCACTCATATTACCAAAGGCATCAAAACCGTTGTCATCGTACATGTAGGGCCGTTCCACCTCATCTACATAATTATCTTGTAAGATTAAGTTAAAACTGCCCGGAAATCCCCATGCAAAAAGTTCAAGAAAATAAGTTCCGGGCGATAAAGTTAAATCAAAAGATGTCTGGTGATCATCGTTGGAAGGGGTTCCACCGGCAATAACAATACCGTCTATGGTGCTTTCATGGAGAAAACTGATGTGATCAACGTCGGCATGGGTGATAACTTGACAATGGGTGGTAAAATCAAGGATAAATTTGTAAAATTGTTTGGTTTTTTCCGGGATATATTGAGTCAGATCTTCAAGGTACCATCTATCTTTGATTATTTTTCCCGGAGTTAATATCTTTGCTTCAGGCGGTGTCCAGTTAATAATTTGTTTAGGGTCAACGTTTTGGGGTCTGTTTAATTCAATTTCTGTTTTAATGCCGAGAATCAGGTTGTTTGCGCTAACATTGATTTGATTTAAGGTTTCGGCGGTGGGATTTACAATAGTTTCCACAAAGGGCAAGGTTTCATGGTGATGGATAATAAAGGCAAAATCAGCATTTTTTGAAATCCATTGGCTGATACCGCCAATAAGGCTCCATGCTTCCTGATGTGTCCATAATTTATTGATTGTCTGCTGATATTTGGCCTTAACCAGACCACGTTCAAGCAATGCAATATATAAAGGTGTGGCGTTATGCAGTGACATGGGTAAAACTCCTGGGGTGGGGTGTTTTTTATCCGGTTCATTCTGGAGGAGGAAAACGAACCGGATAAAGGGGATTGGGTGGGGTTGTTTAAAATCTGATCTTGTTACGGGCTTTGCAAGTCGCAAATTTTATGATTTGCCGTTACCTGCATGGAGGATTTAAAATTTATGACTTGCAAAGGGGGAAAAGATGGATTTATTCACCACCACCGGAGCCCGAACCGGAGCCGGAACCGGATCCGGCGTCAATGACCGGACGTTTGGCTTTCATTGCACTGGTACTTGCTCCATAAGAATCCAGAAAATTGGCAATGGTCAAGGTCAAATCCATTTCATCGGCATTGTCAACAACACAGACCACTGCATCATCGGTATCGGAAAAAAGGAAAAGAGCACGGGTTACGGGGCCATCCTTGGAATCGGGTGTGCCTTTGTACACCGCCGGGCCAATGGGGTCGGCATCGGCAGCCTTGATTCGACCATCACAAACCAGTGGCCATTTTTCATCTTTTGCGCCTTCTTCCAAAAGCATTGCCTCGGTTTTCGTTTTTGCCTCAAAATCAAGTGTTAGTAAGGGCATGATGTTTCTCCTTGTGCATTATGAAAATTTGATGGGTGACCAGCTTTGTGTATTACCTAAGCTTTTCTAAAACTATATTTATGTTTTACGTAAAAATCAAGTCTTTTTTTGAGATTATCATAAATAATTTATATATAATTTTATAAAAAACTCAAATAAACGTTCACATACTTCCAAAATGCTCAATAATCATATCTTTAAGATTTGGGGTCAATCCTCTGTCATCATGGTTGAGATACCGGCATGTCATGAATTTTTCCTTTAACTGCTCTTGATTTTGACTTTGCTTTGGTGTGTAAAATCCTGCCTTTTCCTGTGACGTCATGAGTGGCCAGGGCCGGAACAGATTAAAATAGACGGTTTCAACCAATACCTTGCCTTCAAAGATGGGAAATTGTTTTGCAGCTGCCGTTAAATTTTCGGAAATGTAGAATTGGGGGGTATGGGTGGCAAAATTAAAAATTGGGTCAATGCCTGCCTCTTTAAGCATATCAAAGGTATTCCACAATAATTTGTGCCACCTGTTTGTACCGCGTGATTTATAATCAGCCATGTTTCTAAGGGGGGGATTGGTCATTATCCGGGTGGCATCTGTGGGTTTAAGAAGGTAAAAATCATCATTCATCCAGATAAATTTGTCAAAGGTGGCCACGCATTTTTCCAATTTCCCGCCGTTATTTTGTTCGGTGGTAAAAGTTGGGTTGTCATAGTGGTAAATGTATTGGGTGTCCGCTATTTCCGGGTTGTCCTCACCCATGATAAATATCTTGTGGGGTTCCATGAAATTCTTTTTTATGGAACCGATTGAATAGTTTATCTCCTGCCACTTGGATTTTTTTGCACTGTAGGGATAAATCACAGCAATTCGTGGTTTATGGGGCATGGGGGTGTAACCGCATTCCCAACATTTCATATTATTGCCCATGTCTCCTTGTTTTCTTCCACATTCGGGGCAGGTTGACCAATAAATTTCACCGTCAAAGTCAATGCCGTTTGGTAAATTTTTCATGTTGTCTCCTTATTGATTAATTGATGAATCCTTGGTACGCCGGGGAAATCTATTTTCTATTTCACAACTATTCATGCGTGAAAAGTTCAAAAATTTCATCCCACATCCAATCAGAAAAGTAATCCAAAAAGCCATCACGACTAATGGCCCCAATAATTCTTCTGCTAAACATTCGTCTTTCCATTATTCCCTCCCTTCTGCTCGATTTTAACAATTACTGATTTCAAACAGATTCTGGCCTTTGACGCGCCTTGTTTGCCGTATGCGCCACTGGGCCGCCTCAATTACTGATAATTCGTTACGGATTCTCACCGCCAGGTGCCGCACCGATGAAAACCGTTGCCGGATGTTGTATTTCTTTGCAAGAAGTTCAAAGGCGGATAATAATTCACTGGTGGTCAATTCCATGGTTAAGTTGCCCGTTGAATTATTATTATCGGTGGGATGCTCCGGTAACCCGTCAGCAACGGCATTTAGATTGACGACGTGGTATTCATCCAACAATCCGTTGGCGCTCTCCTGGGCAAGCAAATTGAGATACCGGACAATGATATTGGTTTCAAACATGATTTCGGTGTTTTCCTTATCCTGCTGGTTGATCCACTCCGCCACAATATCTTGCACCGACATGTCAAAAATTTGTTTTAAACCGGGGGTTCTTTGTTTCAATTCATCGGTGATCACCGCCATACAGGCCAAATGTTCATTTAATCGCCGTTTGCTGTGTTTGGGGTGATTCTTTTCAAGATATCGGTAAATTTTCTCCTTTTTGGTTTGATAATTATTCAAAATGTGGGTGGACAAACGGAAAATGGCCGATAATATTTTATCCCGGTTGCCAATGATGCTGTTTTCTATGATCATGCTGCCCGGATATCGTTGGTTAAAGAATTCTTGATCAAAGGGAATGGTGACGGCACGTTCGATAAGCTCGGGGAACTCAAAGCTTTCAATACTGGTGGTGATGATCTGGGTAACGGTTTTTTCGTAAATATTGGCGGAATCTGTGCCGCTTTTTCGTTTTTGCCGGGTGATCCCGGTGGCCACGCAAAGAAGAAAATCACGCCTGTCCGGAGTGATGTTATGAATTTCCAGATTATCACAGATGGTAACCGGATTTAAGGCAGCATCGGTGTAGTCAGATGCCGTGGAACCCACGGTGACAAAGTTCTGACCGTATAAAAGGGCGGTGATCATCCCGGCGGTTTCGGTTTTGCCGCTGCCCTGGTGCCCGGTAAATTTATTGATACCGTGGGCCTTTGCCATGTTCAAAAACAATGAATTAACGATGAACGATAAAATATAGATTTTCCAGCTGATATCACAGGCCATGTTATCGTAAAAAAGATCGAAAAATATTTGCAATCCATCGCTCATTTCCTCATCTGTCATGGGAATTAAGGCAATGGGCCGGGTTTTGGGGCTTTTTTGCAGGAAAACCGATGTGTCATTGCATCCATTCATCAATAATTCAATGTTTCCCGGAGTTATTCGGATGATTTCATTTTTGGGGTTACACAGGTTGTAATAAATGGCCGGGGTGGCCGTGGCACCGATTGTGCCGGCTGTGGCGTCGGTGTAAATCCATCCCCGGTGTTCGGTGTGGGGGGCTTTGTAATAACATTGGGCTTGAATGCTTTCCCAGATCACCTTGCTTTGTTTATCGGCATAATTAATGCTGCCCCGGGAAAGCTGGTACATGAGGGATTTAAAGGGCAGATTACTGCCCACCACGTATTGATTTCCCTGGTAAATATATAAAATTTCCTCATCGATTACGAAAAAATCACCGATATCCATTAACAATTCAAACACAATGTGGCCCACAATGTTTGATGAATACTTAAGTTCCTGTTCTTCAATGGTTTTCCGGTAAAGGTTCAGGCAGGTTTTCAATGATGGTGCCAGGGGGGCGGGCCGGGTGATACTTTCCAGTGTTATTGTTTTGCTGCTTGAAACGGCGGTGGATGGTTTTTCACCGGTGGCCGGTGTTGCGGATCCGAAAAGGGGGGCTTTGTTTTGCCGGGAAAAATCCGGTGGAATATCTGTTTTTCTGATGGCCTCATCCACATCATTATATAAGGTGGCCGGATATCTGGCAGTGATCCTTTGGCTTTGGGGGGCAATGAGAAGGCGCAAGGTATCGGGCAGGGTGTAATACATCAATTCGGATTTGATTTTTTTTAACAGGTTTTCCCCGGCGCTGTCATTGTCGGGAATTACGCACACGTCAAACCCACCGGTGGAAAGGGTTTGTTTTAAAATATCAATCTGTTTTTGGGAAAGGGTGCCGCCCATGGCCCATGCAGTACGGTTTATTTTGTCCAGGGCCACCGCGTCATTTTCCCCTTCCACTATATATAAGGTGTCTTTTTTGGGGGACGAATTTAAAATTTGTCCCCCGGGTTTTTGATGCCAGTTAAAAAAAGAATCACGATTTCCAAGTTGCCAGGTCTTACCGGTGGGCCTTCCGGTTTTATCAATGCCCTTGCCTTTGAGGTGAATCACATCCCCGGTGGGGCCCATGGTGGGGTAAATAATCTGGTACCGAAAATAATCGTAAAGGGAGCCGTTGTCGTTTTTGCGCACCAGTTTACTTTCAATCATTTCCTGATCCGTCACGCCCCGGGCCTTTAAATGGGTGTGAAGGTTGCCGTCGGCATAACCAAGCCCCAGTTTATTGATGGCTGCAGGGTTAAATTTTCGATAATGCAAAAATTGTTTAAAGCCCGGACTTGTCTTGGCCGTGGTTCGATAATAGACCATGGCTTCATTGAAAATGTTTTCTTGGGAGGTTTTGCGGAGATTTTGTCCGGTTTCACTTTTTGGGGTTCCGGAAAGGTTCCGGCCGGTATCTCTTTGTTGATTCATGGATGATGCCCGGGCAATGGGGATTCCCACGGATTGCGAAAGATCAAGGATGGCATCTGCCTTGGTTAAATTGTGTCGGATCTGGTGGAGTTCAATGATATCCCCGCCTTGATCGCAGGAAAAGCAATGCCATAATTGTTTTGACGGGGTTACCCTGAAACAATCCTTGTGGTTACACAGGGGGCATGGACAGGTTTTTGTGTCTGATCCTGATTTTTTCAGGGTCAATCCCATGGTGGAAAGGTAGGATTCAAGATCAATGCGTTGTTTTATGGTTTGGATGTTGCCGTTTGAATTATTGTTTCCCTTACCGTTTTCTTTTGCCTGATATTTTGCTGTTTGTTCTGTCATTTTTTTCCATTCCCCTTATTTTTTTTTAACTGGGCGATGGCTTCAAGGTTTTGCTCCAATATGGGATTTAACGGCGTTAAATGGTAAAGGGCCACAATCCCCGCATTTAAAAGTTTTTCATCGGTGCGGTATCTCCATCTTGCCTTGGCGTCCCTTTGGCCTGTCATTTTATCTATGGTGGTGGACAGATCATCTTGCTTGCCTATGCGATTTCGTATTCTGGTGGTGGCATCCTGATTTATGGTTTGGGTATCCATTTTAGTTGCAGCTCCTTTAACTTTTCAGCGTTGATCTTCAGATCCTGGGAAAACAGATGCACCAGCAAAGGTACGCGGTCAGATTTTGTAAAATTGTGTTTCAAGATTCGGTAAATATCCGCAGGAGTCCATTTAACGGAATCAGTGATGTTTGGGGTTTCGTTTGCGTGAATATTGGCGTCAAATGTGGTGATAATGGAATCAATGTCCGTGGTATCCGGCAATACATTGTCGATATTCACGGCGCTGATATCTTCATTGCTGGCAATACCTGCTTCCAGGTCTTTAATGAGTTGGTTTACACTGGGATCAAGAAAAACTTGGATTGAATCAATGGTTTCGGTTTCAAATGTTTGGATATTTGTGATGATTTCATCTTTTTTTTGGATGATTTCTTGTTTTCGGGCCTCTTTTTCCGTGGTCAGGGCCGTTGATTTCTCCTGTAGATAAGTAGATACATTTATTTTTTTCCGTTTCAATGTTTCCACCAGGGCGATAAATAGAAGATCCCTTATTTTTCCTTCCATGTTTCCCTTGAGTATCCCCGGCAAACTGTCGTCAAGGGCTGTGATGAGACTTTTTTCCAGTTCTGATAATTTCGTATGGATGGTGGAAAGGTGGGTGATCATGTCGTCAAAATCAGGCAAGAAGGTGTTCATATCAAAGGTAAAGGTGTTTTCTATCATCTGGACTTTGCAAAGATATTCATCCGGGTCAATCTGGGGGGGATCTGTTCGAAACCGGGAAAAATCAATGTTCAATCCGCCGGGTTCGCTGATTAACAACTTGTTTTCCAATTCTTGCCGGATACATTGAAGATTGGCACCGGTGCCGCCGGTTTGATTTTCATTGAGTTCCTGCTCAATCATCCATAAAAGATCCGCTTTTTGTTCTTCCAGGGTTAAATTGTAATAATCCAGTTGATTACATGCCGATGTCATGGCATTTTCCATGGTATCAATGCTGCCATTACAAAAAGAAACCAAGCCGTTTAAAGATTCAGACAGGGAAAGCACCTTTTCATAGGCAGTGGTTATACCGGTCTGGACGGGGGAGACTATGGCAAGCCAGGTTTCCATTAAATACATGGCGATCTCCACTTCCAGGGCATCAATGCGGAGTTTTGCGGTACTGATAAGGGTGTTTAAATCAATCACCGGGCCTGCAAAAAAGGTATTTACAATGCCGGTTGCTTGATTTTGGATCAATATGGATATGTCATCCATGCAATCTTGTACTATTTGCTCAATGCGCTCCGTAAACGGAATACATGCCAATACCTGATCCACAAGCCCGGTGGTGTATTTTATGCTGTCGTCAATCAATGCTTCCAGGGTAAGAACCATTTCACTACCCATTTGAAACACCGTGTCCATGATTTCGTTGAGGAAATCACCGACATTAAATATTTGATCCAGAACTTTCTTGTTTTTTTCTTTCACAAACTGGACGATTTCATCATGAAATTTTTGCACATAACCACTTGCGCTATATCGCAAAAGCCAGAGCACTGCATTGGATATAATCAGGGAAATAATAAAACGAAAAAGCCATTTCCACACCGGTTTCAAAAGCTTTGCCATGGCTGAAAATATTGTTGAATACATGCTTGTCTCCTTTGGCGTGTATAAAAAATTTGTCGTGGTTGTTATTCTTGAAGTTCCAAAAGCAAATTAACGATATCCGATGTTTCCACCTGTAGGTCACCGGGGGCCAGGGCAAACAAGATGGCCATACGTTCAACACGAAAAAAATTATTGCAAAGAAGCCGGTATACGTCCTGGATGATAAATTTATGTTTAAGGGGGGAGACTTTTCCCGGTTTCTGATGTGAAAACCGGTCGATTTCTTCAAAGGTGGCCATGATCTGTTCTATTTTTTCAAGATCCGGGATAAAATCCATGATGTTTACGTCTTCATGGCTGATTTCTTCTTTGGCCTTTTCAATGGCGGTGGCAACCTTTTCCACATATCGTTCAATGGTGGGGGTTAGTAATTCAGGTACCTTTTCAACAAGGTTTAACTCCACCTTTTCAATGTTGCCGATAATTTCATTGGCCTTTTCCATGATTTTTAGCTGGATATCATTTTGATATGTCATTAAATCGGTTTTCACACCGGATATATGGGTCATGAGGGCGTTTTTTTTTTGAATAAAAAGTTGTGTCATGGCAAGAACGATCAAAGGTCTTATCTCTCCGATCAGTTCAGACTGAAAAACCTGTGGAAACTGATTGATAAAATCATCAGACAAGGTTTGGGGTAAGCTTGTCAGATTATCATTTAAATCGTTAATCCGGGTTTCCAGGGCGATCAGACATGACCTTGCCGGTGCAAGGTCAATTTGCCAGTCCGGCATGGTGGGATTAAATTCAAAGACATCCGGAGCAAGCAGGGAAAGGCGGTATTGGTTATAATCAATATCAAGGGGTGTTGTGGAAACAGGAGAAATACCATTTAAAAGCTCAGAAATGGATTCAATTGTTTGATTGGCACCATCACCACTGCCTTGACATTGTTCAACCAAAACCAAAATATCGTCAATAATGCCCTGGGCTGTCTGGTTGTGACCCTCAATAATGGTTTTTTCATCGGTGGCCGCGATTTCAATGGCGTTAACCCCTTCATTGTACCAGGCAAACCCGGCATAAACGGCATTAATAAAATTATTGATGTGTCCGTTGTAAGTTGTCTTTGCCAGGGTCAGTTCATTTTTTATAAATTCATACCATTGGGTAGTGGTTTGGTTAATCCCTTGTTCAATGGTAGTAAAGGCCGTGGTCAGGGTTGTGATGGTTTCAATGGCTTCACCAGTTAAAATAAGAAAAGGGGCCACCGTCTGAGAAACGACAATACCAATGCTGTTCTTGGTATTTGACACAAGACTTTGAACACAAAGATCAAGCCAGGCCCCAAACTGGATAAGATTTAAAATGATGGTGAATTCATCGGGCAAAAGCACATTCAGGGCGGATTCCACCTTTTCCTTGAATGTATTCAATATTTCTTCAAAAAAAGTGAATCCATTATGAACCTTTTCAAATAACCAGCCTTCAATGGTATAAAGTTGAATTAAAAAGGCTTGATTCATATTTTTAATCGTATCCTTGACAATATCAGACAATTCAACGATCAAAAGGACCGCACAATTCGTAATAATCAATACAATGACCCTTGTTTGAAGAAATTTAAAAAGAAAAGACTGAATTTTCTTAAAAAAAACGGTGATAATTTTCATTTTTACCCTCCCAGATTTTTTAACTTTTCTGTTAAAGCTGCAGGTCAGACAAAAACGCTTTAACTTACTGTTTTAATTTGAATTTAAACTACGCTACACCCCCGGGTGCGCGCCTGCCCGCCCCTAAGCGTGCCTGGGCACGCCTGGGCATAATGTGCGCGGTTGCGCCCGCACGCACCTGGGCACTTGCCCGCCCCCAAGCACGCCTGGGCACACGTCCGGGCGTGTGCACGCGGGCATTATGCGCGCTCGGGTGTGCGCCTGCCCGCCGCGCCTGCCCGCACTTGCACCCGGCGTAACCGTGCCCGTGCCCGTGGGGAATTGGTCCGTGAAAGTTGGGGAAGATGAATTCATTTTTTCCCCAGCCATTGATCAAGGTCCGTTTTGTGAAAACGTTTGGTGTTGGTGGTCTTGCTCACAGAAATCGGGATCAAACCACGAGAGACATAATTATTTAAAGTCCGAGGGTTGAGTTTGAGATATGCCGCCGCTTCCTTAAGGGTTAACCAGGGGGTAATTGCTGTTGTGAGATTTGTACGTGGTGTAATTTTTTTTGACATCTTGAATACCTCTCCGATGGGTTTTATGTTATAGTGTGTGAAGTTAGATGACGTTATGTGTATATAACAACTTATAGTTTACGAGAGGTAACTATGTCAAGAGATAATGTACTCCATGTGCACAATATTTTAATGAGGGTAAAATTAATCTTGAATTTAAAGACCGATGCCGAACTTGCAAAAATCCTTGAAATAAAACCAACAACAATATCAGCATGGAAAAGACGGGGAAATATTGATCTGAATAAAATAATTACACTGTGTAACCCAATGAATGTAAGTATGGATTGGTTGTTGTATGGAAAAGGCGAGGAATGCATACCAGCTGCAAATGATCCCACCGAAAAAATAATAAAAATGCTGGAATCAATGACTGATGAACAAAGGCGAGACGTACTAAAATACGTTGAAAAGGAAAAATTGTGGGAAGAAGTGATCAAAAGACAGAAGTTGGCATGAAAAATGAGAAAAACTATTTCTTATCTGGTTTGTTTTATGGTTTTGTCTCTCCCGACCCCCATATTAAATGAAAAAAGTAAATCTTTGCCCCCGAGAATCACAATAACCACTAAAAATTATTACCATGGCAATATTCATTCAAAGATTTATCATAAAAAGGGGTGTCGATATTACAATTGCAAAAATTGCATAGTCTTATTCAAATCGGAGGAAGATGCAAAAAGAGCCGGGTACACTCCTTGCAAACTGTGTATCCCACTCGCCCCTGATCTCATCACACCAAAAACAGGAAAACAATAAAATGGCCACGATTTATAAGCGGGGAAAATATTATTGGGTATCCTACAAAGATAGAAATGGAAGGAGAATCCAGGAAAGCACAAAGTTAGGTGACAAAGCCGCTGCCGTGTGCATCAAAAAGCACTATGATGCTGTGGAAAAATCTTATTGTCTGGTGGGAACACCCCTCCAACAGGCAATTAGATTGAGCGATTGGTTCAATGAATATATACAGTTGAGGGAACACCGAAGGGCAAAAAAAACCATTGCAAACGATAAATTAGCCTATAACAGCCTGCTGAAATATCTCAACGGTGATAAATACCTGAATGAAATTAAGGAAAATGATATTGATCAATGGTATAATGAATTGTTGAAGGAAAAGGCCGTTGCCACGGCAAATTGCTTTTTAAGACATATCAACACATTATTTAACCAGGCCGTTAAAAAAAAATATATCCATCAATCTCCCTGCCATAATATCGACAAAGCCAGGGAAACCATAAATAAGGTGCGTGCATTGTCAGAAGCAGAAGTTCAAATTTTATTGGCATGTATGCCCCCAGTTTGGCAAAACTTAGTAAAGGTTGCTCTTTACACCGGAGCAAGGGCCGGTGAAATATGCAAATTTAAAAAAAAGGATGTGGATCTTAAACAACAAACCATAACTATTGCGAGTAGCCCGACAAATCCCACAAAATCAAAAAAATTTAGAGTTGTTCCTTTTCCCCGTGCATCAATGGATTTTTTCCGGCAAATTATGAAGTTGCATAGAAAAGAGTTTCTCCTGCTTAATAATAAAAATTCCCCGTGGCTTGTTGACTGGATTTCACACGGATTCACAAAATTTTCTCAAAAATCCGGTGTTAAATGCACTTTTCATGATTTGCGCCGAACATATGGGGCGTGGTTGATTATGAATGGTGCCGATCTGGTGACGGTGCAAGAAAATTTAGGGCATAGTGATATAACCGTGACAAGAAATCATTATATTCACCTCATAATGGACCACAAAAAAAAGCAAGTGGACAAATTGCCGGTTATTTAAATTTAATGTAGCAGGATTGTAGTAAAATTAAGTGAATTTGTGTGAACCTGTGTGATATTATGTATCACACATCAATATAACCTATTGTTTTTATTAACATGTAAAATTTAGCTGGATTCCTCTTAATCAGTAGGTCGAAGGTTCGATCCCTTCACGGCCCACCACTTAAACACAGGGTTGACGGGCGTTTCAGCGCTTTTCAGCCTTTTTTATTTTTGTCCCCCCCTCAAACCTCTGCAAAGTGCACCCACTTTTAAAACTGTGAAAATTTCATTGTCTACAGAGAATTGAAAAGGCCGTGCCAACACCCACAGGCGGTTACCCAGCCGTTCTGTTCTCTCGAATGTGAAAATATCAACCTTCAAGGGGCTTTAGCTGCTCCTTTAACCATCCGGTAAGAATTTTAACATCGGTGGGCATAATCTGCTCCGGCTGGATAAAGGCGTTCAGATAATCCCTGGCTACATTAAGCAACCCGGGATATTCCGCCATGACCTCTTCCACGTTGAACCTGAAGGCAAGATAAGAGATGGAGTTATCAAGGATCAAACAAAAACCGGGTGATCTCTCTTGCTGCATCCACCTTGGTGTACTTAGGGAGTCAGCAGTTTTCAATTTACCGTTTATCTAATGTACCACTTATAAAATATGGCGGTCTGAATTTTGTAAATGGTAAATCAATAAGATCTGACTCACTAATCGCCCCACACCCTGTCTTTAATTCGAAAAACGCCATCCACCATCACATGAATCACATCCGATCCCCTGGCATTGTAAACCAGCGCGGAAAAAGGGTCATACATGGGCACCAGGTGAGGACTACGCAGATCAATGGCAATGAGATCTGCCTTTTTTCCCACAACAAGGGAGCCAATATGCCGGTCCAGCCCCAGGGCCCTGGCACCGCCCAGGGTGGCCATTTCCACCACGGATTTTGCCTTAAGAGCACAGGGATCATCCAGGGCCGTTTTTTGAAGCTTTGCCGCCATATCCATTTCTGAAAAAAGATCCAGGTTATTATTACTGGCACTGCCGTCTGTGCCAAGCCCCACATCCATACCCGCTGCCATGAAAGATAACACCGGCGAAATTCCCGATGCCAGCTTCATGTTACTTTCAGGACAATGCACCACGGAAGATTTTCTTGCCTTTACAATACCAATATCCTCTTTATCCAGCCAGACACAATGAACCATAAGGGTGCGGTCATCCAGAATATCAAGCCCGTCCAGATATTGGACCACAGATGATGCACGGCCTCCCTGGCTGGACAACACAAGCGCCATTTCATTGCGGGTTTCTGCCACATGAATTTGAAAAAGAACCGCCTGGGACGTCGCCATTTCTTTGGCTTTTTTCAGGGTGTCCGCGCAACAGGTGTAGGGCGAATGACAAAAAACAGAAGGATGGATTCGAGGATTTTTATCTTTCCATTTATCAATGAATTTTTCAGCAACTGCGATATTTTCTCCGGGATCTGGAACCCCGGGGGCAGGAAAATCCATGACCCCCTGGCCCAATACCGCCCGAATGCCCGATCTTTCAACCCCTCTGGCCACATGATCTTCATAAAAATAACCGTCACAACAACAGGTGGTACCGGATAAAAGCAGTTCTCCACAGGAATGAAACGCCCATTTTTCAGCAACAGCAGGTGTCATCTGGGCAGCTTCAGCAGGAAACATGTGCTCCTGGAGCCAGACATCCAGGGGTAAATCATCGGCAAGTCCCCGGAAAAGAGACATGGGCAGATGGGTATGGCAGTTCACAAGGCCCGGCATCACCAGGAGGTTGGTGCCGTCAATGATGTCACGGTGGGGTGCTGCAGAAAAATCTGACCCGGCTCTGACATCGGCAATGCAATCTCCTTCAACCAAAATAGAGCCCTGTTCCAGGATAGGTTGCCCGGGCTCCATGGTGATCACCATTGCGTTATTTATGGCGGTGGTGTGCCCCTCCATGCAAAACTCCTTTGGCAATGGATGCATTGCCTTTAATAATATATCCTTTTTTCGGGGGATTAGGCGCGGGTATATCCCTCATCCACAAGAAGCCCCACACTGCTTCGCGCACTCCTGTTGGCCAGTTCATCCACCCGTTCATTCAATGGATGCCCGGCATGCCCCTTAATCCATTTAAAGGTCAAACCGGAATATTGTTCAGTGACGGCAAGCATTCTTTTCCACAAGTCAGGATTCAACGCAGGTTTTCCATCTGCTTTTTTCCATCCGCGTTTTTTCCAGCTTTTGGCCCACCCTTTGGTGATGCCGTTAATGGTATACTGGGAATCGCTGTGCACAATCACCTTTCTGTTCCTGTGGATGTCCGGAATTTTTTCCAGGGCCGTTATTACAGCCAGCATTTCCATTCTGTTGTTAGTGGTGTATTGAAACCCCTGGGCAAACTCCATGGTTTCACCGTCAAGGATCAAAATAATACCATAACCGCCGGGTCCCGGATTTCCAATGGCAGAACCGTCTGTATAAATATGAATATCATCCGTGGACATCCCCGGGGATTTTTTCCCGGGCACCGGAGAGGATTTTTTCGGTTCTTCCCGGCCATGGCGATCAATTAAAACATTAACTTTTTCAGATACAACAAGCCCCTGGGTGATCATGTCGTTAAGTACAGGGACAAATTGCGCCAGCCGGTGGGGAGCATCAACAATTTCAATCACAAGGGGCAGATCCTGGGAAAGCCTTAAAATCTTTGAAGTGCGAATTTCGCTGTGTTTTCCAAATCCCATGATACCCCGGGTCACCGTGGCGCCGGCCAGGCCGAATTTGTGTGCTTCTTCCACAATGGCTTCATAAAGGGGTTTGCGTCCATATTTTTGACTCTCACCAATGTAAATTCGAAGCAGTTCCATTTCAGTTTGCATCTATCTGTATCACTCCATTTTTTTTATGAAATACTCCGAAAATCTGTGGAGAATTTTTATCTTTGTTGTGGCCAAGCCGGATCAGAATACGGTCCGCCCATGGCAATTATATGGCCCGTCCCAATGCCATGCCCACAAAAAACATCCCGGCTCCCACCAGAAGTTGAAACATGACATTACCCATTCCCATGAGTATCTGGGAGGCTGCCATCAGTTGACCTGTTTCAGAAATAAAGGTGGAAAATGTGGTAAATGCACCAAGAAAACCGACAAAAAGCATGGAACGAAGGTCCGTATTTAAATTTCCCCTGCCCATGGCAAAGGCCCAGAGCAGCCCAAAAAGAAAGCTTCCCAGAATATTTACCGCAGCCGTTCCCCAGGGAAAATCTGATCCCAGCCATTTCTGAACAGCGCCGGACAGACCGTATCTGGCCAATGTCCCCAGTGCACCGCCCAATGCAATACAAAACAATTTTTGCAACACGATAAGACTCCTTTTATGCCGTTCTTAATGATCCACCGCCGGAATAAAAAGCAAACTCCCACCAGATTCATTCCGGTGGGAGTGTCCTGCCCTTTGCAAGGCTAAAATCAGTATAGTTTCCCTTTTCACCCAAGTCAACATCAAGACTTGAATCTTGAAATTTATTATCAAAAAAGATTATAACTTGATTTTCAACGGTCACAGCGCTACATATTGTCTGTTTTTTTAAATGGATTGTCATGGTATCATGATTGCAACGGCCTGGAAATGAACACAATGAGCACATCTTCTCACAAAATCAAACCCATAATGAGGAACAACATGCTGCAAAGCCAAGAGGAATTATTGGACGTATTATCAAATATCGGTATCAAATATGAGAACCATGAGCATCCGGCGGTATTCACCGTTGAAGAGGCCGATCAACACCATGAAGGAATTGAAGGAGTTCACAGTAAAAATTTATTTTTTAAGGACAAAAAGAAAAATCTCTTCCTGGTGGTCACGCTTTCAGATAAACCCGTTAAAATCAAAGAACTGGCAAAAAAGATAGGCGCCAAAAGCCCTTCATTTGGAAAACCGGATCTCCTCATGGAAGTGCTTGGCGTAATTCCCGGTGCAGTGACACCCTTTGCTGTGATCAATATCCAGGACCAGCCTGTGAAAATAATACTGGACCAGGATCTGATGGAAAATGATCTGCTCAATTTTCATCCCCTGGTGAACACAGCCACCACCACCATTACCCCTGCCGATCTTATGAAATTCATGGAGCACTGCAATCAGTCCCCTGAAATAATAAAAATATAACTGCCACGGGCACACCGCGTTTTGACCCGGCTGTGCCCACAAAAAAGCTTGAAATACACTGCTGATCTGCGGAGTATTTCATATCCCCCCTCCCACAATACAGATGTTCGGTTGGCATCCCATCAGTGTGGTGCCTGGCTTAAATTATTGGCATTTTTCTTGAAATTTGCCAAAGCATCTTTCCATCCCAAACGGTCCAGCACCCCCTGGAATCGATCATCCGGCCTTGCCCATAAATTTATTTTTGTTCCGGTGACCGGGTGAACAAAAGAGATATTCACGGCACACAAAAGCAGACCTTTACAGTGAAGCGTATGTTTAAAAAAATCATTGTGACGGCTTTTTCCATAGATGGTATCCCCCACAATGGGGTGGGAGATGTGCTTCATGTGTCGCCGAAGCTGATGCCGCCGTCCCGTGCCGGGATATAATGCCACAAGGGAATATCTGGAAGTGGGATATTTATCCACACGCACCGGCAGCTCCACCGTTGCCAGATTCACATAATCGGTAATGGCAGCCTGTTTTGAACATGGCAGTGCTGTGCGGTCTTTTTTTTGTTCCTTGCCTTGGGATACCTGCCCCTGGACAGTAGTGGCCCCCTCAAACCCGTTTCCATGCAAAGGCGGGATGGTGTCACAGGTAACTTTGGTTTTTATTTTACCTTTTTTAATATTTTCCAAACCATGATCAATGGTGCCAGCTCCCTGGAGATATCCCCGAACCACGGCCAGGTAAACTTTTTTCACCTGTTTATTTTCAAATTGACGGGAAAGTTCCCGGGCCCCATGGCGGTTCAACGCAAAAACCAAAAGCCCGGAGGTGGGTCTATCCAGCCGATGAACCGGGAACACCCGCCCACCGACCTGTTCCCTTGTCATCTGCAGGGCAAATTGAGTTTCATGTCTGTCCATGGCACTTCTGTGAACCAACAGGCCTGCCGGTTTATTCACCACAACAAGCTCCTTGTCCCGGTAGATGATTTCAAGGCTTTTCAGCGGGTAACGGTTTAAATTTTCATCCTTTTTCAAAACAGCTTCATCCTTTTTGATTGGCAGGTTCAGTTAAAATTTGAACCCTTCACATAAAATGTGGTATGGAATAGAAACGAACAGACTAAAATACCGGAAAACGGTTTCCATGTAAATATCCGGCCGACACCCCATCATCACTTATTTTAGCCTGCTCACTTAAGGGAGTCAGACCTTATTGATTTACCATTTACAAAACTCAGACTGCCATATTTTATAGGTGGCATATTGGATAAACGGTAAATTGAAAACTGCTGACTTCCTAACATCCGTATGCGACAAAGCCCCGTCTAAGGGTGAATATGGGGCCGTGGCCAGACCGTTACATTTCCAAACGAACATGTACGTTTCCATGGCATAAAACCAAATGACCACAGTCTCGTGTACCCGGTGCCTTGTAGAACCGGACAAATCAGGCTTGCAGTTTGCAGGTAAAATTAAAAGCAACTTTTTTCAACCATTTGAAAGTGGACATCGAGTGACTATTTTGGAAAAAAACAGCTATAAAATTGACAACGATCTATTAACCATCCGAACCCTCTGCGGTGAATTCAGTTTTAAAGTAGACGACTCCGACTCCACGGCAAATATTCATCGCATTGCCGAAATGATGGTATCTGAAATGGCCAATGCCGAAGAATCCGTTAGCAAAACAGGGGTACCGGTGAATCCCCATGTCCTTGTTTTACTGGCCAATCTGAATCTGAGTAAAAAATACGTTGAGCTCAGGGATCGTCTGGACACGTTGAAACAGACCCTGGAAAACAAAACCAGAACCCTTGGGGAGACCAAACCCAGAGTAAACACAGGCCAACAGGTATCAGGAACACCATACGTAAACACAAGCCCCCAGCCCATGACAAAATCACCCTTGGCACATGGGGTTGCCGGACATCAGCAAAAAGTGAATACCCCCTTGTCACCCCCCACTGCTGACAGGCACCGGCCCCCGGCCCCGGAACGTGAAAAAAAAGAGTTTACCGCTTCTCCAACGGTAAAAACCACAAATATACCTACACCGTCAAAAGCCCCTGTGTCCACCCGGGAACCGGAATCCCACACCCAGGCAACCGCCGAGGCCAAAAAACATACCCCCAAAAGGGAACAGGCAGCCCCCATTTTGCCCCCTGCACAAAAAAAAGCTGCAACGGCACCTGATGTGGCACCCAACGCGTCCACGGCAACATCAGACCGCCCAATGCCCGGGGAAACATCCCCGGAATCCCAAATCATCCCCCCGGAAGCCATGAATGATACCCCCATGAAAAAAAAAGGGATTGACGACTCCATGGCATCCCCGGCACCCGAAAATGATATCCCAAACAGTGCAAGCGCCCATCAGGAAACGGATAATGAAATTCCAGATGCGGCAATGCCCCCATCGGAAGTCACAAATGAAATGCCGGTTTGCGATGAAGCAAAGCCCTCCCCGGAAATCTCAAATGATCCCCCCCAATCCAATGCTCTCCCCCAAAATGACCTGCCGGATGGGAAAATACCGCCTGCAGCCCCCACGGACAACAGTCTTGACGCCCCCATGAGCATGCCCATATCTGCAAATGATGACCTTTCACACACAACCGTCATCGATGAGGCACCCGCAGACCAAGATCTGGACATGCCTGCCCCCATGCAGGACAGCATGCAGAAATCACCTAAGGACAGTGACGACGAGATACCACAAAAAACCATGGCAGACCCAATCCAACAAGACACCGTCCCCCCCCCCGTCATTACCAAAACATCCGTGGAAGAAAAAACTTCCCCCCGGGAGCCGGCCCCTGCCATGGGCAGTTTCCCCATCCACACGGCCACCGACTATTCACATATAAAAACCGATACGCCTCTCCCCATGGACAACCTCTCCGCAGAAGAGACCTACCAGCTGCCCTCCCTGGGATTTTTGAAAAATATCAACAGCAAAACAGAGGTGGATCATGAAAGCATCCGGCGGGATGCGGAACTTCTGGAAAAAAAATTAGGCTACTTCGGCATCAAGGGAGAGGTGATGGGCGTATCCCCAGGTCCTGTGATCACCACCTTTGAATATAAACCCGATCCCGGCATTAAAATCAGCAAAATTGTCAACCTTGCCGATGACCTTGCCCTGGCCCTGAGTGCTTACAGCATCCGCATTGTGGCCCCCATACCGGGCAAAGATGTCATGGGCATTGAAATCCCAAATCTTAAAAAAAGCATTGTTCCTTTCATTGACATTGTGAGCTCGGAGGACTTTATCAACAATCCCTCAAAACTGCCCATATGCCTTGGCAAGGATATCATTGGCAACCCGGTGGTGGTACAGCTTGAAAGCATGCCCCACCTGCTCATTGCCGGGGCCACAGGCACAGGCAAAAGCGTGGGACTCAATGCCATGATCACCAGTATCCTGTACAAAGCAAAACCCGATGAAGTGAAATTCTTAATGATTGACCCCAAACGCATTGAGCTTTCCTTGTACAATGACATTCCCCATCTTATCACCCCGGTGATCACAGATATGAAAAAAGCCACCACAGCCCTCCAGTGGATGGTGCGGGAGATGGAGCGACGGTATGATCTTCTGGCCAAATACCAGGTGAGAAATATCGAACAGTTCAACCAGAAAATGAAAGAGCTGGAACACGATCCAGAAGCAGATAATCCCCTTTCCTACATTGTGATCATCATTGATGAGTTGGCAGACCTGATGATGACCGCTTCCCGGGATGTGGAGCTTTCCCTCACCCGTCTTGCCCAGATGGCCAGGGCCGCCGGTATTCATCTGATACTGGCCACCCAGCGCCCCTCTGTGGATGTACTGACCGGTATTATCAAGGCCAATTTCCCCACCCGGATTTCCTTCCAGGTCTCCTCCAAGACAGACTCCAGAACCATCATTGATTCCAATGGGGCAGAGACCCTGCTCGGCATGGGAGACATGCTCTTTGTTCCTCCGGGTACGGCCCGGCTCACAAGGGTACACGGCACCTATCTGTCAGAGGAAGAGCTCATTGATGTCACCACATTTTTAAAGGCCCAGCAGGCACCGGAATACCTGTTTGACGTCATCACAGAGCAACCCGAGGAACAGGAACAGGAAAATATAGATGATGAATACGATGAAAAATACCAGGATGCCCTGGAGGTGGTCATGACCACCCGTCAGGCATCCATATCCGGCATCCAGCGGGCCCTGCGGGTGGGGTACAACCGGGCCGCCAGAATCATTGACATCATGGAAAGAAAAGGCATTGTGGGACCCTCCGACGGCGCAAAGCCAAGACAAGTACTCACAGGCCCCATGGATTGATTTTAAATATTCGGTTTGCCCATGCAAATGTCTGGACGGTGCGCCATCTTCGCCTGTCTGAAGTTGTGTAGCATACCAACGTCGGGTAAAAAAAAGCCAAACAAGTGAAGATGGGGTGCTCACCGAATATTTACCGTTGATTATTATTTTTCCTTGAAATAGTGGTCCACCAGCTGCTCAGCAAGGCCGGTGTAGGTGGCAGGGGTCAGTTGGCGCATGCGCTCTTTAAAGGGCCCCGGTACTTTTTCCAGTTTATCCACAAATGCATCCAGGATTTCTTTGTCTATTTTTTGTCCCCGGGTGAGATCCTTGAGCCGTTCATAGGGGTTTTCTTCTCCAAAAACCCGCATGGCTGTCTGAAAGGGTTCAGCCAGAAGCTCCTGGTTGGCCCTAAGGTCATTCTCCAGCACCGTCGCATTGAGATCCACCTTTCCCAGCCCCTTTATGCAGTTTTTAATACCGATGATATAATACCCGAAAAGGGAGCCCAGCCCCCTTAACACTGTGCTGTCAGACAAATCCCTTTGAAATCGGGACTTCTGGAGTTTCACGGCCATGTGCTCCATCATGGAGATGGCTGTTCCCATATTTCCCTCACTGTTTTCAAAGTCTATGGGATTTACCTTATGGGGCATGGTGGAGGAGCCGGTCTCCCCTTTTTTCAACCGTTGCTTGAAATAGCCAAGGGAGATATATCCCCACATGTCTCTGTCAAGATCCACCACTGCTGCAGCCGAACGAATCAAAGCATGAAGAATGAATGACAAAGAGGCATTGGGATTGATCTGGGTGGTGTAAAGAAGGGGTTCCAATTGCAGATGGGTGGTGAGAAACCGCTGCCCTGCGGCGATCCAGTCAATTTCAGGAAAAACAAAATAATGGGCATTGTAGCTTCCTGTGGCACCGTTTATTTTTGCCTGTACCGTTGCTTCCTTTAAAATGTTAACCTCCCGGTTAAAGCGCCAGGCAAAATTGACAAATTCTTTTCCCACGGTGGTGGGGGTTGCCGGCTGACCATGGGTCCGGGACATCATGGGAACCGATTTATAGGCCATGGCTTTTTCTTCAACCGTTTCAACCAGGTCAGACAAAAGGGCCGTTGCAATATCCCTGCCTTTTTTCAACATAAGGGCATAGGCCGTGTTGTTGATATCATCGGAGGTACAGGCAAAATGCACCCATTCCCCAATGTCACCCAGGCCTTTTTCCGTAAGTTTCTCTTTGATAAAGTATTCCACGGCTTTGACATCGTGGTTGGTGGATCGCTCAATTTCCTTGACCCTCAGGGCATCTTTTCCGGTGAAATCATTGAGAATGATGTCAATATCATCCACTTTATTTTTATCCAGGACCGCCAGTTTCAGATCCATGAGAATAAATTTGAGCCATTCAATTTCCACCTGAACCCGGTGTTTGATCAGACCATATTCGGAAAAAACATCCACCAGTTCACCGGTGAGTCTTTTATATCTTCCATCAAGCACTGACAATGCTTTTATGCTTTCCATAATTTCTCCATAACTTAGGGTGTGAATTAAAAAATATAACTGCCACCGGTAGACCTTATTTTATCCGGTTCTGCCAACAACAAAAATAGAAACTCTCTACAGGTTTGCGGAATATTTCATATAACCCGCCACGGGCGGACCGTATTCCGACCTCATTCCGCCCACAACAAAGGTAGAAATATTCCCCGGGTTTGCGGAGTATTTCATATAAAAAAAGTAGGATATAGTTAATAAAAGATCACACAGGTGTCAATTGTTTTCCATGCCGGGCTTCCTGCGTGCAGTCCAAGAATAAGGATGATCGCTTTCAATTTTCAGCCGGGATATCGATTTTTTGCAGGAACATCATAATTTTATTGACAACATCCGCATCTTCCTTATAGCCTGAACTCGATGTTCCATAAAATATATGGGATGATCCAAATATAACTGCCCCGGACAGGTCGTATTCTGATCTCGTTCTGCCCACAACAAAGCTTGAAATACACCTCTGATTTGCGGAGTATTTCATATAACTGCCACAGGCAGATCATATTGGGATTTAACCTGCCCACAACGAAAAATGAAATTCTAACTATTACAGGATTTTGGATGGAGTTTCATATAAAAAATTTACATGGCTGTAATTTCCAGCCACAACAAACAATGAAAAAGTAGTTGCTGTGAACACCCGGCACCTAAAATCCAGTACCCAAGATCTGCTTTGTCATAAAAAAAATCAATACTCCATATCAATAAAAAGGGAAAACATTATGGTTTCAGAATTTCCGGAAAAGCGATCGCCAAAAAAAGTTGACACCATTGCCCCCTCCCTTTCCAGGGAAACCCGGCAGGTCCTTGTTGTTGATTCTGATGAAAAAAACCAAACATTTATTGAAACCACCCTTTCCCGGTTTGCCTTTAAAAAAAAGCCTGTTTCCCTTATCAAAGCCGATTCCATCCATGATGCCCAGACTCTTATTTCAAAAACACAAAACATTGCAGTCATGCTGCTCCATCTGTCCCGAAAAACAATTACAGACGGCCGATGGCTGATCCATTATATTCGTGAATCTGTAAAAGATAAAACCATTCGAATTATCATACAAACAGACACATTGGATGACATTTCCCATGAGCAGAT
The DNA here is from genome assembly GCF_900176365.1 of Desulfocicer vacuolatum DSM 3385. Classification (GTDB taxonomy): domain Bacteria; phylum Desulfobacterota; class Desulfobacteria; order Desulfobacterales; family Desulfobacteraceae; genus Desulfocicer; species Desulfocicer vacuolatum. The sequence goes on along the minus strand of NZ_FWXY01000007.1, from coordinate 166,179 downwards.
GCTGGAAGAAAGTGACATCCACGACATATTCACAGATGCTGAAATCAATGCTCAAAAAATCAACACTGTTTTTGCAACAGCACTGGCATCCCATGAAAACATTCAAGCTTTGCACCGGCAACTGCGACAAAAACAGACCATGAAAAATGGTTTCCTTGAAAGCGAACAACGGTTTAAAGAGATAACCATCAGCATTGGGGATCTTATCTGGGAAATGGATCGCCATGGGAAATATACCTATGTATCTGACAACATAACAGATATTACAGGATATTCCATGGAAGAACTCAATGAAATCCATTTTTCAGCCATGTTCAAGGAAAAAGAAACGTCCATTGCCCAAAAACGCATCTGTCACCGCACCAAGGCCTGTCTTCCCTTTAAAAACATTGAAATCTGGAAACAGCATAAAAACAAAAAACGCCTCTGTTTTCTCACCAACGGCAGACCCATGCTGGATGACACTGGAACGCTCATAGGGTACCGGGGCATTGACAGAGATATCACTGAATACAAATTGTCAGAAAAAGAAAACGAACGCCTCATGGCCCAGCTCAACCAGGTCCAGCGCCTGGAAGCACTGGGAACACTTGCCGGGGGCATTGCCCATGATTTCAACAATATTCTGGGAGTCATTCTGGGCTACACCCAGCTGCTCCAGATGGATGTAAGCAGTGATTCTAAAACCAGCCACTTCACCCGGCAGATCATTGACGGCTGCAACCGGGCCAAGAACCTGACCCTGCAGATACTGGACTTCAGTCGCCTAAAAGAGGAAGAGGACACCCCCCCAAGCCCCATCATTCCCACCTCTGTGGTTAAAGAAAAACTCAAGATGCTAAGGGCCACCATTCCTTCATCCATTACCATTAACAGTGATATTCCCCAAAAGACAGGACGGGTACTTGCAACCCCCAATCAGATTTACCAGATCATCACCAATCTGATGACAAATGCATACCAGGCCATGGAGGGCAAGCAAGGTACGATTTCCCTTGCAATGAAAGATATCTCCCTCACGGCTGAAAATTACACCCCCACCAATGAACTGAACCTGCCCCATGGCGATTATGTCACCATTGAAGTAGAAGACAACGGTAAAGGGATCACAACGGAGTTAAGGGATAAAATCTTTGACCCCTATTTCACCACCAAGCAGGGGGGAGACGGCCGGGGACTTGGCCTTTCTGTGGTACACAGCATTATCACACGATGTAAAGGGGGCGTTGTGCTGGAGAGCCAGCCGGGAAAAGGCACTGTGATTACCATTTACCTGCCGGCCTGCCCCGATGAACAGAAAAAAAACAGGGTGATGAACAATGCCATTGCCACCGGAGAAGGTAAAATTCTGTTTGTGGATGATGAAAAGATGCTGGTGGATCTTGGCAAAATGATGCTGGAAAGGATCGGATACCAGGCTGTTGCCTTGCAGTCCCCCTCTGAAGCCCTGGCTGCATTTAAAAAAGAGTCAGACTCCTTTGACCTGGTAATTACGGATCTCACCATGCCCGGCCTCCAGGGAACCCAGCTGGCCAGGGAAATCAAAAAAATCAAAAAAGAAGTCCCTGTTATTCTGGCCACGGGATTTGACAGTCGTACAGCCCTGGGCCAGGATGAAAATCAGGACATTGATGCGCTTCTTTCAAAACCCCTTTCCATTAATTCCCTTTCAGAAACCATTAAAAAATTTCTTAAATAGCGGCCCTGCTGCCAAAAAGACTTGACAAATACCCCCACCTGATAGAAATTAACATCATTACAGTGAACATTGTTTATAAAAATAACAAGATCTCCAGGAGGGTATTTTGAAACTTCTTAATCCCAAAAAAGAATCCTTTGATCATCTGGATGCCGCATCGGCCCGGATCATGAAAAAAACCATAGCCTTTTTTGAAAGCAAGGGAAAAACAAAACTCAAATCAGACTACCACGCCAAGGAGTGGTACGCTGATTTCCTTGAGTTTGTGAAAAAAGAAAAAATTTTTTATACCCTTTTAACACCATCGCAATATGGCACTGAAGGCTGTCGCTGGGATACCTGCCGCAATTGCTGCTTCAATGAAATCCTTGGATTTTACGGTTTGCCCTACTGGTACACCTGGCAGGTCACCATCCTGGGGCTGGGACCCATCTGGATGGGTAAAAATGAAGCACTGAAAAAAAAGACGGCAAAATTACTGGAGCAAGGGGAAATCTTTGCCTTTGGATTATCGGAAAAAGAACATGGAGCAGATCTTTATTCCAGTGATATGACACTGACCCCCCTCACCGATGATCAATTTGTAGCAGACGGCGGAAAATATTACATTGGCAATGCCAATAAAGCGGGCCTGGTATCGGTGTTTGGAAAGGATTCTGACACCGACGAATATGTATTTTTCACAGCCCGGCCGGAACATGAAAATTATACCCTGGTAAAAAATATCATTTCCAACCAGTCCTATGTGGCAGAGTTCAGCCTCAACGGATATCCTGTGGCATCTTCGGACATCCTCTCCCGGGGTTCCCATGCCTGGGACAGTGCACTGAACACCATTAATGTGGGAAAATACAATCTGGGCTGGGCCTCCATCGGTATCTGCACCCATGCTTTTTACGAGGCCATCACCCATGCGGCCCACAGGGAGCTTTACGGCAAAAAAGTGACAGACTTTCCCCATGTCCAGGAATTGATGACAACCGCCTTTGCCCGGCTCACAGCCATGAAACTTTTTGCTGCAAGAAACAGTGACTATATGCGCACGGCTTCCAGGGATGACAGACGTTATCTTCTGTATAATCCCCTGACCAAAATGAAGGTAACCACCCAGGGAGAAGAGGTGATCAACCTTATCTGGGACGTCATCGCAGCCAAAGGCTTTGAAAAGGACACCTATTTTGAAATGGCGGCCATTGAAATCCGGGGACTTCCAAAACTGGAGGGCACCGTCCATGTGAACATGGCCCTGGTGGTGAAATTCATGGCCAATTATCTTTTTGCACCGGCAGACATGCCGGAGATCCCCCTGATGCACAACACAGCCAATGACGACTTCCTGTTTGACCAGGGAAGCACCCGGGGACTTTCTAAAATTATTTTCCATGATTTTGAAAAAACCTATGCCCAAATGGACCTGCCCAACCTCACCATTTTTAAAGAACAGATCAAGGCCCTTAAAGACCTGTTGCTCAATGCCCCACCGGAAAAAGAACAGATAAAAGACATTGATTTTCTCTTGATTCTGGGAGAACTCTTTGCATTGGTGGTCTATGGCCAATTGATCATTGAGAATGCTCTTCTTTTAAAAACAGAAGAGGATATTGTGGATCAGATTTTTGATTTCATGGTAAAAGATTTTTCAAAACATGCGCTCCAGCTCTACAGCAAGAGCAGTGCCACAGACAAACAAATGGAAAACAGCCTGAAAATCATTAAAAAACCGGTGACAGATCCGAAACGCTTCCAGCGGGTATGGCAAACCCACGTGCTGAAGATGAGCGACACCTATGAGATGAATGCTTAACTTTGAATCCGGGGGCTTGACCACACACGCTATCCGCACACGACACGGTTAAATCCGTCACCTGCGGGTTGAAAAAAAACAATACTGTGCGCAAGCCCACCGATTATATGGGCAACGCCCTCAATTCCCTTGACAAACAGACAAACTTTAAAGTATCGTTGGCCAAAAACAAATGATATTTATATATAAAATCAAAATACTTATTTGATCCGGGAGAATTGAAATATGGCATTGACAAAAACAGAAATAACAGAAAAAATTCAAAAAAAACTTGATATCTCAAGAACCACCTCATACAACATCATGGAAGATTTCCTGGAAATCATTAAAGGCAGCCTGGAAAAGGGCGAAGACGTCATGATCAGTGGATTTGGTAAATTCTGCGTTAATGAGAAAAAATCAAGAAAGGGGCGCAACCCTGCCACCAGCCAGGAGATGAACCTGCCTGCCAGACGGGTGGTTACCTTTAAGTGCTCGGGAAAGCTGCGCAATCTTATCAATAACTAATGATATACCCGGCTCCAGGGGGGCACCATGATCATCAGATCAATTCCCCCTGACCGGAACAACCGCTAAAGGAATCTTCGGATTTTTTTGCTCCAACGGGTCAATCGCACTTTCTTGGGCGCACTTCCTTGGGCAGATTTCATTGGGACCCACCGGGATCAAACCTGAAAATCAGCTCATCCACCCCTGCCAGCCCGAATTCATGCTTTGCCACATGCTCAATGTATGTGCCGTCATGCTTGAGGCGGTCAATAATTTTTTCAATCTGTTGATTTTTTTGCATGACACTGTGATTTTCTTTCAACACCTGCACTTCTTCATTCCTGAGACTGACCAGAACCATGTACCCATTGCTCCCCCACACCATATAAGCGGCAAGCACCGTTAAGGCCAGCATGGCAAGGTAAAATCCAGATGCCTTAAATCGCCACATTTTTTTTACTTCCTTTAACCCATTTTTGCATTCTGCGATATTCCTGCCGCCCTCCCACAAAAAACAATCCCCCATACACCAGCACTCCGATCATGATGGAAAGAAGCACTCCCATGCAAAGGGCCGGTTTTCCTGCATCCAGTGCAGGACAAAGCAGGGAAGACGCCCAGCCCACCACCCCATACATGATCCCGGAAAAAACAAGGGCTTTGGCACCGGATAACAACATTTTCTGCCACACAGAGACCGTGAAATAAACATTTGCCTTCCACAAAAGAATCACAAGGTTAACCACAGCGGAAACAGATAAAGAAAGGGCAAGACCGGTGTGTCCCATACTTTTCATCAATCCCCACCCCAGCACCACATTAACCCAGATGGAACAAAACCCTGCCACAAAAGGGGTTTTTATGTCTGAAAATGCATAAAAAAAGGCCCCAAACAGCCGGGTACCGGAAAAGGCCCACAATCCTGTGGAGAGAAAAAATAAAACCGAACCGGTTTCAACCACTGCAGTCATTTCAAATTCCCCCTGGAAAAAAAGAAGGGCCACAATGGGTTTTCCAAGCACCATCAATCCGGCCATGGCTGGAAGAGTAATAAAAAACACCGCCTGTAGTCCCCGGGAAAACAATTCCGTGGCATCTTCTTGTCTGTTGATGGCAACAGATGAGGCCAACCGGGGAAATATCACCGTGGAAACAGACACAGTGAACAATGCCAGGGGAAACTGTACCAGGCGATCGGCATAATAAAGATAGGAGATGCTGCCATCCCCCAGACGGGATGCCATGAATGTAACCACAAGGACATTGATTTGATACCCTGCCCCCCCCACCATGGCGGGCAGCATGGTTCCTGCCGCCTTTACAGCCCCGGGATTCATGATGTGACAGCGCTTTAGAAATCGAAATCCTTTGCCATATATAAAGGGCAATTGCAGCAAAAGTTGAAACACCCCCCCCAGGGTCACCCCCCAGGCAAGGGCCACGGCCGGCATGTCAAACAAAGGTGATAACACCAGGGCAAAAAAAATAATCACCACATTAAAGACAATGGGGGCCACAGCCGGAGCGGCAAAATGACCACAGGCATTTAAAATCCCCATGCACACGGCCATGAGAAAAATAGCCCCCACATAGGGCATCATGATTCGGGTCAATGCCACAGTGAGATCATACTTCTGGGCATGGGTAACAAACCCCGGTGCAATGGTGGAAACCAGCCCCGGAGTATAGACAATGCCACACAGCACCAGCAGCACCCCGGCAAAAGAAATTATACAAAAAAAAGACCGGGCCATGTCAAAGGCTTTTTCTTTGCCTTCAATGGTGTGACATTTTGTAAATTCAGGGATAAAAGAGAGGCTCAATACACCATCGGAAAAAAATTTTCGCAACAGATTGGGAATTCTAAAGGCCATGAAAAAGGCGTCTGAATAAATTCCTGCCCCAAAAAGCATGGCCACAATGGCATCTCTGACAAACCCAAGAATACGGCTTAAAAGGGTTGCACTTCCAATGGTGAACACCCCGGAAAACAGTTTAGCAAGTTTTTGTTTTTCAGCCGGTACCATCACTTTTCCCTTGACAAAAAAGTTGAATATAATTAAATTACTTAATTCAAAACTTATGGAATTACTATTAAATTAATAATATAAATGAAGGAGTTCAAAACAAGTTGGCCAATCATAAATCAGCATTGAAACGTGCAAAACAGAGTGAAAACAGACGTCTTAGAAATAAATCCACAAAATCTGCCATGAACACCAGCATTAAAAAGGTTCAGGCAGCTGCCCAGGAAGACAGTAATGAAAATGCCCAGGAGCTGTTCAAGGCAGCCCAGGCCACCATTGCCAAAGCAGCGAAGAAAGGGGTTATTCATAAGAACACTGCCGCACGTAAGATTTCAAGGCTTTCCAGAATTCTGAACTAAAGCCGTTTTTTACAAATTTAAAGGCGTATGAATCAGGAGCTTAATTTCCTGATTTATGCGCCTTTTTTTTATATGAGATACTCCGTAAATCTATGGAATATTATTTCTATCTTTGTTGTGGGCAGACCGAGGTCAGAATAAGGTCTGCCCATGACAGTTTATATACAATGCAGCCTCCAAGGCAAGCTAAGGCAGAGCTGCCCGGAACATTGAAACGGCCTACCACTGATCCCCCATGGCGCTCACCAGTTTTTCAGACAAGCGCCGGGCAATGTATTCCACAGCTTCCTGTTTTGCAGACTCATCGGTCACATTGGAGCTGGAGGCGGTATACACTTTACTGTCACTATAGCCCTTTACCCCCCACACCACATTGCCCGTCTCATCTGCCATGGAAAGATCCATGGTGGCACGCACCAGACCCTGGAGAACCGCATCATCGGAGGATCGGGTAAGATCCCCCACAGAGATGGAACGAATGATCCCGGTGACAAATCCCCTGGCATGGGCCTCATCTGTGACCTTGGCATCTGTTTTCATGAGCAGTTCATCTATGAACAAATCGGTAAATGTATTTTCTACGCCGGACTCACCACTGCGATTTTCAAACAAGGTGACATGAACAGCCTTTATCCCGGCGGGCAGGGGGGTGTTTCCCTGGATGTGATATCCACACCCCCCCAGCAGCAGCGCAATTATCAACCAAGCAAAGTGTTGCAAAGGCCTTTTATTTTTTTTCCCGGACATGGAAAAAAACGATGAAAGGCCCCGGAACAGTGGATATTTTCCATGTCCCATATTACACCACAATATTGACAAGCTTTTTCTTTACAACAATCACCTTTCGAATGGTTTTGTCAGCAACGTGCTTCATCACTATTTCATCGGCCAGGGCCACGGCTTTAATGGCATCATCATCGGCATCTGCACGGATATTAAATTTTGACCGAAGCTTCCCATTCACTTGAATCACAATGAGCATCTCATCGCTGACCAGGGCATCTTCCCTGTATTGGGGCCAGGTATGATCCACAACACTGGCGTCATGCCCCATGCGTTCCCACAATTCTTCGGCAAAATGGGGTACAATGGGGGACAGCAGCAGCACAATGTTTTCCATACAAAAGGCAGCCACCCCTTTCATTCCTTCATCATCACCATTGAGATTTGCACTGTACATGGCATTTACAAGCTCCATCACCGCACTGATGGCTGTATTAAAATGGAAGCTGTCCTCAATGTCATCGGTGACTTTTTTTATGGTTTGATGTCCCTTGCGATGAAGATTTTTTGCATCCTCTGACAACCCTTCCATGGGGCCGTCATAGGCAGGGGTATCACCGCATTTTTCCCGGCACAGATCCACCAGGCGCCACACCCGGTTAATGAAGCGATGACATCCCTCCACCCCATCATCGTTCCACTCCAGGTCCCGCTCCGGCGGAGCGGCAAATAAACAAAAAAGCCGGGTGATGTCTGCCCCGTATTTTTCCAGAAGAATATTGGGATCAATGACATTTTTCTTGGATTTGGACATTTTAATAACCCGTCCCACCTCAACGGTGTTGTCACATTTTACGCATTTAAAGCCTTCCCCCGTGGGCAACGCCTCTTCCGGAAAAAGATAACCATGTTCAGGACAGGTAAGGGTTTCTTTGCACACCATGCCCTGGGTGAGAAGATGGGTAAAAGGCTCTTTAAAATCAATGAGCCCCAGGGTATTTAATACCCGCATGAAATAGCGTGAATAGAGCAGATGTAAAATGGCATGCTCCACCCCGCCAATGTATTGATCCACCGGCATCCAATATTTAACGGCATCGGCGTCAAACATGGCAGTTTCGCAACGGGGACTGCAATAACGCACAAAATACCAGGAACTCTCCACAAAGGTGTCCATGGTGTCGGTATCCCGCCTGGCATCTTGTCTGCCACATACAGGACAGGTGGTACGGGCAAAGAAATCCAGGGTGGGAAGCGGTGAACCTCCGTTCTCAAGTAAATCCGCATCTTCGGGCAGGGTGACAGGCAACTGGGATTCGGGCACCGGTACCACACCACAGGTGTCACAGTGAATCACGGGAATGGGGGTTCCCCAATAACGTTGACGGGAGATGCCCCAGTCCCGGAGGCGGAAACTGACGGTCTGTTTTCCCCGGCCTTCTTTTTCAAGCCATGTGGTTATTTCGGCCATGGCATCACGGTTTTTCATGCCATTGTATTCACCGGAATTCACCAGCAGCCCTTCTCCGGTGTAAGCCTCTTCCATGGTGGCAGGGTCCAGGGTTTCCCCTTCCGGCTGAATCACCACCACAATGTCCAAATCATATTTCCGGGCAAAATCAAAATCCCGTTGATCATGGGCCGGTACGGACATCACCGCACCGGTACCATACCCCATCAGGGCAAAATTAGCCGTGAATACGGGCATGCGCCGTCCATTGGTGGGGTTGATACACCAGGCACCGGTGAACACCCCTTCTTTTTCATATTTTTCCAGGGCATCTGTGGATCGCTCCTGGCGGGATATTTTTTCCACAAACGCTTTTACGGCATCGGCCTGCTCCGTACCCCGGGACAGGGATTCCACCAATGGGTGCTCCGGAGCAAGACACATGAAGGTGGAACCGAACAACGTATCAGGACGGGTGGTAAACACTTTGATTTCACCATCCATGCCTTCAATGTCAAAGGAGACTTCAGAGCCCACACTTTTGCCGATCCAGTTTTTCTGCATCAGGGTTACCTTGCCGGGCCACCCCGGCAATTTATCACAATGCAGCAAAAGGTCTTCGGCATAATCAGTGATTTTAAAAAACCATTGCCACAGTTTCTTTTGCTGCACCGGTTGGCTGCACCGCCAACAAAGGTCCGCTTCCACCTGCTCATTGGCAAGAACGGTCTGGCAATGCTCACACCAGTTGACATAGGATTCCTTTCGGTACACCATCTCCTTTTCCAGCATCTGGAGAAACAGCCATTGTTCCCACCGATAGTATTCCGGTCTACAGGTGGCAATTTCCCGGTTCCAGTCATAGGAAAAACCCATTTTTTTGAGCTGTTTTCTCATGGCTGCCATATTGTCATAGGTCCAGGCTGCCGGATGGGTATTATTATCAATGGCTGCATTTTCAGCGGGCATGCCAAAGGCATCCCACCCCATGGGATGGAGGACATTATAGCCCTTCATTCGTTTATACCGGGCCACCACATCCCCAATGGTATAATTCCTGACATGTCCCATGTGAATTTTCCCCGAGGGATAGGGAAACATCTCCAAAAGGTAATATTTTTCTTTGGACGTATCTTCAGATGTGGAAAATATTCCATGGGATTCCCAATATTGCTGCCATTTTACTTCAACTGCTTCAGGACTGTACCGTTCTTCCATAATTATATGTAAACCTCCAGACACTTTGGATTTATTAAGGACAAATAAAGCTCATTAAATGGCATAATATGAATGAAATAGCAAGCATGATACCATGGACAACGCATAATTTATTTGACTTGACGGCGTCAATCGAATACTTGTTGTTTCCAGAAAGATATTTTGTTTTATCAAGCGCTGGCAGTTTACACATTTAAAGCGTATCAAACTTCTTTCTTAAATTTCATATTTAAAAAATCAAAGAGAGATTTTTAATGGCATTGGGATTTTTCAAAAACAGTTGTATATTTTGGATTTAATCACAACATATATCGTTTATGACAGAGGATATAATTTTCTGATCAACCGGCCGACATTGGGATACAGGGCTTAAATTTATCTGACTTTCATCGCAGGGGTCCACCTTCAAAAATTCCCGGCAAATGGCAGACACGGCCAAACAGACGTATCAAATCCATTGATTAAAAATCTCCATATATAATTTTTGCATGGAGGCAGTAAGAAAGATTTAATGACAAGAAAAATTTTAATTAATGCGCTCGATTCCGATGAATGCAGAATCGTGACCGTTAAAGACAACAAACTGGAAGAAATCCACCTGGATACAGCGGCACGAGAAATGACCCAGGGCAACATTTACAAAGCATCCATCACACGGGTGGAGCCAAGTCTCCAGGCGGTTTTCGTGGATTACGGCACCCAGAAAAACGGTTTTCTGCAACTCAATGAAATCCACAGTGATTACTTCCTTGACAACGATGCCGGAGACAGACGCATCACCAACCTGGTTAAAAAGGGCCAGGAGCTCATTGTCCAGGTCACAAAAGACCCCATTATGCACAAGGGAGCCATGCTCACCACCTTTATTTCCCTGCCGGGAAGGCTATCTGTGCTCATGCCGGGCAGCAACACCCGGGGGGTTTCCCGCCAGATCATGGACGAAGAAGAGCGAAAACGCCTCAAATCCATCATTGATTCTGTGAAGGTACCCGAAGGATTTGGTCTCATTGTCAGAACTGCGGGCAAAGATGCCACCAAGACCATGTTCAACAACGACCTGAAATACCTCCAACGGGCCTGGAAAAACATCAATAAAAAAGCCATCCAGAGTGAAACCCCTTCCCTGCTCTACAAGGAGCAAAACCTTGCTGTGAGATCCCTGAGAGACTATTTCACCGATGATATCACAGAAATTCTCATAGATGATAAAGAGGTGTACCTGGAAGTCAAAGATTTCATGGGAATCATTGCCCCGGGCAAACAGAAAATCGTGAAGCTGTTCAAGGGTGAAAAACCCATCTTTACCAAACACCAGCTGGAAGAGCAGATTGCCTCCATATTTGAGCCCAAAGTTTCCCTAAAATCAGGCGGTTCCATTGTCATTGATCAGACCGAAGCCCTGGTGGCCATTGATGTCAATTCAGCCAAATCCACCGGCAAAAAAAACATTGAACAGACTGCCTATCACACCAATATTGAAGCGGCAGAAGAGGTGGCCCGGCAGCTAAGGCTCAGGGATCTGGGGGGATTGATTGTGGTGGACTTCATTGATATGAAGGAGCGAAAACACAAAGCAGATGTCACCAAAACCCTGAAAAAACACCTTAAATTTGATAAGGCAAAAACCAAGGTAGGCGGCATATCCGGGTTTGGACTTGTGGAGATGTCCCGACAGCGATTGAGACCCTCCATCACCTTTGGCAGCTATAAAACCTGCACCCATTGCAAAGGGCGCGGCATGATTCCGTCTGTGGAAAATCTTGGCCTTGCCTTTTTACGACAGCTCAATCTCAAGACCATTAAAGGGGGAATCACATCCCTTACTGCAGAGGTACCATGGGAGGTGGCAGCCTATCTTTTAAACAAGAAAAGAAAAGAGATCCATGACATTGAAATTAAAAGGGATATTGATATTACCATCAATGCATGCAACAGTATGAACTGGGGCGACAGCCGAATAAATTGTAATAAATAAAACTTAACAAAAATGTTGAATCCTTGACATAAGTACAACTTTTGTGTATCTCAAACAGTCGCACTCCGGCATACTTTTCCATCAAGGGCAAACCTTGACCGACATTTTTTTAGCAGCTATAAGAAACATCCATAAATAAACTAAAGATTATTTAAAACCAGGAGGATTTTTACCATGATCAACACAGCATTTGCAATGGGACAGGCTGGCGCAGCAGGTGGACAGGCAGGTGGATTTACAGCATTTGTACCCCTTATTCTCATGTTCGTTATTTTTTACTTTCTGCTCATCAGACCCCAGCAGAAAAAAGCCAAAGAACACCAAAACATGATCAACAGCCTTAAAAAAGGGGATCGTATCATCACATCAGGTGGTGTTCACGGTACCATCACCTCCCTTGGCGATACCACTGTTTCCCTTGAAATAGCCGAAAACGTTAAAATTAAAATCAATCGGGGAAATGTGGGCGCCACTCTCCAGACCAACGCACCCGCCGAGTCAAAAAAAGGTAAAAAATCCAAATAATACAGCCATTTCAGGAGCAATCAGATTGAAATCATTCACATGGAAAGGCGCGCTTACAGCAGTGATTATACTGACAGCACTGGTATATGTTCTTCCCACCTTCTACCCCGACTGCTGGCCCCACAAAAAAATAAACCTTGGCCTGGACCTCCAGGGCGGCATGCATCTTGTCCTTGAAGTTCAAAATCAGAAGGCGGTGGAAACCACTGTTGAACGTACCGTGCATGAGCTGAAACAGGAGTTGAGAAAAAAAGGCATCAAGCACCTTGGCATCTCCAGAAACAGCAATAACAGCATCACGGCAACGCTTTCAGGGGACAAAAATATTGATGGATTTACAGCACTTGTCAGCGATGATTTCAATGCCCTGGAAATCGCTTCAACGGTTACGGTTGCCAAAGGGAAAAACTTTGTGCTGCAGCTTCCGGTCCAGGAGGCGGAAAACATAAAGCGCATGGCCACAGAACAGGCCCTTGAAACCATTCGAAACCGAATTGATGAATTCGGAGTCAGCGAGCCGGACATCCGCCTCCAGGGGGAAAAAAGAATACAGATCCAGCTGCCCGGCATCACTGACACCCAGCGGGCCAAGGATCTCATCGGCAAGACAGCCCAGCTCAACTTCCAGCTGGTGGATGAAACCGGGAACGTTGCGTCTGCCACCCAAGGAACCCCTCCGCCGGGTTCTGTGCTTTTATATCAGATGAAAGAAAATACCCGCACAGGTCAGGTCACCAAGGTGCCCTTTCTCATCAAAAAACAGGTATTACTGGACGGCGGCTCCCTCACCGATGCCCGGGTGATGATCGATTCCCAGTTCAATGAACCCTATGTGGGCATTGAGTTTGACCGAAAAGGTGCCCGTATATTTGAACGCATCACCGGTGAAAACATTAAAAAGAGACTGGCCATTGTACTGGACAAGACGGTTTACTCCGCCCCTGTGATCCAGGATCGCATTGCCGGTGGAAAGGCCAGAATCACAGGCAATTTTACCACGGAAGAAGCAAGGGACCTTGCCATTGTCCTGCGGGCAGGTGCATTACCGGCGCCGGTTAAAATCATTGAAGAGCGAACTGTCGGCCCCACACTGGGAGCTGATTCCATCCGCATGGGGCTTATGTCCATGATGGTGGGGGGGATTCTTGTTATTTTATTTATGGTGATGTATTACAAGGGAGCGGGTCTCATTGCAGACATTGCCCTTGTGGTTAATATTCTGCTCATTGGCGGAGGTCTTGCAGCCTTCCAGGCCACCCTGACGCTTCCGGGAATTGCAGGCATTATTCTCACCATCGGTATGGCGGTGGATGCCAATGTAATTATCTTTGAAAGAATCAGAGAGGAGCTTGCTTCCGGAAAAACCCCTGTGGCTTCTGTGCATGCAGGATTCTCCAGGGCCGCCCTTACTATTCTTGACGCCAATGTAACCACACTTATTGTTGCGGTGGTATTGTTTCAGTTCGGCACAGGTCCTGTGAAGGGTTTTGCCGTGACCCTGGGACTTGGTATTCTTGCAAGCCTTTTTACCGCCCTTGTCCTTTCAAAAAGTATTTTTGAAATGACTTTGTCCGGAAAAAAGACATCCACCCTCAGTATATAACTGCCACGGGCAGACCGTAGTCTGATCCGGATCTGCCCACAACGAAGCTTGAAATATGCTCCTGAATTGCGGAGTATTTCATATAAAGGAGATAAACATCCATGCAGTTTATCAAACCCGGCACCAGCATTGACTTTATAGGAAAACGAAAACTGGGATTTTCTTTTTCCCTGGCCCTGGTAATCATCAGTTTTATTTCGCTTATCATCCACCAGGGTCCCAATTACGGCATTGATTTTGCCGGAGGCACCCTTGTGCAGGTAAAATTTGACAAAACCCCTGCCATCCAGGATATACGCTCAGGCCTTGAACAGATCGGCATTGCCAATTCCTCTGTTCAAAATTTCGGTAACCCCGGTGAAAATGAATTTCTCATAAGAACCGGCACACCGGACATGACCGGCCAGGGATTTTCCCAGGCCATTACCCAGGCCCTGGAAAGTGCCACCGGTTCTGCCCCGGATATTCGACGGGTGGAGATGGTGGGTCCCCAGGTGGGAAAGGACCTGAGAAAACAGGCCCTGCTTGCCATGTTCTACTCACTGCTTTTCATCACCATTTATATTTCAGGTCGTTTTGAAATGAAATGGGTTCTCTCCGGTGTCACTGCCGGTGCATTGATGTCAGCCGTATACTTTTTATCCATCTTTAACATGAGTATGCCCATTCTCATTGCAGCGGCCCTGCTTGTCACGCTGGTACTGTTCTGGTATCTGGAGCTGAAATATGCCATGGGAGCCATTGTGGCGCTGATCCATGACGTATTTATCACTGTGGGCCTTTTTTCCATATTGGATTATGAGTTTTCCCTGCCCATCATTGCTGCATTGTTGACCATTATCGGTTATTCCCTTAATGATACCATCATTGTATTTGACAGAATCCGGGAAAATAACATCCAGGCCAGAAAACTGACCATGATGGAAATTATCAATAAAAGCATCAATGAGACATTGAGCCGGACCATCCTGACCTCTTTGACCACATTGATTGTACTTTTTTCCCTGCTGTTTCTGGGGGGAGAAATTATTCATAACTTTGCCTTTGCCATGATTGCCGGAGTACTCATCGGGACCTATTCATCTGTTTTTGTTGCAAGTCCCATTGTACTTCTCACGGACAAAAAAAACCGGTAAATATTCGGCTGCCCCCCATATTCATCCATTTTATTCTATTAACATAGCACTTGATATGTTAATAGACCCGGATAACGGGCATGTCCTGTGGGACACAACAAATATAGGGTCGTAGACGCGGAGCCAAATGGTATTATACTGCCGCCCCCCGATGGGCAATGGGCCCGGACCGGAACTGTAGACAGCTCAATTATCCGGTTCCTATTGCCCATCAGATGGGCGGCTCTGCCTTAGCTTGCCTTGGAGGCTGCATTCTATATAACTGCCACGGGCAGATCTTATTCTGACCTCGTTCCGCCCACAACAAAAGCAGAAATACTCCACAGATTTGTGGAGTATTTCATATAAAAAAGATAATTTACCGGATATTTGAACAATGGGGATATCACCTGCAAGGAGTATATCAACTATTTTTTTATGAAACCCGAAACCCACAAAACTCCATCAAATGAACGGGCTCATTGATAAATATAGACCCTGGTTTGCGCTTAAAAATGTTCCCGGGCTGGGAAGTGTGACGTTTAAACGACTGATCACAACCTTTGGATCACCCCAGGGGGTATTTGACGCACCGGACCATGAACTCAAGGCAATCAAAGGCATGGGGCCCCGGATTTTCAAAGGTATTCACAAAAATCGAACCCATTGCCCCGATGATGAAATTCGTGCCATTGAACGCTGCGGCTTTAAAATTGCTGCCCTCACTGATCCCCATTACCCGGAACTTCTCCTGCACATTCCAGACCCACCCCCCATCCTGACCTACCTTGGCACCCTTGATAATATCGCTCCCTGCATTGCCATTGTCGGATCACGACAGGCAACGGCCTATGGCATTGACACCGCATTTAAGCTGGGGTGCAAACTTGCAGCCCGGGGGTTTCAAATTGTCAGCGGCATGGCCATGGGCATTGATACTGCGGCCCACAAAGGTGCCATCCATGCCCGGGGCAGGACCCTTGCCGTGATGGGGTGCGGCTTAAAAATCATCTACCCCCGGGAAAATAGACAACTTTACCATGAGATTGCAGACAACGGTGCAGTGATATCAGAATTGCCCATTCACAGCTCACCGGATGCCCATCATTTTCCCATGAGAAACCGGATCATTGCTGGCATGTCCACCGGTACCGTTGTTGTGGAGGCCGCAGCCAAAAGCGGTTCACTCATCACGGCCCGGCTCACCGCCGAATACAACCGGGAAATGTTTGCCGTACCGGGCAGCATACACTCCTTTAAAAGCACCGGGACCCATGCCCTTTTAAAACAGGGAGCCAAACTTGTGGAGAACGAGCTGGATGTCATTGAGGAGTTGGGCCACCTGGTGCACCAATCCCCTCCATCCCAGCCCATTGCTGCTCCGGGTGGAACAGAAACCCATTTTTTAGAACCGGACAGCGTCCATGCAAAGATTCTTAATTGCCTGGGGCCCTATCCCGTCCACATAGATACCATCATCGAAACCTCCGGCCTTGATGCAGGGGCAGTCAATGCATCACTTTTATGCCTGGAACTGAAAGGTGTGATCAAACAGACACCGGGAAAATTTTTTTTCACCGTAGAGGAAACACCGTGAGCAAACCACTTCTAATTGTCGAGTCCCCCACCAAAGTCAAGACCCTTAAGAAATATCTTGGGAAAAAGTACAATGTCACTGCCACTGCAGGGCACATAAAGGATCTTCCCCAAAAAGAGCTGGGCATTGATATTGAAAAGGATTTCAAAGCCAAATATCTCCAGATCAAGGGAAAATCCAAGGTAATCCAGGCCATGAAAAAACTGGCCGGTGACAGCGACACCGTCTATCTGGCCCCTGACCCTGACCGCGAAGGGGAAGCCATTGCATTCCATGCTGCGGATATTTTGAAAAAAAAAGGCAGATCCTTTTACAGGGTTCTCATCCATGAGCTCACAAAAAAGGGGATCACCGATGCACTGAACAATCCCATGGACCTAAATACAGACCGATACGAAGCCCAGCAGGCCAGAAGAACCCTTGATCGGCTGGTGGGCTATCAGATCTCTCCACTGCTGTGGAGACGGGTCCAGGGCGGACTCAGTGCCGGACGGGTTCAATCTGTTGCCGTTAAAATCATCTGTGACAGAGAGCGCGAGATCCGGGCCTTTGAACCCCAGGAATACTGGACCATTGCAGCGGATCTCACCGCAAACACCCCTCCTGAATTTACGGCCCAGCTGGCCCGGAAAGACGGTAAAAAAATTGCCATCCCCGATGGCGATACTTCGGCTGCCATTGTAAAGGAGCTGGAATCCAGCGACTTTGTGGTGGAAAAAATAAACAAAAAAACCATTAAAAGGAACCCACAGCCTCCGTTTATCACCAGTAAGATGCAGCAGGATGCCATCAACCGTTTAAAGTTTTCTGCCAAAAAGACCATGATGGTGGCCCAGCAGCTCTATGAAGGCATTGAAATCGGTTCCGGCGGCCCCGAAGGTCTCATCACCTATATGCGTACCGACTCCACCCGTATTGCCGATGAAGCAGCCCTGGCAGCCCAGGAACTGATCCGGGAAAAGTTTGGAAAAGAATTTTCCCTTGATTCTCCCCGGTATTTTAAAAATAAAAACAAAGCCCAGGATGCCCATGAGGCCATCCGTCCCACATCGGTGTTGAACACACCGGGCAAGGTTCAGCCATTTCTCAGCCAGGACCAGTTTAAACTTTATGATCTTATCTGGAAACGGTTCATGGCCTCCCAGATGTCCCAGGCCCTCATTGACCAGAAAACCATCTCCATCCAGGCAGGCCACTACACCTTTACCGTGGGGGGCAGCACGGTGAAATTTCAGGGTTTCATGGCCCTTTACAGCACAGATGATGCCAATGGCAAAAAAGAAAAGGAAAAACAACTCCTGCCGGAGATGACAAAGGCAGATGTTCTCAAATTAAAACAGATCATCCCCAAACAGCACTTCACCAAACCGCCCCCGCGATTTTCAGAAGCCTCCCTTGTCAAGGAGCTTGAAGAAAACGGTATTGGCCGCCCCAGTACCTATGCCTCTATTTTATCCACCATCCGGGACAAAGGATATGTGGATCTTGTAAAACGCTATTTCATGCCCAATGAGCTGGGGTTCATCGTCAATGAGCTGCTGGTGGAATCGTTTCCAGAAATATTGGATGCCACCTTTACGGCAAAGATGGAAAATAACCTGGACAGCATTGAAAACGGCTCCACCAAAGCCATTGATGTTCTCAATGAATTTTACACACCTTTCAAAGAAAAACTTGAATATGCCCAGGAAAATATGCTCAGTGTCAAGGGCGTTGGCATGTCCACTGATCTTACATGCCCCCTTTGTGGAAAACCGCTCAATATTAAAATGGGCCGAAACGGTCACTTCATTGCCTGCACCGGATATCCTGAGTGCACCTTTTCAAGCAACTACACCCGGGATGAAAAGGGCAAAATCGAAATCCATGAAACCAAGGTGGACAACACCAAGGTAAAGGATTGTGAAAAATGTGGAAAACCCATGGTGAAAAAAGAAGGACGGTACGGAGAATTTCTTGCCTGCACCGGGTATCCTGACTGTAAACACACAGAATCGGTTTTTGGAGATCAGGCCGGGGCTGAAATCAACGTTGACTGTCCGGAAAAGGATTGCCAGGGGAAAATTGTGGAAAAGCGCTCCCGCAGGGGAAAAATATTTTATGGGTGCAACCGCTATCCCGACTGCACCTTTGCTTCCTGGGATAAACCGGTTAACCTGCCTTGCCCCCAGTGTGACTCCCTTTATCTGGTGGAAAAGGAGACGAAAAAAGAAGGAAAAATTTTAAAATGTCCCACCAAAGGATGTGGATACAAACAAAAGGTGGAAGAGACCCGGGAATAATTTAACACCATAGGACTCTTTGTTTCATATAAACGGGCATCATGTCCTGGTGGACATAACGAATATAGGGTCGTAGACGCGGAGCCAAATGGTATTATGCCGCCCCCCGAGAGGTAATGGTCCCGGCCCGGAACTGTAGACAGCTCCATTGGCTGGTTCCTATTACCCCTCGGGGGGGGCTCTGCTGAAGGCAATTGAACATCGCAATCTAAAGTATCAAAAGTACAGATGACAGGCCGTTAAATGAGGGCTGCCCTGCACTTTTAATGGTTTCAGCTTCGGCTCCTTTGTGGAACATATATCCATGACATGGGGGCAGCGGGTATGAAATCGACATCCCGGTGGGGGAGTTTCAGGGGAGGGCACCTCCCCCTTGAGAATAATGCGCTGTTTCCGGGCCAGGGGGTCCGGTAGGGGAATGGCAGATAAAAGAGCCCGGGTATACGGGTGATAAGGATGTTTATAAAGGGCCCGGGCCGTTGTAAACTCCACAATTTTCCCCAGATACATCACGGCAATGCGGTCGGACACATGCTTGACAACGGCAAGGTCATGGGAGATGAACAGATAGGTCAGCCCCATCTCCCGCTGTAGCGTCACCATTAAATTGAGAATCTGTGACTGAACAGAAACATCCAGGGCCGATACCGGCTCGTCACATATCACCACCCGGGGATTCAAGGAGATGGCCCGGGCAATGCCGATGCGCTGGCGCTGGCCACCGCTGAATTCATGGGGGAACCGATGAATGTCATCCCCGGATAACCCCACTCGCTCCAGCAAGGTTTTAATCTCTTGATCGGTTCCCACCCTTTTTTTACCATGAATAATATATTTTTCCCGGAGAATCTCTCCAACGGTATGCCTGGCATTCAAGGATTCAAACGGATCTTGAAAGATCATCTGCATCTGTAAACGCATGGATTTCATCTGCCGGGAATTTTCCAGGGCCATATTTTTACCATGGAGAAACACCTTACCTGCGGTGGGGGGATAGAGCCCCATAACACATCTTCCCAGGGTGGTTTTTCCGCATCCGGATTCCCCCACAAGGCCCAGTGTTTCGCCTTTTTTTATGGAAAAAGAGACATCATCCACCGCATGCACCACCCCTGTCTGCCCCAGAAAAATCCCGCCTCGCACAGGAAAGTGCTTTGTCAGCCCTGAGACGCTCAGGATATTACCGGAATCAAGGGAAGTCTCAACGGCCCCGTTGGCCTGGTCATGTTTTCTGGAATCAGTCACGGCTTTCCCCCGGAAGATAACAAGATGCAAAATGTCCCCGGGAAACTCCCACCAATGTTTCTGGAGGGGGGGTGGTGTGGCAGATATCCATGACATGGGGACATCGATTGGAAAAACGACATCCCAAGGGCATTTTATCCAGGGAGGGCACCCGGCCTTTAATGGTGGGAAGCAGCGATTTTGGCTTTTCAGCCAGACCGGGTATGGATGAAATGAGCCCCTTTGTGTAGGGATGAAAGGGATTTTTAAACAAATCCTTCACCCCTGCCCGCTCCACCACCCTGCCCCCGTACATCACCACGGCATCATCGCAGTTCTCGGCAATGACCCCAAGATCATGGGTGATGAGCATCACAGACATGCCCATTTTTCCCTGGAGCTCCTTTATCAATTCCAGAATCTGGGCCTGGACCGTTACATCCAGAGCTGTGGTGGGTTCATCGGCAATGAGAATATCCGGTGAGGATGCCAGGGCCATGGCGATCATCACCCGTTGACGCATCCCTCCAGAAAGCTGGTGGGGATAATTATTCATCACCATTGACGGTTCAGCAATTCCCACCTGGGAAAGCATGGTCACAGCGCCCCTGGTGCGCTGTTTTTTTGTCATGCCGGGAAAATGAATGGCATAAATTTCATTGATCTGGGATCCAATGCGTTGCACAGGGTTCAATGCCGTCATGGGTTCCTGGAAAATCATGGACATGCGTCTGCCCCGGATGGCCTGCATCTCCTTTGGGGAAAGCGTGGGAAGATCTTTGCCGTCAAACACAATGTGCCCGGATACAATCCGTCCGGAAGGTCGGGGTAGAAGCCCCATGATGGAAAGGGCTGTGACACTTTTCCCACACCCGGACTCCCCCACAATGCCCAATGTCGTTCCCGGGGCCATGGAAAATGAGGCACCGTCCACGGCATTCACACAGCCCTTTTCCGTGTCAAAGGCCGTAACAAGGCCATCCACCTGCAGCAGGGGAAAAACAGCTCCTGTTTCCGGAGAGCAACACACCCTATTGTTCACCATGGCCTCCGGGCCTGAAATGATCATCCACAATGGTTTCAGGGGGAAAGGTTTTTCCCTGTTTCATGGCAGCCAGGGTTTGCTCATGTATATCCCGGTCAAACCAGAACAGTCCCCCTGTCATGGCAGAAAAAGGATCAAACAAAGCGTCTGACACCTTGGTCCCGTGGAATTCAGGCAATTGCATCCAGCGCCAGAAACCATGGCGAACATAAGGAACCATGAATGTGGGCACAAAGGCCCCTTGGCGATGTATCACAGCCTGGATTTTTTGGGAAAGGGTTTTGCGCTGTTCCTCGTCCAGACTTGCTCTGTACTGATCAATTAAATTGTCCAGTTCAGGATCATCGGTGTTGGTGATATTGTTGGTCTGTACAGCATGGGCATTGTCCGAATGCCAGCTTTGCCAATATGAAGGACGAAGGGAGGTGCTCCATCCCATCCAGGCCACATCATGCTTTTTTTCCAGAAATTTTTTAAAAGCAGCTGTACTGTCCAATTTCTGGAGCCGCAACTCCACACCGGCCTTTTGGGCCTGCTCTTTTAAAACCACCAGGCGGGGGGTGTGCCCCTCAAACCCATAGGTGACCTCCACGGAAAATCGAACATTATCACGTTGCCAGATACCGTCACTGCCCCGGTGCCATCCAGCCTCTGTCATCAGGGCCTCCACCTTTTCTATGGAAAAATTCCGGGGTTTGATCCCGGGGTTGGTATAATCACCATATCCCACATAGGCCTGGTCCAGCCGGAAGTAATCTCCCCGGAGTACCTTTTCAATCACCCGGTCCACATCCATGGCATGGGCAAAGGCGTAGCGCACCCGGACATCCTGGAAAACGGGCTTGTCACAGTTGAGCCACAATCCCGATGCCGACTGCTGGGTATCATTGAAAAACCAGATGCGTTTTACATACCCTTTATTCACCACATCGGTGTCTGATCTGTTGTACCAGTATTTGGGCATGGTCAGGGAAAACAGATCCACCCGCCCCTTTTTAAAATATTCCCAGAGCATGTTAAAGTCCCGGATAACGGTGAACTTAACCAGGTCCACATTAAAGCGATTTTTAAAATATTTTAAATCACTGGCCCACCAGTTTTTCTTTCGCAGAAAATGGATATATTTTCCCTTTTTAAAATCGGAAATCTGATAGGCCCCGGTGTTGGGCACCACTTCCCAATTATATTCATGGACAAAATTTTCATCCAGGGTACCATAAAAGTGTTGTGGTGTGGGAGCAATGGCAACCCTTAAGTGAAGATCCGGCTGGGCCTTGGTGCTTTTAACAGCCAGGGTGTAATCATCATAAACCGTCACCGATTCAATTTCTTTGGTGTAATAATCATTGTACCAGGGCGCCACAATGTGCTGTGAACGCATGAAAGTCAAGGTATAGGCAAAGTCCCAGGCGGTTACAGAGGTGCCATCGGACCACCTTGCCTTTTTATTCAACCGGAAATACATTGTTTTATTATCATTTCCAAAGGCCCAGTGGGTGGCAAGTTCCGGTATGATATTACCGGTGTTGGGATGAATATTCACAAGGGAGAGCTGGTTATCCAGAACAGCACTTCTAAAACTGCCGTTGGCATCGGGTCCCACGGTTCTGAATGTCATGGGAAAACTTAGGATGGCCGATCGAAGCTGCCCCCCTTTTAGCGCTTTGGGGGATGAAAAAACAGGATCAAAATCGTTGGTAAGCCAGACAATGCCCTCCGGAAGTACGGCTGTCACGCCATGACTGGGCCCTCCGGCGTTTTTTTTACTGCCTTCCACACTGGATTCAACCTGCACACCCTCATTGCTCAAATCAGTGGGAGCCTTTTGCTCTTTTTCATCATTACCGCAGCCGGCCCATACAAAAAGTACAACAATGGCCAGCACTTTCACAGAAACGGCGCTCCATTGATTCCGTTGTTTTCTCATCACGTCCCCATAAATTTATGAATGCTGAATACCCCATACAGGTGAAACAAAGCTTTATATATACAACGACACAGCCAGGATTTCAAACAAATGAATTTTTAAATTGACATGCCACAGCTGTACAATGGGATTATTTTCATGTAAATTAAACATATTCTTTAATTCTGTGATTAAATTAAACAAAAGGCAAGCACATGCATATCACCATCGCCACACGAAAACACACCCAGCTTGTGGATATCACCCCGCAGATTCAGCAGGCTGTGACAGATGCCGCCATGGACTCGGGTCTGGTTCATGTATTTTCCATGCACACCACTGCCGGTATCACCATCAATGAAAATGCCGATCCAGATGTGAAAACAGATATTATTAACAGTCTTGACGGTCTTTTTCCATGGACGGGAAACTATCGACACATGGAAGGCAATTCTGCGGCCCATCTGAAAACCAGCTTTATGGGTGCTTTCCAGCTGGTTCCCGTTGAAAAAGGCTCCCTGGTGCTGGGAACCTGGCAAAGTATCTTTTTGTGTGAATTTGACGGCCCAAGAACCCGCAGGGTGAATTTGACCTTTATCCATGATCAGCAATTTCCCACTTTGCTGACCCCGACCTCAAAATGATTCTCCACATGGACATGGATGCCTTTTTTGCCTCTGTGGAACAACGGGACAATCCACATCTCAGGGGTAAACCCATTGTTGTGGGGGGAGCATCCGGAAGAGGTGTGGTCTCAACGGCAAGTTATGAGGCAAGAAAGCTGGGAATCCATTCTGCCATGCCCATGTTCCAGGCTTTGAGAAGATGTCCAGACCTCATTGTGGTGCCCCCTGATAAAAAAAAATACAAAAACATATCCCTTTTCATCATGGAACTGTTAAAACAATACACACCGTGCGTGGAACCTGTGTCCATTGACGAGGCTTTTTTGGATGTTTCGGGGTGCACCCGCCTGTCCGGCTCCCCTGAAGCAATTGCCGTATCCATACAGAACCGCATGGTAAAACAAACCGGTCTCACTTGCTCCCTTGGAGTGGCACCCATGAAATTTCTGGCCAAGATTGCTTCTGACATGAACAAACCCAATGGTATTACCGTCATCCATAAGCATGAAACCCGATCCTTTATTCATAACCTTGCCATTCATAAAGTTCCCGGTGTGGGTAAAAATGCCATGGAAAAAATGAAACTTCTGGGCATTGAGACGTTGGGGGACGTGAGGCGCTTTAAAACCCAACTCCTTGTAAAAAAATTTGGAAAATTCGGTTTGCGGCTGTCAGAATTGTCCCGGGGAATTGACAGCTCCCGGGTGGAGGTTCAGGAAGAAAAAAAATCCATATCCAGTGAATCCACCCTGGATATGGATATTACCGATGCAGAAAGTATCAAAAAAGAATTACTCAAGCACGCTGAAATTGTGGGACGGGACCTGAGAAGACACCATTTTTTTGCTGCCACCGTTTTTATTAAACTTAAATTTTCCGATTTTTCCCAGGTAACCCGCCAGGTAAAGGTAAATCCCCCCACCTGTGCATCTTCTGTAATTTATGACATGGCCGTGGTCCTTGCGAAAAATTTCAACATCACAAAACCCATACGATTAATCGGACTTGGGGGCTCGGGCCTCACAAAAGAAAAACCCTACAGCCAACTGGATCTGTTTCAATCCACGGTGCCTCCCACGGAAAAATGGGAGAAAGTGGATAAAACCGTGGATGCCATTACAAAAAAATTTGGCCACGGTATTGTCACCAAGGCATCCTTAAACAAATGTCCATGATCGTTCCATATAGCTACCATGGGCAGGCCGCATTCTGATCCGGCTTTGCCCACAACAAAGCTTGAAATACGCCCCTCATTTGCGGAGTATTTCATATAAACGGGTACACAAATCAGGGCGTAGTTTAAACTTTTTTGTGGAAAAAACCGAATCAAAATAAGATCTATTAAAATCCGAGGTCCTCATTGATTAATATGACTTTCACCCGTTTTGGGGGAAAACATTTTTCTGTGATGGTCCATGTGTTACAAATACGATCGGGACTTTTACAATCCTGGCAGAATCCGGTTTCCCTGCACGGCGTTTTTTTATCAAGATTCATGGTATTCACAGGCGCTGCATAATTTTTTATGCGATACATGGCGTCATCAAGATCACAGGAGATTTTATTTCTCCCCATAAAAATGATTACATTCTTAGGTCCAAAGGTAATGGCACCGATTCTGTTACCGATCATATCCAGATTCACCAATTGCCCGGATTCTGTGACAGCGTTGGTTCCTGTAATAAAAAGGTCCACCAGAAGGGAGCGGCGTCTCAATTCCATTTGTGCATCAATGGGAAGGCTCTTATCAAAGGTATTTAACACTTCCATGTCCTGACTGTCTTTTAATGCATGGAACAGACCGGTGGATACATAGGTCATGGAGCCTCCCCAGGAAACACTTTTGGGGGAAAGTTCCGGAATAATTTTATCAAGGGCGATGTTCTTAGCGTCCTCTGAGGTGTCTGCAATGTAAACTTCAAAATTATTGGACTCAAGATTTTTTTTCACCTGTTCCAGTCTTTTGCTCCAATAAACATTAATGGGATTTTTCATATTTTTATTCCTCCATGGTGATCTGTTTTGCACTTATATTTCCAGCCTTGGAGATAGTACCGAAATTGTGAACAGTTATCAAATTTATTCTGATGAAAATTTATTTCTTTTTTTTAAAATTTGTGTTGACTAAATAATTATTTCTTTTTATAGTCAAATACACGATATGAATCAGCTTCAGCAAAAGAGAAATTTATAATTTACTCTCGCTCTTTCTCGTCCTTGCTTCTGGCGCTATTTAAGACTTTAGTCTCAACTCAAATTGATACCTGATTGTTTAAAACAATACAATTTTACCTGAAAATAGTCTAAAGATCACAAGCCCAAGGGAGACAGAACCATTCTCCCCTAAATCTTTATTACATTCCTTATTATTACGTTGATAAATATCAACCCGGGATACAGATTCCATTATGACTTATTTCGCATCGTACAAATTCAAAACAAACAATATCCATATGATTCATTAAAATCATAACATCCGCGATGTTTTCAGTATTCCCCTGACGTTCCATGGGGAAGGGGCTATATTGTACAAATTGTAAAATTCAATGGCTATAAAATTCGTTTTACATGGCCTTTAACAATTTTTTATCATACAAACATGATGTGCCCTTTAAAGCAAAATATTAATGTAGCGCCGGGCGATATAAAGCATCTCTGAAATTTTAGACAAATTGAAACTTAAAGCTCATTTTTTAAAATAATCTATATTTTTTAAAGGAGGTGATGGCAACCAATTTTTGTTGATTTCTTGGGATTTTAACCATTTAAAACTTTAAAATGCAGGAGACAATTCATGGGCGACAAAAAAATTCAAGAGACCACCGAGGCACAGATTGCTGTACACTGGCAGGAAGAAGAGTATTACTATCCCTCCACTAAATTTATCGGCCAGGCAAATCTTACCGATCCTGAAGTGTTTGATCGCTTCAGCCTTGATAATTTCCCCCAATGCTATGTCGAATTCGCAGAAATGCTCACTTGGTACAAATACTGGGATGAAGTCCTTGATACCAGCGATGCGCCCTGCTGGAAGTGGTTTAAAGGGGGCAAGTTAAATGCCAGCTATAATTGCATAGACCGTCACCTGAAAGACAACAAAAACAAAACAGCCATCCATTTTGTACCTGAACTTGAAGAAGAACGGGTGGATCATATCACCTACCAGGAACTGTATGTCAGGGTAAATGAATTTGCAGCTCTGTTAAGGGATTTTGCCGGATTAAAACGGGGAGACCGGGTCACCATTCACATGCCCATGTCTGCAGAGCTTCCCATCACCATGCTGGCCTGTGCCCGCCTGGGTGTAATCCACTCCGTGGTGTTTGGTGGATTTTCAGCAAGTGCCTGTGCCGATCGGATTATTGATTCCAATTCAAGGGTACTGATCTCCATGGACGCCTATTACCGATCCGGTAATTTATTAAACCATAAAGTCAACGCCGACGAAGCCGTGGAACTTGCGGCCAAAGAGGGACAGGTGGTTGATAAAGTACTGGTATGGCAACGCTATCCCGGAAAATATTCTTCAGAAACCCCCATGGTTGACGGCCGAGATTACTTTGTAAACGAAGTGGTGAAAGACTACTACGGAAGCCGCATAGAACCGGAGCAGATGCTTTCTGAGGATCCACTGTTTCTCATGTACACCAGCGGCACCACCGGTAAACCCAAAGGATGCCAGCACAGCACCGGCGGATACCTGTCCTATGTAACAGCCATGTCAAAATATATCCAGGATATCCACCCTGAAGATGTCTACTGGTGCATGGCTGATATCGGCTGGATCACAGGACACTCCTTTATTGTATACGGTCCCCTTGCCCTTTGCGCCTCAACGGTTATCTACGAAGGCGTCCCCACCTATCCCGACGCCGGTCGCTCATGGCGAATTGCCCAGGAACTGGATGTAAACATCTTTCACACCGCCCCCACCGCCATTCGTGCACTGCGAAAAATCGGTCCGGATGAACCGGCTAAATATGAATACCACTTTAAACACATGACCACCGTGGGCGAGCCCATTGAGCCGGAAGTATGGAAATGGTATGAGTCTGCTGTGGGCAAGGGCGAAGCCATCATTGTTGATACCTGGTGGCAGACGGAAACCGGCGGCTTTCTCTGCAGCACCGTCCCCGGTATTAAACCCATGAAACCGGGAAGTGCAGGACCGGGTGTTCCGGGCATTCATCCCATTATTCTTGATGACAACGGAGATGAAGTCACCCAGCCGGGCATTGCAGGCAACATCTGCATCCAGAACCCCTGGCCGGGCTGTTTCCAAACCATCTGGGGCGACAGAGACCGTTTTGTTGACACCTATTTTGGCCGTTATTGCAAGAACCCTGAAAGCAAAGACTGGCGTGACTGGCCCTATCTTGCCGGTGATGCCGCCACAAAGTCTGCAGACGGGTATTACAGAATTCTGGGCAGGATTGATGATGTTATTAATGTATCCGGCCACCGGCTGGGGACCAAGGAAATTGAATCTGCCTCACTTGTGGTGGAGGAAGTGGCAGAAGCGGCAGTTGTTCCCGTTGCCCATGACATCAAAGGTAAAGAGCCCGATCTTTATGTTTCCCTGAAACCGGGATATGAAGCCAGTGATGAAATCGCCCAGAAAATATCAGATGCCATCTGTGAACAGATCGGCAAAATTGCAAAACCCAGAAAAGTATGGCTTGTTCCTGATATGCCCAAAACCCGTTCCGGAAAAATCATGCGACGTGTACTGGGAGCCATCTCCAACAAAGGCGATGTGGGGAATGTCATGACCCTTGCCAATCCCGAAGTTGTTGAAACAATCAGAACCATGGTGCAGGGCTGATACGGTTTTTAACCCTTAAGACCTGCCATGGGCGGTCCAGAATTTTTCAATCCGGGGCCGCCCATAACAAAATGTGAAAAACCGATGAGGTTTACAAGCGTTTTTTACACATGCTCCTGATTTTTTAATTTTACATTGCCGGCAATGTTATCCCACGCACAATGCCGGCACACACTTTAATCTGATACACAGGGGACCATTACTAATGTCAAATGCCTATACAGATGCGTATGAACTCTCCATTCAAAATCCTGAAGCCTTCTGGGGCCCCATTGCCGAAACGTGTCACTGGTATAAAAAATGGGACAAAGTACTGGATGATTCCAATAAACCTTTTTATCGCTGGTTCACCGGCGGTGAAATGAACACCTGTTATAATGCCCTGGATCTGCACGTTGACAATGGAAACGGTGATAGAACCGCATTGATTTACGACAGTCCGGTGACAGATACCAAACAGCAATACACCTATGCAGAACTCAGGAATGAAGTGGCTAAATTTGCCGGAGTACTGGCATCCAAGGGCGTTGAAAAGGGTGACAGGGTTATCATATATATGCCCATGATCCCTGAAGCAGCCATGGCCATGCTGGCCTGCGCCCGCATCGGTGCCGTACATTCCGTTGTTTTTGGTGGATTTGCCGCCAATGAGCTTGCCACCCGGATCAATGATGCAAAACCCAAGGTCATTGTATCTGCATCCTGTGGCATTGAGGTGGCTAAAAAAATTGTTTATAAGCCATTGCTGGATGCAGCCATTGATATGTCTGAATCAAAACCCGATGCCACCATTATCTTTCAGCGTCCCATGGAGACGGCTGAATTAAAACCGGGCAGGGATTTTGACTGGGCAGAACTTATGAAAGATGCCGTTCCACACGATTGTGTTCCGGTGATGGCCACAGATCCACTCTATATTCTTTACACCTCCGGCACCACCGGTCAACCCAAAGGGGTTGTAAGGGACAACGGCGGTCATATGGTTGCATTAAAGTGGACCATGAAAGCCATTTACACCATTGATCCCGGGGATGTCTACTGGGCTGCATCGGATATCGGATGGGTGGTTGGCCACTCCTATATTGTGTATGCACCATTGTTCCAGGGGGCCACAACCATTCTTTTTGAGGGAAAACCTGTGGGAACCCCCGATGCCGGAACCTTCTGGCGGGTGATTTCAGAGTACAATGTCAAGAGTATGTTCACAGCCCCCACCGCCTTCAGGGCCATTAAACGGGAAGATCCCCAGGGAAAACTGATTGCAGATTATGATCTGTCAAAATTTGAGGTGTTGTTCCTTGCCGGAGAAAGAACAGACCCCGATACCCTGCACTGGTCTGAAGAGAAACTCAATGTGCCGGTGATTGATCACTGGTGGCAGACAGAAACCGGTTGGGCCATTGCCGCCAACTGCGAAGGACTGCATCACTTTCCCGTTAAAGCAGGCTCCCCCACCAAGGCAGTCCCCGGCTGGGATGTCCAGGTGGTGGATGAGGCATGCAATCCTGTTAAAGCCGGTGACATTGGAGCCATTGTGGTGAAATTGCCGCTGCCCCCCGGTACCCTGCCCACCCTGTGGCAGAACGATGACAGATATGTGGAAGCCTATCTGGAAGAATTCCCGGGCTACTATAAAACTGCAGATGCCGGTTATATTGACGAAGAAGGCTATATTTATGTCATGACCCGCACCGATGACATCATCAATGTGGCCGGTCACAGGCTCTCCACCGGTGCCATGGAAGAGGTGCTTGCCAACCATCCGGATGTGGCTGAGTGCGCTGTCATGGGTGTGGAGGATCAATTAAAAGGGCAGGTACCTTTGGGAATGCTGGTACTCAATGCCGGCGTTGAAAGGGATCATGCCGATATCATAAAAGAGGCAGTTCAAATGGTCCGGGAACAGATTGGACCGGTGGCAGCGTTCAAAACAGCCACCGTGGTAAAACGCCTGCCCAAGACCCGCTCCGGAAAAATCCTCCGGGGCACCATGCGAAGCATTGCCGATAAAAAGGCATACAAAACACCGGCAACCATTGATGATCCAACCATTCTTGGAGAAATTGAAGAAAGCCTTGGCCAGATCGGTTATGGGGCAAAGGCCACCTGAAACAGCTAACACTTGAAAACAAAATTGGGTTAAACAAATTTTCACTAAGGGATTATTGGTTTAACCCACCCCTTAGCAAAGAAGGAGATACGCATGAGTACTCAAACAATTGAAAAAGTCCCAACACAGGCCTGGATAACGACCTTTTCAGGTACAGCGATCAATCTCTGTCTTGGTATTCTATATGCCTGGAGCATCTGGAAATCTGCACTGGTAAATGTTGATAAAGCAGGTCAGGCCATGACCGGCATCAATGAAGGCTGGGTTTATTTGACCAATGCCCAGGCAGCAACCCCATTTTCCCTTTGTGTTATTATCTTTGCACTTTTAATGATTCCCGGAGGCAGGATCCAGGATAAAATCAGCCCCAAATTCGGTGCCACCGTTGGTGGACTTCTTCTGGCTGCCGGCTGTATCATTGCCGGTATGATGAAAAGTTACACAGGCCTGATCATCGGTTTTGGTATCCTTGGCGGTGCCGGCATGGGTATTGGATATGCTGCCCCGACACCGGCTGCGTTAAAATGGTTTGGGCCGGAAAAAAGAGGACTCATTGCAGGACTGGTGGTGGGTGGATACGGCGGTGCCGCCCTTTACATCGGCTGGCTGGGCCAGAAACTCATTGATGCCTATGGGGTCACCGGAAGCTTTGTTGCCCTTGGTACTTTCTTTGCTGTGATTGTTGTCATTGCCGGCCAGATGCTCAAAGCACCCCCGGAGGGTTATGTTCCTCCCTCAGCAGCATCCAGCGTAGGCACCACCCAGGCCACGGAAAAAACACACAATTGGGAAGCCGGTGACATGATGAAAACATGGCAGTTTTATGCCCTGGTCTTCATGTTCATCCTCACCACCCAGTCAGGTCTTCTCATTATCAGCTCTGCCAAGGGATTGATGATGAAAACCGCCAAAGATATGCCCTTTTTCGCTGCCAATGCATGGATTCTGGTTTCCTTTGGCGGGCTGGTGAATGCTTCAGGCCGTGTGGGAACCGGCTTTTATTCAGATAAGATCGGTCGTTTAAACGCCTATTGCCTTAACTGCGGTGTGTCTGCCCTTTGCCTTTTTGTCCTGCCCTATGTCATCTCCACGGCAAATCTGTTTCTATTATTTGTGGTTGTCGGCGTTGCCTATTGGCAGTATGGCGGCGGGCTCTCCCTGATGCCCTCTTTTACCGCTGATTTTTTTGGTGCAAAAAACCTGGGATTTAATTATGGCCTGGTCTTCATCGGTTGGGGCCTTGGGTTCTTCATGGCCAGGGTGGGCGGTGTGATTCAGGATGTCACCGGCAGCCTGGACCTGGCATTTTACATTTCCGGCGGTCTTCTTGTGGCAGGGGTTATCCTGGCCAAGCTCACCACCAAACCCCAATACACAGGTTAATCAATATACACATGGACTTGTATCATTGAAAGATTCACTGTAAAATTCATTGAATCACAGGCAAAGTATCACAATGAAATAAATGCCATCCACTGACACAGCGCCATGCAAAAACATTTCCCCTGAAGGCAGCATATTCTGTCCGCCTTCAGGGTTACTTTTTACAGCAAGGGGCTCCTTGGAAAGAGATCACACATGGTTGAAACATCCCCCATACACATTCCGTTCATCCTCGACTTTAATCATTTTCAATTTGACCAGGCCGTTATTTTCCTTGTGGCGGTGCTGCTTTCCATCACCGTGAATGCAGAGGCCCAAGCCATGGCGGCAACGGTACTCGGCGATACCAGACAATCCCCCAAGGATCGGTTCCATTTTAATCCATTACTTCACATGAGTCTTTCCGGAATGCTCTGTTTTGTCATTGGCGGTTTTGGCTGGCCAAAGCCAATAAATGTTGACCATAACAAGCTGCGGCATAAAACCCTTGACCCCATGATTATCAGAATGGCCGGCCCCTTTGCCAATTTAATGCTGGCGGGAATCGCCGGCAGTATTGTATGGATCATGGCCAAATGGGGTCTGGAAGATCAGGTTTTTTCCATTGTGGTGGCCGTCAACCTCATGGTCTTTGTGTTTAATATTCTTCCGTTGCCCCCCCTGGCCGGATCATCCGTATTTTCTTTCTTTTTTTCGCAAAAAATAAAAACCGGCAATGCAGCGCATCTTTTTATGATGACATCTCCCTACCTTGTGGTGTTATTGATTCTGGCCATGAGAATGAATGGAGTTACCATCTTGAACCGCTACATGGACCCTGTGGTCATCTCCATTTTTAAATTCATTTCAAGCCCCTGAAACAAATCAATGCAATGCATGCCCAAAACGTTCTTAAATAATGCCATACAGGGGACCGCCTTTTTTTCCCAGATCATCCACTTTTTTTTCAACCTCACTGTCCGGCTCCAGTGCCGGTGCATGAAAGGGCTTTATCCTGGCATCAATGATCAAAGGCCCTTCACATCCCCAATGTTTAAATGCTGTGAAACTTCCCCCCCCGTAAATGTCATGGGAGGGGTTGGAACGTGAAAAGGCAACCCACAAAAAGGTGTCAAAATCTTCAGCAGTTTTAACGGCATCATCCACCACCACCACCAGAGGCAATCTTGAAAACACCTCCTGACGGTTCAAAATTCCGGCAAGATCATTGATCTCTTTTTCTGCCTTTTTGTAATCTTTGAATGCCGGGCCCTGGATCACCATCATGCCCGGGGCCACCAGTTTTACCATGGAAAATACCCGGGGCAGCTTCAACTCACCCGGACAATAGCGCAACAATTCCCGCTTTTTTGTACCGGCTGCGGCCCAGACCACCTTGGAGCCGCTGTTCAATTCCGGTGAGGAGTAATCCAGAGTATCCATGGTGGTGGTGGTGTGGAAATGAAGATCTCTTTTAAAATCAATGCGCTCCAGAACATGCATGAAAAATTCCATGGTATCGTTAATATCAAGGTCCGGGCGATCATTATGGGCACAGATAATAAGATATTTGGCAAGGGAGAGCTGTCCAAACCCCAGTATGGCACCGGCATGGGTCAACAGTTCCCGTGGTTGACGGGTTTCATAAGGCACATACCGCTCCATGGCCTTGGCCAGAAGCAAAGGATGCACCCCGGCAGCATCCACCGCATGGATGGCTGTCACACCGGGTATGGTACTGGGAACAGCATCTGCGGTGATGTCATGGATGATTTTTCCAAAAACGGAATCTTCCCGGGGGGGACGTCCCACAACGGTGAAGGGCCATATGGCCCCTTTACGGTGAAAAACCCCTGTGACTTCCAGCACAGGAAAATCGTGGGCAAGGGAATAATACCCCAAATGATCCCCAAAGGGGCCCTCTTTTTTTGTTCTACCCGGTGTCACTCTGCCAGTGATGCAAAAATCGGCATCCATGGAAACAATATGCCTCCCTCTTTTGCCATACCGAAAGCGTCTACCGGCCAGGGCCCCTGCAAAGGCCACCTCGGGCAAACCTTCGGGAAGGGGCATCACCGCCGCCAGGGTGTGGGCCGGAGGCCCCCCCACAAAAATGGACACCGGAAGTGATTCTCTCCGTTTCAGGGCCCGGGTATGATGATTCCCAATGCCCCGGTGGATTTGATAATGCAGCCCCACCTCCCTGTCCTTCACATAATCATTGCCATCCAGCTGTATCCGGTACATGCCAAGGTTGGAATTTAAAATCCCGGGTTTATCCGGGTCCATGGAAAACACCTGGGGCAAAAGGATAAATCCTCCGCCGTCCCCGGGCCAGCAACGGATGGCAGGCAAATCTGAAAGGGTGCATTGCCCCGCCAGAACCGGACCTTTTTTTTGCTGCCACGGAAGCGAATGGCAAAGGGCAGACAGGGCCTTGAATCCCGATGCAGGAGCGTAAAGTGCTTGCAACGGATCAAATTTAAGCCCCACCAGACAGCTGACCCGCTCCAGTTCCGGTTCCAGTATGGACAAGGCCCGCCTGTGGGTACCAAACAAATTGGAGACCGCAGGAAATTTACTTCCCTTGACCCTTTCAAACAAAATGGCAGGCCCTTTTGCTTCAAACACCCGGTTATGCACTGCTGCCATCTCAAGCTTTGGATCAAGGGGGGTGTTGATACGCACCAGATCCCCATTTTTTTCCAAAAATTCAACACACGCCCCAAGGCTTTTAAATCCCATTTAAATCTCCAGTTCTTTTTTAAATCCCATGGACACCCCATTGTCCATATAGACAAGGGTATGGGGAACAAATCGATAAAAAGATGCCCGGTACTGCACTTTAATAAAAGTCATGGCATCCACCTTGTCGTGGGATATGGCAAACCTTTTGAGATAGGCTCCGGCTGCACCAAGCCCTTGTTTGTTTTTTTTTACCGGCTCAATGATTCCCTGCATTTGAACCCCCTTAATGTCATCAAAAGAGGGGTCATCCTCAAAGATAGAGGCCCCTACCCTGCCGGGCATTTGCCGACTTATCCTTATGTGCCGGGAATCTGGGCTTGAAAAAAAATAAAAGGCCTTATGCCGGTATAGATAATAAACCGGGGAAGACCATGCCCCTTGTTTTAAAGCAACGGCAAGGGTCATTACCTTGCAGGAGGTAACCATCTTTTCAACCCTTGCCATCCAGTTGATCAATTTTTAATATATCCCCAGCTTTTAAGGCGCTTGTAAGCATGGGCCGCATACTCCCCCTGCCGGACCTTGCCAAGATAAGCTGCATACTGCCGGGCAGCCGGTTCAACTTGACTCATCCCGTCCAGGGAATAACCTTTGAAAAAAAGAACGGTGGGATTACCGGGCAGCAACCTGTCATAGGTATTAAAATATTTAAGGGCATTATTATATTTTTTAAGCTGAAGGGCTGCAAATCCCGCCACCTGGCATGCTTGCCCCTCGGTGGGATAGATCTCATGGCCACGGCGGGCATGGGTGTAAGCATCTCTGTAATTTTTCTGGACCAAAAGACACCGGCCCAGCATCACCCGGGCGGTGTAATCACGACTGTCTATTTTCACGGCCCGTTGATAACTTGCCCTGGCATGGTCGTATTTTTTCTGCCCCATAAAAGCATCGCCCTCTTGCAGGGCCGTTACCAGTTTTTCCTGGGCACGCAACGGCGCAATGGTATCCATGTAGCGCTCCCGGTACAAGGGGGAGGTCCGGGTGGATGCATATTTCCCCCCAGCCATGGCAATGGCGGTTTCGTATCGTTCCGAACTCATGGGATGGGTGGAAAATAATATCTGGGAGGCATCATTGTGTCCTTCATTCATGCGATTGAGCAATGCCATCAACCCCACAAAGCCATTTGTGGAATAGCCGCTGACCACCATATATTCATTTCCCAGGGCATCTGCCTCCCTTTCATTGTCCCGGCTGTAGCGGGCAAGCAATGCCCCCTGCCCCACCATGCCGATCTTCTGGGTCAACTCCCCCAGCTGGGAATTTTTTGCACCGATCACCGCAGACACACCGCCGATGAGTAAAGAGGAAAGACTGGCCTTGGACATCTGTTCTGCACTGTGCCTGGCATTGACATGGCCCAGTTCATGGCCCAGTAAGGCCGCAAGCTCGGCCTCGTTGGAAAGTTTCAGTAAAATTCCCCGGGTCACAGCGATACTGCCCCCGGGAAAGGCATAGGCATTGACATAGGTGGCATTGACGCACCGGAAGGAATAGGGCATATCCAGCCGATGGGTTTTTGATGCAAGTTTATTTCCCACACCGGCAATATAGGCGTTGATGGATCTGTTTTGCAAGACGCCGTAATCTGATGAAAATTGATAGGGTGACTGCTGTTTATCCATGGAGATCTCTGTCTCCCGGGACACCATCATCAATTGATTTTCTCCGGTCACCGGGTTCACTGCACATCCGGTGACCATGGCGGCACCCGCAATGGTGGACAATTGCAGGAATTGTCGACGGGTCATGACACCGCTGTTGTTTTCCATGCTTTTTCCTCCTGTGATTTTTCAAAAAATGTTATGGGCGGATAAATTAATCATTGATAAACATCCCAAGCAAAACAAAAATCCCCCCCACCCCCAGCAGTACCTGGTAAAAGGGCATCTCATACATGATAAAATTTAAACCGGTCTGGAGGATCTCCACTGGAATTTTTTCAGGCAGGCCTCCCAGAAAATCCCCTGTCAACCCTCCCAGAAAAAGGGTTGTCCATTGATTATCTTTATCCATGGCCTGGGCGATCCCTTGAAATAACAAAATCCCAAGCCCGCCGATCCAGGAGACAATTCCCAGAAACGTAAATTTATTTATATCCATTGTTCCTCCAATATTTTGTTTTTTTAGATGAAACGACAGCCTCCAGGGCAACCTCAACAGAGCCGCCCCCCCGATGGGTAATAGGAACCGGACAATTGAGCTGTCTACAGTTCCGGTCCGGGACCATTGCCCATCGGGGGGGGGGCGGCGGTACAATAACATTTGGCTCCGCGTCTACGACCCTATATTTGTTGTGTCCCACAGGAGATGCCCGTTATATCAAATGCCTCGCTGATCTGGGGCGTATTTCAAGCTTTGTTATGGGCTGACTGAATTCAGAATACGGTCTACCCATGGCAATTATTCCATATATTAGGTCGGCAAAAAACAGGAGTCAAACCTTTTTCAGGCACATCCCCGGTTCATCAAAGCCATTGAATCAAAAAAAAGCCACACATCCTTATCCTTTGTGTTATGGATGAATGATACTGGCAACTGAATCCCGGGTTGTTTTTCTTTTATTTCATTTTCCATTATGCTACACCTCCCACAACATAAAAATTTAAATATCAAGGACAACCAATGACATCCAGCAAAAACACCCTTAAAAAAATCGGGGTGGCGTCTTTCATAATGATGGCTTCTGTATTTGCAAGCCGTATCATCGGACTGTTCCGGGAGATGACCATTGCCTATGCAGGCGGTGCCGGTGGGGGTGTGGATGCTTACCAGGTGGCCTTTATTATTCCTGAAATACTCAATCATGTGGTGGCCAGCGGTTTTTTATCTGTGACCTTTATCCCTATTTTTTCCGGTTATCTGGCCCAAAAGGATGAAAAAGGCGGCTGGGAAATCCTCTCCATCATTCTCAATACCTTTGGGGCGCTTTTATTATTATTTCTGATCATGGCCTTTTGTTTTGCCCCCCAGCTGGTATCACTGCTTGCCCCGGGGCTCACTGATCCTGTGCTGTTTGCCAAGGCCGTGCGCATGACACGCATCATCATGCCGGCCCAGCTGTGCTTTTTTTCCGGAGGACTTTTCATGGCAGTGCAGTTTACCCGGGAACAGTTCATGATACCGGCCCTGGCCCCCCTTATCTATAATCTTGGTATTATTCTTGGCGGGCTTTTACTGGGTCCCACCCTTGGCATGGAAGGGTTTGCCTGGGGGGTCCTTTTGGGTGCCTTTGCGGGTAATTTTTTACTGCAATATATCGGAGCAAAAAAATGCGGCATGAAACTTTCTGCCTTTATCAGCCTTACCCACCCTGATTTTATTAAATATCTCCTTTTAACCCTTCCGTTGATGGTGGGGTTGACCATGACCTTTTCCACGGAAATCCTGCTGAAATATTTTGGCTCATTTCTGGAAGAAGGCAGCATTGCAGCCCTTAATTACGCGTTGCGAGTGATGTTCATCCTGGTGGGACTGTTTGGCCAGGCCGTGGGGGTGGCCTCCTACCCTTTTATGGCAAAACTGGCAGCACAAGGAAATATGGACGAACTCAATCAACTTTTAAACACCACCTTGAAATTTTTGATTCTGGTGATTCCCGTGTCCGTGCTGGTCATGGTGCTTCGACAGGAAATTGTATTTCTTCTTTTCCAGAGAGGGCAATTTGATGCCACAGCCACCGAACTGACCTCCCGGGTACTTCCCTTTCTCATGGCAGGCACCGTTGCCTTTGCAGCCCAGACGGTTGTGGTCCGGGGTTATTATGCCATGCAGAACACCTGGTTCCCTGCCATTGTGGGGTCTGCCGCAGTTGTGATCAGCCTGCCGATTTTTTACGGCCTCATGCATGTTATGGGTGCCCGGGGTATTGCCCTGGCCCTGACCCTGGGTGCCATTTTCCAGACAGGGCTTTTATTTGCCCTGTGGAACCGGAAAAGTAATAACCGTGAAGGGGGCAGTGTTTACCTGTTTTTCATTAAAATTGGGCTGATAAGCATGGCTATCGGGTGGCTGCTCCTTAATTTGTCCCGGCCCCTGACCCATATCTTCAATGTTGCCACCGTCCCCGGAGCCCTGGCCATGTGCATGGCAACCACTGCTGTTTTTACGGGTCTGTTTGTGGGCAGTGGGGTGCTGCTGAAAATTGAGGAAATTCAATTGTTCACAAAAAAGATAATGGCCAGGGTTAAATGATCAACATATCACCACTTCACCGGTAAACGCACCTGATGACCGGCTTTGTTGCGAAACAGCAGATGGTCGTTGTCCCGACCAAATCGATAAAGATCACGGGTGACAAGGACATCCTGGATGCAGTAATCAATTATTTTTCTAATTTTCCCTTCCTTCCACCATTTCAGAGCCAGCAGTCCATCCGCACTTTTTTGGGCCCCCAGGGTCTCTTTTGCCAGACGATCCAGGGAAAGTCGATACCCCAATTTTTCATGAACCTTCTTTAAAAGATCCAGGGTGGGGAGGGTTGAAAAATCAAAATGGGATAACCCGGACAGCACCTGATAATCAAATCGAATAATATTAAACCCCACCACAAGGTCATAGGCGGCAAGATCCTTAACAAGGGCCGGGATATCCTCCTGGAGATACTCTTTGAAAATGTCTGTGTGAGAGTCATAAACCACCACGCAACTGACGCCCATATCCCGGGCCCGGTGCCAGCCACCCACCTCTTTGGCAGATCTGCGGGTCTCCAGATCAAGAACCCCGTATCGAAAATGCCCTTCGGTTTTTAATATTTTTTTCTCTTCCTCTGCAAAGAGTCCCCTCTCCTCCCCTGTAAATTTATCTGATTGCCGCACAACTGTTTTTTGGAGCTCAAAATCTCCATGCAACTCATTGGTACGGCTTTTTCTCACGGATGAAATAAAGTTTCCCACACGCTCCATCACCCCGCTGGCTGATCCCCGGGTTTTGTTGGGGGGGGAAAGCCGATTTTTTCCTTTTAATGCTCCTTTTTGCATCTGCTCAAGGATCTTCAGGGCTGCGGTTTTATCAATGGGCCGGTTACCCGACCCGCACTTGGGGGAGTGCACACAGGCCGGGCACCCATTGTCACATTTGCAGGAGGCAATGACATCCAATGTTCTTTTGAGCAAAAGATCTCCATGGTGAAATGCCTGCCTGGAA
Source organism: Desulfocicer vacuolatum DSM 3385 (assembly GCF_900176365.1). GTDB lineage: Bacteria > Desulfobacterota > Desulfobacteria > Desulfobacterales > Desulfobacteraceae > Desulfocicer > Desulfocicer vacuolatum. Next base: position 126,319 of record NZ_FWXY01000007.1, on the reverse strand, counting down.
AGCCCGATGCCCCCGGGGGTACCGTCGTAAATGAACACAGCGCCCCTGCTGATCTGGGGATGAAAGGGAATGGAAATCCCCCCAAGGTCATTGCGGTCTGTCATCACCAAAAGGGGAAGAATGCCAATGGCCGCATGTTCCATGGCATGGATTCCCCCCATGAAATGATATCGGTTGGACTCCATGAACGCTTTGATCTCATCTGGGATTTCAATCCATACCCCCTGGGTTTCAAAGGTGTTGGGTGGGAAATCCAGGGGGATGATACCCAGGGATTTCCCTGTTCCCACGGCCTTTCGCTCGTAACCTGTGACGTGATCGGTGACCCGGAGGGTCCCAAATCCCATGCGGGTATTGCCCAGGGCCCGGTGACTTGTCTCTTCCAGTATTTCAGTGGACTTCACAGACCGGGCCCGGGTGTAATAGCCCACAACCTGTGGGGTGACTTCCACAATACACTTTTCAGGATCAAATCGGTTGACCACATGGGTATTGCCATGGTGGATATATACGGCCCCTTCGTGGGTTTCGTAAAAAGCACGCAACTTGTCAACATGCCCCAGAAGGGTCCGGGTGCCGGACAGAAAAATGGGAACCGTGGTGCCGGTTCCCCTGAGACTCACCCTGCGGTGGGGACTTTTTCGGGCAGAAAACCAGGTGGAACCCTCTGCGCTCTTTAAAAGGGTGGCATCCCTTTCCAGCCTGTCCAAAACGGGAGCCACCCCGGATTCCTGCAAAATGTCCTCCCCTGCCACCAGGGCAAGATCCGCCGCGGCACACTCCAGATGACGGGCCATGATCACCGGGTTTAATGGATTTATCACCGCCTTTTCCGGGGGCATGTCAAAAAGATCTTTGGGGTTGTTCATGAAATAATGATCCAGAGCATCTTCATGGGCCACAAAAATCATGGCAGACTCTCCGCCGTCCCGCCCCACCCGACCGGCCCGCTGCCAGGTGGACATGATGGTACCGGGATACCCCACAAGAATACACAAATCCAGATTACCAATGTCAATACCAAGTTCCAGGGCACTGGTGGACACCACGGCCAGAAGTTCACCACTGGCAAGTTTATCCTCGATGTCCCGCCGTTCCCCGGGCAGAAAACCGGCACGATAGGCACTGATTCTGGATGCCAGGGCACCGGCCCGCTGGGAGGCCCACATGGCAATGAGTTCGGTTATTTTCCTGGACTGGGTATAGACAATGGTTCTTAAATTACGATGGATGGCCGCATGCATGAGCTGGATGGCAGTTTGGGCCGCCCCTGCCATGCCCCCCATTAGAAGGATTTCCTTTTCACCGCAAGGGGCCCCGCTTTCATTGATGAGCTCAACACAGAGGCCGGTGAGGTCAGCGGCAAGTTCCCGGGGATTATCAATGGTGGCAGAAGAAAAGACAAAAACAGGATCACTGCCGTAATGGCGACAAATGCGCCTGAGCCGTCGAAATACCCAGGCCATGTGGGACCCCATCACCCCCCGATAGGTATGCACTTCATCCACCACCACAAATTTAAGATTTTTAAAAAAAGGCTCCCACAACCGGTGATGGGCCAGCATGGCAAGATGGAGCATTTCAGGATTGGTCAAAAGGGCATGGGGCGGGGCATTGCGAATGCGGGTTCTGGCATGGGAAGAAAGATCCCCGTCATACACCGCTGCCGTGAAAGGCCCCTTTCCCAAAACATCCATTGCAATGTCATCAAAAAGCTTTTGAAGGGTACCCAGTTGATCCCGGGCCAGGGCTTTCAGGGGAAAAAGGTACAAGGCCCGGCTGTCTTTATTTTCCAGGAGGGATTCCAGCACGGGCAGATTATAAATAAGACTTTTTCCGCTGGCCGTGGGGGTGGCCACCACCGTGTGAATGCCCTTTTTTATAAGTGCCACGGCCCTTTCCTGGTGGGCGTAAAGCCGGGGAATACCGGCACGCTTGATCACCGCTTTCACAGGGTTTGTGACACCGGATTCCCGGGCATAGCAGGCTCCCCTGGCAGGAAGGGTGCGATGATATACAATATCCGGCCCCAGAACTTTATATTTTTTCAGGGATTCAATGTACTCAGCAAGGCTCAATAAATGCGTTTCCCCAATGCCGACACTGTGAGATCCACCGCCAGGCGGGCGGTTCTGTTGGCCTGATCCAGAATGGGGTTGATCTCCACAATGTCCATGGAGGCAAGTTTATGGGAGTCGGCAATGATTTCCATGAAAAGATGGGCCTCCCGGTAGGTCAGTCCACCGGGAACCGGTGTCCCCACCCCCGGTGCTTCGGCCGGGTCCATGACATCCATATCCACACTGATATGAATATTTTTCATGTGAACAAACTTCATTAATGCCTTATGGGTGACAGCACTGATGCCCTGTTCGTCAATATCTCTCATGGTGTACACAGTAATGCCCGATTGTTTGAGACGATTCCGTTCCTTTGTGTCCAGATCCCTTATACCCATGAGAACCACCTGGTCCGGGTCCACCTTGGCCCCGTTTCGTCCCATGTTCACCAGGGAACTTTCCCCTTCTCCAATGAGGGCCGCCAGGGGCATTCCATGAACATTACCGCTGGGGGATGTTTCTGAAGTGTTAAAATCCCCATGGGCGTCCATCCAGATGAGGCCTGTGGGGCCATCATGGGATACCCCCCCCACCGTACCCATGGCAATGGAGTGATCCCCTCCAAGGAAAAGTGGAATATAATTTTCCTTTATGGCCTGCTTACCGGCATCATATACCCGCTGACACACCCGGGTGATCTCTGAAACATAATTTTTGGGCCCCGGTTCCGTGTCCGGTCCCTGATCCCTCACAGGCACCAGAACATCCCCGGAATCTTCCACTTCATACCCAAGTCCCCGTAATTCTGAAGCAAGACCGGAATAACGCAGGGCCGCAGGCCCCATGTCCACCCCCCGGTGATGCTGACCGAAATCCATGGGGACACCGATGATTCTAATTTTTTTTCCCATTATTCATCCCTGTTTGTCTTTCAATGCTCAAGCTAACTTCACCACCCGGTAAAAATATAACCTTACTGTTGCAGTCTTTCCAAGGAAGATATATCATAACATATGAATTTCATTCAACCTTAAACCCCATCAAAACCATGATCGTGACATTCCTGACCCAGAGGGCCGATTCTCTACAATAAAATTTAAGAATAATACCCCTCAAACAGAATCCCGACCAAATCAGAAAGGAACCCCATCCAGACCATGAGACCCAAAGATGTAATGAGACACAAAGAAACCCTGGAGACCATCACCCGCCTTATGGATGACGGAATAGAAAAAATGGCTGTTATCATGCGTCATTCCCACAGACATTTCGGTGAAGACAGTGCCAGAGAACCTTTTCTGGGATTAACGGAAAAAGGGAAAGCCCATGCCTTTGAGCTTGGCACATGGCTGCCATTGGCGCTTCAACCCCATTTTTTTTCCAGCTTTTTTGGTCGATGCATTGAAACAGCCTTTGTCATGGACAAGGGCTACATCAAGGCCCATGATATTTTCAGTGATCACAATATCCTGGCAGAAGAACTTGCCCCCTTTTATGTCAAGGACTTAACAAAAGCCATTGCCTTGATGTCCCAGGTGGGTACTCCGGCCTTTCTTCGCTCCTGGTTTAACTTTGAAATTGATGACACCATCATGTGTAACCCGGAAGAAACCGCCAATACCATCGCCGGTTTTCTGGTGGACAGACTTAACAGCATATCACCGGGGGAGATGGCGGTGTGTGTCTCCCATGACTGGAATCTTTTTCCTTTAAAGGAGTTCAAACTGGGACTTTCCCATGAAGAACACGGCACCGTGGGATTCATGGAAGGGCTTGTGGTTTATGAAAAGGGGGGTAAGCATTACATGAAAAATTACCAGTCAAATCCCGTGCTGCTGCAAATTCCCCGCGATGACCATCCTTAAAATAAAGGAGCACCGCCATGCCCGATATCAACACCGCACGACTCATTGAAGCCCTGGAAGCCATTGAAGACGGCATTTACATCATTAATGCCGAACACGAAATTCAATACATGAACCGCACCATGATCTCCTTTTTTGGAGATCATGTGGGTAAAAAATGCCATGAGGTGATCAACCACACTTCTGAAAGATGCAATTGGTGCCGGTATAAAGATGTCTTTGAAAAGGGAGAAACCCACCACCATGAGGTGTACATTGAGCATCTTGACAAAACATTTAATCTCGTTGAACTTCCCGTAACCAACCGGAACGGCACCCGGTCAAAACTGTCCATTTACCGGGATATCACCGCCACCAGGGAGCAGGAAGCCAAACTCAAATCATCGGAGGATGATTACAAGCGTCTGTTTAACCATGCAGGGTGCGGTGTATTCATCAGCAGCAAAAAGGGCCGGTTTCTGGATGTCAACCCGGCACTTCTTAAAATGCTGGGTTACACGGACAAAGACAATTTCCTTGCCATGGACATTGCAACAGATCTCTACCTGAAACCCGAAATTCGCCACCAATACCAGGAAAAAGTGGAAAAAACAGGACGAGTGGTGGACTATGAGCTGGAATGGCGCCGCCGGGACGGCCATATTATCCAGGTGCTGCTCACCAGCCACGTGCGGTACGATGCCCAGGGCAATGTATTGGGATATGAAGGGGTGGTCATTGATCAATCCCACCGTAAAACCATGGAGGCCCGGACCCGGAAAGCATTGGATTTTCTGGACCAGATCATTGCCTGTAACCCCAATGCCATCATGGCGGCAAATCTTAAAGGAGAGGTGCTCATCTGGAATCAGGGCGCTGAAGAGACCTTTGGATATGCGGCCCGGGATGTCATTGGAAAAATGAACATTGCTGATATCTATCCCAAAGGGGTGGCAAAACAGGTGATGAAGCTCATGCGCTCCCGGGATAACGGGGGGGCAGGGAAACTTAAATCCTATCCCATCACCTTTATAAGCCGAGACGGGGAGAACCTTGAGGGCACCCTGTCAGCCAGTCTTCTCCACGATGAGAACGGCCAGGAAAGTGCATCTGTGGGTATTTTTGTGGATCTGAGGCAACGCCTGGAAATGGAACGGACCCTGAGTGAAACCCAGCAACACCTTTTACAATCGGAAAAACTGGCAGCCATGGGGCGGCTCACCTCCCAGATTGCCCATGAACTGAACAATCCCCTCTTTGGCATCATGAACACCCTGGAGTTGATGAAAACCGAAATATCTCCCGGAAACAAACGCAGAAGACTCCTTGACATGTCCCTGTCAGAAACCGTAAGGCTTGCCGACATGTTAAAAAAGATGCTCTCCTTTTCCCGACCGGACCAGGAAGAAAAAATTAATATTAACCTCAACACTGTCCTGGATGAAATCATTTTGCTGTATGAAAAAAGATTCCGGGAGCACAGTGTAAAGTTTAATTTTGATGCAACAGCAGATCTGCCCCTGGTGTATGCTTCCAAAGATCAACTGCGCCAGGTATTTTTAAATATGATTTCCAATGCCATGGATGCCATGCCCGACGGCGGCAAGCTAATCATTAAAACCACCTGCCAGGGCAATAAGGTGTGCATCACCATCTCTGACACGGGTGTGGGCATTAAGGCCGAACACCTGGAAAAGGTATTTGACTCCTTTTTCACCACTAAGACAGACAGTGTCAAAGGGGTGGGGCTTGGACTTTCGGTGTGCTATGGATTTATCAAAGACCATGGGGGAGATCTAACCGTTGACAGTCAGTTGAGCAAAGGTACCACCTTCACCATCCTTTTACCCGTTGCCACCTAAACAATCCGGGGGAACAATATTTTTAAGAAAGTGCCAAATCCAAAATTTTCCTGGAGGTGTATTCGCCCACATCTGCGAGGCCGTCCACGGGTAAAAACAGATTGGCATTTTGGGAAAAAAGACAGGTAACCGAGGCAGGAAAATCCTCATCGGCTTCATAAAAGACATAGCACAAGGCAATCTTTGGCAGGGGAAACAGGGTAAAAGAAAAATCTCCCCCTGATTGAACGGGTACATTCTCACCCCTTAACGCATGGACAATGGATTTCTGTCTCCCTTTAATTTTCTCCACATGCCCAACCAGGAACTGTTCTGTGTGGGTGGCAAAGGCCCCCACATAGGGCATACTGTCGGGAATCTCTCGAAAAGCTTTAAAGGGAGAGAGCAAACAAATATCCGAAGTAACATTAAGCGCATAAAGGGAAATCAAAATACCCAGAATGGAGGGGGTTTCTTTTCCTCCAAGAGTGATGCCATGGGGAGAAATGACACACGCCTCCCCAAAGGCATCAAACAAAAAGCGCCGACCATCCCGGATTCCGGGTAGTTTCTTTTCAAGATCCCGGGGAAGATCATCATACAATTTATCAAGATTGTGTTGAACGATTTTTGCATAATTGTCCGTCAAAGTATGTCCCCCTTTGGTGATGGTGATAAACGGCTGTTGAACTTTTTAAGGTGAAAAATTTCTATTTTATATCAGCAAGCCTAAACATTTATGCTTTTTATCATAATTTTCTTTATTTCACAGGTAAAAATCGCAGTCAAAAGGGGTAATTTATTTGACAGCAGAACCATTTATCGTTACTATGTACCCCAAACAGAGCAATCAATCTTAAAATCAGCTCCAAAACCCAGACAGTCAATATTCTTACTTTCAGGCTTGGGTTTATTTTCGCTTTCCACACCATACATGCCAGAATCGTGTTCCAAGTGAAATGTAGGCAAATTAAGTATTCCTGAACAACCGCCGGGTGTGGAGCTCGTTCTGGCCTTGGTCCACCCACAGTAAAGCATGAAAATTTTCCTGATTTATCGGGATTTTATTCTAAAAAGTCTGGATTACAGCAAAAGGAAATTATATCTCTTAGAGCCCTTATGCATCCATAATATCCAAAGGATAAATTTAATATAGCATACATGGCTGTAACCACCAGCCACAACGAAAAATGAAACTCTCATGATTCCAGAACTTTGGACGGTGTTTCATATAACCGCCACGGGCGGACCGTATTCTGATACGGCTCTGCCCACAACAAAGCATGAAATACGCCTCTTATTTACGGAGCATTTCATATAAAAAAGGCTTGATCATACCCCCAAAGACTTCAATTAAAACTTCAAAAATTATGAACAATGGCCCAGGTTATGATCCCGCCAGGCATAAGTTCTTTGTCTTGCCATTCCATATGCAGTGGTAAAAATATATAGACTCCCCACACAGCAATGGCTCTGGGAACTTACGCCCCACAAATTACGATCACAAGCCAACAAAATAACGCCGCAAAGGAGACCCATCGTGAAATCTGTACAAGGATACCTGGAAATTATGGATCAGGGATTTGGATTTCTCAGGCAAATTGAAAATAATTTTCAACCCCTTCCTGAAAATACCTATGTCCCCAATAAGCTGATCAACCGCTTCAAACTCAGTGAAGGGGGCTTCATCCAGGGAACCGGAGAAAAAAAGAATCCCCAAAATAAAAATCTGGCACTGACTCACATTGATACCATCAACGGTGTTCCCTTAAAAGAGACCTTGAAAACGGTGTCTTTACAGGACCAGGTGAGCATTAATCCCTATGAACGTCTGAAAATGACCATGGGACCCGATGACCTCACCGGAAAAGCGTTGGATCGCATTGTTCCCATGGGACTTGGTCAAAGGGGGCTTATCATCGCCCCCCCAAAAACCGGAAAAACCACCCTGCTCAGACACATGGCCAATGCTGTTGTCACCAACCATCCCGACACCGAAGTGTTCATTCTTCTTGTGGATGAACGCCCCGAAGAGGTCACTGACTTTAAAAGGGGTCTTAAAGATGCACATGTCCTTTATTCCTCGGCTGATCAGCAGATCGGTCAGCACATGCGCATGACCCGTCTGGCCATGCACACGGCCATCTGCTGTGCGGAACTGGGACGCAATTCCGTGGTGTTCATTGATTCTCTCACCCGCATGACACGGGCATTTAACACCCAGACAGAAAGCCATGGCAGAACCATGACCGGTGGGCTGGGGGCCAATTCCATGCATATTCCCAGAAAAATTTTCGGAGCGGCCCGCAAAACCGAAAACGGAGGCTCCCTTACCATCATTGCCACCATACTGGTGGAAACCGGCAGCCGCATGGATGATGTAATTTTCCAAGAATTTAAAGGCACCGGCAATATGGATCTCATGCTGAACCGCAATTGTGCAGAACAGCGCATATGGCCCGCCATTGATATTAATCAATCAGGTACCCGGAAAGAAGCCTTGCTAATGGATGAAGAGGAGCTCCAGGAAATATCAGATATTCGAAGGGGTATCAGCGATATGGATGAAACCGATGCCATGGCCGCTTTTATTGATTATCTTAAAAATAAATAGCCCGGTTCCCATTTTAATTATTCTTATTCTTCATCAGAATAAGGTCTGCCCGTGGCAGTTTATATGAAATACTCCGCGTTGTGGGCAAAGCTGGATCAGAATACGGTCCGCCCGTGGCAGTTATATACAAGGCAGCCTCCAAGGTAAGCTAAGGCAGAGCCGCCCCCCTGATGGGCAATAGGAACCGGACAATTGAGCTGTCTACAGTTCCGGTCCGGGACCATTGCCCGTCGGGGGGCGGCGGTATAATACCATTCTTCAAGTTTACCTAAGGGGGGGAGGGCGGCATAATGCTATTTGGCTCCGCGTTTACGATCCTATATTCGTTGTGTCCGCCGGGACATGCCCATTATTGAAGATTTCGAATAAAGGGTCCCACAGCATCAATGCCCTGTTCATTAACAATACGAATGGTCTGGGAACCGATGACGGCTATATCAGCCTTGCCTTTTAAATATGCCACATCTTCTTTGTCTTTCACCCCAAACCCCACGGCCAGGGGAAGATCTGTGGCTTTTTTACACCGATCAAGATAGGTATCCAGATCATGGGAAAAGGTGGTTTCTTTTCCGGTGACGCCTTTTCTGGCCATGCAGTACATCAATCCCGATCCTTTGCCGGATAAAAGCTCCATGCGCTCATCTGTGGTGGTGGGGGAAAAAATATAAACAGGATGGCAGCCCTGCTCTGCCATGGCATTGAGATAAGCATCCCCCTCCTCCGGGGGAAGATCCGGCACAATGGCCCCTTTTATCCCTGCCCGGGCCATATCTCCGGCAAAGGCCTCCATGCCGTATTTAAATAAAATATTGGTGTAGGTCATGAATAAAAAGGGAATCTCAAATCGCTTTGTTGCTTCCTTGGCAAATTTAAAACAGTCAGCCACACGGACCCCGGCCTCCAATGCTTTTTGATTGGCCTTTAAAATAACAGGGCCGTCAGCCATGGGTTCGGAAAAGGGAATCTGAAGCTCCATGAGATCCACCCCGGCCGCCACCATCTGTGCCACGATCTCCATGGAGGCTTCCATGGATGGATATCCCAGGACAATGTGGGTCATGAGCAGAATATCTTTTTTTTCTCTTTTTTCTCTGATATAGGCTTCAAGCACGATAGTCACCTGCCTTTTCCTTGATAAATGCTTTCCATTGAGGATCATCAAAGGCATCGGCCACGGTGAAAATATCCTTGTCTCCCCTGCCCGATTGATTGATAATAATGCACTGATCCGGGGGAAGATTTCCCACCTCTTTAAAGGCCCCTGCAAAGGCATGGGCCGACTCCAGGGCCGGAATAATGCCCTCTTTTTGCATGGTGAGCTTCAGTGCGGCAATGACCTCTTCATCTGTGGCAGATTCAAATCGTGCCTTTTTCTCCACATGCAATTGGGACAAAATGGGGGAAACCCCCACATAATCAAGACCTGCTGCAATGGAATGGGTCTCTTTCATCTGCCCGTCGTCATCCTGGAGAAAAAAAGTTTTATACCCCTGGGCCACCCCCACCGAGGCATCGTCTGTACAAAGGCGGGAGGCATGCTCCCCGGTGGCAAGGCCGCGACCGGCCGCTTCCACCCCCACGCAGGTCACCCCGGCATCGGGCAGAAATCCACTGAAAATTCCCATGGCATTGGAGCCTCCCCCCACACAGGCATACACCCGGGCAGGCAACTTTCCTTCCCGTTCCAGGATCTGTTTTCTGGCTTCTTTTCCAATGATGGATTGAAAATAACTCACCATTTCGGGAAAGGGGTGGGGCCCGCAGGCGGTTCCCAACACATAATGGGTGGTCTCCATGTTGGTGACCCAGTCCCGGAAGGCTTCGTTGATGGCATCCTTTAATATCCGGGTGCCATCGGTGACCGGAATCACAGTGGCCCCCATCTGTTCCATCCAGAACACATTGGGTCGCTGGCGTTTTACATCCACCTCCCCCATATATATGGTACAGTCAAACCCGAACTTAGCTGCCATGGTGGCCGTGGCCACCCCGTGCTGCCCTGCCCCGGTCTCTGCAATGACCCGGGTTTTACCCATTTTTTTCACCAGAAGTCCCTGCCCCATGACATTATTGGCCTTGTGTGCCCCGGTGTGATTGAGATCTTCCCGTTTGATGTAAATTTTTGCTCCACCAAAATGGTTTGTCAAATTTTCAGCATAGGTCAACGGAGTGGCCCGGCAGGAATACGTGGACATGAGATCCACATAGGAGTCCCAAAACAGGGGGTCATTCTTTATCCCGTTAAAATGCGCCACCAGATCATCAAAGGTGGCTGATAGAATCTCGGGGATAAATGCACCGCCGAACTCCCCGTAATATCCGCGTTTATCCATGTATATTTCCTCCAAGTGTCTGTGAAAAAACAAATTGATCGGTACGACACAGCAATTCTGAGTAAACTGCATTTTCCGCCTGGGGAAAATCCAGAAATCGTTTTACTAACAAAACAGGTTCATCCATGCCAAGCTTAAGAAACTTTCTTTGGAATTTATCAGGCCGGATGACCCTGAAATTTTGACGCCCTCGGTCAGGCACCATATAAAATTTATCAGACACCACCCCGGCCAGGGACTTTCCCGTGAGGTCCATGTGCTCAATACCGCTGAACAAGGTGGGATGAAGATAAATTGTTTCTAAAAGCACCGGCAACTTCCTTGCCATGGTTAACCGGATGATGCAATAGGCCTCCCCCCCGGAAAAGGGGTTTTCATGCTCACCTGAAACTGATTTAAGGCTCACGGGTGCCAGCATTTGAATATCAATGTCAATGCCCTTGCGATGAAAAGCGGATGAAGTACCTGCAAGGGAAAAAAGGTCCACATCATCCCTTTGTTCCGCCACAAAGGTACCCGCCCCCCGTCGTCTCTTGACCAATCCTTTTCTCGTTAAAATATCCACGGCCTGCCGGGCTGTGGGACGTCCAATGCCGTAGGTTTTGGCAAGGGCCGTTTCCGCCGGGATACGGGTTCCGGAGGCATACTCTCCTGATCTTATTTTTGATATTAAAATCTCTGCCAACTGATGGTACAGCGGCAGAGGAGATTCTGTATTCAACATTGTTTTACCCGGTATTTTTATTTTTTATCCACGATAAACCTGAAACCAGCATGCAGTAAATATGTCAAGTTGTCAAGACATTCTATCTAAAAATAAAAACCATGCTTTATCATAATTTTTTTATATAACTGCCATGGGCAGATCATATTGGGGTTTGACCTGCCCACAACGAAAAATGAAACTCTAACTATTACAGAGCTTTGGATGGAGTTTTATATAAACGGGCATGTCCTCTCGGACACAACAAATATAGGGTCGTAAACGCGGATCCAAATGGTATTATACCGCCAATAAAATTTTATCTCACGTATAATGGCCCAGCTTATGATCAAGCCCTGAATATGGGACTTCATGGCGGTGAACCCGCGCTTTGGCCCATCATATTGAACCAATTTATAATAAACATATTTCATTTATTTTATTTATTATAGTTATTTTATTTATATTTAAAACAAATTAACTATTGACAACCAATAAAAAATGCAATAAATAAAATAACTATAGATAATTAATTTTACAATCCTCCCCAGCCTATTTTGATCCGCGATTTTTTTGATCACAGAACACTCCTCACCCGGCACCCCCCATGGAAATTCGTTCACGCTAATGTTTTATCCACCCCGACTGATCGCAGCTGGAGGTTAGAGCCATGTATGTTATTTTATATAACTCAACTTTCGGTGTTCGCATTTCGTGGTGGGGTCAGGCTTTCGTTATTGACATTATCGAGGCTTTTTTCGTTGGCAAAGGCCTTGGTCGATAACATCAATAACAAAAGCCTGACCCCATCGGTACATTTAAAAATGCCGGCTTTGAAATGAAGCCCGAAAGCTGAGTTATATAAAATTCTGCCCAAAATGCTGTAATCATGGGAGTTTTAAGCTTTATTGTGGGGGATCGAGCCAGAATAAGGTCCGCCCGTGGCGGTTTATAAGAAAGTAATTTTAAATATCATAATTTCAGACACATACAGAACGGTAGAACCATTCGGATATTTTTATAATAGACTTTCATTATTTGTTGTGATGCAGCGCATCATGACCGTTATATGAAAAAGCATCTTCCAAGTTAACCTCAGCAGAGCCGCCCCCCGACGGGCAATAGGAACCGGACAATTGAGCTGTCTACAGTTCCGGTCCGGGCCCATTGTCCGTCGGGGGGCGGCGGTATAATACCATTTGGCTCCGCGTCTACGAGCCTATATTCGTTGTGGACAGGTCAAATCCCAATATGATCTGCCCATGGCAGTTATAAAAAATCTTGGGTTTATTCATTTTTTCCTGTTCCCCGGAGAGTGACACAGAATAAAGATCACTTAATCCACCCAGACCTCTCATATTTCGCACCACAGCCCAAGGCGAATGTCATCAATAAAAAAGGAGGGTCGATTCATGGAAGACACCATGACCGTATTTACCGCAAGTAAACATTGCAATGTATCATCAAAAACCATCATCAACTGGGTGGAGGCCGGTCACATCAAGGCTTACAAAACCGTGGGGGGCCACCGCAGAATCAAAAAAGCAGACCTTGAAGAATTCATGGAGGTCCAGGGCATCCCCATTCCTGACAAACGGGAAAACGGCACCGGAAAAAAAATCCTGGTGGTGGATGACGACATGATCATTGTGGAATCCATTGTCCAGTCCCTGGAGGAGGACGAATATGATTATGAAGTCATTTCAGCCTCGGACGGATTTGAAGCAGGGCTCCAGGTCAACCATTTTAAACCGGACCTGCTCATCCTTGACATCATGATGCCTGACATCAAGGGCTATGAGGTGTGTAAAAAAATAAAATCAACAGAAGAAACCGCCCACATCAAAATCATTGTCCTTTCTGCCTATCTTGACGATGAAAAATTTCAGCAGATGAAGGATAACGGTGCGGACATGTGCCTGTCAAAACCATTGCCACTGTCCCAGTTAAAAAATGAAGTGGCAAGGCTGCTTGGACTTAAAGAATAGGAGGCCGATCATGAACTTGAAAGATTCACTGAAAAAAAAGAAATTTGTTGTAACTTCGGAAATACAGGCCCCCATGGGAGATGATGATCCCCAGGAACTGATCAAAAGTCTGAACAGGGTTAAGGGCCGGGTGGATGGCGTATCTTTGTCTGAGGTTGAACTTGAAGGGGTGGTGGGAGACAGTATTCAAACCTGTGATTTACTTCGTAAAAATCGTTTCAACGCCATTTATCAGACCACCACAAGGGATAAAAACCGATTTCAACTGCAGCGGGATCTCACCCTGGCCCACGAAGCAGGTGTTGAAAATCTTCTGGTATTCACCGAAGATTATCGTATCTCCGGGGACAGCCTCCAGGAGTCCATGTTTTTCCATGTGGATTCAGGAAAACTTTCATCCGTACTGGACCACATGAAACAGGGCCAGACCATTGACGGTAATGCCCTGGATAAAAAGGTGGATTTTATGCTGGGTTCCGGGGTGGAAACCCCCTGGGGGAAAAATCTTCCCAAACGGGGCATGGAGGAAATGGAAGATATGATCAATGTGGGAACAGGCTATTTTCTCACCACCCCCATCTTTGACCTGGATCAATTTGAAAAATTCATTAAACAGGTGAACACCTTTGGGGTACCGGTCATCGCCGAGGTTATGATCCTTCGCACCGGGGGCATGGCGAAATTTCTCAACCGCCATTTCAAATCCGGACTGGTGCCGGAATGGGCCGTTCAAAAACTTTTAAAGGCCCCGGATAAAACCCGGGCAAGCATTGAGCTGTTTGCCGATACAATTAAAGGGCTTAAAGATCTGTGCCAGGGGGTACACATCATCACCATTGGCGGAGAAGAAAAGCTTGGCGAATATCTTGATGCCGCTAAATTACGATAAGTCTGTGTGCACGGCACGCTCTATTTTTTATGTACCCAGTACCCAGTACCCAGTACCCAGTACATGCTACCGGCTTTTTCATTAAAAGCAAGGTGGAAAATAGAGAAATCATTGCCGCAAGCACTTTAAATATCCTGATTTTTAAGGAGGGATAATAAAAAATGACTGATTCAATTGCGCTTGATGAGCTCACCTGTGAACTGAAAAACCAGGTGGCAAGCCGTGTGCCCGATGCAAATCTTGATCTGTGTCTCACCTGTGGGGCCTGCACCGGCGGGTGTCCGGCCAGCGGACAATATGACATGGACCCCAGAAAATTTTTACGCATGCTCCTCTTAGGCATGGATGAAGAGATTGTTAAAAATCCCTGGGCCTGGGTGTGTACCATGTGCGGCCGCTGTGTAACGGCCTGCCCCATGAAAATTAATATTCCCAAATTTATTTTCAATGTCAGGGCAGCCTGGCCCCGGGAAAAAAGACCCAAAGGCATCCGGGGCTCCTGTGACCAGCACATCAGATCGGGTAATGCCATGGGCGTTCCCAAGGAAGATTTTGTATTTACCATTGAAGATGTGGCAGAAGAAATCAAAGAGGAACAACCTGATTTTAAAGGCCTCAATATCACCGCAGACCGTCCCGGTGCCCATATGGTGCTGAACCAGAACTCCCGGGAACCGGTCACCGAACCCGATGAGATGAGCCCTTTGTGGAAAGTGCTTCACCTCACCGGTGTGGACTGGACCTATCCCACGGTGATGTGGGGAGGGGAAAATTACTGCATGTTCCTGGCCGATGATGAGGGGTGGCGATATATCATGGAGGAGTTTGCCCACCACATTGAACATAACATCAAGGCCAAAGTGGTGGTCAACACGGAATGAGGACATTCTTACTATTCAATCCTGGAAGGATTGAGAAAATTCAACATCCCCCACACCTTTGAGTTAAAAAGCATCATTGAACTGTTTGCCCTTTGGATCAAACAAGGCACCTTGAAAGTCAATTCAGACTGGAACAAGGATCTTAAAATAAAATTCACTGTGCAGGACCCTTGTAACATCGCCAGAAAAATTGAATCTGATCACATTGTGAATGACTTAAGATTTGTCATTAAAACAGTGGTGGGTGAAGAAAATTTCATAGACATGGTTCCCAACCGATCCAACAATTTTTGCTGCGGCGGTGGCGGCGGTGCCCTCCAGGCAGGTCACACAGAACAGCGACGGGCCTATGGAAAAATAAAATTTGATCAAATCATTGAAACCGGGGCAGATTATGTCATCACCCCCTGCCACAACTGCCATGCTCAGATTGAAGACATGTGCCACCACTACGGCGGTTCTTACCATACGGTCCACCTCTGGACCATCATCTGTCTTGCCATGGGTATTCTGGGTGAAAATGAACGCACCTATCTTGGCCCGGACCTGGCAGACCATGGCCTTGAAAAGGAGGACGCATAATGACCGGAAACACAACAGGCTCCGTAATGGTTGTCGGCGCCGGCATTGCAGGGATTCAAGCCTCCCTGGACCTTGCCGATGCAGGCTATCTTGTCTATCTTGTGGAAAAGGACACCGCCATTGGCGGCGTAATGGCGCAACTGGATAAAACCTTTCCCACCAATGACTGCTCCATGTGTATCATCTCTCCGAAACTTGTGGAGGCAGGACGTCATCTCAACATTGAATTGATGCCCATGACCACGGTGAATGCCGTTAACGGCAGTGCCGGAGATTTCACAGTGACCCTCACAAAGGCTCCCCGGTTCGTTGATTTGGAAAAATGCACCGCCTGTGGCGAGTGTCACACCGTATGTCCGGTGGATCTGCCCAATGCCTTTGATGAAGGTCTGTCATCCAAAAGGGCTGCATTTAAACTCTATCCCCAGGCCATGCCCAGTGCATTTGCCATTGACAAGGGGGACCGGGCACCCTGCACCCTCACCTGCCCTGCCGGCCTCAATGTCCAGGGCTATGTTCAAATGGTAAAACAGGGTAATTACAAAAAAGCCCTTGAAATCATAATGGAACAGCTGCCCCTGCCCGGGGTTCTGGGACGGATCTGCCCCCATGAATGCGAAGATGCCTGCCGCCGGTGCGAGGTGGATGAGCCCATTGCCATCCGGGACCTGAAGCGACTGGCCGCAGATCAATATGATGCCAGGGACATTGACATTAAATGTGCCCCGGACACAGGCAAAAAAGTGGCTGTCATCGGGTCCGGCCCTGCCGGTCTCTCCTGTGCCTATCACCTGGCCAGAAAGGGTATAAAAGCCACCATATTTGAGGCCCTTTCCAAACCGGGCGGCATGCTCCGGGTGGGGATTCCTGACCATCGCCTGCCACCGGATGTCCTGGATAAAGACATTGAGGTGATCACCCGGCTGGGGGTTGAGATAAAGCTCAACACACCCCTGGGAAAGAATCTCACCGTTGATTCCCTTCTGGCAGAGGGATTTGATGCTATTTTTCTGGGCCTGGGTGCCCACAAGGGCATTGAACTTGGCATCCCCGGTGAAAATCTTGATAATGTGCGCCAGGGGGTTGATTTTTTAAGGGAATTGAATTTAACCGGCACCACCCGTGTGGGCAAAAATGTGGCCATCATCGGCGGCGGTAATGTGGCCATTGACGTGGCAAGAAGTGCAGTGAGACTGGGGGCAGAAAAGACCACCATCCTTTACCGGAGAACCCGGGAGGAGATGCCCGCCTGGGAAGAGGAGATAGCTGCTGCCCAAGCCGAAGGGGTTGAAATCGTTTATCTGTGTGCTCCCCGGGAAGTGTTAAGCCACAATGAGGTCCTCACCGGACTGAAATGCATTGATATGGAACTTGGAGAACCCGATAAATCCGGACGACGACGTCCCGTTCCCATCCCGGGTAGTGATCATGACATTTCCATTGATCAATTAATCCTGGCCATTGGCCAGACACCGGATACGTCGGCCATCTCCCCCAATGAAAAAATATCCCTCACCCGGTGGGGCACCACCGAGGTGGACGGGATCACCTTTGAAACACGACAAAAGGGTGTCTTTGCCGCAGGAGATGTGCAAACCGGTCCCGGTGTGGCCATTTCTGCCATTGCCGCAGGCATGGAAACAGCAGAATCCATTGCAAGATACCTTGCAGGAAAAGATATGAAAGCCGGTAGAAGCATGGCCACCCCAGCCCATGATCAGATGGAAGAAGCAAGCGACTATACCCCGCTTTCCAAGGAGATTCCACCAACCCGTCGTCACAAAATCCAGGAATTGCCCCTGGCACAGCGCCGGGGCAACTTTGAGGAAGTGGAACTGGGGTTTGAGGAAACACAAGGGCAAAAGGAGGCCGAACGCTGTCTCAACTGCGGCTATTGCTCGGAATGCATGGCCTGCGTGGATGCCTGCCTTGCCGGAGCTGTGGATCACACCATGACCCCGGTGGTCCAGAAGATCCAGGTGGGGGCCGTGATTTTATCTCCGGGTTTTACCCCCTTTGATCCATCACCTTATCAAACCTATGGGTACGGCACCTGTCCCAACATTGTCACCAGCATTGAGTTTGAACGTCTTTTGTCTGCCTCCGGCCCCCATGAAGGCCATCTAATATGCCCCTCGGATGAGACAGAACCCAGAAAAATTGCCTGGCTCCAGTGCGTGGGCTCCCGGGACATCAACCAGGGGGATCACAGTTACTGCTCCGGTGTGTGCTGCATGTATGCCAACAAACAGGCGGTGATTGCCAAGGAGCACAGTGAGCACCCCCTGGACACCGCCATTTTCTTCATGGACATGCGAACCCATGGCAAGGAGTTTGACAAATACAATATCCGGGCCGAAGACGAAAACGGTGTGCGTTTTATTCGCTCCAGAATCCACTCCATTTTTCCCATGAAAGATCAAAGACTGCGCATTGATTATGCCACAGAATCGGGCTCCACAGCCCAGGAGATTTTTGACATGGTGGTGCTTTCCGTGGGCCTTGCCCCTTGCAGCAACGCCCGGGAACTGGCAAGGGTAATGGACATTGACCTCAACCGTCATCAATTTGCATCCACACGGGACCTGACCCCTGTGAACACCACCCGGGAAGGAATTTTTGTGTGCGGCGCATTCCAGGAACCCAAGGATATTCCCATGTCTGTCATGGAAGCCTCGGCAGCAGCCACCATGGCCGCCACCCTGCTGGCCCAGGAGCGCTGGCGCCTCACCCGGACCCGGGAACTGCCGCCGGAACGAGACTTTTCCGGCATGGCTCCGCGCATTGGTGTATTTGTGTGCAACTGCGGCATTAACATCGGCGGCATTGCTGATGTACCTGCGGTGCGGGACTATGCCGTCACCCTGCCCTATGTGGTGCATGTGGAGGAGAATCTGTTCACCTGTTCCCAGGATACCCAGGAACAGATTAAAGAGATCATCCTGGAAAAGGAGATCAACCGGGTGGTGGTGGCCTCGTGCTCCCCCCGTACCCATGAAGCCCTGTTCCAGGAAACCATAAGGGACGCAGGCCTGAACAAATACCTCTTTGAAATGGCCAACATAAGGGACCAGAACACCTGGGTCCACATGAACCAACCGGAAAAAGCCACCCAGAAAGCCAAGGATCTGGTGCGCATGGCCGTGGCCAAGGCGGCCCATGTGGAACCCCTGCATCAGGTGAAACTTTCCATTAAAAAAGCGCTGTTGGTGGTGGGAGGCGGTATTGCAGGTATGGAGGCTGCCCTGTCCGTGGCCCGGCAGGGGTTCCAGGTATGGCTGGTGGAAAGGGAGGATTGCCTGGGCGGTGTGGCCCGGGAGCTAAGATCCACCTGGCAGGGAGAGCCCATTCAACCCTACCTTAAAGAAAGGATCACCCAGGTTGAAAGCCATGAGCACATCAAAGTTTTCTTAAACACCCAGGTGAAATCAACCACGGGCAGTCTGGGTAATTTTATCACCACCCTCTCCTCTGGGGAAGCCGTGGAACATGGGGCCACCGTCATTGCCACCGGCGGAAAGGAATACCGGCCCAAGGAGTACTGCCATGGTGAACATCCCCATGTTCTCACCCACCTTGAAATGGACAAGGTCCTTGAAAACGAAACACCCCGCATTCAAAAAAGCCGATCCGTGGTGTTCATCCAGTGTGTGGGCTCCCGGAACAATGAAAACCCCTATTGCAGCAAGGTATGCTGCACCCACAGCCTGAAAAGTGCCATGGAGGTGAAAACCCTGTCTCCCCAGGCCCGGGTGTATATTCTCTACCGGGATATCAGGGCCTATGGATTCCGAGAGGATCTCTATCAAAAAGCCCGGGAAATGGGCATCGTTTTCATCCGGTATGACCTTGAAAAAAAGCCCATGGTTAAAATTGATGATACCAATAGCTTGAAGTTAATTGTGGAAGACCATGTGCTCAAAATGCCCGTCACCATCCGTCCTGATTTTCTGGTGCTGGCATCGGGCATTGTTCCCCATGAAAATAAACAGCTCTTTGGAACCTGTAAAATTCCGGTAAATGAAGAGGGCTTTCTGGTGGAGGCCCATGCAAAACTAAGGCCGGTTGATTTTGCCTCGGATGGTCTATTTGTGGCAGGTCTGGCCCACTTTCCCAAACCCGTTGAAGAGACCATTGCCCAGGCACTGGCTGCGGCGGCAAGGGCCATGCGCATCATCTCCCGGGATGACATCATGGTGGGGGGCATTGTGGCAACGGTGGAGCAGGATCAATGTGCTGTGTGTCTCACCTGTGTGAGAACCTGTCCCTATGAAATCCCCTACATCCATGAAGAGGGGTATGCTGTCATTGATCCCGGAGAGTGCCACGGCTGTGGACTATGTGTGTCAGAATGTCCGGCCAAGGCCATCACCCTGAACCATTTCACCGATCGGCAGATACTTGCCAAAACCCATGCCCTGTTCAATGTGGCATAAGGAGGAGCGCCATGACAGATTCCTTTGAACCCCGCATCATTGCGTTTTGCTGTCAATACTGAGCCTATGCAGCCGGGGACCTGGCAGGTTCCATGAGATTAAACTATCCCAGTGAAGTAAAGGTGCTGCAGGTGCCGTGCACCGGCAGGGTGGATATTCTCCATCTGCTCAAAGCCATTGAAGACGGTGCAGACGGTGTCTATGTGGCAGGATGTCTGGAAGGAGAGTGTCACTTTCTCACCGGGAATATAAAAACCAAAAAAAAAGTAATCTATGTAAAAAAAATACTTGAAGAAATCGGCATGAATCCAGATCGGGTGGAAATGTATAATCTCTCCTCGGCCCAAGGGGGACGATTTGCAGAGATTGCCCATGAAATGACCGAAAAAATCCATAAACTCGGTCCCACACCCATAAAAAAATAAAAATAGAGGTGAACCATGATAGTTGCCGATCGTAAGCCATTAACGGAAATATTGACAATGATAGAGGCC
The DNA here is from genome assembly GCF_900176365.1 of Desulfocicer vacuolatum DSM 3385. Taxonomy (GTDB): domain Bacteria; phylum Desulfobacterota; class Desulfobacteria; order Desulfobacterales; family Desulfobacteraceae; genus Desulfocicer; species Desulfocicer vacuolatum. Next base: position 105,654 of record NZ_FWXY01000007.1, on the reverse strand, counting down.
CAAGAAAAAATTCTCATTGTGGGATGTAAAGGGTGCGTCACCGTTTGCAACACCGGTGGACTCAAGGAGGTGGAAATCCTGGCATCCTCCCTGGGCATTGCCCGAAAAAAAGAAAATCGCCCTTTGACCATAGACACCACCATCATTGAACGCCAGTGCGACAACGAATATGTTGAGCAATTAAGGGATAAAGTCAACGATTATGACGCTGTACTCTCCATGGCCTGCGGAGTGGGTCCCCAATTTCTGTCCGAGGCCTACCCCGGCCAGAAGTTTTATCCCGCTGTGAACACCACCTTTTACGGCGGGGCAGTGGCCCATGGCATCTGGGAAGAGCGGTGCGCCGGTTGCGGCACCTGTATTATCCACGATTTTGAAGGCCTTTGTCCCATTGCCCGGTGTGCCAAAAGCCTTCTCCACGGTCCCTGCGGCGGATCATCCCAAACCAAATGTGAAATCAATCCTGACACCCAGTGCATCTGGGATCACATTGTTGCAAGAAAAATGGAGCTGGGAAAACTGGAGGACCTTATGAAGGTTAGGGAGCTAAGGGACTGGCGCTCTGCCAGGGACGGCGGTCCCCGGCAAAGCATCCGGGAAGAATTAACCCAATAACCGGCCCGGGCAGAACTCATATCCCAGCTCGGTTTGACCATCACGAATATAAAAAACGGCATTACGCCGCCCCCCCGAGGGGTAATGGTCCCGGCCCGGAACTGTAGACAGCTCCATTGGCCGGTTCCTATTACCCCTCGGGGGGGGGCTCTGCTGAGGTTAGCCGGAAATTTTATTGTTAATAAAAAAATAGGCATCTTTCATACAACTTCAAAAGTAGTTTACACTTTTTTGAAAATTTATCCTCAAAATGGGAACATTGTTCTGGAAAGTGTAAACCATAAATGAAACATGCCAAAAAATGCAAATAAGGAGAATAACCCATGAGTGATCTGAAATCAGGAAGCAATCTTGAAAAAGTGCTCACTGCCGGACATTTTGCCTTCACCGGCGAATGCGGCCCCCCCAAAGGGGCCAATGTGGAACATCTTGTGGAAAAATTTCAACATCTTAAAGGCAATGTGGATGCTGTGAACATCACAGACAATCAAACAGCTGTGGTGAGAATGTCCAGCCTTGCCGCATCCCACCTCATGGTGCATGAAGGCATGGAACCCAATTTCCAAATGGTGTGCCGGGACAGAAACCGCCTGGCCATCACCGCTGACATACTGGGAGCCCAGGCATTGGGCATTAAAAACATGCTCTGTCTTTCCGGGGATCATCAAACCTTTGGGAACCATCCCCAGGCCAAAAACGTCCATGACATTGATTCCATGCAGTTAATTAAACTTGTGACCACCATGCGGGATGAGGGCACCTTTGCCAACGGTGAAGAGATTGATGTCCCCCCCCGGCTGTTTGTGGGGGCCGCCTGCAACCCCTTTGCAGATCCCTTTGATTACAGGGTATACCGCCTGGCAGCCAAGATAAACGCAGGGGCAGATTTTATCCAGACCCAGTGCATTTACAACATGGATAAATTCAGGGAATTCATGCGCCGGGCCGTGGACATGGGACTCCACGAAAAATGTTATATCCTTGCCGGGGTGACCCCCATGAAAAATGTGGGCATGGCAAATTTCATGAAAAAATTTGTTCCCGGTATGGATGTGCCGGACAGTGTTATTAAACGTCTCAAAGGGGTTGAAAAAAAAGACCAGGCAGAGGAGGGCATCAAATTTGCGATAGAACAGGTGGAGGAATTTAAAGAGATGGAGGGCATTGCCGGGGTCCATATGATGGCCATTGAGTGGGAACATATGGTGCCTGAAATCGCGGAACGATGCCGAGTCCTTCCCAGGCCTTCCGTTTAACCCACATGGCAGAGCATCCTGTCACCATGAAGATAGAGAATGGAACCATGAAATTTTGTCTTGCCAAGGGGGTCCACAACACTATATACTAAATTAAAACCTACCTTAATTCTATAACTAACGCCTTAATTTTCGGAGTGCTGCGGTAGCACAATGATTATCGAACCATTGTAATATTAAGGAATGAGCACGAAATAACATTCCCATCTTAAAATCTACATGTTCCGTGGTTCAACAGATCTGTGTTCTGAAATGGGTAAGTTATTTATAACCCATTCCTAAGGGAGGCTGAAAATGGCTAAGATGAGACAATTTATGACTGTCCACAAAAATTTAGATATGGATTTAAAGGTGGTGCAGTCCAATTGGCAAAAAATGGCAAAGGTGGAGTCAGCAACCTGGGTACGGACATACTTTAATGAGAAGGAGGGGATACGGTATTGTATCTGGCTTGCACAGGACAAAGATGTGTTAATCAAAATTTTCGATGGGTTTAATGTAAGCTATGAATCTATTCTGCCCGTTGAAGAGACCGTTCCGGATCTTTGGGGAAAAGGATGGGAAAAACACCTGCTGGAACAAAATCTATTGTAAACAATGTTTGTGCTTTTAACACGGCGGCGGAGCCGCCGTGAATGCAAAACTAATCAGCCGCGCCACCAACCTCCAGAAAAGCAGTAGAGATTCTCGCGGTCTGGTTAAGCCTTAGATTCGGCAATTTACGCAAATTGAAGTTTGGGGTTAATCATAAGCTGGGCCACTATACGTTTTTTATATGAAATACTCCGTTAACCAGGGGAGTATTTCTAACTTTGTTGTGGGCGGAGCGAGGTCAGAATGCGGTCCACCCGTGGCGGTTATATGGAAGACTGTAATCCGTTTTTCAAACTCTTTAAATCTGAATGAAACAATTGAGGACTCTTCTCATCATAGAGACTGAGTCAGACTACACGGGGGATGACTGGGAATCTGCGGTATCTTTAAGTGTCAGGAATTAACCTTTTAAAATCCTTGACAAGGACACCTAAACCCTTTGTTTTTTTATTCAAAAATCGGATTCATAAAACTACGTTCATAACTTACGATACATCTGGTTTTTTCAGAATGTTCAAATGCTTTCATACAGTCTGGATCTTTCCACATTTTATTTCGGTAGGTCTCATAATCTGCCAAAGATGGAAAGCTGAATAAAGCAACCGCAATGTTATTCGCTCCTTCATGCGGTAGAAAATATCCATGGTGAGTTCCACCAAATTTGTTTACCAAAGGTATCCACATTTTTGCATAAACTTCGAACTCTTCAATTTTATAGGGATCAATTACGTATTTTAAATAACAAGTAACCATAGTTGCTCCGTTTTAGAAAAAAATAATTATTTTTTGAACCAATTATTTATGTTTTCAACGTTGTTTTTGGAAGATAACGTCAAGATCACCGGCACAGAGGGCGGAGGAGCCGGCCATCTGTGTCCGTGTGCAGCGCCGGGTTAGCCCTTGTGAGCATTTCCGGTATTCTTATCTTTCTGAAACTCTATCTTCTATTATCTGCCGACCAGTGTATTTACAAATTCGATAATACGGTTTGTGCCTTTCACATCACCCATTGCCATAATATGAATACCGTCAGTATGTTCGGCGATTTCTTTTATAAAATCACAGGTGATTTCAATTCCGTCTGCCCCGTCATTTTCCATGCGGGAGATAACCTCTTCGGGAACATCAATGCCTTCCACATTCTTATTCATAAACCTTGCCATCTTCACACTTTTTAAAGGCATCACCCCTGTCAGTATAGGTTTACCAAGCTTCCGGGCTTCTCTTAGAAAACTTACAGCTTTTTCGGAATCATACACAACCTGGCTCTGAAAAAAATCCGCTCCGGCTGATATTTTCTTTTTCATTCTTTCCAGTTCGCGTTCGGGATTTCTTGCTGTCGGCATGGCCGTACATGCGATTTTAAAATCTGTTTTCCCTCCGAATTCCTTTTCATTGTAGTCCAGCCCGCTGTTCATTTTTCTGATAAGCCGGATAAGCTCGAAGGTGCTGTAGTCATAAACCGGTTTAGACGGATAAGGCCCGTGTTTCGGGGGGTCACCGGTTGTCACCAGAATATTGCGTATACCCAGAGCGTGAGCACCGAGCAGATCGGCCTGAGTACCCAGAAGACTCCGGTCTCTGCATGTGAAATGAGGTACGGCTTCTATACCGAGTTTATTCTGAACCAGGCTCGCCATAGCAACCGAATTTATCCGCAGATTACCCATCGGGCAGTCGTGAATATTGATACCGTCCAATGAAAGATACTCACCGGCTTTTTCCAGAGATTTATCTGCAAGGACACCTTTTACCGGCCCGAGTTCGGTGGTGATAACAAATTTTTTACCCAGATTTTCAGTCAGATTCATAGAAAGCTCCTGTAAGTCAGAATTAATAATATCTCAGAAGAATGTAAGACTCCATCAAAAGTCCTACAACATTTTATTTTTTAATCAACTTTAAAATCAATATATTGAAGCTGATAATTACATCTCGGAATTTTTAATAAAACAATTACTGCATCCGGAACTTTCTCAAAAAAATGGGGGCAAATTTTTTGAGTACCGGTATAGATTATAATAACTCTTAATTCAGCGACTATGTTCGCTGTAGTGCTTTGTGTACGCCCGGCATGGGCATGAACTTATGGGGTGCAAGTCCCCTATACGTGAATTCTGTTAACCGAGCTACAGTTAACACAAGTATTAGCCGAAAACAAGGGCGGAACCGTCTAAAGGAAGTTGGAGCGCAAAACTATGAGCCGACGAACAGAAACAGCATATAAGGCCTGGTCTCCGGGTAAGCCAGCACAACATGTCAAAGCCCAGGATTCAGGAGACAGGGTTAAAGCATGTTAAGCGGCCGCATTGCAAAATCACGGTGCTGACATATTATCGAACGATTGTCCATCACTGCTCTCGCCATCCTTGTAACTAAAAGCGTTTTATCAATAGTCCCGCCCACAGAGAAGACAAGGCAATGAGATTTTCTAAAATCCTTCGTTATTACTGAATCGTTGGTTTCGGTAAGCGGGATTATTGATAAAACGTTGTTGAACAGTGCCGCCGGTCAGAATCGGTAACAATACGGTCTACCCATGGTAGTTATAATGAAAAAGCACTTAACTAAATTGGCCGGATAATGTATGATGTCTGGTTGACAAAAAAAGGAAACCCGCCATATTTGACGGGAGTATTAAACAGTTTTCCATACAAACGACAATTACAAAATGGAAGCGGCAATTCCTCCCCGGGCCTAAAGCCCCGGGAGTTCTTTTGCCGATTTTTTATGAAAAAAGACACATTGTTTAAAGAAAAAAAAGATCTGGTACCGCCCTTTGAATTCAATGAAAAGGTGGTCCATGTATTTGATGATATGATAACACGCTCTGTACCTTTATATAAGGAGTGTGTCCGACGTCAGGCCCAACTGGCTGCTGGCTTTTATCAAAAAGGAACCCGGATTTATGATCTTGGGTGTTCCCACGGTAATTTTGGGATGCAGTTTCATCATAATATGAAAGAGACAGCCTTTAATATGGTGGCAGTGGACAGTTCTCAACCCATGCTGGATCAATATCAAAAGCGATTAAAGAAAAAAGAGTTCAACACCTCTTTATCACTGGTGTGTGACTTTGTGGAAAATATTCCCATTGCAAATGCCTCGGTGGTGGTGCTCAACCTTACCCTTCAGTTTATCTCCCCGGACAAAAGAGATGGGCTCATTCAATCAATTTATCAAGGGCTTAACCCCGGGGGGATTTTGCTCCTTACGGAAAAAGTTATTCATGACACCGTTGATATTGATTTGCTCCAGCAAAAATTTTATAGAAAATTCAAACGGGAAAACGGTTACTCAGACCTTGAAATAAGCCAGAAACGGGATGCACTGGAGGATGTTCTGGTGCCGGACACTTTGGAACAGCACCGGGATCGATTGATGCTGGCCGGATTCACAAAAATGGACACCTGGCTTAAATGGTTTAATTTTGCTGCCATGCTTGCCGTTAAATAGGATAGAAAATTCATGATTCCTGAAATTGTTGATGAATTTAACAAAGTACTGATTGAGCAGTTAAATGAACCCCCTTTTAAAGATCAGCTCAATAAAGCCCTGGAACAAAAAAGATCTCTTTTTGAAACACCCCGGGGAAATATTTTAAAATACGCCACAGCCATTGATACCCTTCCCGACATTATACCTTCAAGCTGTGATCTTGCATCCCAAACCGTTACAGGGGGCGGGTGTGGAGATATTTCCCAGACCCAGAAGTCTGGGCTGGAAGCAGCCTTGTACCGCATGTGCCCCTGGCGCAAGGGCCCCTTTGAACTGTTTGGCACCTTTATTGATACTGAATGGCAAAGTTTCATCAAATGGGACCGGTTTATTCCACACATTGCCCCCCTTCATCGCAGGCGCATTTTAGATATAGGCGCAAGCAACGGTTATTATATGTTTCGCATGGCCGCCTTTGATCCATCCCTGGTGGTGGGGCTGGAACCCCAGCACACCTTTTACTTTCAATATCTTGCCCTGCAAAAATATTTAAAATTGCCCCGGGTGGCCAATCTTCCCTTTACCTTTGATGAATTTCCCGTGGCAGATCACTATTTTGATACTGTTTTTTGCATGGGTGTCCTTTACCACCGCAAATCTCCCCTGGATATGTTGAAAAAAATCCATGACTCCCTTAAAAAAGGGGGAGAACTGGTATTGGAAAACCTCATTATTGATTCCACCGATGATGTTTGTCTTTTTCCTGAAAATAGATACGCCAAGATGCGAAATGTGTTTTTCATCCCCAGTATTAAAGCCATGACTTCTTGGCTCAAGCGCACCGGGTTTCACAATATTCGGTGTGTGGATGTCTCTGCCACCACCCCTGGGGAGCAGCGAAAAACCCCATGGATTCAAACAGAATCCCTGGATGATTTCCTGGACCCGGCAGACCCCGGTAAAACCGTTGAAGGTTATCCGGCCCCGGTGCGGGCAATTTTCCTTGCCAATGCCCACTGATGACGCTGTTTTTTAAATTTTGGCGGTATTGCGTTGAAAAAACGTGAAAAACATGTAAGATGATACATGGTAAAAAATTGCCTCCCTCAATTATTTGCTTTTCCCGGAGCGGCCATCATGAACATTTTACCGGATAGAGGCAGTATCCGTAGCCAGTTCACCTTTGGGCTGGTGACGGTGGTCACTGTGATTATTATTCTTTTTTCGTGTGGCCTGACGCTTTACAATATTCAGGCCATTGAAAAAAAATTATACGCGCAGCTCAATAAAATCGCCTCCCGAGCCGAAAAAAGCCTTGTCATTGCCTTGTGGCAGTACAATCACGAATATGTCAATGACTATGTTGATTCCCTTTTTTTCTATGAAGATATTGTGTATGTCAATGTCAGGGATGATCATCAAAACATCAAAACCCGGGCAATCCCCCGGTACCGGGGGGAAAACACTGAATTTTTTAAAACAGACCATCGATTTATCCACAAAACCGTGTCTATTTTAAATGATGCCACCCCCATTGGTGAAATTTTCATTGCAATGACATTGGACCGCGTAAAAAAACAGATTTTATTCACCAGCTTTATGACTGTTTTCTTATTAATTACCCTTGTGACCTCCATTGTTTTTACTGTTTTCTGGCTTTCCCGGAAATATTTTTTTACGCCGCTATCCAGTCTGGAACGATCGGCCAGAAAAATTTCCATGGGAAATTTTAATGCCACCATTGATGTAACCGCAACAAACGAAATTGGAAATCTGGCCCGGACATTTCGTCAGATGATTCAAAATATCAAAGCAGTTACAGCATCACGGGATGAACTGGATCATGAAATTACTCAACGGATAAAGGCAGAAAAGGCCCTACAGGCGCACAGGAATCACCTGGAAGAAATTGTTAAGAAAAGAACCAGAGAGTTAAATCTTGCCCAGGAATCGCTGTTGAGAAAAGAAAAACTTGCAACCATTGGGGAATTGTCCGGCAATATCTCCCATGAGTTGAAAAACTCCCTTGGGGTAATTGACAGCTCGGCATATTTTCTCAGTATGGTATTGGTTGATGCCGATGAAAAGGTAAAAACCCACCTGGATCGCATTAAATCTGCAGTGGGGGCAGGAGACAGCGTCATTCGAAGCCTTGCCAATCTCACCCAGGTAACCACCCTTGAGTTTAAATTATTAAATGTGGTTTCCCTCATTGGCAACGCCATTGAAACATCAGATCTTCTGGACGTGGCAGTGACTATAAATTTCCCAGATGACGATATCACGGTTGACGGGGATAAGGAGGCGTTGCTGCTGGCCTTTAAAAATATTATAAAAAACGCTGTGTTGTCCATGGAGGGCCATGGCACACTTGATATTAGAGGAAAATATAAAGATACTGATTATCTTTATATTTACTTTTCAGATACAGGCCCGGGCATTGACAAGGCCATTCTTCACCGGGTGTTTGAACCCCTTTTTACCACCCGGGCCAAAGGAATGGGATTTGGGCTTTCCATTACCCACAATGTCATTGAAAAACACCATGGCGATATCACCGTGACATCGGAAAAGGACAATGGCGCCACTTTTCTCATAACACTTCCCATTGTGGGTCGGGCAGAAGATGCATAAAAAAAGCAAAGAGGATAATATGGCCGGCATTTTTAAAATTGCTGTGGTGGATGATGACAAACATCTGGCAGAAAATATAAAAGATATTTTTGAACTGGCTTCCTATCAGGTGGCTGTTGCCAATAGTGGTAAAGAAGCACTTGTGCTTTTTAAACAAGAGCCGTTTGATCTTGCCTTTGTGGATGTGAAACTTCCTGACACAGCAGGGCAGGAGCTGGTGAAAAAACTCACCTTACCGGCCCCTGCCACTGAGTTTATCATGATAACCGGCAACGCCTCCCTGGAAAGTGCCATTGAATCGGTGAAGGTCCCCCAGGTCATTGGATATGAAATTAAACCGGTGAACATGGATCGTCTTTTATCATTTGTTTATCAGGTGGCCGCGCGGAAAAAAGCCCAGCAGGAAGTCCGGGAAAACAGGGTGGCTTTGAAACGGTTGCTCTCCAACCTGCCGGGCATGGCCTATCGATGTAAAAATGATTTCAAATGGAGCATGGAATTTGTCAGTGAAGGGTGCCGGCAACTCACCGGTTATAACCGGGATGAAGTGGAAAACAATCGGGTGGTTGCCTTTGGGGATCTTATTGCAGCATCCCATCGAAAAAAAGTCTGGGATGAAGTTCAAGCGGCCCTGGGTGTAAAAGATCATTTTCAAATCAAGTACCCCCTTATTGATAAAAACGGGAGAACCCGATGGGTATGGGAAAAGGGGATCGGGGTGATGACGGATGATGATTCTGAAGGCATTGACTGCATAGAAGGGTTTATCATGGACATCACCAGGGAAAAAGACATGGAGGCCCAGCTCCAGCATGCCCATAAAATGGAGGCCATTGGCACCCTGAGTGGGGGAATTGCCCATGATTTTAATAATATCCTGGGTATTATTCTGGGAAATATGGAACTTGCCATGGATGATGTACCGGACTGGAATCCGGCCCGGCTTAATTTGCAGGAAATCAAAACAGCCACCCTCAGGGCCAAGGATGTGGTTCGGCAACTTTTAAGTTTCAGTCGCAAAACAGAAGTCAATCGTAAGCCCATTGCAATCAATGCCCTTGCCGGGGAATCTGTGGCGCTGTTACGGGCATCCATTCCCACCACCATTGAAATAAAATCAAAAATCCCGGAAACCCTACCGGCCATTGATGCCGATGCCACCCAGATTCAGCAGATTATTCTTAATTTAAGTACCAACGGTGCCCATGCCATGGAAAACCGTCAGGGCACACTGACCATCTCCCTTGATACAATGCATCTTCAAAAAGAATTTCAATTATCTCAGCACTTTAAAAAAATGCCCCCCGGGGAGTATGTGCGGTTAACTGTGCATGACACCGGTGGGGGAATTGATCCTGCAATCATGGAAAAAATATTTGATCCTTATTTTACCACCAAGGATGTGGGAAAGGGCACAGGGCTTGGGCTAGCCGTTGTCCACGGTATTGTGAGCAACCATGATGGTGCCATTGCCATTGATTCCTCACCGGAAAAAGGAACCAAAGTGCATGTTATTTTTCCGGCAGTGCCCCATGGTCCCGGAACAGTCCCGGCCACGGATCATGCAATCCCAGGGGGAAATGAGCATATTTTGTTTGTGGATGATGAGCCCTCTTTGTTGAAACTGGCCCATAAAATGCTGGAACGACTGGGTTACAAGGTGACCTGTCATAATACCCCCCGGAATGCACTGGCACAATTTACAACAACCCCCCGGGACTTTGATCTGGTGATCACCGACATGACCATGGCAGATCTTTCCGGAGATGAACTGGCCCGGAATCTTCTTGAAATTCGACCGGAGATTCCCATTATTTTGTGTACCGGATTCACCGAAAAAATAAATGCCCTGGATGCCGCAAGTCTGGGGATCAGGCGATTTCTTGCCAAACCTCTGGATCGACATGAGCTGGCCACTGCGGTGCGTGAAGTGTTGGATGGGTCAAACTGACTGGTAGATCATGCGAAGGGCATCCAGCCTGGGCCTGGCCGTTGCAAGGCCTTTTTTAAGATCTTGAAGATGGGTGCGGGCCAGGTCAACTTCATCTCCACCCACTGCGGGGTTTTTCTGTTGAAGCCGGGTCAGGCGCTCCACCTCTTTTCCCAGTACAAGGCCCATCTCTTCACCGGCCGTTGCCATGATCTGCTTTGATTGCTTTTCAGCCAGGTCAGCACATGCCCGGATCATCCCCGGCAGCAACACCTCTTTTATTTCAGGATATTCGCGTAAAAATGCCCCTGTTCCATCCATGAGTCTTTTTGAAAAAATTTGCCCGACATATTCCTTTGTTACATCTTCAAGGCGATGATTCACCACCACCCGGATGGGGGTGACCGGCAGAAATCTGTCCATGTGAAGATGTGCCGGAACCACACATTCCAACAGATAAATTGCTTCCAAAAACAATGAAAACTCTCCATCGGACCGGTATTGAACAAAGGCACAATTTCCTTTTTCCGTTCCCAGCAACAATTCCATGGCACCATGGACCAGGGGGTGATCCCAGGTGATAAAGTCCATCTCCCCCCGGGTGACGGCAATGTTTCTGTCAAAGGTAACGGTCATGCCGTCCTGCTTCAGGGCCGGTACAGGAAAGCCGGGATGGGCCATGTCAAAGGTAAGGGTGTGTGTCCGTGGCATGACTTCATCATGGAATACATTGAAAAAATCAAAAACAGATAATAAAAACATCTCCAGGGTGGTGTCATTGTCCTGGGCCTCAATGGACTTGATAAGGGCCCTGGCCGGTTGGGGCCGGAAGGAATTAAGCTCCAGAAGTCGATCTTTTCCCCGGGACAGGGACGCTTCAATTGCCCGGGTGTGGATGTGGGTTTCCTTAATAAGTTCATCAAGGGCCCGGCCATCCAGGGTATTCCCCTGGTCACAGGCATTGCAAAGAGAATTTAATGTGGACTTAAAACGCCCATGGATCTGGCAAAGCCCGCTGACATGACCGTGAAAAATACCGGTGCCGTCTTTGTACCACCGGGCCAGCACCTCCTGGGAACTGCCCTTTAAAAAGGGGACATGGATTTCTATGTCCCGGGCCTGGCCAATGCGATCCAGCCGTCCGATGCGCTGCTCCAGAAGCTCTGGATTGCGGGGAAGATCAAACAACACCAGATGATGGCAAAATTGGAAATTTCGACCTTCAGACCCGATTTCGGAGCAAATCATGAGTCTGGCACCCTCTTTTTCCGAAAACCAGGCAGCGCTGCGATCCCGCTGGAGAAGGGTCATGGACTCATCAAACTGGGTGAATTTTAGTGTCATTACCTCCCTTAATACCTTGCCAATGGCCATTGCACGCTCTCTGGTGCTGCAAATCAAAAGCACTTTTTCCGATTTCAACTGTTTTAACAGCCGGGCAAGCCACCTTATCTCGTCATGGGGGGACAACAGAGGATAAATTTCACCTTTTCGAACAGGAAAGCCTTTAATCACGGCCCGGGTATTTCTAAAAATTGAGCGGCCCGGTCCATAACAATCCAAGCGCATTTCAAGGGATTTACCCAATGTTCCATCCCTACCCACCTGCTTTTCCATGTGCGCGCTCAGTTCCTGAACGGTTTTCTCATAGGCGGCTGCTTCCTTCCGATGGGCATCAAGGGTGGTATATCTGTGGGGATCAAGAAGTTTTAAATGGGCAAAGTGACGTTCAACACCCAATTGTTCCGGGGTGGCTGTAAGAAGCATCATTCCGGCAGATCCGTGGCCAATGTGTTTTAAAAACCCATGGGTCTCACCACAAGGATCCACATGATGGGCCTCATCCACCACCACCATGTCCCATGGGGCATCAAGGGCCCGCTGTTTTAAAAAGAAATTTTCCTCCATGCAGTGCATGGGACAGATGAACAGCTGTTCTTCCAGAAAAAGGTTGTCGGTTTTTTTTATGCAGGCCAAAAACGACTCATTTACAATGGAAAAAGAGAGATTAAAGCGACGGTACATCTCCACAAACCACTGGTGCACCAGAGAGTCCGGCACCAGAATCAATACCCGGGAAATTCGCTCGCTCAACAAAAGGCGATGCATGATCAGACTGGCCTCAATGGTCTTGCCAAGCCCTGTTTCATCGGCCAGTAAAACACGGGGAAGATAGCGGGATGCAACCGCCCCTGCAATATAAAACTGGTGGGGAATCAATTCCACACGTCCCCCAAGAAACCCCATAACGCTGGAACGGTGGTATTGATGCAAAAGATTTCTGGCCTGCAGTCTCAAATCAAAGGTGGATGTGGCATCAAATAACCCGGCCCCCAGACGTTCCTTAGGCGTGGAAAAGGACATGGTGTCGGAAAGCTTCTCCTCTGAAACAACATTGCCCTTGCCATGGTAATGAAAAAGCCCGTCTTTGGTTTCCACTTTGGTCACTGTAAACGTGCTTGAATCCCTTAAGAAAACAACATCCCCCGGAGAAAAGCAGGCCCTTTCAAGGGGGGCACTCTCCATGGAATAATGCCGGACCAAATCGCTTGCCTCAAATTGAATGCACACCCTTCTCCCGTTGTTTTCCACCGCACGGAGTGTGCCCAAGCCCAGTTCCGGCTCCATGCGGCTGATCCACCGCTGCCCTTTTTTAAACATTTTTATCCCCTCTTTTTTAAAAAGAGGATTTATCGCAGGGTTTCCATCAAGTGTCAACCCATTAAAAGCCAGCGTTGAATTTCCCGATTTTCCACGTTCTTTTTGCAAAATATTCCACTTGCTGAAATGATAATTTTCAGGTTTAATTTAAATGAATTATATCCATATTTTTGATGGTTGTATTGAAAAAAAGAATATGACATAATATGGCATTATTTTTATAATTGCCATGGGAGGAGTTCATACTGCACATCGGTCTACCCGTGGCAGTTATAAAAAACAGTTTAAACTAAAAGCCACCATATGTGACTGAAAGGGTACTATGAATCTCCAGGGTGATTTCGAAGGCCTGACGCTTGCAAGCGTTCTTCAGCTTTTATGCAATGAACAAAAAACAGGTGTGCTCACTGTAACCTGTGAGAATGAAAAAAGCCGTGTATTTTTTGAACATGGAACCATTGTTTACGCATCATCATCTCTCAAGGAAACCCGGCTTGGATTTTTGCTGCGAAATGACAACGTCACATCGGCCCGGCAACTCAAGGAATCCATCGCCACTGGAAAAGAAACAAGGGTTCATCTGGGAAAAATATTGGTGGACAAGGGATATATTTCCATTGATACCTTGAAAAAATACAGTACCAAACAAGCAGAAACCATACTCTACAATATTTTTTTCTGGAAAAAGGGCAAATTTAAATACCAGGATGCACAACTGAATTTAAAAGGCATGATCATCATTCAGCTCAATCCCATGAAGCTGATTCTTGAAGCATCCCGAAGAATTGACGAACTTTCTGTTCTCAGGGAGCTAATCCCCAGCGATGAACTGGTATTTAAAATATCCGGAAAGGTTCAGAGTAATGAAGAAATAAAGCTCAATGCCAATGAATGGAGAGTCCTTTCCCTGATTGACGGCATTCGAACAGTAGGTCAGATTACCACTGAAAGCGGTTATGATGAGTTTGCTGTGTACAAGATTTTATTTTCTGTGATCTCCTCGGGGTTGATTGAACAAAAGGAAGAAACAACAACCGCTTCCCATGGGGAGACATCTGAAAATTATTCCGAAGCAATAATTATCTTCAACGATATATTTCAAGCCATAAAAAAAAACATTGTGGAGGAAATAGGTGCTAACCGATCAGAGTCTCTATTTAAGGAAAGTAAACAAAAGCTTGTCATGGAGCTTAAAACAGTATTTAAAAATTATCATCCGGATAATGATGAAAATACAAATTTGCAGGCCATTGAATCTGCCCTGGAAGCAATGCCGCACATTGAAAAAACAAATAACTTTTTAATTTCAGGATTCTCAGAATATTGTGGTCTGGTTTTACAGGCCACCGGTGATCTCTTAGGCACTCAGCCTTTGAACAACTCCTTAAAGGACATCGAAAAAATCCTGGATTACGTGGCAACCTATCAAACTGACTCAAAGGGAAAGGAAAAAATAGTTAATGATATGACACGAATCATCGAACTTTTACGGTCACATTTTAATATTGACAAAAAATCGAAAAAAAACAAAAAAGGGTGGTTCTCTTTTTTTTAACAGCTTTTTTTATGATTCCGCCACCTTGGCTCCGCCATAGGCCAGAAAGGAAAGTGCCGCAGTTCTGAACAACGCCTTGATGATATCCAGAATTTCCGGATTTACAAACGGATGAAAAATTTCAACATAATCAGCAACAAACAAAAGGCACACCGTTACCAGAATAAGATTAATAACCTTTCCAACTTTCCCACCGGCATATTTAATTCGAGCGTTATTAAATACAAATATAATAATGAGATATATCACCAGGGTGAAAACCGAGATGGTCATCTGTGCGGTCATGAATCTTCTCCTTTAGTATATGCCTTTTTTCTTAGAATATTTAAAAATACCAAAACAGCATCTGCCACAACTTGATTTTTGATACCTTGTTGTTTTACCACCCCAAGAGTATACTTGCCAACCGGAAAAATTAAAATATTTTTTCCGTCTCTTTTTGAAAAAACAACATATTTAAAATTGCTCCGGCCAATGAGTGACAGGTTCCGGCCACAATTAAAAACCATGGTGGAAGATGTGGCGGGATGTTTCATGGTATTGACTAAAATTTTTCCCCGGCTGTCCAGAAAAATATATTTATCCACCCCTTCCACCCCGGCAATTTGCAAAAAATCTCTTAAAGCGACCATCTTATTTCCAAAAGATCCTGTATTTTTTGGGGCAAAGAAGGGGTTTTGCCGGCAAAAAGAATAAACACATGGGGCTCAACCCTTTGAATTGTAATATATTTATCTGATATCACCGCCATCATCTGATGGATATTTGCATCAAAAGCCTGCCCCGTGATAAAGCTATCACTTAAATAGCGTCCCAATATATCAATATCTTCATCCTGCAAGATTCCCGGCATTTGATTTTCAATGACACCTTTTTTTTCATGGTATAAAAAAACACCAATTATTTCGGGAAATGTTTTAAGTTTTTTTAAAAATTCATCCCCCGTGAGAGTGTGTTTTTTTGCGGATACCGGAATCGGATAAGAATTGAGATAATTACAATGAGCACATCGAAAGACAACATGCTTTTTCCGGGCATACCCCTCTTTTAATTCATTTTTTTGCCCACAATCTTCACAAAATAAAATCATTCTATTTAATAAAAACGGATTTAATTTTCTGCCATATTCCTTTGGAAGCCCCTTGTGATACCGGGGATACCGGGGAAGGCGTTTCCATGGCTGTCCCATCAGAATCTGTTGCCCCGGAAGTTGTGGTTTGAGAATCATCTGGTCCGGGAATCGTTATATCCTCTGTCCCAGTGATTTCAGACGCTGCTGATTTTACATCAATTAATCCAGAATCCGTTAACTTTCCATGATCAGATTCAGAAGCCATGGCCGCATCATCTGTCGGTTCCATGGGGAAAGGTTCCGGAGCATTGGACTCATTGATGAACTGAACCAGGCAAGAGATGCTCTTCAATAAAAGAAGCTTATCAGAATCATTTTCCCACAGGGTCTCAAGTTTATGTATCTCTTCATTAATTTTCTTAACGACTTCATGATCCAGACAATTGCCCGGCTCTTTCAAGATATTTATCAGATCATCCATTGCACCCTGGGACGAACCCATATCCCTTGGAATAGCCTCTGAAATTTCATCTTCATATTGAAATGGCACAATGCCTTCCTCTGGATCATTTTCAAGGACCTTTTCCCTGTCTGACAACGCTCCGGGTGTTTCAACTTCAGAATCATCCTCAAGATTAAAAAATTGATCCAAACGGCTGCCGATCTCCGGTATGGGTTCATTGTCCAAACGACGGGGAATAATTTTTTTTACCCCCTCGATCTCAGCATCAGCATCTAATTGTGCGGCTATTTCACTTTCATGACCATTACCCAGATGAATGGCATCCAGCAAATCATCTGCAGATGTTTTTTTAACGGTGAAAAGATCATCCATGACATCCCGTGGTGTCGAAGGCATCTTTTCTTTATCCGCCAATGCAGATGTCAAGGGTGCCGGTGCCGCTTTTTTTGCCGTCAACCTGGACTCATTTTCAGAAAGAAGGTTCAATTCCGGAATATCATCAGATGACTGGGAGGGGGACGATCCAAGATGGAACAAGGCCGGTTGAATAGATTCCTCCTGCTCCCCATCCCCGGACCGGGGTGATATCTGATGATCCGGTTGCTCTGTTGTCCGGCTAAAGCTCTTGAACCGTATCATATCCTTTTTTAAAAGCGTTTTTTTCTCATTCAACGGCATTTCAGGGGTTTGAACGACCTTTTCAAAATGCTCAAAAACAGAATGCAAAAAAGGGATGGAATCTGTATGGGCATGGGCCTTTTCCCTGGCAATATACTGCCCGACATTATTGATGATTTTTAAAAAAGTATAATGAATTTTATGGGATTTAAATTTTACCATCAACCGGGTGACCACGTCATTTAAGCCCTTTAAGGTTGAGGGGGAGATTTCCCAGTCAATGGCAAAAATAACAGACTTTAAATCCTGTATTTCTTTATTTGAAACCCCGGGACCGTCGGCAATGGACTTTTTCAGGCGATTGAAATGTTGAGCACACCGGGATAAAATTTCATCGGCCTGTTCTTTTTTAAGGTTCGGATTCTGGGATATTTTTTCAAGCTGACCGGTGATGAAATCTAAAACAGGCAACGCATCTTTATGGGCGCTGTCTTTCCGGGCTGCAATATATTTTCCAATGGATTGCATCATTTTAATAATGGATGCCACCCGGGTATTGCCTTGAAACTGATCTTTAAAATTTAAAAGCTGCTTTTGAAATAGGTCAATCTCATTTTTTTGAACATTGGATTTCAAGGCACCAATGACTTGTTCAAGATCCATGGTTGAATTCAAAAAAGCCTCCTTAAAAGAACTGATCCTGGATGGATGCCAATGTCATGGTTATCACTTTTTTCAAAGTGGGAATAACGTTTCCCCCGGTCAGGGCACTGGCCTCAAATGCGGGAACTCTCAATTGAGAGTTTAAGTCTTTCTGCATGATTTTAGAAGACAGGATGGGGATATCCAACTCTTTTAAATCTATTTTATTATATTGCATGACAAGGGGAATTTTAAAGATATTAAGATCGTAGGTTTTAAGATTTTCGTACAACTGGTTCAGGGATTCAATATTTTTTTTACGCTGCTCTTTTTGGACATCTGCCACAAATACGATGCCGTCAACGCCCCTTAGCACCAATCGTCTGGTTGCATTATATTTGGCCTGTCCGGGAACGGTATACAATTGTATGGTGACCTCAAACCCTTTTATCTTACCCACATCAAAGGGTAAAAAATCAAAAAAAAGCGTTCGGTCATCATGGGTTTTCAAGCTGACCATCTCTGTTTTGATCCGATCCCTGTAATTATGATTTATATATTCCAGATTGGTGGTTTTACCGCCCCGCCCCGGGCCATAGTAAACAATTTTAATCTGAATTTCTTTGGTTTTTACATTGATGAGCGCCAAATCCGCCCTCCCCAAGCCTTTTTTCGGATTCGTGGGTTTAAAATTTTAAAATCCATACATGAATAACTATAATTCCCTGCATGACCATGAACAAATATGCAATGAAAGGTAAAAACAGCTACCTTTCCGGCCATGGTTTCATCTATAAAATCTCATTGAGTTCCTTTATGGTTGCGGCAACTTTCAACCGAACCAAACCCAGGGAAATATCTTTATTAAACATGGAAATAAGCAGCATGTCATCATTTACTTTATTGAAATGAATACTGGACTTTTCACCCTTGTGAAACAATAAGGAAAATTCAGATTCCCCCACAAGTTTTGCCATGGCATCCACTGCGGCAAAATTACCGGCAGCAAGGGCAGCAAATGCGGTGGAGTCAAATTTGGCAGTGCCGTTATCAAGTTTGGCAATGGCATTGCCCCCCATATCCATAAAAATGACATGGTCAATTCCAGAGGATATCAGATTTTTTTTGAGAATATTATCAATGGCATTTAGTTGCTTTATATTAAACATGGCAAGATGTTAACCTAAATAAATAAATAGTGCAATATGCCGCGCATTTTTCCAGCCATTCCTTTAAAATAGGGACATAAATTTTTAAAAAATGGTAAAGCAGGATCATTTCACATGGCAAAAGGCTGTGGCGTTTCACAAAAATCAATGATAATATTTCTTCATGTAACTGCCATGGGCAGACCGTATTATGATCCACGGCTTTGCCCACAACAAAGCTTGAAATACGCCTCTGAATTGCGGAGTATTTCATATAAAAAAAGTAGTATCAAAGCGCCCGGCAGCATCTCCAGATGCTACTGCCCGGAACATTGGAAAATCATACCAGGAGCTGCCCTATGAAAACCGCATCCCCCCCGGAACTTCCCTTTAAGGAACTTCCGCTGCGGATAATTCCGTCATTGTGGGCTTCACAACCGGGACGGCCCTTCTCATTTTTACCGATTTATAAAATATAAAAAATGACATATACACATAAAGAGACAACTCCATGACACAATACCGTTACCTGGTTCACATCCAATACCTGGGATTTCGCTACCACGGCTGGCTTAAACAGCCGGGATTGAGAACCGTTGAATCCATGGTGGAAAAAACAATAAAATTTGTTTTAGGCCACAATGATTTTAAAATCCTGGGAAGCAGTCGAACAGATGCAAAGGTGTCAGCCAACCACTCTGCATTTGAATTGTTTGTAAATGAACCCCTGGACCCGAAAATATTTTTTTTAAACTTCAATAAAAATTTACCCAATGATATTAAAATTTTAAAAATTGAAAGCGTGGATAAAACATTTAATATCATCCAGACTCCCAGAACAAAGGAATATCTATATCTATTTTCACATGGAGAAAAAATGCATCCCTTTTGCGCCCCTTTTATGCACTCATCCATAAAGCTTCTTGACATTGAATTGATGAAACAGGGAGCCCGCCTCTTTAAAGGAAAGCACAGCTTTATCAACTATTGCACAAAACCCGGCTCCCAAACCACTTTTGACCGGGAAATTCTGGAGAGTAAAATTGAGGAAAACACCATTTTAAAAGCCAATTTTTTCCCCGAAAAGAGCTATGTCTATCATATCCATGCCAAGGGGTTTCTGCGATATCAGGTCCGTTTGGTCATGGGACAGCTTTTTTGCCTTGGACGGGGAGAAACCACTTTAAATAAAATAAAAGAAACGCTGAATAATAAAGCAATGCAGCCATTGAGATTTATTGCGCCTTCCTCCGGTCTGATCTTAAACAAAATCAATTTTTGTTAAACTGCCACGGGCAAACCGTATTTTGATCCAGCTCTGCCCACAACAAAGCTTACATACGCCCCTGATTTGCGGAGTATTTCAGATCAACGGGCACGTCCTGCCGGACACAACGAATATTGAAAAGAGTATTATGCCGCCCCCCCGAGGGGCAATGGACCCGGCCGGAACTGTAGACAGCTCAATTGGCCGGTTCCTATTGCCCCTCGGGGGGGGCTCTGCTGAGGTAAACTTGGAGGCTACCTTTTCATATAACTGCCATGAGCAGATTTTATTGGGGATCTGACCTGCCCACAACGAAATTTGAAGCTCTACTTATTACGCTGCGTTGGACAGAGTTTCATATAAAACAACATATACAAGGAAATTCATGGGATTTAACAGAGAAAAATTTAAACGAACAGAACTGCTCCTGGGCAAAGATGCCATGGACCGCCTGGAAAAATCAAACATCACCGTCATCGGTCTGGGTGCGGTGGGTTCCCATGCCATTGAAGCCCTGGCAAGGAGCGGGGTGGGCACATTAAGAATTGTGGATTTTGATGAGGTGGGTATCAGCAATTTCAATCGACAGCTTCTGGCTGTTGAATCCAATGTGGGGCGATTAAAAACCCATGCGGCCCGGGAACGTCTGCTTCAGATTAACCCGGACATGACAGTGGAGGTATTCAATACATTATGTCACAAAGATACCTTTGATGAAGTTTTTGAACACCCCACCCATGTGGTGGTGGATGCCATTGATAGTCTGAACCCAAAGGTCAATATTCTGTTTGAGCTGGTGCAGCGTCATATGCCGGTGGTATCCAGCATGGGGGCGGCAAGACGCATGGACCCCACGGCCATCACCACCGGGGATATTTCCCAGACTTCAGCCTGCCCCCTGGCACGGTCGGTGAGAAAACGATTAAGGCGCATGGGGGTAACCTCGGGCATCCACACGGTTTATTCCACAGAGGTGGTGGAGAAAAGCTCTGTATCCCGGGAGACAGAAGAAAACTTCTTTAACAGCGGCAGGCAACGCAATCCCATGGGCAGTCTACCCATGATCAGCGGAATCTTTGGCTACATTGCGGCCCTTGAAGCCATGAAAATTGCCCTGTCCCCGGACACACCTGTTTAAGGCTATTTGCCTGATCATTTTTCATCATCCGGGACCAACGGTTTGATGGTGTAATCAGACCCCTATTTGAACTTACCGGCCAGATTGGAATCAATGACGTAAATACAAACCTCCTTGGCTCCCTGTTCAGTATATTCAAATTTATCAGCCATATTCTTAATAAGGAATTTCACATCACTTCTGATGCGCTTGTCATAGGTTTTAAAATCAGCGGTGTCAAAATCCCGTATGGCCCGCCTGAAATTTTCATTGCTTAAAAAGGGTTCCAGAACCCTTTTTTTAAGATTATAAACATAGCGCTCATACAGGGATAAAAAAAGTTTGGTTTCAGTGATATCTTTCTCTTCCACCATCATCTCCCGGGGAAGGGCGTAGGTGGTGTATTGATTTAAAACATCACTGCGCATCTCCATGCGCCGTTCCATGGTGATACCTTCGGTGAAAAGGCGACTTTCAATGGAGCTTAAAAAGGATTCTGTCACATGAATTTCTTCACCGGTGAAAAGGCATTTTCCCTGGGCACCCAATTCAAAGGTGAGGGCAGAGATATAATTTTTAATATCTTTGGCAATCTGCTCTTCATTATAATAATAAAGAGACTCTTTTACCTGCTGAAGCACATTGTAATCATACATGCGCAAAAGGGACTCAAGAAACCCTCCTGGCACCATCTTAGGATAGTCCTTCATCACCCCTTTAAAAAACGAGCACAAGACAGGCATGTTAATCAAACGGTTTTCCCTTGCATACATGGAGTAAAACCGATCAAAAATACGAATGGAATCCCGGCCGGAAAACCCGTAATTTCCTTCATTTTCCGACTCATTGAAAATTCTTTTCCACATTTTGCCGTCAAGGGCCTTGCGGTCTGCATCATCCAGCCAGTCGGGTATATGGCCTGAATAAATTTCCATTTTCAGTAACATAAGCAGTTCATCACAATATAAACGATACTTTGAAGGATCTTTGATCCACTCCAGAAGAGCATCAGATTTGGGTTTAAGCCGGGAGGAGACAATGATCCTTGCAAAATTATCCATGACCATGGGTAAAAACGCATCCCTGACATGTCGACCGAAAATATTATTGTAAATCTTCATCTCAGTTTCAATATCCAGCACATAGGGAATATTAATATATCGAATCCGATCGGTAAAAGAGGGAAAATCACGAATATTTTTTTTATCTTCCGGGTTCATCAAAGCCAGAAAAAGGGAATTGACATTTTCTTCAATGTCTTCCACCTTGTGCACCGCCTCACTGATGATATTGTGAAGCTCCACCATACGTTCAACATTGTGGGATTTAATATCCATCAACGCATAGATCCCGTTATTGGTTTTGGAAAAACGGGAATAGGTATAATTGATCAAGTTACTGTCCCGGAACAGATTGTTAATACGATGCTGGAGCATCTGATTGCCCATGACATTTTGTTTTAACGGCACATCCCCGGGGTTAAAAACCGAAATCCCGTTTCCCAGCCGCCGATTAAAAGAATAGGGTCTGGCATACACCATATCAAACACCTTTTCCGGGGAACCCAGCCGTTCCAGCAATGCCTGGTAGATGGACTCACAAATGGTGCAGGGTTCATGGCTGAAAACCCATTCATATTCCTTTTCAGTGAAAATTTTCCATTTCACCTTATCGTTGGGAACCAGTTTATCCAGCACTTTACGCCGATGTTTCTTAGGAATAAGCAAAATGGGATTATCATGGGATATACAGGGAATCTCTATAAAGTCCGAATGGAATGCCGGTGATATGCACGCCTCGGTGACCTTTTTGGAGACATCCCCATGGGGGTGTTCAATGAAATTAACCAGGCGTTCAATGGCAGATACAGATTCCACCTTGCGCCCCTCCCCCAGCTTGGCCATGTCAAGGCGCCACACAATTTCGTATCGCATCCCGGCGTCACTGTTGGCATAGCTTTCAAATTTTTTGAGCATGTTATTTAAAAAGGTGCTTTTACCGCACCCATGGGGACCGTGGAAAATATAGATCTGGTTCTGCTGGGCACCATGGCGCAACCCTTCCATGTGTTTCATGAGGCGATTGGCAAACAACCGATCCGTAAAATAGGGATTTTCCGATCCCTCCACAAAAAGCCGGGTGCAGTCATAATCAATCCTGTCGAGTTCGTCCTGCTCATCAGCGTCTTCCAGGCGTTTCACATGGGAGGTCATCATATCATGGAATACCTGGAAAATATTACGAATCATCTTAACCGGGTCTTGAGCGATCATTTCCAGGTATTGCGCAAAATCAATGGGTTTGAATTTTTCATATTCGCCGATATTATCACTTAAAAAGGCAAGGGCTTCCCGGGCACGTTCCTTATTATCAATGGTGATTCCAAGGGATTTTTTATTCATGGGTCACACCCCCCTTTTAAGAAGCTTTCTGTCTTCCATCACATACAATACCCGTTTCCACTCCAAATTGTCCGTCTTTTTTTCTTGATCCAAAGGGGCCGGAGAGGGCGGACTCCAAAAATCAATGTAGCGCTGCTGGGGCGAGGAAGCCTTTACGGGTTCACTGGTTTCAAGTCGCACCGAGCGTCCCCAGAGGTATTCAATTCCCACCAGGGTATTTTCTATGAAGTCGGTTTTCAGGGGTTTGCCTTCAAAAACATGTTCCAGATAAAGGGGCCCCTGGTCGGTTTTTTCTTTATTAATTTTTATGACCGGGGGATGGTACAGGGTATCTGCCACCATCTCCCGGTAGGCATCTGCACTTCTGGACTTTACATAATACTCCCAGGATTTGCGTTGGGGATTCAAGCGTTTGCCCGTAACAAACAGATTATGACGTTTCATGAATTCCTGATCAATGTAAGTGTTGATAAAAGTAAAGTCGCACAAATTTTCCCGAATGGAGAAAATACGCTTCCGGCCAATGGAAAGGTTCCTATCGTAGTTTTTCTGTTTTACTTCATCCTTGATCTGATCATATTCCAGGGAGTAGCATCCCCTGTTTTCCATATCTTCAATGTGATACAAAAGCCGCATACCAAGGGCATAGGGATTGAGTCCCACCTTGGGCATGGCCGTAACACCGGCGTTGACCTTGGCAAAATCAACTTCATGTCCCTTAATTCTGTCATCCCCCATGAACAACGTTTCATGCCAGTAACTGGCCCATCCCTCATTCATGATCTTGGTGCGAATCTGGGGTTGAAAAAACAACGAAGTCTTTCTCACCACCGATATCACAGACTTCATCCACTTATTTTCCTCTTTGTTTAAAAAGGAGGAATGATCCATGATAAACTGGAGCACATCCGGTCGACCCTGCTCTTTTTTGTCCAGATAGCGTTTATAAAAAGCATCAAATTCGGGAAATTTTATCTTCACATCAATGAAAAATTGATCCTCTGTGTCATTCCGGTGGGTGGCAAGGATCTCATTGTACCGTTCTATCTCTTTTAAATACTCATTCTGGGAAAACCCTTTTTCGCTTTGAAGAAAAATATCAAAATAATAATCAAGCGAGCTTAAATATCTGGGACTGCCTTCCCGGGTGGTACGGGAAATGGTGTCATGGTATCCCACCAGATTATCAATGCCCCGGGCAAATTCAATGACATAATCCACCCATCGCCCCTTTTCTGAACGGTACCTGGCAATGAGTCTTTTATCTGCCAGGGCCTGCCCATTGAAATCAATGTCCCAGGTGTGCTTGAAAAACAAATTATTCTGGAAGAAATCAATGTGTCCAAGCACATGATAAAAAATCATCACATTGAGCCAGTCAGGATTATTATCATTGTAAAACGAGATGGCAGGGCGGGTGTTGATGACAGTCTCATAGGGATTATTTGGATACAGTTCATACATTCCCTTACCCGAAAGAACCCGGACATCATGCACCCAGTAATCGTACAAGGTGGGCATCATCACCTTGGGACTCAGCTCCACCATATCCCGATTGGTGACAACATATTCCAGGGTTTCATCTTCAAAGGAGAGGCCCGCATCCCTGGCCCGCTCTTTACATCCCTCCATAATGGATTTTACGTGCTGATCAACTATTTCCATGGTGAACCTCCCCCCTTGTTAAGGTTGGGGTTTAACTGCCCAGAAGATTTTTAATTCCTTCAATTATCCGGCTGTCTTCTGCATCCTCGGGCATCACGTCCATGCGAATATGATTCTTCTGTTTCTCAAGGAGCCCCGAGGCAGTAATGTATTTTTCCACTTCTGTCTCTTTGTTTCTGGCATAACTGTGCTTGGCAACGGTGATACCGATCCTGGCGGCATAGGTGACCATTTTTTCAAGCTCCACCAGGGCCTCTTTGCCGTCGGTGTCCCAGTCATCCCCATCGGTGCCGTGGAAAACATAAATATTGTAATCCCTTGCAAGGTTTTCCCTTTCCACAATTTCATTGACCATGCGAAAGGCAGACACCACCTTGGTGCCCCCGGCCACCTTATAAGAGTAGTATTTATAGAAATCCGCCACCTCCCGTGCATCGGTGTCATGGAGGATAAAACGGGTCTCCACCTGCTTTTCATACTGATACAGCAGCCAGGAATAAATCATGACATGCTGGGACACCACGGTCTGGGTGGGTTTGCCCCCCATGGACCCAGAATAATCCCTTAGAAAAAAGACCAGGGCCTGGGATTCATAATGTTTTTCCCTGGAGAGCACCCGGTAAATCATGTCCGAAGGTGCCACCAGGAATTTTTCCGCATCAATATTGGAAACATCCGGGATATTCCCAAGGCTGATATTGGTCTGGACAATTCTTTTCATGGTGGCTTTTTTGTCAAGAATCTGGCCAAACCCGCGATTGCGGTCGGTCATGTCATAGACATACCGCACCAGGGTTCTTTTCCCCCCCTTGTCCACCAGGTTGGGCAACTCAAAATCCTCGGCCAAGGTTCTTCCCAGATCATAGGCATTGGATTCAAACTCATGCTCACCTCCACTGCCCTCCCCCGGGCCCTCACCATCACCTTCTCCGGTGCCTTCACCTTCTCCTTCCTCGGGGCGAATGGGTTCTTCACCGATCACTTCACCCTCTTCTCCGGTGCCGGTGCCTCCGGTGGGCTGGGCTTCACCCTCTTCATCCAGAACGATTTCATCATGAACTAACTTTTCCTCCACCGTGGTGGGTACAACAATGATCCTTTCCCTGCCGCCCTGGACAGGTTTCACAATACGGCCAATACGGATTTTTCGTTTAAATCCGTCCTCTTCCCGCTTCCGGTCCTTTTCCAGGAGTTCATCCAGGGTTATCATTATTTATCATCCTCCTGACTGCAAAAGTATTCAATGGTCTTCTGGGCACAGGTGCTGCAATATCCCAGTTTATCCATCATGGTATTGATCATCCGGTCATGGAGCTTTTTATTCTCCTCGTTGGTGCGATTGGCAAGGGCACCCACAAGACTGCCGGCACCGGCGATATCAGATTTAAGCCGCACATCGGTGATGGCCTTGACAAGTTCCAGGTTGTCCATGAAATCATAGTTGGGATCCACGGAGATTTTCTGTCCGTAAATTTTTCGAATGGTGTTCCGAAAAGAAGAGCGCTGCTCATCGGTTTTAAGGCCCAGTCGCTCTTCAACATTTTTAATATAACGCTCATCTATCTTCATGGATTTAAGCTCATTGGACTGGGGATCTTTATACTTCCACATCATGTCCGGCCCCAGATGTTCGGCATCAATGCCGATGATCATATTCACATAGTTCATGACATCTTTTTTAATGGCCAGGGGTTCATCCATATAGGCATTGAAAATTTCGGTCATGATGCGTTCACGGTAAAGCCCCCGGGCTGTGTGAAGGTCTTCCATGAACTTGGTACGGTCAGAAGGCTCTGTTACATAATCCAGCACCACTTTCTCCAGGGTGGTAAAAATATCCAGGGCAAACATGCAGGTGCCCTCATTGGTTTCGGAACTTTCCAGCAGCAACTGAATGGCCCGGCCCAGATTTCTCTGGCCCAGCCCCTTTTGACCAAACCGTTTGGTGATATCTGTATCCTGATTTAAAGTGTCAATGAGTTCAGAAAGGGTTTTAAGGCTTTTTTCACCTGCCACCTCCCCTGCAGCCAGTTTCATGGTCTCCACCGGGGTCAGCTTTTCCGACCGGGGCAGACGGGTGAGCACCACACCCACGGATGCCGCATAGTTCAGGTTGGGGTCCTGGTGTAGTTTTTCCATGTTTAAGGTACTTTTGGTGTCCCCCCCAATGGCATATGAAGTCAATTCATTCTGGAGTTTATAATCGGTGTTATGGGCCACATAACAGATGCGACAGCGATCCACAATGGGTGCTTCTTCCTTTTCTGCAAGAAACGTATTAAACTCAGAGTTATTGCTGGTGGCCACAATAAGAGTATCAATGGGCCACTTATACCCGTCAATTTCAATATTTCTGTTCTGGATCACCCCAAGATACACCTGGACCAGATCTTTTTTATTCTTATAAATCTCATCACTGAAATGAATGCCGCCACCGGCCACCCGGGCAAGGGCCCCCCGCCTCAAATCAAATCGATAAGGGTTATTGGTGTCTGTGATATGGAGCAGGCGCTGTATGGACTCTTCCCCCAGAAGATCCACGGCAGAGGAAGTTATTTTATCCTTGGCCGGATATTTACCGGTCAGTGTACCCATGCTTTCAATCATGGGCACCGGAACCACCTCCACAAAGGAAAGCATTTTTTCAATGTCGCCATTACAATACTCCCGGATCTGGTTCCAAATATAGGAAGAACAAGCTCCCAACGGACGGTATTTTCCAATGAGCACTTCCAGCTCCCTGTCTGAAAAACCAAATTTTTCACCCAGGTATTCCAGGGAAGCTGCCCTTGTTTCATCAAGGGCCATGGCAAGAATCATGGGATCTTCATAGGTCTGGGATTCCACACTGGTAATTTTCCCATATCCTTCCAAATGGTCCAACCCTTTAAATCGAAAGGTAAATTTACGATTTTCCGGCTGAAAAATAAAATTGCGATAAGCTTCACAAAGGTAATCCACAAAAAATGTTTTACCGTTCCCCGGCTCACCCACCAGCACAAAAGCCATCTCCCTGGAAGAGCCCCCTTCGGAGGCATCTTTTACAAAAGAAACAAAACTATTGATTTCGTCGTACATCCCCACAAGATGCTTTTTCCCTTTGCTGAACAGATCAAAATGATAGGTGGTCCGGCCTTTGACACTGATTTTATCCACCCCGCTGCTCAAAATCATGCGGGAAACACCCTGGAAGCAATCTTCAAAGGTCCTTTTTTCAGTTTTTACAAGTTGAATGTGATTGGAAAACGATTTTGACGTGCTGTTATCATCCATTGTTCCCTCCCTGGGCAGCATCGAGGTTTTTGCTGCCGATCATATATAAAGTAAATCACGGAAAACCTGTTTGATGAAAATTGTGTGGGACTCTGTAGTGGAATCTTGGACGTTTATCCTCAATGACGGTGCTTTGCGAAAAACACATAACCCATTGAATTTAGTTTTGTAAGAAATACACCTCAAAACAGGGGGGTATTTCAAGCTTTGTTGTGGGCGGAACGAGGTCAGAATACGGTCCGCCCGTGGCAGTTATATAAATAATAACAATGTCATATATAAGTGTCAAATAGTATCGCAAAAAAACAGCCTACCACGATTTTTCTTCAATCATTGATGCAAGGGGCATGGTGAGATTAAAGCCAGCCTGTTTTACCGTTGAACTAAAAGGGATAATCACACATGGATATGTGCCTTTAAAATACAATATCCATTATGGTCAATTACATATAAAATCAAATTTTGATCTATCAATAAAATTGTTTATTTTTAAACAGTTAAATTCTTAAACAAAAAAACATTCATATAAAGAATGCCGTAATTTTATAATATATTGAAGCGGTTTAAAATAAAAAAAGGAATCAGAAACCCCTCAAAAAAAATTATGGATCAATGGGGAGAAACAGCGATGGAAAATGACTTCTTTGGAGATATTTGACGATAATTCTGCGAAAAAATTGAGTAATTTCATCGCTTGATTTTAAAATCATTGATTTTGGCTACACCGAAGATGCAATGCGCCGGGAGAGGTCTCAACATTTGTATGTTTTGATGTGGGCGGACTGGAATCACAATAAAATCCGCCCGTGGGTACAAAATGGTAAATCAACAACAATAAATTAACGGACAAAAAAGTTACAAATAAAAATTTCTCTTCACTTAACCCCAATGTTTACCAGGTTCTACGATCTCCGGTATCCAGATGAACAAAATCTGATTTGGAATAATAGCCCACCCCCCCGGCACCCAGGTAAGCGGCCACATCTCTGAGATGACGGGTGGAAAGATCCCGAATCCTGATATCAATGGCCCGGCCCTCCATGTGCAGACTTTTCTTGGCCACCCCCCGACTTTTTTTCCGCAATGCCCGGTTGGTCTGGGGGGAACGATAGGCAGAAATCACTTCAATGACACCATTACTGCTTGCTCGATTTTGAACGGCACAGATGATATCAAGCAACCCGGGATCAATGGGATGGACTGTCTCTGTGCGAAAATCCCTGAGAAATTTATTTATTTTCCGTTGATTGGCAATGGACCTGACTCCCGGGGCATGGCGAATTTTAAGATACTCTTCGGTGTGGGTATGAAAAAAAGTAAGGGAGCGTTGCCTGTGGGTGGTTGCCATGGCAGCCAGGGGTGAGCTGATAAAAAAACCGGCCATGGCAGTGGCGGAAAACCGGAGGAATTGACGTCGAGTTGTTTTGATTTTCATAAGAGTGAGGTCTTTTGGTTACCTTAAGTTTAAATTATCTTATAATCCACATGTCCCGGCGGACACAACGAAATTTGAAACGCCCTATCAAAGGTCAGTCCACTACATCTTCCGGGAAAAGGGCCCTACCCAGTTTTCTGTCCCGACCATAGATGTCCCTGTTAAAACAAACCAATTTATCTTTGTCAACCCATGCTGTTTGATAGGTAATGTGAACAGGGATAAGAGCATCCGGACGTACCACTTTTCGTTTCCTTGATTTTAAAATGGCATCGATTTTTTCCCGATCCCATCCACTGTTTTCATGGGAAAGAATAAACAGGGCAAGGCCCGGGGGATCGCTCACCCGGATGCATCCGTGGCTGAAATTTCTTTTATTGCGGTTGAAAAGATGCTGGGTGGGGGTGTCATGCATATATACATCATATTTGTTGGGAAAAATAAATTTAACTTTTCCCAGGGCATTCCAGGGTCCCGGATCCTGGCGAAGTTTGAACCCGGCCATCTTCCCCGGGGAAATTGCATGCCAGTCCATGGTGGTGGAATCCAGTTCCACAGCATTGGCTTTCCAGCTGGAAAACAGCCGGATATGTCGTTTCATCAAATGGGTGGGGTCTTTGCGGAGCGCAGGCAATTCTTCATTGCGGGCAATACTGGGCGTAATATTCCAATAGGGATTAAAATCAATATACATGACCTTATCACTGAACACAGGAGTCTGGTGCTGTAACTTACCCACAATGACAGGAAAATGAATTTTCATCTCCCCCCTTTCAAATCCGGCCAGATCAAATCCTGCGATGTTCACCAAAATATATTTCTCACCCAGAGCGTGCTCCTGCCACCGCCACCGAGCCATGTTGATCATAATTTTTCGGATGGCTCGGTGTACTGGAATATTTAGAGCTTTCAGGGTGTTTGGTCCCACAACACCATCGGTTTTCAGGCCATGCCGGGTCTGAAATTTTTTCACAGAAGGTATCAATTCCGGGACATAAACATCTTTATCTCCATCCAGGGGCAGCTCTAAATCTTTGGTAACGGCAAGCCGTTTTATAATGGCAGGAATTCGATGGTCCACATCACCGGGTCGAATGGTTTTACCCGTTGGAATTTTTTCCCAGCCCCCCCGCGTGGCAAGGATACGATAAAACCTCAAAGCCTTTTTTAAATCAGTGTAATGTCGATGGGCCGGGGGCAATGAGGCCAGGTGTACAGCAAGATCCACAACCCCAAGTGACTCATCCACAGTGGCCAGGGGATCAAAATCAACATCTCCGGCCTCGGCAAACAATATCGGGTCCATGTGGCGAAGCTTGATCTGCCCCCGACTCACATCATGAATATATTTAATGAGATTAAAGGTAATCAATGTATCCAGACGGGCCAGGGACGACGGTTCCAGGGAACGCCACAGTCCGCGGATTTGCGCCACCTCATAATCATCAGGGTTCAGCCCTTCTTCATGGGCCTTTCCCAGCACATCAAGAATAATGGCTGCCCGGGCACCGGGGCCCCGGGAGGTCACCCACAGCGGGACCAATCCTTTTTTATGGTAAATGGTGGCCAAACATAAATTCTGGGATGCGGCAGAGGGTAACTGATCTTTCAATGTCAACAATTCAAGGGGATAGCATTCCAGATATTCGGCCATTGCCGATGCCAAGGGATCAAGGGTGGTCTCATTTGCACATACCTGCCATGGCAAAAACAGAAACATGGAGGCAAAAAATACGGTCAGAAAAATACCCAGACAATATTTAAAGTGATCCCAAAGGGTATGAAAGACGTTTAAACAGCGGAAAAAATCATGATGTATTATTGAATCAATCTTCAAAATTACTCCCGTGTGCTACTCTTCACTGCCATGCCGAAATTGTAATGGCTCTCCCACACACAACGCATGAAAATCAAAAGCATATTTCAAGCTTTGTTAAAGAATTCAAAACCGGGTGGCAATAAATTCTCCTCTTTCCAGGTCTCCGGGGGTGGTGAGCTTTATATTATCCACACTTCCCGGGGTAAAATACACAGCTTCCCCCATGGCCTCCACAAGGGAGGCGTCATCGGTTCCTTTGATCCCCCGGACCAGGGCATGTTCATGGGCCTTGATGACCAAATCAAACCGAAAGGCCTGGGGGGTCTGTACTTGATAAAGATTGTCCCTGGACACAGTGGACACGATTTTTCCCTGATGATCCACCCTTTTTAAAGTATCCACCACCGCCACCGCCGGAATGCAGGCACCATGGGTAAAAGCCCCTTCAATGCATCGATCAAGCATGGATTTTTCCACAAAAGGCCGGACCCCGTCATGGATCAATACAATGCCATTGCGGGAAAATCCTGTACTGTGAAGAGCGTCAAGACCATTTTTAACCGATGCCTGGCGCTCTTTGCCCCCATGGACCAACTGAACTTGCTTGTCAAGGAGGTGGGGGGCCAAAATCGTTTCTTCACAAAAGGCCATATCCCCCTGGGGAATCACAAGAAAAATGGGAACGTTCATGGGGGCAAATACATTTAAAGTTCTCACCAGAACAGGCAGACCGGCCAGGCTCATGTACTGTTTTCGTATGGAAGCGTTCATGCGCTGCCCGCTTCCTCCGGCCACAACAATAACAGCCACCCTGGGTTGAGCCATATTTTGCACCTACCTCAAATAAGACAGTTCTTTGGGAAGGGGAACGCCCTTTCCAATGTGATCTTCCCCATAGTTAACACCGGCAAGGATTTTGATATCAGCAAGCGCCCGGGTATCCCCTTCAAAAACCACCTGCTCCACCTCTTCTTTTTTAATTTTCCCCCCGGCCCACTGAATATCCAGAACACTTGAAGCATCAAAGCGATCCGGCCCCACCAGTAATTCCACCTCACCGCCGTAATACTGTACAATTTTAGCCACCAAAAGGCTGGGACGGGAATGGAACCCCCTTTCCTGGGGAATCCCCACAGTGATGGAGTCACGATCAATATTCTCATTGAGTACTTCAGATGCCAGACGTTTTCCCGACGATAAAAACTGCCAGGCATAAAACAGACAATAATTCACGGCCCTGTCCAGTAATACATCGGGATCAATAAGTTCTGTGAGGGCCTCGCTGACACTTTTATACACATCTTTGTACTCCACATCATGGAGATGTCGCTCATAGAAATGAAGTAAACGTCCCATGACCTGGAGGATATGAAATACAATGGAAAAGTGACTCCGAAGCTGTTTTAACTTGCGGTTACCATGGAAAAAACCGCCATGGATTACATAGGAGTCAAAGGAGGATTGGAGATTATGCAAAAGCATTTCAAATCGGCGAATCTCCACCTCATTGACTTTATCCGGCACAATTTTTCGAATCTGGGTGCTTGGATATCTTTCATAAAAGGCGAACTGTTCAAATCGATCCACCAGGGCCAGAAAATCACTGGCAATGATGGTGAGGTTTTTCTGCTGCTGATGCTGTCGACTTTCCTGGTCATCAATATTATGTTCCAGCTGTTCTCCCGTGGCAATACCCGGGAAATAGCCCGGTTCATACCCCATGGACGGAATATCTATGCCAAGTTTTACCGCCTCCTGAAGAATCACCGGGGCTGCCAGTTGTAACGAGCCCTGGATCATTAAAAGTGTATCCCTGGCCTCCAGTGCAAAGGTGTCATAATTTTTTTCAAATTCATAAAACCCTATGCGATTATAAATATGTTTCTGGGAGTAACCGGCCAGGGAAAGATGCCGCACCGCAGCGGTGAGTTCTCTGTAGAACACCCACTCTCGATTATTTTTAGCACCGTGGAAATCCAGAAAATCTTCCAGCAGATGAGAAGAAGTGATCAATTTTGAATAAAGTTTTTTGGTCAGAAGATAGGCTTCGGATTCCATTTCTGCCACAGACATCAGGCACTTCAAGTACTCAAATGAAAACTGTTTGGCTTTTTCCCTGAATGAGATATCGCACGAAAGGCTCATATGGTCTCGTTCCTGTCTTTCCTTACATCATATCCTGTTCTGTGTCTTTTACAGCCTGGTCCATCTTTTGGGCCAGCTCTTCGGGCAATCCTTCAATGTCCACATTGAGAAAACCGCGTACAATGGTGGAGACGGCATCATCTTCGGTGAGGCCCCGGGCCATGAGATACTCTATCTCCCGCCTGTCAATTTTGCCCACTGCGGCTTCATGGGACATTTCAACACCGGGCACTGCCCCTGAAAGCTCTGGAATGGCATGGAGAAGCCCATCTTTTAAGATAAGCCCCTTGCATTCAAGATGTCCTTTTACCCCATGGACATTGCCTTTGAGATGCCCCCTGGAAATAATGGTCCCCCCGGCAACAATGGCCCGGGAAATAATTTCCGCCCGGGCACCTTCACCGTTGAGTTCCACCACAGATCCCACATCCATATGAGCGCCTTCACCGGCCACAAGGATACTGTTCATGGTGGCTGTTGCATTCTTTTCCAGATATGTAACAGGGTTGGATTCTAAGGATCCCACCGGTTTCAGGGAAATGTAATTTGAAATAAAAACGCCGCCCTCTTCCACATGCACCGCGGTTCTGGGACGAACAAAGACATTCTCCCCCCAGTCATGGATCATGGTGTATTTCAGGGTGGCTCCCTTTTTTACATAAAATTCAGACACACCGATGTGAAGACCCGTGGTCAAGTGCGGGGAGGTGGAACACCCTGCAATGATATGTACCTCAGAATTCTCTTCGGCAATGACAATATTGTGAACCTTCTGGGAAAATTTATCCTGGGCAATGTGAAGACAGGTTTGCAGAGGTTTTTCTATTTTTACATCTTTGTGACTGCGAATGAAAAATCCCTGGAGGGGGCTTTGGGCAGCTTCCCGTGTCATGTCATCCTTTTCAGGGGATAACAGTTTCCACACATGGGATTCAAGCCAGGGAAAAGCCTCCAGTGCCCCGGCAATACCCATGACGTCTGTCCCGTCTGAGGAGTTGCTACAGTGAACAACCGCGTTATCTTTCTGGATAAATGTACCGGCCCTCAGGGATGCATCGGTTTCAATGCCCACCTTGACAAATTCGTCTGCATCGGTTTTTTCCATGGCCTCAAGGCTGTCAATATAAGCATATTCGTTTTTTTCGGCCCGGCTGTTAAAATCAGATAAATTAACAATGGTTTTATCATTTACACTGTGCATCCAACACACTCCTCATAACCATATTCATGAATCCACTTTAAAATTTCCCTTGCATTTCGAGAGCAGCGTAGCTGTCCTTTATAGAGCACCTGTCCTCTGTCTGCTGTGATATAGTCCAGAATATGACCGGTGTGGGTAATGACCAGGGCCGATTTGGGTTTCTCTGAAATAATTCCTTTTTGGCAGGAAGGGTTTCTTTTAATGCCCCTGTTCAAAACAGTATTGATACTTTCTCCTAAAAGGGCAATGGACTCCAGGTCCACACCGGATTCCGGTTCATCCAGCAGCACCATGTCCGGTTCCTGGGCCATGAGCTGAAGCATTTCCGAACGTTTAATCTCTCCGCCGGAAAGATTGTGGTTCACATCCCGTTCCAGAAAATTGTCAAATTGAAGATGGGAAGAGAGCTGATCCACATCCACACAGCGATCCCCGGCACACAACTCCACCATGCGACGGGTGGTCAATCCGTTAATGGTGGGGGGGCGTTGAAAAAGTACGCCAATGCCCAAGCGTGCCCGCTCATGGAGAGGCATATGGGTTACATCCTCACCTTTAAAAGTGATTTTTCCCCGGGTGATTCGATATCCGGAAAAACCCATGATGGTCATCATCAGACTTGTTTTACCGGACCCGTTGGGTCCAAAAAGGATATGGGTCTCTCCGGGCGGCACATGAAGATTGACATTCTGGAGAATCTCTTTATCTCCCACCTCCACCTTAAGCTCTTCAATCAGTAGCATGTATATGTCCTTTCCTACAGTCAATCATGCCGAGCACCGACACAACAAACAATCAAACAAATGTGATATCCATAGTTAGATCCCAAAAGCAGCTTGCACTTTTTTGAAAATACTCCCAAATGGAAACCATTGCCATGAAAAATGTAAAACGGGAATGAAACATGGCACAAATATAGTTTAAAAAACTCAACTTTCGGTATTCGCATTTCGTGGTGGGGTCAGGCTTTCGTTATTGACATTATCGAGGCTTTTTTCGTTGGCAAAGGCCTTGATCGATAACATCAATAACAAAAGCCTGACCCCGTCGGCACACTGAGCCCATCGGTACATTTAAAAATGCCGGCATTGAAATGAAGCCCGAAAGTTGAGTTAAAAAATATACGGTGAAAGCAGCCAGTAAGCCGAATTTTGTACCCCGGGGCAGTTGCCTGCCACAGGGCCACGATCATTCATCTTGGATGTACGTTGCCGCACACCTCATGCAACCTACCCGGAAGCTCGGACGGGCAGCCCTCAAACGCTTCTCTATTTGGTCTTGCACTGGACGGGGTTTACCAAGCTTCTCCGGTCACCCGGAGAACTGGTGCGCTCTTACCGCACCGTTTCACCCTTACCCTGCCGTTTCCGAAGAAACAACAGGGCGGTCTATTCTCTGCTGCACTTTCCTTCACGTTGCCGCGACTCCACGTTATGGAGCGTCCTGCCCTGTAGTGTTCGGACTTTCCTCCAGATCAGTTAAGATCCAGCGATCGCATAGTCTACTTCCACCGTATATTTTTTATTCCGCTTCATCTGCATCATTAAAATAGAGGATTCTATTGCATTGCGGGCATAAAATCAAGTCTTTCCCACGTTGCACCTCAATGTAAAGCTGGGGAGGAATATTCATGAAACATCCCCGACACACCTCTTTTTTGACTTCCACCACGGCAAGACCGCCGCTGGCGTCGGAAATTTCATTAAAAACCCTTAAAAATTCAGGGGACAAAGAGGCTCCGATATCTTCCCGTTGCAGTTTATATGTCTCAAGCAATTCCCGATCATCTTCGCACTTTTTATCAATGGCTGCCTGATCAGATCTGATTTTTGCAGTTGCCTGTTCAACATCAACCATCTGCTCCTGGACAATTTTTTCCTGGATATCTTTGTCTTCAAATTTTTTCAAAAGTTCACTTTCCAGAGTTTCCAGGCGCTTTTTATTATTATCTATTTCACGCTGAAGTACCTGATATTCCTTGTCGGTCTTAACCTGCCTCAAAGTATCATTGCTTTTTTGAATGCGATCATCTGTGGTCTGGATTTCAATTTCTATATCCTTGATCTCTTTGCTAACAGCGTCAAGGGTATTTTTTTTTCTGTCCAA
This sequence comes from Desulfocicer vacuolatum DSM 3385, assembly GCF_900176365.1. Classification (GTDB taxonomy): domain Bacteria; phylum Desulfobacterota; class Desulfobacteria; order Desulfobacterales; family Desulfobacteraceae; genus Desulfocicer; species Desulfocicer vacuolatum. The sequence goes on along the minus strand of NZ_FWXY01000007.1, from coordinate 68,598 downwards.
AGCCCTGACAAAGGTGGTCAATTTTGATTCCAGAGCATCTTTTTCTTTATCAATACTCTCAAGATAAGACAGTATGCGAACGGTTTCTGTCTCAGCTTTCTGGAGCCGAATAAGCACATCCATCTCGTTTTTAGTAATTGCTGCCATAATTTTTCCCCTGCGACGTCGGCGTGACAAAGCCAACGACTGACGCCCGTTTTTAATGTGACCATCCCTTTAACCGGATGTCACATCGGGATCAGGCTTGTGCTGTTTTGACTTTTGCCAACCATCTATATTTAGAATCAATAATTCAACGATACAAACCCGACACCCCAGATATTCCAAGGGTTCACAGGCTTGACTACTTTACAACAAACGGATCAGTTTCCCCAATATAACCTTTCACTTCAAGACCCAGATGCTCCTGAACAGAAAGCGCTTTGACTTTTTCCACCAGAAGGTCAATGGCAATGTGCTCTGAAGCAAAATGCCCCACATCAATCCCCCCCATTCCTGACATTTCAATGTCTCGGGCACCATGATACTTCATATCTCCGGTGATATAAGCCTGGGCACCGGAAGAAAAGACATCATTCAGTAAAGACTCTCCACTGCCTGTGCACACGGCAACGGTCTTAACCATCATATTCAAATCCCCCACCATCCTGACATGGGGGATTTTAAACACAGATTTCACCCGTTCTGCAAGTGCTTCCAATGTCATGACCCGGGAAAGGTTTCCCACCCTGCCGAGCCCTTCCAGAGAGTCATCCGACATGTCTTTATGGCTGGATGGCTGAAGACAAGAAAGGTTTTCCAGGCCCAGTATGGCGGCGAACCGATCATTTAATCCCCCCCGGGCCTTATCAAGATTGGTGTGCAGTGAAACAATGGCTATCTGATGCGTGGCTGCCATGGCAATGGCTGATCCCGGCATTTTATTAAAATTAAGCCGGGCCAGGGGTTTAATCATCAGGGGGTGATGGGTTAATACCAGGTCCGCCCCCCATTTTAAGGCGGCATTCATCACATCCATGGTAACATCCAGTGCCACCATGACCCGTGTCACAGGGCCATCTGCATCACCTGCCTGGAGGCCGCAATTATCCCAGCTTTCGGCAAGGGTAAAGGGAGCAATACCATCAAGGTGTCCAAGAAAATCATAAACTGTAGAGGTCATACATCTCCCCCTGGAATCTTAAAAAATGAGTTTCTGATCAGATTCTTTACATTTCTAACCGTCAAAACCTGTTTAAAAATCAAAAAATCGAAATAAAATCTCATGAAAACAAGAACCAATTTTCTCAAATTTTCTGTTAAGAGCCGGAATTGTGACCGAAAGTCTGGGAAAATTGAGAATCGTTCTCATAAAGTTGCAACCACTTCATCTTTTTCTAATCAGGCTGTCAGGTTACCAAAACAAAAAAAGCGTGGTATTTAAATACCACGCTTTTAAAATCATCATTTTCAGGTGTTGCCACAGTCATATAAGTGTATATATCCTGTTTTTATTTTTTCTCACCCAGCCTGCTCCCCGGGTAAAATCCACCATTAACATCCATTGCCAACCAAAATTTGGTGGGCCCACCTGGATTCGAACCAGGGACCGACCGGTTATGAGCCGGTGGCTCTACCAGACTGAGCTATGGGCCCCTCCGATTTGGAGAACTCGACAATTATATAATTTTCATTCATATTGTCAAGGATTAAATTTCGATAAAACTCTTTAATTTTTTACTCCGTGTGGGATGCCGCAGTTTTCGTAATGCCTTGGCTTCAATCTGACGGATACGCTCCCGGGTCACCGTAAAATCCCGCCCCACCTCTTCCAGGGTATGATCTGCTTTTTCTCCTATGCCAAAGCGCATGCGAAGCACCTTTTCTTCCCTGGGAGTCAAGGTGGCCAAGACCTTCCGGGTCTGTTCAGCCAGATTCAGATTAATGGCCGCTTCCGAAGGCAGAGAAAACTTTTTATCCTCAATAAAATCACCAAGATGACTGTCCTCTTCCTCTCCAATGGGTGTCTCAAGGGAGATGGGTTCCCTTGCAATTTTCAACACCCGCCGCACTTTATCCAGGGGAATTTCCATTTTTTCGGCAATTTCCTCCGGGGAGGGTTCTTTCCCCATCTCCTGAACAAGGTACCGGGAAGTTCTGATCAATTTATTGATGGTCTCAATCATGTGAACCGGAATACGAATGGTTCTTGCCTGATCTGCAATGGCCCGGGTGATGGCCTGGCGAATCCACCAGGTGGCATAGGTGCTGAATTTATACCCCCGGCGGTACTCAAATTTATCCACCGCTTTCATTAAACCGATGTTACCCTCCTGGATCAAATCCAGGAACTGAAGGCCCCGATTGGTATATTTCTTGGCAATACTCACCACCAGCCTTAAATTGGCACGGACCAATTCACTTTTGGCATATTTAGCCTTGGCCCTGCCCTTGTCCACCCCTTTTATAATTTTACGAAGGGAACTTGCATCTCCCTTGAGATCATCCTTTCGTTTTTCAATCTGGGCAACAATGGCAGACAGATCCTGATGTAGTATCACAGCGCGTTCCCGGGTGATATTGGATCGATCCATGGCCCAGGCCACAAACTCGTCACCATCTACCAGCAACTGGCACATATCATCCCGTTTGGCTTTAAAAGTACCGGAACAGCGTTTTAACAGGCCATCCATGGTATCAAACCACTTGATATTAGCCCTGAGACTTTTTTCAATGTTGTCCAAAATACCGGATTCAAAACGCCAGCCTTTGAGATAGTCATAAATTTTTTCATTATTGTTACGGATCTCTTCTCTCAGTTTCCGAACAGATGCCGGTGGTTGCTCCCCGGCCATGAGCAAATCCCTTTTTTTCTGATTCTCAAAATGAATTTCCCGGATACCACTGACAGTGCTTAAAAATTTTTCAAGCTTGGCCGCTTCATCAGCGATGCCGTCCCCTTCATCCACATCCCGGAGAATATGCTTGGGACGAAGCTTTTGCCCCTCCATTTTATCACCAATACCAAGGAGTTTCACAACGGTGAGTGGACTTGCCAGCATCACCTTTAGAACTTCCCGTTCTCCCACCTCGATTTTTTTGGCAATAACAATCTCTCCCTCACGGCTGAGCAGCGTCACCATGCCCATTTCCCGGAGATACATTTTAACGGGGTCCGTCACCGCACCAAACTCCATATCAGCATCGGTGCCTCCGGCGGAAAAGGAGGTTTTTCGTGCAGTTTTTTCCTTTGCCGTTGCCGGTTTCGAATCCTTGGAATTACCGGATGAAGATGTGGCCGTTTTTTCCCGGGAAGGGCTCTTTGTGGCTCCTTTTTTCCCCTTAACAGTACGGGGCTTTGATTTTTCTTTTTCCAGATCAACCAGTTCAATGCCCAGTTTTTTAAACATAGTTAAAATGTTATCAATCTGATCTGATGATTTTATATCATCTGAAATGGCCTCATTTATTTCGGCATAGGAGAGAGACCCCTCATTTTTTCCTTTTTCAATCAACTGCTTCAGTGCTTCTCTGGATATTGTCTCTTTTCCACTGGATTTAACCGACGCTGCTGCCATAAAAAATGCCCCCCAAAGGCTTTTTATAGACTGGATTCCAACCTTGGAGCCAAGTCTTTTTATTATTCATAGCCACGTAATTTCCGGATTTCCCTTTGTCGCCTGGCAAGCAAGTCAAAGGAAAGACTGGAATCACTGTCCTGTTCTGCTATTTTTATTTTAGTTGTAAGACTGTTTTCGTTTTTGTTCCAGATCTTTACAATTCTATTTATCAAAAATTCCACTTTTGCATCCACATGATCCACATGGGGAACCTCCTCCATGGAAAGGGATGCCACCAAACGTCGCTGGGTATCGGTTTCAAGCACCTCCATGAGCCGGGGGACCATATTTTCATCCCCTTCCATATCAAGCACATACCCACCTATTTTTTTCAATTCCCGGGAATAAAAACGCTCCAGGACCCTCATTTGTTCTATCTTTTTCCTGATATGAGGAAACTGCAACATCATGGAAATCATCTGCTTTTCTCTACGCGCGCTCTCCTTTTCCATGCCCGTTTCCGGCGCTGTATCTCCATCCTGACGGGGGAGGTAAGCGATGTCGGACACACCGGCTGACTCCAGAAACGCCGTCCTCACCTTTTCCAGAACAGCGGTTTCATCAATGTTCAAGGTTTGTGACAGCTCATGGATATAAAGGGAGCGCGCCGCAGGGTCATCCACCCGGGCAAGGTGCTCTTTCATTTCCTGGATAATCTTTATTTTCCCCTCCACGGAAAGTCCGAACTGATCCACGGCGGCCCGGGTCAAAAAAGGAATAACAGACATGGCCTTTTTGGCACACGCCTCAAATCCTGACTTTCCATTCTGCTGCACAAAGGAATCAGGATCCTGGCCCTGGGGTAAAATAATAATCCGAACATCCAGCCCCTCTTTTAAGAAGGTACCAATACTTCTTTTTGCCGCATTAATACCGGCCATGTCTGAATCAAACACCAAAAAGGCCCTGGAAGCCGCCCCTTTCAGGAGTCTGACATGGGAGTCTGACAATGCCGTTCCAAGGGTGGCCACACAATTTTTAATGCCGCATTGATAAAGGGAAATAAAATCAAAATATCCTTCAACAATATAAACAGTATCTTCCTGCCTGCAATGGATTTTTGATAAATGAAGGCCGTAAAGAATTCTTCCCTTGCTGTATACCGGGGTTTCCGGGGAATTTAAATACTTGGGAACAGCATCATCCATCACCCTGCCGCCAAACCCTGCCACCTGGCGTGTAACATCAAAAATGGGAAACATAATCCTGTTGCGGAATCGGTCATAGTACCCTTTGGTTTCCCTGCGGCTGAGCACAAACCCCGAGGCCTGGGCCATTGCCTTTGTCACTTTGTGTTGTTTTAAGAACAGAACCATGTCGTCCCAACGATTGGGAGAATATCCAAGGTTAAGTTCTTTAATGGTGTCACGGGTGATACCCCGTTGTTCAAGATAATTCCGGGCATGTTCACCGGACGGTGTCTGGGTCAAAAGATGAGTATAATGAAGCATGGCCTGTTGATTTAATCGATAAAGCCCCTCCCGAAGCATCATGTGTCTTTCTTTTTCCGGGCTTAAAGGTTCGGTCTCGATGGCAATGCCACACTTATTTCCTGCCATTTTCACGGCCTCAGGAAAAGAGATACCATGGTATTTCATCAAATAAGAAAACACATTTCCTCCGGCACCGCACCCAAAACAATAAAAAATCTGCTTATGGGGGCTTACGGAAAAAGAGGATGTTTTCTCAGAATGAAATGGGCATAGTCCAAAAAAATTCATCCCTGATTTTTTCAGCATAACAGATTCAGATATCACGGAAACAATATCTGTGGCAGCTGAAATTCGGGAGATAATTTCTTCGGGAATACGCATGGAATGGGCCAGGCTCCAAAAAACTAATCTTTAAGTATCATGGTAAGGATATGTGTTTCATGTGCGCAAACAAAATGCGCACCAAGACACACTCCGAAAATGCCCCAGGGGGGTTCACCGGGAGCATCACAAAACTTTAAAAATAATTACTGGTCACCGGATGTCAATACACCACACAAATACAAAAGCACTCCAAAGCCCATGTTTTGTGCAGCTGAACCATTGGAATTGTTCGAATTTAGAGTGCCCCTTTACTGGAAAGAGCACCTACGACCCTTTCATCCAGACAGCAGGCCGCGTTCATTGCACGTCCCAGGGCCTTGAAAATAGATTCAATGATATGATGTTCATTTTCACCATAATCACAACTGATATGAAGATTCAGTCCTGCCTGAACACTGAATGCCCGGAAAAACTCCTTGGCAAGATATGCATCAAAGGGCCCCACAGATCGAATGGTTTCAGGAAGATGATATACCAGGTACGGCCGATTGGAAAGGTCAACATTGACCCGGCTGAACGCTTCATCCATGGGAACAGCCCCGGCCCCATATCGGGCAATGCCATGCCGATCCCCCAGGGCCTTGGAAATTGCCTGACCCAGCACCAGACCGGTATCTTCCACAGTGTGATGATAATCCACCTCCAGGTCTCCCTGCACTGTAAGAGTAAGATCAAAAAAGCCATGGACGGTGAAAAGTGTGAGCATATGATCAAAAAAACCAATCCCTGTGGACACACGGGATTTTCCTGTTCCGTCAATATTGATCTCAATACCTATTTTTGTTTCTCTGGTTTCCCTTGTCAGTGATGCCGTACGAACCATTTAATTTAACCTTGCAAAGCATTAGTGGTTATAATATATTTACTTCTTTATTTTTATTGCCGTTATCTCCATTAAATTCACAGAGTCTTTAAATGTACAAAAAAAGATAACATTGTGTCAAACGGTTTTTTAACATCATTCATTCTGATCTTAACCGTCCAGGGCAATTCATGGACACGTTGACATTACAATGAAATGTTAAAATTCATGTTCAACGCCTGTATATGCAGTACAATATTCAAACATACTGGATATTTGAATATGTAGTCCAAAATACTAAAGCCTTGCAACGGTAAGGCTTGTACTAAAATGCAGTTTTGGGGTTACGGCACACAACAAATGAGGTTTCTTACTACGATGACATCAAAATTATCCGATGCTTACAAGCTTGAAAAACAAGATCATGATAAAATAATATCTCCCGAAGCAACCATTGAAAATTTTAAAAACAACACGGCAAAAGCAGGACTGAACATTCTCAAAGAAACCCGGCGCATTGATAACGGACGTCTGGACATTCCAGTGTATTTCAGCGTATGCGGCCACGACGCCCACGTCCTCACCGGCACAAAGAAACAGATGGGCAAAGGCGTTTCCCCCATCCTTGCCGAAGCCAGTGCAGTTATGGAGCTTGCTGAACGCTTCAGTCTTTATCGCTTTAAAACGGCCCCGGAAAACATCAAAAAAGAAACACAAGAGAACGCTTCATCCCCCCTGCCCTTTTCCCTTATTGCCGCATCTGTCCTGGATGACCGATCGGAAGAGACCATGGCTGTCTCCAGGGAATTTTTTTCAAAACTGCCATTTCAATGGGTCAAGGCATACAATGTCACCCGGGACAAAGAGATGAGTATTCCCCTGGACTGGTTTTTCATGATCAATGAGTTCAATGGATCATCAGCGGGAAACTGTCTTGAGGAAGCGGTTTTACAAGGAGGGTGTGAAATTGTGGAACGCCACGTGTGCGCCATCATATGCAAGGAAAAAAAATCCGTTCCATACATTGATCCACAATCGGTGACCAATCCTTCAACCCGGGAACTCATTGCCAAATTTGAATCCGCAGGCATCAAGCTTTATATAAATGATTTTTCATTAAACACAGGAATTCCCACAGTGGGGGTACTGGCCTACGACCCGGCCACTTTTCCTGAAACCAGTGAAATTGTATGGACCGCAGGCACCGCCTCCAGCCCGGACAAAGCCCTGAGCCGGGCTCTCACCGAAGTGGCTCAGCTGGCCGGGGATTTTAACACCCCTTCCAATTATGTGGCCAGCGGGCTGCCCAAATTCACCAATCTTCACCAGGCCGACTATATCATCACCCCCCTTGACACCAACACAGGAGAGACAATACCCCTTTCAGCCCTTCCCGATATTTCCAGTGCCAATATCCGGGATGAAATAAAAGCACTCACACGGGAACTGTCACGTTTAGGATTTGAGCTCATGGTTCTGGACACCACAGACCCCCAGCTTAAAGTGCCTGCCTGTTACACCATTGTGCCGGGCACCTGTTTTAGAGAACGGGCAGAAAACAGCAGCATTGTGATGTTCTGTGCCAAGCATATTTATGAAAACAATGCCCCCGTGGCGGCCTTGTCCCAGCTTGACAAAATATCTGGCATGCTCCCCGGCCAATATTTTATCTCATTTTACCAGGGTTTGTGTCACCTTGCCATGGGAGTTCCTGATAAAGCCCTGGGATATTTAAAACAAGCTTTGACAGAAAATCCCACACGCCAGGATATCCCCAGCATCTGCTCCTATGCCGGGGTGTGCCTTAAAGAAATGGAGCAATATGAAGAGGCCCTGACCATTCTTAAAAAGGGCATTGATATTGATGATGAGCGGGAAGACATTTTCAATCTCATGGGTTTTTGCCATTTCATGCTCAAGCAGCACCCCCAATCCATTGACTGTTTTCGCAGGGTTCTGGAGCTGAAGCCCGGATCTGCCATTGACCATGCCAGCATTGCATCCAATTACCGGGAAATGGGAGAAAAGGAAAAAGCCATGGATTTTTATGAAATGGCACTGGCCATTGATCCCGGCCTGGAATTTGCCAGGACAAATCTTGAAAAACTCCAGGGATCAATATAACTGCCACGGGCAGATCATATTGGGATTTGACCTGCCCACAACGAAAAATGAAACTCTAATTATTACAGGTTCTTGGACGGAGTTTCATATAAACCCACATGGCTGTAACCTCCAGCCACAACGAACAATGAAAAAGTAGTTGCTGTGAATACCCAGCACCTGCTTTGTATATAACGGGCATGTCCTGTGGGATACAACAAATATAGGGTCGTAGACGCGGAGCCAAATGGTATTATACCGCCGCCCCCCGACGGGCAATGGGCCCGGACCGGAACTGTAGACAGCTCAATTGTCCGGTTCCTATTGCCCGTCGGGGGGCGGCTCTGCTGAGGTTGCCTTGGAGGCTGCATTGTATATAAACCGCCACGGGCGGTTCTTATTCTGACCTCGTTCCGCCCACAACAAAGATAGAAATTCTCCACATATTTACGGAGTATTTCATATAAAACTGCCCCGGGCAGACCATATTTTGACCTTGGTCTGCCCACAACAAAACAATTATTTTATTAATTTAACGACCTGACGAAACAAATCGCCTTCGGCCTTCTGGAGCAATTCAAAGAAAATCATCTCCACACTGGTCACCCCTCCCCCGGCCTGGCAGATACGATCAATGCCCAGCTGCCGATTTTCCGGGGTCCGGGATGAGACACAATCTGCCACCATCTGGACTTCACAGCCCTGATCCAAAAGGTCCACCCCGGTTTGGTACACACAGATATGGGACTCAATACCGGCCAACAATACCTGTTTCCTATTAATAGCATTAAACCGATCCATGAACTGGGAATTTTTACAGCAACTAAAGGTATGTTTGGAAATGGGTTCAATATCAGGTGTCAATAAATCTGAAACCTGGGAAATGGACGATCCCAGCTTATCAGGAAGCTGCTCCATCCAGACAATGGGTACATCCATGGCTTTCATCCCCTGAATCAAGGTGGAAACAGATGAAAACAAGGCATCACTTTCATGCATCATGGTGGCCAGTTTTCCCTGGATATCAATAACCAATAAGACTGTATTGTCCAATGTATACATCAGTGTCTCCTTTTTAATTTTACAGAATTAACGCATCACCGCCACGGGCGGATCGTATTTTGACCTTGCACACCCACAACAAAGCATACAAAGCTATGCTTTGCACGCGTTTTTTATAAAAAAAAGACCATTATGAAATAATACCTTCGCCAATTTTGTTTTAATTTATAACTCAACTTTCGGGCTTCATTTCAAAACCGGCATTTTTAAATGTACCGATGGGGTCAGTGTGCCGATGGGGTCAGGCTTTTGTTATTGATGTTATCGACCAAGGCCTTTGCCAACGAAAAAAGCCTCGATAATGTCAATAACGAAGGCCTGACCCCACCACGAAATGCGAACACCGAAAGTTGAGTTTATAATATGTATTGCATATATAGATATTTAAATAGCCCTTAAAGACACTATATAGAGTTCTCTATCTCTGGTTTTAAACTGACTTAAAATTTAGCGATGATATTGTGAAACATATCTACTGCAACGTCAAATCTTAATTTTAGGATAACTGCTTCTGAACAGGCCGGAGCCACACTGGTCTGGAAGATGTATCATCCTAAATCTTAGCCTTGACTATGCACTACTTAGTGTAGATCACATATATTTCAAAATAAGTGCTTGCCCGGTAAAAAGCTTTCTGGTAAATTTAAACATTATGAAATCATACATTCCCCTCAAAATAATTGATTTTTCAGTAAAGCTTTCCCTTGTCATGCTGTTTTGCATTCTCTTTGCCGGATGCGGCGGGGGAACCGGCGAGATCCCTTTGGAAACATTGAAAAAAACACTAAGGGACCAACCCACTTTCTCCGTGCTCCTTGACGACATGAAAGAAGAGGGAACCTTTGTAAAAAATTATTTTCATCGTTATCTTGTGGTATTACCCGATGAATCTTCCAAAACCCAGTGGTTCCAGGTGCCCAAGGAGTATTATAACAAGAACATAGATTTCCTGGGAATGACACTGTTGACAAAAAAAGAGGGCGCATATGACGATGCGGTTTCCCCGCCGGGATACGGGTTTGTGGGGGATGAAAATTACGGCAGATGGCGGGATGACGGCAACGGCGGCTCCTTTTGGGAATTTTACGGCAAATACGCCCTGATTTCCAGTCTGTTTGGCGGCTGGTACAGCCCCATTCACCGCCATGATTACAGAAGCTACCAAAGTTATCGATCCAAAAGAAAACCCTTTTTCGGCAGCAGCAAACAATATGGATCCTCGGGAAAAATTGTAAAAGCCACACGCCCCACTTTTTATTCCTCCCGGATGTCCTCGGTGAATGCCAAGAAATCTTCCTTTTCCAACAAGGTAAGTCAAAAAATCGGCCGAACCAAAACCGGTCTTAGAAGTAGAGCAGGGGGATCTGGAAAATGACCATTGACGGACTGATTCTGGGGATAATTTATTTTATTGCTTTTTTCATTCTCTTTTTTGTGGGAAAAATTTGCTACAACCTGCTTCACCGGGAGTTCAATCTGAACATTGAGCTGGTGGAAAAAGATAACCCCGCAGTGTCCCTGGCTGTCACCGGATACTACGCCGGTCTTATCATCGCTCTGGGGGGTGCTTTGGTGGGCCCTTCCCATGGACTTCTCAATGATCTCATGGATCTGACCCGTTACGGCCTGCTCAGTATCATTTTATTAAACTTATCCACCTTTATATGTGATTGGATAATCCTGTACCAATTTAAAATTAAAGACGAGTTACTACGGGACAGAAATCAGGGAACCGGAGCTGTCTTACTGGGTACCTCTGTGGCATCGGGGTTTGTTATCCATGGGGCCGTATCAGGTGTCGGAGGCGGCATGGACACGGCTGTGGTCTTCTGGGCCATGGGCCAGATACTTTTGCTGGCGGCTTCCAAGGTGTATAATTTTATTCTGCCCTTTGACCTGCATGCAGAGATTGAAAAGGACAATGTGGCTGCGGGTGTTTCATTCTGTGGCGCACTCATTGCCATGGGGACCGTGGTGGGCCTTGCCGCAGAAGGTGATTTCATCTCCTGGACAGAAAATATCACCACGTTTGTGACCTATGCAATCACAGGGCTTGTTTCCCTGCCCCTTATCCGTATGCTCACAGATGCCCTTCTCATGCCCGGGGTAAAACTTTCCGATGAAATTACAGGATTTCGCAAAGACAAATCCATTGAAACCCGGGGTCCCAACATTGGAGCAGCTTACATTGAAGCATTCTCCTACATTGCCGGGGCATTCATTATTTTCTGGTGTATCTGATCCCAGGTGACTTTGTTCCAGCCATCCAGAAGCAGGACCCTTCAAATAGCCCTTTTTGCCACGGGTTGTTCAGGCATTGTTGCGGAATTTGTTTTATCCACCCTTGCCACTTACCTCATGGGCAATGCCACCTTTCAATGGACCATGATCATGTCCATCATGCTCTTTGCCATGGGGGTGGGAAGCGCCTACAGCCGTCACTTTAAAACCCGGCTGCTGGATACATTTGTTTTTGTGGAGTTCACCCTTTCTTCCCTTTGCAGTGTTTCGGCAATGCTCTGCTTTGGGCTGTCCCCCCTCCTGGAATCCCGGGAGCTTGTGATCTATCCCCTGGCCTTTGGCATCGGGTTTCTCATCGGGCTTGAAATCCCCATTGTCACCCGACTGAACAGCCAATATGAAGCCCTTCGCACCAACATTTCCAAAGTCCTTGAAATGGACTATTTTGGTTCACTCATTGGCGGCATTTTATTTGCTTTTGTGTTTCTACCGGTGCTGGGATTCATCTACACCCCGGTGCTGCTCGGCGGCATCAATTTTCTGGTGGCAAGCTGGCTTTTGTGGCGTTTTTTTGACCTGACAACATACAAAAAAACCCTTGTCGGTTCATTTATAACGGTTTTGCTTCTCATGGGAACATCTTTGTGGTTTGCCGGTGATATAGTTGCATTCAGTGAGCAGAAAAAATATAAAGATACCATCATCTATGCTGTTCAAACAAAATTTCAGAAAATCGTCATCACCCGGTGGAAAAAGGATTACTGGCTGTTCATCAATGGCCAGGAGCAATTTTCCACCTTTGATGAAGAAAAATACCACGAACCCATAGTTCATCCGGCCATGGCCATGGCCCCCAGCCGTAAAAAGGTTCTTATCCTGGGGGGCGGAGATGGTCTTGCGGCCCGGGAGGTATTGAAATACGCCGATGTGGAATCCCTTACTTTGGTGGATCTGGACCCGGTGATGACCGAGCTTGCCACCCATCATCCCATATTAAGCAAAATCAACAATAAAGCCTTCTCCCATGAAAAAACAACCATTGTAAACGGAGACGGGGCACTGTTTCTGGAAAAAAGCCCACAGCTTTACAATGTCATCATCATTGATCTGCCAGACCCGGACTCCATGGATCTCATGCATCTTTATTCCCACCATTTTTACCATACGGTAAAGGCCCATCTGAGCCGGGGAGGTGTCATGATAACCCAGGCCAGCAGCCCTTTTTTTGCCCGCAAGGCTTTTTTGTGCATTAATAAAACCATCCAGGCAGCAGGTTTTTCCACCCTTCCCATGCACAATGCCATCCCCACCCTGGGGCAGTGGGGATGGATACTGGCCGTGGACAAGAAGCTGATTTCCGCAAAAGCCCTTAAAGAAGTAGCATCCCAACTCACCTTTGACAACGTGGAAACCCGTTTTTTAAGTCAGGGTGCCATGGTGTCCATGATTCATTTTGGGAAAGGGGTATTTGACGTAACCAACGAAAAAATAAAAATTAATACCAGCCAGTTTCCTGTGCTTTACAGATATTATCACCAGGGCACCTGGGGGGTTTACTAAAAAAACTCATGAGTCCGAAGGTCTCATTTCTCATACCACATGGGATATGTTTAATGTTAAAGAAACACATTATGTGGCGTCAAACTGGAGGACTTATGACTGACGAGTAAAAAAAACAAATGGGAACAAAGGAGTCTCGCAACAATAAAAGGTATGACTTTTTATTTATATTTCCTTAAAATTCAACAACTTCAAAACGATAAGAAAGCTCATTTATTTCTATGCGACTTCAAAGAGACTCTAACCCGTCGACTTAACTTCAAATAAACACTATAAAACTACCCCATAAGATAAAATCCCAGATGTTTATCAAAAGGCGGAGGGTTATAAAAGTCAGCGATAATATTTTTCCCGTCAATAATCCTGATACTCACCCGCCTTTTAATCCGGGTTTTTTTGCCGTCATCCAGAGTTACACTGACATCCAGAAGATCTCCCACTTCAAATCCCTGGGTTTTTAAAATGGTAAACCCTATCCCCTGCATGGAAATATCATGTACTGAAATACGCCCAAACATTCTTTTATTAGAATGCTTAAAATCACCATTCAAAGAGACTTTTTTACGAAACCCCACCTTCAATTCCTGCTCTGCGTCCAATTCCATGGAGTCCTTGCTGATGCATGAGTGGAGATGCATCTCCATGCCATCATCCATGGTATTTTCACGGGAGGGTTGCTTTGAAAAACGTTTTTTCACAAAAGCCACCAAGTTTTCCAAAACATCCGTTTCTTGACAATGAACAAAAACATCCACTTGAAAAGGAATTTTATCCTCCAGAGAAACTGCATTGGAGAAAGTTGTCAATACTGCCTGACGCATCTTTTCCGTGGCTTCTCTTCCAGAATGTGGAAGGGTTATAATAAATTTATCACCTCCATAGCGAAAAATATCGTCTCCGTCTTTGAATACTTGTTTCAGCATCCTTGCCACACTTTTCAACACATCATCGCCTGCTGAAAATCCTTTTTGTGCATTGATTTGACTAAAATTAACCACATTCAACAATAGCACTCCAAAACGAACCCCATAACGTTTGAATGCTGACGGCATTTTTTTTACGGCATTTTCAAAACTGATTTTATTTTTCAAGCCGGTGACAGGGTCCATCAATGCCAGGCTTTTAAGGGTATGTTGATAATAGCAACGCTCTATGGCAATGGCGGCATACTCAGCAATGGCTTCAAGCACGGTAAGCTCCATATTGGTAAAATTTTCACCGGAAACCTTATTTACCAATTCAATGACACCAAAAATTTTATCATCTGTTTTTAACGGAACGCCGATAATTGAGCGGGTTTGAAATCCGGTGTTTTCATCAATAGCAGGAAAAAAATAATCGTCCTTGGCCACATCCGCCACAATAATAGATTGACCGGTTTCCATGATGCGGCCGACAATGCCTTTTCCCATGGGAATTCGCATTCCCTGGAGCTTTTTTTTCTGCTCGCCCACCACCACGGAAAATATCATTTCATTGTGCTTTGTATCTTTTAACAACAAAGACCAGTTCACCGGTTGAAATATTTTTCCCACCTGGTACATGACGATGTTCAAGGTTTCTTTCACAGTTCTTGCCTTGGCAAGGGGTTTACCAAGTTCAATGAAAAAAGACATATTGTTGAATTGATCATCCATGGCAGTTTTCCTGATTACATATTACAATAACGGCGCAAAAAGACGCGCCAGAGAATTTCGAAGCTGTTTTGCACGACCGATGACGGCATAATCCTCCCGGGTAAACTCCCGGGCATTTTCCATGTCATCATGAAACCGGGATTCCATATCCCCGGCAAGGGACTCATCATAAATCAAAGCATTAATCTCATAGTTGAGTTCAAAACTTCTCATGTCCATGTTTGCCGTGCCAATGGAACAGGAGCTGCCATCCACCACAATGGTTTTGGCATGCATGAATCCCCTTTGGTAATAGTATATTTTTACCCCGGCATTTAGCAGCTCCCCCACATAGGTTAAAGCCGCCCAGTAAGGAAGACGTTTATCCAAAAATCCGGTGAGCATGATGCGCACATCAATGCCGCTCAGGGCTGCCGTTTTTAATGCCATCACAATACTGGCATCGGGGATGAAATAGGGGGTATTAATAAAAATTGTCTTTTGCGCAGAGGAAATAAGCAAAAAATACAATTGCTTAATGGATTCCCATTTGGAATCAGGCCCGGATGTGGTCACCTGCACCGGCAATAGAGACTCCCCGGTATGATTGGAAATGGGCACCGGACAAATATCAATGTATTCGTTGGTGGTATTCAGCCATGACACTGAAAAAATTTCCTGTAAAACAGTAACAGCCTCACCTTTGATACGCATGTGAGTATCCCGCCAGGCGGGGAATTGCTCCCCTCCGTCAATATACTCCTTTCCCATATTCATGCCACCAATGTAGCCAATCCCACCATCGATAACAACAATTTTTCGATGATTACGGTAATTAAGTGTATGAATTTTCAAAGGGGACTGGAAATTATAATAGGGATATATCTTAATACCCATTCCCCGTAATTTTTTAAGGTATCGTTTGGAAAGATAGTTGCCGATGGAATCATATAAAATACGGACATCCACACCTTGTTGAACTTTCTGTTTTAACACCTCAACCACTTGATGGGAAAGAGGATCAGACTTCCATATGAAATATTCCATATGAATATAATTACGGGCCGAAAATAAATCATCCAGAAGCACATTGAATTTGTCGGCCCCTTCAAAAAAAATCTTAATATCTGTGTTTCGTGTGAGGATTGAATCAGAATTTCGATACAAAAGCTCCATGAGTTTTTTATGTTCAAACAATGAATACTTTTCAGCAAGCCATCCCATATCAGATTTTTGCTGATCAATGATTGTCTGATGAATTTCCTGCATCCGCTTTTCAAGATTTTGACGCACAAGGGTCTGCCCAACCTTTTTGCGCATCCCCCTGCCCACCATGAAATAAACAAGAATGCCGCCAAAAGGGAAAAAAATAAAAACCAGAAGCCAGGAAAGCGTGGTTGCCGTCTCCCGATTATCCAGTAAAAGATAAAAAATAGTTATGGAAATATAAATATAGAGGATAAAAATAAACAGGGAGTTCCACCAGGACATAGATGCTTTCCTTCTGACTCAGTCATCAAATTATCGACATGATCACAAAAACAGACTCAATTCGGGATCAGGGAAACTTCAACTCCTTGACATTATTTTTTTTTCTTATCCAGTTTAACATGATCTGGATGGACTTGATACTGACCATTTTTTTTTCCACCAGTCGCTTTCCTGGAAAATCAATGAGCATTACCCCAATCAATATGGTCAAAAGCCCCTGCCCGGGAACAAAAAGCATGACAATTCCAGCCAAAACCAGAAGAACACCCGCACAGTTTTTGATCACTCTCCGTATCCCTTTGGCCAAAGGGGTGCGGTGGTTTGATGATCTTAATGAGCGATGAATAAAATAGGACTCGGGAATTCTGCACACCAGCCAAGGAATAAATAATAATGTCCCTACACACAGGATACAGGAAAGGAGCACTCCTTTAAAAATCATACAACAAATAAGCTCCAAATTTACCGTAATGATCCTTTGAAGCAAATTCCACCCCCATCATGGGATGTTTTAAACCTCTTACAATAACCTCTTTTTCCACCTCTGAATTGGAATTTTCACCCAAAATAAATTTGACAACAAACCGATCTCCCACCTTCAGAGCCGTTTTAAAGGTCATTTTGAGACACATTCCGCTGTGAGAAATATTTTTTACCAAAAGAGTTCCATGCTCCTTCCCCCAGACATAGGTTCCAGAAAAATTAACATCTTTTCGAATATGTTGTCTACGCTCAAATATGACCGGATAGGAATGCCCACAGCTGCATTTACACTTAATTTTAACAGCTGACTCTAAACCCATAAATTTTGAAACGTCCTTCTCTTTTATAAGCCCGCATTCCGGGCACTTAAAGGTCGCTTTTTTATCATTGGAGACATACACTTTTTTAATCATCGTTCCATTCCTGATTTACGTACAGATAAACCCATAGGTCACAAGTCTTTATTTACCATCATCCACGTGTTATTTAAATTCTTACACAAAGCACGAAATAACCTCTATTTAAAGAATACTTATAACTTACGACAATAACGAAAACAAATAAAATTTATCTTTGATGAAAATGGGAAAAAGAATTGTTGCCGTACAAACAATAAAAAAGGGATGGATAAATTCCCTTGACCTTAAAAATAGTGGCTGGTATACAGAATTTTTATAGTTTACTCAACTTTCGGTGTTCGCATTTCGTGGTGGGGTCAGGCTTTTGTTATTGACATTATAGAGGCTTTTTTCGTTGACAAAGGCCTTGGTCGATAACATCAATAACAAAAGCCTGACCCCGTCGCACACTGAGCCCATCGGTACATTTTAAAATGCCAGCTTTGAAATGAAGCCCGAAAGTTGAGTAGTTTAACTATTTATTAAATTGTTTCAGGATAAAGCTCCATGACAAAAAGTACCGCAATCCATATATCAATCGTCGGCCTTCTTCAGGCACGGCACGGCAGAAGAAATGTGCATGGCCACAGGAGCGCCTTTTTGTAACTGATCAGTTTTAAATAAAAATTACCAAAAGCCCGCTTCGTAAGAAAGCGGGCTTTTTTTGTTTGGAGAAACAATATATGTTTAAATTCAGCAAATCACAGAAACGTTTTTTAGGATTACTGCTCACCCTGGCGATACCCATTGCATTGCAAAATCTTTTGACCTGTTCCATGAGTGTCATTGATATCCTCATGGTGGGCCAGCTCAATGAAACAGCCATTGCGGCTGTGGGCATTGCCAATCAATTTGTCTTCATGTTTATTGTTATTCAGTACGGCATCCACTCTGGAGTGTCTATTTTCACAGCCCAATACTGGGGCAAAAAAGAGATGAGCCGGATCAAACATCTGTCCGGTATGGGTATTCTGGCTGGACTTACCGTGGCAGCTCTGTTCAGTTATGTGGCCCTGATTCTACCGGACAACCTCATCTCCTTTTTCTCAAAGGATGAGGCAGTAGTTCGCCTTGGGGCCGATTATATTAGAATAGTGGGGGGTTCCTTTGCCTTTTCCGCCGTAATCTTTTCATTCATGTGCAACCTGAGAAGTATGGGTTTTGTTAAGGTACCCATGGTCTGTTCTATGGTGGCCGTCACCTTTAACATCGTTCTCAATTACATCCTTATTTTTGGAAAATGGGGATTCCCTGCCCTCGGAGTCACCGGAGCAGGCATTGCCACCTGTACCTCTAAAATTGTTGAAGGGCTTTTCATGGCCGGTATTATTTATGGAAAAAATTATCCCCTGGCCGCAAACTTCAAGGAGATGTTCAGCTTTGGCAGACCTTTTTTGGGCAGAGTGTTTACCACCTGCTGGCCGGTATTCCTCAATGAGCTATTCTGGGTAACGGGAATAAGCCTTTACAAACTGGTCTATGCCCGGATCGGAACGGAATCCATTGCCGCCGTAAACATTGTGACCACCATCGAAGAATTTATGTTCATTCCTTTTTTCGGCATTTTCCATGGGGGGGCCATCATGATTGGGAACAGCATCGGTGCAGGCCAGAAAAAAACCGCTCAGGCATACGGACAATTCATTTTGATCACCCAGTTGATCATAGCTGTCGGTGCAGGCTTCCTCATGATTTCCTCTCGGGAGTTTGTTCTCTCTTTTTACAACATTTCCCCGGCCACATACGAAAATGCATATTATCTGATGCTGGTGTCAGGGCTGATTTTCTGGGCAAAGACCACTAATTTTACAACCATTGTTTCGGTTCTTCGAAGCGGAGGAGATACGCAGTTCGGTTTTTTGCTGGACCTCACCGGTGTCTGGTGCATCGGTGTTCCCATGGCTTTCTTTACCGCCTTCTATCTGGGACTGCCGGTTTATTGGGTTATGGCCCTTGTCGCCGTGGAAGAATTATTCAAGCTGGGTGTGGGAATTCCACGTTTCTTCTCACAAAAATGGATCCGAAATCTTGTGACGGTTTGATAAAAAGACAGGTAAGCCCATTCAACCAAAGCCTCAAGCTGCCCATGGGGAACCCACCCAATTTTGAGCAGTCTCCTTGCATAAAATTATTTTCCACGGGCAATCCTGCTCAAAGATTCACACAGACTGCCGGGTGGACCTACCGGGGAGAAGGGAAGCGTGAAGTTTGAGATTTTGAAGAAGATTGCCGGGTGGGAGGCTGCTGCAAGAAGATTGGCAACTCAGAACAATGATTCTACCAGAGCAGTTAAGGAAAAGTTTCCTACACAGGCCAAACCAGAAAAAATACTTGGAAGCCATCTATTCGGAATTGTGGTAGACGGTACCGGGAGCGGTATAAAAATACCGCTTTTAGCAGCCCCCATTCTGCCCCCATAAAAAAAAGTGGGGACTATGTGGGCACAAAGAAAAAGACCAAACAAAAAAGGGCCACAGCCAACTGACTGTAACCCCTTGATTTTATAGTGGCGCGCCCGGAGAGATTCGAACTCCCGACCCCCTGATTCGTAGTCAGGTGCTCTATCCAGCTGAGCCACGGGCGCGCAAACCCCTCTTAGATATATTTATGAGCACTGTTTGTCAATCTATTTTTTAAATTATTTTCACATTGATTTAGAATTAAATTGACCTCCACCCAAAAAAATGGATATAGATAGGCCATGAATGAAAGGGATTACATGAAGCTTGCCCTGGAGCAGGCCCTTAAAGCCCGGCAGCTGGATGAAGTACCTGTGGGGGCTGTGGTGGTTGACAGCAAAGGAGATGTCATCGGACAAGGACATAATCAAACCATCACCCAAACGGACCCGTCGGCCCATGCAGAGATGCTGGCCCTGCGAAGCGCTGCCAAAAAAACGGGTAATTACCGACTGGGCGGAGCCACCCTTTATACCACCATTGAGCCCTGCATCATGTGTATGGGTGCGGTGATCCATGCCAGGCTCTCCCGGGTTGTTTTTGGCGCCCCCGACCCCAGATGGGGAGCCGCCGGTGCATTATACAATTTTGCTTCTGATGCCCGATTGAATCACAATCTTGAGGTTGTATCCGGCATTTGTGAAGACGAAACACGCGCTATTATCAGAAGCTTTTTCAGAAATAAAAGGAGAAAAAAGTGTCAAACATCGTAGTTGTCGGCACCCAATGGGGTGATGAAGGCAAAGGAAAAATTGTTGATATTTTAAGTGGATCTTCCGACTACGTGGTAAGATTCCAGGGAGGAAACAACGCGGGACACACCATGGTGGTGGATGGCAAGGAAATTATCAGCCATCTGGTTCCGTCTGGTATCCTCCAGAAAAAAAAGTGCTTCATCGGCAACGGCGTAGTGGTGGATCCCATGGTATTGCTCGAAGAGATAGACTATCTCAAAGACAATCAAGTGGATGTTTCTCCAGATATGCTGAAAATAAGCAACAGAGCCCACATGATCATGCCCTACCACAGAGCCATTGACAACGCCCGGGAAATTAAAAAGGGAGCGGATAAAATCGGCACCACCGGTCGCGGTATCGGTCCATGCTATGAAGATCGAGCCACCCGTCGGGGGATCCGCTTTGCAGATCTTCTTGATCCTGATTTTTTTGCTGATAAAGTCACAACCATCATGGAAGAAAAAAACTTCTATCTTGAAAAATTCTTTGATACAGAGCCTCTGGATCCCAAAGAGGTGATCAAGGAGTACATGGCTTTAAGGGATCGTCTCCTGCCTTACATTGCAGATGTGTCTGTGATTTTAAATAAAGGAATGGATGAAGGCAAAAAAGTACTTTTTGAAGGTGCCCAGGGTACCCACCTGGACATTGAGCACGGAACATACCCGTTTGTCACCTCTTCCAGCACGGTTTCCGGCAATGCGGCCTGCGGTTCAGGTGTGGGGCCTTGCCGACTGGAGGAAATAATAGGCATTGTCAAAGCATACACCACCCGGGTGGGGGCAGGCCCCTTTCCCACAGAGCTCTTTGATGACACTGGAGAAGCGATCCAGAAAAAAGGGGCAGAATTCGGTGCCACCACCGGCAGACGACGACGATGCGGCTGGCTGGACATGGTAATCCTTAAAAATGCAGCCCGCCTCAACAGCCTCACCGGCCTTGTGATCACCAAACTGGATGTTTTAGATGAGCTTAAAGAGCTTAAAATCTGCACCGGATATGAATACAATGGTGAAATCATGGAAGATTTTCCTGCCAGTATCAAGGCCCTTGAAAACTGCACACCGGTCTATGAAACCCATCCCGGCTGGCAGAGTGACACTTCAAAACTTAAAAGCCTTGATCAGTTTCCGGAAAATGCAAAAAAATACCTTGCCAGGATTGAGGAGTTGTCCGGGGTGAAGATTAAAATTTTATCTGTGGGACCGGGCCGGGAAGCCACCATTATTCTGGATTCATTTTTTTAAAATTTCACCATTTTTTTCCATCTTTAAATCTGCATTGAGATGGATAAGATTCCCTTGACAAGGTTTAAAAAATAAACTATTAATATGCGTCGTTTGGATGTCGGGATGTGGCTCAGTCTGGTAGAGCACAGCGTTCGGGACGCTGGGGTCGGAAGTTCGAATCTTCTCATCCCGACCACCCAAATAGAAAAATAAAATAAAAGGCCCGGGAGTCAATTTGACTTTCGGGCCTTTTTAGTTCACTCAGCGCTCATCTTTAAATTTAAAAGATGAAACGTCCCATGACCATCCCAATTCACCGTAATCACCAGTTTGATTTCCCCCGTCTTATTTAATATTTCCAAGCAGTGGTTGGGCATTTCCCAGTGGCGTACATTTTTCCATAATTGATCATGGGGATAGGTATGCATTTGAAATCCATGACGAATCCCTCCACATGCCACGTACACGTTGGCCCTGGCAGCACCGGTGGTGGTGCACAGCTGCATATCCATGCCCGCCCCGGTAATTGTGGTATAATCGCCTTTTTTAAATACATAGGTAAAGGGGCTTCTCCCATGGGGAATATAACGGGCTGACACTTCATGTTCATCAATCTTCCATTCATTTTGAACATACTCCCCGTCATGGAAATCCATGGCCAGATCATGGCTTGCTGCCAGAGATAAAAAGGGGGATAAAAATAACAGATACATTCCCAGCAAAATATTAAATATAAATATCTCTTTCTTTATCATCACCGGGGACGGCCCACATTTTGATGTCCCCGATCTGCCCACAACACAGCATGAAATACGCCTCTTATTTACGGAGTATTTCATATAAAAAACCCCTCCAAAATTGTCAAATTTTCAATATTTGTAAGATACCCCACTTGACCCTCCAATGGGTTAAAGGTACAATCGGCTCAAAACGTTTCATCATCGAATAAGAATCAATTTTTCGGGCAAACCGCCCACAATATGGAGATAAAATTGAGCCAGTTAAGCCTTGCCTATTCCAGCTGCCCCAATGACACTTATATTTTTCATGCCATGGTGCACGGCCTCATCAACACGGCAGACATCTCTTTTAATACCAGCATTGCCGACGTGGAGACTTTGAACCAGAAAGCAGCAAAAACCACCTACGACATCACCAAACTCTCCTTTGCCGCCATGGGAAACCTGGGTGATAAATACAGAATATTGAGAAGCGGCGCAGCCCTGGGACGGGGATGTGGCCCACTTGTTATCGCAATGCCCGGTCAATGGAAAATCCCTCAAAAAAAAGTAACGGTCGCGGTTCCCGGCCTTGGCACCACGGCCTGCCTTTTGTTCCGATTTTATCTTGAGGATCAATATCCGGGCCTGACCACAGAACTGATCCCCCTGCCCTTTGAACAGGTCATGCCGGCGGTGAAAACAGGAAAAGCCACCCTGGGGGTCATCATCCACGAAGGTCGATTTGTCTATGAGCACATGGGATTTGAATTGATCCGGGATTTAGGGCAATGGTGGGAACAAAACACCGGGCTGCCCATTCCATTGGGATGCATTGCCGTGAAAAAAGAAATGGAAAGAAAAACAGCCACACAGGTGGAATCCATTATCCGACAAAGTATTTCCCATGCAAAAACGTTCCCTGAAAAGGGGGTTGCCTATATCCGACACCATGCCCAGGAATTGGCGGACACCGTCATACAGGAACATATAAAGCTCTATGTAAATGATTTTTCCATGGATCTTGGCCCAGAGGGCGAAAAGGCCATTGTGATATTTTTTAAAAAAGCTCAAAAAACAGGGATTCTTCCCCCGGGGCCGGATTCATGGTTTATGACGTAGCTATTTTAAGTAAGGGGCAAAAAATTGCACATCCACCTTTTCAGAAAAAATACCATGGCGGTAAAGTGAATCAAAAAAATAGGTTAACCCTTTTATTTTGGGGGCATCAAGGTCACAAATCAGCCCTTTGAAATACCTGTCCACATAGGATTCTTCAAGGTTGAGTTTTTGGGCACCTTTTTTTATCACCTGCCGGATATGGTCATACCCCATGCGCCTTGACTGATAAAAAAGATCAAGGGCCGCCGCCACCGCATGGGGGTGCTGTTGTGCATATTTTTTTTGCACCACCCACAGGGCATAAACAAAGGGAAGTCCGGTGGCTTTATGCCATACTTGGCCAAGATCAAATCGATATTTAAACCGGGACTCCCAGGGCTGTGTCATGGCTGCATCCCCGATGATCATGGCTGCATCAACATCTTCGGGAACATCTTCAATGCATTTTAATTTCCCCGTGCGATACTCCGGAACCATCTGTTTTTGTGCCATTATCAATTTCACCAGACAAACAGAGGTGGCCGACTCCCGGGTGAGCATAATATTTCGGCCATGGAGGTCGTCCAGGGGATAATTACTCATTAAAACAACACTCATCACATCCCCATGGGAAGAAATGGAAAGATCCGGCAGGATAAGAAGCTCTTTGTGATTCATGCCATAAAAAGCCGATGAAACAGGACTCATGGCAATCTTGCCATCCCGGATCATTCCATTTAAAACAGCAGGGGGACTTGGCACCATTTTGATCCAGTCGGGCAGCAATCCATTGTCCAGGCCATAATAAACCGGAGAAGCGTTGATATAGTCTATTTTACCCATAAGAAGGGTTGATTCTTTCATTTAAATGCGGCAAAGGCCCCCTTATAAATGATAAAAGACAATGGGGGATAAATGCCAACTCCTTTTTGTTAAAAATCCTGATCCTCAAATACAGCTGCCGCAGACAGACCCTATTTAAATTTTCATCCGCCCGCAACAAATCATGTAAACAGTATTTATCAACGGCAAATCAATCAAATCTGATCCATTGGGAAGCGTTCATCTGTCAGCCCGGGTTATGAAGCAACAGCACGACTGATCATATTATAATAACAATCCCGCTGCCGGGGGATAAATCCGGCGGTTTCAATGAGACGGCGCAACTCCTTTTCCGGCAGCATGAAGTCCACCCCGGCCGATGCCACCACATTTTCCTCAATCATGGTGCTTCCCATGTCATTGGCTCCGTAAAAAAGGGCCGTCTGGGCAATTTTTTCTCCCTGGGTCACCCAGGAAGCCTGGATATTATCAATATTATCAAGGTAAATACGGGACAGGGCCAACACACGCAAATAGACAACCGCAGGGGTTCCCATGCGATGAATGCGGGTATTGCCCGGCTGGAATGTCCAGGGGATAAAGGCGGTGAACCCACCGGTGCGATCCTGGAGATTACGGATTTTATCCATGTGCTCAAAAATATGCCGGGGGATTTCCACATGACCAAACATCATGGTGGCACTGGATTTCATACCCAGATTATGAGCAATCTCCATCACTTCAAGCCAGGGACCGGACATGCATTTATTGGGGGAAACCCTTTGACGCACATCATCACAAAGAATTTCAGCTCCGCCGCCGGGTATGGAGTCAAGCCCTGCCTGTTGGAACCGGGACACCACCGTTTCAATGGACAACGATGATTTTTCAGCAATATAAGTAATTTCCGGTGGGGAAAATCCATGGATATGAATTTTAAAATTGGCTTTGATATCTTTTAAAAGATCAATATAATAGTCCAAAGATAAATTGGGATTCATGCCGCCCTGGAGTAAAATCTGGGTTCCTCCCAGATCAATGGTTTCCTGGATTTTTTCATGGAGACTCTCCCGGGAAATCACATACCCCTCACCGCTTTCCGGTGTTTTATAAAAGGCACAGAACCGACACCCGGACATGCAGATATTGGTGTAATTGATATTTCTGTCCACAACAAAGGTAATATTTTTATCGGGATGCAGTTCAAAGCGCTTATGCTCTGCCATACCTGCAAGGGTTAACAGATCGGCATCTTCAAAAAGGACAAGCCCCTCTTCAATGGTAATGCGCTCTCCCCGGTAAACTTTATCAACAATTATATCCAAATCTTTCATTTTACGCTCCATGGCCCTTATCCTTATAATCAGTCGTCAGCACACCGTCCCTGCGGAGCTCATTGTAAAAGGTATCCCGCTCCACGGGAACAAAGCCCGAATCCCGGATCATCCGTTCCATGTCATCCCGGGTCAACCCCTTGGCAGAGGTGGCCCCGGCTTCGTGGGTAATGCGTTCTTCTATGATGGTTCCATCCAGATCATCGGCCCCATAGGCAAGGGCCACCTGGGCAAGCTTTTCAGTGATCATCACCCAGTAGGCTTTTATGTGATCAAAATTGTCCAACATAAGTCTTGCAATGGCAATATTTTTAAGGTCATCCATGGCGTTGGTGGCAGGAAGATGGGACAGGGCTGTGTTTTGAGAATGAAATGCCAGAGGGATAAACGCAGAAAATCCCCCGGTTTTATCCTGGAGTTCCCTCAGGGAAATCAAATGATCCACCCGCTCTTCCAAAGTTTCTATGTGTCCATAGAGCATGGTGGCATTGGTGGGAATGCCTGCCCGGTGAACAGCCTCCATGATCTCCAGCCATCGTTGGGCGTTCACCTTTTTGGGAAATAGTTTTTTTCTTACCCGTTCACTCATCACCTCTGCCCCGCCACCCGGCATCATATCCAGGCCAGCCTCCTTAAGCACCAGAATGGTTTCTTTAACACTGAGCCCGGACAATTTGGACAGATAATCAATCTCAACAGAGGTAAATGCCTTTATTTTTGCATTGGGCCTGACCCGTTTCACCGTTTGGAGCAAACCGGTGAAATAATCAAAGTCCAGGGAAGGATGGAGCCCCCCCACAATATGCAGTTCATTAACAGGCTCCTCAATGCGGGCCATGAGGCGTTTTTCAATCTCATCCATGTGCCACAGATAGGCCCCATCGTCTCCTTCATCCACAGCATAGGCACAAAAAAGACAACGATTTTTGCAAATATTGGTGTAATTTAAATGCTGGTTATACACATAAAACGCATCATTGCCATGCCGTTGACGTCGCACATGGTCGGCCATGCGTCCCACCCCGTTCAAATCCCGGGTTTTATAAAGCACCAGGCCATCCTCCCTGGACAACCGAATGCCTTTTTTCACCTTATCATAAATTTTTTTTAATGCATCATCACGAAATAAGCGGTTCACATCATACCTTCTTTATTGTTAAGGTCACATCACTGATTAATATCGGCAATCATATCTGCAAGACCTGTGGCCATGCGGGCCATTTCCTGCCGCCTTGAATTGTTGGATCTGCTTTGAAGCCCTATTTCTTTTCCGGGAGAATCGGCCACACGCTTTGGTTTATGGCGCACAGTGCTCAGTTTAAGACAATTTCCTGACTTATCACAAATCACAGAAAGACGTACTTTTACATCAATATCAAGCTGATAGGCAATTTTTTTTTGGTGCACAACAAGGCCGCCGTCAACATAGGCCACATCATCCTGGACAGCAATTTTATATTTTTTCTTTAATTTGCCCACCACAAACGGCCAATCCACCGATTGATGAATATCCTCCAGCAAATCATCTTCCGGTACAAGATCCTGTGCAAAATTGCTCACCAATTTCTCCAATCCCCCAAAAAATATTTTAAAAATGAAACCTTAAATCAACCTGAAAATCTTGATCATCGAGTATAATAAATAAAATAGTTTGTCACCATGAAAAAAGAAATAATTGTGGATGAATTCAGATCAATGGTATAAGGAGTTCAAAAAAAGGAGGCATTCATTTGAAAACCGGCATTGAAAAAAGAATTAACCGATTGAAAAACAAGATGGCAGTCACTGAAACAGATACGCTTATTCTCTTTTCAGATGAAAACAGACGATACTTCAGTGGATTCACCGGGGAAGATGGAAGTTATGATGAGTCCGCAGGCATATTGATTATCACCCGGGAACACCTGATTCTTGCAACAGACTCACGGTTCGAGACCCAGGCGGCCCGGGAAGCGGAGGGGTATGAAATTCATTGCTATAAAAAAAGCATGGCCGTTGAATTACCCCATATTTTAAAGAAACTTCAATCCAAAAATATCGGGCTGGAGTCTGACCGACTGACCCACGCCCTTTACACTAAAATTGAAAAAGAAGCAAAAAACGCAGGGCTTCAATGTCGTTTCCAACCGGAAGACACTCTGCTGAAAAACATAAGGGTTCAAAAAGATGACTCTGAAATAAAAGCCATAAAAAAGGCCCTGGCCATTGCCGAGACTTCTTTTCTTGAGCTCAGGGAAATGATCCACCCGGGCATGACAGAAAAAAAAGCAGCTTGGCTCCTTGAAAAATTCATGCGTCAAAACGGGGCAGATGCACTGTCTTTCCCTGTCATAGCCGCATCAGGAAAAAACAGCGCCCTGCCCCACGCCATACCCGGGGATCGTGCTTTCAACACCGGCGAGCCTCTTCTTTTTGATTTTGGCGTCCGCCTGGATGGCTATTGCAGCGACACCACAAGAACCCTTGTGATTGGATCTCCGGATGATACATTTAAAGAAGCCTATGAAATACTCAATACAGCCCAACAGATGGCAGTGGATGCCATTGCTCCCGGCATAAAATGCAGTGATATAGATAAAATTGCCAGAAATCACATTGACAGCTCCCGCTTTAAAGGCTCTTTTGGCCACAGCCTTGGCCATGGTGTGGGACTTGCCATCCACGAGGCACCTCGGCTCTCTTCTCTGGATGATTCTGAACTAAAATCAGGAATGGTGGTCACTGTGGAGCCTGGGATATACCTGCCCCAATGGGGAGGCATCCGCCTTGAGAATATGATTCTTGTAACAGAAAACGGTGCTGAAGTTTTAAACACCATGGGGTATGACAATTATAGGCTTCAATCCTTGTAAGCAATTAGAATTTTATTGATTTAAATGCCATCAGGCTTTGCGGAGTCCCCGGTTCATGTTTCCACTGGCATACCCGTCAAGATCCAATGAAACAAATTTAAATCCAAGGGCGTAAAAAGCCTTTGTGATTTTTTTCCTGTATAAAGAAGAGGATAAGGTTTCAATATCTTTGGAATCACACTCAATTCTGGCCATATCACCATGGCAACGAACCCGGATTTTTTCAAAACCGAGTTGTTGCAGCTCGGCCTCGGCATCGCTGATCTGTTGTATTTTTTTTCTTGTCAGCTGTTCACCATAGGGTATGCGGGTGGCAAGGCAGGATTGGGAAGGCATATTCCAGGTTTCAAGCCCCATTTCTCTGGAAACCGTTCGGATTTCGGCCTTTGTAAGGCCTGCATCCACCAGTGGGGAAAGAATCCCAAGTTCACCGGTGGCCGTCAACCCCGGTCGATAATCACTGAGATCGTCCTGATTCACCCCATGGGCCAATGCCGTAAAGCCTCTGTTTTCAGCGGCCATGCGCAGGAGGGAAAATCCCAGCTTTTTACATAGATAGCAGCGGTTTTCATTGTTTTGGATAAGGCTCTGGTCTTCCCATGGATTAAAATGAATGATTTCATGGGGTAGACCCAACTTTTCAGCCATGCGTATGGCATTATCTGTGTCCTGCTTTGCCTGAAACTCTGACACCAAGGTTAAAAGCAATATCTTACTCCCCATATTTTTTTTTGCCATGGCAGCAAGAAATACGCTGTCAACACCGCCTGAAAAGGCAATGGCAAGGGGCGTTTTTATTTTTAACAATGTTTTTAATTCTTCAATTTTTTTACGCACGGTTATCCTCATGTTAAAAATGTTAAAAAACGATTAATGGCACTGGGAATGTTGTTTTTTATATGAAATACTCCGCAAATGAGGGGCGTATTTCAAGCTTTGTTGTGGGTAGAACCGGATCAGAATACGGTCCGCCCGTGGCGGTTATATGAAATACTCCGCAAACCTTAGGATGTATTTCAAGCTTTGTTTTGGGTGGAGCAAGGTTCTAATGGGACCCGCCCACGGCGGTTATATCCAAACCGATTTTAAGTACATCCAGTGCTAATTAATTAAATTAACACAAAGAAATACACGTCCTGCTTTTGTCCCAACAAACTATTTACAAAATCAAAATTATTGTATATGTTTTGGTATTTATTTTAAAGGGGTTATCCGTTAAAGTCATTATAATTTTGAACTATGGTTAATACGATTAAAGGGGAGACATGGCTGCAACAAAAAAGAAAAAAGTAGCGAAAAAAAAAGATGAAAAAGCCACAGCTAAGAAAACTGCGGCTAAAAAAACTACGGCTAAAAAAAGCACCACTGCCAAAAAAACCGCAACGGCCAAAAAGACCACAACCAAAAAAGCTGTGAAAAAAGCGCCTGCGAAAAGCAAAAAAACAACTGCAAAAGAAACTGTGGCAACCGAGGCAGCGGCTAAAAACTCCCAAAAGAAAAAATTGGCTGAGGATACCAAAATAGCCGAAGAAAAACGCCTGGCGGAGGAAGCGGCTGCAAAAAAAGCAGAAGAAGAAAGACTGGCGGAAGAAGCCAGAATTGCTGAAGAAAAACGCCTGGCGGAGGAAGCGGCTGCAAAAAAAGCAGAAGAAGAAAGACTGGCGGAAGAAGCCAGAATTGCTGAAGAAAAACGCCTGGCGGAGGAAGCGGCTGCAAAAAAAGCAGAAGAAGAAAGACTGG
This sequence comes from Desulfocicer vacuolatum DSM 3385, assembly GCF_900176365.1. Classification (GTDB taxonomy): domain Bacteria; phylum Desulfobacterota; class Desulfobacteria; order Desulfobacterales; family Desulfobacteraceae; genus Desulfocicer; species Desulfocicer vacuolatum. Next base: position 38,433 of record NZ_FWXY01000007.1, on the reverse strand, counting down.
CGGAAGAAGCCAGAATTGCTGAAGAAAAACGCCTGGCGGAAGAAGCGGCTGCAAAAAAAAGAGCAGCCGAAATTCATCAAAAAATTAAAGAAATTGCTGCAAAAGAAGCCATGGAATCAGAAAGCTCAAACACACCGCCTCCACCGCCACCGGCAACGCCCCCTGAAAATTCCTTTGGAAAACCGATGATGATAGCTGCGGCCTGTTTTATTCTTATCATCGCCATGATTATCATCTCAAGCTTTAACAACTCCAACAGATATTTCATCAAAAATACATTTCAGGGTATGGAAATCTGGAAGGGAGATTTTGCCCCTGTGAGCAAACACAAAATTGCCTTTCTTGAGGGGGTTGTTTATCCAGGAGAAGAAAAGAACTGCTATACGGCCAAAGAAGTTCTTCCTGTGGCCTTTTTTCATTATATCAATGCAGCAGACGCTCTTTTAAATGCAGATGGAGATATTGATTTTAAACGCGCTCGAACCTATATTGACAATGCTTCCAAATACGCCACAGACACCAAAGACGCAGAGACACTCAGTGAATATCGAACGCTTTTTTTTCAAGTATCCCTTAAACCGGAATTAGATACAGGGCATGACACAGAAGCGGTAAGTCACACGGAAAATGAAGCAACTCATTCTGCCACACAGGAAGCAAGTGAGGCATCCCCAGAAATTGAAGCGCCAGCACCATCATCCCATGATAAAGAAACAGAAGCCCCAAAAGTTCATGAAAAAACGCCCCATGGTGAATCTTCACACAATTAAAACTCATTAATGAGCTCAGTGATTTTAAATTCACCGCTTATCACGGCAATATATCAACACCCCCTGAACTAAAAAAAATTCGGGGGTGTTTGCCAGGCTTTTATAAAAAAATCACCCAAAGTTTATAACGGCAATTTAATAAATTCTGACTCACTGAGTCCAGATATACTTTAAGAATCAAACAGCTGGATCTTGATTAAAACAATTTTCTTATCTTTGGCAGCAGAGTCCGGTCATCCGGCCTGCTGCCATTTTTTCTAATTCTCGTACACTTCATATTTTGTTTCAATATCCACCAAGGCATCTATTCTATCCTGGCATTGCTTACGCTCATCACTGACAAGCCATCTTGTCCAGTCATCAAGGGTCTGCCACCTGCTGATGATCAGTGATTTTTCAGGAACATCAACCCGCCTTAGAGTCTCCCCTCCAATGTATCCGGGTTGTTTCATGGCAGCTGAACGCATTTCCATGAAAATAAGATTTAATTCATTGGAAGCCGTCTTGGGAATATTTCTTTTGATAAGAACTTTAATGGTCATAATCGCCTCCTTTTGATAACCGCCGCGGGTAGAAATCCTTTGCTCCAGAATTGTCCACAACAAAGCTGGAAAAACTTATGGTTTAAACGAGTTTTTCATATAACCGCCACGGGCGGACCGTATTCTGATTCGGTTCCGCCCACAACAAAGTTAGAAATACTCCCCGGGATTGCGGAGTATTTCATATAAAAAAAGAATATTAAAGAAACGAAGGGAATGAACCTGTATCTATTCAGACTGTCTTTAAAGACTAAATATCATTTAATATAAGTAATATCACAGAGCAGAGTAAAAAAAAACAAATTTTATTAATTATAGTGTTGACTCGCCCAAAGGCATGATGTATAAAGAGCTCCATAATTCGTTGGGTGATCGTCCAATGGCAGGACTACGGACTCTGACTCCGTCAATTAAGGTTCGAATCCTTATCACCCAGCCAACGAGCACATAAGGCTTTCAGTATTATCCACTGAAAGCCTTTTTATTTTGAAAAATAACGCAACAATTATCTCTTACTGTTAAGCGTAATACTTTATTAACTCAACTTTCGGTGTTCGCATTTCGTGGTGGGGCCAGGCTTTCGTTATTGACATTATCGAGGCTTTTTTCGTTGGCAAAGGCCTTGGTCGATAACATCAATAACAAAAGCCTGACCCCGTCGGCACACTGAGCCCATCGGTACATTTAAAAATGCCAGCTTTGAAATGAAGCCCGAAAGCCGAGTTACCAATTGGACAATTCAAATCCCAGACTGCAATTGTTTTCAATAACCCATATGGCTGAGAACACCAACCACAACGAAAATTGAAACTTTTACAAATTCAGGCCTTTGGATGGGAGCTTTTATCAAGATTCTCACTTGGAGAATAATTTTTAGGCAAGAGCTGCACTCAACAAAGCCCCCATTAAGTAAATGAATTTTTTAATTAAGAGCACTCCCAAAAAGCTCCATGTCAAAAACATATGCATAAAAATAAATTCTCACGAATCCTCATAACTGGTGCCACAGGGGTTGCCGGTCCTGCCATTGTGGAAAAACTAATTAAAAGAGGATACCATGTCAAAATCTTTTCCAGACATTGCCTGAAGCATAATGAAATGCCAAAGCAAGTAGACCGTTTCCAGGGAAATATCCTTGATCCCACAGCCATAACCCTGGCCATGAAAAATATAGACGCCGTCTTTCATCTTGCAGCAAAGCTCCATGACACAAAGCATCTTACCCGGGAAGAGACCTATTGGCAGACAAATACAACAGCCACGCGACTGCTTGTCAATGCGGCCCGTGCGGCCGGGGTGAAACGATTTATTTTTTTCAGCACCATCAATGTCTATGGCACGTCAAACCGGAATCACTGTTTTGACGAATCCTCCCCGACATCGCCCAATGGAATATATTCCCGATCAAAGCTGGCGGCAGAAAAAATTGTCCTTGATGCCGGGCAGCACACCCCCCGATTTTCCGTTGTTATTCTGCGGGTGGCTGCGGTTTATGGAGAAAGGATGAAGGGAAACTACAATCTTTTGATCCGTTATTTGAAAAAAGGGGGATTTGTGCTCTTAGGAAGCGGCGAGAACCGCAGAACCCTGATTTTTGACAAGGACCTGGCAACGGCTTCCCTGATGGCCCTTGAACATCCAGATGCCACCGGCAAGATATACAACATCACAGATGGAGCCGTTCACACATTCCAGGATATTGTCCACGCAATGTGCCGGGCACTGGACAGGCCATCCTCCTTTATCAAGATTCCGGCATCTTTCATGCACAAACTCATAGAGTTAAAACAGCAACATATCCGATCCAGAACATTAAATCTATTTTTGAATGCTGCAGAGAAACAGATGGAAAGCCTTGCGGTTTCTGGAGAAAAATGCCAAAGGGAGTTAAATTTTACCCCGAAATATGATTTAAATAAAGGGTGGCGACACGTCATTTCAGGTAACGGAAAAATCACCCCATACCCTTGAACCGTAAGACAATTTTTCGAACCACTTTTACCACATCACTATTTTTCCCCGGTTTTTCGGCTTTGTTCTTTTCACCTGCACTACCCCTCAAAAATATACCCCACAGAGCGCCTGCTTTTAAAAAACACCGGTTTTTTGGGATTTTTTTCAAAATATTTTCGCAAACGAACCATAAAATTATCCACGGTGCGGGTGGTGGTGGTGCTGGAGTACCCCCAGCCTGCCTTTAACAATTTTTCCCGGGGGACGGGTCTGCCCCTGTTGGCAATAAGCACCCGCAGCAACATGATCTCCTGTTCGGTCAGCACAATCTCACCATCAACGCAACGGGCCTTTGCCGTGACAAAATCCACCACATTATCACCAAAGCAATAGGTATCCCCACTAAAAACATCTGTCTGTTCCGAATCAGGCACTTCCTTTTCCGACAATGCCCAGGACTGTCTTTCAAGAAGACGCTCTATTCTTAATAAAAATTCATCCAGATCAAAGGGCTTTGCAAGATAGTCATCCACTCCGCAGCGAAGGCCCTTTACTTTGTCCTCCGCACTGCTCTTGGCAGAAAGAATCAACACGGGCAGGCGAGGATCTTCCCTTCTGATGGTACGAAGCACAGACAGTCCGTCCATCATGGGCAGCATGATATCCAGCACAATAAGATGGGGATTCCGGGAACGCCAGGCATCAATACCTTCAATGCCGTCGGATGCAAGGGTGACATCATACCCCTTCATGGAGAGATTCAGGCGAATGCCCTCGGCAATATGGGTTTCATCTTCAATTACCAGGATACGCTTTTTTTGATCATTTTCCATAAATTTCTTCCTTTGAGGTTATCTGCACCCTGCCCCGGCAAATAGAGTGTAAAAACAGCACCAAAGCCCTTTCCCCGGGAACGGGCAGCCACCTTCCATCCATGGATGCGTGCAATGCTGAACACAAGATACAGCCCAAGCCCACTCCCCTTGACTCCCTTGGACTCACTGTCCGATGCCTGGTAAAATTTCCGAAAGATTTTTTTAATTTCCGCTTGCTCTATACCAATACCATTGTCCACAAAATCAATCATGAGACGCTGTTTTCTGGGCCTGAACACAATACGGACGGCGGGGATATCACTGCTGTTATATTTCACGGCATTTGAAACAAGATTCATGAGCAACATTTCAAACAAGAGTATATTAACGGAATAAATAAAAACTGGGGAAGGACTTTCCACCGTTATTTTGCTGTTATGAAATAAAGATCGATTCCTGTCACAGAAACCCTGCACAAGATCAACCAGATTTTCCCGGGTGGATTCAGCCCCAAAGGTTCGACTTTCAATGCGGGCAAGATTTAAAATACTGTTTATATTCTCTGTCAACCGCGTCACATCATCCAGCATGAACCGGCTGTATTTTCTGATCTCTTCCACGGACAGCGAATGCCTTAAAAAAGATTCCAGATAAATTTTCAGGGACGTCACAGGGGTTTTCAGTTCATGGGTAAAATTATAGATAAAATTATGCTGGAGCCTGAAAAGCCTCACTGTACGTTGATAGTAAATAAATGCCAGAAAAATTCCGGCCAGCACCACCGTGATCAAAAGAGTTAGAACCAGTATGGTCATTCCGGTTCTGGAGGGAAAAATCTGACCTGGATCAATGTGAAATTTTTTAATAATCACTTCCAGGGCTGCCGTGATATCCATATACCAGTAAATGGTTAAAATCAGGGCCGTGGCAAGGGATATAATGGAGCACGCAAAAATAAATACAGGGTGCAGGTACCATCGGGTTGGATTGTAGATTTGAAATGTCATGGCACCATGATGCGACAGAATAAATAAGGAATCAAGTATTTAAACAAAAAAAGGCCCTGGATTATTTTGATCCAGGGCCTTTTATATTTTGTGCATCCATATTGATGCATGCTTTCTTGTGGCTCCCCAGCACGGATTTGAACCGCGGACAATGTGGTTAACAGCCACACGCTCTGCCGACTGAGCTACTGGGGAACAAAGGACTTTCAGACCAGCCCCGCAGGGCCGTTCCGTCAAAGACTTGATGCTTATACCCCAAAGACCCCATGGTGTCAAGAAAAAAAAAGGCCCCGGATCAATTTAATTCCAGGGCCTTTTATATTTTGTGCATCATATTTGATGCATACTTTCTTGTGGCTCCCCAGCACGGATTTGAACCGCGGACAATGTGGTTAACAGCCACACGCTCTGCCGACTGAGCTACTGGGGAACAGAGATCTTTAAGGCCAACCCCGCAGGGCCACTCCGTCAAAGACTCGATGCTTATACCCCGATGACCCCATGGTGTCAAGAAAAAAAATTAACCAATTGACTTTTTTTCTTGAAAGTCTATATTTCAGACATCTTTCAGGGCGGATTCAGATCCTGAAAACAAAACATAAACCCTATCAAAACAAGGACTTATTATATGATCACAGAAGAAGGCATCATCACAGGAACAAACCAGGCCATGGCATGGGTCAAAACCGTCAGATCAAAGTCTTGCGAGTCCTGTGACTCCCAAGATTCCTGCGCAGAGGGCGGAAAAGCAAGGGAAATGGTGGTACAGGTGGAAAATTCCCTCAACGCCAAAGCCGGGGATCGGGTGGTCATCGGATTTGGCACAGCACCCATGCTGCAACTTTCATTTGTCCTTTATATTTTTCCTGTAATTTTTCTTATAGCAGGTGCTGTCATTGGACAAAACTGGGCACCTGCCATGAACATGGATGAATCAGCGGCATCCATATTGGCAGGTCTGGCAGGTTTTGCCCTCTCCTTTGTGGTGGTACGCCTGTTCAACCACCGATTTGCAAACAAAAAAGAGTTCAAGCCGTTTTTGGTTCGATTTGCCAGAAAAACAGAACCGGAAGCGTGCAGCAAGATCTGATACCCCCAAAAGGTGGTGTGGCTTTATGCCACCCATCTTCCAGGACAAAGTTTTTCCAGGCCTTCCCCCCTCCGGTCGCTATTTCATTTTCTGCAAAAGTCAACCCTTTCTTCATAAAAAATTAAAACCAAAAATATTTTTCCCTTGAATATTGTCCCTTTCTGGGATAGTAAGCTTAAAGTTTAGCGTATTGTCATTTGCACTGTTAACCGCTTTACCGATTAAGGATGAGGCAAGAACCATGACCTCGAAAAAAGAGTTAAAATTCGCTTCAATTCTGGCAATTGTTCTTTTCATTACAGGCATCACCTGCTACGCTGCATTTCCCCCGCCTTCCCCGGATGAACCGGTGAGGCTGATGTTTCAAAATGCCGCAGGCAAAGTGTTGTTCACCCATGCTGGCCATCAGGACTATGATGTATCATGTCTGGACTGTCATCATAACATCGAAGATGATGAGATCTACAATTGCAGTGAATGTCACGAAGCCACCGGCGACGAAAGTATGCCGGGAAGAACGGACGCATTTCACGCCCAATGTACAGGCTGTCATCAAGACCTGGGAGCCGGCCCCGTGGAATGTAATTCATGCCATGCCCTTTAACCCGATGATGGAACCCCTTACATTTATTTAAATTAAGGATTTACCCCAACAGGGTTAAACAACATGGACCCATTTACACCAGATAAAGGTTTGTTATGATTAAGAGATCATTTATCGGATTGACTGCACCACGTCTCAAGTGTGACTTGGTTGAACCAAGTCCAAGGGAACCGGAGATGATTCCCATGCCCCCCCGCCTGATACTTCTGCTGGACGAAGCACTGGACAGCACCAAGGAAACATGTATCAGAAAGGGCGACATTGCGAAAAAGGGAGAAAAACTCTTTTTGTATAAAGAGAGTACCTGCTATGTCACGGCCCCCACCTCCGGCACCATTACTTCAATTGCTCCTTTCACCGGTGACTTTGGAGAAAACGCCACCTATCTTGTTCTTGAAAAAGACGGCAAAGATGAACCGGCGGACGGTATCTCCGATTTTGCAGATGTGCCGGATCTTGCCGCAGCAGACGGAGCGTTAAGAACCCTTCCCGGCGCTCCCCCACTGGAACTGCTGGCTGCTCCTGATTCCAAAATCAATAAGATTGTTATTTCCGGCATGGACAGCGATTTAATGTCCACCACCCGGCAATATCTGGCATCAAAATGCATGGATGATATCAAGGATGGCATCGAACGCATTAAAAACATGACCGGCATCACTGATGTTTTCATGGCCATTCCTGAAAAAATGTCCCAGCTTTCTGCATTCCAGGGAATGAATACCATCAAGCTCACCCAGGACTACATCGGTACCCTGCCCCAGATGATCATGAAAAACCACATGGGCATTGCCCCGGCGGCCGGCACAAGTTGTGAAGACTTAGGCGTCTGTTTCATGTCCATTGAGGCGGTACTTTCCCTGACACGTGCTTACAAAGAAAAAGCACCTGTGTTTGACAAAATCATTACCGTTATTGGAAAAGACGGCGGAATTAAAAGGGTCAGTGCTGTCATCGGTACTCCCATCCATCGCATTCTTACCCAGCTGGGCCTTGAGACCCGGGAAATGGACAGGATCATCATTGGGGGCCCGTTAGAGGGCTTCAGTGCCTACACCCTGTATCATCCGGTACAGCCTGACATGGATACCATCATCCTCCAGGACTGTGAAGATATTCCCGGTGTGTCTGACTATCCCTGCATCAACTGCGGTAAATGTGTTCGTATCTGCCCGGCCGGCGTTCCTGTGAACCTGCTGGTGCGCTACCTGGAGGCCAATCTCTACCAGGAAGCCGTGGACAGCTTTGATCTTGATGCCTGCATCGACTGTGGATTGTGCAGTTATGTATGCACGGCAAGAATACCGATTTTTCAATACATCAGGCTGGGAAAACATGAGCAGCTGATGCTGGAAGCTGAAATGGAAACGGAGGCTGAAAATGCATAAGCAGAATAAATTCACCGTATCCCACGCACCGTTCTGGCATGATGGCGACAGCATCGGGGAGACCAACAAAAATATCATGGTGGCGGCATTACCGGCCATCGTGTTTGGGGTTTTCCAATTTGGAATGGCAGCCCTGGGTGTCATCTGTCTTGCCATTTCCAGTGCCATGGCCTGGGAAGCACTTTTTCAATTTATTTCAAAAAGATCCATTCAAATAGGGGATTACAATGCCGCTGTCATCGGCATGCTCACCGGCATGATGCTGCCAGCCACAGTACCCTGGTGGGTGGTCATCGTCGGCACATTGGTGTCAGTGGTTCTGGGACAACAGGTTTTTGGCGGTATCGGTGCCAATCCCTTTAACCCGGCGGTTATCGGCATTGCGGTTCTTTCCGTATCCTGGGGCACCTATTTTGACTTTGATGCGGCCCTGCTGAGCTATGAATTTGATTTCACGGCCCTTGCACCCTTGGGTGCACTGGATCACCAGGGTGTTGCAGCCACTGAACTTTTTTCCACCCAAAGCCTTCTCATGGGCAACCAGGTGGGGGCCATTGGATCTGTTTTTGGACTGGGTCTGATCATCGGGGGTCTTTACCTTATCCTCCGGGGGTACATCCGCTGGGAAATATCCGTTGCATACATTGCCGGTATCATTATCACCGCAGCGCTTTTCCAGATGTCCAATCCTGAAGCCTATGCCGGTCCCATGTTTCACCTGTTCACAGGATATACCCTGCTGGCAGTATTCTTCCTGGCACCGGAATCTTCATCTTCACCGGTTAATCTCATTCCCATGCTGATTTACGGCATCATGGGGGGGGTTATGACAATCCTCATCAGAAATATCGGGGCCTATGCAGACGGTACTTTGTATGCCATTCTGATCATCAATCTTATTAATCCGGTCATTGATATGATAAGACCGAAAGCTTTGGGAAAGGGAGTGAACAATGCGTGAAATGATAAGCATGGTTGTTGTTCTGACAGTACTCAGTGCCTTTTCCGGAGGTATGCTGGCGGCTGTGAGGACAGGAACCCAGGATAAAATTGAAAACCAGGTTCTCAAATTTCAGAAAGCACCTGCCATTAAAAAGATCCTCAGCAATGTTTCCAATGATCCTCTTCAGGATCGTTTTAAACTAACGGACAATGATCAAGAGATCACCTTTTTTGTGGGAAAAGTTGATAACAAACCCCAGGCGGTTGTCCTTGAAGGAAAAGGTAAGGGATACGGCGGAGATGTGGGACTCATGGTGGGTATCGACATTGAAACCGATGCTGTCATCGGTGTATGGGTCACCACCCATTCAGAAACCCCCGGCCTTGGTTCCCGGGCCAAGGATAATCCAGACTTTGTATCTCAGTTTTCAGGCCTGGGGCTGGATAAGGTTTTTGCAGTTAAAAACGACGGCGGTGAGATTGATGCCATGTCCGGCGCCACCATTACCTCCAAGGCTGTATGTATGGCCGCAAAACAGGTGCAGGAGCTTTACCTTCGTCTGAAACCTGAAATCCAAAAACAGACCCAACAGATGGCCAATTAGGAGATATAGTTATGGCACAATCCATGGTAAAAGAGTTTACCAAGGGCCTGTGGGCAGAAATTCCCCCGTTTCGACTTGTTCTGGGTCTCTGTCCCGTCCTTGCGGTAACAAAATCCGTTGAAAATGGAATTGGAATGGGTATTGCCACCACATTTGTACTGGTGTGCTCCAATTTTCTGGTTTCACTTCTGAGAAACATCATACCCACCAAGGTCAGAATCGCTTGTTTCATCGTTATTATCGCCACATTCGTTACTGTTGTGGAGCTCATGATGCAGGCCTATACTTATCCACTCTTTCTAAAGCTCGGTATATTCATTCCCTTGATCGTTGTGAACTGTATTGTGCTTGGCCGGGCCGAGGCGTTTGCCTTTAAAAATGCCCCCCACCTGGCCATTGCCGACGGCCTTGGCATGGGAATCGGCTTTACCCTCTCCCTGGGTGCACTGGGTGCAGTACGGGAGTGTCTGGGTAGTGGAACAATCCTTGGAAATGCAGTGTTTGGCCCCGGCTTTCAACCGTTTACCTTTATGGTGGAAGCCCCCGGTGCATTTGTCTGCCTGGGATTGATGTTGTGTTTAATGAACCTTATCGGTAAAAAATAAGAAAGGAGAATACCCATGGGCGATTACATCGTTCTTGCCATAAGCTGTATTTTTGTAAACAACATTCTCCTTGCGCAGTTTCTGGGCAACTGTCCCTTTCTGGGCACTTCCAAAAAAATGGAAACAGCAACGGGCATGGCCATGGCAGTTGTATTTGTTCTGGTTATGGCAGGCATGATTACCTGGATAACAGACAATTACCTGCTAAAGCCCCTGAATATTGAGTTTTTGAGAACCGTATCCTTTATCCTTGTTATTGCTTCCCTGGTGCAGTTTGTTGAAATGTTCCTGAAAAAAAGTATGCCGGCCCTGTACGCGGGTCTGGGCATCTTTCTTCCCCTCATTACCACCAACTGTGCGGTAATGGGTGTCTGCCTCATTAACATCAATGAAGAATACACATTTGTACAGGCCATTGTGGCTTCCCTGGCCTATGCCATTGGATTTGGCCTGGCCCTGATACTGTTTGCAGGAATCAGAGAAAGAGTTAACGTTGCAAGGGTTCCCCAACCTCTGCAGGATACCTCCATCGGTCTTGTCACCGCCGGAATTATTGCCCTTTCTTTTTTTGCATTCAAAGGAATGGTTTAAATATCTCCCGCCGACGGATGTTCATCCCCGGCGGGTGTTTTTTATTTGAACCACTCATTGAAAATAAAATAATGAGGTTATGAGGTTATTATGACTGAAGCTCTCTTATTTATGCTGGGCATCGGTGCTGTGTGCGGTCTGGTTCTCAGCTTTGCATCCAAAATATTCTACGTGTACGAAGATCCCAGAATTGCCATGGTTGAAAACAACCTGGCCGGGGCCAACTGCGGCGGATGCGGATATGCCGGATGCAGTGCGGCGGCCGAAGCGGTTGTCACCGGACAGGCTCCCCCCAATGTATGTGTAATTTCCAGCACCGAAGGCATCGCCCAGGTGGCTGCCATCATGGGCATGGACCCGGGCACGGCTGAAGCCCAGCTTTCCTACTCCATGTGTGACGGTGGCAACCGTGCCCCCAACCAATACCATTATATGGGGGTCAATTCCTGCAAGGCCATGGCCCTTGTTTATGGCGGACAAAGACAATGCCAGGTGGGATGTCTTGGCCTTGGCGACTGTATTAAAGCATGTAATTTTAATGCCGTATTCATGGGAAAAGACGGTTTTCCCGTGGTGGACGAAAGCAAGTGTGTCGGCTGTGGCGCCTGCCAGAAAGCATGCCCTAAGGACATTATTGAAGTTAAGTCCATGTCAGAAAAACTGTTGAAGTTCAATCAGCAAAATGATCCCCTGGCACCCTGTGCCCAGACCTGCCCTGCAGAGATCAATATTCCCCAGTATATTTCCCAGATTAAAAACGGGGACTATCTGGCTGCTGTTCAGACCATTCGCATGAGAAACCCCCTTCTTCTTTCCTGTGGACGGGTATGCCCCCATCCCTGTGAAGATGAGTGTAGAAGAGGGCTTGCCGATGAACCTGTCTCCATCAATCAGCTCAAACGCTTTGCTGCGGACTATGAGATGAACTCAGGTTCCCGTGTACCCATTAAATGTGCCCCGGACACCGGTAAAAAAGTGGCCGTCATCGGTGGTGGGCCTGCAGGCTTAAGTGCAGCTTATTTTCTGCGCCGGGTGGGCCATGCAGTTACTATTTTTGAAGCCATGCCCGAACTTGGCGGTATCATTCGATATGGTATTCCCGAATACAGATTACCCAAAAAAGTGCTTGCCTGGGAAATTGAAGGTATTTTGAACCTTGGCATTAAAGCCTACACCAACACCCGTCTGGGACTTGATTTCAGCATTGATTCCCTTGTAACATCCGGCTATGATGCCATCTTCATGGGCATTGGAGCATGGAAGGATTATGCCCTTGGTATCCCGGGTGAAGACCTTAAGGGATGTTACACAGGCATTGACTTTCTTTCCAGATCTTCCGGGGGAGAAACCTTTGAGCTTGGTTCTAAAGCGGCTGTCATCGGCGGCGGTAACACGGCTGTTGACTGTGCCAGAACCATGTTGAGACTGGGCGTTGAAAAAGTGTATATGGTCTATCGTCGTACCCGCAAGGAGATGCCGGCCAATGAGGTTGAAATTGTGGCCTCTGAACACGAAGGCATTGAATTTGTTTTCCTTGCCGCACCTGTTAAGGTGGTGGGGGATGATGAGGGCAAAGTAACCCATCTTGAATACCTTAAAATGGAATTGGGTGAGCCCGATGCCAGTGGTCGACGTCGTCCGGTACCCATTGAAGGATCTGAGACCCGCCTGGAGCTTGACACCATTGTCACCGCCATTGGCCAGTCACCTGATCCGGCATTTAAGGAGGGGGGCCCCAAACGAATGGATGAGCTTGAGCTCACCCGCTGGTCCACCATTGATAACAACCCTGAAACCCTTCAGTCAACGGTTCCGTATATCTTTACAGCCGGGGATTCGGCCACTGGACCTTCTCTGGTGGTCACTGCCATTGGCGGCGGTCGTCGGGCCGCAAGATCCATTGATCTTTACCTCAGGGGTGAAGAAGTTACACCGGTTCCGGACTCATTGCAGGATGCCCGCATTGAGGAATCTATTTTCACCAAGGTACCCGGTGTGAAACCCATCAAGCGTGCTGAGATGCCGGAGCTTCCCGTGGAGGCCCGCATTGATTCCATGGTTGAAGTGGATCTGGTTCTGCCGGAGGAAGAGGCCCTTAGAGAGGCTGGCCGCTGCCTGAAATGCTGTAGAACCTGCTATAATCCAGATATAAAAATAGCATAAACCACAGAAAAGATTACTTCTTTTCAGATGTTGTTATTTATTAATAAACCCATGAACAGCAAATTGCTCCGGTCTTTGACCGTAAGGCAGTTTGCTGTTCTGGTTTTAAATGTTCAAATTAGAGGTGCATGATGTTCCTGAACCTGCATTTTCTCCACAGATTTATTTCTGCCGTTACCTCCCCGACGTTTAATATATTTTACCGGTGCAGATCTTCCAACTCCGGGGGACAATGCCCGGACGCGGCGCATTTTTTCATGATTGTCACTGCTTGGATCTTTCTGGCAACAGCCGTGGATGCAGCTGCCGGCATCCATGATATGCAGATACATGAAATCAGCGGTAAAACCATGGGAACCTTTTATCATGTGAAGATTGCCCACCCGGGTAAAATTGATCGCGTTCTTTTAAAGAACAAAATAGATGCCCGGCTCCAGGCAGTGAATAACAGCATGTCCATGTATCAAAAAACCAGTGAAATTTCCCGTTTCAACCGTTCCCCTGAAAATACCCCCATGGAGATCAGTGACGGATTCTTCCTTGTACTGAAAGAGGCCCGGGCACTTTATGATCTAACAGGAGGGGCCTGGGACGGCACCATAAAACCATTGGTGGACATATGGGGATTTGGTACCACCCAAGCCGGGGGCAAAATGCCCACCAAGTCCACCATTGAGAATGCCCTTGCAAACACAGGTTTTGATAAAATCATTCTTGTTGAAAAAACCCTTGCCAAAAAAAAATCCGGCATAACCCTGGACATGGGCTCCATTGCAAAGGGATACGGCGTGGATCAAATTTCTGAACTGTTAAGGGAAAATCACTTTAAAAACACCCTGGTGGAAATTGGAGGAGAAGTGGTGGGTTCCGGGGAAAAAAAACCGGGAAAGCCTTGGAATGTGGGAATTACCACCCCGGACAAGCGACTTGACAAACAAACGGTGTACCAGGCAATTGCCCTTAAAAACCGGGCTCTGGCCACCAGCGGTGATTATCGAAATTTTATCATGCTGGACAAACAGGCCTACTCCCACATCATCGATCCTTCAACGGGATATCCTGTGAAAAACGGTGTGGTGTCGGCATCGGTACTGGCAGCCACATGCACCCTTGCCGACGGACTGGCAACGGCATTGATGGTCATGGGGCCTAAAAAAGCCATTGCCCTGGTCAACCGCATGGCAAACACGGAATGTCTTATTATTGTCCAGGAAAACGACGGCACCTTCAGCGACCGATACTCCACCGGTTTTCCCGTCCAAAAGAAATGATCATTTTTCGACACCTGTAAATGACCATCCTTTGGTGGGTTTCCCCAGGGCTTTGCCCTGCCAGAGATCTCTTTTTTCCAAAGTTTCATGTATCATCTTAAAGGTTGCAGTTCGATCCAGTGCCCACCGGGGATCTGCAAGCTCATCAGGGTGGGGATCTCCTGTGATTCTCTGAACAATCACATTGCCGGGTAGCAGGGCCAGAAAATCACACACAATATCCACATACTCCTGTTGACCAAGGCATTGGTATTGCCCGGCCTTCCACATGGTTTCCAGGGGGGTTCCCTTGACCACATAAAGCAAATGAATTTTCACACCGTCAATGCCAAGATCACCGATTTTCCGGGCGGTTTCAAGCATCATGGCCTTATCTTCACCGGGGAGCCCCAGAATAATATGGGCACACACATTGATACCTGCCTCTCTTGTCATCTGTGTTGCCCTGGCAAAGCAGGCAAAGTCATGCCCCCTGTTGATGCGTGCCAGGGTTTGATCGTGCACTGACTGAAGGCCGTATTCCACCCACACCAGATAATTTTTCACATAGGAGGCCAGCACCGCTATCTTGTCCGGGTCCACACAGTCCGGCCGTGTTCCCACGGCAATCCCCACCATGCCCTGGGCTGCCAGGGCCTCGTCATACATGGTTTTCATGTGTTCACAGGATGTGTAGGTGTTGGTATAAGATTGAAAATAGGCTTGGAATTTTTTTGCTTTATAGCGCCTTATCATAGCCTTGCGGCCCACCTCTATCTGTTCGGTGATGGAAAATCCCCGCTGCCAGAGCCCGGAGCCGGAGCCTTTGCTATTGCAATAAATGCATCCCCCCCGGCCAATGGTGCCGTCCCTGTTGGGGCACCCCAGCCCTGTATCCACGATGATTTTTTGCACCCGTTCCCCAAACAACCCCTTTAGGTAGGCATTGTAATCATTATATCGTCTTCCCACGTGAGATCTCTCTCCCTTCCCTGTTTTGATCTGATCTGAAAATATTCCACCACAAAAAAAATGAAGCACATCCATCTCTACTTGACCTTGTACCAGAGCAGATATATATTAACTGCCCATGAAATTCTATAAAAAAAAATACGATATCATTGTGATAGGGGCAGGCCATGCCGGGTGCGAAGCAGCCTTTGCCGCATCGCGCATGGGATGTGAGGTGCTATTGCTCACCATTGATCTGGATAAAGTTGCCGCCATGCCGTGCAGCCCCTCCATCGGCGGCATGGCCAAGGGTCAGCTGGTCAAAGAGATTGATGCTCTGGGCGGTGTCATGGCAAAAATTTCCGATGCATCTGCCATCCAGTACCACACCTTAAACACAAGAAAAGGGCCCGCAGTGCAATCCACCCGGACCCAGAATGACAAAAACCGTTACCAGCAGATCATGAAATCCACCCTGGAAAAGGATGAGCGTATTGATCTTAAACAGGCAATGGTGGAGGAACTTGTCATTGAAAATAAAGCGGTCCAAGGCGTGGTGGATAAAACCGGCTTTGGCTTTTCCGCCCCCATTGTTATCCTGGCCACAGGCACCTTTTTGCAAGGACGTGTTCACATCGGTTCCCGTTCTTTTGATGCAGGGCGGGCCGGAGAATTTGCCGCCATGGGCCTTGCCCGATCCCTGGGTGACCATGGATTTACACTGGGCCGCATGAAAACCGGCACCCCCCCTCGAATACACAAAAGATCCATTGATTTTTCTGAATTCAATCGCCAGGAATCCGATGAAAACCCCACACCGTTTTCCTATGCCACACCCCGGGTAACCCGTCCCATGCTGTGCAGTTACATGGGCAATACAAACATGACCACCCATGACCTTGTGAGACAAAACCTCAAATATTCAGCCCTGTACGGTGGGTTTATTAAAGGTCAGTCTGCGCGGTACTGCCCCTCCTTTGAAGATAAAATTGTCAAATTCCCGGACAGGGAAAGCCACCAGGTTATTCTTGAGCACGAAGGCCTGGAGACCAATGAGATATATGCATCGGGACTTGGCAACAGTCTGCCCCTGGAGGTCCAGATTGACATTGTTCGTTCGGTAAAGGGGCTGGAGTCCGCCGAGATCATGCGCCCGGCCTATGCCATTGAGTATGGCTATGTTAACCCCCAGCAGCTGTATCCCACCCTGGAAAGTAAAGAAGTTCAAGGACTTTTCATGGCAGGGCAGATCAACGGTACCTCAGGCTACGAAGAAGCCGCAGCCCAGGGAATGTGGGCCGGAATCAATGCCGGATGCAAAGTCCAGCAACGCCCTGCTTTTATACTGGACCGATCCCAGGCTTACATGGGGGTCATGGTGGATGATCTGGTCACCCGGGGTACCCGGGAACCCTACCGGATGTTCACCTCCAGGGCAGAATATCGCCTGTTACTCCGGGAAGACAATGCAGATCTTCGACTGGCTGAAAAAGGATTTGATCTGGGCCTGGTGGATAAAAACTCCCTGGAACGCACCCGGGAAATTCAATGCGCCACCCACCGGGAAATTTCCCGCATCAGACAAACCATTGTCAAACCCACCGCAGCCGTGAATCAATGGCTTGAATCTGCCGGCAGCACTCCCCTTACCACCGGCGCAAAGCTGGACCAGCTTCTGAAAAGGGCACAGTTAAACTATTCCACAGTGGATCACATCGCAGCCCCGGAAATCCCTGTCACGCCAAGGGTAAAGCGTCAAGTGGAGGTGGAACTCAAGTATGAAGGTTACATTGCACGCCAGGTCAGAGAAATCAAAAAATTCAAAGATATGGAAAAGATCAAAATACCTTCTGATCTTGATTATAAAGAGGTCCACGGTCTTTCCAATGAAATGAGGGAAAAACTGCTTAAAATCATGCCGGAATCCCTGGGCCAGGCATCCCGCATTGACGGAATGACCCCGGCTGCCCTTTCTGTAATTATGGTGGGAATCTCTGCCCTTAGAAGATCATCACATTCTTGACACATTAAAAATTAAGTTTATTTTTCAACCATCACCGGGGAGACTTTTAGAACATGTTTCCCTGGCTTTTTTGCGTATTTTTCATGTGTCACATCAATCAGATAAAGTGATACTGTTTTCAAAAGAATGCAGATGTTTGATCCATCAATGTAAATGTCTGGCCAGTGCCCTATATTGGCTTGTTTTCTATCTGAACTGCGATTGCTATTTGAGCAGGCCAAAACAAATAAAGATATGTTACCAACAGAACATTTACGAAAAATTATAAAATATCAACTTATATAAGGAATTTAAAATGGCTGAAACAGATTACTATAAAATTCTGGGGGTCAATAAACAGGCAACCGCCTCTGATATCAAAAAAGCATACCATAAACTGGCACTGAAGTATCACCCGGATAAAAACAAGGACGATAAAGCAGCGGAAACAAAATTCAAAGAGATCAGCGAAGCCTATGCAGTGTTGAGCGATAAGGAAAAAAGAGAGCAGTACGACACCTTTGGGTCAGCAGGCTTCCAGCAACGTTACTCCCAGGAAGATATTTTCAGAAATTTTGATATTGGAGACATTTTAAAAGAATTTGGTTTTGGCGGCGGTCCAAGGGGTGGTGGCAGACAAAGCTTTGGCGGAGGGGGCTTTTCCTCCATGGGCGGCAATCCTTTTTTCGGCGGCGGGGGATGCCACGGCGGTGGATGTCACAGCGGCGGGCACCAGCGCTCCACTGCGGGACAAGATCTTGAATATGAAATTGGCCTGACACTGGAAGAGTTGTACAACGGCACAAAAAAAACAGTGACACTCAATCACGCCGGCAACAATGAAACCATCACTGTAAAAATTCCCAAAGGCATGACCCAGGGAAAAAAAATAAGGGTTCCCGGCAAGGGAGAACCCAGTCCCTACGGCGGGCCCCGGGGAAATCTGCTGATAAAATCCCGTCCCTTGGCCCATGCTCAATTTCAAATTGATGGAAATGACGTTTCCATTATAAAAACTATCAAATTAACCGAATCATTAATGGGCACCAAGGTGGATATTTCAACACCTGTGGGTAAAAATATCGCCATCACAGTACCGCCGGGGACCCGCCATAAAGCCAAAATGCGACTTGCCAAAAAGGGAATTCCCCTGATGAATTCCAGTGACTCCGGTAATTTTTTTGTTATCATTGACGTTACAATGCCGGACAAATTGACGGCTGAACAGAAAAAACTTATTGAAAAATTAGCAAAAACCGGACTATAAGTAATAACTATGACAACACTTATTCCCATGATTTCCCAAAAAGAAATCACACAAAAGGTAAAAGAGATAGGCCGACAAATATCCCTGGACTATGAAAACAAAGAATTGATCCTCATCGGCATCCTTAAAGGCTCTTTCGTTTTTCTGGCAGATTTGACCCGGGTCATCACCCTTGATCACCAGGTGGATCTTGTGGGGGTTTCCAGCTATTCAGGAACCAGCACAACGGGAATCATTAAGTTTACCAAAGAACCGGACCTTGAGCTTAAGGGTAAAGACATTCTCATTGTTGAAGACATTGTGGACACCGGCCGCACCCTGTCTGCCCTTTTAAATTTTTTTAAAACTTATGAACCCGGATCCATGAAGGTGTGCACCCTTATTGATAAAAGTGAAAGGCGGGAGACCCCGGTGGATGTGGATTATGCCTGTTTTCATCTAAATAAAGGATTCATTGTGGGATATGGCCTTGATTATGATCAAAAATACAGAAATCTTCCAGCCATATTTGACTTGAAATTATAACTACTTTTTTCTTGACTGCACTGTTCTCCACAGCCAATGATTATTTATGCGTTGAGTCTCACCTGATTTTATACCTGTGGAGGATGCGGCACGCACTGATTTCTTCAGTGAAACTGCCCCGGGGAAGCAGGAAGAAAAAAATAGATAATTTTTAATTATCTTATTTTTAGGACGGTAACGCATGATTATCATCTGTGAAAATTGTACCGCTAAATTCAAACTTGATGAATCCCTTTTAAACCCCAACGGCTCCAGAGTTCGATGCAGTCAATGCTCCCACCTGTTCATTGCCTTTCCCAAAAAATCTGCTCCAGAAAAAATTATTCCTCCGGCAGTGGAGGATCAACCCCCTGCACCGGAAAAAACACCCCTGTCTGATAAAATTGTTGCCTCTCCCCCTGTAGGTGAATTGGCTTCCCAAGGAGATTCAGGCATATCCACAACGGAATCATACTCCCCATCTTTACATACAAAAGATCCCCTGGAAACAGACGATATTGATTTTGGTGCGGATCTGGACATAGATCTGGATATGGAGTTGGATTTTTCCGAAACAGATTTTGACTTTGATGAAACCGGACTGGATCTCAAGGACCCCACTCTGGGTGACCCAGACTGCCTGGACCTGGAACTGGACATGGATGAACCAGGTGTGGACCTTTCTGATACGGCAGACGACCTTTCCATGGAAATGCCCACACCCATCCCCTCCAACGACATTGAAGAAGATTTTGACCTGGAGCTGGATCTGGACTTGGACGGACCCGATGTGGACCTTTCTGATACGGAAGAAGACCTCTCCATGGAAATGCCCACACCCATACCATCCAGTGACACCGAAGATGACTTTGACCTGGAGCTGGATCTGGACATGGATGAACCAAATGTGGATCTTTCTGATACGGAAGAAGACCTCTCCATGGAAATGACCACACCCATACCATCCAGTGACACAGAAGATGACTTTGATCTGGAACTGGATCTGGACATGGATGAAGCAGATCTGGACTTTCCTGACACAGAAGAGGACCTCTCCATGGAAATGCCCACTCCCATTCCTTCCAGTGAAACCGAAGATGACTTTGACCTGGAGTTGGATCTGGACTTGGATGAACCGGATGTGGACCTTTCTGATACGGAAGACGACCTTTCCATGGAAATGCCCACACCCATCCCCTCCAACGACATTGAAGAAGATTTTGACCTGGAGCTGGATCTGGACTTGGACGGACCCGATGTGGACCTTTCTGATACGGAAGAAGACCTCTCCATGGAAATGCCCACACCCATACCATCCAGTGACACCGAAGATGACTTTGACCTGGAGCTGGATCTGGACATGGATGAAGCAGATCTGGACCTTCCTGATACGGAAAGGGACCTCTCCATGGAAACGCCAACCCCCATTCCCTCCAATGACACGGAAAAGGATTTTGAAGAGGATTTTGATCTGGAACTGGATCTGGATCTGGATGAATCTGAGTTGGAGAAACCCCATGTTGAGAATGAGCTCTCCCCTTCCCATCAAACCATCTCACCCCATGACATGAAAGAAGAGTTTGATCTGGAGCTGGACCTGGATGAAGATGATGATGATACACCGGCAACATCAGTGGAAAAAAAGGAGGCAGCTGATCTTGTCCAGGAACAGGAAGATCCAGTAATCAAGGCAGATGTAAAAGAAAAAGATACCCCCCGGGATCCTGGGGATGACATTCCCATTTCACCCACTACATCGGATCAATCATTGTCCCGGGAGCCCTCCCCTGACATAGAAAAGAAGTCCTCGTCCATTGTAAAATTATTTATCATTTTTATTGTGCTTTTGATACTTCTGCTGGGGGCCCATGCGGCATCCTTGATGACCGGTATCACCATTCCATTTGTCTCTGATCTTCAAATCCCCTTTCTTACGGAATTGGTCACCCCAAAACCGCCACCACCGCCGCCAATACGACTGGTACCGGACAAAAAAAGCATCAGCGGACGATTTGAAATCAATCAAAAGGAAGGCAAGTTGTTTGTTATTACCGGAAAAATCCATAATACCTCCCAGGTTACATGCACCAATATTAAGGTGACAGCCTCTTTGATAAACACTGAAAAGGCTAAAATAAAATCCAAAACCGTGATCTGTGGTACCACCATCCCGGATGGACAACTCACCACATTAAATCTGGCTGCCATGGATAAAATTTTAAAAAAAACAGACCCACAGACCTCCACGTCACTGGCTCCGGGCAAATACAGTCCATTTATGATCATCTTTTCAAAACTCCCGGATAACCTTGAAAATTTCACAGTGACAGTGGGTAAATTTGACAAAAAATAAAAAAAAACGACCTGGGACAATTTAAAGCTTGACAAGATCTCCAGGCAATTGTATAAAGGCCGAGTTTTGGCGACGTAGCTCAGTTGGTTAGAGCATGCGGCTCATATCCGCAGAGTCCGGGGTTCAAATCCCTGCGTCGCTACCAGAAATTACGAAAGCCCCACCGGTAAACGGTTGGGGCTTTTTTGTTTTTTTAAAAATGCTTTAAATGATTATTTCCCATGATCTATTTCGTGTTGCGCACAAAGACGCAATTATGATAATGTGACATCATGATTTCTGATAATCACCCTCCAGCACCTGTCGCCTTGCACCGGGAAATAAATGATTTACGCAAAAAGCTGTCCCGGCAACAGCATTACATGGATAGCGTCCACGAAACAACCATGGGACTGATCCAGCAACTTGGCGTAAATACATTATTGGAAAAAATTCTTACCAAGGCAGGCCTGCTTGCTGACACACCTGACACCTTCCTCTATTTATATGATGCCCATGCAGATGAATTGGTTGTTAAACTGGGGCAGGGAATATATGTCGACCTGGTTGGTGCCCGTATAAAACCGGATCAGGGATTGGCAGGAAAAGTATACACCACCGGTGAGTCCATCCTTGTTGATGATTATAAGACCTGGCCCAAACGAATTAAACATCCTCTGTATGAAAATCTGCATTCTGCCCTTGGTATTCCTTTAAAATCAAATACCAGACCCATCGGAGTTGTTGGACTCGGTTCCTTTGATCCGGCAAAGCCCTTTGGCCCTGAGGATCTTAAACAGATGGCTCGTTTTGCAGAGCTGGCATCTGTTGCCCTTGGAAATGCACGCCTCAATGACAAACTGCAAAAAGAACTGATTGATCGCAAAAAAGCTGAAGAATCTGTGCGTATCCTTAATGCTGAACTTGAACAGCGGGTGATGGAACGAACGGCAAAACTTAAACAGGCTTTTTCTGAAATTAAAACATTAAAAGGAATACTACCAATATGTTCAGAATGCAAAAAAATCAGAAATCATAAAGGAGACTGGAAGCGGCTTGAAATATACATTGAAAAAAAATCAGAAGCATCCTTTAGCCACAGTATCTGCCCTGAATGTGCCAAAGCGTTATATCCAGATTTAGATATTTATTAGTCACAACAACAAAGACTCTATTTCAATGTCATCTATTTTTTATATGAAATACTCCGCAACCCCGGGGAGTATTTCTAACTTTGTTGTGGCGGAACCGAATCAGAATACGGTCCGCCCGTGGCGGTTATATGAAATACTCCGCAAATCAGGGGGGTATTTCAAACTTTGTTGTGGGCAGAACCGGGTCAGAATACGGTCCGCCCATGGCGGTTTATAACTCTCTCTCAACTTCAACGTGTTTATTTCTGGACAAAACCACAGCACAATCCTTGAAGATATAAAATTCTAAACTTCAGCTTTGACCATGGGCTACTCATCTTCATTTTCAATGAAAAAAAGTGTGGCACCCACAGGGGCAAAGGAAAGAAAAAGTATATTCAGCCATGGGATAAGAAAACAGATCCCAAACCCCAGATGAAAGAGAATATTCTTTTTAAAATACCGAAATCTAACAGCAAAAGTATTCATGCGCCGGGCAGGCACCAGATCGGTGTTATCCCAGGCAAGAAAAGCCCCGGCAACAAGGGCAGACACCACTGCCACCCCGGGCCCCAGCGGGGTCAACA
The DNA here is from genome assembly GCF_900176365.1 of Desulfocicer vacuolatum DSM 3385. Lineage (GTDB taxonomy): Bacteria > Desulfobacterota > Desulfobacteria > Desulfobacterales > Desulfobacteraceae > Desulfocicer > Desulfocicer vacuolatum. The sequence goes on along the minus strand of NZ_FWXY01000007.1, from coordinate 15,332 downwards.
ATCCCACCACCATCAAAACCAGCATTAAAACCATGGGAATCACAGCCCGGGGGATTTCCTGGCAAATCAGATGAAATACAGTTCTCAGCAGGGACATCTTTTCAACAGGTCCATGGGTCTCTCCCTTAATTATTTTTTCTGTGATGCGTGACATGAGATCCATGATAAACACACAGAAAAACACCTGGGCAATGAGATAGGCAATAAGGCTGGAGAGCATTACCAGAAAAATGGACAAAAGCCAGGAAAGAGCCGTCCAGATATAGATCAGCCACCCCGATTCCGGCATGGTCCAGATCATGTTGAGAATTTCCCGGTGCCACACCATAATTGAGCCTGCCAGGGCCATGGAAATGATAATAACCATGACAAATCTCAACAATCCCAGCATTAAAAGCCCGGGGGTTCTCATGCCCATCAGAAGTCCTCTGAAATTATATACAATGCCTTTTATAAAATTCATTTTTCATTCCTGTTTTTTATCATTTTTTCCTCTGTCCCATTTACCTGGGAGGTCAATCGTGGAAAAGGTATTTCCGGTTTTTAACTGCTGTTGATATATCTTAAAATCCCCAAGTGTATCAACATCAAACCATATTTTTTCCACACGAACATTCAAATGCCCGGATCTGGCCATGGTGGATTCAAACACGTTGGCGGTACTCCAGGCGATGTTTTTAAACACAGGCGAAATGTCAATGCCATTTTGAAAACCGATCATATAATATCCCCCGTCCATTGCAGGACCGATCACCATGTCTGCCGTCAACAAATGCTCAAAAAAAGAATTAACCGCCACAACATCAAGCAAAGGCACATCACTTCCCATGAGCATCACCCGGCCATATCCCAGCAAAAAGGCATGTTCCATGGCCCGGGCCATTCGTTCCCCCAGGTTCCTTCCCCTTTGATAAAAATAACGTCTATTTTCACCAAATTTTTCTTTATATGATGCAATATCATGGCGGTCATCCACATAAAGGGCCAGGTCATATGAGTCAGATGTCAAATCTGCCATCTGATGTGTCACCATTTCTTCATATATGCGGGCTGCCCGGGCATACCCCATCTGTTGACCCAACCGAGTCTTTACCTTTCCGGCTTCGGGATATTTAAGAAAAAGAATTAATAATTTTTTACACATCACATCCATTCTCAATAATAAAATTTAACCAGGGTGCGGGGAGAAACGCCCAAATAATAGAACATGGCCAAAATCGGATTGCGAAGACCGGTATAGATCATCCCGTCTTTTATCCATTTTCTGGCAGAGGTCACAACCTTTACAGGCAAAATTTTAAAACCGACCCGGGTCTTTTTTACCTTCCGCATCAATGCAATGTCCTCCATAAGGGGAATTTCGGGAAACCCATTGATCTGTAAAAACAGGTCCCGGTTGATAAAAATGGCCTGGTCACCATAGGGAATCCGGGTCACCCGGGAACGGATGGAAGCCACCCGGGAAACAAATTTTAAAAAGGGGTGGGAAGAGTCAATGCACAAATCAAAGGCACCGCCTGAATTGCCGGAAAAAACGGCTTGTCCAATCAGCTGAACAAAACCATGGGGAAGCAAGGTATCGGCATGGAGAAACAGCAGGATGTCACCCACGGCCTTTTCCGCCCCCTTGTTCTGCTGGATGGCACGGCCTTTGGGTGAGGTGAGTTTTATCACACGTTTATCTGATATTAAATTAAGGGTGGAGCCCGTGGGATCACCATCCACCACAATGATTTCCAAGTTCTCTTTTCCTTTTTTTTCCAAAAGGTCGGACAAAAAACAATTAATTTTTGTTTCATGCAGCACTGGAATAATAACGGATATGAACATGGTTCTTTCCTTTTTATTAAAGCCATTTACGGTAAAACCGGATCAAAGTGACATCCAGAACCGCAAAAAGTAAAACAGGGACAATAATAAATAAAAGTGTCAACCCAGATGCAAGGGACCAGTCCGTTGAATTTAAAAAGGGAAACAGATATCCGGAATAGGAGGGCACAGAACCGCCACCAATGAGAAACACCAAAAAATAATCTGAAAATGCCACCAGAAAAACAATGGAAGACCCGGCGGTCAGTGCCGGCAGCAGCATGGGAATTTCAATTTCCCAGAGAATCTGTAAAGGTCCTGCCCCCAGATTCCTGGCACACACAACGGCATCGGGGTGAATGGTTTTATAACCGGAAATCAAGGCCCGTAACATGTAAGGATAACTGTAAACAGAAAGGATCAAGGCCACACCCAAATGGCTGTCAGCAAGCCCCAGACGGATAAACATCAAATGAACCCCAATGGAAAAGGTCATCACCGGAAGTACGGCCGGAGCCAGCAACAGGCTTTCAATGATTTTTTTTCCTGCAAATTCACGCCTGCTTAAAAATTCTGCGGGTAATAAAGAATAGACAACAGAAAGGATCACCGCAACAATGGAATAGAGAAAAGACGAGCTGATGTGAATAAAAATCTGGCTTGCATTTTCTTTAAAATAGATAAAAGTTCGGAAATTAATGGTATCCGGAAGCAGTGAGGGAAAGGCCCATTGCCCTGAAAAGCTGTACAGCACCAGCACCAACAAAGGAAATAAAAATATCATCCACAGTAATATCACCTTTAGTTTATGGTTTTTCACATAATTTCCTTATAACTGCCACGGGCAGAGCGTATCCTGGCCTCGGTCTGCCCACAACAAAATTTGAAATACACCCCCGGTTTGCGGAGTGTTTCATATAAAACGTTCATGTCTTCACGGACACAACAAATATAGGGTCGTAGACGTGGAGCCAAATGGTATAATACCGCCGCCCCCCCGATGGGCAATGGGCCCGGACCGGAACTGTAGACAGCTCAATTGTCCGGTTCCTATTGCCCATCGAGGGGGCGGCTCTGCTAAGGTAAACCTGGAGCATTATATATAAAACTACCACGGACGGACCTTATTCTGAATCCGCTCCATTAATCGTATCAGACCCAGCCCCACGCCCCAGTTTATTATAAATTTGAAAATACAAATAAGTAAACAAAGAGGAAATCAAAAATAAAATCACCAGCAGGGCCATGGCAACAGGCCGTTGGGAAAGATCGTGCCGAAAATAGTAGTCATACACCTGAAGGCTTAGCATTCCCGGGGTGCTGCTTCCCAGGATATAGGGAATTTCAAAGGCCCCGAAACTATAAATGAACAAAATCAAAAAAGTGGTGGTGAGGATCTCTTTTAAATGGGGCAGTACCACACTTAAAAAAATTCGGATCTCCCCTGCCCCCAGCTGCCGGGCCGTTTGAACATAACGTTTATCAAATTTCATCAACACGGACATAACCATTAAGGTGACAAAGGAGGTTTCTTTTAACATATATGCAACAATCTCCCCCACTCCATAGCGGCTGAAAATCAAGTTTGGAAACTGTTCCATGTGTGAAATAAGACCCAGATGATAGCACAGCGATGCAATGATGCCGGAACGACTGAGAAAAATCATGGTGATAAAAGCCACAGCAATGTGGGGAAGCACAATGGGGATCTTGTACACCACGGTTTTATTCTGCAAGATTATGGGCAGATGCCAGATTCCATAGGATAACAAGGTGCCACAAAAAATGGAGAGCCCGGCGGACACAAAGGCCACATAAAATGAAAACCAGATGGATTTCATAAAATGACCATGGGTGAAAACGATTTTGTAGGCCGTCCATATGGAATCGTAATGGACCAGGGGATTCATCATTCCCAGGGATTGGATCATTGTCAAAACAATACCGCCCACAAAAAACAGCACAAAGGGAATCAGTGCCGGAAGTAATTTGAGACAGGATTTCATGAACTGTTTTTCCAGAAAAATGAATCCAGGCCCGGCTTATTGACATGATAACGGCCGGGCCATGCAAGCCGGTGAACCATGGAAAAGTCCTCCATCAAACAAGCCCGGCCCTGCCAGGGGTTCTGATGTAATTTATTTTTTTTCCAGTACAAATCGAGCCCAGTCATTTTCCAGCCGTGTGAGGTAGGCTGCGGGAATTTCAGGCACACCGTGCCGGTTTAACACATCAAGGGGCAAGGTGGCTTTGCCCAGATCAAGCGCCCCAAAGGCCTGCTGGATGGACCCTTCCAGTTTTTCCATGTCCAGCACCGTAAAATCCCCCCAGTTTTCAGGGGCATTTTTGGAAAGTTGGGCCTCGGGGGACATGAGGAAATCAGCAAGCACCATGGCCCCGGCCAGGTTGGGCGCATTGTGGGCAATGGCCGTGAAATGCGTATTATAAATGGCCCCTTCTTTCATCACAAAGGTTCGCACAGAGTGGGGATATTTTCCTTCTATTATCTTACCGGAGGCATAAGCCTGGTGGTAAGACATGTTCATATCCACCTCACCCCGTTCAAATAAAAGCCCCAATGCCGCAATATCCTTGGGATAGACTTCTCCTTTTTGCCAGAGATATGGTTTTATTTCGGTGAGATAGGCCCATAACTGTGGAGATTTTTCTAAATAAAGTTTTTCATCAAATCCCTTCATATATTGTTCATGCCCCCCTGTGGTGGCATAGAAAAGCTGGCGGATAAAAGCCGATCCTGTGAAATCCGGCGGTTGAGGATAGGTAAATTTTCCCGGATGATTGATGATCCATTGCTTAAGCGCAGCAAAGCTTTCAGGGGGGGAAATGATTTTGGCGCTGTCATGGATAAAAACAAACTGGGCCCGGCCATAGGGCATTTCATAATTTTCCACAGGAAAGCCAAAATCAAAGGCCACAGTGGCAGGATCAACATATTTGTTAAAATTTGGTAACTTATCTGCAACGGGCCCGTACAACAAACCTGCTTCCCGGGCATTTTTAAAATTCTCCCCATTGATCCACATCACATCAACGGTACCGTTTTTTTTCCCTGCCTGTTTTTCCGTAAGAAGTTTATTTACAAACACCGAGGCATCCATGGGAACCATGTTCAATGTAAGATCATACACCTCTTTCAAACGATTGGTCACATAACTGTTTATCCATTTATTTATGGTGGCAGAACCGCCCCACATGTAAAAATTCACCGTGGTGCCCCGGGATTTTTCCAAGGCTTGATCATAGGATAAAGACTGCTGTTCCGGGGCCTTTTGTTGACAGGATAAAAGTAAAAAAACCGCAAGCAGAACAAAACCGACTTTTTTCATATACCTCTCCTTAATGATCTTTGGGATGGCCCATGTTGTGACCAAATCCGATTAGTGTAAAGATTCTTTCAATATTTTATTGATGGCAAGATCCACCACATCGCCTTTTTTAAAATGACTGTCAAGACTGTTCACGTAAAAGCCTAAATTGTCATTTTTTATATAATAGCTGATATTGGCACCAAAGAAAATAATTTCCATAATTTTCCATTCTCCCCGGGGATTGCAGGAGATGGTGGCGGCTTCGGCCCGGAAATAATATTGGTGGGTGGTAAAGTCAAGGGGTTCTTTTATGAAAATTTTATCCACAGCCTTGGGACAAAGCATATTCACCTGCCCCAGAAACGAGGCAGCTTTAATGGATATGGGCGCGTGGTAAATCCGGTCCACGGTATCAAACTGAACCAGTTTTCCATCCAGCATCACCCCGATTTTGTCGGACATGCGAAAGGCTTCCTCCTGGTCATGCATGACAGCAATGGTGGTGGTACCAAATTTTTTCTGGGTATTATGAATAAAGGAAGCGGTTTCCGCTTTAAGATTTTTATCAAGGTTGGCAAAGGGTTCATCCAAAAGTAAAACAGAAGGCGCAATAACCATGGCCCTGGCAATGGCCACCCGTTGCTGCTGGCCCGCACTCAGAGCCCTGGGGTATTGTTCTTTCTTGTCCCGGATCTGGAAACAGTCCAGCATTTCACAGACCTTTTCGTCAATGAGTTTTTTACCGGTTTTAGCCGCCCTTAACCCAAAGGCAATGTTATCATAAACCGTCATATTGGGGAACAACATGAAATTTTGGAATACCATGACAGCCGGATTTTTATCATTGTGCCCGCTTGCAAATGAGATATCACCGGAATCGGGTTGTTCCAATCCTGCAATGATTTTAAGAAGGGTGGTTTTACCCACCCCGGAAGGCCCCACAAAGGAAATTATATCCCCCCTGTCGGCGGTGAAACTGATATTTTTAAGTAATTTTTTATCCCCAAAGGATTTATTCAATTGAGTTACTTTAAAAAACATTCCATATTCCCCAGGTAGGTGTTAATTTTATTAAAGGTGGTCTTGTCCTTTAACACCCTTTCTTCACCGGTATACTCTGCATAGGCCATGAAACACCAGCTCAAGGCCCTTAAAAGAATGGTTTTTTCCAGTATGGCGGTTTTAAATGCCAGTTCATCAAATGAAAATTCCGGAGCAATTAAACGGTGGTACTGCTGCAAAAATTCAATGCGTCCTTGTGAAGTGAATTTAAAATCGCTCTTCCACAAAGTGGTGGTGGGAATAATGAAATGGGCCAGATCCTGATAGCGGCAGGAGACCACCGCCTTTTCCCAGTCCACCAGAAACCCTTTGTTATCCTGGATGATAAAATTACCGGAATTGACCTCGGTATTAACAATGCAAAGGGGCTCCCGGGCAAACAGGCTCCGGTGATCTTGTCTGAGTTTTAAAATTTTCTCATGGTAGGCAAGAAGCATGTTTTTTTCTTTGACCAGGGGATGATCAGAAAATCTATGCAAAAGTTGATAACTCTCCCGGGCAATGTCCCCCATGGGATCTTTCTGGCATACCATTTTATCGGATATGGGCAATTGATGAATGGCGGCAAAAACGGGGGGAACCTTGTTAAGATCTTTATCAAACAAAAAACTGCGGCCGGGGATAAAATCCATGAGCAATACCCCTCCCAGGGCCGAATGGGAGGCCACATACCGGGGGGTTGGGGTGACAAAGGAAGCTTGAACAGCCCTTAGTACATCATATTCATACCGTATCTGATCGGACCGGTTTAACTGGGTGCCGCGGTTAATGCGAAAAACATATTTTTGCCCATGGGCGGTAACAAGATAATTTTCATTGTACTCTCCTGCTGCCAGAAATGAAATATCATCAACCCTGTCAAGCCACTTCTTTTCCCTGATAATCTGCCCAATGCAGGTAAATATTTTTTTTTCATTCATATGCTGCCCATAGCTCCATTCACTTGATAAGCCGACTTCCTCCCTGTCAGATATAATTGCCGCGGACAAATTTTGTTTTGATTTTGCTCTGCCCACAACAAAACATACAAACCCGTGCCTCACACGAGTTTTCTTATGGAACGGTCATGTCCCGGCAGGCACAGCGAATAATGAAAAAATCAAGAAAAAGCGCACTCATCATCAATACCTTCACCAAACTGAAAATTGATGTGAAATTTGGCAATCATAATACTATCAATTGTATTGAAACTTGTGTCTGAATCACAATCTATATTTTAAATTCCCAGCTAACATAAAATTGGCGAAGGTATTAATCATTGGTCACATCAATCAAAATCATTGATAATCCCTGCCAAATTGTTCAAGCCTCTCAGCCAGGATTCCAAGCTCATCTTCACCAATCTGTGACATACACACCCGCATGCCTTCATGATCACTTCCCGTACCGGAAAGGGCAATGGCACTGATACCGTAATATAACAGCCTTTCCACAAGTTCTGCCCCGGTCATGCCGGGAAAAGAAACGGTAAAATAAAACCCGTCCCCCAGCACCTCTTCCAGGTCCATGCTGTATACAATGTCAAATCCTGCTTTTTTAAACAAGGTTTTTATGGCAACGGCCCTTTCTCCATACACCCTGACACTTTCCACAAAATTAAAATCACCGTCATTGGCTGCCTTTAACATGGCAGCAAGACCATACTGGGCAGAATGGGATGTGCCGGATGAAAAAGAGTAAAGTATTTTATAAATCAAGGTATAGCCAAATTTATCTGAGCCAAAGCGTTCTTTTAAATGGAAATTTTGGCGGTGATAAAGATCCGGGGAAATAACAAGCAGTCCCACCCGCTGCCCGGCATAACTAAAGGCTTTGGAACTTGAGATAAGAAGAATATAATTATTGGTATATTTTGCAACAGTGGGTTGAAAAGGTGGCCTGCCCGGCATGGAAAGATCCTTTCTGAAATCCATGGCAAAATAGGCCAGATCTTCAATCACAATCACATCATATTTATCTGCCAGCTTTGCAATTGTTTGAAGTTCATCTTCGTTCAGGCAGATCCATGACGGATTGTTGGGGTTGGAGTAGACAATGGCAGAGATATTTCCCTTGGAAAGATAGGATTCAAGCTTTTGTTCAAGCTTGTCTCCCCTGTGATTGTAAACGTCAAAAGCTTCATATTTCCGGCCTAAAACATTGAGCTGCTGTTTTTGAACCGGAAATCCAGGGTCCATAAACAAAATGGTGTTCTTTACCGTGTCCATGTTGCCAAGGATCATAAAACTTGCATACCCCCCCTGCATGGAACCCACAGTCGGTATACAACATTCCCGGGGCACATCCACATCCATGAACATTTTTATAAATCTGGAGGCTTCTTTTTTAAGGGGTAAAATTCCTTCAAGCATGGGGTATTTGGCTGCAACCCCATTTTTCAGGGCCTCAATTTCACCGTGAATACCGACTTCAGGGGGGGCAAGCCCTGGAACACCCATCTCCATGCGAACAAATTTTTCACCGGATGCCTGCTGGATTTCATTGGCAATCTTAACAATTTCCCGGATGGTTCCATTGCCAATGGAAGGAACGCCTGAATTTTTGATTTTTTCTTTGACCAGACCGAAATCCACAGGTGTATTCTGATTTTTAAACTCCGTTATCATGACGACAAAACCCCTTTTTTGTTTTCTACTTAGAATTTACAGTATCATTTTTAATCACAAATATAATCAAATCGACTATAAAATCCTTTGAGTTTTTTGTCCAATAATTAATTTAGGAATGAGCACGAAATAACATTTCCATTTTAAAAACTACAGATTCTGTGGTTAAACAAATCTGGCGAGTTTTTAATCTGACTTTTCCCCAGGGTACTGCCAAACCTTACGTTTTAAGTCACAAAGGTGAAAAAAAAGTATTAACTTAGCTTGCTGTATTCCATGGATGCCGCTCCGGGAAAAAGCTAAACTTCTGGAATCAATCTCCATCATTGCCCATGCGATCATGTATCATATAAAATTGTTCATGGACCTCCATGAATGCCTTGACCAAATCAGGATCAAAGTGTTGCCCCCTGCCTTCCAGGATTATCCCGCACGCTTTCCCATGATCAAAACCCGGCTTATATGGGCGTATGGATCTTAAAGCGTCATAGACATCTGAAATGGCCATGATCCGGGCACAAAGTGGAATATCTTCCCCGGCCAATCCATCCGGATAACCGCTGCCATCCCATTTTTCATGATGTGAACGGGCAATATCAATTCCCAGATTAACAAAATCATTATTTGGATATCTGCTGCGTGCCGCCTCCAGTGTCTCAGCGCCTATGACGGTATGCGTTTTCATCACCTCACACTCCTCCAGGGTCAACCTGCCCGGTTTTAAAAGGATATGATCCGGTATGCCCACCTTGCCGATGTCGTGCAAAGGGGATGCATGGTAGAGATTATAAATATAGACATCGGTGATGCGGTCTTTATAAAGGGGCATTTCCTTCAATTTTTTCGCCAGAACTCTGTTAAAAGCCATTGTACGTTCTATGTGATGCCCCGTATCATCATCCCGGGATTCCACCAATTTTGACAAAGAACGAATGGTTGCAAGATGAGATATTGAAATTTCCTGAATTTTTTCCTGCACCAGGTTTTCCAGATAAAGGTTTTGGTGCTTTAATTCCAGCTGTAGCCGTCGAAGATGCAAATGGGTTTCAACACGGGCGAGGACCTCTTCAAGCTGAAACGGCTTGGTAACATAGTCAACGCCGCCTGAGGAAAATGCCCTGACCTTATCTGCTGAATCGGACAAAGCACTGATGAAAAGTACAGGAATTTCTTTCAGCACCCTGTCGGCCTTTAAATTCCGGCACACTTCAAAGCCATCCATATCCGGCATCATGATATCCAGCATGATTAGATCCGGTGGCTTTCTACCGGCGGCTTTCAAGGCCATCCTGCCGCTGGGAAATGCCACCACCCGATAGCCCTTGGTCTGGAGCATATTTTGCAACAGTCTCAAATTGGCAGGGGTATCATCCACCACCATGATAGTTGTTGTATTAGACGTCTCATCCATTATTATCTCCTTCGCGCTTCAACCAAATACGAAGTTTTTCATAGTTAAAATCAGCGGCCAGTACCCGCAGCTCAGATGCCGCAATGCTGTCAATGGCTTCCGCCTTGACAATCAACTCGGTCAGGCTGGCGATATCGCCGTCTGCCACGGCCCCGTCCATCTCCCTTATCATCTCTGTGGGCAATGCTGCCAGGGAGCCCATGTCCAGGGAATGCGATTTTAAGGTACCGGGTACAGCAGTTATCTCATCTGCATAAATATATCCCAGCCCCAGGGTTGTCTCAAGAGCCCCAAACAATTCTTCAGAGCGAAAAGGTTTGCGAAGATAAAAATCAACGCCACTGTTCATCACCTGTTTTCTGGAATCTTCAAAGGCACTGGCAGTAACGGCAATTATAGGAATGTGACGGGTGTTGGCTTTCGCTTTGATCCGCCGGGTGGCTTCGTATCCATCCATAACCGGCATACGCATATCCATGAGAACAGCATGGGGAGACCACTTTGCCACATGCTTCAATGCCTCTGCCCCGTTGACTGCTTCTGCAATTTCAAACCCCACCGGCTGGAGCAGCCCACGCAAAAGCGTACGGTTATCCGCCATGTCATCCACAACCAGGATGCGACACGGGGCCATATCCGGCTTAATAGCCACAATCTGACGACGGGCCAGTTCCCTGGGAATTTCAGGTGCATTGACCAAAGAAACCGGCACATCAAATCTAAAACAACTGCCCTTGGATACCCGACTTGTCACAGTGATTGTACCGCCCATCATCTCAATGAACCGACGACTGATGGGTAGACCAAGGCCCGTACCGCCCTCAATATTACCGGTTTCCGCCTGGTGAAAGGGATCAAATATGTTACCCAGATCTTCCTCGGGGATGCCCGGCCCGGAATCTTCCACTTCCATCTTCAGGCAAAGTTTCCTATCCTCATCCTCTCCTGCATGTTTTCCCTTAACGGCCCCAGCCGTCACCCGTAAGGCCACCCCACCTGCTTTTGTAAATTTCACGGCGTTGCCCATGAGGTTGATTATTATCTGACGCAGCTTGTTTTCATCTGCTGACACGTATTGGGGTACGCTTTCCTCCCGCTCCACATAGAGCTGCAATCCCTTGGCATGGGCCCGGGAACGAAACATTGTGGTTAAATCCTCCAGAAAATCGTGCAGGCAAAAGGAAACCGGAGACAAAACGCTCTTACCTGCCTCAATTTTAGATATATCCAAGATATCATTAATAAGTTTCAGCAGATGTTCGCCACTGCAACGAATGCTTCGGATATGTTCTGCCTGATCAGGGGTGAGCTGGGAATCATGCTCCAGTAGCTGGGCAAATCCCAGAATGGCATTCATGGGGGTGCGAATCTCATGACTCATATTGGCCAGGAATACGCTTTTTGCCCGATCTGCGGTTTCTGCTCGATGTCTTGCGGACTCCAGATCCCGGGTACGTTCTTCCACCCGTCGTTCCAGGTTGGCATTGCTCAAGCGCAATTCTTCCTCTGCTTTCCTGCGACGGGTGATATCCTGGGACAGCACAAAAAGTCCTTCGGAAATGGGTTGAATAAAAAACTCAAACCAGTTGATTTTACCGTCAAGATAATCAGATTGTGCCTCTATTCGCCGTGGGGTCCGGTCTTCCATGCAACACTTCATTGCTGCAAAAAGCGTTGTTCCCCGAAGATCGGGCCAGGCTGTTTCCAATGTCATGCCCATGAGCTTTTCCCTGGACTTACCAAGCTGCTTTTCAGCCTCAGGGTTCACATAGAGATAACGCCAGTCCCTGTCAATGATACGACACCCTTCCATCATGGAATCCATGGTTTCGGTCAATCGTCTGCCCAGAGCATGGGCATCCTCCTCCATCTGAAAACGGACAATGGCATTACCCATGAAGCGGACAATGGCTTCAAGGCAGGTTCGGCGAAACTCAACAATTGGATTCTGGACAAATGCCCCGGCATAAAGACATCCTATCACCCTTCCATGATCATGAATGGGTAAAATGGCCACCTCCATAAACCTTTGATTTTCCGAGCATTCATCTTGGTTAAAGCTGGACGGCACATCCCTGTAGGGCATATACACAGCCTCTCCTGCCATGATCATCCGGCTTAGCTTTGTACCTTTTTCCCACCGGGATAAAAGATCTCCACATGCCACGGTATCTCCCCCGTGGCAAGCCAAATCAAATCCAATCCCGGCTTTATCCAGAAGATAGATTCCGGCAACATTAATTCCTGATACATCAAGAACAGCACTCACACAGGCCCTAAGTCCGTCATCCAGTATGGATGCTGTACTCAGACGAAGGGCAAGATCCCGTTCAATGCGGGTCAAGGCCACCATATTTTCCCGGAAAGTAACATCCCTGGCAACAGAAATAATGGAGTCAACTCCACCGTTTTTTAAAAAAAAATTACTGCTGATCTCAAGGGCTATACGCTGTCCGTTTTTTGCTATAACAGAATAGACTGTGGGTGGAACCACCTTTCCTGAGAAACAGACCTGAGCATCTGCAACAGCCCGCTCAACATCTTCCCAAACCAGCAAATTAAGATCAAGAAAGGATCTGCCCACAAGCACATCCGCGCGGTAGCCCAAAAGACGTTCAACCGATGGTGAGATATAGGTGATTCGAAACTCCCGATCCAGACAATAAAGAATATCGGAAACATTCTCAAAATGAATGCGATATCGCTCTTCACTGGCCTTCAAATCCCGGGTCCGCCGCGCCACCTGGTGTTTCAAGACAGCCATGAAAACAAAAGCCACCACCAAAAGAAAACCACCCAACACCAGGCTGCAAAAAACCCATGCCGGGATCTCGGGATCATGACCGGACCATAATAATTTTTTTAAATGCCGGTAATAGATAGAGGCTTTATCAGCTTTAAGGGCACTCAGGTGGGTATCGATGGCGGCAAGCAGGTCTGGCTGCATGCCCTTTAGGACAGCAAAATGAAAATTGAGAGGACTGAACACAATGGAAGTTCTTTTTACCTTATGCTTTTTCTCGTGTGCCATGCCATAAAACTGACTGATTAGAGCGGCACTTGCCCGGCCCTGATCCACTGCGTCAAAGGCATCTTTATAGCTATCCACCGGCACAATGGTGCAGGGAATATCAAACTGTTTAAAAACCTCCATGGCAACGCCGCCCTGCATGGCTGCAATGGATTTGTTTGCAAGATCTGTAATCTCTGTGACAGCCTGGTGTTCGTGGACATAGACCACTACCCAGTTGGAAAGCACAGATACCTGATTAAAATCCAAATGAGTCACCCGGTCCGAGGACCAGGCAACGTCCATCATCACATCAATTTCACCACTATCCAACCAATCCAGACACTGCTGCCACACCCCGGGAACATAAACGACCTTCCAATTCTCCTTACGGGCAATATGATCAAAAATGCCAACCCAGATACCACCGGCTTTACCGTTTTTGTCCACAAAAAGTTTAGGTGGACTTTGATATACCCCCACCCGGATGGTTGTTGAAGCAGCCGGAGCCGCGATCGGTACAGCCAGATTCACAAACAGAACCACCAGAAACAGACATCTAATTGTCATGGTAGAATATTCACCATATATAAAATATTATCACACAATAGCCGACGTTATGACCAAGCCTCAAGAAAGCATATACCAAAAGAACATTCTTACCCGGTCTGTTAATTAAACTGCAAATTTCAAACCTGTCCGAGTGGCGTTTTGTTCACCCGTACGAATCGAGTTGTTTGGATTTATTAAACAGCACCAGCCTATTTTTCTGCAAAGCAGTTAACATTTTCTTGAAGAAATTCCCAGAAAATAACAAAATCTCTTTTAGAAAATATTGGGTAGAGAATGAACAGATTTAAGTTTGTCATTCTGATTGATTTTAAAATAAAATTTGAGATATACTAAAAGAGAGGAATCGACCAGGCAAAAAAAAGAGCAGCCAAAGCTGCTCTAAAATTTTCAAAGTGGCGTCCCCAAGAGGACGCGTCCAGTATTATAGTTACCTACAAAAATATCGATTATCGCATCATCGTTTGAACACGATGTACTTTCCCGAAGCGGAAATCACCGGGGTATGCTCGCAGTAACTTTCGAACTGTGTCCGAGATGGGTGGTAGCGCTCGATGTTGACGAGGTAATCCACCAGTTCATCGGTCACGACCCTCGGCTCAAAGCCGAGGGTGGCCTTCGCACCCAAACAGCCCAGGTTGTCAGAGCAGACGCCGAACCATCTTAAGTAAGCGATTTTAAAAACCGCAAAACCAAAACCAGAGGAGAATTGAGCAATGAAAATTTTAGGCATTTCAGGCAGCCCGAGAAAAGAAGACAAATCAGGAACCCATGCATTGGTTACAACCGTATTAGAAAATACAGGCATTGAATACAAAATGGTGTCCTTGAGAGGCAAAACCGTAAACGGATGCATTGCTTGTCTGGGATGTGTAAAGGACAATATTTGTAAAGTTGATGATGATCTTGCGCCATTACGTCAGGATATTCTTGAGGCAGATGCCTATGTTTTCGGTGCACCCAATTATTATTCGGGCATGAATGCCCTTACCCATGCATTCATGGAACGGTTCTATCAATTCAGACACCAGACAGCAGATCTGCTCTGGGGGAAACTGGCAGTGGCTGTGGGTGTGGGTGGAACAGCAGGGCAGGCACCTGCAGATGATATAGAAAAATTCTTCATGTACAATTTTATAGAAACCGTTGCCAAAGTCGATGGTCAGGGAGCAGCATCCTGTTATAGTTGCGGCCATGGTGAAACCTGTCAGGTAGGCATTCCTGTCATGCTGCATGGCGAAGGGGTAAAGTTTACGCCGGAAATGATTCCCAATGTCAAAAAACAAGTCGATGTCATGGCATCGGCAGCAGCCGCAGGAAAAGTGTTGGGCGAACGACTAAAAAATAATCACGACCGGATGAAAGTGGCTATGGGTGTGAAAGAAAAAATGATGTCTCTGTTTGAGGAAAGTGCATAAATTTCAGTAGTGGTGACCGGTATTCTTAGATTCTTATCTCTTATTTTCGTGTTGTTTTGGCAAAAGAATTATGTAGACTACTCATAACTATTTGCCAATTCAGGGATTATCACCATT
>NZ_FWXY01000038.1 GCF_900176365.1 Desulfocicer vacuolatum DSM 3385 | reverse complement strand
ATTGACCTCCTTTCGCATTTGTATGTTATGGGAATCATTATACCGCGAATGGTGATTCAACAAAACCTTTTTGGTTCTGGCTTGTCCAGGTTAGGATATAAATATATTAAGTAATTAATCAGCGCCGAAAACAGGTCGAAAAAAAATGGTTTGTTTTTTGAAGCGTTTTGTTTGGAAAGTGTAATTGATGGGATTGAATGATGGTAAAAGATTTGAATACGAAATCAGATGCTTCGATTTCCAGTATCTCAGCCTCCGATCCTTTGTGTGGCCTGAGTAGTGAATGGGAGCAACTATTCCATGGCGCACCGGTGGGTTTGGCCATTATCGATCAACAGTTGCGGTATCTTCATGTGAATAAGGTGCTGGCAGACAATAATGAAAAGTCTGTTGAAGAGCATATCGGCCGTCCTGTCTTGGAAATAAATTTTGAAATCGCATCGCAGATAATCCCTTTCCTGCTTCAGACAATAAAAACCGGCCAGGCTGTGCTGAATGTTGAATTTGATAATTCGATCCGGGGCAGGGTTGGAGAGAAGCAACAGTGGCTTATGAACTGTTGCCCAATAAGGAACGAAAAAGGGGAGGTTACACGCATTAGTGTGGCCACCATGGATGTTTCAGAGGTCAAGCAGGCGCAGGAAACCATGGAGAAAAAGCTGGAATTCGAGATGTTAATTTCTGAGCTGTCTTCAACATTTATCAATTTACCTGCCAGCCAAATCTCTGGTGTAATTAAAAAGGGCCTTGAATTGATTGCTGAATTCTTAAGTGTCGAGCGAAGCTCCCTTTTGGAGTATTCGGAAGACAGGAAAATGCTGACGCTTACACACTCGTGTCAAGCGCCTGGTCTGCCAAAAACACCTGTCAAGTATATCAGTAAAGATTTTCCCTGGTTCTCACGCGCAATAATCGAAGGCAAGATTATCTCGCTGCCCCGCATTTCTGATGGCCTGCCGGCAGAAGCGAAGTTGGAAGAGAAGTATTTGAACAAGATGGGCATCAAATCCCATCTAAGTTTTCCTTTAAATCTGGGGGGCGATTTTCTGGGAGCGCTTTCTTTTGATTCTGTGAAGGTTGAACGACAATGGCCCGATGCTCTGGTTAATCGGCTGAAACTTTTCGGGGAAATTTTTGCCCATGCATTGGCGCGAAAACGATCAGAGCTGGAACTTCGGGATGCCTTCTCAAAAATAAAACAATTAAAAGACCAGCTTGAAGTCGACTACACGTATGTCCGAGAAGAAATTAAACTGGAGCACAACTTTGAAGAGATTGTTGGAAAAAGCGATGAGCTTAAATACGTTCTCGGAAAGGTAGAGCATGTTGCACCTACCGATGCGACGGTCCTTATACTTGGTGAAACTGGGACGGGTAAAGAGTTGTTTGCCAGGGCTCTTCATAACGCCAGCCAGCGCAAAGACCGACCAATGGTTAAAGTGAATTGTGCTACATTACCGTCGAATCTTATCGAAAGCGAGTTGTTCGGGCACGAAAAAGGCGCGTTCACCGGTGCCCATGCTAAAAAAGTGGGTCGTTTTGAAATTGCCAATGAGGGAACCTTGTTTCTGGATGAGATTGGCGAGTTGCCGCTTGAATTACAGCCAAAGCTATTAAGGGCGCTCCAGAATGGAGAGTTCGAACGTCTGGGCGGTTCCAGGACAATAAAGACAAATATCAGGGTGATTGCAGCCACCAACCGGGACCTGGAAGATGAAGTTAAAAACGGTAGATTCCGCATGGATCTATTGTATCGGATAAATATTTTTCCCATCACCGTTCCATCTCTCCGGGATCGTAAAACAGACATTCCCCTGCTCGTTGACTGGTTCATAAATAAATGCAGTAAAAAGCTGGGAAAATCAATTAAGGTGATCCCTTCCAATACAATGCGGGTACTTAAAAAGCATAGCTGGCCCGGTAATGTAAGGGAGTTGGAAAATGTAGTTGAACGGGCCATCATTTATACGAAGGGCTCTGAATTGCTTTTAACAGAAAAACTGGGGTTCGGTGTTTCCCCTGATTGCATTGAGAAAACAAGTAAAAAGACTCTTTTGGAGATTGAACGTGATCATATTCTCAAAATTCTCGAAGAAACTTATTGGAGAATTGAGGGGAAAAAAGGGGCTGCTGTGATCCTCGGCCTGAATCCAAGTACCCTCCGCTCTCGAATGAGAAAACTAAAAATTTCCAAGCCAGAACCTGGTGCGACAGCACACTCTTTTCATGGGTTCAATCAAAACCATTATATGTAGCGATTTTTCTCTTATTTCACGGCTTACTATATCCTTTCCAATCCTTGGGCTGAATCCAATTACTCCCCCCCGTTCCCGAACAAGAAAATTAAAAATTTTCTTGTTCTTATGGTTGTGATTGGCGTTTCACCCAGAAGGAAGGAAATAATTTTTCCAGTCTATTTCATTGCTCTCCGACTCGCCTTCCCAAATCTGTTATAATCTGAATAAATCGAAGTGTCCTTGATATACAGCATATTCTGTTAAATATAACAGTTTTTTATACGCCATTGCCATCTGTTTCTACAAATCAAGATGGATCAATTTCCCATACATTACAATTTGTTAATAAAACTGTCCATCGTAAGCTTACCATTGGCACAAATATTGAATATGATATTAACATACGGCAATCAAAGTAATTTTGTTCCATGGTATGGGTTTTAATATCTACCACGTTTTGGCCATACCGTGAATGCGACTCGATCCAAATGGAGACGGAGTGAGCATGAATTGTAAGATGAGCCCACAAACCGAAAAAGCAAGTGATATGGACGGAGAGAATTTTAATAAAAATATTCGTCATAAAAAAGCTATTATCCAAGTCAGGTGAATCATTTTGGCATCAGGAGTATAATTTATGGAATCCACAGCTTCTAATGAAGTCGTCAGAGATGTTCAGCAGAACGGATTGTGCACGGGATGCGGCGCGTGCGTGAATCTTTGCCCTTACTTCAGAAACCACCGGGGCAAGACCATCCGGCTGTTTGAATGCGACCGCACATGGGGTCGGTGCTATGCCTATTGCCCCCGCACGGAGGTCAATTTAACAAATTTGCGGAAAAAATTGTTCCAAGCGGACGACTTGACAATGGAATTGGGCGCCTTTAAGGGGCTTTATATGACCCAGGCTGGAGATGAGACTGTGCGAAACGCTGCCCAGCACGGCGGGACGGTAACCGCGCTTATGAAATTGGCGCTGGCGGAAGGAATCATCGATTCTGCGGTGGTGGCTGGTGATAACGACCAGCAGGTGGCCTGCCCAGAACAGGTGGACGGCCCGGATCAGGTGGGCAGTTATTCAAAAAGCAAATTCATTCTTCCCCCGACGGTGGGCAAGCTCAACGAGGCCCTCAAAGGCAAGGCTGAAAAGATCGGCGTTGTGGCCGTTCCCTGCCAGGCCCAGGCCATGGCCAAAATGCGAGTGAATCCGGGCCCCAGTGATGCTGGGAATATGAGCAAGCTCAAGCTGGTGGTGGGGCTGTTCTGCGGGTGGGCGTTTGACGGGTCTAAACTAAGGGAATTGCTGGGAAAAGAACTGGGGAATACCGCCATCACCGGGATGGACATTCCGCCCAGCAGGCACAAATGTATGGAGGTCTCAACGGAAAACGGGATGGTGTGCCTTCCCATGCATGAGATTCAGACCTGTGTTGCCGATGGCTGCGGATATTGTATTGATATGACCTGTGAATTTTCCGATATATCGGTGGGGGCGGCCCGAAGCCCGGAAGGCTGGGATGTCGACAAAGAATGGAACCAGGTAATTGTGCGCAGCGCATTGGGACAAACGCTTATGGATCTGGCACGGGACAGGGGCATCCTCAATTTCAAGGAGGTGCCGTCTGGAAACCTGGAGAAGCTGCAGAACGCTTCCATGAAAAAGAAAAGGAGCTGTCTTGCATATCTTGCCGAAAAAAGCGGCCGGGAAGATGATTTTATTTTTTTAAGCAGTGAGGATCCGCTGATCCGGAGAATCAGGGGGCTTGAGTAAATTTTCAAATTCCGTGAATTGTCCTGTGAAATTGAGAAATCAGACGGCTGTGATCAGACGGCTGTGGATAGCCATGATAACTTTAGGGAGACATGATGACAACATTGAATACGGGCCGCAAGGGAGAAAAGATGCTTCTTATGGGCAACGAAGCGATTGCAAGGGGGGCTTTGGAGGCAGGGGTAAATGTGGTTACGGGGTATCCAGGAACGCCCTCCTCAGAGATTATTGATCGCCTGTCCAAGGCTGACAGAGAACGGAACCTGTATGTGGAGTGGTCTGTCAATGAAAAGGTCGCCACAGAGGTGGCCGCCGCCGGATCCTTTGCCGGTCTTCGGTCCATGGCCGTGATGAAAATGATGGGAGTGAATGTGGCGTCCGACTTTCTGATGCACCTGGTCATGACCGGCACCAGAGGTGGTCTGGTTCTCGTCTCAGCAGAAGACCCCGGCGCCATTTCCAGCCTTACAGAAGGGGAATCGCGGTACTATTCTAAATTCCTGGAGTTCCCGCTTCTGGAGCCCGGCGGATTCCAGGAAGCAAAGGATATGACAAAATGGGCCTTTGAACTATCCGAAAAAATAAATAATATCGTTATGCTGCGCACTGTTACCCGCATCTCACACGGAAGCGGCAACGTGGTTCTGGGGGAGCTTCCCGAGACATCGCCCCGCGCACATTTCGAATTTAACGGCACCATTCTCGATGAACAGACAGGCCCAATTCTCACAGTGCCGGGACCCTTTGCCGTTAATCTTCATGCCCGTCAGCAGAACAAGCTCCAGGCGGCGGCCAATCTGTTCGAAGATTGCCCGTTCAACACCTATGAGGGGCCCGAAAATCCAGAGTTGCTCATCATTACCAGCTCCGTTTGTCATTTGTACTGCATTGAGGCCGTGGAGCTCGTCGACGCACCGGACAGGGTAGGCATCCTGAAGCTCGGGACGACCTGGCCCCTTCCTGCAAAGTTCCTTAAAAAGCACATGCAGCGCACCGAACGTATTCTGATTATTGAAGAGGTTCTTCCCTTTCTGGAAGAAAACATACAGGTCCTTGCCTGTCAGCTGGGCGCGGAATTCGCGGCAAAGAAATTTCATGGCAAGGGCGACGGCACCATGGACAAGGTTGGTGAACTCAATCCGACCCTGGTGGCCGGGGCCCTTTCCCGGGTCCTCGATTTGGCGATGGAAACGGTATCCGTGGATTACAGCGAAAATATCAACAAACAGGCCGTGGATAACGCACCGGACCGCATGTTGACCTTTTGTCCCGGATGCCCGCACCGTGCCTCCTTCTGGTCGATCAAACGGGTGCTTGAATTGAACAACCAGCAGGGCTTTGTATGCGGTGATATCGGGTGCTACGGAATGGGTATGCTGCCCTGCGGTTTTGAAACAGTGAAAACGGTTCATTCCATGGGGTCCGGAACGGGGCTTGCCAGCGGATTCGGGAAGTTGGGTCAGTTCGGAATGGACCAGAAGGTGTTATCGGTATGCGGGGACTCCACGTTTTTCCACACGGTCATGCCAGCCCTGGCCAATGCCATTCACCACCGGGCCGACATTACGCTTGTGGTGCTCGACAACAGCGGAACCGCCATGACCGGCTTTCAGCCGCATCCGGGTTTGACCATAAAGGCATCCGGCACCGAACTGCCGGCCCTGGACATCCCGAGCATCTGCAGGGCAATGGGGGCAAAGGTCCAAGTGGTTAATCCTTTTGATGTTGAAAATGCGGAAAAAGTACTTTTGAAGACGATTGAGGACCCGGACGGTGTCAAGGTTGTTGTGATGCGCCAGATTTGTGCCTTGAGCCCGGAAAAAAAGAGTAAAAAGCAGTTTGAAATACAGGTGGACGAGAACGTTTGCATTGGAGAAGAGTGCGGGTGCAATCGGTTGTGCACCCGGGTTTTTAAATGCCCCGGGCTTGTCTGGGATGGAGAAAAGAAAACATCCAAAATCGATGCGGTCCTCTGTGTTGGATGCGGGGTGTGCCACTCGATTTGCCCCTCCGGAGCCATACAGAGAAAGGAGATTGCTTAGGTCATGAAACAAACAACACTATCTATGGATCCATATAACCTTATAATCACCGGCGTCGGGGGGCAGGGAAATGTGCTGGCATCCCGCCTCATCGGCAACATGCTCTCGGAACAGGGGTATTACATTACCATTGGAGAATCTTTCGGGGCTGCACAGAGGGGGGGAGCGGTGGAAAGCCATATCAGAGTTTCTGCCCAAAGAACCTATTCCCCGCAAATTCCAAAGGGAAAAGCCCACATGGTGGTCGCCCTTGAACCCACCGAGGCGATTCGAATTTTGAGGGATTATGGCAATCCCGGAGTGAAAGTCCTTAGCAATATGCGGCCAGTTTATTCCATGGGGGTTATATGCGGTGAGCAGAGCTACCCGTCGACGGAAAAGATAAAAGAGTGTATCACGGCGTCGTCCAAAGCGTCCTGGTTCGTCAATTCCACGGATGAAGCCCTGAAACTTGGCAACCCCATATTCGGCAACATTATTCTGATCGGTGCCCTTGCCGGAACAAACGCTCTTCCTTTGGATCATAAATCATTTGAGAAAGCCCTTTTACAGAGGATGAAACCCGATAAAATAGATGTAAATCTGAAAGCGTTTGATATTGGGAAAGAAATGACTTCAGCCTAAACAAATGAGACCCTTTTACCAGCTATTTCAGGAGATTCAAATGGAATTATTTGAGGCTAACCAGAAAATGGAATTTTATTGCCCAACTAAAATTACTTTCGGGCCCCACACGTCTTTGTGCATTGCGGAGGAAGTCAAGGCCTTTGGAGGGACAAAGGTTCAAATCGTAACCGACAAGATATTGATGGACTTGAACATCATCCAGCCGGTTTTAAAAGCACTGGATGCCGCGGAAATTCCCTATGTCATTTTTGATGGCGTACTGCCGGATGCGCCGGCAAGGATCATGTGCCAGGCGTTGGAACAGTTCAACGCCGAAGGTTGCGATCTCGTCATCGGGTTTGGTGGGGGGAGCTCTTTGGATACCGCCAAGGCTGTCTCACTCATGGTCACCAACGGCTCAAACCTTGAAGAGATGATTGGCTTTCACAGGGTAACAAAAAGAGGCGTGCCAAAGATCCTGCTGTCCACCACCACGGTTGGCGGTGCGGACGTGGGATTTGCCATCGCATTGCTTTTGGACGAGGTGTCACAAAAACACGGTATAATCGTCAGCAACTACGCCATGCCTGATCTTGTGATAAACGATCCGTTGCTGACCATGACGATGCCGCCCAATATTACGGCCGATACCGGCATTGACGTCCTGGTAAACGGCATCGAAGCGCTGGTTTCCACATCGGCGAACCCATTTTCCGATCTTTATGCCGAAAAAGTGATCTCTCTGTGCGCTCAATATCTTCCATCGGCATTTGTCAAAGGGTCTAACCGGGACGCCCGGTATCATATGGCCCTTGCTGCCTCCATGTCCGGATTGGCTTATATGAGTGCCCTGTTGGGAGCCGTACACGGCTTTTCGTATGTCATTGCTGCTGCAGGCAATCTTACACATGGCCGCTCACTCGCGGCAGTGCTTCCCCATGTCATGCGCTTTAACCTTGCCCAATGCCCGGAAAAATTCAGCCGGATTGCCGCCCTGATGGGGAAGGAGATCAAAGGGCTGTCGACTGTGGAGGCCGCCAGGCTTTCTGTTGAAGCTGTTGAGGAAATACTGGATACCCTCGGGGTATCTTATCGGTTGCGTGACTACGGCATAGGGAAACAAGATATACCCAAACTGGCAGAAATTGCCATGGAAGAAACAAAGGAAATTTTTTTACCGACCAATCCGAGAGACTATACGGTCGGTGACATAGAGCAGATTTTTAAATCTGCCTACTAGCTAAGAAAACTCTAACAAAGGAGATAATAATTATGGGACACTGGTTTGATGATCCGACACTGAGGGCGCTTTTTCCCCTGGCCCAGTCCCCGGGCATCCGGGGATTGCTTACCATTTTCAACACTCCCAAGTTCTATATCGGAGCCCATGTCTTTCCGGAGGGGCCTGTCCTGGGGCCTTCCACCATCGATGCCTTTGGCCGGTGTGAGAAACGGCGAGCATTTCTGGTCACAGACGAGTTCAACGAGCCAAACTGCAAAAAAATCACCCGGTTTCTCGAGATGCACGGCTTCACCACCATGGTCTGGCCGGGTGTCCTTCCGGAGGCGCCGCTGGACAGCATCGAAGCTGGCGGTGACGCCATGAAGGAATTTGAGCCTGACCTGATCATGGCCGTGGGAGGGGGATCGGTTATCGACACCGCCAAGATGTCATGGGTCCTTTATGAAAAACCGGAGTTGAAGAGTATTTCCGAAGTCAATCCGCTGCTTATCCTCAACCTGAGGAAAAAGGCGATGCTGGCCGCGGTTCCCACCACCAGCGGTACCGGTGCTGAATGCACCATAGCAGCCGTTGCCCACGATACGGCTGCACATCGCAAGCTTCCCGTCGCCAATGATGAACTGGTGCCGGACGTCGCCATTCTCACGCCGGATTTCACCATGTCCATGCCCCCCAATCTGACGGCTGGCACCGGGCTTGATGTCCTTGCCCATGCGGCTGACGCCGTTACGGCGCCCTCCTCCCACGAGTTCACCGAGCCGCTGGCACTGAAATCCATCGAGATGGTTTTCGAGTGGCTCCCCCTGGCGTTCCGGAAAGGAGATGACCGGGAGGCCCGTCTTCGAATGGTAAAGGCCGCCAGCATCTGCGGTATCGCTTTCGGACAGAGTGCCGCACATCTCACCCACGCTTGGGGGCACGCCCTGGGTTCGGTTTTCAATGTACATCACGGTGTGGCGGTGGGGTTGTTCATTCCGCATTCACTACAGTTTAATCAGAAAGTAACGGACAAGCATTTGGCCATCTGCAAAGCCCTGGACATCCCGGCCCCGAGCGCAGAGGAGGGGCTGAGTAACCTGGTGGAAGCGGTGCGGAAACTGATGATCAGTATGGATTTGCCCCTGACGATAAAGGATTTGGGGATTTCCGAAGAGACGTTTGAGGAAAAACTGCCCCAGCTTGTGGAGTTATCCTTCGGCGACGTATGTGCGCTTATTGGCCCCAGGCCTGTCTCGGCCAGCCAGTGTGAGAAAATTATGAGATACGCCTATGAGGGCAAAGACATTGATTTCTAAGGAGGCAATCATGAAGGGATATCACGGCAAATTATTGGAAGTTGATCTGACCAACCGAACCTTGCGGGACCTCTCCCTCTCAGAGGCGTTTTGCAGGAAATATATCGGCGGTGCAATGATGGCTGCCGCACTTGTATATGACCGCGTAAGCGCCGACATCGACCCGCTTTCACCTGAAAATCCGCTGGTCATGGCACCCGGACCGTTGACCGGTTCACCCGCCCCCATGGTCAGCCGTTATGCGGTGTGCGGCATCTCCCCATTGACCGGCATCTGGGGCGAGGCAACCAGTGGCGGGGTCTTTCCCATTCGCCTGAAAGGTGCCGGATGGGACGGCATCATCATCACCGGCAAGGCAGACAGTCCTGTGTATCTCAGCCTTGCCGACGGTAAAGCCGAAATACGGGATGCCGCTGCCCTATGGGGCAAGAACAGCTATGAAACCCAGCGGCTGATCAAAGAAGAGCTACAGGGTAACAAGGTCAGCGTCTCCTGTATCGGCAGGGCTGGTGAACAACTGATCAAGTATGCATCCGTTATGAACGATGAGGGGCGGGCTGCCGGCCGATGCGGCATGGGCGCCCTCATGGGATCCAAAAACCTCAAGGCGGTGGCAGCTTCCGGAAACAGGCGCCCTGAGCCAGCCGACAAGAAAGAGATCAACAAGCTTGCCAAACAGGCGGTAAAAGACATCAATGGCGATATGAATGCGGTGCTCATACGCGAATACGGTACCCTCGGGTATATGGACATCGGCATGGTGCTGGGCGATACCCCCACGAAATATTTCACCAAAAGCGTCTTTCCATCAAACGAGGTGTCCGGCCAAACCCTGCGGCAGAAATATGCGGTAAACAACTACGCCTGCAGGGGGTGCCCCATCGGCTGCGGCAGGGAGCTGAAGAACTACAAACCGGATCTTGATGTAGACGGGCCGGAGTATGAAACCGCTGCTGCCTTCGGACCCCTTTGCATGAACAACGACCTGGATTCCATCATCGAGGCCAATCACCTGTGCAACGTCCATGGCATTGACACCATATCCACTGGTGTCTCTGTAGCCTACGCCATGTATCTTTTCGAGAAGGGGGTGGTGACCAGAGACCAGGTCGGCTTCGAGCTCAATTGGGGCGACGGTAAAGCGGTCGTAAAGCTGGTGGAGATGATCATCAACCAGGAGGGCATTGGGGTATTGCTCTCCAAAGGCGTCCGGGCCATGGCAGAAGAACTTGGAAGAGATAAAGAGGAAGCTGCCCATACAAAAGGTCTTGAAATGCCCATGCATGACGTAAGGGCCTTTCACGGCCAGGTGGTCTCCCACGCCACCAGTCCCCGAGGTGCCTGTCACTGCAAGGGGGAATATTTCGGTGTGGAGTTGGGTGGTGCGGTGGAGGAATACAATATCCTTCCGGGCGATCGGCTCAGCTCCCAGGGCAAAGGGGAGTCCGCAGCCAAGTTCCAAAGCTACAAGGATTTGTTCAATTCCCTTACACTGTGTAATTTCGCGCCTCTAAAAGTGCCTCAAATCTGCGGTCTCCTGAACGCCCAGACGGGGTGGAACCTTGGTCCTGAAGAGCTTCTCGAGGCCGGAAACCGCTCCATCACAATCAAACACGCCCTGAACAATAAGCTCGGATTGTCCAGAGAGCAGGATACCATGCCGAAGATATGCCTAGATGCGCTTGATGAAGGCACCACCGCTGGCGTTGAACCCGACATGGACATGATGCTCAAAGAGTATTATCAGTACCGCAAATGGGACTGGGAAAGTGGCAAGCCGACACCGGAAGCGCTGTCTGAACTGGGCCTGGACCATATAGCCGAAGAGATGTATCCGCGAACATGAATGTTACGGTTGTATTCCATGGCCCACTTTCAGGCTGGCTAGGAGTGGAACGGGCGTCCTTCAAGCTGTGTGAAGGCGCCCTGCTCACAGACCTTCTGACGGAAATCGCCGGGAGATTCCGTCAAAGAATGCCAGGGCCTTTGTGGAAAGACAAAGAAAACAAATTTAACGATCGCGTTCTGGCCTATACCGGCCGTCAGCAGATAAAGAGGCCTGAGACCCTCCTTGCCGACAAACAGGAAATCACGTTCTACTTGATGGTTGCCGGCGGATAAACAAAGGGCCGAAAAAGGGCCGCAATCATTGACATCTTTCAGCGGTCGTCATAACGGTGCCGTTCTATCCGGTCTGCCGATGGAAAACGATGCGCCCGTGGTGGGCCGGAATTCGGCTAAAAAAAAAGGAAAAAACCATGGTACAAGACAGATCTTCAGTACCCCGACCAACGCAGGTAGGCCTGTTTGTCACCTGCCTGGTTAATTTAATGCGCCCATCGGTGGGCCTTGCCGCGATAGAACTGCTGGAACAGGCTGGCTGCGTTGTAGAGGTGCCGCCCGGGCAGAGCTGTTGCGGCCAGCCCGGATACAATTCCGGGGATATCGAAAATAGCCGGAAACTGGCCAGACAGGTCATTGCGGCATTTGAGGCGTTCGACTACGTGGTGGTTCCGTCTGGTTCCTGTGCCGGCATGATTGCCCATCATTACCCCAACAGCCTGTTTGAAGGCGATCCTGACTGGGCCCAGCGAGCCCGGAACCTCGGTGCGAAAACGTTCGAGTTGATGAGTTTTTTAACGGATGTCATGAATTTTGTCCCGGAACAGCCGCTTTACGATTTAAGTGAACGTCACGTAACATACCATGATAGCTGTTGCGGCCTGCGAGAGATGAAGGTCAAGGAGCAACCGCGCCAACTGCTGAAAAAAATCTGTAACATCGACATCGATGAAATGGAAGAAACCGAAGAGTGTTGCGGATTCGGTGGCAGTTTCAGTGCCAAGATGCCCCAGATCTCGGCCCGACTTGCAGATAATAAAATTGAAAACGCTGAAGCAACGGGGGCAGATCTATTGCTGGGCGGCGATTTAGGCTGTCTCCTGCATCTCTCAGGTCGCCTCAGGCGCCAGGGCAAAACACTCAAGGTACACCACGCGGCTGAAATCCTTGCCGGCCAAATCAACGGCCCGGCAATCGGAGAGATCGTAGAGGAGGAGCAGTAATGGAAGTACGCACCCAGGAGTTTGCCACAGGGGCTTCCGATGCCTTGGCCGACCAGCAGCTTCGGACAAATCTCAGGAAGTTCATGACAATTCTGAAAACCTTGCGAAAACAGGTCTCCAGCGAGGTTGTCAACTTGGATGAACTGCAGCAACGCGCCAAGGATGTAAAAAACCACGCGCTTGAAAATCTGGATTACTACCTTGAGCTTTTTGAAACCAAGCTTTCGGAAAACGGCGGCAGGGTCCACTATGCCCAGACCCCTGAAGATCTCAATCAGATTGTGATAGAGATCTGCCGGCGCGTAAATGCCAGACACGTGGTCAAGGGCAAAACGATGGTGGGCGAAGAGACTGCCCTTAATGAAGCGCTGATCAAGGCCGGTCTCGACGTGGTGGAGACGGATATGGGTGAGTACATCGTTCAGCTCGCCAATGAGCCGCCCAGCCATATCCTTGGACCCGCCGTACACAAAAATAAAAAACAAATTGCCGACCTTTTTTACAGTCACCATGATCTTGGCAATCGATCGCTGGCTGAAGTGCCAGAGATTGTAGGAGAAGCCAGGCATGTAATTCGTGAAAAGTTTTTACAGGCAGACGTGGGGATTACCGGCGCCAATGCGTTGATTGCAGAGACGGGAAGTTCCCTTCTGTTGACAAATGAGGGAAACGGTGATCTGTGCAGCACGCTTCCAAAGGTACATATCGTCGTCACCGGCATCGAAAAGCTGGTGGCCAGCCTGGAAGATGCCAGCGCCATGTTGCGGGTGATTGCCCGCGGTGTTGTGGGGCAGTCAATGGCCTGCTACACGTCGATCTTTACCGGTCCTCGCGAGGGTGCACAGGATGCGGGTCCAGAAGAGTTCCATGTGGTGCTTCTGGACAACACCCGGAGCGAGCTGCTTGGCAACGAATTGCGTGACATACTCCGCTGTGTTAAATGTTCGGCTTGCCTGAATCATTGCCCCATTTACGGCCAAATCGGTGGGCACGCCTACGGTTGGGTTTACTCTGGACCGATGGGATCGGTGCTGACCCCACAGCTGGTTGGCATGGAAAAGGCAACCGATCTATTCAATGCCTGCACCAGCGACGGTCGCTGTGCTGAGGTCTGTCCCATGGTCATTCCATTGCCGGACTTGCTGCGCAAGCTGCGGGTACGGCAATGGAACCAGAACCGATTGAAACGCACATGGCGCTGGGGCCTGCTCATGTTTATGTTGACGGCACGATATCCCCGTATTTTCAAACGCCTGTCAAAGTTAGGGGTTCGGGTGCTCAACCTTCTGGGCGGGGGCCGCGGCGCCCTCAACTCCCTTCCCATCAAAAGCGGCTGGACCGACGTGCGCGATTTACCAATGCCCCAGGGAGAAACATTTCAATCCCTTTGGGCCCGTCAGCTGAAACAGAAGAAAGGGGAAAGATAATGGATTTTGAGACATTCAACAGAGAAAACCGTCAAGCAATTCTAAACCGCGTACAGCATGCTCTTGGCCGCACAGGTTCTACCCCTGAGCCTCCGATCCGGCCTCAGCGACAGGTGGTGTTACCAAAGCCGGAGGCGGAAGGTGATCTCACCGCCCGGTTTTCAAAGAATCTGCAAAAGGCAGGTGGGAGCATTGTCGAGATTGCCACACCCGAAGAGATACCGGTACGAATCGCTGCCCTGCTCAATGAAAAGGGGGTACCGCTTCAGGTGGCAATGGGCAAAGATGAAGCGCTTCGCGGGGGGGATTGGCAGGCCGTGGGGCTCTCGGTAAAAAACAGCGCCGCAGGAGATCTTGACAGTGCCAGCGTCACCCGTGCATTTTGCGGAGTGGCAGAGGTCGGCAGCGTTGTGTTCTGCTCCGGTGCCGACAACCCGACTCCCAATAATTTCCTGGCAAAATATCACTTTGCCGTCCTATCCCGCAAACAGCTCGTGCCCTGTCTGGAAGATGTATGGGGACTTTTGAGGGATCGTCACCGGGCAAGAGGTTTGCCCCGCGCCGTTAATTTTATCACAGGTCCCTCCGCCACCGCTGACGTGGAAGCCACGTTGCAGGTAGGCGTTCATGGTCCCCATCATTTTGAAGTGCTGTTAACCGACTAAACAAAATGAAAAGCCCATGAATCTTTTGGAAACCTTATTTGGCCAGATCTGCTGCGTTACCAGGCGGTTGCGGTAGACTGCTACAGCGACATGTCCGGTGCCTTGCATATTCGCCAAATAAGGCTTGCGACCTTTAGGTACTACTTTTCATAAAGGGAAAAAACAGATGGAAAATATGTTTGAATTAAAGGGTAAAGTCGCAATTGTGACAGGCGGAAATGGTGGTATCGGAAAGGGGATTGTCCGGGGGCTTGCGGCTTTGGGATGTGACATCGTTGTCGCTGCGCGGAATAAAGCCAAGATTGACACTGCTGTGAATGAGGTAAAGAAAGAGTTCAATGTAAAGGTTCTGGGGGTTCAGGTTGACATGAACCGGGAAGAGCAAATAAAGGCACTTGTAGCCAAGTCCATGGACCGCTTTAACCGGATCGATATTCTGGTTAACAACGCTGGTACCGGTATTTTGAAAAGACCGGAGGATTATGAAACATCTGAATGGGATGAGATTTTATCCATCAATCTTCGCAGCGTTTTTATTTGTTCCAAGGCGGTTTACCCGGTAATGAAGCAGGCCGGTGCTGGCAAGATCATCAATATCGGTTCAATGCTGTCGATTTTTGGCGGTTCAGAGCTTGCCGCCTACGGTGCAAGCAAGGGAGGCGTTGTGCAGCTTACAAAAAGTCTTGCCGTTGCATGGGCGCCCGACAACATACAGGTCAATGCCCTGCTGCCGGGATGGATTGAAACGGATCTTGTGACGCAAGTTAAAGATGTACCCGAATTCGATGCCGCCATTATAGCGAGAACACCAGCCAACCGATGGGGGATGCCAGATGAACTGGCAGGCGCGGCTGTTTTTCTGGCAAGTCCGGCTTCAAATTTTGTGACAGGTACGGCATTGCCGGTGGACGGTGGTTATTCTGTAATGGTTTAATCCTTGGCTAACCAAAAACAGAATGAATTTGTGAAACCAAAGGAGATAAACAACATGAAAGGCTTTATAAACGGAAAGCCTGGAGACAGTGTGATGCTCATGGGCAACGAGGCCATTGCCCGGGGGGCCTTGGAGGCGGGCGTTACCGTTGCAGCGGCATATCCCGGCACCCCCTCTTCTGAGATCCTCGAGAATCTGTCCAAGGCCGCTGGAAAAATTGACGGGCTGATCGTGGAATGGTCGGCAAATGAAAAGGTGGCCATGGAGGTGGCGGCGGCCGGCTCATTTGCCGGGCTGAGATCCATGACGTCCATGAAACAATGTGGCATCAATGTGGCAGCGGATTTTTTAACCCACCTGTCTTACAGCGGCACACGGGGAGGTATGGTCATGGTGTCGTGCGACGATCCGGGCGGGCTGTCGAGTATCAATGAGGAAGAATCCCGGGCGTACGCACAGCATACGGAGATTCCCCTGCTGGAGCCAAGTGATGTTCAGGAAGCCAAGGATATGATGAAGTATGCGTTCGAGCTTTCAGAACATATACATAATATCGTCATGATCCGGAGCCTCACGCGCCTGTCGCATGCCAGCGGGCCTGTCACCCTGGGAGAGATTCTGGATGCCGGGAAGAACGCTGAATTTAAATTCGACGGTCCCCCCTTGGACCCGGACACCGGCATCATCACCACCGTACCCATGGTCTTAAAACACTCGCAGATGCAGCAAAAACTTGAAAAAGCAGTGGAGTGGTTCGAGCAAAGCCCCTTTAACGCCTACGAGGGCCCCGCGGCACCCGAATTGTTAATTGTGACCAGTTCGGTTTGTTACCTCTATAGCAAAGAGGCGCTCCACCAGCTGGAACTGAGCGATCGGGTCGGCATATTAAAGCTGGGTACGACGTGGCCCCTTCCACCCAAACTGATTGAAAAATATTTGAGAATGTCGGACAGAATCCTGGTTGTGGAAGAGACGCTTCCGTTGATGGAAGAAGGTTTGAAGGTACTTGCCATGGAGCTGGCACCTGATATTGGCATCAAACGCTTTCACGGCAAGCGGGACAACCTGCTCCCGTCCGTTGGTGAGTTGAACCCGAGCATTGTGGCCAGGGGGCTGGCGAAAATAATGGAGATGGCGTACGAGCTGGAATCCCCGGACGCCTATGTGGCGCAGGCTCAGAAAGTCGCTACGGAAAAGCTGCCGGTCCGGGACCTCGTCTTTTGTCCGGGATGTCCGCACAGGGCCTCTTTATGGTCCTTGCGCCATGCGCTCAAGCTTGATGGAAGAGACGGGTTCGGCGTTGCCGATATCGGGTGCTATATCATGGACATTCTTCCGGGGAATTATGGCACCTGCAAATCGATTCACTGCATGGGCTCAGGCATCGGTGTGGCCTCTGGTTTCAGCAAGCTGTCGAAATTCGGCATGAAGCAGCCCGTTGTCACGACATGTGGTGATTCCACCTTTTTTCATAGCGCGCTTCCGGGACTGGCCAACGCCATTCATCACAACGCCAATCTTACGATGCTCGTGCTGGACAACAGCGGCACCGCCATGACAGGATTTCAGCCCCACCCGGGACTCAATAAAGATGCGGAAGGGGAGATGGCGATACCCATAGACATCGAATCGGTGTGCCGGGCCATGGGTGCCCGGGTCGAAATCTGTGATCCTTTTGATGTGGCTCGTACCCAGCAGATCATGTTGGATATGATCGATGGCACAGATGGCGTGAACGTTTTGATCTTGAAACAGATCTGTGCGTTGAGTCCCGAGAAAAAAGCAGAGAAGAAAAATATGATGCAGGTAAATGAAGAAGCCTGCCTGGGTGATGCCTGCGGGTGCAGCCGTCTCTGTACGAGGATGTTCCGGTGTCCCGCACTGATTTGGGATCTTGAAAAAGAGAAGGCGCGGGTCGATGAGGGAAATTGCATCGGTTGCGGGGTCTGCGCCTCTGTGTGTCCCCAGAACGCCATCAGGGTAAAGGAGGAGGTATAATGGCACGAGAAAATTTGATCGCAGATCCCTACAACCTGGTTGTTGTTGGTGTGGGGGGGCAGGGCGGGATTCTCAATACACGAATTATCGGCCGAATGCTGACAAAGAAGGGGATGCGCGTCACCGTCGGGGACGTCTTCGGCGGCAATCAGCGGGGGGGCGCCGTTGTCAGTCACTTGCGGATATCGCGCCACGGCAGCTGGTCCCCGCAGATACCCAACGGCGCGGGTCATGTCGTGCTGGGAATAGAGCCAGCGGAAGCACTGCGGGTGCTTGCCACGGTTGGAAATCCACAGATTAAACTGCTGGTAAACACACGGGCCGTTCACCCGTCCAAGGTAATTGCCGGAGAGCAGTCTTATCCCACCACAGAAGAGATTCGTAATCATTGCGTGTCCCTGAGCGGGGAATCATGGGTCCTTGACGCCAGCAGCGAAGCCATGAAACTCGGAAGGGCTATATATGCCAATATGATCATGATCGGGGCCCTGGCCGGCATCGATGTGCTACCCCTTGATCGGAATGTTTTTGAAGAGACCCTGTCTGAAAACATGCCGCCGGAAAGGGTTGAAATAAATCTGAAAGCCTATGATCTGGGGAACGCGTTAATTGACAGACGATAATGGAGGTCAATCTCTACAAATTAATGTAACGAATGGAGATATGTAAAATGGATAATCCAGCGAAGTTGGACGGGCAGGCCGGTATCAGCCAAAACGTGCTAGTGCAGCGTCAAACCTTAATTTTAGGATACACAGACTTCAATTTGAAGCGTGCATCAGCGATTTTCATATGCCATTCAACACCACGCTGCCGGTGATTCACATCAGCTGACCAGGCACTGATTTCCTTCTGCAAGGTCCCAAGGTCGCCAACTCGACGACCTGAAACACACTGTCGAGTCATCGCACTCAACTCATTTTCAGCAATATTAAGCCAGCTACCGTGTTTTGGCGTATAGCAAAATTCAATCCGTCGAACCAAGTCACGAGCGCGGGCGGGTTCAAATGCCTCATAAAACGCTCCTTTCGTGTGTGTGTTTAGATTGTCACACACTAAAGTTATTTTTTCGCAATTCGCGTAACGTCCTTCAAGAATATAAGCCATTTCAAGCGCCCAATCCACTTTCGTTCGACGAGAACGAGCGATAGCTTCACGCCAGCCAGAAAGTGGTTCTGTAAACATGAAAATACTGGCTGTACCATTGCGTTCATATTCATAATCGACACGACGTGGGTGATTCTCGGTTTCAGGCATAGGCTGACGACTTTCTTTAATTAATTGAACTGGTTGCTCATCCATACAAATAACGGGATGAGACTCGTCATATGGTTTTTCATATGTTTCCAGCACTTCTTCCATATTGGCTACAAATTCAGCGTCATTCTTCGGTGGTATCACCCAGTACTGGATTTTTCGATTGTTCATACCATTTTTTTTAGTGTCTGACGTATCGTTTCATGGCTAATCCTAAAACAAGCGTGTTCATTAAAGTTCGATCGCGGACAGCTTCGATATTCTTAAAAGGATACCTTTGTAGCATAATTGAAAAAAATAAGAAAAAAAAGGGCGCAACTCTTCCTGAGAAATATTTGTATTACAATTTTTAGCTATGATCACTTGGCGCCTTCCTTTTGCTATGATTGGGCTATGACTCACCATTTCAACCCATTTGAAATGGCTGTCCGTTTATCCCTTGATTATGAAAATTCAAATTTTTTCAAAAGGAAAAGGAAATTGAAAACATGTTTCACTTGATCGTTATAGCCGACAACCCGATATATAATTTTTCTGGATTTTTTGATAATCAGACATGGAATATTAATAAAGGTACGGATGAATCGCTTAAATTCCATTTTCATAATCTGATTCCCCAGAACCCGGTAAGGCATCAACATTCCATACCATGCTTTGAGATCCCATGCCAAGGCGGCTATGACCATATAGGCCCAATTGGAATTCAGTGTGTTTGAAGGCGCTTTCAGGGCTTGAACTCCATTCTTCAACTGTTCAATGTCGTTTTCATGGTTTGCCCGATCCCGATAAAGATGAATCAATGATTCCGTACTTTTGACCTGGTCATTGGTGATATAGAAAAAAAATCGACAATCATCAAAAAGTTGTTCCTCTCCTTTTGAGACATTGATTATTTTTCTGATAGCGATCATTCGATATGATTTCTGGCATTTTCCCGGCTGATACTCAAATTCAGCAAAAAATTCGCATTCGGTCTGAAGATTTTTAAATTTTCTATTTTTTACTACCTGGGCCTTTATGTTTTCCGGTTTTTCACGTTCCTGAGTCTTTATCACCCGCTGAGGTTTATTGAACAACTGCCATTCTGTTTCTGAGATATCACAGGCTTTTTTTATCAAATTCTTTTTGGCATCCATACCAAAGATAAAGGTGCACCTTTCATCCCATCTGTCAAAATTGCCGGTCAGGCTAAAATCTGTATCCCCGCGCAGTATCACTTTTTCAAAATCAGGGCAAACAAGGTCAAGGCTTTTATCAATCCAGTGGGCTGATCCAAGGTGAGATGGCGCATTTCCTGATCGATTGACAATGTAAAGGGGTTCGCGGGTTCTATTCAATGAGACAATCAAAGGAGCATAGCCCCATATCCCTTTATAAGAAATATCCATCCC
>NZ_FWXY01000051.1 GCF_900176365.1 Desulfocicer vacuolatum DSM 3385 | reverse complement strand
AATACGTCTGAGTATTCTATTTCTGGCTTGCCGATCCTTTATTCCGGCAAACCATTTGTCGTATTGTTTTGTGCTGCGTAATTCATATTTCATAATTATAGTGTATCCTGCGGGATGCAGATTGTCAAGATCAAGTTGTGTAGGGTACAAATATAAGTTTTAGTGATTTGATGATTTAAAATAATTTCAATAATCGTAAGCACTCAGTTACGCATGAAGGGTTTCCAACACCAAAATAACCGGTGAAACCCGGTTCATTTTTTTGTTGTGTGGATTGAAATTATTCACCTGCTATCTAATATAATACCTTTTTATGCACTTGATTCGTGTTTCATATCTGTTGAAATCTACCTGTCAACAATCTGTCTTAAACTTTGCTGCATGGCTGACTTGAAAACCGTATCGCTTGCCAGCAACCTGGAAAGTTCGAGCTCATCACGCCGGTTTTTGAGGATGACATCCTCAAATATTTTCTGAAACGCGAGGATTCGGTTGTGAGCATCCTGATTATTCTTATACTTTTCATCAAAATCAGGGTGTGTTTTAATACTGTCTGCAAAATTCAGCAGTTTAACTCGCTGCTCCTGAGGGGTTGCGTTCCAGGCTTGAAACCACCGTTCATTAAAGTTGCGAATGATCTCATCCAAGGGATCGTAAGCTTCATCCCCGCCATGGGCACCGCGTGGGTTCGGGTTCTGCGGATCAACCTGGGTTTCGTCTTCATCCAGCCGGATCCGGTGGTTCAGCTTCACCCGCTGCAATCCATAGGAAGACAGATCTACCGAGTTTAATAATTCATCAATCTTATCCGCCTTTGGATCTTTAACAATCAGTTTGGGAATTAAAAATTTTAAAAACCAGAACAGCTTTTCCCAATCCACGATTTCATAGGGCATAATGGATGCCATCTGACCGTAAATCTTAACAAACTGCTTGGCTTTGATTTTGAAATCTGCCTTGTCCTGATCCTCAAGCTCCAATCCAATATTAAACCTGTCAGCCGCAGCATCAATGAAGGGGCTTAACTCCTGGGCATCGGCATTGTTAAAATATCGTTCAACAAAATCCTGTACTTCCTGCCATTCGTAAACCCCTTCTGCATCCAGAGTCTCTTTGAGTTCATGCAGGACATTGACATCCGTTGCTCTGGACAGACTGGTGGCTGTGTAAAAATCGTCAAATGCATTTTTGATATCATCCACACTGTTGAAAAAATCAAGAATAAACAGATCTTCTGTTTTTTTACCCAAGCTTTGCGCAGCGCGGTTTAAACGGGACAATGCCTGGACTGCCAGCACATTCTGTAGTTTTTTATCCACATACATGGCGGTCAGTTTGGGCTGGTCAAACCCGGTCAGGTATTTGTTGGCCACGACCAGCAGCCGGTATTCATCTGCATCGAACCGCTCCCGTGTTTCGCTCTCACTGAATCCATTCATCAGGCTTTCGGTATATTCAATACCGTCCACCTCTTTATGGCCTGAGAAGGCAATCAGAACCTTGAACGGATCTCCTTTTTCTGAAATCAGCCGGGTGATGGCTTTATAATAGCGGATAGCGGTTTCAATGTTCTGGGTGATCACCATGCCCTTGGCTTTGCCCTTTAGTTTTTTCTGGTTCACCACTTGGGGGATAAAGTGCTCCAGGATGATCTCAGCCTTGATATTAATGGTCTGCTGGTGACGCTCCACATAGGCCCGAAGTTTTTTCTGGGCTTTTTTGCTGTCAAACAGGGGATTGTCCTGTATGGATTTTTGAATTTCATAATAGCTTTTATAGGTGGTGTAATTGGCCAGGACATCCAGGATAAACCCTTCTTCAATAGCCTGTTTCATGGAGTAAAGATGGAAAGGCTTAAATTGTCCATCTTCCTGTTCAATTCCGAATTTTTCCAGCGTGGTGTTTTTCGGGGTGGCGGTAAAGGCAAAATAGGAGGCATTACCTCTCATTTTTCGTGATGCCATTGCCGCAAGAATTTTATCCTGGGTATCTTTCTCCCGGGCCTCTTGCTCATCCGTTGCTGCCATCCCCATTGCCCGGTTCATGTTGTCATGGGCCGACCCGCTCTGGGAGCTGTGGGCCTCGTCAATGACCACGGCAAAGTTCTTGTCACTCAAATCACCGATACCATCCAGGATAAAGGGAAATTTTTGAATGGTTGTGATAATGATCTTTTTGCCCTGTTCCAGTGCGGTTTTTAAATCAGCGGCTCGGTAAGCCGGGGCAAGAATATTCTTAACCTCGGAAAATTCCCGGATGGTTTCCCGCAGCTGCTTATCCAAAAGCCGCCGGTCCGTGACAACGATCACCGAATCAAACAAGGGCTGCTCCAGTCCTTTTGCACCATGGGCCTTTAAATTTTCAGGATAGGTTTCGATCAATTGGTAGGCAGCCCAGGTAATGGAGTTGGACTTTCCTGATCCGGCCGAATGCTGGACAAGATAGGTGTGTCCCACCCCGTTTTGAGCAGTATGACGAATAAGCTTTTGCACCACATCCATCTGATGATACCGTGGGAAAAAAAGCGTCCGTTTGTTCAAAGGATCTTTACCCTTTCCTGAAAGCCTTACAAAATGCTCGATAATATTGGCAATGCTTGTCTTTTTAAAAACATCTTCCCACAGATAAGCTGACCTGTGTCCTCTCTCATTGGCCGGGTTGCCTGCCCCGTGGTTGTTCCCTTTATTAAACGGCAGAAAAAATGTTGATTTACCGCTAAGTTTTGTGGCCATATAGACCTCATCCGTATCCACGGCCATGTGGACGAGGCATCGGCCAAATTGAAGCAGGGGCTGGGTGTTGTCCCTTGACCGGTATTGTTTCTGTCCATGGAATCTGGCGGTCTGTCCGGTCCAGGGATTTTTCAGCTCCAGCGTGGCAAAGGCAAGCCCGTTGATAAACAGCACCAAATCAATGGACTCATTGGGATTATCGATGGAGTAATGAATTTGTCTGGTGGAACTGAAAATATTGTTTTTAAACTGTTCTTTTACCTTTTCTGCAGAACTTGCAAGCGGAGCCGGATACATTAAAACAAAATGGGCATCATCCACGCTCAACCCTTTTTTAAGCAGGTGTAAAAGCCCCTTTTGTTTGATCATTCTATCCAGGCGCTCCAGGATTTTGCGCTGCCACTCATCAATTCCTCTGGTTTTTCTTATAAGCTTTTCAAGCTCTTTTTCCTGGGTGGCTTCAAGAAAGGCCCAGAACTTTTTTTCATCCATGGCAAATCTGGGATTGAAATGCTGGTGATATCCCAATTCATACCCATGGTGGGTATCAAAGGGCACCTGGGGCTCTTCTACCTTGTTTTTTTCAGGTGCAGCCGCCTCTATTTCACCTTGTCTTATCTCGCCATTTTTTATGTCACCTTTTTTAATCTCTTCCAGGCAGGTACCGGTCAATTTTTTTTCAATGGCGGCTTCCAGGGCCTGTTCATTGGTTTGGCTGACCATGGGGCTCCTTATGATAGTTTATTTTCGCATAACAGGTTCATGACAAGTTTTATCAATGTCTCTTTTTGTTTTGGATCAGACTCAGCCACCAGAAGTGTCAGGGCTGCAAGCCCGGTATCATTGATTACCGGAACATTATTGCCGGTTATCAGGCGATTGTTGCGGTGAAGAAAATCCACAAATAAAAAAGCACCGCTGCGCTTGTTGCCGTCAACAAAGGGATGGTTTTTCACTACAAAATACAAGAGATGGGCTGCCTTGCTTTCAATGGTGGGATAGGCAGGCGCCCCCATGACGGTCTGGTCCAGGTTCCCGAAAATCGCCTCAATACTGTCCGGCCGGGAGAGCCTGGCAAACAAATCTGAAGCCTCCCCTTTTACAATGAGTTGTTTTTTTAATTCAAGGATGGCGGCCATGGCATCAACGGATGAAGGCAGTACTCCACCGGCAATGCCTTCAGGGCTTTTCAGCAAGCCTTCGTCATACTGCTGGAGCCATAAAAAGGTCTGGGTATACCGGCCCATGATATCGATGAGCCCCCGTCCCATGTCCGTGGCAAGGGCAGGCGATTGGGCTGTTTTTTGAATCAGAGCCAGGGCCTGTTTGAGTTCTGCGGCATTCGCTTTGAACCGTTCCCGGTTCACGGCATATCCCTGGACAAGATACTCCCGCAGCCGTTTGGTGGCCCAGATACGGAACTGCACCCCCCGTTTGGAGTTCACCCGATACCCCACGGAGATCACGGCATCCAGGTTGTAATGTTTGAGCCGTCTTTTGACCTGCCGTTTGCCTTCTGTTTGAACTACTAAGAAATCCTTAGTAGTTGGATTTTGATCCAGCTCTCCGGTTTCATAAATGTTTTTCAGATGCATGATGACATTTTCGGGGGTGGTATCAAACACCTCCCCCATCTGGCGCTGGGTCAGCCAGACCGTCTCCTTTTCAAATCTCACATCAACACGGGTTTCTCCGTCTTTGGTTTGATAGATCTGTATGCGGCTGTCATCTGTCATTGTTGTATCCCTTAGGAATCGTTACAAATTAACTTTCCCTGAATCATTTTCAAACCCCCTCAAGAGCCAGGGATTTTTGAAAATCAAAGGGTAAGTAATTTTGAAGCCGATCCTTAGTTATGCCACGGCTCTTTGCTCTCCTGCGCCTGGTACCTTTATTTTGCCTGTCACGGCTGAATTGATCAGCGTGGCTTTATATTCTTTTAACTTTTCGATCATCTGCTCCTGGATGGTGATGGCCTTGTCGATCTTCACGGATTGGGTTTGGATGTGGGAGACGATGGCTTTTTGTTCTTTAATGGGTGGTACAATTAAAAACCGTTTTTTAAGATTATTAAAACGAATTCTCACAGCTCTTTGTCTCACTGCGTTGCAAATAACCTGGATGTATTTTGAGAGGGCCATTTCTCTGAGTAAGAAAGCAAAATATTCAGGTAATAAATCATCTAACATAGGATCACAAATAACATACTCCGGTGTACATTTTCCGTCAGAATCAGACACACCAATAGCCCCTTCAAAAGCATCCATGGAATTTAAAACAAGCTGTCCCTTTCGAATGCCTTGATACCCTTGTTCTAAAATGGCCTCAGTATATCCAGTCAGTCTCCTTTTCGATCTTAAAGTGACTTGACCATCCCTGTATGAGGTTACCATTCCGTCGTCCGGTCGAGTCGGCAAATTGCTTTGAGAAAAAAGATATTTAAACCGCTTAATACCCCAATGCCGAGGCACCTCCCCAATCCATTCCACACCTGAATCACACATGGAGACATCGGGATCAAGGCCTTTGGTCACGGCATCCTGAATCAGGATCTGTTTGCGCTCTTTGAGGAGCTGAATCTGTTTTTCCTTGATGGCAACAGCCTGGTCGATCTTTGCGGTTTTGCAGTCGAGGAAGTTGGCGATGGTGGTTTGTTCATCAAGAGGTGGAACATAAGTTTTAAAACTAAAAAAATGTTCTTTGGGTATAGTATTCCGCAGCCCCCGGTATAAGGGTTTCATCATTTTGTGAGAATCTAAATGTAAATAAAAATAATATAGGAACGTTTTGTTATTGCCCTTAAACGGAACTAATACCGTATATGCCCCTGTAATCATCCCATAATAAGTTGATAAACCAACTGCTCGCGGCGTTTCTTCAACATCAAACATGCAAAAAATAAAATCACCGGGGTTGACCACCTGGTATGTATCAAATTCAGCGGGGAATTTACCCTCGGGATTTTCCATATCTCGTTTTATTACTCCATTCAGGGTCAACGACAAAAGATCGAACTCCTGAGATTTTCTTCCTACAAGTTCCTTTTTTAGTCTCGTGAGTCCTAAGTTTTTCTGGAAGCCATGAACGCACCTCTCCCCCAAGTCCCAATTCTATGGCCAGAGAATTCGATTTATAACACCTTCGT
>NZ_FWXY01000041.1 GCF_900176365.1 Desulfocicer vacuolatum DSM 3385 | reverse complement strand
ATCAATGGTGATAATCCCTGAATTGGCAAATAGTTATGAGTAGTCTACATAATTCTTTTGCCAAAACAACACGAAAATAAGAGATAAGAATCTAACAATCTCTCAACCTGGGAGGCTTTGACAAGTCCTGAAGATAGCAAACGTTCATGGAATATGCACAATGAACTCATCACCAGGCAGCGTGATAAATTTGAAATCGAATTTAAAATGAAGCATAAAGACGGGCATTGGGTGGATATTCTTTCCAGGGCAAATGCCATATTTGATGAAAACAACAAGGCTGTCAGAGTTGTTGGCACCCATGTGGATATATCAGAGAGAAAAAAGCTTGAGAATCAATTACTTCAAGCTCAGAAAATGGAATCCATCGGAACCCTTGCAGGCGGTATTGCCCATGAGTTCAATAATATTCTCAGTATTATTGTCGGTAACAATGAGCTCTTAATGGATGAATTACCAGAGTGGAGCGCTGCAAGGGAAAATTCAGAGGAGATACGAATAGCGGGTCTGAGAGCCAAAGATGTGGTCAAACAGCTCCTTACATTCACCCGACAAGATAATGCAGAACTAAAGCCCATTGATATCAGCCCCATTGTAAAAGAGTCCATAAAATTAATTCGATCATCCATTCCGGCAAATATCAACATCCATCAGAACATATCAAAGGACACAGCGCCGGTTTCCGGTAATCCCACGCAAATCAATCAAATTCTCATCAACCTTTGTTCCAATGCCGCTGATGCAATGAAAAACAAAGGCAACACTATCAAAATCAGTCTGAGCAATGAGTCGTTTGATGAGGGTTGCAAAGCCGTTCATCCCGCACTAAGTCCGGGTCAATATGTCAAGCTCATGGTCATTGATACAGGCAGCGGCATGGATAATAAAACCCTTGATAGAATATTTGAGCCCTATTTCACAACCAAAAAAATCGGTAAAGGAACCGGCATTGGATTGGCCATTGTTCATGGTATTGTAGAAAGACATAGTGGCGTCATCTTTGTTAAAAGCGCCCCAAATAAAGGAACGACGTTCACTATTTTATTCCCTGCTTACCAAGGGCAAATTGAAAAAGACTCTGATGAACGTACAGATTTACCAACTGGGAATGAAAAAATTCTTTTTGTTGACGATGAACCCGTATTGCTCAAACTTGGAAAACAACGTCTGGAACTATTGGGATATCACGTTCAAGAACATACAGATCCCAGGGAAGCGCTGAAGGTGTTTAAAGAAGATATAAACGCCTTTGATCTGGTTATCACAGATATGGCCATGCCCCATATGACCGGGGATCAGCTTGTATCTGAAATTTTAAGACTCCGACCGGAAATACCCACCATGCTCTGTACGGGATACAGTGAAAATATTTCTGTAGAAAAAGCATCTGAGATAGGATTCAAAGCATTTGCTATGAAACCAATCGACAGGTCTGAATTTGCGGTCACAGTGCGAAAAATTTTAGATGAATCCCAAAATTGATGTTTTCGTAAAAAATCCACCCCCATTCTTTAACCACACTATCTTGCGTGCGAGGCAACGGCAAATCCACATATAATGTGATTGAAAGGACTCGCCATGCCCGCATTCCAAGCAAAGAATCATTACTATTTCGCACTTTTTCTACGGTCTTGTGTGATTTTCAGTTTAGCATGTTAGCAGTTTACATCGCTATGTTTAACAAATTTTTCAAAATCTTGCTGGGGACATCCAAAACAAATAAAAATCCGCGTGTTCCCGAAAGAGAACCCCTTGGAGTTAATTTCATTGCGCCTGTTTTTTATGCGACCAGACCATCATTCCCATGGCAAGCACCAGAAGAGCGGCAGCAATGGAAAAGGTTAAGGCAAATCCGATCATCTCATAAAGCCATACCCCGGCAAGGGGGGCAAACAACGCCCGGACACCCACCAGGGAAAGATGCAAGGACTGGTAATCTGCCACATCTTCATCATTGCAGAAATAAGCAGAACCGATACTCCACAAAAGGGACATACCTGCCACAAAGGCCCCGTTAAAAACCATATATGGCAACAACATATAATAAAACCGGATGTCCCACATTTCAAAATGAAAAGCAAAAAACTCTGTCAGTGCCACGGACACAATGTACAAAAACATGGACAGATAGGTCATACCGGCAAACAGCCGTGGATCAATTTTTCCCATGAGTCGTCCGCACAGGGGTAACAGCAAAATGGCCACCACATTATAACCGTTCTTATAAAAAGCCACACTGGCGTAATTTAGATGAAGTGCATCATCAAAAAAGATGGTGATCACTGTGATGGACATCATATAGGCAACACCATAAAGCATGAACCCAATTTCAAAGTGCCGGTAGGGTGCATTATCCTTTAATATTTCCAGCATATTTTTTACGGATTGGCCAATGGATGCCACCATCCCCTGATGGGAAATATCGGCCACTGACTCAGGATGGTGATAATCAATGCGGGTTAAAAGATAAATGGCCCCGATACCCAGCAGGGACACCCCGGGAAAAATCCAGGTAAATGCATAATTGTCCAGATCAAGGAGAAGGCCATATCCAAAAGTGACCAGCAGCATAGTTGCTTTGGTAACGGATGTGGCATAGCTGAACAGGGTTGCAAAATGGGCATGCCTGTAGCTGTTTTTCAAAAACAAATTGATCAGCGGCAGGGTCACCGGCCACCCCATAAAATAGACCAGAAAAATCCCCAGAAAAAGATAGTTATAAATGGGGGAAGGCTGGGCATGGGGAAAAAAGGCGAGCAATGCCATGGGCAAGTGGGTAATAATTCCCACCACCATGAGAAGCTTTTTTTTATTGGTGATGCGTTTTAAAAACTCATTTAAAATAAACAAAAAGGCAAACACCACCACACTGAACTGAAAAAGGAAACCCAGTTGAAAGTTAGATCCGTGGAGGCTTTTGATAAATACAAATTCATTCAGGGCAAGGACCCCTTGAATGATGCCGGATAGAAAGGCATAGGTCAGATGAAGAAAAAACGTCTTCTTTTCATTGGCGGTGAGATTCAATTAAAAAAACATCCTTATAAACTGCCATGGGCAGACCGTGTTCTGATCCAGGCCTGCCCACAACAAAGATTGAAATACTCCTTAGATTTGCGGAGTATTTCATATAACTGCCACGGGCAGACCTTATTCTGATGCAGTTCTGCCCACAACACAACTTGAAATACGCCCCCGGTTTGCGGAGTATTTCATATAAAAAAAATATAAACACAAAATTAAAGCATATTTGTAAAAGAAAAGGAAACGTAAAAAGATATAACGCCGTTTTCCACATTTTTAGCTGAACTCCTTTTAAAAGGATGATATAGTAACTCAACTTTCGGTGTTCGCATTTCGTGATGGGGTCAGACTTTCGTTATTGACATTATCGAGGCTTTTTTCGTTGGCAAAGGCCTTGGTCGATAACATCAATAACAAAAGCCTGACCCCGTCGGCACACTGACCCCATCGGTACATTTAAAAATGCCGGCTTTGAAATGAAGCCCGAAAGTTGATATAGTAAAAAGTAAAACAAATCCTCAACTCGCAAAGAGATGACATGATACCGATTCGAGATACCATACCATCACGTACTGTTCCCGTGGTCACCTACGCCATCATGGCCCTGAATACCTTTGTCTATCTCTCCCAGGCCACCATGGGACCGGATGTGGAATCCTTTGTTTACATTTAC
This sequence comes from Desulfocicer vacuolatum DSM 3385, assembly GCF_900176365.1. Lineage (GTDB taxonomy): Bacteria > Desulfobacterota > Desulfobacteria > Desulfobacterales > Desulfobacteraceae > Desulfocicer > Desulfocicer vacuolatum. Next base: position 11,707 of record NZ_FWXY01000041.1, on the reverse strand, counting down.
GGTTTTGTGCCTGCCAAATTCACCCTGCCCCAGCTGGCAACATATTTTTCATTTTCCAATAAACTTTTCTCCATCCTCTCCTATATGTTTCTCCATGGCGGGCTGTGGCATTTTCTGGGGAATATGTGGTTTCTCTATATTTTTGGAGATAATGTGGAGGATCATCTGGGGGCACTGCGGTTTGCAGGATTTTATCTTTTAAGCGGCATTGCTTCGGCCCTGCTTCATTTTATGCTAAACCCCACCTCCGCCATTCCCACCATCGGGGCCAGCGGGGCCATTGCCGGGGTTATGGGGGCCTATTTCATTCTCTATCCATCGTCTAAAATTCTTACCTTGATTCCCATTATTATCATTCCCTGGTTCATTGAAATTCCCGCATTTCTTTTTCTTGGTTTCTGGTTTGCCATGCAGTTTTACAATGCCACCGAAAGTGGCGCTGCATCCGGGATTGCCTGGTGGGCCCATGTGGGGGGATTTATTGCCGGCATTGTGATGGTAAAACTTGGTACCAGAATTCCCAGGGCCGGAGCCGATGACAAGATTAAATCCATCACGGCCCGGAAAAAGAGTCCCAATTTGCAGATCATCCGAACCGGACCGGGTGCTGACAACTCACTGGATCTTGACGGCACAATTAAGATCACCCAGCTGGAGGCCCACACCGGCACCCGCAAGCTGGTCAATATTCCCTGGGGATTTTATAAACGCATGTACCGGGTTTCAGTTCCGTCCGGAGTGAAAAACGGCAGTCGTCTTCGCCTGGCCGAAATGGGTAAAGCCGGGTTGAATGGTGAAAGAGGAGATCTTTATCTCACCGTGGTGATAAAATGAGACAACACAAATTATGCAAAAATATCTGGCAAAGGAAACAGATGACGCCACATTGCTCGTTTTATATGAAATACTCCGCAACCCCGGGGAGTATTCCTAACTTTGTTGTGGGCGAAACCGAATCAGAATACGGTCCGCCCGTGGCGGTTATAAAACAAATCATGTTGGGGAGACAGCTGCATGGAATACAAGGAACTGGCCAGACAATTGAAGCAGGAAAAAGCCATCTGCAATAAACTCAGATCAGAACTTGATGAGGTTCATCAGGAGCTTTACAAAACCAATTCCGAGTTAATGCAATTGACCCTTGAACTTGATGAACGGGTGGCAAAACGAACCCATGAACTACAGAAATCGGAACAAAAATTACGGGAACACCGGGATTGTCTCCAGGAAATGGTGAAAATTCGAACTGAATCCCTGGAGATGGCCAACGCAAGCCTGGCCCGTAATATGAAAGCATTGGAAGCCTCGGAAAAACAATTTTGCAGCCTTGTGGCAACCATTCCCGATATTGTCTATCGAATTGACTCCAAAGGCAGGTTTACCTTTATCAATGATGCCGTTAAAAAACTTGGATACACCCCTGATGAACTCATGGGAAAACATTTTCGCACAATCATTGTTCCCAGATATGAAAAAGAAATTTCCCTGAACAAAATTTTAAATGACAGCCATCGTCTAAAAAAACAAAAAAAACCCATAAAGCTGTTTGACGAACGGCGTACAGGTAAAAGGAAAACCACAGGTCTGGAGATAAAGTTACTGTGCCGGGACAGTTCCCGGCTCTATTATGGACATCTTAAAAAATTGAACTCCGACGATGTAATTGTGGAAATTAACAGCACAGGACTTTACACACAAGACGATGAAACATCCACCACCCTATATATCGGGACCATGGGAATTATCCGGGATATTTCAGAAAGAAAATCCCTGGAAAATGATTTGCGAAAAGCCAGGGATGATCTGGAAATTAAAGTTGATCAGAGAACCCGGGCCCTTGTCCAAAAAAATAAAGAATACACCGAAGAACTCATAAAAAGCCAACTTCTGGAAAAAAAATTAATCCAGGCCCAGAAAATGGAGGCAGTGGGCACCCTTGCAGGCGGTATTGCCCACGACTTTAACAACATTCTTTCCATTATTCTGGGATTTGTGGAACTTTCCTTTGATCATGCCGCAGAAAATAAGGAACTTGCTGAAAATCTCACTGAAATCAATGTGGCGGGAAACCGCGCAAAGGAACTCATTAAACAGATTCTCACCTTTGCCAGAAAATCTGATGAAAAAATTGAACCTTTAAGGGCCAGTCTCATTGCAAAAGAAGTTCTCAAACTGTTGCGTTCTACCATTCCCAGCTCCATCAGCATTGTTAATGAAGTGAAAAGCAATGGACAAATCATGGCAAATCCCACCCAATTGCACCAAATTTTCATGAACCTTGCCACAAATGCCGCCCATGCCATGCAGCATATGGACGAAGGAACACTGAAAATCTCAATGCAGGATATGGACATTGACAAAAACAATACCCCCGCCGGGATCCCCCATATTGCCCATGGCAAATACGTTGTCATAAAAATCAGTGACACCGGCAAAGGGATTCCCCAAAAAAATCTTGACCTGATATTTGAACCCTATTTTACCACAAAACCCCCGGGGGAGGGTACAGGACTGGGATTGTCCGTTGTTCATGGAATTATCAAAAATTGTAATGGGGAGATCTGCGTTACAAGTAACCCTGAAACAGGAACAAAATTTACTATTTTTTTTCCTGCGGTGACACACCGGGTTAAACGCATTAAAAACAATGAAAAAACCCTACCCACAGGTACAGAGCGCATTTTTGTGGTTGATGATGAACCCATGATCGCCAAATTAATCTCCCGGATTCTGGAGCAGTGCGGCTATACCGTCATCAGCACAAACAGCAGTCTGGATGCCCTTGAAATGATTCGGAAAACACCAGAAGCCTTTGATTTGGTAATCACGGATATGACCATGCCCCACATGACCGGAGAGAGGCTGGCCCCCCAAATTTTAAACATCCGACCGGATCTGCCAATTATTATCTGTACCGGTTACAGCTCTCGGATCAATGAAAACACCATTGAAAAAACAGGTGCCAGAGCTTTGCTCATGAAACCGGTGAACAGAAAAAAACTATCTACCATGGTAAGAGCGATTCTTGATGGACACACTTTTCATGGGAGAGAACCATAAGAATCAGTGTGCCCATATGCAACTCAACTTTCGGTGTTCGCATTTCGTGGTGGGGTCAGGCTTTCGTTATTGACATTATCGAGGCTTTTTTCGTTGGCAAAGGCCTTAATCGATAACATCAATAACAAAAGCCTGACCCCGTTGGCACGCTGACCCCATCGGTATATTTAAAAATGCCGGCTTTGAAATAATGAAGCCCGAAAGTTGAGTCTGTGATAAATTTTAACGATCAGACCATTAATGCCGGTAACCAGGTAACAATACCCGGAAAAATCATGACAAGTGCAATGGTGACCACATCCAGAACCATAAAAGGCAAGGCAGCCCTGAAAAGCCCCCCAAGGTTGATCTCATTGGGCATCAGCCCTTTGACAATGTAAAGATTCAATCCCATGGGCGGTGAAATATTACCGGCACACATGTTAATGGCCATTAGTACCCCAAACCACAAAACATTGATCTCAAGGGCCAGAAGAATGGGCAGGATAATGGGCGTAGTCATCATGACAATGGCCGCCGGATCAAGAAACATTCCCATGAAAAGAAATCCCAACATCAAAATTATCACAATCACAGTGCTTGGAACGGGCAAAGAAATCACCCAGTCAGTGAGCTCAGCAGCACAACCGGAATAGATAATCACATACCCGAATGATGTGGCTCCGATGATAATCCAGCCGATCATGGCCGTGGTTTTCACCGTCTGCATCAATGCGGTTCTCACCGTTTTAACATCAAGACTGCGTTTTACAAGTGCAATGATAAAAACAGAAAGACAGGCAATGGCGCTGGCTTCGGTGGGGGTCGCAATACCCGAGTAAATGGTCCCCAGAAGCATTAAAACAACCACAAGCAAAGACCACACTTTCCACAGGGATGACAGTTTTTCCTTCCACGTATATCGAACCTCATCCCTGGGCGCAATGTCAGGATTCATCATGACCCGCATGTAAATATAGATCAGAGAAAACATGGTCATCAATAAACCGGGTATAATGCCGCCGGCAAAAAGAGCGCCAATGGATTCATTTGCAAGGGTGCCGTACAGAATTAAAATAACGCTGGGGGGAATCAAAATGGAAAGTGCCCCGGAAAAGGCCACAATGGCCCCGGATATACCCGACTGATACCCCCGTTTCATCATTTCAGGAAGAGATAAAAGCCCCACAGTTGCGGTACCGGCAGTACTGGCACCGCACACAGCGCCAAATATGGCACCAAAAACCGCACTGGTCATGCCAAGCCCGCCGGGAAGCTGGCGCAAAAACCGGTCAGCAACCTCATAGCTGTCCGTACCCATGCGACTGTGCATCACCAGCTGGGCCATGAGAATAAACAAGGGCACACACACAAGGGTATAATTTCCCATGTGACCATAACCTGCCAGGGCCACCCCATAAAGACCGGTGGTACCGGGCCAGAACACAAGGGCGCTCAACATACTCAAGAATCCCAATGAAAATGCAACGGGTAGTCCAATGAATAGAAAAAGGGTCAATGAAATAACAAGGATGGCAAGAACAATATACCACTCCATATCAGGCAGCTCCTTTCATGGTCTTTAATTTAACTGTATCTTCGGTTATTTTTATCAGGTACTGAATTGACAGCAAGGCGCCACCCACAACCAGAAACATTCGGATGGGCCACAGGGGCCAGGCCAGATATTCCGTGCTTCTTGTGGCATTTTCCCAGGCATCCCAGGTAAAAACCATGGATTCCCAGGTAAACATGAGCATATAAGCAAATGCCATAACAGATGTAACAATATCCAACCTTAATTTTCTTTTACCGCCCATTGTATCTGTAACAAGATCCACACTGACATGCCCCCCTGCCGTAAGGGTCCATGGACCACCCAGAAAAACCACCATAATGAGCATATAGCGATTCACTTCAAAACTCCATGTGGTGGGAGCGTTAAAAAGATAACGCATGGCCACATCAAAGCTGATGGTGAGCATCATGGCCACCACAATCCATCCGGCCATTTCCCCCATGATCTTGTTGAACTGTGATATCTTTCCCATCATATTTTGTCCCATTCCTTTTCTTTGGTTTTAATGATTTCCACAAGCTCTGCACATCCCTTGCTTTCATTGGCGTACCAGTCCCAGACAACATTGAGCATCTCTTTGGATTTTCTGATATTTTCATTGTCAAATTCAACAAATTTCACACCGTTTTCCAGGCACCATTTTTCATTTTCAGCTTCATAGTTCGGCCAGTATTCGCAGCTGGCCCATCTACCCCAGTCATGGGAAACTTTGATAAGGATATCTCTTAAATTCTGGGGAAGGCGTTCCAGTGCATCTTTGTTGATCCAGAGATCATCGGCCCAGGTAAAAACCGGAGGTCGGGTAAATGTTTTTGCCACTTCAAAAAACTTGTAATCCTTAAGACCATAGGCATAGAACAAAAGCGCATCCACCGTTCCCCGCTGAAGGGCTGGATAGATTTCTCCGGTGGCCATGGTTACGGGACAGGCCCCCCATGCCTTGGCAACCCGGGTACTGACCCCGCCTGCGGCCCGGAGTTTAATATTTTTTAACGATTCAACAGTATTATACTGGTTGTCTCCCCGACCAATAATACCGGAACTGCCACAGATAACATTGGTCAACCATACGGAATTTGCTTTTTTAAGATACGAATCATAAATAATATCGTGAAATCGCCCCCCTTCTCCTCCCCCTTTATTGTTCATCAACTCCCAGAAAGAGGCTCTTCTGTTTAAAGAAACATAGGGAAGCCAGTCGACATCTCCTTCGGGCACCATTCCATGATAATAGGCCCCACAACTTGCCAGCATATCAATGGTACCGCTTTTTAATCCATCCAGAGCCTCATTTCTTCCGATAAGCTGACTTGCCGGGAAAATGGTAAATTTCAACTGACCGTTGGTGGCTTTCTTCACCCTTTTTGTGAACTCTTTATAGGCCTTGTACTGGGGATGCTGGGTGTGCCAGGCCATTTGAAACTTTAATCGCCATGTTTTGCATTCCCCCTGGTGGGTAAATCCCGCTGATAAAACAAAAAAAAGGGCAAGGCCCATGATTACGGCAGACTTGATGATAAATAACCGTCCATGACGGTTGGGAGTAGATACGCTACATTGCATTGCCATGCTTGAAAACTCCTTTTAATGTGTGAAATGTTGATACCCAATACTCAAATTTTGAACTCTTTTTCTTCTGAAAAAAATCAAAAAAAGAGGGGGCGTATCCATTGGGAATGGCTTTTCCATGTTTATGCACAGAAAAGATTACAGGATCGCCTTAGCACAGCAACAATCGCTTTACCATGGAACGATTTTGCCCATTGGCGTAACGATATCGCCGTTAATAAATATCTGCAGATATCTTACCAAACAATAATAGCAACAATGGTGCCAACACCGAACTAAAGGCAAAAAATCATGTATAAACAAGATCTTAATAAAATTTCATAGATTTAAGCTCATAAAAAGAAGAGCGTTTTCCGAACAAAGCCACGTGCGGCATCCGCACACATTGGTTTTATCGCACAATGATATCTGAAATAATCAGAAGGGAGGTGGGAACTTGCACACCGATTTTTTCGGCGGTTTTCATATTGATTAATATCCGAAAATAATTCAAGGTGGAACAGGGAATATTTCCGGGTTTTTCACCATTTAAAATTCGGATGGCCTTTAATGCGGCAAGGGTACCAAGGTCATAATAATTCGGTACCAGCCCCATCAATGCACCATCATCTAATACCATACTTTCCACAGCAGCAAAGGAAGGAATATTAAACTGATTCACCTGCTGCATGATTTTTTTCCCAAGAGAACTTATTTTGGAATCGGAAGGTAAATAGACGGCATGGGCTTGATTTCCCATGCTTGAAACAGCATTGTCAACATCCCCTGCACCTGTAATGGGGTAGACCTTAAGCTCAAAATTCATCTGGCCACTCAGACGATGGAGCTGTTCTATTTGTATGCGAGAGTTGGGTTCCAGTGGATTATACAATACGGAAAGCGCTTTATAATCCACCACTTTTTTCAACGCTTTGAGCTGGGAATTTAAAGGAACCAGACTGCTGACCCCTGTGGTGTTATTGCCGGAATGTTTCCAGTTCTCAATAATCCCCGCCTTCACCGGCCTTGTTACCACATTAAACACAATGGGGATATCCGTTGTTCGGGCCATCACCTGCCGGGTGGCGGTGGTACCAAAAACATAAATAATATCAGGCGGGGTTTGAAGAACAGTGGTAATAATATTTCCAAGCTTGTTAACATCCTGATCTGCATTAAATATATGATATCTTATGGGGTAAGGACTTTTTTCAAGGCGATTTTTAAAGCCCAGTTCTGCCGGAGTTTCACTTCTCCAGGTAATCATGGCAATGTCATAGGGTGACATCCGGGCCACACACAGTGTGTCAAAAAAGAAAATAAAACAACAGACCGCCATGGAAATGAAACCACGCTTTTTTATCAGTTGTACCTTTAAGAATGATGCAACCCCACCACAAAGTTTTAAAAAGGTACTCCAACCGAATAATTTCATTGCCTGCGCATCCTGTCCAGTTTCTGGAGCCTTCGGTTCAGAGCAAAACGGCTTATGCCCAGTATTTCAGATGCCTTTGTTTTATTATTGTCTGTTTTCTCAAGGGCTGCTGTGATCAAATCCATCTCTTTTTGTGCCAGAACCATCTCAATATCTTCTCCATGATCCAATGGAGCTGAAAAACCCATGGGCGAAAAAGTATTCCTCAACTGAATTTGAGAAAATTCAGCACCAAGACTCTCCGGCCCCAGGGTGAGATCCCGGGCAAAAATAACGGCCCGTTCCACCACATTTTTTAATTCACGCACATTGCCCCGCCACGAATGTCCGGTCAGCAACGCCAATGCGTCCCTGGAAAAAGTCATCTTTTTTTTTCCCATTTCCCGACAAAACTGCTCCAGAAAATAGCCGGCAAGCAATGGAATATCGCTTTGACGTTCCCTTAACGGCGGAACGAAAAGGGTGACCACATTTAATCGATAATAGAGATCTTCCCGGAACAGTCCTTGGGAAATGGCCTGCTCAAGGTTTCTGTTGGTTGCCGTGACAATGCGTACATCAACTTTGATATCCCTGCCACATCCCAGTCGCTTAAATTGCTTTTTTTCCAAAAAGCCCAAAAGTTTTACCTGTATGGAAAGGGGAAGGTCTCCTATTTCATCCAGAAAAAGGGTGCCTGTATCTGCCAGTTCAAAAAGGCCTTTTTTTGTGCCCTTGGCATCGGTGAAAGCACCTTTTTCATGCCCGAACAACTCACTTTCTAAAAGGGTCTCAGGCAGGGAAGAACAATTAATTTCCATAAAAGGGTGACGATGCCTGCGACTTTTATGATGAATAGCCCCGGCCACCAGCTCTTTCCCGGTACCGCTCTCCCCCCGGATAAGAACCGTTGTATCCTTTGTTTCTGCAATGCGATCTATCTGACTGTAAATATCCTGCATGACCCGGCTTTTTCCAACAATATCGTCATATTTTTCAAATTTTTTCTGGCGATACCTTAAACAATCAACCTCCCGCTTCAATTCAATGTTTTCAAAGGCATTATGAACAAGAGCTTCAAGTTCCTCAAGTTCAAAAGGTTTATTAATGAAATTATAGGCCCCGCATTTTACAGCTTCCACCGTTGTCTGGGTATCAGCATAGGCGGTCATGATCACCACATTGACATCAAAATTTGTTTTTTTGATCTCTTTTAACACTGATATGCCGTCCATGGAGGGCAATCTCAAATCCAACAGAATCACCATGGGAGAAAATTGTTCCAGCAATTCAATGGCAGCTTCTCCACTTTGTGCGGTCCTTACATTAAAACCGTTTATTTTAAAATTTGTTTCAAGGGAGGTGCGCAACACATCCTCATCATCCACAATCAAAAGCCTTTTATCCTGCATTGATATCTCCATTGCAAAGGGAATCATTGGATTCCATGATGGGAAAGGCCAGGGTCACCCGGGCACCTTTATTTTCCACGCTTTCTATATTTATCTTTGCACTGTTCTTTTCCAGAAGTTTCTGCACAATGGACAATCCCAGCCCGGTCCCCCCGGGATTGGTGGTAAAAAAAGGATTAAATATTTTTGAGAGGATCTCTTTTTTAATCCCATGGCCTGTGTCCTGAAAAACCACTTCAATCTGTTTTACCGGCACCATGGGGACCAAGCTCCTTAATGAAATTTTCTTTCCAACTCTCTCCTGAGTTCCCTCTTTTTTTCTTAATTTAATGCTGATATTCAAATGCCCCCCATCGGGCATGGCATTTACAGCGTTGAGCAGAAGATTTAAAAACACCTGTTCAATCTGCTCCCTGTCCACAAACACCCGTGGCAACTTTTCATCCACGGTTTTGACAAGCTTAATCTTGGACTGTTTCATATTTTTCCAGACAAGGGTAAGAGATCTTTCAATGATTTCAGAAAGATCCACACTGGCGGGAAGGGGTTTTTTGGGCCTGGAAAAATTGAGTAGATCCGTCACAATTTTGTTGAGTCGATCAATTTCATGTAGTATTCCCTGGATCAACTCTTTTCCCGGAGCATCAGAAACCCTTTTTGCAAGAATCTGGGTGGCGGTTTTCATACCGGCAAGGGGGTTTCTAATTTCGTGGGCCATGCCCGCAGAAAGTTCTCCCAGGGAAGCCAGACGATCCACTCTTATCATCTCTGCCTCCATCCTTTTTTTCTCTGTGATATCACGGATCACGGCAATGGCCCCCACGGTTTCTTCTTGCACATTCTTAAGGGCAGAAGTGGTCAGCTCAATCACTCTGGGTGTATCTTCCTGCCCCTGACTTGCATACGTCTGCTCTATATGTCGGTTGGCCATGATGATATTATTTTTTACACAGGCCCTTAAGCGTTTAAGCACCTCTTGCGCACCAGAAGAAAAAGAAGTCAATGAAGAATCTTCTGAATATTTTTCTTGATTTAAAAGAGTGCCACTCATTTCAAGGATACGTTCTGCACTGGCATTAAAAGAGGTGATTTCCAAGGCTTGGTTAATGGTAATAATACCGCTGGGGACACTTCTTAATATATCCTCGTTAAAACTTTTAAGAGCCATGATCTCTTGAACACTTTTTTTCAAACGTGACGTCATTTTATTAAATTCATCAGCCAGGGAGCTGAGTTCATCACCGGAATCAACCAAAATAAAATGGTCCCATTTTCCGTCGCCAACGGCCCGGGCACCATCAATGAGGCGATTGATGGGCGTGGAAAGACTTTTTCCAAAGGCATAGGAGGCAAGAACAATTAAAAAAGTAATAACAGCACAAAAAGAAAGCATTCGATAGCGCAAGGTGATGATATCTTTCATGAGTTCTGATTTTTCAAGGGAAATACTCAACCGCCAGTTCATTACACCGCACTGGGTAAAAATCAATCGTTTTTTGATACCGTTAAATTCATAATCACCGCGTCCCTTTTCTCCATTCACCATTTTTTTTATCAATGCGGAAAGCCCAGGATTTTCTTTGCCGGGCCCCCCCGGATACGGCATTGCAGATCTTTCAGGATGAAAAATCAAATCTCCCCGATGGTCCCACAAGGAAGCATATCCCCGGGCACCAACCTTAATGGAAGAGACAAATTGAGTAAAGGACGGCAGATGAATATCAAAAACAATCATTCCCACGGGAAGCTGGTGGTTTTCAAAATCATAAACCCGTTTGGATATCAGTACAACAGGAACGGAAACACCGTCCCGACCCGGAATAAAAGTGGTTTTAAGATTTTCATCAATCATGGAACGCCACCCGGTGGGGTCATTTAAGTACGACGGTCCATCAGATGTTCCATTATTTTGAATTTCAGGCTCCGTGAGTATGAGGTTCCCATTGAGATCAATGAGATGAATTGCGTTAAAATAACGATTTTTTTTCTCATAATCAGATACAAGGCGTTTTACCGTATCAAGGCGCTGGCCAAATTCAAATTGAAGAAAAGACAATTGAATAAAGGGATAATTGGATAAAAGAACAATTTCTTTTTCCCTGGCTTCAAAATAAAATTGAATCTGCTCTGCTGTTTTATCAAGCAGCTTTGTGAGCTGTTCATTGGTCTGGATGGTCATGGTGCGTGCCATGGTGTGATAGGCAAAAAAAATGGAGATTAAAAGAGGGAGAAGTCCCAGGGAAAAAAATATCAAAAACAGTTTGGATCGAATGGTTGAAAACATTTTTTAGCCTGGCTGTAAACAGATTAAGAACAGATCACCAACACCTAATAACGCCCTTGAAATACACCCCCGGTTTGCAGAGTATTTCTTATAAACTGCCACGGGCAGACCGTATTCTGGCCTCGGCCTGCCCACAACAAAGCTTGAAATACACCTCTGATTTATGGAGTGTTTCATATAAACTCAACTTTCGGACTTCATTTCAAAGCCGGCATTTTTAAATGTACCGATGGGGTCAGTGTGCCGACGGGGTCAGGCTTTTGTTATTGATGTTATCGACCAAGGCCTTTGCCAACGAAAAAAGCCTCGATAATGTCAATAACGAAAGCCTGACCCCGGGTCAACCCCTTTTTTATGGAGAGTTTTATCTCGTAGTTTTTTATTTATTTTTACTCCAAGTTTGAATTGTTGAAAGCACAAAATTGTTCATT
>NZ_FWXY01000037.1 GCF_900176365.1 Desulfocicer vacuolatum DSM 3385 | reverse complement strand
ATCAATGGTGATAATCCCTGAATTGGCAAATAGTTATGAGTAGTCTACATAATTCTTTTGCCAAAACAACACGAAAATAAGAGATAAGAATCTAAATGGTTCTACCATTATGTATATGTCTGAAATTATGATATTTAAAGTTACTTTCTTATAAAAAATTTCGTCAGTCATTTGTGGGTTAACTAAATTATGAGCAATTACGTAGGAGAGAAAAATGGAAATTAAAGTATTGGGTCCAGGTTGTGCAAAATGTAAAAAAGCGGAAAAAATTGTTAGAGAGGTGGTGGACAAAGCGGGTAGTGATGCCACAGTTGAAAAAGTCACAGATATGATGGAAATTGCCGGTTTTGGGGTTATTGCCACGCCATCTGTGGTGGTGGACGGCGAAGTGAAATGTGCCGGCAAGATTCCGTCAAAGGATGAGATTCTTTCCTGGCTCTCCTGAGCTGCGTGGTAAATATTCGCTCAGCACCCCTGTCGTCACCTGTTTTGGCCTGCCCACCTAACAATTGTATGCTACGCAGTCCCAAACAGGTGACTATGAGGCATTGTCCAAACATTTACATTACCAAGCCGAAGATTTATATTGCGCGGGGCAGGTTCTTTATTATGATGCACTGGTGGGATAATCGAGTATTCATTTTTGAGCCATGGGCTTGATATTTTATTATCCTCAGAAAAGATTCATCTATTTAAAATTTTCAACTCGTTTTGGTCAATAGTTCGGACACTTTTCCCGGGTACCAGATCTAATGATTATAGATAGTTACCAGAAGCACATTTGATTGTTTTTAACTCAGCCCTGATTTTAGGAATTTTGGGGGCTGAAAACTGTCCGAAGCATTGTTTGGCATGAAAAATGCTTTATTTTATATTCCTGGATTTGATTTTCGTGCCCGTTTGGCAGGAGATTCAGGAAATATTGCAGACTCCGGGTTGCCCGGATCATAAGAGCTGAAACTTAGATGGAGATTTTAAATTTGACCAGACCATATTTTGGAAATTCCTATGGTATTTTAATGTCAGTGTTTGCCTCCGGCATTTTTGCAGCCATGCCCATATATGTGCAGATTTTCCAGCCCATGCCTGGATATGCAATAACGGCCCAACGGGTGGTGTGGTCCGTAATTCTCATGTTGGCAGGGCAATTTTTCACAGGGCGTCTGGTGCCGTCCCTTACACCGTTGATATCCCCCAGGCTGCTGCCGGGGCTTCTGCTCACCAGCGCCATCATCGGCATTCAAATGTGGCTTTTTATCTGGGCGCCATTAAATGGCCGCACCGTGGAACTTTCCCTGGGCTATTTTTTGCTGCCCCTTGTGATGGTGGGTGTGGGACGTATTTTTTTTGGCGAAAAACTGCGCCCCTGCCAATGGTTTGCTGTGATCGCAGCCGTAATGGGGGTGGGGTCTGCCTACTTAAGAGCAGGCGGTCTTTCCTGGGTGGTGCTGGTTGTGGCATTGGGTTTTCCTGTCTATTACATCATTCGCCGTGGCCAGCCCCTTTCCCCTTTGGATGCATTTTGTCTTGAAAATATCTTGCTTTTACCTGTTTCCATCTGGGGGATCCTCCATTTTGGCAATGTGCACCACCCCTTTGCCTTTCCATGGGAGATGCTTCTTCGTTTCGCCGGCCTTGGTTTGCTTGGCACCATTCCTGTGGTGTGCATGCTCACCGCCGGTCGACGCTTGCCCCTGGGCCTTTTTGGGCTGTTGAGTTATCTGGAGCCGGGGCTTATTTTTCTGGTTTCCCTGTTTGTTCTGGGGGAATCTGTTTCCCAGGATGAGATATTTACCTATCAGGCCATTCTGACCGCTTTGGGCCTTTTGGCAATTGATGGTATCTTTCAGATTCGGCAGCAGGGGAAAGTTCTGCAAAGCGTCCCCAAACCCCAAGCATAAATCCATGTATCACTACAGCCTTTTTATCAGATAAGCTTGGCCATTTACGTGCTGGGCGCTCTGAAATACTCCGCAAATCAGAGGAGTATTTTTAACTTCGTTGTGGGCAGAGCGGATTCAGAATACGGTCTGCCCGTGGCAGTTATATGGAAGCGGAATGCGAAATCCTTCTTGACATCAATGTGGGCTTCTGCTTATAAAAAATGTTTTAAACAACAGAGTTGTTATGGTGCTTTTTTAAAGCCGAACAGGGAACTGTTCCTTTTTTCTTACGCACTCTTACTCATTTGAGTTCGAGCAATGAAAAATTCCTGCTTCGTCGAGTGTGCCCGATTTAACTGCTTAGGTCTCATTTCCTCTTCACAGGCTTAAAATTCCGTTGAACCAACGGTATAATATTAGTTATGCCGCTATTAATTCAGGATACATCTCCAAATTCTTGGCGGCATTGAGATCTCTATCCATTTTGAATGAACATGTCGGGCAAACAAAAATCCGATCCGAAAGTTTAAGTTTCGAATGTTTCTCACCACAGCAAGAACACCTTTTTGATGATGGGAACCAACGATCCGCAACTATCACATGAACACCTGCAATGGAAGATTTATAATCAAGCTGACGTCGGAACTCATGAAAACCCATGTCTGAGATGGCTTTTGCCAGTTTGTGGTTGCTCATCATCCCACGAACATTCAAATCTTCAATCACTATCACGGAATATTTACGGATTAGCTTTGAGGTGAGCTTGTGAAGTGCGTCAAGCCGAATACATGCAATTTGATGGTGCAGGCGTGCCACTTTTCGTTTTTGTTTCTCTCGATTTTTTGATCCTTTTTTTTTCCGGGATAAGGATTGCTGGAGCCTTTTCAGCTTTTTTTGCATTTTTCGTAATGCCTTGGGACCTTCGATCATTTCACCGTTTGACAATGTTGCCAGAGTTTTTACACCAAGATCCACACCGACAACTGCTTGGTTTTCGCATGTTGTAGGCGTGATATCCATTTTAACGCAAATACTGACAAACCACTTGTCAGCAGTTCTGGAAACCGTGGCGCTTAAAATTTTGCCGGAATAGCCAAGGCATTCGGTCATCTTTACCCAACCAAGCTTTGGAATGCGTATTTTCTTACCTTCCACCTTGAACTTGTCATTGGCGATATAAAAACTATCCCCGATCCCTTTCTTTTTGAATTGCGGTGGCTTTGAGGTTCCTTTGAAAAAATTGGTAAATGCTTTTTGTAAATTGCTGAATGGTTGACTATTGGCATCTCTCAAGACTTCAAATACCCATGGGAATTCTTCCTTTTTAATTGCATTGAATTTTTTTTTCAATCCCAATCCCGAAGGTTTTGATCCAGTTTTGTATTGCCGATTCCACTCAGCAAGCCCCCAGTTCCAAACAAATCTGGCAGTGCCACAGGCCCGTACAAAATATCCTTTTTGGATATTGGCAGGCTTTAGTTCTATTTTGTGAGCCAGGGAAATATTCACGATTCCGGTGCCTCTATTATTTTTTTAATCTTTTTTTTATATTTTCGAAGGGCATATAATCTACAACTGAAAGTATGAATAATTGCCATTAAATCTTCTACCATTTCCTGTTGAGGAGACAATGATTCCTGGTTTACAACTTTAATTTTACAACCGTTTTCCATCGCCATATGCTTAAAATAATCAAATCCGAATCGGCACAAACGATCTTTGTGGGCCACAAGTAGTTCCTTGATTTCCCCGGCAGATATTCTTGAAATCAAAGATAATACAGCGATGGGCTCGTTCCCGGTTTTCACGGGATTCCCTATTAAGCAATTGCACCTGGTGAGACGCTTTCTTTGCTACAAGATAACAATGGATCTGTCAAGATGGTTTGTGCAGAATCATATAAACCGGGCAACCTCATAGGCATCCCACACGGCATTCATTACATTTTTGGGACAACGGCAGTCCCCCAGGCGATACACCCGGTAAGGGGTGTTGTCCAAATCATCGGCAAGGCGTGTTTCCGGGGTCATACCCATGGCAAGGGCCACGGTGTCCGGGGTGCGTTTTATTATTGTCCCATCTTTTGACATCAATGCCACTTCATTTTCCGTGATGTGATCCAGGCGGGTGGCGGTGAGAACTTCCACCCCAAAGCGGTTCATCAGATCCATGGTCATCATTTTCACCTGGGTGGGCACGGAAGCACCTCCAGTCATGACCTGGTCCAGCATCTCCACCACCGTGACTTTTTTACCTTTTTCCGCAAGCCAGATGGCCACTTCACACCCGGCAAGTCCCCCGCCGATGACCATTACATTGTTTCCTGCGGGCTTTGCCCCCCTTAAGAGATCCACTGCTGTGGTCACCACTTCCTGATCCATGCCGGGAAGGGGGGGGACCATGGGATGGGCACCGGTGGCCACAAGGATAACATCCGGTGCCTGGGTTGAAATTTTTTCCTTTGTCACCGGGGAGTTCATTTTCACTGTTACCCCGGTTTTTTCCATCTGTCGTTCATACCAGGCCAGCAGACGGCGCAGATCTTTTTTAAATTCAGGCACGGCAGCCTGGTTCACCGTACCGCCCAGGGTGTCACCTTTTTCATGGAGGGTGACCCGGTGTCCCCGGAGAGTTGCCACCCGGGCCGCTTCCATGCCTGCGATGCCGCCCCCCACCACCATGACATCCAAGGGCTTAAGTGTTGGGGTGAGACCATAGGCTGCCTCCCTTCCCGATGCCGGATTCAAGGCACAGGAGATGTTTCTGAATTTTGAATAGGCTTCAAAACATCCGTCATAGCATCCCACACAGGGTCGAATATCCCGGGGATCGCCAAATTTGAGCTTATCTGCCCATTGGGGATCGGCCAAAAGGCCCCGTCCAATGGCGGCAATGTCCATGGAGCCCCCGGAAACAGCCCGGGCCGCCACTTCAGGTTTGTCCAGGCGGCCCACACCAATGACAGGAATGGATACTGCTGCCTTTGCCTGGGCCGCCATGTCTGCCATGCAGCCGTGTTTCTGGTAAATGGGCGGATGGGGCCAGTAATGACTTTCATAGCACCCGGCATCCACATGCAGGCCGTCAAAGCCGGCTTTTTCAAGTTCTCTGGCCATTTCAATGCCCTCTTTTACATCCCGGCCCACCTCCACAAAGGGTTCGCCGGGAAGGGCACCATGGTGGGGATCTTTCAGATAGTGTTTTAATCCGAATCGATACACCACGGCAAGTTGTTCGCCCACTTCTTTCTTGATTTCCTCCAGGCACTCCACAGGAAAGCGCAGACGGTTTTCCAGGCTGCCGCCATACTGATCTGTGCGTCGGTTCCACAACGGAGTTGTGAACTCGTCAAACAGGTATCCTTCATGGCCATGCAGTTCAATGCCATCCACCCCGGCCAGGGCCAGGCGCCGGGCCGTGACACCCATGGCGGTGACAATGGAATTAATCTCTTCCACTGTGAGGGCCTTGCAGGCAATGGAAGGGTCCCAGAAATTATGGTTTTCCGAAGGGGACATGCAGGGGCCCCTTAAAATGCTTGGAAATGTCACCCGACCGAACCCTGCGGTTAATTGTACAAATATCTTTGTACCAAAGCTGTGGGCTGCATCGCAAAGATCTCCCAGATAGTTCATGGATGCCTCGGTGATCATGGGGGTACTTTCTTCCAGGTGCTCCACCTGGTTTTCCACCTTGAACACCGAGCAGATGAGCATGCCAACGCCGTTGCGGGCCCGTTCCAGGTAATAATCCACCACACGGCGGTTTAAGGTGCCGTCGGCTTCGGTCATATATTCCACCCCCATGGGGGCCATGGCAATGCGGTTTTTCAGCTTGATTTTTCCAAGCATCTGGGGTTGAAACAGGACATTAAATTCATTCATAATGGTCTCCATTGATGTGCAAAGGCAATTAAGCGTCTGTTTGGAAATTTCTTTTTTATATGAAAAGGCAGCCTTCAAGCCAACCTCAGCAGAGCCGCCCCCCGATGGGTAATAGGAACCGGACAATTGTGCTGTCTACAGTTCCGGTCCGGGCCCATTGCCCATCGGGGGGCGGCGGTATAATACCATTTGGCTCCGCGTCTACGACCCTATATTTGTTGTGTCCGAAAGGATCTGCCCGTTTTATATAAAATACTCCGCAATTCAGAGGCGTATTTCAAGCTTCGTTGTGGGCAGATCGAGGTCAGTACAAGGTCTGCCAATGGCAGTTATATAAAAAAGTGTGAGACTGGGTTCATCAATCGGGAAGGTATTGTTCTCCCCAGCTTTCCGATACCACTTTTGAGTTTATCATATCATCAATCTCCCCCTTGCTATATCCCATGTCCGTAAGAATTTCCCGGGTCTCTTTGCCATATTTTTCAGCCGGGGGCGGTACGGTGAGGGTGGAATATTGGGGACGGATGGAACAAGGCGCAATGATGTCAATGCGGTGTCCGCTGGGGTGGTTGTCATACCGGGTGAACTGAAAGGTGGAGCCGCTGCCGTGGGGGCCGGTCTCTTCATGGCTTGAGTACTTTTCCCTTAACTGACTCAGAGCCTTTAGTTCCACCGCTCCCACATCCATGGCATTAAGGGCGGTGATCCAGTGAGCTTTTTCCCGGGTTTTGAATTTTTCCATCAAAAAAGTTTCCAATGCTTCATAAGATAGTTTGGAAATACCTGTCAGGCCGTCAATGGCTTCAAGGGCGTGGTGGGCATTTGCATCCGGGGTGTGCATGCCCATGAAGAACCATCCGTCCAAAGCTTCATAGCAGCGATAGAGAGGCCCTTCCCCTTTTATGTGGCGACCGCTGGGTTCATCAAAGGGTGCCCGGCTTTCATAATCGTAGGTAAAGGGGGCCTGGAGCAGCTGACCGCAGGCGGCAAGGGAGGTGCGGGCCACATCTGTTTTTCCGGTGGTTTTGCGTTGATAAAGAGCTGTGGCAACGGCAAAGGCTCCGGAAAAGCCGGTGAGAACATCAATGGTGCCAAGATGGGCATGTTCCTCCGGGGTTTTCATGGAGCCCCCAAAGCGTGACATGATGCCGGTGGCGGCCTGGACCAGATCATCATACCCCACATAATCGCTTCGGGGGCCGGTTTTGGGTCCTCCCCAGCAGTCCAGATGAAAGAGAATCGTTTGGGGATTGATTTTATTAAGGTTTTCAAGATCAATGCCCAGGGGTTCAAGCTGACGATGGGGACCGTTATAGGTCACCACATCAGCCCATTTCACCATTTTATTAAATGCTTCACGCCCCTTGTCTGACTTGATATCTATCAGGATACTGCGTTTTCCCCGGTGGACCTGAAGACCGATGAGCACCGTATTCCAGGGATCAAAGGTGGGCTTGATGGGGTATATTTTTATTACTTCGGCCCCGAATCGACCCAGGGTGTTGGCCACGGTGGGACCTGCAATGACGTTGGTCATGTCCAGGATCTTTACCCCTTTTAACCAGTTGTGACCCTTTGTAAAAGGAGTGTATTGTGCCGGTGAAGCCATTGAAGATGTTTTTCTCATTGCCAGGTCAGTAAGGATCTCTTCTCTGTGGGCATCGGGGGCCGGTGCCGGAGCCCCGGTGGAAGCAAGTTTTGCAGAACTGTTAAGCCAGGCCACAGGGCCTGCCTGTCTTCTTTTGCCCACAACAGGGTCCATGAATTCATGCACCAGGCCCGATGCCAGGGCATGTTCACTGTTGAGCCACTCTTTGGTATAACGATGGGCAGATACGGGCACATTTTTTTCTCCAAAAAGGGCTTCCCACTCATAGGCGGTTTTTTCCAGAAATTTTTCTGCCATGAGTTTTGATATTTTGTCTGCCCATGGTTTGGTAAGGGGATAGAGACCCAGGGCGCAGTCCAGACCTTGGGGCCACCGGCTGCTGGGCATGTACCAGTCATCCAGATCCGGCAGGCCCATTTCCCTTACTTTTTCGTACAATCCCATGGCTTTCAGGGTTTTGTGGCAGTGGTTAACGTGACAGGTGGCCACCACATATACCGGTCTTCCGTCCTTGCAGAAATAACTTCGGTAAAAGGGATCCATGAACTCCTGTAGTTCATCATAGCCCATATCCAGGGGTTCTCCTACCTTTTTTCTCCTGTCTATTTCATGCTCTCTCAGGGAAAAATAGCGACCCGGGCAATCTTCAATGTACATGGAGTTGTACACCAGTCCCTCCATGAGGGCGGCGGCAATGGGAACTTCAATGGTGTCACCATGTCCGCAGGTCTCCCTGCTGTATAATGCCAGAGACGCAGCGGTGGCCCCCAGCATGGCTGCATATCCCGAGGCAAGTGTGATGGGTGAAAAAGAGGTGTTTATTCCCATGAGGATGCGATTGAGCCCCATGTCCGTAAATTGTCCACTGGCTGCAGCAATGATACCTTCCCAGGCCTGGATATGTGAGCGTTCTTCATCTTCGGCGGAAAAGCCGGGCAGGGAAATATATACCAGCCTGGGATTCAGTGTGTGTGCATCCTGGGGGCCAAGACCCAGTTTTGACATCACTCCCGGCCGAAAATTTTCAATAAGTACATCGCTTGTGGCAATGAGGTCCCGGGCGATGGCAAGATCCTTCTCTGTTTTCAGGTCCAGAACAATGCTTTTTTTGCGGCGGTTCAGGGTGTCCATGGCAGGTGATTTCCATCGTGGGCCCCCCGGAGGCTCAATGCGGATCACCTCAGCCCCCTGGTCCGCCAGTATGGCGGCTGTTGCCGGGCCTGCAACATATTGACCAAAGTCCAGTACACGAATATTTACCAAGGGCAGAGTCATGATTTCTCCTTAAGACAGGTGGCTACCTCTAAAAAATTTCTTAAGCTCTGAATCCTGTGTTGCGTGAAAATTATAATTTTCAAAATACTCAATGTATTTCTCGGGTTAAAATTTTTCTGCGTCTTGAATTAGAACCAAAATTTTAATTTGTTAAAGATACCCTGTTTATTAATTATTGACTCAACTTTCGGGCTTCATCTCAAAGCCGGCATTTTTAAATGTACCGATGGGCTCAGTGTGCCGACGGGGTCAGGCTTTTGTTATTGATGTTATCGACCAAGGCCTTTGCCAACGAAAAAAGCCTCGATAATGTCAATAACGAAAGCCTGACCCCACCACGAAATGCGAACACCGAATGTTGAGTTGTTGAGTTGAAAATATTAAATTAAACGTTTAAGTTGTTTTGTCTGTATATGCTAAATGTAATTCAGTTGTCAAGAAAAAATGATAATCGAAATTTTTATTGTTTTATTTGATTTTATTAAGGATAATAGCTTGGAATAGTTATGAGTAAATGAAACTTTTGGGAAAAGTATAGCCCGCTTTGTGTCCTGACAATATGGTGATCTGTTAATGGAATGTATTTGTTGTTAAAAAGTTTGTATGTTTTTTAATATTAAATTGTTATGCTATTTGAGCTTGGATTACTTTATCGTTTAATCTATTCAATGGGGTAAACAATGATGGGGTTTGTCCATGCTTATGGCCCATAATATTTCTGAAATGTCACCAAATTCGCTATTCAAAGGCAGAACCATGGAGGAAGATGGAATGTAAGCCATGAAAGGTTGCTAATTAAGAAAACCATGATAGTATTTAACAATTATCAGTCTGAATGGATATGGGCCTTTTATCGTATGTTTTTTGTTTGACAGGCTGGCTTATTCTTAGACCTTTAACAATTTGAGATTCAAATGAGCAGAGTTACCATTAAAGATATTGCAAGTAAATTAGGTGTATCCGCTGCCACAGTATCAAATGCCCTGAACGGGAAAGCAGGGGTGGGCAAGGCACGACGTAAAAACATTATGGAAATAGCCAGCCAGATGGGGTATCAGCCCAATGCGTTTGCAAGGAACCTGGTTAATCAGCAAAGTTATGCCATTGGGCTGATTGTATCCAGCATCAGCGATCCGTTTTATCCGGAGCTTGCCAGAGGGGTGCAGGAAAAGGCCAGTGAGCTTGGATACTGCATGATGCTTTTTAACACCAACCACAGCATTAAAGTGGAGCAAAACAGCATTGAAACCCTTAATGCAAGGGGGGTTGACGGGATTATTCTGGCTACAGTATTACAGGATGATCCCAATATTGCTCTGCTTGAAAAATTGAGGATACCTTTTGTGCTGGTCAATCGCCTGCTTTTGGATCCCGGCATTGCCAGCAGCATTGACTCTGTGGTTTTGGACAACTACAGGGGGGGCTATGAATCGGCCCGGCATCTGCTGCGTATGGGGCATACCCGTATTACCATCATTGCCGGTAATATGAAGGCCTCCACAGCCATTCTCAGAACCAGGGGAGCCAGGGATGCCATGCAGGTTTATGGAATATCCGAAGAGCGGTATGATGTTGTGGATTGTGGGTATGTTATGGAAACAGCCTACCGGGTTGCCAAAGAGAAATTAAAAGAGAAAAATATACCTTCAGCCTTTTTATGCCAGGGAGACAATATGGCGTTGGGTGTGCGTGAAGCGGTTTGTGAGGCCGGCATGACCATACCCGGAGATATTGCCCTTTTGGGGTTTGATGACATTGAATTTTCATCCGTTGCAGGGATTGAGTTGACCACTGTGTCCCACAGGCAATATCAAATGGGCAGCACCGGGACCGAGCTGTTGGTGGATAAAATTGCAAGTGAGCGGCAGGCCGGGGTCACAAAAAATATTGTGCTGGAACCCGAATTGATTGTGAGGAAAAGTTGTGGGTTTGGTGTGAAAGGGTATATCATGCCATGAATTTAAGATGATTTTAAAGATTGGGCTGATTTGAGGAGGAGGCACTATCATGGGAAAACATAATTGCGAAAAAATTTCGTGGTGGGGTCAGGCTTTCGTTATTGACATTATCGAGGCTTTTTTCGCCGGCAAAGGCCTTGGTCGATAACATCAATAACAAAAGCCTGACCTCGTCGGCACACTGAGCCCATCGGTACATTTAAAAATGCCGGCTTTGAAATGAAGCCCGAAAGTTGAGTAGATGAGATAATCACAATGGAATTCGGCATTAAAGATGAGCCGGATTCCATTGTGATATTAAGAAGCAGTTGCCAAGGGAAAGGGCGTGATTACATCTCGCCTTTCTTGGCCATTTTCAACATTTTAACGATGGAGACCATATAGGCCAGTATCACAAAGAAGAAGGGCGCACCCACCACAATGGCCATGGCTTTGAGGGCATTTAGTTTTCCCGCTGCCAGGAGAACCAGACCCAGGCTGCCCAGGATAACCCCCCAGAATATGCGCATGGCAATGGTGGGATTGAGGCTTCCCTTGGATGCCTGCATGGAGATAAAATAAGAGGCAGAGTCACTTGTTGTAACACCAAAGCAGACAATGCTGAAGAAAACCACCACACATAACACCCCGCCCATGGGAAACTGGGAGAGCACAGTGTAAATGGTACTGCCGAAATCGTTCTGCACAGCGTCCCAGATGGGAGCGGCACCCGTCACCTCAAGGTGGAGTGCATTACCCCCCCAGATGGCAAAGAGTAAAAAGGTCATGAGAACCGGAACAATGGTGGTGCCCAGAATATATTCCCGGATGGTGCGGCCTTTGGAAATTCTGGCAATAAACCCGCTGCAAAAGGGAATGTAACTCACCCACCACAGCCAGTAAAAGACCACCCACCAATTGAGCCAGCTGCGCTGTTCCCAGACACCGTCCTTGAAATGGGCGGCATCGGTCCAGAAGGAGAGGGTGATGAACTGAGTGGCATAGGCACCAAAGGTCTGGGTGATGAGGCTGAAGATATACCCGGTGGGACCTACGATGAGCAGGTAGGCCAGCATGCCAAGCCCAAGGTAGATGTTGATGAGGCTCAAGTATTTAATGCCCCGCTCCACGCCGCTGACGGCGGAGAGGGTGAAGGCGATGATGATCATGGCCATGGCCACCAGGGTGCCGGAGGTGCCAAGTTCAATGCCGGTGATGTGCTTGATGCCGTAGGCAATGGACAACACACCAAATCCCAGGGAGGCGCTGTTGCCACCCAGGGTGCTGATGACGCCCAGCACATCGGCCAGTTTTCCCCAGAAGCCGGTGAGAGCTTTTTCTTTTAAAAGGCCAAAAAGGCCGATTCCCAATGTCATGGGTTTGCCCAGGCGATAGGCAGGAAAGGCAATGGCAAGACCACCCACGGCAAACAAGGCCCAGCCGTGAAATCCCCAGTCAAACCAGGTGAGCAGCATGGCTTGTGGAATACCTGCTGCAGTACCGGCGGTGCCGGCGTCAATGGTCCAGGATGACTGATATAGATGGTACAGAGGTTCTGCCGAACACCACATGAGAGTAGAGAGTCCGAACCCTGCACTGAACATCATGGAAACCCAGGCGATAAATGAAAATTCAGGTTCGTCGGTGTCTTTGCCAAGCTTCATGCTGCCGTACTTGCTCATACCCACCCAGATGGCAAAAAATACCACTGAGCTTACACCAATTAGAAACCCCCAGCTGAAATTAAAAATAAGCCAGTGGTTGATGGCATCAAAAAATTTTTTAGTGGCATCGGAATCAATCAAGATGGCTGCCAATATGAATAACAGAAGTCCCACAACGGGATAAAATACTTTTTCATCATAGTCGCCAAATAACGGCTCGATCAGTTTGCGCATTTTCCCTCCAGTCTCTGGTGGTTAAAAGTGTATAAATGTGTGCGAACCTGTTTTGTGGCCATGGGGGGGCCACCCGGATGTGATGGGCTTTTGTATAACCCACATGTCCCGGCGGACACAACGAATATAGGGTCGTAGACGCGGAGCCAAATGGCATTATGCCGCCCCCTCCGAGGACTAATGGTCCCGGCCCGGAACTGTAGACAGCTCGATTGGCCGGTTCCTATTACCCTTCGGGGGGCTCTGTTGAGGTAAACTTGTAGGCTACCTTTTCATATAACCGCCACGGGCGGACCGTATTCTGATCCGGCTCCGCCCACAGCAAAGTTTGAAATACCCCCCGGTTTGCGGAGTCTTTCATATAAACTGCCATGGACATACCTTGTATTGTTCTTTGGCTTGCCTGTAACAAAGCTTGAAAATTTATCCGCTTTGCCGAGATTTTCTTATAAACCTAATTCACAAAACAGGAGCATGGGAAGTGTGCGAAGGTGTTTTACTCACTTCCCATGGCGTGTATTGAGGCATCCGGGGATTAGCTGATCCCCATTTCTTTTTCTGTTTCTTCTACGATGGCGCGCAGTTTTTCCGCCACACCGTCGGGAAGGGGATCGGGTTGATGGGTTTCCATGATATGTCTGGCTTCTTCCAGAGCTCTTTCATGGAGACTCTTGCTGCCGGCGGCTTCCCAGGCAGCTCTTACCTTTCTATCCATCAATTTGGGCTGTGATTGAATTTTCATGTTTTGAAAGGTATTTTTATGGGTGATGAAATCCTTGAATGGACCGACCTCCTTGGTCACCTCCACGGAAAGGGTTTCGTCATTCACTGGAATACCGTTTACACAAAATTTAATCATCTTAGCGATTTCATTGTCCATCAACAGCTGCCCGTAGTCAAAGGTCATGCCACTTTCGATCATTCCCAGGCCGTAAATCAGGTTGGCACCTGCCAACGCTGCCATCATGCCTGTCATTGTTTTTTCATGACCGCTTTGGGCATCGCACATCTTTGAATCGCCCTAACCACCGGCGACCCATGTGGGAAGCCCGTAGTAGTTGCCAAGTCGTGCCACAGCCGCGTTGATCATGCCGCATTCCGGAGATCCCACCGAGGCGGCTCCAAATCTCAAATCCATGGAGGTGGTGGAACTGCCGTAGAGTACCGGAGCACCTTTCACTGTGTTCTGGCTCAAAACAATACCGGACAGGATTTCCGCATTGTGATTGACCAGGGTACCTGCCAGATTCACCGGAGAAGATCCCCCGGCCATGGCCATGGAAAGAATATTCACGGCAAGTCCGCTTCTGGCACCTTCCATGATGATTTCACAGGTGTCCTGAACAAGTTTTAACGGGCTCACAGGGCAGGTGATAAAAGAGAGTATGGGCCGTTCCCGAAGTTTGTCCATACCCCCCACAACCGCCGCCGCCATCTGGGTGAGTTTCTTCACAAGATGTCCGCTGATGGGGCCCAGAAAGCAATGCTTTGTGGTGTTGGAAAGAAAGGCTTCGGCATTGTGCAGAGGCGCCACTGCCGGGTTGACATCATGGGCACCCACGGCACGCTCATACACATCAATTTCGCTCATGGCATCCACCATTCTGGCGGTCATGGCAACATCTTTTTTCAGGGTTTCCCTGAGTTCCCCGGAATCAATGTCAAAGATCTTGATACCTTCACCAAAATTGGTGAATCCCACCCGGTTGTTTTCCAGAACATAATCATTTTCCGGCTTGCGTCCGGCAAGGATGACCTTGGACGGGGCTGCGCTGATGGCGTCTTCCACCATGTACGGCTTGATTTTTACAATTTTTTTCTTTTTGTCAATGATGGCTCCGGCATCACCAAAGGCCTGGAGGGCCTCTTCGTCCTCCACAAAAACCCCTGTGTGTTCAAGGATTTCAAGGGTTGCCAGGTGAATGTCGTAGGCTTCATCATCGCTGAAGACATTGAGACTGAATCCGCCACTCAATTGTCTTCCGGCATGTACATTGCGCTTCACGACGGTTCCTCCTTTTAAAAGTATATGATGAATTGCTACTTGTGCTGCTGTTCTTTGCGTTGTCATTTTTAATTGATTTTTCACCCGGGTTTCCGGAAATTATATGGGTATTATCCCTCCTGCTCCATGTAAATCGAAAATTGTCGAAAATCATGCCGTGAGCGGGGTTGATTCCAGATATACCATATGTGTGAAAAAACAATCATCGGGTATTATGAATTCGGCCAAATTCAGAGTATGTATTTTGTTTCAACTATATAACTTAGCACTATCTGTGCCATGGTGATGGAATGATCTGTTTATTGTGGTTAATTGTATGATGGAAAGTGGGGTGGAAATCTCTGTTTATATGAAAAATCCGTGTGAATCCCCGGTTTTTCAAACTTTGTTGTGGACGGAACAGGTTGGGAATAAGCTTTGTCCAGGGCAATTAAAGGAAAGGTTGGTGCATGGGATTATAAATGTGGTGAGTTGAAAAATATCGTTTTGATTTTTTTATGAATCGATCGTGGATATTTGCTAATAATTCAGGTTGTTAAAATGATTAAAATTTGGTTCTGTGTGTACTTGTGTGATATTATCTTTAAAAACAGGATGTTGTGTTGTATTTGAACAAAAAACGAATCAATGTTTTCCGGGTTTTAACGTTGGGCATTTCGTCGCAATCGATGGCTCAATCCGTGGATTTTAAGTTTTCTCACCACAGACGACTGGCTCAGTTTAAGGAATCCGGCCAGGGAGCGGGTGGTGTCATAGCGTTCCAGGGCTTTGAGCATTAATTGTTTTTCGCAGTTTAGAAGTTTGCCTTTGAAATCAAAGGCATCCCTGTCTAAAAGGTTATGTTCCATGGTCGGTGACTGGGGCAGGGGAGAGGTTGTCTGGTTTACGAGATCCTCCAGAACATCATTTTCTCCCATGACCACCGCTTTTTTTAAAATGTTTTTTAATTCCCGGACATTTCCCGGAAAATTGTAGGCTTGAATCTGCTCAATTCCCCTGGAAGATATTTTTCGTTTAACACCGTATTTTGCATTGTATTTTTTTAAAAAAAAGATGATCATTTCAAAAATGTCTTCAGGGCGCCGGCGCAGGGGGGGGAGTGTGATGGTAAACGTGTTGAGCCGGAAAAACAGATCCTGGCGAAATTTTCCCTGGCGCACCTGGCGGTTGAGATTCATGTTGGTGGCTGTGATCACATTGCAGTCTATTTTAACCGGTTTTAAACCGCCCAGGCGCATTACTTCTTTTTCTTCCAGACATTTTAGCAGTTTCGCCTGGACCGGAAGGCTCATTTCTCCCAATTCATCAAGAAAGAGGGTGCCGCCGCTTGCCATTTCAAAAAGGCCGATTTTGCCTTTGTCCCTGGCTCCGGTGAAAGCCCCTTTATCATATCCGAACAGTTCTGCCTCCAGCAGTGTTTCCGGCAATGCTGCACAGTTGAGCTGCACAAACGGACAGTTTTTATCAAAGGCCTGGCTGTGGATGTATTTTGCAAGTAATCCCTTGCCTGTGCCGGATTCTCCCATGATGAGTATGGGGCTGACCTTTCTCCTTGCAAGCTTCATCACCGTTGTGATGACCTGCTGCATCTCTTTGCTTTCCGCAATGATATTTTGTTCTTTCAGCTCTTTAAGGTTAAGGTTGGTCAGTTCTTCTTTATATCGACTGCTGGTGCTTTGTGCCTGTTCCAGCTCATCTCTCATT
Source organism: Desulfocicer vacuolatum DSM 3385 (assembly GCF_900176365.1). Classification (GTDB taxonomy): domain Bacteria; phylum Desulfobacterota; class Desulfobacteria; order Desulfobacterales; family Desulfobacteraceae; genus Desulfocicer; species Desulfocicer vacuolatum. Next base: position 7,681 of record NZ_FWXY01000037.1, on the reverse strand, counting down.
TTGTTTAAAGAGGTGAGATCCCGTTCGTTGATAATGATCATTTCAATGTCACCGATGTCATTAAATACCGGTGTGCCGGTGACCATGAGTTGTTTGCGGGGTTTTTTGATGTTCTGCATGATGGTGACGGTTTTTCTGGTTTTGATTACCTCCAGTGTGGCTGAACGGTCAAAAAAGTTATTTTTTTTCAGAGAACGGATATTTTTGCCCAGTACATCGCAGCTTTTGATGTGGAGCAGTTTTTCTGCGGCTCGGTTGATGGCCAGTACTTTTCCGGTGCCGTCGCATACCCAGATACTTTCCGAGGAGGCGTTAAGAATTGTTTCCAGCTGACGATTGGTGGCTTTGAGTTCCTTTGTCTGTTTTTCCACCTCCCGCTCCAGATTTTCTTTATAACGCAGCAGGGCTTCATCTTTTTGCCGGGCCTCGGTGATATCCAAATGGGTTCCCACCAGGCGCAGGGGAATTTCTTGTTCATCCCAGCGCACCACAACGCCACGGGACAGTATCCAGCGGTAGGAACCGTCGCTGGCCTTGAGGCGGTAGGTGGAATGATAGCTTTTACGTCTTTTTCGGATGACATCAACAATTGCCTTTAAGGCCTTTGTTTTGTCATCCGGGTGGATCATGTTGGCCCAGTTGTTCCCGGTGCCGGGGAACTCATCGACCTGATACCCGAGCATTTCATAGTACCGAGGGCTTAGATAACCGGTATCATTGGCCAGATTCCAGTCCCAGATCCCCTCTTCCGAGGCGGTGAGGGCATAGTGAAGGCGTTCTTCATTTTCAAGGGAAGTGCCGCCGTTGTCGTTTGGGCGGAACTCTTTGTCAAAAATACTTTCCGGTTGTGTGTCAGTCATGGCTGCTTTCCCTTTCCTTCCAAAGGCCTGGAATCATGAACGTTTCAATTTTCATTGTGGCTGGTGGTACAGCCATGTATCTTTTTTATTATGACTCAACTTTCGGGCTTCATTTCAAAGCAGGCATTTTTAAATGCACCGCTGGGCTCAGTGTGCCGACGGGGTCAGGCTTTTGTTATTGATGTTATCGACCAAGGCCTTTGCCAACGAAAAAAGCCTGGATAATGTCAATAACGAAAGCCTGACCCCACCACGAAATTAAAAACTAAAATCCATTTTACAGGGTAATGGGGCTTTCTGTAAAATGGATTTTTAATTATTTTCCCAATTCTATCCGGGAAAGAAAAGGATGTGTTATTTTATTTTAATTCATCCTCATATTCTGCGATCAGGTCATTTATTTTTGCCATGGCACCCTCTGGAAGCGGCATGGGTTTGTGATTTTTAAGAATTTCATCTGCGGCATCATAGGCTTGTTCTGCAATGGGTTTTTCTTTCAATTTTTGTTCCCAGGCATCCCGGTTCAGGCGATTGAATAATTTACCCACAGACATATCCCTCATGCGTTCAAAGGTGTGCTTCTTGGTCATGTATTCGCCACCGGGGCCAACCTCATGGATGAGATCAAGGGCCATGGTTTCGTCATTGATGGTGATGCCGGAGACCACCTGCTGGATGCGTTCGGCCTGTTCGGCTCCCAGGAGCATGGCTGCATAATCAAAGGTCAATATGGACTCAATAGCTCCCAGGCCGTAGATGACATTGGCACCGGCCAGGGCTGAGGGCATTGCGGTGAGGGTGAAGTCATACCCCTGTTGTGCATCTGCAAGCTTGCTGTCCGATGCGCAGCCCCCCACCCAGCTGGGAAGTTTATAAAATTGTGCAATTTTTGCCCAGGCCACGCTGAGCTGGGCCATCTCCGGGACGCCCACCGGGGAACATGCAAGGCGCAGATCCATGATGGTGCAGCATCCGCAGTAAACACAAGGAGTGCCCTTGCGGGTGAGCTGGGCCAGGATCAGGGCGCTCAGTACTTCAACATTGTGCTGAACCACCACCCCTGCCAGGGTGGCCGGGGATGATGCGCCGGACAGGGACATGGGGATAATGGAGATGCCGATACCGCCCCGGGCACAGGCAATAATGGATTCACAGGCTTCGTTTACCAGGGTCAGGGGGCTTGTGGGGCACACAAAACCGGTGACTGTGGGGCGATCCAGGAATTTTTCTTCACCACCGGCGGCAATTTTGGCAATTTCAATGATTTTTTCGGCGTTTTTGCCACCGCCAAATCCAAGAAAGCAATGTTTGCTGGTGTTTTCCACCATGGCTGCATAATTGTGCAGGGGCTGGCTTGCAGGAAGGCAATCGCCGGAACAGGCCGCTCTTTCGATTACCGGGGTGACGGCCAGGGCGTCCTGGATGCGGGTGATGTTGGCAAGATCCTGTTTTACTGTGGGTCTTACCTTACGGGTCTCCGGATCAATGATCTTTACATGCTCACCAAAACCTGCGGTGAAGCCCACCCGGTTGTCATCGGTGAAATAGTCATCTTCAGGGCGTCGACCGTAAAACATGCCCACTTTGGGTGTGGACTGGATGCTTTCTTCCACCATGTAATTGGGAATTTTTACAATGCCGTATTTGTCTTTTCTTTGAACCGTTGCACCGGCTGCGGCAAAGATGTCCAGCGCTTCGGGGGTTTCCACCTTGATGCCTGTGTTCCAGAAGACCTGGAGTGTGGCGGCGTGGATGGCCTCAAGTTCCTGGGTGGTAAAGGCATTGATGCCGTATCCGTTGAGAGAGTTGAATCCTGCTTTGGTGTTTCTGACGGACATCTGTATTCTCCTTGAAAATTAAAGGTGCATTATCTGTGAGTTGCCTGGTTCATTCTTAATGAATATCCAACATGAACCGGCTTTTATTTTTTTGTATGAAATACTCTGTAAATCAGGGGCGTATTTCAAGCTTTGTTGTGGCGGATCGGGATCAGGATATGGTCCGCCGTGGCGATTATGAGAATTTTAGAATGCATCTATCATGCCATGGTTGAGGCTTGCACTTGTATTTCTTTTTATTTCAGGTATTTGGTTGGTAAAAAATTGGATTTTCACGGTGGGGGCAAGTGATTGGGAATTTTGCTTGTTTGAGTCTTATTTTGATCGATGATTAATAATTTGCTTTTATTACAGGTTGTTGAGCTGATTAAATAAAGGTTCGATAATTCGATTGATGGTTATTTCTTTTTATTTTAATGTGTTGTGATTTTATTGAGTTTTATTTGAATCAAAATTTTAATCCAGCTTGACATTTTTAAGTTACATGTTTGTGCTTTTTTTATGAAACTAAACTATAAAATATTATATGCGATTATCTTGTTTCAGTTTTCATTCCGTTCCGAGGCACTTACAAGGGCCTGAAACAGTTTAATAAAATGGGGATATTTTATGGTAAGATCCTCGGGATGCCACTGCACACCCACGGCAAATTTTTTGTCTTTGTGTTCAATGGCTTCAATAATATGGTCTGTGGAAAATGCCGTGGCAATGAATGCGTCGGCCACCTGTTTCACCGCCTGGTGATGGTAGGAATTCACCCGCAGGTTCCGGGTGTCAAAAATTTTTTCCAGGCGGGAGCCTTTTACAAAGTTAATGCAGTGAAACAAGGTGTCCACGGGCATTTTTTTGGGCAAATGTCCCAGCACATTGTCCACCTGGGTGAAAATATCCTGGTATAAAGATCCCCCCAGGGCCGCATTCATCACCTGTATCCCCCGACAAATGCCCAGCACCGGCATGTCCCGGTTCAACGCCTCAATAAAAAGATTGATTTCAAAATCATCCCGCTGGGGGCAGAACATCTCCACCTCCTTAATGGGATTTTCCCCATAGCGCATGGTGCAAACATCCTCCCCACCGGACAGCAAAAGCCCGTCAATGGCATCCAGATATTCCTCTGCCAGCTCCACTTCTTCCACCACCGGCAGCAAAATGGGTATTCCTCCTGCAAGAATCACGGATCGGACATAGCTGTCGCTCACGGCGGTGTAAACTTTCTGGGGCTTTCTGTCATAAAAGGTGGTGATGCCGATGATGGGTTTCATGAAAATTTAATTTCCTTCCAGCGATGACAGGCAACGGTGTGCCTGGATTTGACCCTTTCCAGCAAGGGGCGGTGGGTTTCACAGCGGGTGATTTTATAGGGGCACCGGGTCTGGAATCCACAGCCCGGAGGGGCATCCATGGGGGAAGGAATTTCCCCTGTCAGTTCAATCCGGTTTCGTTTTTGTCCGGGCATGGCCAAAGGGATACTGGAGATCAATGCCCGGGTGTAGGGGTGCACGGTGCCGCTTTTTAAATCCCTTGAATTGAAAATTTCCACAATGCTGCCAAGGTACATCACGGCAATATCATGGGAGATATGTTTTACCACAGACAGATCATGGGTGATAAAAAGATAGGCAATGTTCAATCTCTGCTGCAGGGATTTCATCAGATTCAGCACCCGGGCCTGCACAGACACATCCAGGGCCGATACCGGTTCATCTGCAATGACAATGGCAGGTTCTGTGGCAAGGGCCCTGGCAATGCCGATGCGCTGGCGCTGCCCCCCGGAAAACTCATGGGGATACCGTTTGTCATACTCCCGCCTAAGTCCGGTGATTTCCATGCAGTCCTGCACCCGTTTTTTGACATCTTCTCCCGGCCGATGGAATTTTACCGCCTCTCCTATGATGTTGCCCACGGTCATCTTGGGGTCCAGGGAGGAAAAAGGGTCCTGGAAGATCATCTGGATGTTTTTTCTCAGTTTTCTCAGCTCCGGAGCCGGGGCCGTCAACAGATCCCGGCCCTTGCAAATTACCTGCCCCTGATGGGCCGGAACCAGTTTTACCAGGGCCTTGGCCACGGTGGTTTTGCCGCATCCTGACTCCCCCACAAGTCCCAGTGTTCTACCCTTAAAAAGATCAAAAGACACCCCGTCCACAGCCTTGACATGGCCCACGGTTTTTTTGAAAATGCCTTTTTTAACAGGAAAATAGACCTTGAGATCCTTTACACAAAGCACTGTTTCATGTGCGCTGTCCCTGGGGAGTGTCTTTTTTTCCGGGGCAGGAAATCCTCCCAGGGGGGCTGTCTCAGACGCTGGTGTCATGGTCACCTCCATGGAGCCAGCAGCAGGCATGGTGTTCACTGTTAAAGTAAACGGGTTGAGGGCGCTTCCTCTTGCAGATTTCCATGGCCCGGGGGCATCTGGGTTCAAACCGGCACCCGGGGGGCAGATGCAGGGGATCAGGGATGTTGCCTTTAATCACGGGCAGTTCATCCACTGTGTCATCAATGGATAGCACCGACTCTTTGAGCCCCATTAAATAAGGGTGTTTTGCATTAAAAAAAATATCATGGCCCGGGCCATATTCCACAATGCTGCCGCAGTACATCACCGCCACCTTATCTGCCGTTTCCGCCACCACCCCCATGTCATGGGTGATGAGAAGTACGGCCATGTCCATTTTCTCCTGTAATTTTTTCATTAGTTTTAAAATCTGGGACTGAATGGTGACATCCAGGGCGCTGGTGGGCTCATCTGCAATGAGAAGGCTGGGGCTGCACGCAAGGGCAATGGCGATCATCACCCGCTGGCGCATGCCCCCGCTCATCTGGTGGGGGTATTCCTTCAGGCGCCGGGCCGGGGCAGGTATCCCCACAAGATGGAGCATCTCTTGGGCTTTTTCAAGGGCTGCTTTTTTATCGGGATTGTGGTGAAGCATGACACTTTCGGCAATTTGAGCGCCCACCGTCATGGCAGGGTTGAGTGATGTCATGGGTTCCTGGAAGATCATGGCAATGTGGTTGCCCCGGATTTTCCGCATCTCCTCCTTGCCAAGTCCCACAAGGTTCTGTCCCTGGAAGAGAATTTCTCCATTGGTGATTTTGCCGGGGGGATCGGGGATGAGATTTAAAATGGACATGGCGGTGACGGATTTTCCGGAACCGGATTCCCCCACCACAGCAAGGGTTTCACCGGGATTTACCTTCAGGCTCACCCCGTCACATCCTTTAATGACACCGTCATCGGTGAAAAAAACGGTTTCCAGATTTTTAATTTCCAGCAAAGGGTCTTGGGACATGGCCTTTTTCCATATGTTTACATTTTGAGTTCAGGCATGATACCATTTTCAATATTTGTTGTGGACAGACCGGAATCGGAGTAAGGTCGGCCCGTGGCAGCTATTTAAAATGGATTCCTGAACTTTGGGGTTAACAACTCAACTTTCGGGTTTCATTTCAAAGCCGGCATTTTTAAATGTACCGATGGGGTCAGTGTGCCGACGGGGTCAGGCTCTTGTTATTGATGTTATCGACCAAGGCCTTTGCCAACGAAAAAAGCCTCGATAATGTCAATAATGAAAGCCTGACCCCACCACGAAATGCGAACACCGAAAGTTGAGTTAACAATTTACTGTGACGGTTGATTAATCATTGAGGCGACTATCCAGGGCATCCCGGACCCCGTCCCCAAACAGGTTAAAAGACAGAACAATGAGTAAGATGGTCACCCCGGGCACCAGGGACATGAGAAAATTTTCATGGAGAAACTGCTGCCCATTGGCCAGCATCCCACCCAGGCTTGGCATGGGGGGCTGGATGCCAAGGCCCAGAAAGGAGAGTCCGGCAATGACAAGGATGGTCTCCCCAATGCTCAGGCTTGCCAGCACAAGGATGGGGGAGATGCAGTTGGGCAGCACATGGCGAATAATAATACCGGCGTCTGAAATGCCGATGACCCGGGCTGCGGCAATGTAGTCATGCTCTTTTACTGTGAGCACCGATCCCCTGATGATCCTTGCAAAGGCCATGAGGTTGGAAAGACTTACAATGAGAATCAATTTGCCAATGCCCGTTCCCAGGGCCGCCATGATGGCAATGGCCAGTAAGATAAAGGGAATGGCGTTCCACACTTCCAGAAGCCGCATGATAAGGGTGTCTGTCTTGCCGCCGTAGTATCCTGCCATGAGTCCCAAAAATGTGCCGATGAGGGTGTTTAGCACCACGGCAGTGACGCCGATGCCCATGGCCACCCGGATGCCAAAAAGGGTTCTTGCAAAAATATCCCGTCCCATGTCATCGGTGCCCAGCCAGTGGGTGGTGGAAATGCCCTGGGATAATGCCCCCCAATCCGTATCCAGAGGGTTCTGGGGGGTGATAAACGGGGCAAGCACGGTGAGATATGACAGAAAAATCAGCACCCCCATGGCCACCATGGCGGTTTTGTTTTTTTTAAGCCGCAGCCACATCAGTTCCCGGCTGCCCTTCATGGAATTGGTCGTTTGACGTTTTTTATTTCCGGCCATGGCAAAGGTAAAAAGCCCCAGCCCCAGGGTCATCAAGGAGAAAAGTCCATAGGAGATCCACTCCCGGGATGCCATGGGAAACAGACCCGCCTGGAGAACCATGGAGATAATAAACAGATAAAAAGATTTTAACTGAACCATATTTTTCCTGTCTGATTTGGCATCTTTCATATTGTCCGTAAAGTCGTTTACACTTGCCAGCGCTTATTTTCGGCGGGCAAGGGGCCTCAGTGTATTGCAACCTATCGATTGTGGCGGCAAATGGTGTCCTGGCAGTGCAACACTGAAACTTTTGATTATTCACTCAACTTTCGGGCTTCATTTCAAAGCCGGCATTTTTAAATGTACCGATGGGCTCAGTGTGCCGACGGGGTCAGGCTTTTGTTATTGATGTTATCGACCAAGGCCTTTGCCAACGAAAAAAGCCTCGATAATGTCAATAACGAAAGCCTGACCCCACCACGAAATG
>NZ_FWXY01000034.1 GCF_900176365.1 Desulfocicer vacuolatum DSM 3385 | reverse complement strand
CAAAGTTCCTCAAAGACATATTGAAGTTGTTCGAGTCCTCGATCATTAATGGCTTCACAAAAACTGCTGAGACTGATACCACCATCAGGCGCTATGTTATTTTTGGCAAAATCATCTTCTTTCATGCACTGGACAAGATCTCTTGCAGACTCATGCTCTTGAAGGTGATAGAATAATAAAGCATTGAGTTGGTCTTCAAACGTCATTTTCAATGGCCGATACCCCCTTGAATTAAGCGCAGGGGTAGTGAGCAGAATTTTTTGTAGAGGTAGCAGATATTGTATAAAGGATTCAGCATCAAATTTGATCTTTTGTTTTTTGCATTGGGTTATGGGCATTAACTTCTCCTTGTTATAGAATCAATTACAACAAGACAAAAGCAATGCTTAGGTAGCTCTTATTTTTTAATAAATCAAGTGTTTTATATTCTTTTTTAAGCATGCAAAAACCTAACCGGACATCACTGGCTCCGAATAGTAAAATGCTCCTGTGGCTATTATAGCCAACAAGCTGACAATCCAAATCCAATAATTTTTGTTTCCCTTCAGTGCAAATTCAAGCATATTACATTTTCCCCTGTTTCTATTGTTTTAGAAAAAAAATAAAAACGACTAAAATCTCACATAAACCATAACAAATCAGGGGAAATATATGACATGGCACTAAATTTTGACTAAATTCAACATTTCCTCAAAATTTAAAGTCAATTTAAAATTAGAATTTCAAAATAATGTGCTCTAATCTAATACCCTCCAAATATCTATATATACAATGCAGTATAGATTAAAACCTCAACTTTCGGGCTTCATTTCAAAGCCGGCATTTTTAAATGTACCGATGAGGGCAGTGTGCCGACGGGGTCATGCCGACGGGGTCAGGCTTTTGTTATTGATGTTATCGACCAAGGCCTTTGCCAACGAAAAAAGCCTCGATAATATCAATAACGAAAGCCTGACCCCACCACGAAATGCGAACACCGAAAGTTGAGTTAAAACAAAATTGGCAAAAATATTAAATTGAATTACTTTTTTGAAACAATTTGCAATATAATTTTGTAATGTCGGAACGAACAGGGCAATCCATCTGAGCCGCCATTTTTTTATAAATAAGGTAGATTTCTTGAGTTTTAGACAGACGACCTGATTGGGCATAAAAGCTCATCAATTGCTTATATGCGTTTTCATCAAAAGGTTCTGTGGCTAAAATTTTTCTGGTAAAAAAAATGGCCTTTTCAATTTGTTTTTCCCTTTGATAAAGGGAAACAATTTCCCAAAGTATCTTCAAATATCCGGCAGTAAACCATTCTCTTTTTACAATGCACCACTCTTCATAAGGATTTTCTTCAAGAAAAGCCCCTTGATATAACGATTGAGCGGATAACAGGGTTCCAAGCTTTTTATGAGGGGTATCTTTTTTCGTCTTAACAGCCAGAATTGTATTTGAAAAATCCTCGGTATCAATGCAGATTCTTGCCCCCTGACAAAGGCGGTATTGATCTTTTTTGCGTTCAATGTAAGCAGATGCTGATTTGGGTGAGAGTTGTGGTTCCAATGTTTTTCTCAATGAACTCATGGCCACATTGAAACGGCTGCCGGTTTTTTGTATATCTTCCTCCGGCCAGAGTAGTTCAATTAGTACTTCCCGGGGGATAAACCCCTTGTGCCTGTTGGCTGCAAGATATTTAAAAATCATCAATGCTTTTGAACTTTTCCATCTGGATAAAGGAAGTTTTTGATCGTCCATGGTCACATTGAATTTACCCAACAAGGTGATTTTGAGTTGTGGTGGCTCTTTTTCCAATTCTTTTTCAAAAAGCGTTTTTACATAACAACCTATTTTATCTCTAAAAATTGTATTTTGAGGTAAAATATCCTTCAAAAAAGGGAGCAACCATTTTATTTCTTTTTTAACAAATTGTTCATAGCGGTTGGCCTCAGATAATAACAACGCACAGGACAATTGTGTAATTGCCTCACTGGAGTTGCCCATTTTAATGTAAACGTTCGCGGTCAACAGATGATTATTAAAGCGATGAAAAGTTGCTCCGTCAAGTTTTTCCCCGGCATTTTTCAGGCAGGCCAAAGCCTGTGAAAATTTTTGCTCAATCATCAAAAGAGCGGCATGGCTGTTTCCAAGTATACCTTCGGTCAAAATCAGCCCGTAGCCATCTATGATCTCCATGGCCCTGTTTAATATCTGCCGGGCGGATTGGATTTTTCCCTGGATCATATAAACCTGGCACAAACATTCCCAGGCATTGGCCATACCCCAGCGATTACCCGGATCTTCAAACAGTTCAATACTGTTATCAATTAACTCAATGGCCTGATCCAGTTTACCAAGCCCCATGCAGTTCTGTGCCCAGGCAAGAAAATTCCAACCCTTCCGGCTATCTGAAAGAGATATTTTTTCACAGGTTTCAATCCCTTTTCTGGCAAAGGCAATACCTTCATTAAATGTTCCCAAAAAGAAACAGGTAGCACTGAGTTGATAATAAACAAGGGGTAAACAAGGATCAATATTTAGGGCCAGCACAGATTTAAGCAATTTTTTATTTTCCAGCTGTGCCTGTTCAAAATTTCCGTTGATATAAAGCGTATAAGTATGGGAGGTATTAATCAACGCACGGGATATTTTTCGTTCTAAATCAGGCAATTGCTCTATTACTTCAAAAAATATTTTGTAATATTTTTTTGCTGTTTCAAATTCCCCCAGAACAGATGATAAAAAAGTGAGATAGGTCATGGCGATGCTATATGTTGTGGAGGGTTTCTCCACTTGATCAATCACCTGTTCCATCAAAAGTTTAGCCTCTTTAACGTATCCTGTAAAATAATATTGAGAACCCAGCTCAATCAGACATTTTACCATGTCTTGTTTGGATGCCTGTCTGTTAAACAGCTGATGTGCCCGGATAAGTATTTCAACGGCTTTTCCAGGATTGCCGAAATAGGTAAGCAGTTTAGCCTGGGCCAGCAATAACTGCGGATTTTGTTCAATGATTGATGGGGGTATTTTCTTCAGACACCTTTCCAAGAAAATTGTCTTTCCCTCCAATAAAAATTCCATTTCATGGCTTTCAATCAGGCGAATGGCTTCATTAAAAGCATTGCCTTCGATAAAATGGTCCATGGCTTGAAATACATCCTCATTTTCCACCTCCCTGGCAATTGTGCAATGCAGATGATGAATTTCTGATTCTGAAAACGTTTTTTTAAGCTGGGATATTAAAAATTCTTTGAACAGATGATGTAAATAGAAAATTGTTTCTGATTCATCCACCGGAAAGATCATTAAATGATCTGCAATCATTTTTTTTATTATGCTTCCGGCATCATTAACATTAAAAAATTTGCGGCAGGTGTGGATGTCAATTCTGTCCAGAAGGGCGGCTTTCATCATAAAATTTTTAATACGCTCCGGCTGGGGATCAAAAATATTTTCTTCCAGGTAAGAAAAAATATACCGGGGTGTCTGTTTAAATAATTCAAGACAGTTGGTTATGGCTTCAGGTGTTTTTTTATGAAATGTATAACGTAAAAGAACCAGACTGGCGGCCCAACCACCGGTACTTGAACAAATATCCTCTATATAAGAGTCCGTCTGTAAAAGCGTACCTGAAAAAAAGCGTTTAATTTCACTGCTTGTAAAAGAAAGATTTTTTTCGCCGATTTCAATAAGCTGTTCTTTTGCGCAAAGTGATGACAATCGAAGGGGTAAACGCCTTCGACCAATGATTACCATCTGAATATGATCCGGAAGGCGGTCAATAATAAACTCAACGGCATGGTTGATTTTAGAATTATCCTGGACCAAATGATAATCATCCAAAATAAGGACACAATCATGCTTTACCCTTTTTTCCAGAAAAGCAAGCCATTCAATAAGAGTATCCGTATGTTTTTGCAATTTTTTTTTGGGAATGGTATTGGGGCTATTATTTTCTGTGGAATCGGAAAAATGATGTTGGACAGCAGCATACAGATAAGAAATAAACACAAAGAAATCATTATCCTGTCTGTCCAGTAAATACCATATGGAAATAACATCCAGGGCCTCCATGGCATCTATTACAAGGGTGGTTTTTCCATACCCTGCCCCGGCAGTCACTGCAATGAGTTTGTATTTATTAATATTTACAAAGCGTTCAACCAATCGTTCCCGGTGAAGGGTATTGTACCGCTTGGGTGTCTGAAGCTTTGACTGTAATATGACCATGATGTTATTTTACGCCTTTGAATTTCTTTGATAAAAGATTCAATTTCGTGGTGGGGTCAGGCTTTCGTTATTGACATTATCGAGGCTTTTTTCGTTGGCAAAGGCCTTGGTCGATAACACCAATAACAAAAGCCTGACCCCGTCGGCACACTGAGCCCATCGGTACATTTAAAAATGCTGGCTTTGAAATGAAGCCCGAAAGTTGAGTTTATATGAAATACTCCGCAAATCAGGGATGTATTTCAAGTTTTGTTGTGGGCAGAACCGGATCAGAATAAGGTCTGCCCGTGGCAGTTATTTAAAAAAACAAAAAACCGCCCAGAAATGGCAAAAACTGCCGGACAAAACAAATAAATGCCAGATTCCGTGAAATCCAAAAGTGTCAGGCCGGGGATTTGGGCGTTTCAGACCATATATTAAGGCGCCACCGCTATAAAATAAGCCTCCAAGCCCAAGCCAGATCAAAGATGACAGGTTCAAGGCCATAACAAGGGGATACACCGCCACCACAAAAATCCACCCCATGATCAAATATATGGCGGTGGATATCCATCGGGGGACATTAAAGCAGAACAGTTTTAAAAAGATACCGGCCAGGGCAATGGTCCAGGCAGTGATCAAAAGACTCCATCCCCAGGGCCCCCTCAGGGGCACAAGGCAAAAAGGAGTGTAGGTACCGGCGATGAGCATGAAAATAGTGATATGATCAATTTTGCGCATGATGGCAATGCCCTTTTGAGACAATCGCAATCCATGGTAAAGAGTGCTTGAAGTGTACATCAAAACAAGTGTGGCCCCAAAAATAGAAAAAGAAACAACATGCCACACATCAGCCTTGATTGCTGCAAATACCACCAGCAGGGTAAGTCCTGCGATGGAAGCAATGGCCCCTGCCATGTGGGAAAGGGCGTTAAACGGTTCTCTCAATATCGGAAATGCCATGGAGTGCCTCCAGGTAAAATCAAAATTTACTAAATATTTTTTTTCATTTTGGCGTGGTTAAGAAGCCAACTTCAATGTTCTGCCACCTTCCCCAGAAAATCCTGCAGTCGCTTATTCTTAGGACTGGAAAAAAACTGTTCAGGACAATTATCTTCCTGAATAATGCCCTGGTCAATGAAAATAACCCGGTCAGCCACATCCCTGGCAAACCCCATTTCATGGGTGACCACCACCATGGTCATGCCCTCTGCTGCCAGCTGTTTCATGACTTCCAGTACTTCACCCACAAGTTCCGGGTCCAGGGCGGATGTGGGTTCGTCAAAAAGAATGACCTTGGGTTTCAAAGACAAAGAGCGGGCAATGGCCACCCGTTGTTTCTGTCCTCCGGAGAGCTGTTCCGGATAATTTTTCGCTTTATCTGCCAGTCCCACTTTTTTCAATAAAGAGTGTCCCAGTTCCTCGGCATCGGTTTTGCCCATGTTTCTAACTTTAATGGGCCCCAGGGTCACATTATCCAGCACCGTCATATGGGGAAAGAGGTTGAACTGCTGGAATACCATTCCAGCTTCGGTGCGAACATGGTTAATATCTGTTTCAGGAGCCATAATGTCTTTTCCATCCACGATAATATGACCGGATGTGGGGGTTTCCAGACGATTGATACAACGAAGTACCGTGGATTTTCCAGAGCCGGACGGACCAATAATACAGACCACCTCACCGGATTTTATTTCAAGATCAATTCCCTTGATCACCTCCAGCTGGTCATAACTTTTATGAAGATTGATAATTTTAATCATTTCCATGTGGTATATTTCCCCGGCGTTAGCGTTTTGTTTTCATTTCAAGATGATTTTCCAGTATGCGAAGCCCCCTGGCAATGGACAATGTCATAACCAGATAGACCACGGCCACAGCAAGATACACTTCAAAGGCTTTATAACTTACCGCCACAATTTCCTGGCCGGTGCGCAACAGTTCCCCCACACCAATGACCATCAAAAGAGAGGTGTCCTTGAGACTGATGATAAATTGATTACCCAGGGGGGGAATCATGCGTTTAAATGCCTGGGGCCATATGATGTACAGCATTGTTTTACCCCGGGTTAAACCAATGGAACGACCGGCTTCAGCCTGTCCCGGATCTATGGACTGCACCGATCCCCGGACAATTTCGGCAATGTAGGCACCGGAATTAACAGCAATAATAATGATACCGGCGGTGAGGGGGGGAATTCTCAGGCCCAGCGCCATGGGCAGACCATAATAGAGAAACATGGCCTGAACCAGCATGGGGGTACCCCGAATGGCTTCAATGTATATAATGGCAAGGGTTCTTGGGATGGCATGTCGGGCAAGTTTCATCAATCCAAAAAAGGCACCAAGCAAAAACCCGGCACCAAGCCCGCCAAGGGTGATGATAATGGTAAACTTTAATCCCCGCATGAGCATGGGAATGGTTTCAAAAAAAACAGGCCAGTCAAACTGAAATTCCACGTTGCCTCCTTAAAACCTGTTTTCAAATAGATGAATCAGCTGCAATCTCATGGGAACGGCCCAATTTCCTAAATTATCGATTAATAGTTCGGCTATTAACAAAAAATTTGGAAAATAGGTTCTCTCTTTCATGAAATCTCAGTTTGATTCCCTGATTTTTAAACACGCTCTTATGAAAAAAAATCTGGGCAGTTGATGACAACTGCCCAGGAGAAAAATTGGAGAAATCAGATGGAATTCCATCCGAAAAGATTAAAAAATCCTGACACCCCGAGTACTATTTGGGTTCAGTATTAAACCATTTTATATAAAGATCTCGGTAGGCACCGCTCTCTTTCAGGCTTTTCAAAGCCGCATTTACCTTGATTACAAGGGGACTTCCCTTGGGAAAACCAATACCATAAAAAGAGCCTGTGGCTGCGTCCAAACCATAAAGGGGCCCCACAACCTTAACTTTTTCTTTACCCACTTCACGCATGTAATGGGCAATAACCGGAGAGTCAAACATCACGGCATCCACCCCACCCATCATCAATTCCATAAACATGGCATCATTGTTGGGATAAAGCTTTATTTCCTTTGCCTTTGCATTCTCTTTCAGAAAAGATTCGCTGGTGGTGCCAAGTTTTGTGGCAACCAGTTTACCTTCCAGATCTTCAATACCGGCAATGTCATTGGTGGAGGATTTCACCAGAAGGAGAAGCCCGGCTTTGTAATATGGTTCAGAAAAATCAATGACTTTGGCCCGTTCAGGTTTAATACCCATGCCGGCGATGCCCACATCTATCTGCCCGGACTGCA
Organism: Desulfocicer vacuolatum DSM 3385; assembly: GCF_900176365.1. GTDB lineage: Bacteria > Desulfobacterota > Desulfobacteria > Desulfobacterales > Desulfobacteraceae > Desulfocicer > Desulfocicer vacuolatum. The sequence continues at coordinate 28,888 of NZ_FWXY01000034.1, read as the reverse complement.
ATCCCGGGATAATACCGTTGAAATCCATGGGTTGAAGGTCATATTCAATGCCCACTTCTTTGGCAATGGCATCCCAAAGTTCCACATCAAAACCGGTGTGTTCGCCGGTTTTAGGATCTTTAAACTCAAAGGGCGGAAAATTAGTGTCTGTGGCCACGGTGATCTTTTTGGCGAATCCTGTGGCTGCAAAACAGCACATCATCATCAGGGAGAGTAAAAGGGCTGTGATTTTTTTCATGGAATGTCTCCTGTTTTATAAAATAATAGATGAATTTTTCCGAACCATGAAATTTAAAACATAAAAAGGCAAGATACATGGTGATGATCTTTCAGAGGGTTGTTTTACAAAACAATCCATGATCCAGAAAAAAGTATAATACACTTTTAATATGAGCCCCGGATTGTGTCAATATTATCCGAAATTTTCGCAGGAGATAAGACTCAATCTTTATTAAGTTCCGTCCATGACGGTTATTTTATCGGTAATCTTAACACTTAAAGTTTTTAATGCATCACTTTTCGCCTTAACCAGGGCGTTGTAATCTTCCCCTGATATGGGTTGTTCAATGATAGATCTTTTAATTTCGCTTTTTTCATTTCCCGGTTCCCCTTGTTTTATCTCCCATATACTGTTCAACAAAACAGTATCTCCCAGGCGCCCGTCAAACTGAATAACATCCAGAGTCACTCTGTATCTGGGTTTAAAGGAAGGGGACCAGGGATATTTAAAAATTTGATTTGATCCGGTAATTATTGATATATTTTGAACCAGTACATTTAAAAAATCCTGTTTTAAATCCCCTCCCCATCGATGAAATTCCGATAAATCCAGCCTGTTTGCCGATGGCCGGGTGACGATCTGGGGACGTTGAAGTGTTCGGGGAAAATGTATGGGACCAATGCCGATACTGACATTTTCAAGTCTCCCTTGCCCCCCGGACGTATTTTGGGGAACGGCAATGGGTGTCAGCGCATAAAATGAAACCGACGGGGTTTTACCCTGACAACCCATGGCATTTATACAAAAAAGCAATATAAATACCACTAAGCGTATGTGCATGAATTTTTTTTTCATTTTTTATCGCCCTTTCCATAAATTAAAGCATCGGGATGACGTTCCAGATAATCCGTCAACATCCTCATTGATTGTGCGGCTGCGGCAAGTTCGTTTAACGCATTTCTTGCATCCTGATTCAAGGCAGAGTCTGAACCCACAAGATGTTCCACTGCAGCCAGGGATTTTTTTGCCTGTTTCAAGGTTGTTTGAACCTGCTTCAAGGTTAAACCAAGCTCCGGAGTGACTGTCCGGTTTATCTGTTTTAATACAATATCGCCCTGTTTAACGGTTCTATTTAAATTCTTAACCACCATGCGAAGATCGTGTGCCATCTCTTCAAAGGGTATTTTACCCATGCGATTGAGCAATTTATTAAAAACCGCAAATGCTTCCTCCAGCGTTGCCGGTATGGTGGGTAACTGGGGCGTTTTCCCCTCCCAAATAATCTTTTGCTCCGGTTCCCTGGGATGAAAATCAAGATTAACAAAAAGTTGACCGGTTAAAATATTACCGGGTTTGAGTTGGGCTCTGAATCCTTTTGCCACAAGCGTATTAAATAATTTTTTCATTTTTGCATCATCAAAGGTGGTGTTATCCGGCAAAAATTGATGAAGCTGTGTTTCAATGAGAACAGATATTAAAATTTCCCCGGAATTTAATTTAAAGACGGTGTCAATATCCAGGACCTCCCCCACATGAATACCCCTGAATTCCACCGGAGCCCCTTTGGTAAGACCCCTGACAGAGCCTTTAAACACCAGAAGCCATTGATATTTTTTCATGATGTCTTTTTTCATGGCATCGCCATGGCTATCAAAAAGAGTGAATATATCATTGTTTTCAGCCACAGGATTATTTCTTGAATCCATGAGATTATCAAAGGCAATTCCTCCGATTATCAAACTGACCATGGACTGGGTATCAATGGTGAGGCCATTGGCATTAATGGAAACATCAAGGCCGCTGGCGTTCCAGAATCGTGTATTTTTTTTAATGTACCGATGGTGGGGGGCATCAATGAATATTTTTATGGAAAGATGTTTTCCGTCATCATCCATCAAATATCCTTCCACTTGTCCCACTTGAATTTGTCTATAAAAAACAGGGGAGCCAATATCCAGAGAGCCCAGTCTTTCAGCCTTTAGAATGAAATGACCGCCCGGTTTATTCATGGTTACCACCGGGGGAGTATCCAATCCTTTGAACGTGCTTGACGGCATACCGTTATGCACCGGATCAACGGCAATATAAGCACCGGCAAACAAGGTTCCCAGACCGGATATCTGTCCGGCCTTTAACCGGGCACGCACCACCCAGAATCTTGTCTTTTCAGTTAAGTAAGACTCGGTATCCTTATCCATTTGTGCCATGACAATCACATGGCCTAAATCTGCATCCAGTTTGATGGATTCCACCTGGCCAATGACAACATTTTTATATTTTATCTTTGTTTTCCCTGCTTCCAGGCCTTCGGCATTATCAAATATAATGGAAATAACAGGACCTTTTTCCCATATGGATTTATATACCAGCCATCCGCCAATGACAGCTGCAATCAGGGGCAGAATCCATATCATGGAAAAATGATTTTTCTTGCGGATTAACGGTTCAGGTATACTTGTATCCGGGGGAGTAATGCTTTGCTCATTCATGATATTCCTTGATGTTATCCCATATCAGTCTTGGGTCAAAACTCATGGCGGCAAAAATGGTGACCACAACAACCGCTCCAAAATAAACCGCTGCCGGTCCTGTTTTAAAATCTACCAATACCCCAAGTTTTATTAATGCCGCAATAATGGTGATTACAAAGATATCCACCATGGACCACCGCCCCACAGCTTCAACCATGCGATAAAGGCGGGTTTTATCCAGGGGACGTCTGGATGATTTTTTCTGCACAGAAATAAGTAAATAAATCAAAACAAGTATTTTCAATACCGGAACAAAAATGCTGGCTGTGAAGATAATCAAACCAATGGGCCATGATCCGGATTCAATGAAATAAATAACCCCGCTTATGATGGTATCTTCATGGCTGTTTCCCATGGTGGTACTGATGGATATGGGCAGCACATTGGCTGGAATATACAAGATAAGCGCGGTGATAACAAGTGCCCATGTCCGGGAGATGCTGTTGGGTTTTCTCCGGTGTATCCGGCTGCCGCACCGGGGACATGCCATGGCAGAAGGATTGTTCAATGGGGATATATGACAAACCAGATGACAGTTGTGGCAGCTTATCATGCCTGCTTGCCTGGCTGTTAATTGTTCAGGTGATCCGGGCATGCTCATGCTTTTTCCCATATGGAATGAAAATCCATGGCAGATGCAGCCCCGGTCACCACAAAGATAAGGGCAAAAAACGAATAAAGTGAGGGACCGGGAATAACGCTCACCATTTTAACCAGTTTAATCACAGAAACCAATATCCCCAGCATAAAAACATCCATCATTCCCCAGGGTTTTATTTTTTGTATAAATTTAATAATCAGCGACATATGCCACGGTTTTTTATAAAACTTTAACGGCAAAAGCAGATAGAGCCTTGACAGGATTTCAAAGCCGGGAAACAGTATTGCTGTGAACAAAACAAGCAATGCAATTTCCCAGAAACCTTGATCGTATAAGTTTCTTACCCCGCCCATTAATGTGGTTGCCCGGCAAATACCTTCTGTTTTTATTTCAATAAGGGGGTATGCATTGGATATAAAAAAAAGAATTAAAGCTGTAATGTTAAGGGCAAGACTTCTATTCAGACTGTCTTTTTTATGGCTCAATAAAACAGCATGGCAGCGACGGCAAAGTGCTGTGGATCCTTCAGGAAGGGATTCAATGCGATGTAAAAGATCACACTCGTGGCAGGCTATGATTATCTTTTTTTTCATTATAACGGACACCTCCTGTGGGACACAACCAATATAGGGTCGTAGACGCGGAGCCAAATGATATTATACCGCAAAATGTTATAACATCATGCCCCCCACCTGCGAAATAGATTATGTTCAATTTTCAGTAAGTCAAAGGCCTTACCGACGCTTTGACGGATCAAGTCTTCAATGTTTTCCGGTTGATGATAAAATGCCGGCACAGGGGGTAAAATAATGGCTCCCAAATCTGCTGCCCGGGACATGAGATCCAGATGCCCTTTGTGTAAAGGGGTTTCACGCACCATGAGTACCAGAGGTCTTTTTTCCTTTAATGTAACGTCCGCCGCACGCACAAGAAGATTGCTGTTATATGAATTTGCAATGGCAGATAGGGTTTTAATGGTACAGGGTGCCACCAGCATTCCCCGGGTAAGAAAAGAGCCACTGGCCACGGCTGCTGTCATATCTTCGGGTTCATAAACAATGGTGGCCATTTTTCTTACCTGTTGTACCGAATAATTCGTTTCAATTTCAATATTTGTTTTCCCGGCATGGCTCAAAATAAGATGTGTTTCCATACCCATCCGGCATAAGGCTTTAAGGGTCTCAATACCGTATATGACGCCACTTGCACCACTTATGCCGATAACCACAGGTAACGCCATTTTTATTCAGTCTCCCGCAACACTTAATTTTGAGTGATTTAATTTTATTTTTTTTACCTGAAGCATCTTAATGATAAATCGTGTCATGGTCAACAAGGCTTGCAGTACAGAGTGGACAGGAGCCATAAAAAATATGTTTATAACTCTATTTTTATAAACATATTATGAACATTTTTATATTCACATAATATTTGTAATATTTTCTATTTCCCTTCCAGGTAATACATTGTCAAATTTCATATCTGTTTTGAATTTGGAAAAGGTTTTAATAATTAATACCTTCGCCAATTATATTTCTGATCAGTTTTTCAGCCATATAGTGTGCTTGTTAAATAACAAACACACTATATATTAAGTCATAAATTTCAGATCAAAGCACATTCTAAAAATTGGCGAAGGTATTGATAATGAGTGTATTTTAATTATTTGCATCCATTTCTGCGCTGAAAAATCAGATGCAAGGGACGTTTGTTTTCTCGTGCCGCACGGAGTGAACTATAAGAACACTTGATATCTTGGCATTTGGCAGATTCCATTTTTTGGGAAAGATAAATGCCGGAATGTCCGCTGAAAAGATAGGCAAAGAAACAAGTAATGGAAAAATATGGCAAGCATTGCGCACCAAACAATTCCACACCCATAATGGTGCACGCCAGCGGAGTATTTGTGGCACCGGCAAAAACACCAATAAACCCAAGTCCCGCCATTAAATCAACAGGAAGACCAAACAAACTTGCCAACGCAGCACCAAGCGTTGCTCCCACAAAAAAGAGCGGAGTGACTTCACCTCCCTTAAAGCCACTGCTTAGCGTAATGGCAGTAAGCAACAATTTCCAAAACCAGCTCCATGCGGTAATACCATCACCCTTGAAGGCGTTAACGATGGAGGCACCGGTTCCATCCGCTGTGAGAACACCGATTCCCAGATAGTCACGGGTTCCGAGCAGATAGGAAATTCCCAACACCAAAGCTGAGCCGATAATGGGACGCACCCAGTAAGTGGGAACATATTTGGTAAATAAGTGGCTGAGCGTGTGGGTAAGTTCGGCAAATAGATATCCTGCCAAACCAAAGAAAATCGAAGCAAGCGCAACCTTGCCCGATATCAGCGGGGTAATTTTTGCGACGGCATCATCCAGATGTAATGCTGCTGCGATAATGGAATAATGGGTGTGATGAATACCCCACATTGAGCAAGCCAAATCTCCAAACATACTTGCCATTAAACAGGGAATAAGGGCCTCATAGCGCATACGACCAAGGGTCAGTACTTCCAGGGCAAAAATAGCTCCGGTAAGAGGAGTACCGAATACAGCGCCAAAACCGGCAGCAATACCGCAAGTTAAAAAGATACGGGTGTCCGGTTTATTTAACTTGAACAGATCTCCCAGTGCCTGCGCAATACTGCCGCCCATCTGCACAGCCGTCCCCTCGCGTCCGGCGGACCCACCAAATAAGTGCGTTGCCACAGTGGCAAACAACACCAATGGAGACATGCGCTTGGGAATACCGCCACCGGGTTCATGAATCTGTTCCATTACCAGGTTGTTACCGCCTGCCGAATTTTTTCCCCATTTGGCGTACACAACAACAATGGCTATGCCTGCCAAAGGTAAAAAATATACAAGCCACGGCAATTGCCATCGGATTACGGTGGCTTGATGCAGCAACCATAAGAAAAATGCCACAGCAGAGCCCACAGCAGCTCCCAAGACTGCGGTAATGAATAGCCATTTAACAACAAAACGGCCCAATACAATGTGTTCTGAAGTATCCCAACGTAAAGACATATTATTTCTCCACACGGCTGCTGGAAAGGCCGCAACCGCAAATTTTATTACAATTCACCTAAAATTCGTCTCCCTGAAAAAGTCCTGAACGGACCAGACATCAAGGTTGCTCATCCAGGGCATTTCCATCTTTAACAATTATAATAAACGGTAAGGATTCAGCCGCAGAAAGAAATAAAAAAGGCCACGTATGAGACGCAGCCTGTAAATATAACCGCCTGCCCCGATATCCTTGCCCGGACACCTTTCATAAAAGAAAAGTATCTCAACCAGGAGTTATCAGCTTTACAAGCGGTTAAAGGGAAACCCCATTCCCTGAGCAGTTTTTACCATAATCTTCCATTTGGAATAATCTGATCATGAATAATTCAACCCAATATGTATTATTTAATACACCATAGTATTAAGGTGGGTTAATTATTCCTTCATAGATAATTTGTCAACACAAAAAAATATTATCCTGACCTGGACAAGCCAGAAGCAAAAATGATAGTGCATTTCCCAGGGCGGCCTTAATTGTAAATATTGATCTGCCACAACAAAGCTTGGAAAAATGTTTAGAAATGAGCTTCAACTTAAAAAAACAATATTCCCTTGAAACTGCGTTGTCCGATCTGGACAAAGATGCCGCTGATGCCACAGCCCTGGTACTTATGTCCCAGAATATCAAAGTGGCATGGCAGACAAAAGGCGGAAAAATACATCTAATCATAGATGTAAACGATGAACACCGTGCCTGGATGGCTCTAAATAGGTTCTACGACGAGAACAACATTATTGCGGTGGGTGGATGGAATATCGATGGATCACGGGCAGCTCCCCCCGGACCAATGTCTTCCTTTCCATCCATTAATTGGAAAGGAAAACTGACAGCCGTTGGGGCTGTCCTGTTGCTTTGTGCCATTCACGGCATTTCTCTTTACCTTGACAACCATCAGCACTTAATCCGCACCCACGGCACATCGGCCCTCTATATTCTACAGGGCCAATATGGCAGGATCATCACAGCCTTGCTGCTCCATGCCGATGGTGTACATCTTGTTGGAAACTGTGCTGCCCTGCTGGTGCTGGGCAGTGTGATCTGTAGTATTGCCGGACCCGGTCGCGGACTTTTTCTCATCTTCAGTTCCGGTGCTGCCGGTAATCTGCTCAATGCATTTATGCAACGTCAGGTCCATCTTTCCATTGGTGCGTCCACTGCGGTCATGGGAGCGGTGGGTATTTTAACGGCATGGCAGATAAAAAATAAAATTCAGACCACCATTACGCCCCGTTATCGCATGGATATCTCTCCGTCAGCACTGTTTCCCCTGGGGGCGGGTGCCGCCCTGGTGGGGATGTTCAGCGGCGGTGAAAATACCGATGTCTCAGCCCATGCATTTGGATTTATGGCGGGCATTGTGATCACTTTTTTATTTGCTTTTGCATCTTCCCGGTTAAGGAAACATATGACATTTCGAAAAATAGATGTATCTATTTCATATATTGATACGTTTTTTTTCATGATAACAGCGATAAGTATTTTTCTGGCCTGGATTACAAGATAGAAGTGCTTTAATACGGCCTTGACTTTGGGGCCACTCTTGAACAATCCGTTATAATGCATATATTTTCCATCATAAAAATGCCTCACCTGCTCAACTCCATTAATCTGGTGAAGTGGCTTACGAGAATGGATCTTTACATAAAAATCAGAAAAAAACGAACCTGCGGCAAAACAATGCGATAAATATTAAATCCAAACAAAGGAGCATGAAATGGACTACGAAGTCATAAATATAAAATTAGAGGATGAATTTAAAATTTGTATCTCTTGTGGCTATGCGGATGGCTTTCATACCATGCTGAAGAAAGAGGATGATATCACCAAATGGCTTTTTATTTGCCCCTCATGCCATAGTATTTTTGACATTAATCATACTTTGTAAGAAAATCACCAACACGTTTCACATTACTTGAATTCACGAAATTCCGGGGAACAATTCAATCCCCTACGATGATATCTTTTTGCCACAGCATTTTTTATTATTAAAAAATTCACAGGTTGAACAGGCCAGAGACTCAGGTGCTGGAAGGGCCGGGTCGTGTTTCTGTAAATATGGGTCCAGACACCTTCGGGCATTGATAATTCCTTTAACGGAAACGTTTACGGTTTCGCTGGCCCTGATCAATGCCTGTGCAACAGCTTCTGTGGCCACATTTCCGGTGGCCCCGGGTGCAAAGGGGCATCCGCCGAGCCCGCCGGCACTGGCATCGACCACCCGGATACCGTAAGAAACAGATTGAAGAACATTGGCGATGCCTCTGCCATAGGTATCATGGAAATGTACCGCAATATTTTCAACAGGTACCTTTGCCAGCAAAACATCCATAAGTTTTTTTACCTCTTCGGGAGTTGCCTTGCCAATGGTATCTGAAATGGACACTTCATTGATACCCATATCCATCAGGCGCTGTGTCAGTACCACAACGGCCTCAGGGTTAATTTTACCCTCAAACGGGCACCAGAATGCAGTTGAAATATATCCCCGGACAGGCAGACCCTGTTTTACAGCTCGCTTAACAACAGGTTGAAAGCGATCCAGGGAGCCATCCACAGTGGTATTGATGTTTTTTTGATTAAAGGTTTCACTGGCAGCTGTAAATACAGATATTTTTTCGACATCAGCGTCAACTGCACGATCAAATCCCTTAATGTTAGGAACAAGTGCCGAATAAATAATTCCTTTTTTTCGACGGATATTTTTAAAAACAGTACCGGCATCCCTGAGCTGGGGTACCATCTTTGAAGACACAAATGCGCTGACCTCTATTTCACTGACACCTGTGTCGGACAAAGCATTCACAAAGGCAACTTTGGCATCCACCGGAACCGTTGCGGTTTCGTTTTGCAATCCATCTCTTGGGCCGACTTCTACAATTTTTATCATTGACACACCCTCCATTAATCGGGGTTGATCATAAGCTGGGTCACTATACATGAGATAATATTTTATTAGCTATAAGGGGTTGTAATTAAAGGCATTAATTTTTACCGCCAAAATTTTATCACAAAATGGCCGACGTTATGACCAAGCCCCATTAATCACTTCTTTATACTCGGACATAACTATGTAAATAACAGTTAATAGGAACATTTTCAGGTTAAAAAAACATTCCTTTCCAGACACAGAGTTCACAATAAAAATAAATTTTCCCACATCTGCTTTTTCTATTTTTAAATTCCCAATAATTTAAGACATTGTGGCGGTAAAGAGGGCTTTTGGGGAGTTTTGCTTCCTTTTGTTTTTTTTCTGAAAGTCTGCTGTGCTTCATCAGAAAACCACCAATTCAGATCCTCCCCACAACCCGTTTTCAATGGTGGTTCAGGCTGGGATACACAGTGGGGTGAGTCGCCCGGACAAGCCAGGCGGATATGAAAATGTTGGTAATGCCCCCACCAGGGACGAATTTTATGCAGCCATTTTTCACCAGCAAATTGTCGACACAAGGCACGTTTAATAAGGGGATGGACAAAAATACGTTCCACCCGGGTAAAGCTTGCTGCCGCTCGGATGACCTCTCCGTGCCGGGGATGCCATTTCCGGAGATCAAGGTCTGTGAATGTTTTGTTTAAAACTGATTGCGGTTTGAATTTTTCACGCTGGGTTTCATTGAGGAACAGATCTCCTTTTAATCCGATTCCCATGAGCATGATATCCGCATCCAAACCGTTTTGGTGACTGGCATGCCCGTTGGGCATGGGGCCTCCTGTTTTTTGGCTTAAATCCCCGATATATAGTATTCCCCAATCATTAGCGAATACTTGTTGTCCCAGATCCTCAATCAAACTGATCAGGGTGGGATGACCGAAATAACGTTGCCGTTTGAGGCGAACTACCTGATATCCCCGGCCTTGTGCTGGAAGGACAGTTGCATTGCAGATGCAGCCGGCGGTGTAGGTACCATAAATTTCGACTGGCTCGGCGGCCAGATCGGCTCCCCAAAGGTTTGTGAATAAACCCAGTGACACGGCGGCCAATAGAAAAGTTTTCAAAACAAATCCACTCCTTTTAAATTACGTCGACCTGAAAAGGCGATTTTAATCCACAAGTTAATCTCTTGCCACACGAATAATTTTGAATGCTTTGTCAAGAATCTGTCAAGACTGTTTGCAAAAGCATATATATTTTTTTAAAATGATTGTTTCATGAGAGCATGATATCATTACTATTTTCTTTTCAAAAGAGGGAATTACTCTGAACTATGATGGGCTTGCTGATAACGTGGATCATTTTGTAATAAAACCTTATGGTGGTCCAGCTGATGAGCCCTTCCTTGGAATGCTTATAGAATGCTTAATTTTGAGTTTGATGCCGGGTCACGGGATCAGTTGGAAACTAAGGATCGCAGATGAAAATAACTTGAACAGAAATAACGCAGACCAATTTATAAAATCGGGTGGTTCATCTACAACAAGGCGCATTAAAAATTTAATAGCTCAGCCCTATTTGACCTTTAATGCAATGCAGTAGATGGGCCAAAAGGCAAATTATTTCGCTCAACTTATAAAATTTTCGATCCGAAATCATTAAAGATAAAAACAGCCAGAGGAACCATGAGATTTTGTAAAACATACGATTTTGATCATGGAATCAAAGCCCTTCAGCTGGGATGGTCCCTTGCGGGGCCTCCCATGATGACCGTTTATTGCTATTTGTTTGGCGAAACAATGGTGGACACAGGCCAATCCCATATGAAAAAAGAGGCACTGGCCCTGGCCGGTTCCCATGGGGTCAAACAAATTTTTCTCACCCATCACCATGAAGATCATTCCGGAAATGCTGCAGCCATTCACAGCGCCCAGGGGGCCACAGTGTATGGCCATGCCCTGACCCAGACAAAATTAAGGACTCCCTATGACATTTTGCCCTATCAGAAATATGTTTGGGGCAAGACCACACCGGTGTCGGTAAACGCCCTGGCAGCCAAGATAGATACCTCCCTTGGTTGCATGATGCCGGTACATACCCCGGGCCATTCAAAAGATCATACTGTCTATTTTTTGCCGGAACAGGGAATTATTTTTTCAGGTGACCTGTATCTGGGGGATAGAATTAAATTTTTTAGATCAGATGAAGATGTGGGCACCCAGATTGCTTCATTGAAAAAAGTGGCAGCCATGGATTTTGATACGGTGCTGTGTGCCCATAATCCTTGTTTGAAAAATGGGAAAAAACATATTCTTACGAAATTAGATTTTCTTGAAAATTTATACGGAGATATCGTTTTTCTGTGGGAAAAAGGTATTTCGGAACGGCAGATTTTCAAAAAGTTAAAACTCAGGGAAGCCCGGTTCATCAAATACGTCTGCTGTGGTAATGTCAGTATGCTCAATGGTGTTCGATCTGTGATCCACAATATAGGATAAAGCAAAATCAACTGTTATTCGGTTTATCTGTTTTTTTAAATAATAATTCTTTTTAATAATTTATAATAAGACGTGTTGATAAGCTTATAAAATATATAAACCCATGATATTACAAGCATAATGGATTAATTAAATTTGCTTGAAATGATATTATTTGATGTTTACAACGAGTGGGTTTTGTATTGGTTTGTGAAAATGTGTTTATAACTTTATGTTTATAAACATTTTATAAACATTATAATAACAATAATCGGGCGTAAATATTCGGGCAGCACCCCATCTTCGCTTAGTTGGGTAATAGTATGCTACGCAGTCCCAGCTAAGTGAAAATGGGGCACCGGCCAAATATTTACAATCGGGCTTGCTCGCAACATGGGGATGCACCTCTCAAGAAAGGGCTCTTCATGGTCATTGATAATTCTAATTTAGATACAAAAGCCCATAGAAATTATCATTTTGACTTGTTTTGATCCGTTTTTATAATTTTAGATGATTAAGGAATGCGTCCGAAATAACTTAAGCTGAAAGGACGGAGGCTCCGCCCGCCCCATAACCTGCGGGCATGGGCACGAAATGTTCGCACTTCGGCATATATAAAACGGGCAGTTTATTTAAGACCGATTCCTGAATGTCTTTATCTGAATGAAAACGGAGAAAAATGGATACCCAGTGCATACTTGAAAAAGGAACGGCAAACATAAATGAAGATTGTCTGGTAATGAAGGATAATATCTTCGGAGTATTTGACGGGGCAACCAGCCTCACGGCTCAGACCTTTGTTCATGGAAAAACAGGCGGCAACATTGCGGCACAAACAGCGGGTTCTGTTTTCAGTCGCAATCATTATCCTTTAACACACCTTGCCTGCCAGGCAAACAGAGAAATTATGGGAAAAATGCTCCAGAACGGGGTCAATATATCCAAAAAAGAAAATCTCTGGAGTACAACGGCGGCTGTGGTCCGGGTAAAAAAAGAAAGTCTGGAATGGGTCCAGATCGGCGATGCCGTGATTATTTTGATTTACGAAGATGGTTCCCACAAGGTTCTGGCAAATCAGGAGGACCATGACTATGAAACCTTGACCCTGTGGAAGGACTTGGTGTCTGCCCGGGTGGATAACGTTGACAGTTTAACCGATGACAGTACAAATACCTGCCTGTTGGGCCTTAAAAAAGCATTGTTCCCCCAGATTAAAAAGGTCAGGCTGGGCATGAACATTGATTATGGAGTGCTGAACGGTGATCCCCGGGCAGAAAATTTTTTTAATCAAGGCACGGAATCTTTAAACAGGGTCACTGATATTCTTTTGTTTACAGACGGCCTGTTCATCCCTGAACAGGTTCCTGAAAAACGAAAAGATTACACCCCTCTGGTAAAGGCATATTTTTCAGTGGGCCTTAACGGGGTAAAGGATATGGTGCGGCAAAAGGAAGATACAGACCCTCTTTGTCTGGCATATCCCCGTTTTAAGTGCCATGACGATATTGCTGCCATTGCCATTAAAATGTAAAATCGGTTTTAAGTTGTTTTTTTTAGTAGAAAATAAAACTTCCGGGCAACCTCATCAGAGCCGCCCCTCCGATGGGCAATAGGAACCGGACAATCGAGCTGTCTACAGTTCCGGTCCGGGACCATTGCCCGTCGGGGGGGGCGGCGATATAATACCATTTGGCTCCGCGTCTATGACCTTATATTTGTTGTGATCCACAGAAAATGCCCGTTTATATGAAATACTCCTCAAGGGCGTATTTCCAGCTTAGTTGTTTACAGACCGAGATCAAAATACGGTCCCGTGGCAGTGATACGCATCTTCCATTCTTGAAAAAACCTTTTCCCATGTATATTCATGGGTGATATCTTTTGCCCATCTTATATCCGGTTGCCTGCTGGACAGGATTATTTTGATGCTGTTTTCAAGGCCCTGGGACAATCTTTGTTCCAGTAAGGGTATATCCTTCTCAAAGGGAGTATCAATATTTTTAAGTTCCGGCAGTTCTATTAAATCCACCATATCAGATTGAGTATCCTTTAATATTTCTCTTGTGCCCGGCAATGCTGTGGTCAGGATGCGGCACCCTGAAGCCAGGGCTTCCATAATGACCAGAGGTAATCCCTCAAAAAATGAGGGCAGTACAAAAAGATGGGCTTTTCGCATCACACAGGCCAGATCGTTATGTGAGAGGGCCCCATGTAAAATTACCCGGTCTCCCAGGGCCCATGCCAATGCCAGACACGCTTCTTTTTCCATGCCACTTCCCGATCCGGCCAGATGAAGGCGAAAGTTAAGATGGGGCAGTGTCTGAAGGGAACGCAGCAGCCATGGAACCCCTTTGGCCCGGCTCAATTTACCCGCGTAAAGGATTTCAACAGGGCCTTTATTTTTTTTGGTGTCAGATTTCGCGTTAAAGTTAAACAGGTTTTGATCAAACCCTGCACCGGTTATTTTTATTTTTTCAGGCGCAATGCCGTGAATTTGTTGAACCTGATTCTTCTGGTGACGGCTCAGGCAGAATATTCTATCCATTTTTTTGACGGCCCCGGTGATTTGCGTCCCTATTTCCGGGCACAGGGAATATTGACGCAGGCAAGTGCCATGGCATGAGGTGACCACGGGACGTTCTGCAAATACTTCCCGGGCAATTTTTGAAGCAATCCAGAGATGATGGGTATGAATAATATCCGGGTTGAATCGTTCCTTTGCCAATTCAATTTTATGTTTAAATGCCCTTTGGTATTGTGCCAATGATTCCGAAGTCATGCCGGAGAAAACCGTGCTTTTGTATGGCATGACATCGCTCATGCCCGGCAATGGAAAATTAAGATCAATACCGTTAAAGCGGACAAAAATGGCATGATTTAAATGTATCAGGTTTGGATCAGGTTGAAAATCGTTCTGAATCCCGGCAACCATAAAATTGTCATGCCCTTTGATTTCTGCCTGTTTAATAATGGCTTGAAGGGTTTTTCCCGAACCTGTGAAATCCGGCATTTGGCTTAAAATATGAAGAATTTTCATAATAATTTTGTTTATGAGTCTGAAGAACCTTTTTAATTTGTTTTTTGTATTTCATATAACTGCCACGGGCAGACCGTATTCTGATTCGGTTCCACCCACAACAAAGCTTAAAATACATTTTGGGTTTGGAAAGTCTTTTATATAAAATAATATTTTTAATAATTCATAATAAGGGGTGTTTATAAGCTAATAAAAGTTATAAGGGCTGAATATTAAAAGAATAATTTTCTTATCAAATTTACTGGAATGTATCTGTTTTTGTGTTTAAAAAAAATGGGTTTTGTACTGATTTATAAATATGTGTTTATAACTCTGGCTTTATAAACATTTTGTGAACATTATAATAGCAATTTTTCAACTTTTTTCTTTGTAAGTCTTTTTAAAAAAAATGACGTGATATTCCTATTCAAGCACTGAATTTACAATCAGGACAGCTTTCCCCCCACCTGTTTTTATCCCATATCCAACCCCAAAAAAGTCTTGACAAATAAGGATTGGCACATATATAAGATTTTATATAAATACTAATATAAATTCAAAAATAATTTATTACGCACCACTGAATGTGCATATTTTCGCAAAAGGAGGGATCAATGGATTTGGACGGCAGCGCCGCCAACCGGAAAAAAAGTCTGGTCCATCGATGCTGTTCGTATTATTAACAATATAAATGTGTAAAGGAGTTAGTGACAGATGGAAGAAGCTTTGAAAAAGGATGAGGCCATGGAGCAGAGCGCCAAAGGGGGAGCGGCCTTCAAATCAATCGCCGGAAGCCTGGTGGGGATTATTTTGTTTTTTATTCCCTTTTCCACGGCATCTGGAGAATCAAAAATTCCTTTGATCCTGATCATTGATTTAATCAAGGAATTTCTTGGAAAAGGCCTGGAATATCTTACTTTGGGTGTTGTCGTCCTCTTGTTTGTCACCTGGATTCTTTCCAGGACCACACAGATTCCCGTATTTAAGAAATACCATGAAAAAGACGGTCTTTTTAATGGTTTTCTCTTTGGACTGGCAGCTGTTTTCGGGTTTATGATCGTCTTTAAGATCGGGCCGGAATGGCTTCTCCATAAGGATATCGGCGGTCTGGCCTTTCACATTGGCTGCAGTGTTCTACTCACGGTTTCCCTTGCCGGCACCCTGGTGATGTTTTTGACCGAATTTGGATTTCTCGAATTTATCGGCACCCTGATGGCACCTTTGATGCGACCCATTTATCGCCTTCCAGGCAGGTCAGCTGTGGATGCGGTGACATCTTTTGTGGCCGATCCGGCTGTGGGAATTTTCATCACCAATAAAATATATAAAAACGGGTATTATACCCAGCGGGAATCGGCCAGCATCGCCACTAACTTCAGTATATGCTCCCTTGGCTTTTTCGCCCTTTTGACCTCCATCGGCGGTATCATGGAATACCTTCCCCATGTGATTATCTCCTCGTTTATTATCACCTTTATCCTGGCGGCCATTGTGACCCGGATTCCCCCCCTGTCCTTGAAAAAAGATGTTTATATAGACGGTCGGGAACAAACACAAGAGATGCGAACCCCCGCCCCATTGAGCCCAAAGATTATCGGCGAAGCCGCCGGTGTTGCCATGGAAAAGGCGGCGGGAGCCAATCCCCGGATGTTTTCCCAGGGTGTTATTGATGCGGTAAAATTTGCACAGAAAATTGTGGGCTACGTGGTTTCCATTGCCACCCTGGCCCTGATTCTGGCCACCTATACCCAGGTATTTGACTGGCTGGGTGTTCCTGTTACTCCCATACTCGAGCTCATGGGCCTTCCCGATGCACAGGCCATTGGCTCAACAGTCCTGGTATCCATTACCGAGATTGCGCTGCCCATCATCATCGCATCCGGGGCAAAAGTATCCACCATGAGCCTGTTTTTTGTCTGTACCCTGTCCACGGTACAGGTCATATTTTTCACAGAAAGCGCCAATGCCATGCTGGAAGCAGACATTCCATTAAAGGTGTGGGAACTTGTTGCCATTTTCTTTATCCGTACCATCATTGCCATTCCCTTGGTAGCCATTGCGGCCCACATCATTTTTTAATTAAATTTGTCATATTCCCGGGGCATGCGCGGCTGCCCCGGGAAAATCAGGAAAATTGCTTGCAAAGTACGGGGTGTATGTGTTTTTTATGGGGCATTTATATAATTAATAATGAAAAGGCTTGATATGTCCCTTTATAAAAAAACCGGTACACTCTTGTTCGGCACACGGCTTAAAAGGTTGAGCGATAAATTTTTTAATGATCTTTCAATAATTTATGCCGACCAGGGTATCCGTTTTGAAGCCAGCTGGTTCCCGGTGTTCTATCTTCTGAGTAGACACAAAGAAGTCACTATTTCAAAGGTTGCCGGGGAATTGGAAATCACCCATCCAGGCGCCAGCCAGATCGTCACCGCTTTGAAAAAAAAGGGATTTGTCAACATTCAGCAGAACAAAGAAGATAAGCGGGTCAAAAAAGTTATACTTACCAATGCAGGAAAAGAAAAACTTAGCGAAATCAAGCCGGTATGGCGGGCCCTGCTGGAAACCATGCATGAACTGCCCAGAAGTGAAGGCGCATCCTCCAAAGCCCTTGAGCTATTGGAAGAACTGGAAGATGAGATGGACCGCGTTGATCTTGTGGATCTGGTTGAAAAAAAACTTCAGTTCAATCGCTTTCTTGAAAAAATTGAGATCGTCCCCTATGCCGAAGCCTACCACGAGGGGCTCATGGCCCTGGCACTTAACTGGATCGCAGAAAACCCCGACACCATTCAGGGCAACATGGACTGGATCAATCAGACCCATAAACTTGTATATGAAAGCCAAACCCATGTGATCCTTCTGGCTGTTCTTGGGGACCGGACCATTGCCGCCTGTGCCGCCGCCATTGACGCACCCACCCAAACGGCCCGGTTAACATTAATATTTGAAAAAGAACAGATATCAGATCAGATCATACAGATATTACTGGATAAAACATCCCTTGAACTGGAAAAAAAAGGGATCACGGAAATCACCGCCAGTGTGGAAACTGCAAGTTCCAATATTTTAAAATTATATCAGAAAAATAATTTCAAGCTCAAAGAAATAGAAGAAGGCGCCACTGTTTCCTTTGCACAGCTTTATAAAATCATGGGATAAGCACCCATGCCGGAAAATACAATGAAATATACCATTATCCCACCCAGTGACTTTTTGGATCTGCCCTGGAAAAATGGGCAGGGGGTGACCCGTGAATTGATGATTAAACAGACAAAAAAAGATGCTCCCTTTGACTGGCGCATCAGCCGGGCCGTGGTGGACAGGGACGGTTTTTTTTCAGATTTTTCAGGGTATGACCGAATTTTGATCATGCTGGAGGGAAAGGGCATGGACCTGTTTTGTGCCACCGGTGAGAACCATAAATTCCGGAGCCCTTATGATCTGGCACAATTTTCCGGAGATGCCGGTACCCGTGCCACCTTGCTCAACGGCCCGATCCAGGATTTCAACATCATGGTTCGTAAGGACCGATACTCCGCCTCTGTGGATCTATTCAAGGCACAAGGACGTTATGACCTGGAAATTAATGCCACAGATTTTCTGATCTATGCCCCTGAACACGATACCTTTCTGAACCGGCCGGGGAAAAATGAAATCCACCTGCCCGCCGGCCATCTCTTTCACCAGACAGGCGAGGCAAAACTCTGCCACTCCTGGCAAATCCAGGGTAAAAATATGATCTGCATACAGATCAAATAAGTTAAAAACACGGCCGGATGCAACAGGGCCGCAATAAAATCCTACCTGCCATACCTGCCTGCCACACAAAAAAAATCATCAGCCGGCTCATACCTTTATTTTTTAAGGGCCGGATTCTTTACCACGTGTTGGCTGGATTTTTCCAGCTGCTCTTTACCTGCCTGAATACCTCGTTATCGTGATTGGTTGTTCTTCCCATTGCGTTTTTCAGTTTGAAAAATCGGCATTTTTCATACAATTTCAAAAGTAGTTTACACTTTTCGATGAAGTGTTCCCGGGAAATGGGCATATTTTTTTGAAAAGTGTAAATTGGAAAATGAATCATGCCGAAAAATCGTTTTATCCCTTGAAAAGTCCTTTCTTCAAAGCCCTGATTACCCTCCTTTTTTCCAAAAAAAATTAAAAACTATTGACAAATACAAAACCTTTTAAGTAATTATATAAGTAGTTATATAAAAAGCTAACTAAAATGATTAACCACTGATTCATTTGATTTTATACCTTTTCCAAGGAGGCAGTGATGACCCTTTTGCAAGCAGATCAATTGGAAGCGCTCAGAATGGAAATCCGGCAATTTGCACAAAAAGAGCTGGCACCATTTGAGCAGGATGTTGAAAGCAACAACCGGATTCCCGAGCATATTCTGGCCCAAATGAGAGAGAGGGGGTATTTCGGACTGACCATCCCCAAAGAATATGGGGGTATGGGCATGGGCAAAACGGCCTTTTGCACAGTTGAAGAAGAGCTGGCCAAGACCCATTTCGCCTTTATGGACATCATCAGCCTCAACAACGGCCTGGGTTCCAGAAGTATTGTCCTGGACGGTAATGAAGCGCAGAAAAAAAAATATCTGCCCAGGCTGGCCAGCGGCGAATGGATTTCCGCCTTTACCCTTACTGAACCAAATGCCGGATCTGACGCCGCCAGCATCACCACCACGGCTGAAAAAAAAGGGGATGTTTACCTGCTCAACGGCATGAAACATTTTATCACCAATGCACCCATTGCCGATGTTTTC
Organism: Desulfocicer vacuolatum DSM 3385; assembly: GCF_900176365.1. Taxonomy (GTDB): domain Bacteria; phylum Desulfobacterota; class Desulfobacteria; order Desulfobacterales; family Desulfobacteraceae; genus Desulfocicer; species Desulfocicer vacuolatum. The sequence goes on along the minus strand of NZ_FWXY01000034.1, from coordinate 9,321 downwards.
ATCGTTATTGCCGTCACAGATCCGGACAAAGGTGCCAAGGGAGGCATTTCTGCCTTTATCGTGGAAAAGGATTTTCCGGGTATTTCCATCGGTAATGTTCACCAGTCCATGGGCATGCAGGGCTCCCACAAGAGTGAAGTGATTTTCAAGGACACCCCGGTGCCGGTTCAAAATCTTATCGGTACCGAGGGCAAAGGGTTGACAGTGGCCCTGAAAACCGTTGATGAAGGTCGCATGGGAGTTGCCGCCACCTCGGTGGGTATGGCCACACGGTTGTTGGACATGGCTGTGGAATATGCCACCTCCAAAAAATTCAACGATAAACCCCTTTCACGGTACCAGTCATTTGAGTGGCTCCTGGCCGACATGGCCACAGAACTCTACGCCGCAAGAACCATACTCTATAAAACGGCTGCCAAAATGGACCGCAAGGAAGATGCCCAGCTGGAAGTTGCCATGTGTAAACTTTACGGGTCAGAGATGGTGGGCCGGGTGGTTGAAAAGGCCATGGAAATTTTCGGAAAGGACGGCTGTCTTTTTGAAAACGTGGTGGAACGGATTCTGCGGGATGCAAGAATCTTGCGGATTTTTGAAGGCACCGCAGAAATACACCGGATCATCATTGGACGTAAACTGCTCGCCGGTCAGCGCCCCTTATAAGGAAAAGGAGATAAACCCATGACATGCCTACTCACAGAAGAACAGACCTTTATACAGAAAGCCGCAAGGGATTTTGCCCGGGGCGAATTTGATGACGACCAGATTCTGGACCTCATGGAAAAACAACAATTTCCCAAAAAGACACTTAAAACCGCCTGTAAACTGGATCTCATCGGCCTGACCTGGCCGGAATCCGCCGGGGGGCAGGAATGCGGAATCATGGATAGTGTCCTGGTAACAGAAGAGCTGTGCCGCCGGGATTCCACCATGGGCCTGGCCCTGTCCTTTGCCGATGCCGGGGCCGAGACTGTGGCCCGGTTTGGCACCCCGGAACAGATCAAAGCCCTTAACGCCCCCTTGCTAAAAGGTAAATCCGTCACCGCCCTGATCTGCCCGGAACTGGGCCAGGAGCCGGGCCCCATTTGCTACCGGAAAACCGATGACACCCTGGTTTTAAACGGGGAAGCATCTGTGGTGGTCAATGCCGATATTGCCGATTTTTTCCTCACTGTGGCCCATCCCGAAGACGGCCAAGGCGAACGGATTTTACTCCTGTTTCCCAAAGATATGCCCGGCATTGCCGTGTCTGAGCTCATAAAAAAACTGGGTATGGACATGACACACTGGAACAGTGTGAAGTTTGAGTCCACCCGGGTGTCCACAGGTACCATGATCACCTGCGATACAAAAGGGGTTGATCCGGTCAACATCCTTGAGAAAAATCTTTTGATCAAGACTGGGGCCATGTTTCTGGGAATGGCCCAGGGAGCCTTTGACCTGGCCCTGGGGTATGCCAAGGAAAGGGAGCAGTTTCGCCGCAAGATCGCTGCATTCCAGGGTATCAGCCAGAAAATCGCCGCCATGTATACAAGACTTCAAGAAGGCCGTGCCTCGGTCTATTCAGCGGCCCGGGCCTGTGACAAAAAATGCGTCGGACTGACGGATTTGATCGCAGCCCAGCTCTCTGCCCAGCATTTGGCCGAATATCTCACCGACGAAGCCCTGCAGATCCACGGGGGGGTGGGGTATATGATTGAATTTCCAGTGGAACACTTTTTCCGCGATGTAAAATGTTTACGAACCCTGTTGGGTAGAAATATTACCCGGATGGATCTGATCAGCCGACGGCTCATCGGTCAGCTCAACTAAACCGCACCACAAGGAGAATGCGTTATGAGTGCACTGAAAAATATTAAAGTCCTGGATCTGACCCGGGTATTGAGCGGTCCTTTCTGCACAGCCATGCTGGCAGATATGGGTGCTGAAGTTATCAAGGTGGAACATCCCCTGGGTGGAGACGGCGCAAGGGAACCCTCGGCTGCCGTCAACGGGGAAAGTCTCTATTTCATGTCCCTGAACAGGGGCAAAAAGGGCATCACCTTAAATCTTAAGGAGGCCCGGGGGCTTGAGATCCTGAAATCCCTGATCAAAAAATCAGATGTCATTGTGGAAAACTTTCGGCCCGGGGTCATGGCAAAGCTGGGCCTGTCCTACCCTGAAGTTAAAGAGATCAATCCCGGCATCATCTATGCTTCCATCTCCGGATTTGGCCAGGACAGCCCCATGAAACATCTGCCTGCTTTTGATCTGGTGGCCCAGGCCATGGGGGGCATCATGAGTGTAAACGGCCAGAAAGGAGCGCCTCCCACCCGGGTGGGGGTCTCCCTGGGAGATACCTCCACAGCCATGTACACGGCATTTGCCATTGTCACGGCCCTGCTGAACAGGGAAAAAACCGGACAGGGCCAGTCCATTGATGTCTCCATGGTGGATTCAATTTTCTCTTTGTTGGAAATGTCCCTGTTCTCTTATCTGGGGGACGATAAAAAAGTGTTGGACCGAATGGGTTCCCGCCATCCCACAAGCTATCCCTATGATGTTTTTGAGGCCCGGGATGGGTATTTCACCATTGCCACCTTTGATAATACAGGATTTTCCAGACTGTGCGAGGCCATGGGCCGGTCCGAACTTATGGAAGATGAACGTTTTTTAACAGACACCATCAGAGGAAAAAACGATACTGCCCTTAAGGAGATCATCCATACCTGGTCAAAGAAATTAACCGTGGATCAGGTTCTGGAGATCCTTGAACAGGCCAGGGTTCCTTCGTCTCCCATTTACAATATCCAGCAGATTGCAGAAAGCGAACACATTAAAGCCAGACAAATGCTGGTGGATGTGGAACACCCCGTTGCGGGTCCCACAAGGCTTCCGGCCATGCCTGTAAAATTCTCCCAGACAAAGGCATCCATCCAGGGACCGTCTCCCCTCCTGGGTGAACACACCAAAGAGGTGTTGAAAAATGAACTCGGATTTGACGATGAGTTCATCAGCACGCTGGCAGAAAATAAAATTATTTAAAAAAGGAAAGACAACCGCCATGAAAAATATCGATGTTTCCAATGCAATGACCATCACTCTCCAGGACATTTTCACTGAACTGCCCCAGATGCCTGAATTTGAAGAGGGTATCCGCAGGGCCCCCAGCCGCCCCTTGCACCTGAACAAGGGTGAAATCGCCCTGGCCCTTAAAAACGCCTTGAGATATCTGCCTGAAGAATGGCACGAAAAAATGGCACCGGAATTCCTGGACGAATTGATGACCTTTGGCCGTATCTACGGATACCGGTTCAGACCTGCCGGCCGCATCAAAGGCCTTCCCCTTGACGATTACAAGGGGCGCTGCACCGAAGGCAAGGCTTTCCAGGTCATGATCGACAACAACCTGGACTTTGAAATCGGCCTTTACCCCTACGAAATGGTCACCTACGGAGAAACCGGACAGGTCTGCCAGAACTGGATGCAATACCATCTCATAAAAAAATACCTGGAAAACCTCACCGAAGACCAGACCCTGGTGGTGGAATCCGGCCATCCGTTGGGATTGTTCAAATCCTCTCCTTCTTCACCCAGAACCATTATCACCAACGCCATGATGGTGGGACTGTTCAATGACCAGGAAAACTGGGAGCGGGCCATATCTCTGGGGGTTGCCAACTATGGCCAGATGACCGCAGGCGGCTGGATGTACATTGGTCCCCAGGGTATTGTGCACGGCACCTATGGTACCCTTTTAAATGCTGCCCGCCTGGAGCTTGGGGTTCCCGAAGACGGAGATCTTACCGGAAGACTGTTTGTCACCTCCGGGCTGGGGGGCATGAGCGGTGCCCAGGGTAAAGCCATTGAGATCGCCAATGGTGTGGGTATCATCGCAGAAGTGGATGAATCCAGGATCATGACCCGGTTTGACCAGGGTTGGGTCAGCAAAGTCACCCAGAGCCCGGCTGAAAGTTTTGAGCTGGCAAAGGCTGCCGTGGAGAAAAAAGAGGCCCTGGCCATTGCCTTTCACGGTAATGTGGTGGATCTGCTGGAATATGCTGTGGACAATAATATCCACATTGAACTTCTTTCCGATCAGACCTCCTGCCACGTGGCCCATGGCGGTGGATACTGTCCCCAGGGCATGAGTTTTGAACAAAGAACCCAGATGCTCAAGGATGACTCCGAAGGATTTATAAAAAAGGTGGATGAGTCTTTGATCCGCCACTATGAGTTGATCAAGACCCTTGTGGACAGGGGAACTTACTTTTTTGATTATGGCAATGCCTTTATGCGCGCAGTGTTTGATGCCGGGATCACCGAGATCTGCAAAAACGGTGAAAATACCATGGACGGTTTCATCTTCCCCTCCTATGTGGAAGACATCATGGGCCCCTTGATGTTTGACTATGGATACGGCCCCTTTAGATGGGTCTGTCTCTCCGGCAGAGAGGAAGATTTGCTCAAGACCGATCAGGCTGCCATGGCGTGCATTGACCCCGACCGCAGGTTCCAGGACAGGGACAACTATATCTGGATCCGTGATGCCCACAAAAACCGACTGGTTGTGGGCACCCAGGCCAGAATTCTTTATCAGGATGCCATGGGACGGGTGAACATTGCGCTGAAATTCAATGATATGGTGAGAAAAGGAGAAATCGGTCCGGTCATGCTGGGAAGGGACCACCATGACACCGGAGGCACTGACTCTCCCTTCCGTGAAACCGCCAACATCAAGGACGGCTCCAATATCATGGCCGACATGGCAGTTCAGTGCTTTGCCGGTAACTGTGCCCGGGGCATGAGCCTTGTGGCCCTTCACAACGGCGGTGGGGTCGGCATTGGCAAGGCGGTTAACGGCGGATTTGGACTGGTCCTGGACGGCAGTGCAAGGATTGATTCCATTATTAAACGGGCCATGCTCTGGGATGTCATGGGCGGTGTTGCCCGGCGGGCATGGGCCAGAAATGAACATTCCATGGAAACCTGTGTGAGCTTTAACGAAATGTCCCAGGGAGAGGCCCATGTGACCATTCCTTATGTGGCTGACGATAAAATGATATCAGACCTTGTTGATGAACGCATTAAATAAACCGGGGAAAAATGAACGGAAACCTGATTATTAAAAACGCTGCCCAGGTGGTGACCTGTAGAGGTTTCACCGCAAAAAAGGGTGAGGAAATGTCCCAGCTGGGCATTATAGAAGACGGTGGTGTGCTCATTATGGATGGGAAAATCGCCGCCGTGGGTGCCTCCGAAGAAGTGGCCAGGGAAATAGACCCGGACATTACCGTCATAGATGCTGCCGGCAAGGCGGTTCTTCCCGGTTTTGTGGATTCCCACACCCATTTTATATTTGGAGGATACAGGCACGATGAATTTGCCTGGCGGCTCCGAGGGGATTCCTACATGGATATCATGAACCGGGGAGGCGGCATTGCCAACTCTGTGGGGGCCACCCGCAAAGCCTCCCTGGAAACCCTGGTCACGGATGGCGCCAGACGGCTTGATTCCATGCTCTCTTTTGGGGTGACCACGGTGGAGGGCAAAAGCGGCTACGGTCTGGACCGTGACACCGAACTTAAGCAGCTGGAGGCAATGGCCTGTCTCAACAAGAGCCATGTCCTGGACATTGCCCCCACTTTTCTTGGTGCCCATGCCATACCCGATGGGTTCAAAGGCAAAGAAGACGCGTTCATCGATCATGTCATGGAAATGCTTCCGGAAATCAAGGAAAAAGGACTGGCTGAGTTCTGCGATATTTTCTGCGAAAAAAATGTTTTTTCCGTTGATCAGTCCAGGCGGCTTCTCTCCAGGGCCAAGGACCTGGGATTTGGTGCCAAGATCCATGCCGATGAAATTGTACAATTGGGCGGTGCCGAACTTGCCGCCGAACTGGGGGCTGTATCTGCGGATCACCTTCTCCAGGCTTCGGAACAGGGCATACTTGATCTGGCCCATTCCGGCACCGTGGCCACCCTGCTTCCGGGAACGGCCTTCAGCCTGAAAGAGGCGTATGCCCGGGGCCGGAACATGATTGACCAGGGATGTGCGGTGGCGCTGGCAACGGATTTTAATCCGGGATCCTGTTTTTCCAATTCCATTCCCCTTATTTTTGGCCTTGCCTGCCTTTATATGAAATTGAGCCCTGAAGAAGCATTGACGGCTTTGACCATTAATGGCGCGGCAGCCATTGGAAGGGCCGACACCGTGGGTTCCATTGATGTGGGCAAGCAGGGCGACCTGGTTATCCTTGAATACCCCTCCTACCGGTTCATCCCCTATCACCTTGGGGTAAACACTGTGGAAACGGTGATTAAAAACGGCAGGATTGCATTTTCTAAGAAATAAATTCGTCCCCTCCGGTTATGGCCGGAGGGGATTTTAACTTGCAGTAAAAGGGAAGTTTAGGAATGAAAAAGATTATTGAGTGTGTTCCCAATTTCAGTGAAGGGCAAAACGAGACTGTAATTAACGCCATTGCCGAGGCCATTGGCAGCACCACAGGGGTCACACTTCTGGACGTGGATCCTGGAAAATCAACCAATCGAACGGTATACACCTTTGTGGGCGATGAAAAAACCGTCATTGAAGGTGCCCTGGCCGGGGCCCGGGCAGCCAGGGAAAACATTGACATGCGTGCCCATAAGGGAGAACACCCCAGATTCGGGGCCATGGATGTCTGCCCCTTTATCCCTGTGGCCAACGTGACCATGGAAGAGTGTGTTGAAATTTCTAAAACCTTTGCCAAACGGGCTGCCCAAGAGCTCAATGTTCCTTTTTTCCTCTATGAAGAAGCCTCGGAACAAGCGTACAGAAAAAAACTGCCCGATGTCAGAAAAGGGGAATACGAGGCCCTGGAAGAGCGCCTTAAAGATCCTCAATGGGCACCGGATTTCGGTCCCAGTGAATTTGTCCCCACCTGGGGAGCCACGGCCACCGGCGCCCGGATGTTTCTCATTGCCTACAACGTCAACCTTTTGGGCACCTCCAACCAGGCCCACAGAATCGCCCTGGACCTGAGGGAAGCAGGACGCGGAAAGGGGCAGCCCGGCAAGCTCAAGGATGTAAAAGGAATGGGCTGGTTTGTGGATGAATACAACATGGCCCAGGTAACCGTAAATCTGAACAATTACAAGGTTACTCCCATACATGTGCTGTTTGAAGAAGTAAAGAAAAAGGCTGATGAGCTCAACATTGCCGTTGCAGGCTCTGAAATTGTGGGCATTGTGCCCCTGGAATCCCTGGTCATGGCAGCCGACTACTATATTGAGAAGGAAGGGTTGTTTATTTACCAGGAAGAACAGAAAGTCCGCCTGGCAATGGAGCGGCTGGGCCTTAACTCTGTTGCGCAGTTTAATCCCAAGGAAAAAATCATTGAATACATTGTGGCCCAGGCCCCTGACGAACCTCTGGCTTCAATGACGGTCAGGGAATTCATTGAAGAAGTTGCCGCCAGGACATCTGCCCCGGGCGGTGGATCTGCTTCGGCTGCCATGGCTGCCATGGGCACAGGCCTTGGTGCCATGGTGGCAAAGTTGACCCAGGGGGTCCGTAAATTTGAGTCCAAAGAATCCCAGATGCAGGCGGTCATTCCCGTTTTAAACGATTTGACTCAGTCTCTGATCCCGATGATTGATAAAGACACCTCGGCCTTTAACGAATACATGGAAGGCTTGCGCATGCCCAGAAACACGGAGGCGGAAAAGGTTGCCCGCAAGGTTAAAATGCAGGCCGGACTTAAAACCGCCATCCAGGTACCCCTGGAAACCATGAGCCTGGGGGATAAAGCATGGGATGCCCTGATCACAACGGCGGAACACGGTAATCCTGCATCTAAATCAGATGTCCAGGTGGGTGCCAAGGCATTGGAAACCGGTATATGGGGGGCTTTTCAAAACGTTTTAATCAATATGGCCAACATTGAGGACGAGGATTATAAGGCTGAAATCCTGGCCCAGGCCCAGGCCATGGAAAAAAGATCCCGGGAAAAATTTCTCCAGGTCATGGCCATCCTGGATAAAATTTAACAGACCGGCGCGGCAGCTTTTTGTCGTTGTTTTTAATGCCAAAGTTTACGCCCGGAACGGGCGTAAACTTTGGTAAAATTATCCAATATGAGCTCTGCTCACGTTAGTTTTTTTCTTACCAACTTGATCTCTAAATCACAGCCTACAGCTTTGGCATATTTACGGAGTGTGGATACTGAAGGTGAGTGTTTTTTATTTCCACCTCCCGCTTCCAATCTGGCTACAGCCGGAGTTTTTGTTCCCATACGGGTGGCAACTTCTGTCTGGGTCATACCGGCTTTAACTCTTGCTTTGAGCAGCTCATCAAACAACGAAAATTCTTCTTCAAGGGCATCATATTCTTTTTTTACTTCTACATTTTGTAATAATTTTTTGGTAAATTCTTCATGTGTCATCATTTTTTGACCTCATCCATGCGTGAGATGGCAATTTTGAGTTCTTTGGAAGGAATCTTGTTTGTTTTTTTGATGAAAGAATGTAGAATCACGATTCTCTTGCCGACAATAGTGCAATAAAATATTCTTCCAATTCCCTCTTTTGATTTCATCCGAAGCTCAAAAAGGCCGCCTTTCAATGCTTTTGTGTGAGGCATTCCCAGGTTTGGGCCATAAATAAGCATTCTTTCTGTGAGACGAATATATCTTGCCTGAATCCCTGAAGGTAGCGTAGCTTGCTAATTCTTTTCTGGAGAGCCTCGTTATAATATAATATTTCCCATTCCATAAAACTTATATTAACGCATTTGTTAACTATTGGGAAGTAAATTATATTTGAATGGCCTGAAAAGTTTGTCAATGGTCACGAAGAATTAAGCCGTAAATCTTTGATGCCGCCCCCCCCATGGACAATGGGCCCGGACCGGAACTGTAGACAGCTCAATTGTCCGGTTCCTATTGCCCATGGGGGGGGCTCTGGTGAGGATGCTCGGAGGTTTTATTTTCTAACAAAATCGTTGTTTTCAGTTTCTCCAAGTTGGTTTGGCGGTTTCATTTTTTTTACCAGCGGGATAATAAAAAAAACACATGAAACTAAAAAGAAGATACTACCAATTAAAGTTAATACATCTCGATTCTTTATGCTTGATGCGATAAAAAAAACAGCACATAAAACAAATAGCATCCAACCCACGAAATGTTGCTTGTTTTCTTGTTCATTCTGATTTTTTTGGCTTTTTTTCATTTGATTGGGTTTTGTGCTCCTTATTGTTAAAATCATATAGCTCTCTAACCCCCTATATAATGTGGAGACTTTTTGCTCGTAATCGGGTAATAAAAAATGCCTGAAAGGAGCATAAAAATGAGCAGAGAAAAAT
>NZ_FWXY01000080.1 GCF_900176365.1 Desulfocicer vacuolatum DSM 3385 | reverse complement strand
ATTGACCTCCTTTCGCATTTGTATGTTATGGGAATCATTATACCGCGAATGGTGATTCAACAAAACCTTTTTGGTTCTGGCTTGTCCAGGTTAGGAATGACTGACCGTTCAAGAAAATCTCTCCCCCAATCTATTACGCCTCTATGGCCTTTGTATTTTTCGCCCAGCTCCGTGTGTTCACCCCAAATTTGGTTTCGATAGAATGATTTGATCTCTGAATTGATATTAGATGTATTGAGTTTGGGTAAATTTTGAAGAGTTCTCAGCAACATCCTTGGATTACCACCGGATGAAAGGGTTAGTGTGTTAAAGAGCTCTCTTTGTCGATCCATGTCAGAACGCAGTTTTTCGTCAGATTGTTTAAAGACTATATCTTTAAAGTATTGAAGATAATCAGGATCAGAAATATTTCTCTCTAATCTTTTATACGTACAATCGTGAATTGGCTCGAAGGAATCTCCAAAGTGCGTAACTCCAGGATAAATAGCTGCGTTACAAGTTATATAGGGAGATCTGAGATCTTTAAAAAGGTTAAAAAATTGTCGCTGTTGTTCTGGTCTAAAAACGTGAGCAGCTTCATCAAAAAAGAATACTATTCTATCAAGTGAATTCTCATCGCAAATTACCTGTATAGCTTCTTTTACATCTTCAATATCAGGAAGTGCTGAAATGTTTATTTCAGACTTTCCCTTATAAGATGCTTCGAACAGTTTCACTATTTCTTTCAAGCTGATTTGAATTTCTTTCTCGGTTTCATTTTCATCATTACTTAAAAGATTTGCTATTAGACCTGAAACGATGACCCCTTTCTTTCTTAATTTATGGAGCAGGTATTTAAGAGTCTTCGCCAGCATCCAATGATAGAATTGTAGTCTGTCTTCGGTACTAATTAATGAACTCATATTGAATGGAACGAAGACCGTTACACAGGATTCACTTTCGGTAGATGTCAAGCAAGTTGTCGCCTCAACATAAAAAAAATCGTGCTTACCGCAACACCTTCTCATGACCTCCGACGGACTTTTTTGGATGCCC
>NZ_FWXY01000032.1 GCF_900176365.1 Desulfocicer vacuolatum DSM 3385 | reverse complement strand
CTTTTATTTCCACATCTCCGTTTTTATATTCACATACAACAAATAGGGTCACATAGTGTTTGTCTGATTCATGGAACAGGTCATTGGTCATTGTGACAAAGCGGGGATTTTTTACAGACAGGCCGGTTTCTTCAAAGATTTCCCTTGTGGCACACATTTCAACGGATTCATTGAACTCCAAGTGGCCACCGGGAAAGGCCCATGATCCAGCCCCATGGGCCCCCTTTCGTTTCCCTAACAATACCTTTCCATTTTTGATAACAATGGCTGCGACTCCCACTGCCGGTTTCTTTTTCATCTATTTCCCCTTTTTGTTTTCACATCTTTCAGTAAGTTTTTTCTCCTTTCTCTAATTACGCTTTTTTTACATCATATTCAAGTTTTTGAGGCTGCATGCTTTTATAACAGGCATGTTTTGACGGCCACAACGCATGTTGAAAATGGTAGCATGCCGCCCCCCCTCCCGAGGGGTAATGGTCCCGGCCCGGAACCGTAGACAACTTAATTGGCCGATTCCTATTGCCCCTCGGGGGGGCTCTGCTGGGGTAAACTTGAAGGCGGCCTTTTCATATAAAAACCCGCATGGCTGTAGCCTCCAGCCACAACGAACAATGAAAAAGTAATTGCTGTTAAGACCAGCACCCAATACCCAGCTCCTGCTAACTGCCACGGGCAGACCTTATTCTGATTTCGTTCTGCCCGCTAAGATTTCGTGGTTACTGCGCCACACAGCTTCTAACGGAGTTGTTGCTGCTTGTCTCAATGCTCTTTTCTTCATATCCTGCCGGGGGAGCAATGCGAATGGTGGCCACCTTGTTCTGGGTAAAAAAGTCAATACCGTCCTTGCCCTGGACTTTGTCTGTACCCAGGTGGGAATCTTTTATGCCGCCAAAGGGCAGATAGGGATGGGGAGCACACACCCCCACATTGACACCGATCATACCGGCATCTGCCTCCTGGATGAATTTTTCCGCATAAAATTGATTCTGGGTAAAAATACAGGCACCGTTACCGAACTCCTGCTCACGGATGATATTGAGCACATCGTCAAGGCCGCTGATTTTCATGACAGAGACCACAGGACCGAAAATTTCCTCTTTGGCAATGGTTCGGCAGGGGGTGACATCGGTAAAAACTGTGGGACCCACAAAGTATCCGTTTTTATTGGCTTCCGGCAATTGGGGGTTACGACCGTCCAGTACTAATGTGGAGCCCTGTTCAATTCCGATTTCAATGTATTTTTCAATGTTGGCCTTGGCCTTGGCTGAAATCACAGGCCCCATGTAAATATCAGGATCCATGGCATCGCCCATGGTGACGCCTTTGGAGGCTTCCACAATACGTTCAATGAGTTCGTCATACACCTTGGGTACGGCGGCAACAACAGATCCTGCCAGGCAGCGTTGGCCAGCAGATCCGTAACAGGAGTGGAGAAAATTGGGAATGAAGACGTCCCAATCCACATCTTCCATGGCCACCAGATAATTTTTAGCACCGCCCAGCAGCATGCTTCGTTTACCGCCCCGACCGCAGGCTTCTGCCATTTTTTTTGCAGTGGGGGTGGACCCCACAAGGCAAACCCCGGTCATTTTGGGATTTTGATACCAGGTGCCGGGGATGGAGCGATTGCCGTGGATAATATTGACAACGCCCTTGGGCAGCCCGATTTCATTGAAAATGTCGCCCATTTTCTGCATGAATAAAGGTGATTGGGTGGAGGGTTTGTAAATAAAGGTATTGCCCACCCCTATGGCATAGGGAATGAACCAGCCAAACACAAGGGCAGGAAAATTGAAGGGAGCCACACCCCCGAATACCCCAAGGGATTGCTTCACCACCCGGCCGTTGATATTGTTGGCAATGCCGTCCAGGTGTTCGCCCTGCATCAGGGTGGGGATGTTGCAGGCGGTTTCCAGAATCTGGATAACCCGTTCCACTTCCCCCCTGGCTTCACTGATGTGTTTTGCCTGGTCAACGGCAATGGAAACGGCCAGATCCTCTTTATGGTTGATCATGGCCTGTCGCATGTCAAAGAGGTAGGCCATGCGTTTATTCAAGGGAAGCCATTTCCATGAATCATAGGCTGCATGGGATGAATCCACTGCTGCAAGGGATGTTTTTTCCGAAGAAAGGGGCACTTCTCCGATCTGTTCACCGGTGGAGGGGTTAAAAAGGGGGACATATTTCACATCGGTTTCTTCCAGCCATTCACCATCAATAAAGTTTTTTATTCTTGTAAATTCCATGATTTAACTCCTTGATTATTATCACAGGGACCTTCCTTTTTATGCCCGACTGGATAATGTGTTTTGTGATATATTAGTTTTGTGTTTTTAATTTACGGCATGTATGGATACACTATAATTGCACAATAATCTCTGGGTATCATTAACCATAATGGGTTAAAAAAAACAATTGATATCTGATATATCAATTGTTTTGAATTCAGAGGTATATCAATGAAAAAAATATGTCAAGTTATTTTTAACACTTGTTTTCAAGAAGAATATAAATATAGTTTAGCGTTGTGTCCGGCTTTGGCTCTTGGTTGTCATGGGGTTATATTATTGTTTTTTTATAAACAGTTATGATGTGAATGTCTGGGTTTGGTATTCTCCTTAAAGGGGGCGTGTCTATGATGTTTTAAATACTCTCAGGCCGTGGAGGTGGGCCTTTCTGCCTTTGGGGGGGATTGAGAAAATATGGAATTGATATATGAGATAAGTGCCGGTTTTACCGCTCTTGTAATATAGATTTGGGATATTTCTTGTCCGAATATCGGCCAGCTTGAATATTGACAAAAGCAGAGGTGCTGATATAGTTGGTTATTTTAAGAAAAATAGCTTTGGGAAATGGGCATTAATGAGAGTACATTTATTTGGGGAAACATGGCAGATTTTTTATGGCATCAACTATGACGAATGGTAAATCCTTTATTAACAAATCCTTACGGGAACAGGTTTATACTTATTTTTGCGATTTAATGAAAAAGGGCGAATTGACTTCTGGCAGATACATCAACCAGGCGGAAATTTGCAATGAGCTGGATATAAGTAAAGCCCCACTCCGGGATGCATTGATTCAACTTGAAACAGAAGGATTTGTCTCCATACTGCCCCGGCGGGGGGTGATTATCAATTCACTGAGCCTGGAGGATGTGGTTAACGCCTACCAGATACTTGGCGGGCTGGAGTCTGTGGCCCTGGAGCAGGCATTTGACAGACTTGAGTCATCCCATCTCGAAGAGATGGAGCGCATCAATGCAGAATTGTTTCATCGTCTTCAAAAGGGCCTTTTTGATGAGTATTACGCCCTTAACAATGAGCTGCACAACATTTTCCTTGATCTGGCTGACAACGTTTTTTTAAAACGCATTGTTACGCCTTTAAAACAGCGACTTTATGATTTCCCATTGCGTCCCTATATTGTTGAATGGGAAGAGGAGAATCTCCGGGAACATGACCGTTTGATTGTCTCCATTAGAAAGAGAAATATCAGAGCAGCCATGGATATCCTAAGATATGAGCATTGGAATGCCCAACTACATAAAAAAGGCATCAAGGCTTTTTACAAGTTTTGATCTATCCGCCACGGGCGGACTCTATTCTGACCTTGGCTCTGCCCACAACAAATATTGAAAATGGTATGATGCTAACCCCCACGGCGGGGCTCAACACCAAACTTAAATTCAGGAGGACGTTGCTATGGACTACCAAGAAATTTTATTTTCCCAGGATGCCTCAGTGGGCTATCTCACCTTGAACAATCCTTCTAAAATCAATGCCCTGTCAAAACAGATGATCAAAGAAATTTCCCATTTGTTAAACCGGATTTCCACGGATGAATCCATCAAAGTTCTGGTGATCAAAGCCACGGGCAGCAATTTTTGTGCCGGTCACTACCTGGCAGAAATGGTGGATGCCGGGGTAAAAGAGTATCGGACAATTTTTGATCAATGTACCCGCATGATGATGATGCTCCATGAGTTACCCCAGCCGGTGATTGCCCAGGTCCGGGGCATTGCCACGGCAGCCGGGTGTCAGCTTGCCGCCTGGTGTGACCTGGTGGTGGCAGCGGAAGATGCCCGTTTTTCAACCCCCGGGGTTAAAATCGGACTTTTCTGCACCACCCCCATGGCAGCCATCACCCGTTCCATCGGCCGAAAAGCGGCCATGGAAATGTTGTTGACCGGCAGGGAATTCCCTGCTGCAGAGGCCAAGGAATTGGGGCTTGTTAACCGGGTGGTTCCCTTGGATTCACTTGATGCAGAAACCACGGAACTTGCCAATGACATTGCCAAAGCCAGTGGATTTGCTCTTTCTGTGGGCAAGCAGGGGTTTTACGCCCAGGCAGACATGACAGATGCCCAGGCTTTTCATTATGCCAAAAACACCATTGTCATGAATAATTGCTCAGAAGACGCCCAGGACGGCATCTCTGCATTTTTAAATAAATCCACAACAACTTGGAAAAACAGGTGAACTGTATTGGTCCGGGTAAATATTTGAATTGGTAATGTAAATGTTTGGCCGCTGCCTTTATTCTCTTGATCGGGACTGCGTGGCATACCATGTCAGGTAAGCAGGGAAAAATCAGTGTAAATGGCTTACCTGCCCAATATTTACCGACCCGGAATTGATTTTAAGGGGGAAGTGATGTTTGATAAAAATATTTATCAGGATCGGAGAAATATTCTGAAAAAGCGTGTGAAAAATGGCCTTGTGCTTTTTTTGGGGCATGGGGAAAGTCCTGTGAATTTTACAGACAATTGTTATCGATTTCGCCAGGACAGCACTTTTCTTTATTATGCAGGCATTTCCCACCCCGATCTTGCCCTGGTACTTGACTGTGACACCGGGCAGGAATACCTGTTTGGCCGTGATTACACCATGGATGAAATTGTGTGGATGGGAGCCCGGCCCTCCATTGCCCGACGGGGTGCCCAAAGCGGTATTACAAACACCCTGGACATGTCTCATCTTAAAAAGGTATTGAGCACAGCCGTAAAACAGGGACGTCCGGTTCATTTTCTACCCCCCTACCGGGATCACCATAAAATCTGTCTCATGGAGCTCATGGGAGCACCCTTATGTGCCATGGAAGGGATGGCTTCATTGGAATTAATCCAGGCGGTGGTGGCCCAGCGTCTTTATAAATCCAATGAAGAGGTGGCGGAGATTGAAAGTGCGGTAAACACCACCGTGGGCATGCATGCCACTGCCGTCACAACGGCCCTGCCGGGGATGACCGAGGCCCGGGTGGCAGCTGAAGTGGAGCGGGTGGCCAAAGCCTTTGATCATTGGCTTTCTTTTCCCATCATTGCCACTGTTAACGGCCAGACCCTTCACAACCACGATCAGAGTAACATGCTTAGGGAAGGACAGCTTTTTTTACTGGATGCCGGTGCTGAAACCGCCATGGGATATGCCGGAGATCTCACCACCACCTTTCCGGTGTCCCCTGCCTTTACAACCCAACAGCGTGATATTTACGAAATTGTGTTGGCGGCCCAGGACAAGGCCGTGTCTCTACTTGCCCCGGGAATTTCTTTTAAAGAGGTTCATTTTGCCGCGGCCCTTGAGATTGCCCGGGGCCTTAAAGATTTGGGATTGATGAAAGGGGATGTGGCCGGGGCCGTTGAAGCCGGGGCCCATGCCATGTTTTTCCCCACAGGGCTTGGCCATTTAATGGGGCTTGATGTCCATGACATGGAAAATTTAGGTGAGGTGTGGGTGGGATATGACGGCGCGCCCAAAAGTGAGCAGTTTGGGTTAAAATCCCTTCGTCTTGCAAGACCCCTGGAACCGGGATTTACATTAACTGTTGAACCGGGGATCTATTTTATTCCCCAGTTGATGGAAATGTGGCAAAAAGAAGGGCGCTTTTCCCAGTTTATCAATTACCATGCCCTGGAAGCGTACACAGGCTTTGGCGGTATCAGAAATGAGGAAAATTATCTGATCACGGACAAAGGCTCGCGTCGGTTGGGCAAAGCCAAGCCCCGCACCGTCCGTGAAATAGAATCCTTGCGTACAGTGGCTTTTGGGTAATTATAGTTAAACGTTTCACTGCAACCCATTAAAAACAAAAATTGGAAAGATATCCATGCTTGTCCAGTCACAATCCAGCCCCATGTCGGATAACAGAATACTTTTTTCTTTGCTGCTGCTGCAAGTCATCCCCTATGGGTTTGGATGCTCCACCTTTTTTATCCTTGCCCCGGAAATGAAAGAGACCTTTGGATGGAGTTATTCCCAGTTGGGGTACATCACGGCCATGAACAATATCTCTTTGCTTGTGATGTCCTATGCTGCCATATGGTCCACCCTTTTTCTGGGAGCCAGGCGTGCCATGACCCTGGCACTGCTTTTTTCCACCACTGTTTTTTTTCTCTTATATCTTAACCATTCCAGTGTGCTGGCCATTTGTCTGGTAATATCCCTCATGGCCGCCGGTGCCGTTGCCTGGATTCCCATTGTGCCTTTGATCTCCATGTCCATGGCTCCGGAAAAAAGAGGCCGGGCCCTGTCCGTTGTCTGTTCCGGTCCTCCCATTTCCATGATACTGGTCTCTTTTTTTGCACCCCATATCATTGCAAATTACGGATGGCATTATGTGTGGGGTATGGCGGGCATTCTTTCCGTGGCCATTGTGGCCATTGGCCTTCCTCTTTTATTCCAGATTCCCCTGACTGATCACGAAACCGCCAAAACCAACCAAAAAATTCCCCCGGGCCTTACAATGATGTGCTGTGCCATGACCTTTGCCAACGGCATGGGGGATATGCCGGCCCTGACTTTCATGGGGACCATCCTGAAAGACAGTGCCGGATTTACCGTGGCAGAGGCGGGACGGGGATGGTTTTTATGTGGCGTGGGCGGTGTGCTCAGCGGTCCTTTTCTGGGGCGTGTCATTGACGGGTTTGGCTCGGCCCGTAAAACCCTGCTTTATTTAATGCCCGCCCTGGGTGTTACCACTGCATTGTTTGTGCTGACAAAGAACGAGTATCTGCTTTATCTTGCCTGTTTTTCCATGGGGTTGCACCATATGGCTGTTTACGGCATCCACGGGGCTTATCTTTCCAGAACCATGGGTGTGACCCAAAGCACCAAAGCCTTTGGTCTTGTGAGTCTGTCCTATGGCCTGGGAACCGTTGGTGGTAACTATCTGGTGGGGGGGTGCCGGGATGTTGCCGGTGATTTTTTTATGATTTTCATGGGCCTTTGTTTCATGCTGGGCATTGCCACCCTGTTTTCATATCTGTTGCCTGAAGATGGCGCGGTGTAATACCATTTTCTCCCTTTATTGTGGGTAAAAATAGATTTTACCCTTGGTTTTATTGGCCTTGCCTTATGGTGACGGGATTGTTAAATATAATGATGATCATGGGTTGTGAACTGATTTAAATATTTGGCATGCACCCCATTTTTACTTGTTTTGCCTGATCTCCTCTAATATTAGTGTACTACCCAGTGCCAATTAGAGTGAATATGGAGCACAGGCCAAATATTTACATTATCAAACCGAAAATATACATTATTGGGAACCCATTCCCAATGATTCAAGAAGGATAACAGACATGGCAGCAATACAGACAGAATGGACAAAATCAAGCTGGAAAAATTATACAGCTCTTCAACAACCCAAGTGGCCGGATCAGCAAAAACTGGACAAAGTCCTTGCCGATCTTGCCGAGCTTCCGCCACTGGTGTTTGCCGGTGAAATACGGACCTTGAAGGAAGGGTTGGCCAAGGCAGTGACAGGGGATGCCTTTCTTCTCCAGGGGGGAGATTGTTCCGAAGATTTTTCAAAGGTCAATGCCACTAACATAAGAGAAACCTTAAAGGTGCTGCTACAGATGGCCGTGGTGCTCACCTATGCCGGTGAAAAGCCCGTTATCAAGGTGGGCCGCATTGCAGGGCAGTTTGCCAAACCCCGCTCATCAGATACTGAAAATGTGGATGGGGTTGAAATCGCCTCTTACCGGGGGGATATGGTCAACACCCTTGAACCCACCAAAGAGGGTCGGAAACCCAACCCCAAGTTAATGCTAAAGGGTTATTATCTTGCCGCATCCACTTTGAATCTGCTGCGGGCATTTACCCGGGGCGGTTATGCGGCCCTGACCCGGGTCCAGGCCTGGAACCATGAGTTTGTGGCCCAGTCCCCCATGGGCCGTTCCTATGATCGTCTGGCCAGGCAGATTGATCAGGCCATTAATTTCATGAACACCATTGGGGTACCCACAGATACGCCCCAGCTCAACCAGACCCAGTTCTTCACCTCCCATGAGGCCCTGCTGCTGGGATATGAAGAGGCCATGACCCGTGTGGATTCCACTTCGGGGGGGTGTTATGACTGCTCGGCCCACATGCTCTGGATAGGGGAACGCACCCGCCAGGTGGACGGTGCCCATGTGGAATTTTTAAGGGGGGTGCTCAACCCCATTGGGATTAAAATCGGCCCCACCAGTAAACTTGATGATGTTAAACGGCTCATTGAGATACTCAATCCTGACAATGAAGCCGGTCGCTTGACCCTGATCACCCGTTTTGGAAAGAATAATATCGAGACGGTACTGCCCGCTTTGTTGCGGGAAAGTAAAAAAGAAGGATTTAACATTGTCTGGAGCTGTGACCCCATGCACGCCAATACATATACTGCGGAATCGGGTCATAAAACCCGGAATTACAATGATATCCTTTCTGAGATTTCCAGGTTTTTTGAAATTCACTGGGCCGAGGGAACCATCCCCGGGGGGATTCATCTGGAGATGACCGGTGACAATGTAACCGAATGCATCGGGGGGGCCAGGAATATAGCCGATGCTGAACTTCATCGCAGGTATAATACATCGTGTGATCCGCGTTTGAATGCAGAACAGAGCCTGGAGGTTGCTTTCCAGATTGCGGACATGATCAAGAGATGACCCCTGAGAAAGTATTGTTATGCCCGTGGCTGTTCTCAAAAAAATGCCCCGGGCGCACCGTATTCTGATCCGGCTCTGTCCACAACAAAGCTTGAAATAGGCTCCTGATTTGCAAAGTATTTCATATAAAAAACATACATGGCTGTAGCCACCAGCCGCAACGAACAATGAAAAAGTAGTTGCTGTGAGCACCCAGTACCCAGCACCTGTTTTTCATATAAAAAAACAATCCAGAGGAGTTGTCATGGCCGGTATAAGTGATGAGATGAAACAGGCATTTGTGGATGAGTCCCTGGAGCATCTGTCCAGCATAGAACAAGATCTGCTGCTCATTGAAGAAGGGGGGGCAGACATTGATGAGGCCGTGGTGAATAAAGTGTTTCGCACGGTGCACTCCATCAAGGGGGGGGCAGGCTTTCTGGGATTGACATCCCTTAAGAAACTTTCCCATGAAATGGAGACTGT
Source organism: Desulfocicer vacuolatum DSM 3385 (assembly GCF_900176365.1). Taxonomy (GTDB): domain Bacteria; phylum Desulfobacterota; class Desulfobacteria; order Desulfobacterales; family Desulfobacteraceae; genus Desulfocicer; species Desulfocicer vacuolatum. Next base: position 30,897 of record NZ_FWXY01000032.1, on the reverse strand, counting down.
GTTGGGACATGTGCGCAGCGGTACCCTGGTACCCAATGCGGAGAGTATTCATTTTCTTCTTTTGGCCTCAGATACCCTGGAAGAGTTAATCCATTATATGGATGACAGCGATCACATAGATATCTCCCATCACATTGAAGCGTTGCAGTTGCTGAGCCAGGGGGTAGAGCAGAAAGAAACGCCTTTATCCCAGGTGCAAAATAAAAACAATGCGGAAACATTGGCAAATGATGACATGCCCAAATGGGATGGAGAGGAACCCCTCCTGAAGGAACGTCTCCCCCTCCAAAGCGAAGAGCTGCCCGGAGAAAAAGAGTTACCTGGAAAAAAAGAACTGCCTGGAAAAAAAGAGCTGCCCAGGGAAAAAACGGTGTCTGCCGTGGAAGATGTCCACCAGAATGAATCCGCACAGGAAATCAAAGTGTTAAGCGGTGACTCCCATGTGGTTTTCCGGCTCTCATTACAGGATTTGCGCCGTTTTCGTGATGATGAGTATAAGGGTATCTTTTTCATCGAAATACCTTTGAAAGGTCATGACGACACTGACCACAAAATTACAACAGGCATAATTCAAGAAGAGATCAAAAACTATGGAACTATTTTGAATACTTGTCTTGATCTTGATTATCTTCCCAGGATCGGGGAGAAAAAAGGACCTTTTTTTCTTGTTCTTTTTGCATCCATCCTGGCTGCCGAGGAGCTTGGGGTCCTGTTTGAGGTGGACGGAAATTCCATTCTGCAGCTGGAAACGGATATCTCCGATAACCCAGGGGAAGACTCCCCTGGAAATGAACGCCACGTAAAAGAGCTTCCCCGGGAACATGATCCTCTTGTGAATGGGATTATCCAGGAGCCCATACCCACTTTGGAAAGCCTTTCCACAGATACTGAAACAGTCAATGTCTATCCCAACTGTGAAGTCCCCCGGGATATTGAGGCGCCGAACCAAAAAATTTTAAAGGGAAAAGAACCGTTTACTGACGCTTTTGATGGAGGCGATATTCGCCCCACGCCATCCCATGAGACGGCGGATGCCACTGAATCGGCATTTCTGGAAAAAAAATCTCTGGTATCTGAAACCTCCATTCGTGTGGATTTAACCCTTTTGGATACGTTGATGACCCTGGCCGGAGAGTTGGTATTAAGCCGTAATCAGCTGCTCCAGGCCATTGGTGATCAGGATGACCGTGCCACGGAGATTGTGGGGCAGCGCATTAATCTGATCACCTCGGAACTCCAGGAAACTGTGATGCTCACCCGGATGCAGCCCATGGGAAAAGTTTTTGACAGGTTTCCCCGGCTGGTGAGGGATCTTGCTGCCACACTTGGTAAAAAAGTAAAGCTGACCATGAAAGGCAGGGATGTGGAGCTGGATAAAACCCTTTTAGAAGCCATTGCCGATCCCTTGACCCATCTTATCCGCAATGGCATTGATCACGGCATTGAATCCCCCAATGTCCGTAAGGCCGGGGGCAAGGATGCAGTGGGACAGATTTTTCTCAAGGCCTTTCATGAAGCGGGCAAGGTGAACATTGAGATTGCCGATGACGGTGGGGGGCTGGATGGCGACTTTTTGGTGGATCGGGCAATGTCTCAGGGACTTTTAACAAAGGAACAGGCACAAAATCTTTCTGATAAGGAAAAATTTAATCTTATTTTTATGCCCGGGTTTTCCACCGCCGGAGAAGTGACAGACCTTTCCGGACGCGGTGTGGGCATGGATGTGGTGAAAAGTAATGTGGACAGTGTGGGTGGTCAGGTGGACATTGATTCCCAGCCGGGTATCGGTACAAGGTTTCTCATTAAAGTGCCTCTGACCTTGGCCATAATTCCCAGCCAGATTGTGCTGACAGAAGGGGAACGGTTTGCCATCCCCCAGCTTAATCTTGAGGAACTGGTGCGTGTGCCTGCGGATCAGGTGTGTGAAAAAATAGAGTATGTGGGCCATGCCCAGGTGATCAGGTTGCGGGATGAGCTGCTTCCCCTGGTGCGGCTGGCAGATGTCATCGGGGTTGAGCGCACCTATTATTGTAATAAAACCGGTGAGCGTAAAAAAGACCATCGGGTGAAAATTGCCGACAGGAGATCGTTTCGCAATGATTTTGTCTGTTTGATGGAGGAGGGAGATATCCGCCCATTACCTGATAACGGCCCCGGTACGGAATCTGAAAAAGAGAGACGTCAAGCCTGCTGGACAGACCGGCGCTACCATGCATCCAGTGCTCTGAACATCACCGTGGTTTCCACCGGTACCATGAAATATGGACTGATTGTGGATGCACTCCATGATTCCGAAGAAATTGTGGTAAAACCCCTGGGCCGTCATCTTCAAACATGCCGGATTTATGCCGGGGCCACCATCATGGGGGATGGCCGGGTTGCATTGATTCTGGATGTGGCAAATATTGCTGACATGGCCGGTATTCTTCCGGTGGAGGTGCCGGGACAACGTTCCATGGAAGCTGAGGAATCCGCTGTCCGGGAGGGTAGCCATAACATGGTGCAATCCCTTCTTACCTTCAGGGGTGCTCCCCATGAACAATTTGCCGTTCCTTTGAATCAAGTGAAGAGAATTGAAAAAATTGCATCTTCACACATGGAAACACTGGGGCGCATGCGGGTGGTTCAGAATCGGGGTATGACCCTGCCGTTGTTTTCCGTGGATGAGGTGGCAGATGTCAGTGCCATTGAATTTGGCGATACCTTTCTGGTGATTGTGTTTGAAGTGGGAGACAGGGAGGTGGGGCTGCTTGCCACAGGTCCTGTGGATGCTGTGGAGACCCGTGAGATAACAGATGAGATCACATTGAGACAACCCGGCATTCTGGGTTCTGTGCCCGTCCATGGACACACCACCATGGTGGTGGATATCAATGAAGTTGTAAATCACACCCATTCCCCACAGGCAGAGACTGTGGACCCGGTGGCTGATCTGCCCGGAGCTTTGGAAAAACATGGGGGCATGATTCTCATTGCCGAGGATTCGGGTTTTTTTAGAAATCAGATTAAAGCATACATAGAAGAGGTGGGTTATCGGGTGATCACCGCAGAGGATGGCCGGGTGGCCCTGGATCTCATTGCCTCCCATGCCCAGGACCTTGCATTGGTGGTGACAGATCTGGAAATGCCCCATGTGGACGGTTTTACTTTGACCAGAACCATCAAAGAAACCCCCCAATACGCCCATTTGCCGGTGATTGCGCTTTCCACATTGGCCGACGACAGTGATCTGGCAAAGGGCCGTGTGTCAGGGGTGGATGATTATCAGATAAAGCTGGACCGGGATGCATTGTTAAAAAGCATTGAAACGTATATCTTGAGAAATTGATGCCTCCGGGATAAAAATTTAGAAAAAAGGAGCTAAGGATAGATGAAATCTGGAAACTGGGGACTGAAGGTGAAATTTATTGTTGCATTGCTTGCCGTGGGGGTGATTCCTTTTCTGATTCTGGGCATTGTCTCCCATGGAACAGCGGTGGATGCCCTGTCAGAACAGGCGTTTAAACAATATAAGAGTATCCGGGATTTAAAAAAGAGTCAGATTGAGTTTTTCTTTTCCGATCGCATGGGGGATGTTGATATGCTGGCCCGGACCCCCTATGTGATTGAGGCCTTAAAGGCCATGAAACTCTCCTATAACCTGGAAGGCGGTCGTTCTGGAGGTGGGTTCAAAGGGCTGGGTAACGGTCGGTTTGATGCCCCCGGTACCTATCGGGCTGTCCATGACCGATATTATGATCTTTTAGATTATCACATGAAGCACCATGGATATTACGATATTTTTTTCATGGATGCAGATCAGGGTGATATTCTTTTCACCGTTATAAAGAATGCAGATTTTGGTCAGCAGGTAACTGCTTCTTTAAGGGATGCCTGGCAGGCAGCAGTTAAAGGAGATGTTACTGTTTCTGATACCAGGCTTTATGCGCCTTCTGGCAATATCCCGGCCCAGTTTGTGGCGGCCCCTGTTAAGGAAAATGGACAAACCGTGGGGGTGTTGGCCATACAGATTTCCATTGAAAGTATTACCGATATCATGTCAGAAAGGACCGGTATGGGGACATATGGTGAGGTGTTCCTGGTGGGGCCGGATAAATTGATGCGTTCAAACTCCTTTCTGGACCCTGAAAATCGTTCGGTGATGGCTTCCTTTACCCATCCCCAGCAGGGAAAGGTGGATACCCATATTGTTCAGGAGGCCCTGGCCGGTAAAACCGGAGAGATGATGACGGTGGATTATAATGGTGATGATGTGTTGTCCGCCTACACCCATTTTGAAGTGGGAGGCACCACCTGGGCAGTCATTGCTGAAATCCATAAGGAAGAGGCATTGGCAGCGGTATCTTCATTGCGAAAGATCATGGTGATCATTGCTGTTGTGGGTATGGTGTTCATTGTGATTTTTGCCTTTTATTTTGCAGGTACCATCACCCGTCCCATCCAGATGGGCACTGCCTTTGCCCAGGAGATGGCCAAGGGTGATTTTACCCAGACATTGGATATTCATAGAAAGGATGAAATCGGTGTGCTGGCAGGAGCCTTAAATGAAATGGTAACAACCCTTCGCACTCTTTTTAAGGAATTGGCCCAGGGAGCCGTGACATTGTCCAGCTCTTCCACTGAATTATCTGCCATTTCAACCCAGATGACCTCGGGATCTGAGCAAACCTCCATAAGATCTTCCGGGGTGGCGTCTGCGGCCGAAGAGATGAGCGCCAATATGACATCTGTGGCCGCTGCCACGGAACAGGCCTCCACCAACATGAATATGGTGGCGGCGGCATCGGAACAGATGACCGCCACCATCAGTGAAATTGCAGAAAGTGCTGAAAAGGCAAGGGGAATTACCCATACTGCGGTGAATGAAGCCAAGGAAGCCTCGGACACTGTGGATCGTCTGGGACACGCTGCCAAGGAAATTGGCAAAGTCACCGAGTCCATCACGGAAATTTCCGAGCAGACCAATCTTCTGGCCCTGAATGCCACCATTGAGGCAGCCCGGGCCGGGGATGCGGGAAAGGGTTTTGCCGTTGTGGCCAACGAAATTAAAGAATTGGCCAAACAGGCAGCCCAGGCCAGTGATGAGATCAAGAAAAGAATTAACGGCATACAGGATTCCACCCAGGGAACCGTGGCCCAGATCGGCCAGATCAGCGGGGTGATCAATGAGGTCAATGAGATTGTCTCCACCATTGCAGCGGCGGTGGAAGAACAGTCTGTGACCACCCGTGAAATTGCAGGTAATGTCACCCATGCGGCCCAGGGCATGGCAGAGGTGACGGAAAATGTGGCCCAGAGTTCCACTGTGGCCGCTGAGATTGCAAAAGATATTGCCGAGGTAAACCAGGCAGCTGTGGAAATTTCCACCAGCAGTGCCCAGGTCAGTGACAGTGCAGAATCTTTGAGCCGACTGGCAGAAACCCTTAAGGTCAGTGCGGACAGGTGCAAGGTGTAATCCGATTTTTGCTCCTCGCATTTCATGGTGGTGGGGATAGGTCCCCTAAGTATGATTTGCCCGTGGCAGTTTTATGAAATACTCCGTAGAACCGGGGAGTATTTTTAACTTTGTTGTGGGTGGAACCAAATCAGAATACGGTCCGCCCGTGGCGGTTATATGAATTTACACCCTGTAAAAAGAGGTGAGATGCAAAAAAAATCAAAAGTCAGTGAAATGGGAAAGGTGACCACTTTCTATGTGAATGGTACCCTTTGCGGTATTGAGATCCTCACCATCCAGGAAGTCAATAAAGTGACGGACATCACACCGGTTCCCCTGGCTCCAGACCATATCAAAGGCATTATTAATTTAAGGGGTAAAATTGTCACCCTTATTGATCTTGGCAGCCGCCTGGGGCTTTCGTCAGATGATGAAGAAGGCCTTGGGGGTAGACGCAATATCATTGTTCATTCCCAGGGGGAGCTCATCGGACTGCTGGTGGATCGGGTGGGGGAGGCCCTGGAGGTGGACTGGGCAGAAATGGCACCCCCCCCGGGTAATATCCAGGGGGTCCAGGGCCGTTATTTCAAAGGTGTCATTAAAAGGGATGAGGGCCTCATCGGTGTGCTGGATGTGGAAGAGGTGCTTAAATGAATGCTTCCGGTGAACTGCGCGTGCTGGTAGTGGATGATTCTGTTGTCTATCGAATGATGGTCTCTGATGTACTCTCGGGGTTCTCCAATATTCAGGTGGTGGGGACGGCCCACAATGGGGCGGCTGCATTGGCAAAGGTCGCTTCTTTGAAGCCTGACCTGGTGACCCTGGATATTGAGATGCCTGATATGGACGGTTTTGAAGTGCTCTCCGTCCTGGCAAAACAGTTTCCCCGGGTGGGAGTCATTATGATCAGCGGCAGTGCCGGAAAGGGAGGCAGTCGTACCATTAAAGCCCTGGAACAGGGGGCCTTTGATTTTGTTGTAAAGCCTGAAAAGGGTGATCTGGATGGAAATCGGGTGCAGCTGGAGCAACATCTTATCCCCATATTGAGATCCTTTTCACGGATGAGGGATATTCAATCCATTTTAAAGGGAAAAAAGCCCCTGCAGTCACAGGGCCGGGAAAAACAGAGCACCGGAGACAATTTTTTGACACAAAAGAGCGCTTCTTTGGAAAACAGCACGTCATTTGAAAATAGTGTCAAATCCCGGGTGGTGGCCTTGGGGGTTTCCACCGGAGGACCTGTGGCCCTGGGAAAGATATTGCCTTTGTTTCCCGGGGATATCGGTGTGCCCATTGTGGTGGTTCAACACATGCCCCCGGTATTTACCCGGGCCCTGGCCGAAAGTCTGGATAAAAAATGTGAGATCCTTGTCAGGGAGGCCCGGGATGGAGATCCCCTGGTGCCGGGTACGGCATACATTGCACCGGGAGGCTTTCACATGAAGGTGGTGACACAAAATCAGGGGGAAAAAAAGTTTCTTCAGATCACCGATGATCCCCCGGAAAACGGGTGCAGACCCTCTGTGGACTATCTTTTTCGATCCGTGGCAGCCCATTTTGGCGCCTGTGCCACCGGCGTGATCATGACCGGTATGGGGTATGACGGCGCCCAGGGGGTGAAACAGATGAGTGAGCAGGGTGCCAGAATCATTGCCCAGGATGAAAAAACCAGTGCGGTGTTCGGCATGGCAAAACGTCCCATAGAATGGGGCATTGTGGATGCTGTGGTTCCCCTGGAAAAGCTGGCCGTTGAAATTTTAAAGACTGTGGGCATGGGCAAAAAACGGGCAGCATCCTCCAACGCTGCCGGTGGGGATGAGACTTCTCCCCGGAAGCTGTAATGCATGGATAAAATTACACCGGCAGAATGTGCCCTTTTTTCCAAATATATTTGTGAGGTGTCCGGCATCAGTGTTGATCCGGCCAAGGCCTATCTTTTTGAGACCCGGCTTGGCGGGTTGCTAAAAGAGCTGCGAATCTCGTCCTATGAGGCTTTACACGGCAGGGCCAGGGCCGACGCCACCAGAAAACTTGAACAGCAGATTATAGATCGCATTGCCACCAATGAAACCTTGTTTTTCCGGGATGAAAAACCCTTTGAACTATTGCGGCATAAGATTTTACCTGATCTCATTGATAAAAGAGCACCCCGGTGCCGGGGCGGACTGCCCATTCCCATCCGGATCTGGAGTGCGGCCTGCGCCACAGGTCAGGAAATTTACAGCATTGCCATTGTCTTAAAAGAGCTGTTACCGGATTTAAAACAGTATAACATCCGGCTGCTGGCCACGGATATTTCAGGAAAAGCCATTGCCAGGGCCAGTTCCGGCCGTTTTAATCAATTTGAAATGGGGCGGGGGCTGCCCAAAGACATGCAGCAAAAATATTTTACCTTACAGGGAGGGGATTGGCAGATTAATGATGAGATCCGTGCCATGGTTGCCTTTCGAAAGCTCAATCTGCTGCATCCCTTTGCGGGACTGGGAAAATTTGATATTATTTTGCTTCGTAATGTGGCCATTTATTTTAATATTGAAACCCGTAAAAAGGTGTTCCAAAAGATTTGCGGAGTTCTGGAAAATGACGGGTATCTGATCATCGGGTCCACGGAGTCCCTCACCAGCATCTGTCCTGATATGGTGCCCAGACGGTACTTAAAATCAATTTTTTATCAACCTCAAAATGGGAGTGGGGTCTAAAATAAAATGGAAAATCCAAAGCGTATACTGGTGGTGGATGACAGTGCCATGATGAGAATGACCATCAGGGAAGAGCTGGAACAAGGGGGGTATGAGGTACAGGAAGCCTGCAACGGTCTGGAGGCCCTGGTCCGTATCTCCGGTGATACGCCTCCGGATCTGGTGACGCTGGATGTGGAAATGCCAAGGCTCAATGGCTGGGATACCTGTCGAAGACTGCGCAGTGAGCATTATTCCCGTATCATTGAAAAAATGGGAAAGGGGGGATTGCCCATTATTTTTATCACAAGCCAGGACACCATGGCCCACCGCAGAAAAGGCTTTGAAGTGGGAGGGGGCGATTTTCTTTCCAAGCCCTTTGTCAAAGGAGAACTGCTGGAAGCGGTGGACCGTATTTTAAAGCCTGTGGCATTGTCAGAGGGAATGACGGCCCTTGTGGTGGAAGATAATGTGGTGGCAAGGAAAATTGTGGCAGGGATATTGATACAGGAGGGACTCCGGGTCCTTGAAGCTGAAAACGGCCTGGAAGGGTATGAAATTTTTAAAAACAATGGGGACGATATTGATGTGGTGATCACAGATCTGTTCATGCCCCACATGAACGGGGATGTCTTTTCCCGTAGAATACGTCAGGAATTTGATCGGTGGGATCTTCCCATTATCTGTTTGACAGCCATGCCGGATCAGTCAGAACTGCTAAAGGTTTTTAAGGCCGGGGTGTCGGACTATCTGGTGAAACCCTTTGCCAAGGAGGAGTTACTGGCCCGCATCACCGTTCATCTGGAACGGTATCGTCTCAGTCGCCAACTCAAGGAGAAAATAGAGGCCCTGAAAAAATCCAATGAAAAGATCAGAAAACTTTCCATCACCGATCCCCTTACCGGCTGCTACAATCGAAATTATCTCACGGCCCACCTTGAAAAAGAGTTGAAGCGAACCCGGCGGTATGGCAGCCCCATCTCCCTGGTACTTGCAGATATTGATTTTTTTAAAAAAGTGAATGACACCTGGGGACACAGTGCCGGAGATCAGGTGTTGATTGCCTTTGTCAGGATCATTAAGGAGACCATCCGAAAGGAGGTGGACTGGGTGGCCCGCTATGGCGGAGAAGAGTTTCTCATTGTGTTGCCTGAAACGGATTTTAAAGATGCCCTTGCCTGCACAGAGCGCCTTAGAAAGGCTGTGGCCGGACAGGTGATCCACTATGGGGAAGAACCCATTGCTGTTACTGCAAGTTTCGGGTTGACCTGCCTTGATCCCGGGGATTTAAAAGAGACCTTTCCCACAGACCGCCTCATTGATGCTGCGGATAAATATCTCTATCTGGCCAAGGAGAGCGGCCGGAACCGGGTGGAGGGTGCACCTTTTGCGTTATAATTGTCATTGCATCTTTTTTAAAATCTGGATTTCGCACAATAGATAATAAAATAATCAATTTCACCCTGCTCATCGCCTGCTTGTCATAGGGCAAGGCTATGGCGATGGCGGCCAACATAAAACCCAATGGGTTAAAAAATGAAAATTCGTCACCAATCCCTATTGCTTTGGTTCGCGAAATAAACTTTGAAATGCATCTTTAAACGGTATTAATTGATTCCTTCGCGCAGGTCTAAAAAATGTTATCGGATTTTATATCATGGATATCGCTTTCCTTATGTCATATGAGGTGATGTTTATCGGTTTTTTGTTTTTATCCGATAAGATACTTTTGTAGCAAATCGTTTGACTTCTTTTCACTTTATATTGTAATTAATAGCTGGTAATAGTGTGGCGTATTTTCAAACACGGCCAAGGGAGGGATATGATGACGCAAAAAAATCGACGTACGGGGCTGTTGATTGTGGACAGTGTAAACCGATTTTGTTTCGGTGTGGTGGGCAACGCAATCTCTCCAGGTGACCAAAGACACCCTGGTACGCATGGAAGTCAGCCTGAGCCGTTATCACCCGGACATATCAATATGGACTGATGGGAACTGAAACAGTTCTCCAGCGTAATTAATGGAAGTGTTGATGGCAGCTTTCTATTCTCGGAGATAGAGTATGAAATCCCATGATTATTGCCCCTGTAAACGTATTCTTGTCATTGATGATAAGAGTTCCACTCATCAGGATTTTTGTAAAATTTTGATGAAATCCCATGGATCATCTCACAACCTGGACGAACTGGAGCCAGAACGGTTTGGAGACGAGGGGCAGCCCATGATTTCAACACCATTTGAAATTGATTGTGCCTCCCAGGGAAAAGAAGGGTTGACCATGCTTCAAAAGGCTCGATCCGAGGGCCGTCCTTATGCACTGGCATTCGTGGATGCCCGCATGCCTCCAGGGTGGGATGCTATTGAAACCATATGCCATCTTTGGAAGGCGTGTCCCGATTTACAGGTGGTGCTTTGCACGGCCCATTCAGGTTGTTCATGGCAGAAGCTTCGTCATCAATTGGGAGAAACCGACGGTCTTTTAATCCTGAAAAAGCCCTTTGATAGTATTGAGGTGCTTCAGCTGGCCCACGCTTTGACCCGGAAATGGGAGTTGAACCGCGAAGTCCAGGGCCGGCTTGCTCAGTTGGCCTTTTATGACAATTTGACGGGATTACCCAACCGAACATTATTTCTTGCCAGGTTAACTAAATACCTTGAAAAAGCATCACATGCCAAACACAAAGCTGCGTTGTTATTCATAGATTTGGATAATTTCAAGCGGATAAACGATACCCTGGGCCACAGTGTTGGTGATGACTTACTTCAAACTACATCCCAGCGACTTATCAAATGTCTTAGAGTGGTTGACAGTTTTGAAAGGCCATCGGAAAGTGATATGGCTGCCCGTTTGGGAGGGGATGAGTTTACAGTGGTGTTGCCGGAGTTGAAAAAAAAAGGAGATGCCGGGATGGTGGCTCGACGCATTGTAGATCACATTGGTCAGCCGATGCAACTGGGAAAGCACCAGATTGTCGTTACTCCCAGTATTGGTATTGCAATTTTTCCCGATGATGGTGATACTGTGGAACTATTGCTTAAAAATGCAGATATTGCCATGTATTTCTCCAAACGAATGGGCCCTAATATGTTCAGTTATTACCAGGCATCCATGAATACCCCAACGTTGAAACGCATGACCATTGAAAATCATCTCCACCGGGCTTTTGACGGGAATGAGTTTGAACTGTACTATCAGCCCCAGTTTGACCTGATAACAGGAACTCCCACCGGCGTGGAGGCATTACTGCGATGGCATAATCGGGAGCTGGGAGAGGTGCCTCCCATGGAATTTATCCCCATGGCCGAAGATAGCGGCATGATTGTGGCCATTGGTGAATGGGTGATGCGTACAGCCTGCAGACAGGCCCAGACCTGGTTGGACCGGGGGCTGCCCCTGGGAAGGATTGCTATTAATGTATCTTCAAAGCAATTTATTCATCCCGGTTTTGTGGAGATGATGAAGCGCATACTGTTAGAAATAAAACTGCCCCCCGGTCTGCTGGAAATTGAAATCTTAGAAGAACTTATCCGCGGTGGGGCCCGGGAAATTATTGAAACTTTGAATGCATTGAAGCAAATGAATATTCGTATTGCGGTGGATGATTTCGGCTCCGGATATTCAAGTTTGGCCTGCCTTGAAGAGACCGACATTGATTGCTTGAAAATTGATTCTGTTTTTGTCGGTGGTATTTCCGGTGGAAAAGTGGGGAGATCTGTTGTCAGTGGCATTATTGCCATGGCAGAGGAGATGGACATGCGTGTGATCGCAGAAGGTGTTGAAACAAAGGAACAGGCTGCGTTTTTACGTAAAAAACAGTGTCAGGAGGTCCAGGGATATCTGTTCAGCAGACCAATGAGCACCCCACAGGTTGAAACTTTTCTGTTGAATAATTTGGGCTTTAAAAGCGTTGCAAATAGTGGGCTTGATCATAAGCTGGGCCACTATACATGAGATAATATTTTATTAGCTATAAGGGTTTGTAATTACAAATATTAATTTTTACCGTCAAAATTTTATCACAAAATGGCCGACGTTATGACCAAGCCCCAAAGAGTCAACACTCCCTGAGCTGAAAATCGTTAATTTTTATAGCCGATCTCTTCAGATAAAGGGATTTTGCTTCTGACGAAAATACCCGTGGCCCTTGCAATTTCTTTGTCGCTGGAATCATAAAGAATGGATTCTGCGATGAACTGGGAGTTATTTTTATTTTATTTTGCTGTCACTGCCACAGGCTTTTCTTATACTCCTTTCAAAAAACTTGACAAAAACAAAGCGATGGTCTAAGCATTTTGTACGACTTGTATATACAGTTTTGTATGGCGCTGCTTTTCCCTGGAAGTCACGGAATAAGGCTTTCCCAGAAACAGGAAAACTTGGGTTTTGGGCCGGTGCTTTTCCATTAACGGGCATCCATAAACTTGTCAATGGAGTGAATCATATGCAGCTTGTTATAATCGGCAACAGTGCTGCCGGGTTAAGTGCCCTGGAGGCCTTTCGGAAAAGGGACCGGACGTCTCCGGTCACCGTTATAACAAAAGAGAGTACAATTCCCTATTCCAGGGTGTTGTTGCCATATTATCTGCGTGGAAAAACCACTTTTAAAAATTTGTTTATTCGAAGTGAAGATTATTATTCACAAATGGGTGCCACATGCATAACAGATGCCGTGGTAAAGCTTTTGTCTGAAAAGCAGACACTTATTCTGGAAAACAGTGCCCCTGTATCCTATGACAGGCTGCTCATCGCAACGGGATCTTCCCCGGTTAAACCGCCCATACCCGGCCTGGAAGGAAAGGGGATTCATCATCTCTGGACCCTGGCAGATGTTGAAAATCTCATGCCCTGTTTTAAAAAAGGAAAATCCGTTGTGGTGTTGGGCTCTGGATTTGTCTCATTGCAGGGCGCATGGGCGGCATTGTCCCGGGGGCTTGATGTCACTGTGGTTGAGTTACTGTCCAGGATTATGCCCAATGCCCTGGATGACCATGGTGCTCAGATTTTAACTGCTTCCATGAAACAGTCCGGCGTGGATCTTCGCATCAACACCCGGACCCTTAAAGTTGAACAAACCCATGACGGTAAATTAAAGCTTTACTTTAACAACGGGCATGACCTGGTATCGGATTTTATCATTGTGGGTACCGGGGTGCGGCCCAATATTGATTTTCTTGAAGGGACCGGCATTGAGGTTGATAACGGTGTTGTGGTGAATCATCACATGAAAACAACCCTTCCCCATGTTTATGCAGCAGGAGATGTGGCCCAGGTGCCCTCCACCTTTGGCGGGCCTTGTGTGATCCATGCGCTGTGGCCCACGGCCCTGGAAACGGGCCGCATTGCAGGGGCCTGCATGGCAGGAGAGAATATCTCTTATGAAGGCAGTCTTAATATGAATGTCACACAGATGTTTGGAATCACAGTGGCATCAATGGGCAAATTCATGGATGTTGAAGGGGCAGAAACATGGACGGACAAAACCCTTTCCCATGGGCAATATTTGAAAATATTAATGAAAGACGGGGTTCCTGTGGGTGCCACCTGTGCCGGCGGCTCTGAATTGGTATCAACCCTTGGACTGCTGCGGCCTTTGATCCGGGAAAAGATTTCAATCCAGGGGGACCCGGCAGCACTTAAAAAAATGCTGGCGCAAAATATGACCCGGTATCATCAAGCCTATGGCAAGGGGGCTTCATGCGCTTTATAACCATGGATATAAAAAAATGTGTTGTGTGCCGCAATTGTGAATATGCATGTTCATTTCAGCACACCGGGGACTTTAACAGGGCAGATTCAAACATCCGTGTGGCGTATCATGATGATATTAAAATCTGTCTTCCCCAGACCTGCATGCATTGTGAAGATGCCTGGTGCATGGAGATCTGTCCGGCGGCGGCCATTACTAAGAATGAAGAAACAGGGGCCGTTGAAATTGACAGTGGGCGCTGTGCAGGGTGCAAAATGTGTATTCTGGCATGTCCCTTTGGAAATATTCATTTTGATAAATCAAATCTTATCAGCCGAAAATGCAACCTTTGCAAAGGGGAGCCCCAATGTGTGGCTGCCTGTATTTCAGGGGCCTTGCAGTACGTCACCGCCGGTGACTCATGCCGGAATAACCGTGAGATATTTCAACGGTTTATGGCGACGCTGCACACACCTTTGTAAGGAATCGTTGCTGCGTGGGATAACGTTTTAAAATTCCTGGAAAATCATGGAACAAGCAATGGAAAAAAAACAGCATTACAAATCCATGTGCCGGATGTGCAATAACCATTGCGGCATTAATGTTTATGTGGAAAATGGGCGTGTGGTTAATATTACAGGCCTTAAAGAGCACAGGTGGAACCATGGCCGGCTGTGTGTAAAAGGGCGCCTGGGTGTGGATCTTGTCAATGCCCCGGATCGATTGAAAAAACCTCTTAAAAGGGTGGGCAGTCAATGGCAGGAAATTGATCTTGAACAGGCCTATGATGAAATTGCTGAAAAAATAAAAAAAATTCAACAGACTTGGGGTAACAGGGCCATGGGGATCTGGAAGGGAGAAGCTGTGGGGTTTTTAACCCAGGAAGAGCTGGCCCGGCGATTTGCCCATGCCATTGGCTCCCCCAATTATTTTTCCAATGATTCCCAGTGCTATGTGGGCAGATGGATCGGTTATGCCCTGGTGTCCGGCACCTGGGCAGAACCTGATTTTGCCAACGCCAAATGCACCGTTATCTGGGGAAGCAATCCCCCCTATGCCCATCCCAATATGACCCAGTCTATTTTGCAGGGGCGGGAAAATGGCGGCAGGCTCATTGTCATTGATGTCAGACTCTCTGCCATGGCCCGTCAGGCCGATGATTTTATACAGATTCTCCCCGGCACCGACGGTGCTTTGGCCCTGGGGCTGGCAAGGCAGCTGATCCGGGATGATCTGATTTCCCATGAGTTCATCAAAGGGTATACCCACGGTTTTGATGCCTATGCAGACCATGCAAAAGCGTTCACACCGGAACGGGTGGAAAAAGAGACCGGGATTCCGGCGGAGCGGGTGGTGGACATTGCCCGGAAAATAGGAAATGCCCGTCCCAAAGTATGTATTTATGCAGGAAACGGCCTTGAGCACCATGAAAACGGCATTAATAATGTGCGCGCCATTGCCTGCCTTGACGGGCTTCTGGGAAGTCTGGATGAAGAGGGGGGCAATTTTATTCCGGAAAAAATTCCTTTAAGAAGTTTGACCTTGTATGATGAAAAACCCCTGCGCCACCTGGGGCCCATTGGGGCAGATAAATTCCCGGTGCTGTATGATTTTCGCCAGGAGTGTCACACCATGAGCGCCATGGACACCATTTTGACACAAAAACCCTACCCGTTAAAGGGAATGGTGCTCACCGGGGCAAATCCGGCCCTGACCAATCCCAACAGCCGGAAGGTGATCCAGGCCCTGAAAGCATTGGATCTTTTTGTGGTAAGGGAACTTTTCATGACCGAAACCGCAGAACTTGCCCATTATGTGCTGCCGGCGGCAACCTATCTGGAGCATTCTGAACTCCACACCTATCCTGTTTGTCAAAGCATTGGCATCTCTCCTGAAATTGTGACCTTCCCTGAATGTGATTATGATTATATGTTCTGGAAAAAGCTGGCACATCGCCTGGGGGCATCACACTATTTTCCCTGGGAGGATGAAAATGAGTTGAATCAATGGATTTTAAAGGACACGGGCATCACTGTGGAGACTCTTTTTGACCATCCGGAAGGGTTTAAATATAAATCCAGGCATTTTCAAAAGTATAAAAAAGAGAAATTTAATACCCCTTCGGGTAAATTTGAATTTGTTTCTGATTATTTAAAGGGCCATGGTTATTCCCATGTACCCGAATATATTGCCCCCACCTATATGAGTGATCCAAACCCGGAATATCCCTATGTTCTGGTGACAGGGGCCAGAAAGTTATTTTATTGTCATGGGAGAAATCGAAATTTTAAGCGGTGCCGCACCGCCATTCCCCATGGAGAGATCGAAATGCACCCCCATGATGCCCGGCAGTTGGGGGTGGATACCGGAGATGTGGTCACCGTGACCTCCTCTGTGGGGTCTGTGGATATTCCTGTGACCGTGGTGCCGCATTCCCATATCCTTCCCGGTGTTACCCAGATCACTCATGGATGGAAGGAGAGCAATGTAAATCTCATTACCCATGATGACCGTAATGATCCCATTGACGGATTTCCTTTGATGAAATCCGTGGAGGTTAAAATTAAACCCAAACGTCAGGAAGATGGGGAGTGAGGCTGCAATGCGCTTTACCCATCGGAGGGGGCGGCATGTAGCATTCTCAATATTCGGGCTTGATCATAAGCTGGGCCACTATACATGAGATAATATTTTATTAGCTATAAGGGTTTGTAATTACAAGTATTAATTTTTACCGTCAAAATTTTATCACAAAATGGCCGACGTTATGACCAAGCCCCAATATTCATTGTGTCTGACAGGAGATGCCCGTTATTGAAAAATTCAACTTTCGGGCTTCATTTCAAAGCCGGCATTTTTAAATGTATCGATGGGGTCAGTGTGCCGACGGGGTCAGGCTTTTGTTATTGATGTTATCGACCAAGGCCTTTGCCAACGAAAAAAGCCTCGATAATGTCAATAACGAAAGCCTGACCCCCACCACGAAATGCGAACACCGAAAGTTGAGTGAAAAATAACTTGATTGAAAAAAACAATTGGTTGTATATACATAGAAGAACCCGTTACAAATCCGTTTGAATTGACAATCAAGACCTGAAAACGGCATTCTTCATGCCATGCTCAGGAATGGATTGCAATGTCAGGGTCATGTAAAAAATTAAAATACACTGCTTTTCAACGGATTGGGGGACTGAAATGGGCAAGTTTTTTTAAAAATGCATTCCGAAAAGGAAAAAAATGAACCATTCCATGCCGCAGAGCCATGAACCAAGCATCATTGATTCAAAAAAGGGTGTTTTCAGCCTTTCAAAAATCCCTGTAAAAGATATTCTTGCCTATGTGCTGGTAATGGCGGGTGTGGTATATATCATCCTCAAGGGCGCTTCAGAACAGGGGTATTTCTGGCAATGGTATCAGGTTCCCAAGTATTTATTTACCCTGGAGGATGGCTCTTTTACCGCAGGACCCCTGCTTCAGGGCTTGAAAGTGACCTTGAATATCACTTGGATCAGCATGATTCTGACCTACATCATCGGGCTTTTCACGGCCCTTTTGCGGTTGTCTGATTCCATTGTGGGCAGGGCCTTTGCCCGCATTTATCTTGAACTTGCCCGAAATACCCCCCTTATTGTTCAGCTTTTTTTTATTTATTTTGTTGTGGCCCCGGTTCTGGGCATTGATCGGTTGTTTTCCGCCATACTTGCTTTAAGTCTGTTTGAAGGGGCCTATGCATCGGAGATCTATCGATCCGGCATTGTGTCTTTGCCACGGGGGCAGTGGGAGGCTGCCCACAGCCTGGGGTTGTCGGGGTTTGACACCTACCGCAAGATCATCCTTCCCCAGGCCATCAGAAGAGTATTACCCCCGTTAACCAGCCAGACAATTTCTTTAATTAAAGATTCCTCCCTTGTCAGCGTCATAGCTGTTTATGAGATGACCATGCAGGCCAATGCCATTGTGGCAGAAACGTTCTTAACCTTTGAGATATATTTTACCATAGCTGCCATATACCTTTTTATCACGGTTGCTTTGTCGCAGTTAGTCTCCCTGCTGGAAAGAAAGTTTAAAGTTTACAATTAAATTATACCCGTTTGTTAGTACTACGGCGGAATTTTGCCAATTTAAGTATAACTGCCATGGGCAGACCGAGGTCAGAATACGGTCCACCCGTGGCGGTTTATATGAAAAAACCGCCTCCAAGGCAAGCTAAGGCAGAGCCGCCCCCCCCGACGGGCAATAGGAACCGGACAATTGAGCTGTCTACAGTTCCGGTCCGGGCCCATTGCCCGTCGGGGGGGGCGGCGGTATAATACCATTTGGCTCCGCGTCTACGACCCTATATTTGTTGTGTTCGACAGGAGATGCCCGTTATATAAAAAATTTAGTAAGGGACTCAGACCTATTGATTTTATTGGTGGGATGATTTTGACAAAACAAAACCACTGCTTTACCGGCTGTAAAGTAGAACCCAAGGAATACCCGGGTGCTCCATGGATACAATAATCAGGATAAAAAACCAATGAGGACATCATGAATGTAAAAAAATTGGGTGACCATATCATTACGGTGGACAAGGTGTGTAAAACCTTTCCAAACGGTGTAAAAGCGTTGTGTGATTTTTCCACCAATATCCGCAGGGCTGAAGTTGTTGTGGTCATTGGCCCTTCGGGATCGGGGAAATCCACTTTTCTAAGATGCCTCAACGGCCTGGAAGAGATTGATTCCGGTGAAATCATTTTTGACGGAATCCCCCTGGATCATGATAAGAAAAACAGGTTGAAGATTCGCCGGGAAATGGGAATGGTGTTTCAATCCTTTAACCTTTTTCCCCACATGACAGTGCTGGAAAATATCATGCTGGCCCAGAAATTGGTTCGCAAAAGTTCCACCGGGGTGGCAAAGGATGTTTCCATGGAACTTCTGGAAAAGGTGGGCATCCAGGACAAGGTGTCAGCCTATCCCGGCCAGTTATCAGGGGGGCAGCAGCAGCGGGTGGCCATTGCCAGGGCCCTTGCCATGAAACCCAAGGTGATGCTGTTTGATGAAGCCACAAGCGCCCTGGACCCGGAGATGATCGGTGAGGTTCTGGATGTGATGAAGACCCTGGCCCGGGAGGGCATGACCATGATCTGTGTTACCCATGAACTTGGGTTTGCCCAGGAGGTAAGCGACTGGGTGATCTTCATGGACCAGGGAAAAATTATTGAAGGGGGTACGGCTGACCATTTTTTCTCAAACCCCCAGGAAGAAAGAACAAAACTTTTTTTAAGCCAGATTTTATAGCTTTGATGTATCATCCAAAAAAGAAAATGGATGCCGGAAACGGCTCCTCAAAAGGGGGTGATAACGGGTTCTTTACGACAATGGGAATGTCAACTGCCCTTTCTGAATCAAAGAGTCAAAAAGGGACTCCTTGGCGAAAAGTTGAAGATTAACATTTAAGAAACTGGAGAACAGCATGAAATTTCGTTTAACCGGCACTATTATCACGTTAACCTTTCTGTTTTTTATGATCAGCACTCCATTGGTTCTGGCTGCAAATATACAAAAAGATCTGGCCAAGAGCAGCACCGTTGAAAAAATTCTTCGCAGTGGAAAGTTGAAAGTGGGAATGGCCACCTTTGTACCCTGGGCCATGCAAAGTAAAACCGGGGAATGGGTGGGCTTTGAAATTGATGTTGCCAAACGGCTGGCCCAGGACATGGGTGTTAAAATTGAATTTGTCCCGACCAAATGGGAGGGGTTGATCCCGTCACTCCTCACCGGCAAATTTGATATCATTATTGCAGGTATGATGGGTACGCCCCAACGGGCATTGAAAATCAACTTTTCCCAACCCTACGATTTCACCGGCACCCAGGTGTGCATCCATAAAGATTACAAAGATAAAATTAAAACACCCATGGATCTAAATGATCCTGCGTACATTGTATTGTCCCGGGTGGGCGTCACAGCGGCGGAAACAGCCAAAAAATACCTTCCCAAGGCCCAAAAGAGGCTGTTTTCCGATAATGGTTCCATGGTCCAGGAGCTTTTGAACGGTAAGGCAACAGCCATTATTCAATCCCTGCCAGAGCCTGCCCAGCTGGTGGCAAAAAATCCTGAAACCCTTGCCCTTGTTGAAGGAACCCTTACAAAAGAACCCATCAGTATTGGTGTAAGAAAGGGTGATCCCGACATGCTGGCTTACCTTAATAACTGGATTGAGGTGGTCAGGGCAGAAGGTTTTCTTGAAGAAAAAGCAGATTATTGGTGGCGCAGCATGGATTGGGCTTCTTTGCTGGAATAAGATCCCAATTGTTTGTCCCATGACGCATGGATGTGGTATTTTCGGCAAATACCACATCTTTTTTTTAACATTGGCCAAGGATGTCTGACCCCATGAAGAAAAAACGATATTTCACCCCCACGGATTTGATGCTCAGCGTGATGTTCTTGTTGTTCTGCCTTTTTATTGCATACCGGATAAAGGTGGGGTTGAACTACAACTGGGCCTGGGATTCCATTTTTCAATTTCTTTTTCGGTTTGACAATGAAAGCAATTCCTGGGTCTCCGGCCTCATTATGACAGGCTTTTACACCACCATTCGGTTAAGTATCTGGGGGATTCTTTTTGCCACTGTTTTCGGGGTGGTATCGGGCATTGCCAGAACTAGCTCCATTCCCTTGTTTCGATGGCTTGCCACCACCTATGTTGAAACCATGCGCAATCTGCCGCCCCTGGTCATCATTTTTATTGCGTATTTTTTTGTGGGGGATCAGCTGTTATATCCCCTGGGCATTGATGACTGGGCAGAAACCCTTTCCCCCACCGGTCAGAACATTATTACCGTTTTGTTTGCAAAACCAAGCCAATTGACATCCTTTCTTGCCGCATTGATGACCCTTGCCATTTTTGAAGGGGCTTATATCACTGAAATTGTGAGGGCCGGCATTGAATCCATTGACCGGGGGCAGTGGGAAGCGTCCCACTCCCTGGGACTGACACGATATCAGCAGATGCGTCACATCATCCTGCCCCAGACCTTCCAGCGCATCATGCCCCCCCTGGCCGGACAGTTTATTTCATTGATTAAAGATTCCTCCATTGTGTCGGTGATTTCCATCCAGGAATTGTGTTTCCAGGGCATTGAAATCATGACCGGTACATTGCACACCATTGAAATCTGGATTGTGGTAACGCTTTTGTATCTGACCTTGACCCTGCCGTGTTCCCTGGTTGTGGAACGGCTGGAAAACAGCATGTCCCGGGGGGTACACTGAGACCTATTATTCCTACTTTTTTTGATTTAAAATATCCGGATTAACAACCCCGTGCAAATGGGGAAATGCATCCACCATGTGGGGAATCTGGGTGGCCTCCATGAGATGGTGGGGAAATCCTTCCTCCAGGGTTAATTCCACATATTGCATTTTTTTAACAAGCATATCTGCCTCTTGGCGAAGGGAACGGTTCAGCAATGTCATGCGGCATCCATCCCCGGCGGCATTGCCCACCGGTTCTATTTCATCTATTTTGCAATCTGGAAACATCCCCAGCACCAGGGCCAGGGAACAGTCAATGTGGGAGCCAAAGGCCCCGGCGATTTTCACCTTGTCCACCCGGTCAATGTTCATTTTGCGCATCATGATCTTACTGCCCGTATAAATGGCTGCCTTGGCCAGTTGCACCTGGCGCACATCCTTCTGGGTGATGACAATATCCTTGCCGATACTTGTCTCATTGGCCCAGGCCAGTACAAATTCGGGCATTCCTGTTTCCGGGTGTTTGCGAAGCCGTGGGGATTTTTGTTCTTTTTTGGTAAAGGCTCCGCCCTTTCTGATGATGCCTGCCATGTAAAGCCGGGCCACGGCATCCAGAATGCCTGACCCGCATATGCCTTTGGTGTGCATCTCTTGGGGTTTTGAATAGCTTTTCCAGGGTTTTTGGCCAACAACCTTGTAATCCACCTCCCAGGTGTCCGGATCAATGGAGACCCGTTCAATGGCCCCCGGGGCCGCCCGCATGCCAAATTCGATCTGGGCACCCTCCAGGGCAGGCCCTGTGGCACAGGAAGAACAAAGCAGTGTATCTTTATTGCCAAGGATGAGTTCGCCGTTGGTGCCGATGTCCACAATCAGCTCAATTTCATGGGATGTATGGAGCTGTCGCGCCAGCAAAACCCCCATGGTGTCCCCCCCCACAAATCCCGCCACATTGGGCAACAGAAAAATGGATGCCCCGGGGTTTATCTTGATGCCAAGATCCCTTGCCTTGATATCAACACTGTGATTAATGGTGGGGGCAAAGGGGATGGCCCCCAGGTTTTCAGGGTTGAGCTTCAAAAGAATATGGTGCATGGTGGTGTTGCCGCAGATGGTGATATCCTCGATATCTTCCACACCCGGGCTCTGGGGAAGGGCAGTGCTGTCCAACGGAAGCTGCTCTGACGGGCTATCAGCGCTTTCTTTTGCCTGGCACACCGCGTTGACGGCATCCCTGATCAGCCCATTAACGGTATTGATAATATCGTCATGCATGCGGTCAAGCCCATGTGCATGGGCCATGTGATAGCTGATTCTGGAGAGAACATCCTCCCCGTATTTGCATTGGGGATTGATACCGGATACCGTTGTCAGAACATCCATGGTGGTGAGGTCGCACAGATATGCGGCAATGGTGGTGGTGCCGATATCAATGGCCAGGCCAAGGGACGTTGTGGCTTTTCCCGGCCTGATTCGGATGATCTCCCTGTCCATCCAAACCGTGACGGTGATGCACCATTTTCCCTTTGTCAGGGCATGACCAAGGCATTGCAGTGCATGGACATCAATGGTCAGAGACGATAGAGCAAATTGGGTTTCCAACGCCTCACAAACTTGTTCAAAATGGCCCAGGGGTTTGTCAAATGTGGATTCTTTCAGTTCAATGTAATATGACTTCACAGCAGGGTCCGGTGTGATGTGTATGGTGCCTGCCGCCTTGCTCACCACCTGTTTGCCTGCCCGGGATGATTCAGGAACAAACACAAGCAGATCACCCTTTATCCGTGTGGCACATCCCAGGCGATATCCCTTTTCCCGCTCTTCCGGGGCAATGTATTTTTCTTCAGATACCTGCCAGGGGCCTGCATGGGAGGGTTTTGATTCAATGCCGAATCTCTGGAAAACACCCTGTTCAATGCGAACTTTGCATTTACCGCACACCTGCTTGTCTCCGCAAAGGGCTTCAATATCCACCCCCAGCTGCCTGGAGGCTTCCATGATGGAGATGCCCAGGGGCACCTCTCCCCTGAGACCCGAAGGTTGAAATATGATCATTGCATGGTTTTTGTCCATGGGAGAACCGCCTTTTGACCCTGTTTTTTGAATTGTATATACAGATTTGCTGAGCCTAAAATCATTTCCCGGCGGTGTCAAGAAAAAAATCTCGACTTTATGAACTAACAATGTCATATCTACTGATTGCAAGCCTTGTTCCGCTGGATGTGCCCGCACCGTAAATATCCGGCCGGCACCCCGTCTTCACTCATTTGGGCCTGCTCACCCTTGGCAATGGTATGCTGCGCAGTCCCAAACAGGAAAATATGGGGCACCGGCCAAGCATTTACAGAACCAACTCGAATATTTGCCCTTTTCTTGAACACAACCATTTGAACCTGAAGAGATGAAATGAAGAAAAAATATCCCAAATATGAGAAAATAAAGGACTATATCATCCAGGGTATTCATTCCAAAAAATTTACCCATGCCATTCCATCGGAAAATCAGCTGGCAAAACAGTTTGGGGTAAGTCGCATGACAGCCCGCAAGGCCTTTGATCAACTCCATGAGCAGGGATTGCTGGAGCGCATTCCCGGCAAGGGCTCCTTTGTTAAAAAAAACAACCATTATACATCGGGATTTTTCTGGATTCGTCCCTTTAAAAAATGGGCTGAGGATCTTCATGTTGAACTGACTTCTGAAATCTTGGATGCCAGGATCATTGATCCCCCGGAAAATGTCGATAAGATGCTGGCCCATGACGGAAAAGTGGTGATCATTCGTCAGCTCTGGTTTTTTGACAATAAGCCGGTGCGATATGCCATTCGATATCTGCGTGCGGACAAGTATGCCGGTATGCTCTGGGAAAATCTCCAGGAACGTTCCATCCATGATCTTCTGATCAACAAGTATGATATTCCCATTAACAGGGCCAGTCAAAGCATGACAGCCATTGTGCTGGATCAGGAGATGGCACCGCTTTTTAAGGTGGACCCCGGGTATCCTGTGTTTCGTATCCAGCGGGTTCTTTATTCAGCCGAAGAGCCGGTGACCTATGTTGAATTTTACATGAGGGGGGAGATGGCTTTTATGGATACCTTTACCCCCCGGCTTGAAAGCTCTGATTTTGTGGAAATTGATGAGTGAAAAATGCTATGGGTGTTCCAGCTGAAACCGGGCCGTCACTGGATAGTGATCCGATGGAAACCGATTGTCAAAGGTATCCATGATGATCTTTTTATCGCTTACTGTCAACGGGCCGCGATACAAAATCCAGTCAATGTGTCGTCCGGTGTCATGGCCTTTGAAATCATGGAAGGTTGTTTTATAATGGTTGGCAAACACTTCGGAAAACCCGGCTGATTGAAACCTTTGATATGCGGCACTGCCCGGGGCTGCATTAAAATCGCCTGTGATGATCACCGGTGTCTTTGGGGGAAAATCATCCAGAAAAGAAAGCACCAGCCGGGCACTTTCGTCCTGCACTGATTCTTCAAAATCAAAGTGGGTGTTGGCCATGATCACCCGGTGATCCCGGATCTGAAAAAGTCCCATCACACACTGGCGGGGCCATTTGCTTCCGGGCAGTTTTGACTGAACATCCGGAGTGTGGCTGAGAAAATAGTGTTTTTTTTGTAGACAGCAAATGTCGGTGCAAAAAAATATGCTGTTGCTTTGCCACCATGGCACCCCTGGATTGTACCATCCGATAAAACCATGGGCCTTGAGCCGGCGTTGTAAAAATCCCATCTGAAAATGGTTGAGCTCCTGAAATCCAATGATATCAGCCGGGTATTGCTTTAACAGTTTTTTAATAAGGCTCTTTCTATAAAGCCAACCGTTGTTTCCATCCCGGGCCAGACCAAATCTCATGTTCATGGTCATTATGGTTAACTCTGGAGAAACCGCCACATCCATTTTGATGGCTTTTTTGTCATGAAATGCTATGTCATTCACCATTTTGTTTTTTCCACTCTTTTTTGTGATCAGGCTCATATCCTATGACCTAAAAATCAGGTTTCATTTTTGAAAAATCGGCAAGTCTTAAAAAAATGATGAAATCATAACATCCTTTTTTTTCTTTTCAAAGGATTCCTGTTAATTCGTTTTCAGATAAAATTTTTTTATGGCTCATTTCTTGGAGTTTGTGAATCATAAGCATTTAAGTAGATTTGTTGATTTTGAATTTTTCACCCACTGTTTCCAGTAGCACCCCCGTATCCGTGGTATCCCGGGTCCTGCCGTGAATTATTGCAAAAAAAGTCGGCATCTTTCATACAGCTTCAAAAGTAGTTTACACTTTTTCATCAAGTTTTCCCGGGAAATGGGTACATCTGTCTGAAAAGTGTAAACTGAAAAATGAAACATGCCAAAAAGTCAATGCATGCAAGACGGATCTCCCTGGACTCTTGGGCCATTTCAGGATGGCGAATTTTATTGCTGTTTTTTATGATATTTGATAATTAAGTGGACTTCTCTTCTGGATCGGTGTCAACATGATCCGGGAATCCTTTGATCAAACCGGATTCTCCACGAGCACAACGTATTCAACGTATTTTAACATTTGCCTCCCTTGCGCCATTTTTTTAAAACCGGCATCATGAGGCCCTAAAGCGAGTAACCCATGACAATTCTGACCCACCCCATAGCAAAACCCCTTTCCTGCAGGCACCATTACCTGGAAGAGCTTGCAGCGATCATAAAACTTGCCCTTCCCATACTGGTGACCCAGCTCGGCGTTTCCGCCGTGGGATTCATCGATACCATGATGGCCGGCCATTACAGCAACAACGCCCTGGCCGGAGCGGCTGTGGGCTCAAGCATCGGATTTCCCTGTATCATTGGCCTGAGCGGAGTGATGATGGCGGTCACCCCGATCACGGCCCAGCTCACGGGAGCCGGACATCTGAAAGAGATCGGTCCCAAGGTGAGGCAGGCTCTCTGGCTGGGCATCCTGATCGCCGCCCTCCTCTTTGCCGTGTTCTGGCACATGGACACCGTTCTTGAAATGATGAAACTTGACAGTGAGGTGATAGCTATTGCCAAGGGCTACCTTGTCGGGCTCTCTTTGGGATTACCGGCTGCAGCCGGTTATTTTGTCCTCAAATCCTATGTGGAGGGCCTTGGTGACACAAAACCACAGATGATTATCTCTGTCATCACCGTTGGCTTCAACTATGTGGCGAATGACATCCTCATCCACGGAAAATGGGGATTCCCTGAGCTTGGCGGAGCCGGGTGCGGCTATGCAAGCGGGCTGACTTTCTGGCTCTTTTTTTTCTGCATCCTTGTCTACAGCCTGGTGAACAAACAGTGCCGAAAAGCCCAGGTTTTTTCAACCCTGTCGCTTCCCTCGGCAAAAGGAATCATGGAAATCCTTAAACTGGGGCTTCCCATTGGCGGCACCATCTTCATGGAGTGCAGTATCTTTGCCTGCATCACCCTGTTTATAGGTGTGCTGGGAGCAATAATCGTGGGCGGGCACCAGATCACCCTCAACTATTCAGGCCTTGTCTTTGCCTTCCCCTTGAGCATCGGCATGTCCATCACCATCCGGGCGGGACACGCCATCGGTCGGAAAGATCCTGAAGCGGCCCGGTTTTCCTGTTTAATGGGCTGTGCCCTGGCCCTGGGGATTTCCCTTTTGACCCTCACCTTCACCCGGCTCTTTTCCCATGAAATCGTGGCCATCTACACCACGGATCCCGTGGTATCCGTCATTGCCGTATCACTCTTGCAGATAGCTGCCCTTTACCAGGTCTCGGACGCCATTATGACCACCTGCCAGGGAGCGCTCCGGGGATACAAGGATGCCAACGTGACCCTGCTTTTAACCTTTATAGCCTACTGGGTCATCACCCTTCCTTTGGGCTATGTCCTTGCCATGACCGACCTTGTGGTGCCGGCATTGGGAGCAAAGGGGTTCTGGCTGAGCCTCATCGCAGGCCTCACCATTTCCGGTGTGTTGCTTTTATCACGCCTTTGCAGGGTCAGCAGCAAGCACATCAAAAAAAAGTACCGGAAGGGGCTGGCTTAATGCCAATTTTTCTAACACCCGGGAGAGACCACCATCCATGACACACCACAGCCACCGGCTGATCCCAAACCCATGGTGGATAGCAGATTTACTCAACTTTCGGGCTTCATTTCAAAGCCAGCATTTTTAAATGTACCGATGGGCTCAGTGTGCCGACGGGGTCAGGCTTTTGTTATTGATGTTATCGACCAAGGCCTTTGCCAACGAAAAAAGCCTCGATAATGTCAATAACGAAAGCCTGACCCCACCACGAAATGCGAACACCGAAAGTTGAGAGATTTAAATATGTGTTTATCACTTTCCAGGCACAGATAGATAGATTTGCCTATGGGTGACAAGGGCATTGAAAACTTTTCTGGAGTTTTTATCCTTATCTTATTACAGATTCTGGTTTTTCAAAGTACCACTGCCACATGAGGCCAAAACCCATCCCAAAGGCATCATCAAAAGGTTCCTGAAAATCTTCGTATTTAACCTCGCAAAAGGCATATAGTTGTTTCCAAATATTGACTCCGAGCATGCTTTGTCCTGAAATGCTGTCATGGCGGTATTCATTCAATGGGTTATCAAAGTCTATGTCACACCATGTACTGGAAAAGCAGCTTATCCTCCCGATATTAAATGGAATTTTTAGGTAAGGAGAAATCATCCACCAGTTGTGTCCTTGCCGACCATCCGTGCGAGCCAGAAAGACGGTGATGTCAAAAGTAGCATGGATTCTATTAAGGAACTTGCTTATACCTCCAAAAGTTCTGGTACCTCGCCAACGGAAACCGAAATAACAACGATCATCCGTAAAGGTTGCTATATTATATTCCATGGCCACATCAAACATTTGCAGAACAATGTTATCTTCGGCAATACCGAATGTGTTCAAAGGCTTGAATAGGTCTAAGCTTCCGCAATGGTTTTTCAGATTGGTTTCATGGTGGCCATGGGCACCAGTAAAATCAACGAACCCATAAAGCTCCAGATCAAATGGCAAATCGTTGGTTTCAAATTCAGGCGTCAATGTAATGTATTCTCTTTCTGTGTCATATTGATAAGAGATGTTAGACCACCAAAACTGTTTCGCTTGATCCTCAGCGCACCCAATCCCTATACTAACAAAATGCTCAAAAACGATAATGGCCAGAAACCATACAAGATACTTACTCATTTAGATTACCTCCGTGATTCCTCCATTGTGCTTAACGATTCGATGTGGATGCCACGCCCAGCGTGGCGTACTTTGTGATGGAAATCTTTACCCCACATACTGGGTGCGTGTGCCCAAAATCTTGGGGTGTGATATTTTCCACTATGTCTCTATTTGTTGGCCATCCATCATTTACTTTCCTCTTTTTTTTTTTGCGTCCCATAATTGACGGTTAATTCTAAAACAAGCCCGAAAGGAGCGCTGTTACCAGTCGATTCAAATACGGTAAAGCAAGATACACGCCATAAAGTTTTTGCTATTAATTCAAGTGGGTTGAAAAAAACATTTGATAAATTTTACCATATGTGCCAAGGTTTTTTGTCATATACGATAGTTTTTCCATTTTACATCACATGCGACAGATATCAGGGGGAAAGTGGTGACCATTAGTGACAAGGAGTTCTTCCACCAAGCGTCCAAACGAATTTGCGGTAACTTGGACGCAAAAAACATGCTGACAGACATTCGCAAGTATCTTGAAAATTTCATGCCCGCTCAAACCCTGGATTTAAACACATATGATCCGGAAAACCGGGTACTTAGCAATATCGCTTCTGCAAGTTTCTATTCTGAAACGCCATCGTATTATCCGGTCAAGTTGTCCAAAGAAGCCGCACTATTCGTTGAAAAGGGTCATTATGGCCCGGTGGTTAGCATGATTAACCGATCAGAAATGCAGCCGGTGGCAAAACAGTTTGAACTGAAAGCAAAACAATCCCCCCTTTGCTTTTTGCTGCTACACCTGCAAGTAGCCGGTAAAAGGTGTGGTGAACTTGTGATTTCAGCACAGGGGCGAGACTTATTTTGCAAAGAACACGCTCATTTGCTGGAACTCCTGCACGATCCTTTTGCCATTGCCATTGCAAACATCTTAAAGCACCAGGGAGTCCTGCGCCTGCAAAAGAAGCTATCCGATGACTACCGCTATCTGGCCAGCGAGTTGCGCCAGATTGCAGGGACAGAAATTATTGGTGAAGAGGATGGACTAAAACCCATCATGGAAATGGTTCGACAAGTGGCCCCATTGAATAGCCATGTGTTGCTCTTGGGGGAAACCGGCGTGGGAAAAGAGGTTATTGCCAACGCAATTCACTATTCTTCGCTACGGCACAGCGGTCCATTTATAAAGGTCAATTGTGGAGCATTACCCGAAAACCTGATTGACAGTGAACTCTTCGGTCATGAAAAGGGGGCTTACACTGGTGCCGGAACAGCCCGTAGAGGCCGATTTGAGAGGGCTCATGGCGGCACGATTTTTCTCGATGAAATTGGTGATCTTCCCCTTTCTGCACAAACACGGCTTTTACGTGTAATGCAGGACAAAACCATCGAACGGGTGGGAGGCAGGGACCCAATCAAGGTGGATATTCGCATCATCTCCGCCACACACAGGGACCTGCAACAGATGGTCCTTGAAAAATCTTTTAGAGAAGATTTGTGGTTCCGGCTCAACGTGTTTCCAATAACGATTCCGCCGTTGCGACATCGAAAAGCTGATATCCCAGATCTGGTTAAGCACTTCATCCAAAAGAAATGTCAAGAAATTAGAATTCCAGTCCATCCGACGATCTCGTTGATTCAAATGAAAAAGCTAATAGAACATGATTGGCCCGGGAATGTGAGGGAGTTGGAAAATTCAGTTGAGAGAGCCCTTATACACGCCTTAGCCGGCACTCCTGATGGAGGACTAATTTTTGATGGTATAGGCAGGCCGCATCGGCAATCCCATCCTCTATGCCCCAGTTTCGAACAAGACGTGCTAACACTGGATGAAGTGATGCGGAATCATATCGAAAATGTTCTTTTGTTGTGTAACAACAGAATCAATGGCCCAAATGGGGCTGCCTGCCGTTTGGGTGTAAACCCCAGTACACTCAGGCACCGCATGCGTAAACTTGGCATCACGTTTGGAAAAAGAAGAGAAGTAACTGGAAATTAGCTTGGTGCAGTTCAGGAACAAAGTGATCATTGTCAAAAATTTTGGAGTATTACTCCCGATATGTGGATGAGTTTACAAAAAAATATTGATTTATGGCAAACATCTCATTTTTCCAATGAATGGCGATCTGTCAAACCGTTACCACCAAATATAATTCATCCATACGCATAATATGTTGTTGGTTGAAGCATGAAGTACATGCGAAAAGCTAAAAAGAAACTCACTCCCGCATAAAAGCGCGGCCAGAAAAAAAGCTAAAGCAGAAAGACAAAAAAAATACAAGTGGGTATTCATGAATGGAAAACAGGTTCGAATCAAAAAAGCATCCACAATGGTGAATACATCAGGCAAAATACTGATCCAATGTGGTTGCATCAGAACGAAATGTGGGAGTATATTCAAATCGAAGATGCTTGAGGATTATTATTTTGGGTATGCGCTAATAAAGCAATAAGCCTGACCGTGAAAACGTTTGCCGATTTTCGAAAAGGCTATTGGCGCGGCAGGTTATTTCAACGTTTAATGCCTCAGAAGGGAATATTTATGGAAGCACTATTAATCATAGACATGCAAATTGGTTCATTTAGATTCTTATCTCTTATTTTCGTGTTGTTTTGGCAAAAGAATTATGTAGACTACTCATAACTATTTGCCAATTCAGGGATTATCACCATTGAT
>NZ_FWXY01000031.1 GCF_900176365.1 Desulfocicer vacuolatum DSM 3385 | reverse complement strand
AGTGTGCCGACGGGGTCAGGCTTTTGTTATTGATGTTATCGACCAAGGCCTTTGCCAACGAAAAAAGCCTCGATAATGTCAATAACGAAAGCCTGGCCCCACCACGAAATGCGAACACCGAAAGTTGAGCCAATAACAATAAATCTCATAATAATGCCGAAAAAATGTTAATATACCCCTTAGCCAGTGGAGTGGCCACGATGGTCCCTATTTTTACCAAAATTTTAAGGCGTTAAAATCAAACAATGGAAACAACAATTTTTTACATTATTATCGGAATTCTGGTCTTAAATTATGCACTTGAACGTCTGCTTGACCACTTGAACATAAGCTGCATGGGGCAACCCATCCCCAAAGCCCTTGAAGGGGTATATGATCCTGAAAAATATAATAAACAACAACTCTACCAGAAAACCAACACACAATTTGAGCTGATCAGTTCAACCTTCAGCCTGATGGTTGTCCTTGTATTTTTATTTATCACGGGTTTTGCCAGGGTTCATGTTTTTGCAGCCGGTATCACCGGGAACCCCATCATGCAAAGCCTGATTTTTTTCGGTATACTGATGCTTGCCCAGGACATTATGGGCACGCCCTTTCAAATTTACAAAACCTTTGTCATTGAAGAAAAATTCGGATTCAACAAGGTCACATGGAAGCTTTTCATCGGTGATAAGATCAAAGGATGGCTGTTGACAACACTGCTGGGCGGCGGCATTCTTGCCCTGATCACCTGGTTTTACCACAGAACAACGGACATGTTCTGGATTTACGCCTGGTTGATGGTGGGAGGTGTCAGTCTTTTTTTTACCATGTTTTACTCCAATCTGATTGTTCCGCTTTTCAACAAGCAGACAAAGCTGGAACACGGTGAATTAAAAACCGCCATAGAAGAATTTGCTGTCAAGGTCAATTTCCCGGTGAAAGATATCTACATCCTGGACGGGTCCAAACGCTCCACAAAAGCCAATGCCTATTTCACCGGTCTGGGAAGCAAAAAAAGAATCGTCCTTTTTGATACCCTGATAAAGGATTTGACCACCGAAGAGGTGGTGGCCGTTCTGGCCCATGAAATCGGGCATTACAAGAAAAAACATACCCTACAGGGAATTGTCATTTCCATTGTGCAGATGGGGGTCCTTTTTTATCTGCTTTCCCTTTTTCTGGGGCAAGGGGTGTTTTCCCGGGCACTGGGAGCGGACAGGGCTGTTTTTCACATGGGTCTGGTGGCATTTGCCATGCTCTACAGCCCGGTTTCCCTGGCAACCGAGCTGATCATGAATGTATGGTCACGCAAAAACGAGTACCAGGCTGATGATTTTGCCGTACAACACTTCAATGGCAGTGCCCTGGGAAACGCTCTGAAAAAACTATCAATCAACAACCTCAGCAACCTGACACCCCACCCGGCCTATGTATTTTTTTACTACTCGCACCCCAGTCTGCACCAGCGGATTGTTGCAATGAATAATAAAGGATAATTTTTAATGAAAATTTACAACGATTGCATCCCCTGCCTTGTGCGCCAGTCCCTTGACGCGGCAAGACTTGCAGGAGATGATGAACAAATGCACCAGCGGGTGCTCAAAGAGACGCTTACCAGTCTTACCCAGATAGATCTGGATCAGTCACCGCCCATGATGGCGGCCCACACCCAGGAAACCATCCGCCGGGTGACAGGGGATGCTGACCCTTACAATGCCATTAAAAAACAGTACAACGGCTTTGCCCTGGAACTGTACCCGGAACTGAAAAAAAAAGTTCAAGCCTCCGCCACTGCCCTTGAAACCGCCCTGCGGCTCTCCATTGCCGGGAATATCATTGATTTTGGCGCCCTTTCCACACTGGACAATGACAAGGTTCTAAAAACACTTGATCATGCATTAACACAGGATGTTCATGGTGATCTTGGGGCATTGATAAATGCCATGGGCAAGGCCCGGTCCATTTTGTGGCTGGCGGACAATGCCGGTGAAATTGTGTGCGATCGCCTGGTACTGGAGCTGCTGGACAAAAGCCGGGTGATATTTGCCGTCAGGGGGGCACCGGTTATCAATGATGCCACCCGGGAGGATGCCAGGGTGGCAGGTATCTGTGATATGGTCACCGTTATTGACAACGGCACGGCCATTCCCGGAACGGAGCTGAAACAGTGCTCCAAAGAATTTATAAATGCCTATGAAAATGCAGATTTGATCATTTCCAAGGGTCAGGGAAACTATGAAACCCTGCCCCATGATGATCATCGCATCTATTTTCTTTTTAAAGCCAAATGCCCTGTGGTGGCCCGGGAAGCCGGGTGTGTGGTGGGAGACATTGTGGTTCAAAATAAGGAGAATATTTAAATTTTGAAAAACAGAGAAAATGATGACAACAGTCGACTTGTATATTCAACGGAAACAGGCAAAATGTGCCCTGTGTGCGAAAAACCGGTTCACCGGTGCAAGTGTAAAAAGAAAAAAAACAGCCCTGGCCCGGGGGATGGAAAAATTCGTGTCCAGAGAATAACAAAGGGACGCAAGGGAAAGGGGATTTCTGCCATTACAGGAATTCCCCTTGAAGGCGCTCCTTTAAAGGATCTGGCCAAAAAACTTAAAATCAAGTGTGGCACAGGGGGTACTGTAAAAAGCGGTACAATCGAAATCCAGGGGGATCACAGGGACCTGCTGATTCAAGAACTGGGCAAGCTTGGTTATAAAGCAATCAAAGCAGGGGGCTGACACCCCACCAAATTTCACTGCCGCGGAATGACCAAAAAATTACCGTCATCCTGGTGCTCTGGCAAAAGAGGTCATGGAAAAATATCCCGGCCTGATGTCAGGGGGACGAATTCTGATGGAAGTTGAATTAAATTTCTCATAATATTTCACCCAGTATGTCTAATAAATTGGACGTACTGGTTGTAATTTGTGGGCTGAATTGAAATTTGTTAAAAAATGTTAACAATTTAACGCGATGCTGAGCGGCATCGTGGGCTGTCTATGGTCATTTTTATCCGGGATAACAGTGGAGTGTTTATGAAAAAAAAGACACCATTTGGAAGATTTTACCACAATGCAATTATCAAATCTTCCCCACCGGAGCCAGATAAATAACAAACTCATTCTCACCATCAAGCCCCAGAAATTCATCCATCTCCTCCTGGTCATATGCAGCAATGGCACATGTACCGGCCCCAACAGCTTCACAGGCAAGATACAGATTCTGGCAAACATGTCCGGCATCCAGCGCAATGACCTTATGGGCGGCAAGGCCATAGCGCCACTCCATGCGATAGGGAACCGCCACCCAGATAAAGGTCACCGCCGACCGCCCCGGATAGGTTTGCCCCAGGGAGCCATGAATCATTTTTTCAGAAAGCATCTCATCACTAAATTCAAACACCAGTTGATGGTCCAAGGGAAGATATCGATAAATACCGGGCTCCAGCTCTTCCACATTAAAAACAGCAAGATAGGTTTCAAATGCATGGCGGCACCCGGCAGACGGCACAGTGCGGTATGCATGGCCGTGGGTGGGAGATTCGCGAAGCCCCTGTGTGGTCCATAAAAGATATGCCAGCTCTTCCTTTGAAAGACTTTGGGCCAGATATTTTCGATGACTTTTCCGATTGGCAATGGCCTGGGTAAGGTCGACAGGTGCGATGTTTTCCCATTCTTTTGGTCCGGGAAGATCAATGCGCTTTGCATCGGCCGGACAGGGATTTTGAATGGGCGGCGGCGAAATATTCCGGTTCTGATCGGTGTTGCGAAAGTTGATTCTTTTTCTGATACTGTCCTTTAAAAAATATCGGTATGTTTTCATGGCTTGAGTGTCCATTATCTTTCCTCCCACCTATGATGAGTTATGGTTAATGGAAACAACATAAGGCCGTATTTATATTTTGCCAATCCAATCGATGAATATGAGAAAAGTGAATCTATTTAAAAATTTCAGACTGTCCCACTTAGAAAGTCAGGCAAATCAATTGACCTGTTAATCAGAAAGAAAAGTCGATATTACTAAATATAAAAAACATAAGGGAGTCAGCAGCTTTCAATTTACCGTTTATCCGATATGCCACCCATAAAATATGGCTGTCTGAGTTTTGTAAGTGGTAAATCAATAAGATCTGACTCCCTAAGTGGTAAATTGAAAGCCTCTAAGTCCCTTAGTAATCGGAGATATATTGTTTTATCTTCCGGGCCGCCGACGACTGACTTATTTTCAGGGCCTCCGCCACCTTGACTGTTGTCCGGTGTCTTTCATATGCCTTTTGAATAATCTGTTTTTCCACCATCTGCAAAGCCTCTTTTAAAGGCATGTTTTCATCCGGAGTCATGGTGGATTTATTTGTGGTGCGACTGAGGACGCCGGTCCGGCTGATGTGATTTTTGTCAGAAAGAATAACCAGGCGTTCAACAACATTTTTCAACTGCCGGATATTACCCGGCCATTCATAGGAAATCAGGGTATCCACAGCATCGTTTGAAATGGT
The DNA here is from genome assembly GCF_900176365.1 of Desulfocicer vacuolatum DSM 3385. GTDB lineage: Bacteria > Desulfobacterota > Desulfobacteria > Desulfobacterales > Desulfobacteraceae > Desulfocicer > Desulfocicer vacuolatum. Next base: position 36,991 of record NZ_FWXY01000031.1, on the reverse strand, counting down.
TCTGTTCTTATTGTATTTCTTGTTTGCCAGTTTCAAAAAATGCATGATCAAAGGAAGAATATCCTCACTTCTCTCCCTGAGGGGCGGCACATGGAGGGGGACAACATTAAGACGATAAAAAAGATCTTCCCTGAAAAGCCCTTTGTTTACAAGTTTGTTCAAGTCTTGATTGGTGGCGGCCACCAGCCTGAAATTCACACTTGAATCTTCAGTGCTCCCAATGCGTTTTAATACTTTGTCCTGGATCACCTTAAGGAGTTTTACCTGGAGGTTCAAGGAAAGCTCTCCAATCTCATCCAGGAACAGGGTCCCTTCATGGGCCAGCTGGATCATGCCGATTTTTCCGGACTTAAGCGCCCCGGTATAGGCCCCGGGCTCATATCCAAAGAGTTCAGATTCCAAAAGATTCTCTGGTATGCTTCCGCAGTTGATTTCAATGAAGGGTCCTTTGTTCCGGGTGCTGTGCTGATGAATCTTACGGGCAATAAGGCTCTTGCCCACCCCGGATTCCCCGGTGATTAAAAGATTGGTCTCCACCTGGGCCACCTTCATGATCATTTTAAAAATCGTGTTCATCTTCTGACTCTGGGCAACCACCCCGGGCAGATGCATCTCTTTTTCCCGCAGTTCCCGAATCTCTGCTGAATAGCGGGATATCAATGCTTTCATGTTCTGGTACTGCTCACTCAGCTCCAGAAGATAGGAAGGATCAAAGGAGTAACTGACCACCCGTTTGATCTCGTTATCCTTATTAAGGATGGGGATTCCGGTGACCACCAGTTTTTCCCCTTTTTTGGTCTGTTCCAGGATGGTGACTTTTTCCTTGCTCCGTAAAACCATGGGGGCAACGGCCGGATACCATATCCTGCGGCGTTCCATTTCAAAGGTATCTTTGCCGATGAAATCCTGCCTTCGCATGCCATAGGTCTCTTCGCAGGAGGGGCTGACCCATTGAATAACACCCTGCCCGTTGGTGATCACCACATTGTCATGTATGGATTCCATGAGGTAATACAGTTGACTGTCTTCGCTGAGTTTATCTTTATTTTTTTTCTCCATGATCCTTTCCCTGTGCTCAAAACAAATTTACCCATTTTTGGGTAAAGCTAACCAAAATTGGGTAAATACGTCAAGTCCGTTTTATATCCCCATGGGCCGCGTAAATATTCGGCTTTCATGGTGCTGCTTGCTTTATGGAGGCAATCCGGCTACCCAAAAATGAATATCCATTGCATCCCCAAAAAGAAAACCCCTTGAAAACAAAGGCAATTCACATATGGCATTCTTATTGCAAACGTCTTCATTGCAATTGCTCATGGAAATAAATTTTGCCCAGGCCCGGAATCACCGGCCCGGGACCACAACACAAAAAAGGAGAACACTCTGTGATAAAATATCAACCCATCGACCCCCTGGTCTCCCCAAGATTTTCCGGAATACGAACATTCATGCGTCTGCCCAATGAGGAGACCCTGGAGGATGTCGATTTCATTGTTGCCGGAATCCCCTTTGACACAGGCTGCACCTACGGCATCGGGAGCCGGTTTGGCCCCCAAGCCATCCGGGAGGTATCCGGCATATTAAAGCCCTATAATCCGGTACTGGATGTTAATGTGTTTGATCATTGTTCCGGTGTGGATTACGGCGACTTTCCCACTGTCCCCGGCTTTATAGAAGAAACCTATGAAATGGTGGAGCAGGCTCTGGTTCCGGTGTATAAAAAAAATATCATCCCGGTGTGCCTGGGGGGCGATCATTCTGTCACCCTTGCCGAACTGAGGGCCGCAGCCCAGGTCCACGGCCCCATGGCCATTGTTCATTTTGATGCCCACAGCGATACCGGAGACACCTATTTCGGTAAATTGTACAACCACGGCACTTTTTTTCGCCGGGCCATTGAAGAAAATCTCATTGATCCTGAAAGTGCCATCCAGGTTGGGCTCCGCGGTCCCTTATACGACGGCAGACAATTTAAATTTGCCCAGGATGCCGGTGTGGAAATCCTGACAAACTGGGATGTCAGAAAGATGGGAATAAAGGCGACCATCACCCGTATCCGGGAAAAAATTCAAGAAAAACCCGTGTTTGTCACCTTTGACATTGATTTTCTGGATGCAGCCTATGCACCAGGCACCGGCACACCTGAAATCTGCGGCTTTACCACTTTTGAAGCCCAGCAGCTGGTACTTGACGGACTTAAAGGCGCCAATTTTGTGGGGTTTGATATTGTGGAGGTCCTGCCGTCGGGTGATTCACCGGGAAAAATTACCTCCTTTGCCGCTGCCGGAGTTGCGTTTGATTTTATCTCCCTGATTGCATTTAACAAACAACAAGGCAATTAACTGGCATAAATAAAACGGAAAAATCCCATAACTACCATGGGAAGACCCGGTTCTGCCCACAACAAATAAAGGGTCGTAGATGCGGAGCCAAATGGCATTATACCGCCGCCCTCCCAGCACCCAGTACCCAGTACCCAGTACCTAAAATAATAAAATAATGGAGACACACCATGAAAAAACTATTTACCCTGGCTGTTCTAATGATTTTTGCAGCAGCCAATACAGCAACGGCAGATTCCAAGATATTTAATCTTAAACTCCAGAGCTACTACGGCACCAACATGCTCAGCGCGGAAAAAGCCTTTGCTGCAGCCGTGGCAAAAAACAGCAATAACAGCATTAAAATCGCAGTTTATTCCGGTGGAGAGCTGGTACCGTCAAGCCAGATACTCAATGCCGTAAAAACCGGTACCATTGATATGGGCCGGGGAATGGGCCATCATTTCACCGAAAGTAAAATAGGCTCTGTTGAATCCGGCCTGCCCATGGCCTGGACCAGTGCAGACGAAGCACAGGCCATCTATGAAAAATACGGCCTGAAAAATATCATTGCCAAAGAATACAAAGAACTGGGGGTAAAATACCTGGGGCCGGTGTGGGCAGCCCCCTATCATTTCCTGGGAAAACGCCCCATCACCAGCATCAATACCATGAGATCCATGAAAGTCAGGGCCGTTGGGGCCTCAGCAAAAATGCTTAAAAAAGTTGGCGTAAATCCAGTCAACGTGCCTGTTGAAGACATTTATCTTTCCTTGACCACCGGCCAGATAGACGGTGTTCTCTACGGATCTGCCTTTGAATACAAAGAAACCAAGTTTTACGAAGGTGCCCGTTTTTTCAATAACACGCCGGTGCTTGATCCCATTGTGGACACCCTGGTCATCAACCAGAAGGTGTGGAATGAGTTTTCTGCGGAACAACAGAAAATCGTCCAGGAAGCCGCAGATGTTCTGCGATGGAGCTATTATAAATGGATCGCAGCCGAAGACAAAAAGACCCTCAACGAATTGTTCAAAAATACCACCACGAACTTTTCCGATGCTGATTTAAAAGAGATGACAAAAGCGGCTCTTAACGTCTGGAATGACGAAGCCGGCAAAAGCCCCCGCAATAAAGCGGCCATTGAGCTGATTAAAAAAGCAGCCAAGGATTCCGGCCGTCTCTAACCCACAGTCCCAACGGTCCGTTAAAGCAAGGTCGCAATACCACTTTAACGGACCGCATCACCCAAGGAGAGCACTTCAATGAAAAACGGGAAACAACAGCTCATGGGTATGGTGACAATCATTGACCGTACCAACGGTATTATCGGCAAAGTCCTGGCCACCGTTGTGCTGGTCATGGCGGGGATCATGCTCTATGAGGCTGTATCCAGGCATTTTTTCCAGAGTCCCACGTCCTGGGCAAATGAAATTTCCAAGATGGTCTTTGGGTTCTATATGATCTGGGCCGGAGCCCATGCCATGCTCCACAAAGAGCACATCAGCATGGATCTGTTCTACGACAGATGGACACCCCGGGCAAAGGCCATGATGGACAGCATCACCTTTGTCTTTTTTATTCTTTTTATCTCTTTGCTCCTGCAAAAGGTGGGGGCAGATGCCATTTTTGCAGTCTCCATAAAAGAGACATCCAACTCAACACTGAGCCAGCCTCTCTACCATTGGCGGGCAAGCCTTGTTGTGGGCATTGTTCTACTGGCTATCCAGGGACTGGCCCATTTTATCCGCAATATCTGGTTTGCCGTTTACGGAGAAGAACTTAAATGAACAGCACTATAAATACCACCTGTGCAGACGTACTGCCGGCCCGGGCGCCGGACACTGCGAGCCCAGACAATGCATCTGATAATTTTTCCCTGAAGATCTTAGGAATTATGATTCTGGGCTATCTGGGACTCATGGTTTATTTCCATGCCATGGGATATTTTACCCCTGAACACAAGTATGCGATCACCTTTTTCATGTTCACAAGCATGCTGCTCCTCATGGCAACCGGCCTGCCCATTGCTTTTGCTTTATCAACCATTGCCATTGTCACCGCTTTGATCTGGCAACCCACCCTGGTAAATATGCTTTTATTTCAGTTCAAGGCATTTACCCTGGAGTCGGGGAAAACCCTCATTGCCATTCCCCTTTTTATTTTCATGGGTTTCATACTCCACAATTCTGAAATAGCCAAAAATCTTTTTGATGCAGTGTATCTTTGGGCCGGGGGGCTTCGGGGGGGCCTGGGCATGGGCACCATCATCATTTGCGCCATCATGGCGGCCATGATCGGCGTGAGCAGCGCAGCCACCTTATCCATGGGCATTATCGCCGTACCGGCCATGCTGGCCAGAAATTACGACAAACAACTGGCAACTGGAATGGTCCAGGCCGGAGGCGCGCTGGGTTTTTTAATTCCCCCCAGCATGATGATGATCATGTACGCCTTTGTGGCCCAGGAATCTCCAGGCCGCCTTTTTGCCGCAGGCGTGGTTCCAGGGATAATGCTGGCCTCCATGTATATCCTTTATATTGCAGTGCGGGCCTATTTAAACCCGGAACTGGCACCGGCGCTTCCACCGGAACAGCGGGGCTCCACCAGGGAAAAAATCGCGGCCATCCGTTTTCTGATCCTGCCGGGCCTGTTGATATTTTCTGTGCTGGGTTGTATTTTTACCGGGGTGACCTCTCCCACAGAAGCGGCTGCCGTTGGGGCCGTCGGGGCCATGATCTGTGCCGCCGTCCGGGGCAAAATGACCAGAAAAACCTTCTGGGATTCCGCCATACGGACCCTGAACCTTTCTGGATTCAACGCATTCATCATATTTGGTGCCATCACCTTCAGCGCTGTTTACAGTGGTCTGGGGGCCTCGGCCATGATCCGGGACACCATCACGGGACTGGAAGTTAATCCCTGGGTGATCCTGATTCTCATGCAGCTGAGTTTTTTTCTCCTGGGCATGTTCCTGGATGATATTGCCATTCTCTTTTTGTGCATGCCCATCTATGTGCCCATCATAAAGGCCCTGGGATTTGATCCGGTCTGGTTCGCCATTCTCTATGTGGTGAATATGCAAATGGCTTATATCACCCCGCCCTACGGCCTTAATCTTTTTTACATGAAAGCTGTGGCCCCCAAAGAAATATCACTGGGGGATATTTACCGCTCCATTGTGCCTTTTCTGGGATTGCAGTTCGTGGGTCTGGTGGTTCTGGTGGCCTTTCCGGAAATCACCCTGTGGCTTCCCGGTCTCCTCTTTGACTACCTTCAGATGAAGATGAACCCGGATATGCTGTTTGGTAGAATTGATGTCATCCTGGAATATCCCAGCCTGATCAAGGTGCTTATTGCAAATCCGGACCTTCTCTTTGATTCCGGTAATTTCGTAAACATCTTTGCCAAGGCAGACGTTGTGGATCTTCTTTCCACCAGCAAGGCGTTCACCTCCCATGTGTTCAACAGCGCCCGATTCCTGGATATGCTTCACACAGACAGCTGGCTGCTCCAGATTCCTGAAATAGCCGACTTTGTGTCCCACGCCAAGGGATTCCTCCAGCAAAATCCGGACATCATGGAAATGCTGCCCAAATAGTAATTCAACTTTCGGGCTTCATTTCAAAGCCGGCATTTTTAAATGTACCGATGGGCTCAGTGTGCCGACGGGGTCAGGCTTTTGTTATTGATGTTATCGACCAAGGCCTTTGCCAACGAAAAAAGCCTCGATAATGTCAATAACGAAAGCCTGACCCCACCACGAAATGCGAACACCAAAAGTTGAGATAGTAATAGAATGTGCCCTTTTTACATTATCATCTCAATTTCAACTTTTAACGAAAATCCCGGGATGGGTTTTCAACAAAATCCTCTCCCGGGTTAATCTGAGAAGGGTACATAAATAATAATCCCAGCCTCAGCTTGATTAAAGCTCTGCCGATTGTACCCCCATTTTAATTGAGCTGCCCCATCAGCATGGCCAGAATAATGGACATTGCAATCCAGAATCCTGTTTTAAAAGCCCCGGAGATATTGTATCCGGGGTTTTTTATTGAAAAAGACCTTGCCTCCCCAGTGTCAGTGGTGTCTTCCGGGGTTATGCAAAAAAACAACACCCGGCTGATTTTGTTAAAAGAATCCATAAAGGCATGGGAGATATTGTTATTAAAATAAGATTTACGCACTGTACGAACCGAATGATTTAATGCCTGCACCATATCCACCTCATATATTTGAATACCATTTTCAATATTTGTTGTGTCCATCAGGACATGCCTGTTATATGAAAGATGCCTCAGTAAGTACAATTAAATGAATTTAACTATAGATTAAGGCAGGCTTATGTTACAAAATTTAGGTCGACTAAAAGTGTTTTATCACGTCTTTTCCAAAGGAAGCGTGTTATCCGCCTCAAAAATATTACATGTGTCCCAATCCGCCGTCAGCCAAAGTCTGCAAAAATTGGAGGAAGAAATCCAAAGTCAACTTTTCACCCGCATGCATAAGCGCCTGGTGCCAACGGCGGCAGGTGAACGGCTGTTTGCTGTGGTGCATCCTTTTATGCAGGAGCTGGCGGGCTGCCTTAAAAACATCAAACAATCCCGGGAGAAACCGTTTGGAGAACTTCGCATTGGTGCCCCCGTGGAATTTGGCAAAGCCTATTTTCCTGGAATGGTTGCCCGGTTCCGGGAACAATACCCAGAGGTGACTTTTTACTTAAAACTCGGAAATCCGGCAACATTGCTGCCCCTGGTGGAAACAGGGCAAATTGATTTTGCCTTTGTGGATCTTTTTTTAACCCAAAACCAATTCTTTGCAAACCTGGACATTTATCACTTTTCACCGGTTGTGGACGAAGAAATCATCCTGGCCTGCTCTAAACGGTATTACGAAAAACAGATCAAATCCGACCACTCATTCTCCCACTTGAAATCCCAGCAATTCATTGCCTACCGCCACAACGCACAAGATGTTAAAAACTGGTTCAAACATCATTTTAATAAAGGAAATGTAAAATATGATGTGGTTCTGGTGGTGGACAGTCAACAGGCCCTTATTTCAGCCGTTAAACACCATGCAGGGGTGGGCATTGTTGCATCCCACCTTGTGGCCAAAGAGATGAAAGAGGGGTTAATCGTTCCCATCCACACCCCAAAGCCGAAAATTATCAACCAGATCTCCCTTGTGCTTTTGCAGGATAAAGTCCCAACCCTTACGGAAAAAATTTTCCAGAAATTTCTCATAGAAAAAATTCAATCCATGAACCTGTTTTCGTAAGATTCTTCATAATTTCTGCGGGCAGGTCGGCCGTGGGATGCGGCATCATACTACCTTTGTGAAAGTTATTTATGGTCCGTATCTGTAATCTTATATCCAAAGCCGTTGTTTTCAAAAAAACAGTCTTGACTTTAATTCAAGCGACCACTAAATAGTTGAGTATTTACTCATATCGATATTTATAGATGGCATTAATGCCCGGAATAAAATGATGAATTAAAGGGGACCTCCATGAAATCAAAACGCTCCATCAATGCATTACTTATAAAGATAACCCTCAGTCTGCTCCTGGTGCTCCAGGCAGCCTCCTTGTATGCCGCCCCTGGCGGAAAACTGATTATTTTCCATGCCGGTAGTCTTTCTGTTCCCTTTGCCGCCATGGAAAAGGCGTTTGAAACAAAATTCCCGGAGGTGGACATTCTCCGGGAAGCAGGCGGCAGCACAAAAATGGCACGACTCATCTCAGAGGTGGGAAAATCTGCCGACATCATGGCATCTGCCGATTATAAGGTCATAGACAACACGCTCATGCCCGATTTTGCTGACTGGAACATCCGCTTTGCCACCAATCAGCTGGTATTGTGCTACACAGACCAGAGCAAACACAGTGACACTGTTTCTGAAGAGAACTGGCACAAAATTCTCCGGGAAAAAGGTGTGGTATGGGGACATTCCGACCCCAACCTGGACCCCTGCGGATATCGAAGCCTCATGGTCATGCAGCTGGCGGAAAAATTCTATAATATTCCAGGGCTCTACGAGGAACTGATTGCCAATCGTCCCATGAAAAATGTCCGCCCCAAATCCGTGGAACTGGTAAATCTGTTAAAAACCGGCAACATGGACTATGCCTGGGAATATCTTTCTGTGGCTGTGCAACATGGTCTGAAATATATAAAACTCAACGATCACATTAACCTTGGTAACTATAAATATGATCCCTTTTATAAACAGGCCCAGGTAAAGGTCACCGGCAAAAAACCGGGAACATGGAAAATCAAAAAGGGAAAATCCTGCACCTACGGCATCAGCATGATCAAGTCCTGTGCCAACCCTGAAGCTGCCCAGGCGTTTCTCAGCTATCTGCTCTCTCCTGAGGGTGGCCTTAAAATACTCAAAGACATGGGGCAGCCCCCCTTTGTTCCTGCACGGGTAACCACAGATGAGATCAAAAACAGCCTGCCCGGATCATTGAAAATGCTTGTTGAGGTTAAAAACTAAGTTGTTTAAATTGCCTTCCTTCACCAGGGGATCACAACCTTTCTGGTCTTTTTCCATCCTTTTAAGCATACCCCTGGTTCTCTTGATCATCCTGCCCCTGGGCAGGATGATCACCACCCCTGAAATCGGGGACCTTATCTTCACCATCAAGGAAAAAACCGTTCAGGAGGCCCTGGGACGGAGCATTTTCACAGCCCTCATGGCCACCCTTGTGTCCATACTGTTTGGCACCCCCCTTGCCTATATCCTGGCCCGGAAATCCTTTAAAGGAAAAAACATCATTGAAGGACTGGTGGATCTGCCCATCATGATCCCCCATCCGGTCATCGGCATTGCCATTTTAAGCCTGTTTGGCAGAAACACACTGCCGGGAAAACTCATGGCCATGTTCAATGTGGAAATCATGGGATCTATCAGCGGCATTGTCATGGTGCTCACCTTTGTGGGAGCCCCTTTTTACGTGAACACCGTGAAATCAGGGTTTGAAAATATTCCCCTGCGTCTGGAAAATGCCTCCCGCAGTCTTGGGGCAGGCATGGGAGCCACCTTTTTCCGGGTGACCTTTCCCATGGTGTGGCGCCATATGATTCTGGGATCAGTGATGTGCACGGCCCGGGCCATCAGCGAGTTCGGGGCCGTTGTCATTGTGGCTTACCACCCCATGACAGCACCGGTGCTTATTTACGAGCGTTTCACCGCCTACGGCCTGAAATATTCCCAATGTGTGGCCTTCTGGCTCATTCTCATCTCTTTGCTGCTGTTTATCACCCTGCGCCTTTTGTCCAGGGAAAGGCAGGACCGATGATCACACTTTCCGATGTATGCCTTAATCTGCCCGGTTTTTCTTTAAAGCACATTGATCTTTCCATTCCCACCAATGATTTTTTTGCTGTTCTTGGCCCCACAGGCTCTGGGAAATCTTTGCTTTTAGAAGCCATCATGGGACTGATGCCCATCACTTCGGGTACCATTTTCATTGATGACAAAGATATCAAGGATATGCCTCCTGAAAAGAGAAACATGGGCATTGTGTACCAGGATTTTGCCCTGTTCCCCCACATGACCGTAAAGCAAAATATTCTCTATGGGGTCCGATACCATAATATTTCCCCGGGCACCGTGTCCCAACGCTTTGATACATTGGTGGAACAGATGAATCTGTCTCACCTGTTGACCCGACATCCCGGCACCTTAAGTGGTGGAGAGAAACAACGAACCGCCCTGGCCCGGGCCCTGATTTTGAATCCGGGGATACTTCTTCTGGATGAACCGTTATCCGCCCTGGACCCCATGCTCCAGGATGATCTGAAACATCTTCTCAAATCCCTTCACCGGGAATTTTCCACCACCTTTGTCATGGTGTCCCACAATTTCTCCGATGTGCTGTTTCTGGCCAGCAACGGTGCCATCATCAAAGACGGTGCCATTGAACAGACCGGAACCATCAAGGAACTATTTGAACAACCCAATTCACCCTTTACGGCCCAGTTCACCGGCATGAAAAACATATACACCCTGCCTGCCGCCTCCCCGGCCCTGGCCTCCCTTATCCGGCACAATGGCCATCGTCCCCGGGCAGAACATGGGCACCTGGCCCTAAGGCCCGAAGAAATCCTCAATGAAAACAATGGTAAAAAAGAGAGTTGCTGTGCCATGGAAGGGGTGGTTACCCGGTTGATTTCCAGGGGATTTTTCTATGATGTGGTTATACAGATGGATGCCGTGGAACTCACGGCCCAATGGACCCGTCATGATGTGCTTGTGAAACAGATCCAGCCGGGACGACGCATTCCTTTTTTTGTTCCTTTTAGCAGCATCCATACCTTTTAATATATTTATTATATTGGGGTCGGGCCATATTAAGTGATTGAAATATAAGAACATCATCCTATAAAAATCCTTGTTTATGGCCTTAGGCTGTGTTTTTTGGGTATGAAAATGCCCGTTTAAGTTAAATTTATTTTTTACTTGAATCTTTTAAACCCCTATTTCCCATATCAAAAACAACTACTTAAGACCAAATAATCGTCAGAAAAAACACATTGTTCTATAATATCAATTAGTTTTTTTGGCCCGACCCGTATCCGTATCCCTCTGCAATGATCGTTGACAAAAAAAGTATACAGTTATAATATCACGCACTATGAATGAGAAACGGTCGAGCCGGACCAAACAGGCAGGCAACACATCTGAGTTCATTGCAGACAGCTTGAGAGAGGCCATCTTCCAGGGTGAATATAAGGTGAATCAACCCCTTCGCCAGGATCAGATAGCCAAAAAACTCAACGTCAGTAAGATCCCCCTGCGGGAAGCCCTGGTTCAATTAAAATCAGAGGGTTTAGTGCAGTTCATGCCCAATCGCGGGGCTGTGGTGTCCGGTTTATCACCGGCTGAAATCAAAGAAATTTTTCTCATGCGCATTGCATTGGAAAATCTTGCCATAGAACATGCCGTTCCCCTTATCCCTGTGCGGGACCTCATCCGGGCCCAAAGTGTCCTTGAGATCATTGACAATGAAAATGATAAGCACCAATGGAGCGATCTGAACTGGGAATTCCATAAAACACTATATCAATCCGCACAGATGCCCCTGGTTATCAGCACAGTTCACACCCTGCATAACAATGTATCCCGATTTTTGCTCATTTATTATGATACCCTGGCAGGATGTGATGTCTCCCAAAAGGACCACTGGGATCTTTTGGCAGCTTTCAAAAAGAAAGATATACCCAATGCCCAGAAAATTTTAAAAAGGCACCTGAGTACAGCCGAGCGTAAACTACAAAATTTTCTCACCTGAAACAGGCCAATCTCAACGCATAAAAGCGGGAAAACCCTTATTCTCCACGGCAGTTTTTTTATACAAAACTCCGCCCAAGGATTTGTAATAATTAGAGTTTCATTTTTCGTTGTGGGCAGGTCAAATCCCAATACTATCTGCCCGTGGCAGTTATATACAATGCAGCCTCCAAGGCACGCTAAGGCAGAGGCGCCCCCCCCCGATGGGCAATAGGAACCGGACAATTGAGCTGTCTACAGTTCCGGTCCGGGCCCCATTGCCCGTCGGGGGGGCCGCGGCATATCACCACCCATACATCATATTAAAATTACTGAATTGGATCCCTATGTTTTTCTTATTTCTGGCGGTTTTATCGTCTGCCACCATGACCCTGATCCTGAAATACAGCGAAGTCAGACAACAAAATCGCTATGCTGTCACCACCCTTAACTATATTATGGCATCCCTGGTGTTGACCATCAGCATCATCCTTTCCGCCACCCCTTTGCCACCGGTGCAGCCCGGGCTGTTCCTCCAGGAATTTCATCCCGTGGTGGTGGGCAATGAAGGCGTGTTTTCTCCGGGGGCTGCCATGATCTGGATTTTGATCATTGGCATGACAGGGGGATGTTGTTTTTGTGCCGGGCTGATTTTTATCCAGAAAAGCATTGAAGAAAACGGCGTCAGCATAACCGGAGCCTTTGCAAAACTCGGCATTGTAATACCCCTTTGCTTTGCCCTGTTTTTATGGAAAGAAATTCCCACCCTTTTTCAGTTTTTCGGCATTTCCATGGCCTTTGTCTCCATTTTAATGATCAATCCTCCCTGGGCATCCGCTAAAAATCGGTCATCGTCAGGGGTAAAAACCCTTGTTATCCTTTTTCTGGTGTCCGGAATGGGGGATTTCATGGCAAAACTCTTTGAAAAATATGCCACAGGAGAAGCAAAACTGATTTATCTTTGGGTGGTTTTTTCAACAGCACTTTTTATCAGTGCCTGGTATACATGGCAAACCCTGCAACAGGGACACAGCATCAGCAGACGGGATATAATAACCGGTGTGATGGTGGGAATCCCCAACATGTTGACATCCTATTTTCTCATCAGCGCATTTAAAACAGTGAAAACCTCTCTGGTGTTTCCTCTTTTTTCTTCAGGGGTCATTTTCATGGTCACCCTGGGGGGCGTCACGCTTTTCCGTGAAAAGCTGGGAAAACAAAAAATCACCGCCATCTGTATGATTGTGATGGCGGTGATTTTTATGAATACCCATTGAAAATACGAGAAAAGACGTTGATCCGGTTAAAGACGCAGAACCCGGTCACACCGGCAATAATTAAATATCAAATTTAATTCCCTGGGCCAGGGGCAGGCCCTTACCATAATTAATGGTGGTGGTCTGTCGACGCATATACCCCTTCCAGGCATCAGATCCGGATTCCCGGCCTCCGCCGGTCTCTTTTTCACCGCCAAAGGCGCCGCCGATCTCCGCTCCAGAGGTGCCGATATTCACATTGGCAATGCCGCAATCAGACCCGGCAGCAGAAAGAAAGGCTTCGGCCTCCTGGAGATTATCCGTAAATATAGCAGAGGAGAGCCCCTGATCCACATCATTGTTCAGGGCAATGGCAGCCGCCACATCCCCTTTATATTTAATAAGATATAAAATAGGGACAAAGGTTTCTTCCTTCACAATTTCGTAATGATTTTCAGCTTCGGCAATCACAGGGGTAACATAGCAGCCCGATTCATATCCCTCACCTTCCAGCACAGTGCCGCCGGTGAGCACTGTTCCGCCTTCTTTTTTCAGACGCTCCAGGGCATTTTTGTAATCCCCCACAGCACCGGTATCAATGAGGGGTCCCATGTGATTGGCTTCATCCATGGGGGTACCGATTTTCACGGATTCATAGGCCTTGACCAGAAGGTTTTTAACTTGATCGTAGATGGATTCATGCACAATGACCCGGCGGGTGGTGGTGCAACGCTGCCCTGCCGTACCCACAGCAGAAAAAACAATGCCCGGCACAGCCAGTTTTAAATTTGCCTCCGGGGTCAAAATAATGGCATTGTTCCCCCCCAGTTCCAGGATGGATTTACCAAATCGTTTGGCAATGCACTCGGCCCCATGACGTCCCACCCGGGTGGAGCCGGTGATGGATATAAGGGGCACCCTCTTGTCGTTGAGCATCCCCTCTCCCACGTTTGATCCCCGCCCCACGATCATGTTAAAAAGACCTTCCGGCAATTTATTTTCCCGGATCACAGGCTTTAAGATATTTTGAATGGCAATGGCAGTTAAAGGGGTTTTGGAAGAAGGTTTCCACACATTGGTATCTCCGCACACAGCAGCCATCATTGCGTTCCAGGACCACACGGCCACAGGAAAATTAAAGGCTGTGATGATTCCCACAATCCCCAGGGGCTGATAGTGATCATAAAGCCTGTGGTCCGGTCGTTCCGAATGCATGGTAAACCCATAAAGCTGCCGGGACTGGCCCACGGCAAAATCACAGATATCAATCATCTCCTGGACCTCGCCAAGCCCCTCCTGGAGGGATTTTCCCATTTCACAGGACACCAGGGCCCCCAGATCTGCCTTGTATTCCCGCAGGGCATTACCGATCTGTCTGACCACCTCCCCCCGCTGGGGGGCAGGCACTTTGCGCCATTGGATAAAAGCCTTTCCCGCCTGGTCAATGATATTGTCATAATCGGCCTGGGATGCCAGATACACCGAAGCAATTTTTTTGCCGTCTGCCGGAGAAACAATGTCAAGGATTCCCTGATCCCGGGTATTGTTCCAGTTCAATCCTGTGGAAGCGCCCTGATTAATATCATTTAAGCCCAATTTTTCCATGAATGTCATCTTAGAGTTCTCCTTGTGGGATTCCCCGACCAGGCGGCACAATGCGCTCAGCAAATTACACCGCGTTTCTGGATCGGCTCTCCTTTTTCCTGGTTTCGATTTCTTCCAAAATATGGGAGAGCTTTATCTTCTTCATCTTGTTTTCAATTTCCACCTGAATATCACTGAACAGATCCAGAAAATAATGATTGGTCAGGGTGGTCTCTTCCCTGTCATTGATGGGATCTGCCGTCACATCAAGGTGAAATGCCTTCCGGTCCTCCAGGGCGCAGTAAATCTCCTGGAGATCAATGTCCGAAGGATCTTTTTGAAACAAAAAACCACCGGAAGGTCCCTGAATGGTTTTTAAAATACCTTCCTTGGCAAGGGCGGACAAAAGCATTCTCACCTTTGAGGCATTGATACCGGTATTGCGTGAAATGGCCGCACTGGTCTGGGGTTCCGGCATGCGCCGGGCCAGAAAACAGAGCGCTTTCACTGAATTTGATAATTTTGTTGATGCAGACATAAAACTCCCTTATTAATGTTACAGTAACTGGTACATACATAAAACAAAAAGTAATTACAAGATATTTATATTCGTTATATTCTTTTTTTTTAAAAAAATATAACCGTAGGGATTTGAAAAACCAAAACATACCAAAAACAACCTAATGTATTTTTTCTCCTTGCAACACCGCCATCCCCTTCCCCTGTTTCCCACATGTGCTTGTTCATTGATTTTTTAATATGATATTAATGGAAATCCAGCTTCCCGGGTTGACGCAATGCCGGGGTTACTGGTACATTAGCTCCCTTGGGGTATGCTGATGGACGCGCTTTTATTGTCAATACGGCAAACAGGTGGTGTAACCTTATAATTTCACACGGCTGATGAAGAAAGTAAATGAATGACGCAAAAATTTTAGTTGTGGATGATGAACCCGCCATTGTCAGCGGGTGTGAAATGATCCTTTCAGAACAGGGATACCATGTGGAAACCTGCCTTTCAGGCAGAGAAGGTCTGAAAAAGCTGCAAACCGTCCCCTTTGACCTTGTGCTTCTGGACATCAAGTTTCCCAACATCAACGGCATTGACATCCTCAAAATTTTAAAACAGAAAAATATCCAGGTCACCGCTGTGATCATGACCGGTAAAGGCACCATTGAAAATGCAGTGGAGGCCATGAAAAGCGGAGCCTTTGATTTCATCACCAAACCCTTTGGGGAAGAACAACTCCTGGAAGTCATTACCAAAGCCCTTGAAAGTCTCACTCTGATAAAAGAGAATGAAAACTTAAAAAAACAGCTCTACGATAAATTTGATTTTAACAACATCATTGGCCATACCCCCGAAATCCAAAAGCTGTTTGAAAAAATCCAACGGGTGGCTCCCCTGGACAGCACTGTATTGCTAAATGGGGAAAGCGGCACAGGAAAAGAACTGTTTGCCCATGCCATCCATGAAAAAAGCAACCGTTCCAAGGAACTTTTTCTGGCCGTTGACTGTAGCACCTTGGCCTCCACAATCATGGAAAGTGAACTGTTTGGTCACGTAAAGGGAGCCTTTACCGGGGCCGATGCCAATAAGCAGGGAATCTTTGAAACCACATCCCGGGGCACCCTGTTTCTGGATGAAATTGCCAGCCTTGACATGGATATCCAGGGAAAACTGTTGCGGGTTCTTGAAACCGGTGAATATAAGCCTGTGGGCTCCAGCCGTATCAAAAAAACCGCTGCCCGGATGGTGGCCGCCACAAACCGGGATCTTGGAAAAATGGTGGAAAAAAAAATTTTCCGGGAAGATCTTTTTTATCGACTCAACGTCTTTCCCCTTCATATTCCCCCCCTCCGGGAGCGCCGCAAAGACATTCCGGAAATTGCCTACCATTTTCTTAAAATATTTTCCCGCAAAGCTCACAAAAAAATCCATGGTTTCTCCGATGATGCTCTGAGTGCACTGGTAAACTTTGACTGGCCCGGGAATGTCAGGCAATTAAAAAATGTGGTGGAACGCCTTGTGATCATGTGTGATGCACAAGAGTTGAATTATCAGTCTTTGATGGATAATTTTCAAACAGATTCCCAGCCGGCGGAATGTTCCTCCATTCCCACAAACCTTGAGGAGCTCAAAATTGCAAAAAAAAGCCTTCTCAAGGACCGCTTTGGCCCCATTGAGCGGTCTTTTCTTCGCCAGGCCCTGGATGCGGCAGAAGGAAATATCTCCCAGGCGGCAAGATCGGTGGGAATGCAACGATCCAATTTTTCTGCCATGATGAAAAAACACGGCATCCGCTTCTGATTTTTCCTCCCCTTTCTGCAATAGAACGGACATGTCCTGTCAAACAAAACGAATACAGGGTCGTAGACGCGGAGCCAAATGGCATTATGCCGCCTGCTCCAAGGGGCAATGGGCCGGCCCGGCCCGGAACTGTAGACAGCTCGATTGGCCGATTCCTATTACCCCTCGGGGGGGCTCTGCTGAGGGTGCTTGAACATCACCTTTTCATATAAAACCGCGGGCACACCGCATTCTGACCTTGCTCTGAAAACCTGTGTATATTTTTTTATGCAAATCAGGACAAATTCCTTCTTTCCCATTGAATTAAAAACAAACCTCATCTTCCCTTTGCGCTGTTGTCAGGCCCAACCCCACACCCGGCGTCATGGACCTTTTGTGCCATGCCGCCCCCTTCATTTTGGTTAACCGACTAAAATAAATCAAAATTCAGCTTTTAAAAAACCTGAAAAAAGAATAGATGTCTCCTTCCGCTTGCAGAAAAATTTTCAAAAATGCTTTTATCGGCTGTCCAGCATTAAAAAATGGCACGCTCCATGCATTGTGCAATCTCCAAAGAAAAACGCCCATGGAAAACATGGAACCAATGAATTTATATAACTGCCACGGGCAGACCGTATTCTGATCCGGATCTGCCCACAAGAAGCATGGAATACCCCCCCTGATCTGTAGAGTATTTCATATAAAAGGAGAACTATCATGGTCGCATTAAAAGAGAAGCAGTCAACCGTTTCCTCCCCCCACATCCTCATCATGGAAGATGACCTCAATGTTGCCCGGGGGTTGAAGATGGTTCTGGATGAAGATGGATATGATGTGGATCTGAGGGACACGGGATACGGTGCCCTGGATGCCATGGGACAATATCAGTACGATCTTCTCATGGCAGATCTGCGCCTGCCGGACATTGACGGCATGCAGGTCATTAAAAAAGTAAGGGCAACAAACCCCTCAACCGGGATCATTGCAATGACAGGTTATGCCACCAATGATCTGGCAGTGGATGCCATGAAGCTGGGTGCCCGGGACTTTATTGCAAAACCTTTTACCCAGGAGCAGATCAAGACTGTTATTGATGAGGCCCTTGCAGCCAACCTGGCGGAAATGGAGGCGATGGAACGTCTTCCCCAGGCCAAAAAAGGCATCATCTCCATCCAGAAGCAGGAGGTGCTCAAGATATTGAACAGAACATCAGAAGATAAAAAATTTAAAAACAGACTTCTGAAAACCGGTAATAAAGCACTGGATGGATACACCCTTTCCCTGGACGCCAAAACAGCCATTGCCGCCGGTAATCTCAAATGGATCACTGAAAATGTGGGAGAGTTAAACCAGAAACAGCTCATGTACGTTTTCCAATGCCTTGAACAACGGGGCGCACTGTAACAAAATTGTACCCGATAATGCATTGCAGGATAAAAGAGGGGCTATCCTGAAAAAAACACAGGGTCTGGGATTGTGTGGTGAATATTTATTTATACGCAGATAAAGCCGGGCATGGCACGGGCCACAGTAAAATCGTTAAAAAAAGCATATATTTTTTCATACACATTTATCTTCAATAACCATACATCCAATGAATCCCCCAAAAAGAGCACTCCCATAACTGTCTTAATTATAAGGCAATAAAAACAAATTAATTTTAACAAAAAATATATTGAGTCATGGCTCAATAAATGCAATGTATCCAAACAACAAAAAACAATTAGAACGATGCACCAAATTATATTGCTCTAAGGTAAAAAATTTAGAATTTCAGGGAAAAGATTTCCCAATGGAACGACGCCGGCAAAGATAAAGCAGCAAATGAAAAATGCCGAATATAAAATCAATTTTAAATAAAGGAGTTTACCATGGGATCATTAACACAGATGTCCGCAGCTGAGGCAATCTCCCCTGCCCATATTCTCATCATGGAAGATGATTTAAATGTGGCCCGGGGCTTAAAAATGGTTCTGGATGAAGAGGGCTATGATGTGGATCTCCAGGATACAGGTTACGGAGCCCTGGATGCCCTGGGACGTCAGGATTATAACCTGTTGATGGCAGATCTTCGTCTGCCGGACATTGACGGTATGCAGGTCATTAAAAAAGTCCGGGAGTCAAATCCTGACACCGGGGTCATTGCCATGACAGGCTATGCCACCAGCGCCCTTGCCGTGGACGCAATGAAACTGGGAGCCCGGGATTTCATTGCCAAACCGTTCACTGAAACGCAGATCAAAAATGCCATTGACGAAGCCCTGAGTGCCAATCTCAATGACATTGCCGCCATGGGCACACAATACCGGGCCAAAGGAGAGGTCGTCTCCATACAAAAGCAGGAAGTGCTCAAGGTATTGGACAGAACCTGTGAGGACAAAAAATTCTGGAACAGCCTCATGAAAAACGGTGGGGAAGCCCTATGGGAATACACCCTCACCCCCGAAGCAAAGGCGGCCATTGCCTCCGGCGATCTAAGATGGATCAATAAGAATGTGGGAGAATTAAACCAGAAGCAATTGCAGTATGTTTTTAAACGCCTTGAACGGGAAGTGTGGTAAATCACAAGGCAGATAAACCCGATAAATAACAAAAAAAGACCATTGCGCCACCAGGAGAACAGGGAGATTTTCAAGGTTGTCCCCTGGGCATGACCAGGAAAGCATTGTGTCAATGGGTAGCAAAATATGGGGATGATGTATGACGGATTTAAAACAATATAAACGATTTTACCGGCTGTTCAGAGAAGTGAGCCAGGTTGTTCACTCCAAAGGAGATCTGGATGATGTTCTTGATCTGGTGATATCCCGCCTTGTCCAGGGTGTTGACGCCATGGGCGGGGTGTTGTGTGTGATGGGTACGGATTCAAAACAGTTTATACCCCGGGCATCTTATAAAGTGCCGGAGTCCTATCTGTCTTTGAAACCCCTTGCCGGGGAGAAATTATCCAATTGGCCCGAGGCGGATAACAGCATCCACATCATCAATGACATTTTCAAATCCCCCCGGGTGAAATACCCCCAGAAAGCATGGGATGCCGGGGCTCGAATGATGCTGGATATTCCCCTGGTGATCCAGGGCCAGATATTTGGATTCATCCGACTCTATTTTTCCCGCAAGCCGGTGCTGTCCGATGAGGTACTGGATTTTATCCAGGCCATATCCGAGCAGAGCTCCTGCGCCATCAACCACGTCACCGAGATAAAATCCCACATTCTCCAGTATAACCAGCTGGCCACCAAAGTAGACCGCATGTCCTCTTTGGGAAGAATGGCTGCCGGCATCGCCCATGAGATCAACAACCCATTGACAGGAATTTTACTTTACAGCTCAAATCTTTCCAAAAAAGCCGACCCCGGTCCCTGCAAAGAAGGGCTTGAAATCATCATGCAGGAGACCCAGCGCTGTAAAAAAATCATCCAGGGACTGCTGGATTTTTCCCGGGAAAAGAAACCCCAGAAAATCATGGCAAATATCAATAAAGTCATTGAAAAAGCCCTGGCCCTCATGGACAACGAATTATTCATCCGGCGCATTAAAGTGGTGCGGGATTTTGATTATGATGCCAGAAGTTTTTTCCTGGACGACGATCAGATGGAACAAGTGCTCATTAATCTGCTTTTCAATGCCGTCCACGCCATTGGAGAAAAGGGTGTCATTAACATTCGAACCATGAGTAATGAAGAAGATCAAACCGTGTCTGTGGAGATTGAAGACAACGGATGCGGTATTCACAAGGACAACCAGAAAAAAATATTTGAACCGTTCTATACCACCCGGGCAGAAGGCACAGGCCTGGGGCTTGCCGTCAGTTATGGAATCATCAGAAATCATCAAGGCAGGATCAAGGTATCAAGCGAACCCGGTATTGGAACACTGATCAGACTGACCCTGCCGGTGTTGAAGGAGAATAACGATCTTGAATGATAAAAAAAATGAGATAACACAAAAAAAGGTGTTGATCATTGATGATGAGGATGTGATCTGCAAGGCCTGTAAAATGGTATTGAACGAACAGGAAGTTATCTGTGACCATTGCCTGTCCGGAGAAGAAGGCATTGAGAGGGTGATGGAACAAGATTATGATCTGCTCCTGCTGGACATGAAGTTAAAAGAAATGGACGGCATGGATATATTAAAACGGGTCAAGGAAGAGAAACCCGAGCTTTATGTCATTGTCATCACCGGGTATTCCACCATTGCCAACACGGTAAAGGCCATGAAACTGGGTGCCAATGACTATTTGTCCAAACCCTTTGCCGACCATGAATTGATTGATGCTGTCAACGCATTGTTAGACAGCGAGTAATAAATATGGGATCAGGCCTGGGTTGTTGTGGCTGTTTAATAACCATGTGGGCATCAACTGACCTGTCCCTTCATGAACGTTCGAACCACGGAGTTGTTTTATGGATAAAAATATAAATACCCCCGCAAATCCCCAGGGGGCGGTAATGGTAGTGGGGGGCGGTATTGCAGGCATGCAGGCGGCCCTGGACATTGCCAATTCAGGATTTTATGTGTATCTGGTGGAAAAATCCCCGGCCATCGGCGGAAAAATGGCCCAGCTGGACAAAACCTTTCCCACCAATGACTGTGCCATGTGAATTATCTCACCTAAACTGGTCGAGGTCGGCCGGCACATGAACATTGAACTATTGACATTAACTGAAGTCACCGCCATATCCGGACAGGAGGGGGACATCACCGCCACCCTGGTCCAGCACCCAAGATATGTGGACACGGACAAGTGCATTGCCTGCGGGCTCTGTGCAGAGAAATGCCCCAAAAAAGTGCCTGATGAGTACAATGAAGGACTTGGCAAACGAAAAGCCATTTATGTTCCCTACTCCCAGGCAGTACCCCTGAAATATACCATTGATCCAAATAATTGCCTCTATTTGACCAAGGAGAGATGCGGCCTTTGTGAAACGGTCTGTCCCTCCCATGCCATCAATTACCTGGATCAAAAAAAGGAGATCACTTTAAATGTGGGGTCTGTGGTGCTTTCAACGGGTTTTAAATCCTTTGATCCATCAGGGCTTGATCATCTCTCCTTTGGCAAACATCCTGACATTGTCACATCCATGGGATTTGAACGGGTGCTTTCCGCCACCGGTCCCCAGGGGGGACACCTGGTGCTGCCCTCGGATAAAAAGCATAAAAAAGAGCCCAAAAAAATCGCCTGGCTCCAATGTGTGGGCTCCAGGGATGAAAACCGCAGCAAAAACAGCTATTGCTCTTCGGTGTGCTGCATGTATGCCGTGAAACAGTCGGTGATGGCCATGGATCACAGCAAGGCCCCCCTGGATTGTGCCATCTTTTACATGGACATGCGCACCCAGGGAAAGGATTTTGACACCTACCTTGAAAAGGCAAAGGACAATGGCGTTCGATTTGTCAGGTCCCGGGTTCATACTGTGATGCCCGATCCCCACAAAGGCAATCTTGTGATGACCTATGTGGATGAACTGGGAGCACTTAAAACCGAATATTTTGACATGGTGGTTCTCTCCACAGGTCTTGAAATAAGTGCTGACAGCTTTGCCCTGGCAACGGGCATGGGCATTGAACTGGATGCATCCAATTTCATCAACACCAACAGCTTTAACCCGGTGTCCACTTCCATGCCCGGCATTTACGCCTGTGGTGTTTTCACAGGTCCCAAGGATATACCCCAGTCAGTGATGGAGGCAAGCGCTGCTGCCGCTGCCGCCACCGAAGGACTTGCCGTTTCACGGAACACCTTAACAAAGGCCGTTGTCAAACCCAAAGAGCGTGAAGTGGCAGAGGATGCCCCCAAAATAGGGGTATTTGTGTGCAATTGCGGTACCAACATCGGCGGCATTGTGGATATCCCGGCGGTGGCGGCCTATGCTGCCGAACTTCCCGGCGTGGTTTATGTGGAGGAAAATCTTTTTACATGTTCCCAGGACACCCAGGATAAAATGGTGGAGGTGATCCGGAACAAAGGCCTTAACCGCATTGTGGTGGCAGCCTGCACCCCCAAAACCCATGAAGAACTTTTCCGGGAAACCCTCATTGATGCGGGGTTAAACAAATATCTCATTGAAATGGCCAACATCAGAAACCAGGATTCCTGGGTCCATTCTGATGAACCGGAAAAGGCCACAACCAAGGCAAAGGATCTGGTAAGAATGGCCGTGGCCAAGGCCTTCAGGCTGGCACCGTTGTTTGAAACCCAGTTGCCGGTGAGCCCGTCGGCCCTGGTGGTGGGAGGAGGCATTGCCGGTATGACAGCTGCCCTGTCACTGTCCCGTCAGGGGTATCCTGTCACCCTGGTGGAAAAAAACCAACACATGGGGGGCAATGGTCGACAACTTTGCAAAACCTGGAAAAATGAAGAAATCGCCCCCTTTGTAAAGGGCCTCATTGCCGACATTGAAGCCGATGGACAGATCCAAACCCTTTTGGGCGCCACAGTGGAATCTGTGGAAGGCTTTGTGGGGAACTTTAAGACCACCGTTACCTCTGTGGACAAGACCCAACTCATTGACCATGGCGTGGCTCTTATTGCCACCGGGGCTGTGGAATCAAAACCCACGGAATACGCCTATGGCCAACACAAGGCCGTGATGACACTCCTGGAACTTGACGCTCTTTTCATGGAAAAAGATACCCGCCTTGAAAAAGCCATGGAAGTGGTGTTCATCCAATGTGTCGGCTCAAGGGATAAAGAACATCCCTATTGTTCCAAGGTGTGCTGCACCCATGCCATTAAAAGTGCCATGGCCTTTAAGAAAAAAAATCCTGACACCGGTGTATATGTGCTCTACCGGGATATCCGCACCTATGGTCAGCGGGAAACCCTCTACCGGGAGGCCCGGAAAGCAGGCATTCTTTTCTTCCAGTATGACCTGGACAGCAAACCTGTGGTCACCCCGGGGGAAAATCGTGTGAGCGTGGAATTCACCGACACAATCCTGGGAAGACGTTTGTGCGTGGACGCTGACATTCTATGCCTTTCCGCCCGCATTGATGCCAGGGATAACACCCATCTTTCCCAGGCTTTCAAGGTGACAGCGGACAGTGCAGGATGGCTCCTTGAGGCCCACCAGAAACTCAGACCCGTGGACTTTGCCACGGACGGGGTCTTTCTCTGCGGCATGAGCCACTACCCCAAACCTGTGGATGAAAGCATTGCCCAGGCAAAGGCGGCAGCGGCAAGGGCGTTAACCGTACTTTCCCGGAACAGTATCAATGTGGGTGGCATTGTGGCACAAATTGATCCGGAACGGTGTGCCGGATGCGGTGGATGCGTGGAGGTGTGCTCCTACAACGCCATCACCATGGACCCTGAAAGGGAGGTGGCTGTGGTCAACGACGCCCTTTGCAAGGGGTGTGGCGCCTGTGCTGCCACCTGCCCCTCCGAGGCCCCTTCGTTGATGGGATTTAACAATGATCAACTATATGCACAAATCAAGTCTGCCTTGGCAGTTTGACAAACCACATCCGGGAACCGGCTCCAAAGGTTCCCGGTGATAATAAAGGAGTATATTCGGTGAAAACAGATCTTTTTGAACCCCAGATTGTTGCCTTTATGTGCAACTGGTGCACCTATGGTGCGGCCGATCTTGCCGGTGTCAGCCGCATGCAGTACCCGTCCAATTTAAGAATCATACGGGTGATGTGCTCGGCAAGTGTAAGCCCCCATCATATTCTAAGGGCCTTTCAGAGCGGGGCCGACGGTGTCATGGTGGGCGGCTGACACATCGGCGACTGCCATTACCTGTACGGTAATAACATGACTATCAAACGTATCACCTTTGTCCAGGAAATGCTTAAGTTCATGGGATTGGAAGGACGACTTCACCTGGAATGGATTTCCTCGGCCGAGGCCCAGAAATTTGCCCGGGTGGTGACCGATTTCACAGAAAAAATCACCCACCTGGGACCCAGCCCCATTGCCGGACAAACCCGGTCAATTTCCATGGAGCCCCATGAAAACAAAAGGAGGAAACATGAATATCACAAAGCAGGTTGAGCAATTGCTCAAACAGGGCGATGTGGATATTTTTCTGGCTTACAGAGAGCTTGACGGCCATCTGATTCCCCATGGCTACACCCTGGACAACCTGGAAGATCTTGAGAACCTCAAAGTGAGCCAACATCGCTACAGTCTGGAAAAAGTGGCCACCCACCTCACCGAAAAAAAACCGAATCTTAAAATCGGCATTGTGGCAAGGGATTGTAACCAGCGGGCCTTGAATCTTCTTTATACATGGAATCAGCTCAGCCCGGAAAACATCACCCCCCTCATGGTGAACTGTTGTCCTTCCCAGACCAGGAATCACAGCGACTGCACCTACCTTGAACCCAAAAAAACCGGGACATTCAAGCAGAAAAAGGGCATTGATTTTAATGAAAATCCCCGGGAATTCATGGATAATAATGACAACGGCCAGCGTTTTTCCCGGTGGATGTACGAATTCAGCAAATGCATCAAGTGCTATGGATGCAGAAATATCTGTCCGGTCTGTTTCTGCACGGACTGCAGTCTGGAAAACCCGGATCTTGTTGAACCCGGGGCACTGCCGCCGGAAATCCCCATTTTTCATCTGGTGCGGGCCACCCACATGGCTGGACGATGCATTGACTGCGGTCTGTGCGAAGATGCCTGTCCCGCTGAAATTCCCTTAAGATTTCTTTACCGGGAAATGAACCGCATTGTATCTGACGTGTTTGATTACACACCCGGAGCGGGACTGGAAAAATCACCCTTTACCATCATTGGTAATGAGGTGACACTGGAACCCAGACCCATGGATGCGTAGGCTTGATGATAACTTTGGCCATGGCTGACCCCATGGCCCATGCAGGGTGAACGAATTTTTAATCAGGCCTGAACAGGCATTTTTTAATCCGGCACCATGCAAAGAACGCACCCCGGGCATTCACCATAAAGATTGACCCGGGCGGATTGCGTAAATCAGGAGATGAACAATGAATTGCAAGTTTGTACCTTCCGTGTGCTCATATTGCGGAACAGGGTGCGGCGTTCTTTTTGAAGTGATTGATGGAAAAATCAACTCAACGCTGCCCTTGAAGTCCCACCCGGTGAACCAGGGAAAACTGTGTATCAAGGGATGGAGCCTCCACGAATATATCAACAGTTACATGCGCCTTAAAGCCCCTCTGGTAAAAGAGAACGGACACTTTCAAAAGGCCACCTGGGACGAAGCCATCACCCATGCAGCCAAAAATTTCAACCGTATTAAAGAGACCCATGGACCCGATGCCATTGGGGTATTGGTCTCTGCCAAGGTAACCAACGAAGAGAATTACCTGGCCCAGAAGCTTGCCAGGGCCGCCATTGGCACCAACAATGTGGACCACTGCGCCCGACTGTGACATTCCTCAACAGTGGCAGGTCTTGCCGCTGCATTTGGAAGTGGTGCCATGACAAATTCCATCGAAGAATTTGAAACCCATTCCAAGGTGATCTTTGTTATTGGATCCAACACCACAGCATGTCATCCCCTCATTGCCAGCCGAATTATCAAGGCAAAAGAGAACGGTGCCAAACTCATTGTTGCAGATCCCCGGAATATCCAGCTCTCCCGGTACGCAGATTTTACAGTGCACCAGCGCCTGGGTTCTGATGTGGCCCTGCTCAACGGCATGATGCACATCATTATTAAAAACAACTGGCATGACCAGGCCTATATAGAACAGCGATGTGAGGATTTTGAACAATTAAAAGAAACCCTTCACACATATACACCCACCATGGTGGAAGCCATCACCGGCATTGCCAAAAAAGATATTACGAAAATGGCAGAGCTCTATGCCACCCAATCTCCGGCGGCCCTTCTTTATGCCATGGGCATCACCCAGCACACCACCGGCGTTGACAATGTCAAATCCTGCTGCAACCTTGCCATGCTCTGCGGCAATGTGGGGGTTGCCGGGGGCGGTGTCAACCCCCTGAGGGGCCAGAACAATGTCCAGGGAGCCTGTGACATGGGGGGCCTTCCCAATGTGTTCACCGGATACCAGCCAGTGGCCGATCCCAAGGCCCGGGAAAAATTCTCCCAGGCATGGGACTGTGAGCTTTCCGACACCCCGGGCATGACCATCACCGACATGATCTCTGCCATTGAAGAAGGTAAAATAAAGGGGCTCTACGTCATAGGAGAAAATCCCAAGCTCAGTGATCCAGATAAAAATCACCTGGATAACGCGTTTAAAAAGCTGGATTTTCTTATCACCGAGGATATTTTTCTCACGGAAAGTGCCCAGATCGCCGACGTGGTATTTGCATCGGCCTCCCTGGGGGAAAGGGAGGGCACCTTCACCAATACGGAACGGCGATGCATGCTCACAAGAAAGGCCGTGGAACCCGTTGGCAATGCCCTGCCTGACTGGGAGATCATTTCGCGCTTTTCAACGGCCCTGGGGTATGAAATGAATTACGATTGTCCCAGTGATATTTTCAATGAGATGACGTCTTTAACCAAGAGTTATCAGGGCATGTCCTACCAACGCCTTGGCATTGACGGTCTTCAATGGCCCTGTCCCACCCCGGAACATCCCGGCACCCCCTATCTTCACAAGAACATTTTCACCCGGGGCAAAGGGAAATTCCACGCCATTGATTACAAAGATCCGGCAGAGTTGACCTGTGAGGACTATCCCATGCTCATGACCACAGGACGAATGTTTGCCCATTTTCACACCGGTACCATGACAAGGGTTTCCACAAGCCTTGATAGCGAACAAAAAACAGGGTATGTGGAGATCAATCCCAAGGATGCCCGGCGCTTGAACATCAACACCGATGACATGATTCTGCTGACCTCCCGGCGGGGAAAGATAGAGGCTCCGGCCCGGATCACCGATTCCGTACCGCCCAATAACATCTTTCTGCCCATTCACTTTGGTGAAAACCCCACCAATGTGTTGACCAGCTCAACGGCCTTTGATCCCATTGCCAAGATTCCTGAATTCAAGGTAGGAGCCGTTAAGATAGAAAAACTCATTGCCTGATATACCTGACCGGGGCATGATAAATGCCCTGGTTATTTACCTTGACAGGCATGCATACGCAATATTAAAATAGTTTCATCGGGTGTGAAAATTCACTCTGAATTCCCTTTTGACTCCCACCTTCTGTCTGCGTCTCAACTTCTACTCATCCATCCTTGATGAACTTTTAAAAACCCGGCTTATCAAATTTTCATCGCATCATAAAAATGATTACCAACGGTTTGTTTCCAATGGATTGTGACAGGAAACCGGATTTGACTTTTCCACGAAATCACCGGCTGTGAATGGCCCTTTAAATCAGCATGGGCTTCTTTCCCGGGTCCCAATGCTTTATTTCGCCTGATAACGGATATTGCCACACCCTTTGGAAGTTTTAATTAAAACACCCAACGATTTTACAAAGGAGGCAACCATGAGAATCCAACCCCAGAAAATTATGTGTGCCATGGATTTTTCCGATTACAGCCCCACCATACTTTCTTATAGTGTGGCATTGTGCAAAGAATTTGACGCCAGACTCTTTCTGTGCCATGTGGTGATGAATGTCCCGGCAATGCTTGGCACCAGCGAAACCTCCCTGGATCCCATTCAACTCCAGCAGAGCCATAACCGGTCTGCCCAGGAGATGCTGGAAAAAATGGCAGCCGAGGTGCCACTGCCCTGTGAAGTGATCCTGGGCAAGGGCGATGCCGCCGACGAACTGAGTCGCATCGCCCAAGAAAAAGAGATTGATATGGTGGTCACCGCCACCCAGGGACAATCCGCCATGGCACGACTTCTCATCGGATCGGTGACTGAAAAACTGATGAAAACCATCCAATGCCCTCTGCTTGTGCTCCACACCCAGAAGCATGAATTTTTTCCTCCCCCGGATCATGGCATTAAAATGGATAAAATCCTTGTGGGATGCGATTTTTCATCGGATTCCCGCCTTGCCTTTGAATATGGCATGAGCCTGGCCCAGGAATTCCAGGCAAGCTTGCATCTGGCCCATGTCATTAAACCCACGGAACACCTGGCACTGAAACCTGAAAATGATTTTGATCTTTCTCCGGGGGATTATTACCGGCTAACCTCCCCCACCCTCTACCTGGAAACCGCTTCAGAAAAACATGAAACAAGAATAAATAAAATCAAGGAAATCCGAAACAAACTCATCCACCAGCTCCACCGCATGGTTCCGGAAGAAAGCCAACACTGGTGTACCCCGGAAACCATCCTGCTGGATGGAGAACCCTACCGGGAGTTGATCCACTACGCCCAGGATGAAGAAATGGATCTCATCGTGCTGGGAATTCGCGGCCACACCCTCCTGGAAAAACTCATGGTGGGCTCCACCACCCATCGCCTCATCCGTCAATCCCCCTGTCCGGTGCTGGCGGTACGACAAAATAATTGAATCATTCATGTGACCCTGGACATTTCAACACCAGGGTCACACCTGCCGTTCTCCACATCCCCGGCACCACATTCCCCACAATGGCCGGATTTGAACAGATTTTTGTAGAACTGTCATGGGCAAAGCCCATTCTGACCTTGATCCACCCACAACAAAGATTATAACCTGTGGCTCACACAAATCCCTCATATAAAAAAGAACTTGACACAAAAGATGCTCACTGGTATGTCCTTAAAAACTCTGTGATACTTCTATGGTATACTAATAGATTGATTCTGATATTGCTTGTCTATCTCCAGGTATTTGATTGATGGGACGCTGATTTTATATTTGTATTCATACCAAGGTATAAAAAAGCCTCCCATGTAAAGATGGGAGGATCAAAAAAATCGGTGGTTAAAAATCAATGAAACCATAAGCTTTCAGCATGAGGTAATAACAACATGACCGTTTACACCGCAGACAATCCCAAAAGATCCTGGTATGGCGAAGCCATCGGGATACTCATTCTTGATGCCACTTATCCCTGCATTCCGGGCAATGTGGGTAATGCCACCACATATGATTTTCCTGTGAGGTATAAAGTGGTAAAGGATGCCTCCATTGAACGCCTGCTGACCCAGAGAGATCCAAACTTGCTGGAACCATTTATAACAGCGGCCAGGGAACTTCAGGATGAAGGGGTCCGTGCCATCACCGGGGCCTGTGGATTCATGGCGCTTTTTCAACCCCAGATACAGCAGGCTGTGACAATTCCTGTGTTCATGTCCAGCCTGCTCCAGATACCCTTTATCCATCAAATACTGCCCCCGGGTAAAAAAACAGGTGTTATCACCGCCAATGCATCGGTGCTGACCCCTGAACATTTTACCAATGTTGGCGTATCAGACAAAATGCCCCTGGTTATCCGGGGTATGGAAAAACAAACAGAGTTCTGTGAATCCGTGCTTGAAGAAAAAGGCACACTGGATTCTGAAAAAGTGGAAAAAGAAGTGGTGGGCGTTGCCAAGGATATGGTTGAAGAACACCCGGACATTGATGCTATTTTGCTGGAGTGCAGTGATCTGCCACCCTATGCCGAGGCGGTGTTCAAAGCCACAGGACGCGCGGTTTTTGATTTCATAACCATGATCCGTTATGTCCACAGCGCATTGACCCCCACACCTTACAGCGGATTTATGTAATATATATTTTGATACCGGGTTTTACCCACAGATGCTGAAATCAAGCCCGCAATGAAAAAGGAAATAAAAAATGACTGACAAAAATGTAGATCATGGTTTATGGGCAGCCACAGCTCCGGCAGCCCCCACACTCACCCCGTTTAAGGGAGATAAAGACACTGACGTGGCCATCATCGGCGGCGGTTTTACCGGCCTGTCTGCGGCCCTCTATCTCGCAGAATCAGGCACCGATGCCCTGCTCCTGGAAAGTCGGCATGTGGGGTTCGGCGGTTCCGGCCGTAATGTGGGACTTGTCAATGCAGGTTTATGGCTTCCCCCGGAAGATGTCATTAAAATTGTGGGCAACGAGCATGGGGAAAACCTCGTAGAATTTCTGGGCAAATCACCGGACATGGTGTATGAACTCATTGAAAAACATCAGATCTCCTGCGAAGCCATACGAGTGGGAACACTCCATTGCGGTCACTCCCCGGCCGGTCTCAAATCCCTGGAAGCAAGGGAAGCCCAATGGCAAAAACGCGGCGCTCCGGTGAAGTTGCTCAGCCAGGAAGAGACAACAAAAAAAACCGGTAGTAATAAATTTTGCGGTGCTCTGTTGGATGAACGGGCCGGAACAGTACAACCCCTTTCCTATGTCCGTGGACTTGCCCATGCAGCTGTGGCAGCCGGGGCAAATCTTTTTGACAATTCACCGGTAACCGGACTGGAAAAAAAGAATGGCCGATGGGAGCTCACAACCCCCGGCGGAACCATAAGGGCAAAATCCGTTATTCTGGCCACCCAGGGGTATCCTGAAGCAGCATTTGAAAACAAACTCAATTCTCTGATTCCTTTTAATTACTTCCAGTTTGCCACGCCGCCTCTATCTGACAGCATCCGGGAAAAAGTCCTTTGTGAAGGCCATGCCGCATGGGATACGGCATTGATTCTATCCTCCTACCGATTTGATGATGCCAACCGCTTTATTGTGGGCAGTGTGGGGCAGGTGATCAATGGCGGGTTTAACGTCCATGAATCATGGGCACGACGCACCATCAGAAAAGTTTTTCCGGCCATTCCCACCACAGAGCTTGAATATGCCTGGGGCGGACGTATTGCCATGACCACGGATCACATCCCCCGGTTCCACATGCCGGACGAAAGCTTTGTCACTGTAACCAGCTACAACGGCAGGGGCATTGGCCCTGGAACCGTTTTTGGTAAACTCATGGCACAGCTGGTGAACGGCGAAGTGGAAAGCAAAGATGTTCCACTGCCCCTGCAAAGGGAAAAAGCAATTTTCATGAGAAACCTCCGGGGTCTTTTCTATGAAACCGGTGCACGGCTTTACCATACTACCCAGCGTCGGATCTAATTTTTCCAACGAACTGCCACGGGCAGACCGCATTCTGACTTCGGTCTGCCCACAACAAAGATACAAACTCTCCACAGCTTTACGGAGTATTTAATATCAACGAGCATCTCCTCCTGGCGGACACAACAAATATAGGGTCGTAGACGCGAAGTCAAATGGTATTATACCGCCGCCCCCCCGACGGGCAATGGGCCCTGTAGACAGCTCAATTGTCCGGTTCCTATTACCCGTCGGGGGGCGGCTCTGCTGAGGTTGCCTTGGAGGCTGCATTGTATATAAAAACAAATTTCATACTCCCTTTGAGTCATTTATAAGTTCCATGTCCATCCCCTTGCACCCTCATCCGCTTAAAAACTCTCCTTGTCTCCCCACAGGCTCCATGGAAAAACAGTGGACCTGAACATTTGACAAATCCAATAACAATCCAATATTATCAATTGGTAAAGAGATAAAACAGGATTGGGCAAATCAGAGAATTCCCACACACTGGGAAATCAAAGTAGATTGATTTACCGGTTATGAAGACCAGACAATCACTTTTTTGCCTGATAATCGGTAAATAAAGAACTTATGACTCTCTTAAGGAGATTGTATGAAAGTTTTAACATTACAGGGCGGTGCCAGAAAAAAGGGCAACACAGCAACGGTTCTTGCCTGGGTGGAAGAAGAGCTCAAGGCCATGGGCCATGAGGTGGAAACCGTTCATCTGCAAAATAAAAATATCAAAGGGTGTCTTGCCTGTGGAAAATGCAAGGAAAACCCCGGGGCTGTGGCCTGTATTCAAAAAGATGACGCCATTGAGATATTAGACAAAATGGTGGAGGCAGAGCTTGTTATTTTTACATCGCCACTCTATTTCTGGGGAGTTGCCGGTCCTTTAAAATCCCTCATTGACAGAACTTACAGCTTTTATGTGGATTACCACCGGCCCACCCATGCCTCCCTGGTGAAAAACCAGCGCCAGGCCCTTCTGGTGACGGGTGCCGGCCCCTGGGAAAACAATGCTGAAGCCACATTTACAGCCTTTGAGCGACTCCAGGGGCCCCACATGGCCATCCCCGCAGGAAACCTTTATATCGGCAAATGCACCACCCCGGAAAACCTGGACGAAAATGCAAAAGACCAGGCCAAAGCCTTTGCACAAAAAATTGTAAGCTAAAATTTTCTATTTTTTACAGCGCAGAGATCTTTGAGGGTGTTGCAAAAAGTAAATATTCGGGTTGGTTTTGTAAATGTTTGGCCGGTGCCCCATCTTCGCTTAGTTGGGACTGCGTAGCATACTATTGCTATGTGGGCAGGCCCAAATGAGTGAAGATGGGATGCTGCCCGAATATTTACTGCAAAAAGTCTGAAATTTATTTTTTATCAACAACATACCGTAGGTGAACTATCATTGAACCGTGTATAATGTGGTAAAAATTTCATGACCGACTTTTTACAGGACCGTCATCTTTGCTTGTCTGCACCTATTATTATCTCCCCCTGCACAGCCTTTCATGAAGTAACTCACGATGCCCGACTGAAGCGTTCCCGGTACTCCCTTGGCGATAAACCCGTATATTTTCTGAACAATCGCCGAAAGGAATTGCTGTCTTCATACCCCACCTGCCAGGTTATTTCTGTGATATTTTCCATTGTGGTCTCCAGCTTTCGCTTGGCAGCCTCTATGCGAACCCGCTGGAGATAGGTCAAAGGAGAATCACCGGTGGCTTTTTTAAACCGTCGCTTAAAATGACGGGGGCTTATTCCCAAATCCGATGCCAGGGCATCCAGGGGAATGGCCTGCTCAAAACATTTTTCCATGCGATTCTGGGCCAACAAAATCTTTTCGTCGGAATGGTTTTTCTGGTAATCAAACACCACATAAGGCGATTGATTACGGCGATTGGGTTCCACCAATAAGGCTTTGCCACAATGAGCGGCAAGCTCTTCAGACCCGAATTTTTCAATGAGAAACAAAGAAAGATCCAGAAAAGAAGTGGTGGCACCGGAACAGATCAATCCGCCATCTTCGGTGAGAATTCGTTCCGGCTTTAATTGAACATGGGGATAACAACGCTGAAAGTATCGTACAAACTCCCAATTGGTGGTGGCTACCTTTCCGTCCAGCAAACCGGTCTCCGCCAAAAAAAAGGTGCCTGTGCAACTGGCACCGATCATGGCATTTCCATGATGCCAGCGTTGAAACCACTTGATAAGTGTCCGGGGTATTTTTCCCATGAAATCCAATGGAGGCAAAAACCCGGGAATCAAAATAAAATCTGTAGTTTTAATCCCATGGATCGATTGATGAGGCTGTATAATAACCCGTCCATATCCTTCAACAATTTCTCCGTCCAGAGAGACAATATCCCAGGAAAAAAGAGGCTCTGGACAGATCTCCATGGACTGAGTGCGCCGGTGGCATAAATTGGCCATGGCAAAGGCGTCAATGGGACCGATAATGCTGGACATGGAACAATGGGGGTATGCAAGCAATGTGATATGGGGCATATTTTTTCCTTTATCTTCCGGTTCCACACCGCACCGGAGCAATGGGAGTCTGGTAAAAAACAATGTTCATCAGATTACATCATCCTGAATGTTCGGCCTTAGCATGCAGCGGCCTGGATATAGACTTGTCTTTTTCAGCATGGTTAAAGTCATATATGCCTCTTTTTATTTTTCTGGTCAACCCATAATATAATTACACGGGCACCCCTTACTTTAAACCACGATCTGCCCAAAACAAAGCTTGAAATACGCTCCTGATTTTCGGAGTATTTCATATAAGGGAGTCAGACCTTATTGATTTACCATTTACAAAACTCAGACCACCATCATTTTATGGGTGGTATATTGGATAAACGGTAAATTAAAAACTGCTGCCCCCCTAAAACAGGCATCCCCTGACGGGCACAACCAATGTAGAAAATAAAATTATACGGACCCAACAGCCTGCCCGGAATGGAAATGTCAAAACCAAAGAATGAGGAAAGTCAGAACTAAAATTCAAACAATATTTAACATGGGAGGTTACATGAAAGATCCCCTGCTCCAACCCATTGCCATCAACACTCTTGACATTAAAAACAGAATTTATCTGCCTGCCATGCACCTTGGCATGGCGGAAAATTTCCTGGTCACAGACCAGATAACTAAATTTTATGCGGAACGGGCCCGGGGGGGGGCCGGGATGATCTGTGTGGGGTTTGCCACGGTGAATGAACTGGCCGGTAACACCCAGAACATCGGTGCCCACAAAGACGAGTTCCTGCCGGGGCTGACAAAACTGGCAGATGCCATTAATTCCAATGGGTCACGCTCCTGTGTTCAACTCAACCACGCCGGCCGGTATAATTTTTCTTTTTTTCTGGAAGGAAAACAACCCGTGGCCCCGTCGGCCATTGCTTCCCGCATGACCCGGGAGACTCCCAAAGCCCTGGATCTTAATGAAATTAATGAAATCATTGATGATTTTGCCAAGGCAGCCCTGAGGGTACAAAAGGCAGGCTTTGATGCAGTGGAGGTGTTAAGCGGTACCGGATACCTCATCAGCGAATTTCTCTCCCCCTTGACCAACCAGCGCACAGATGAATATGGCGGCTCCCTGGAAAATCGCATGCGCTTCGGTCTGGAGGTGATGCAGGCCATCCGCAAGGCAGTCGGGAAAGACTATCCTGTGATGGTGCGCATGAACGGCAATGATTTCATGCCCGGGGGCCAGGGACGGGATGAACTGCGGGAATATGCCAGGGCACTGACCACAAAAGCCGGTGTAGATGCCCTTTGCATCAATGTAGGGTGGCACGAGGCAAGGGTACCCCAAATCACAGCCGCAGTTCCCCGGGGGGCCTTTGCCTACCTTGCCCGGGGAATAAAAGAGGTTGTTGATGTACCGGTGATTGCCAGCCATCGCATCAATGAACCTGAAACGGCCCGGGAAATCATTGGTGACGGCATGTGTGACATGGTGGCCATGGGTCGAAGTCTTATTGCAGATCCTTTTTTACCCAAAAAGGTGGAAGAGGGGCGGGAATCTCAAATTCTCCATTGCATTGCCTGTGCCCAGGGATGCTTTGATAACCTGTTTAAACTAAAACATGTGGAGTGCCTTTGCAATCCCAGGGCAGGCCATGAATGCAATACTGAATATGAAGCCGCAGAAGTGCCCAAAAACGTGATGGTCATCGGCGGTGGACCTGCCGGTATGAACGCTGCCCTTGCAGCCCGGAAACGGGGGCATAATGTCACCCTGTATGAAAAAAACGGTGGTCTGGGGGGCCAGCTCTTCCTTGCCGCCTCTCCCCCGGGCCGGAATGAGTTTGCCGAACTTGCATGGGATCTGGGAGAAAAAGTCTATGACAATGATATTATAGTGGAACTGGATGAAGTGGTGGATGGCGATCTCATTGACCGGGAAAAACCTGATCACATTATTCTGGCCACCGGAGCCCTGCCCATGACACCCCCCATCCCCGGCGTGGAACTGCCCCACGTTGTCCAGGCCTGGGATGTGCTCTCCCACCAGGTATTCACCGGTAAAAAAGTGGTCATCATCGGTGGAGGGGCCGTGGGGGTGGAAACCGCTCTGTTGCTTGCAGAAAAGGGCACCCTGTCCGCTGAAGCCTTAAAATTTCTATTTGTTAATAAGGCAGAATCCCCGGAAGTATTGTTTGAAATGGCCACACGGGGCACCAAGGAAATCACTGTTCTTGAAATGATGGAAAGCATTGGTAAAGAGTTTGGAAAATCCACCCGCTGGGGCATGCTGCAGGATATCAAGCGCCACGGCATTACCTCCAGACCCGGTGCCAAGGCCCTGGAAATTACCCCCACGGGCATTAAAATTGAAACCCGGGACGGTATTGAAGAACTGCCCGCAGACACCATTGTCCTGGCAGCCGGTTCCCGATGTGAAAATGCCCTGGTTGAAACCATCAAAGCCCGGAACATCCCCTTTGATGTGGTGGGGGATGCAAAGAGCATCGGCATGGCCTTTGATGCGGTGCACAAGGGGTATGCAGCCGGTATGAAAATTTAGCGGGTTATAGGTAAATTCTCATCAGCCATAACAATGGTTCGGACAGTTTTTAGATCTATGGTCATTTGAAAGTATAATCTATTGAAATTATTAAACTCGATTTTTTTACAGTCAATCTATCGGATTTAATAAAAACAGACACTTACAAAAACTGTCCGAAGTATTGCCATAAGGGAGCCGGCAACTTTTAATCTACCCTTTTCCCCAAACAAAAAAGCCCTGACCATTATAAAATAATGATCAGGGCTATTTAAAAAGATAATCCGGCGGCGTCCTACTCTCCCACACAGC
>NZ_FWXY01000074.1 GCF_900176365.1 Desulfocicer vacuolatum DSM 3385 | reverse complement strand
GGGATGGATATTTCTTATAAAGGGATATGGGGCTATGCTCCTTTGATTGTCTCATTGAATAGAACCCGCGAACCCCTTTACATTGTCAATCGATCAGGAAATGCGCCATCTCACCTTGGATCAGCCCACTGGATTGATAAAAGCCTTGACCTTGTTTGCCCTGATTTTGAAAAAGTGATACTGCGCGGGGATACAGATTTTAGCCTGACCGGCAATTTTGACAGATGGGATGAAAGGTGCACCTTTATCTTTGGTATGGATGCCAAAAAGAATTTGATAAAAAAAGCCTGTGATATCTCAGAAACAGAATGGCAGTTGTTCAATAAACCTCAGCGGGTGATAAAGACTCAGGAACGTGAAAAACCGGAAAACATAAAGGCCCAGGTAGTAAAAAATAGAAAATTTAAAAATCTTCAGACCGAATGCGAATTTTTTGCTGAATTTGAGTATCAGCCGGGAAAATGCCAGAAATCATATCGAATGATCGCTATCAGAAAAATAATCAATGTCTCAAAAGGAGAGGAACAACTTTTTGATGATTGTCGATTTTTTTTCTATATCACCAATGACCAGGTCAAAAGTACGGAATCCTTGATTCATCTTTATCGGGATCGGGCAAACCATGAAAACGACATTGAACAGTTGAAGAATGGAGTTCAAGCCCTGAAAGCGCCTTCAAACACACTGAATTCCAATTGGGCCTATATGGTCATAGCCGCCTTGGCATGGGATCTCAAAGCATGGTATGGAATGTTGATGCCTTACCGGGTTCTGGGGAATCAGATTATGAAAATGGAATTTAAGCGATTCATCCGTACCTTTATTAATATTCCATGTCTGATTATCAAAAAATCCAGAAAAATTGTCTATCGGATTGTCGGATATAATAATCAACTCAACCATGTTTTCAATTTTCTTTTCCTTTTGAAAAAATTTGAATTTTCATAATCAAGGGATAAACGGACAGCCATTTTAAACGGGTTGAAATGGTGAGTCATAACCCAATCATAGCAAAAGGAAGGCACCAAGTGATCATGACTAAAAATTGTAACACAAATCAGTGATGTCCGGTTAGGTTTTTGCATGCTTAAAAAAGAATATAAAACACTTGATTTATTAAAAAATAAGAGCTACCTAAGCATTGCTTTTGTCTTGTTGTAATTGATTCTATAACAAGGAGAAGTTAATGCCCATAACCCAATGCAAAAAACAAAAGATCAAATTTGATGCTGAATCCTTTATACAATATCTGCTACCTCTACAAAAAATTCTGCTCACTACCCCTGCGCTTAATTCAAGGGGGTATCGGCCATTGAAAATGACGTTTGAAGACCAACTCAATGCTTTATTATTCTATCACCTTCAAGAGCATGAGTCTGCAAGAGATCTTGTCCAGTGCATGAAAGAAGATGATTTTGCCAAAAATAACATAGCGCCTGATGGTGGTATCAGTCTCAGCAGTTTTTGTGAAGCCATTAATGATCGAGGACTCGAACAACTTCAATATGTCTTTGAGGAACTTTG
>NZ_FWXY01000030.1 GCF_900176365.1 Desulfocicer vacuolatum DSM 3385 | reverse complement strand
TTGACCTCCTTTCGCATTTGTATGTTATGGGAATCATTATACCGCGAATGGTGATTCAACAAAACCTTTTTGGTTCTGGCTTGTCCAGGTTAGGGGATTTATTCTTTTTGTAAATAGGTGGGGGAACTCATTTTTACCGGGGAAAATTCCTGTCCGGGAAAATATCCCGAATGTCCGGGAGAATTTCCCGGAGGTATTAAAAAAAAACGCAAAAAATACCACTACTCTTTCCAAAGATCCAGATCCACAAGACCTATTTTTGCAGCATGTTTGACCAGGTCTATGACATTATTTACATTCAGCTTTCGCATTATTTTTGAACGGTGATTTTCAACGGTTTTAGGGCTGATGTAGAGTCTGTCTGCAATTTCTTTAGAGGACATTCCATTGGTAACCAAAACCATTATTTCCTGTTCCCTGGTGGTCAATGCATCATATCCTTGAGATACTGGCGCTTTTTTGTTGTCGGGGCGTTGAAGCAGTTTTTTTATCACCTGCTCGGACACAGAACTGTCCAGAAAATATTCTCCCCTTAAAGTGTGCTCAATTCCTTTTATAAGTCTTTCTACAGCGGCATCCTTGGTAAGATAACCAAGGGCCCCTGCCTGAAAGGCTTTAACGACATAGTCCACTTTGGAATGCATGCTCACCACTATAGTCCGTATATCTGTAGAATAACGGTGGATACTCTGGATAAGTTCAAAGCCGCTTAAATCCGGCAGGGAAATATCAACCACAGCCAGGTCCACCTTGAATTTTTTTATCAATTTGAGTCCCTGTGCGGCACTTCCTGCTTCACCTACGACTTCATATTTATCATCACTCTGTATGACCGATTTGATACCTTCCCTGAACATGGGATGATCATCAATTATTATAATCTGTTTTTTCCCATCCATTTTTTCTTATCCTTTAAAAGCAGTTTGATTACTATTTTAGTGCCCCGGTTTAACTGCGAATGGATATCCATCCGTCCCTGGAGAAGGTTTGCCCTTTCTTTCATGCTCCAGATTCCCATGCGTTTTTCATTGATCATGGAGCGCTCCCTATCCTTTAGGTCAAAACCTTTTCCATTATCCTCAATTCTAAGGATAATATGGGGATATGCGCCCACAAATTTTATGACAACTCTGGTGGCAGAGGCATGTTTTTGTACATTACTCAACGCTTCATGGACCAGGCGATATAGATTGATCTCCATCTCTGGGGAGATTGTTATTCCATCTATTCCCACTGCATGAAAATTAACATCTATTTTATTTTTTGCGGCAAACTCTTCACAAAACACCTCAAGGGCGTGGACAAGCCCCAGATGATCCAGACTGGGGGGTCTCAAATCATAGGCCAGATTTCTAACATCCATTATAATCTGGTCTATCAGCTGGGAGATATCTGCCCGTTGTTCTCTGAGCTTTTCAGCCAGGGATGGTTGGTCGACAAGTATTCTGGCAAAATATAGTTTTAAAGTGGAGAGATTTTGGGCGATGCTGTCGTGGAGTTCACAGGAGATCATTTGTCGTTCTCTTTCCTGGGCCTGCATGAGCATTTGGGAAAGCTTACGAATAAGGTCTTCTGCATGTTTGCGTTCAGTTATGTCGGAGATCACACCCACCAAACCGGTGACATTGCCGTTTACGTCATGGAGGGTTGCTTTGTCAAAAATAACGTCTCTGATCTTACCGCCGGGTGTTCCTATTTTCCATTCATAATGCTGGGTCCCCGGATTTTCAAAAAGTTGTTGATCTTTTTGATGATACTTATGAGCCAGTTTTTTGGGGCCAATTTCATAAACTGTTTTACCTATGATGTCAGATCGTTTCATGCCGGTGAAATTTTCAAAGGATTTGTTGCATCCGGTATATCGTCCATCTGAATTTTTATAAAAAATTGGATTGGATATTGTTTCGATCAAGGCGTTCAGAAAATCGGTTTGCTCTGTCAAAGCTGTTTCAAATTTTTTTTGTTCGGTGATATCTTCAATTAAGACAACTATTTTTTTGTCAGACTGTTTTAACAAGGCTGTGGATAGAAGCAGAATTCTTTTCCCAATTATACGATCAAAGGATATCAGCTCTGCTTCAACTTTATAATGGGATTCTCCCGTATTTATTGTATTCTGAATTGTTCGGCGAATTTCACATGTTTTACAATGGGGACCAAAACCGCATCCTTCTGGATTATCCTGGTGATGGATACACTTAAGGAGCTCTCCGCCTTTGATGGGGTTCTCTTTTTCCAGGTTGAGCCCTGTAGATTTAAGTAGCAGAGCGCTCATATCTTCCACATTGCCCTGGAAATCGATAATCATTATGAACAGAGGGAGGTTTGAAAATATGGTTTCATGTATCAGACTTTTTTTGTTCAATTCCAGGTTTTGTAACTTTACACTGGCGATTTCTTTTTCCAGTGCCCTGATTTTTTTTTCCAGTTCTTTGTAAGTTGATTGCATAAGGCAATACCTTGGCCAAACTCAGATGGATGTGCAGTCTGTTAATATGGATATGGACGTCATGTGATTAATTGTTTTTTATTAGGGAGTCAGACCTTATTGATTTACCACTTAACAAGCTCTGGTTATTATTTTTCATGAATGAGACCCCGAATAAACGGTAGATTGA
This sequence comes from Desulfocicer vacuolatum DSM 3385, assembly GCF_900176365.1. GTDB lineage: Bacteria > Desulfobacterota > Desulfobacteria > Desulfobacterales > Desulfobacteraceae > Desulfocicer > Desulfocicer vacuolatum. The sequence goes on along the minus strand of NZ_FWXY01000030.1, from coordinate 39,457 downwards.
AAATTGCGGACCCCCTTAAACCTCAAGCATTGCCTGAGTGACCCGAAAAATTCAGCAGCTCCGGGCAAGATTAAAAAAATCATAAAGGTTCTTCTTTGGGAAGGCTCCGAAGGAAGTGAGGAAGAACCAATGAAAGATTGGTAAACATTACCATACGTAAAATGAGATTGCTTGTTTTATTTTCTATTTTGCTTTTTTCCATGAATCTTTATCTTTTAAAAAGAGGTGTGGGCCTTTGGACGTGATTCGGGAAGCACGATTTTCACACAAAGTGTATCTTTGTGATCCTGGAAAAGGCAAAGTCCTTTGAACAGACTTGTGGTGGTGACAACAGGTTTCTTTACATCTCCAAGCAAAACAGGTCCCGGGGCACTGCCCGGTACCATGGATATTTGTCCCTCGGGATGCATGGGATGTATCCAGATGGATTTTAACTCTTTTTCAATGATGTGGGGGAAAATAATACCCGCAGCAAGGAGGAAACAATCCTTTTTTCCAGAGAGATTTTGTCCATGGGGTTCTTGAATTCCCCATTTGTTCCAGTGCCTCTCCTGTCCAAATTTGTTCCATCCCAGATAAAGGGTTTTGATGGTGGCATTGGATAGGCCCATCCGGAACAAGAATGCTAAGGGGTCTTCATTGTTTCTGCCCCACAGTTGCCGATGGGATCGGATCACAAAGGCAGTGGCTTTTTTTTTCCAGAGAAGTGGATCTTTACGGTTATTGTTCATCATAATATATGACTAATAGTCCAATGGACATCAAAAAGCAATATCAAGATATGCTTTGTTATGGTGACCAAAAAGCAGAATTGATCCCCCGCTTTAACATCGAACTGCGCCCTTTCACATAAAAAAATCCGCATGGCAGAATACGCTGCCACAACGATTGATGGATATATGGGATAAAAGAGCCGGCCAATAAAAAGCCGGGCGTGAATATTGTACCTTGACATTCCTCTGTGTGTTCAGGTAAATGTTATTTACCTGTATGTGCATTCATTCAAGGTGTGAACCTGTGACCCCCGGAAAAATGCCGGGCCTGGCATTAAAACGTGATTATGGAAAAAAAGAATTCCCAGAAAAAAATTTATGGAAAAAAAAAGTACCCCCCCACCCGGCAAAACAAAAATCATCAATGCCATGAGAACCCTTCTTGAAGATCGTAATTTTTCCACCATCACCATTTCTGAGATTGCCACCACCGCAGGGGTCACAGAGGGGTTGATTTACAAATATTTCAAAGACAAACGTCAATTGCTCCACCATGTTCTTGAAGAGTATTACGCCTATTTCCTGGATCAGATTGATCGGGACCTCAAAGGGGTGTCCGGTGCATTAAATAAACTTGCCAAGGTGATCTGGTCCAGTATTGACGGGTATGCAACCCACCGGGTATTTGCCAGAATTATATTGCTTGAGGTGAGAAATTCCGACGAATATTTTCAAAGTGATGTCTATGGCCTGGTGCGGCAATTTAATAAAATTTTACTGGATATCATCCATGAGGGAATAGAGACCGGTGAAATAAGACAGGACATCTCCACTTCCCTGATTCGTCATACCATTTTCGGTGCCATTGAACATGCCTGCCTTAACAGAGTTCTCTTTAACGAAGCCATTTCCACGGACGAAACCGCAGAACAGATAACACATTTGATTTTAAACGGCATAAAACCCTGATCCTGTTTGGGAAGGTAACTCTTTAAAATATTTATCGGAAATCAGCATGCATGGCGTTTCTTTGTTCCTTGTAACCAAGTTGACAAAATTTCCGGTAATAGATACCTTCCCTGGAACGCGTTCTATTTTGAACACCGGAACCATGTACAAATGCATGCATCAGGAGATATTATGCCCAATCCAGATTCGTTGACCGCAAGCCTGGAAGACTATCTTGAAACCATTTATAACATTATCCATGAGAAAAAAGCTGTGCGGGTAAAGGATATTGCCACACGTTTAAGTGTTCAAAATCCTTCTGTCACCAGTGCTTTAAAAAATCTTTCCAAAAAAGGGTATGTTAATTACACCCCCTATGATGTCATTACCTTGACTGACAAGGGGGAAACTGCTGCCCTGGATATCATCCGCCGACATGAAGTGATGAAAACCTTTTTGGTTGATATACTTTGCCTGGACAACAATGAAAAAGCAGAAAATGCCGCCTGCCGGATGGAGCACACCGTTCCCCCTGAAGTGCTGGAACGAATTATCCGATTGGTTGAATTTGCCCAGATTTGTCCCCGCAGCGGAAAAGAGTGGATTTCAGGATTTAAACGTTTTTGCGACAATAATTTCAATGGCAACCTGTGCCAGGGAGAAAAGGAAAAGTGCGTGGGTCGATTTATTCACACCCCGGGCCAGTGCAGCATGCTTTCCAAAGACACACTGTCTTTGACAAATATCAAAGAAACCCATAAGGCGAGGCTGATAAAGGTGGAAGAGGACACTTTGATCCACACCCGCCTGGAAACCATGGGGGTGACTCCGGGCAGTCTTTTTCTGGTGGAAAACATTGATACCATGACCGGAGATATGAATGTGGCCGTCCGGGGATATCATCTCATTATTCGAAAAAATGAAGCAGACAGCATTCAGGTGAGCCCCTGCTGAGGTCTTTTTAAATATTTGTTTCAAGCAAACCGTGGGGCAAAGTTAAATTTGTCCATGGCGGGTCATATGAAAAAAGTTAGTCTTAGCTAACATTTTTCGTTGACATTGATTTTCTTTCCTGTATGATTTTGCTTATTTGAAAACATCAATCTCACATTGTGGTATACTGTGAGAACATTTTGGGTATTTTGAAGTGCCGGGGTAAAGAATGGCAACACGGGTTGCATAAAAGTAAATTCCTTGCATTAACCCTTTGACCGGATATTTAATGGTTATTTTTTTCAAGGCGAAAAACAGCCCGGCGTTTTATGGGAGGTCCGTATGGAATATGTTGACATGGGTTTGACAGCAGTCATTGTTGTGGCTGCATTTATTTATATGATTCGGCATTTTATGCCCGGGAATAAAGGCTGCATTTCCTGCACAGGTTGCAGCAAGGCAGGCAATTGTACCCATGGTCCCCAGCCATCCATGGGGCATAATAAAAATATGGAGAGAGTGAATGTCAGCCATCATTAATTTAAGAAAAATGCAATTGAATCAGACGGGAATGATCCGTTCGGTGCGGGCCACAGGGGAGCTTGGACGCAGGATCAGGGATATGGGCCTGGTGCCCAACACAGAGGTCCGCGTGGTGGGCCGGGCCCCGTTAAAAGATCCTGTGGCCCTTCGCATCATGGATTTCACCATCACCCTTAGAAACAATGAAGCAGACCACATCTCAGTGGAGATCCAGGAGGATTGAAAATGGCACAGCACATTACGGCGGCACTGGCAGGGAACCCCAATTGTGGAAAAACCACCATGTTCAATGCCCTCACCGGTGCCCGGCAGCATGTGGGAAATTATCCCGGGGTCACTGTGGAAAAACGCTCCGGCACCGTAAAGTCGGGGGAGGTTCTCATGGATGTGGTGGATCTTCCCGGCACCTACTCCCTCACCGCCTACTCCCCGGAGGAGCTGGTGGCCCGTGATTTTATTGTGGATGAACGTCCCCAGGTGGTCATTAACATCCTTGATGCCACAAGCCTTGAAAGAAATTTGTATCTTTCCATCCAGTTCATGGAGTTGGGTGCCCCCATGGTCCTTGCCCTGAACATGATGGATGCCGTGAAAAAACAGGGTAAAACCATTGATGTGGACATGCTTTCAACCCTGTTGGGCCTTCCTGTGGTGGAGACCGTGGCCCGCACCGGTGCTGGCAAGCATGAACTCATCCAGCAGACCATTGCCTTTATCCGGGAGAAAGAAGATCCCTGGAAGCCCTTGCATATTTCTTATGGCTCATTGCTGGACCCTGTCCTCCGGGAGATGGAAGAGATCATTGCAAAAAATAATTTTTTGACCCATCGTTTTCCGGCCCGCTGGATTGGTTTAAAATATCTTGAAGAAGATGAGCAGATCATTGCCATGGGGGAAACATTCCTTGAATCCTGCCACCACCGCCTGCTGAAGCTGGCAGAAAAAACCAGAACCCGGTGTCTTAAAAACATGGATATGGCTCCCGATGCCATTATTGCGGATTACCGCTATGGGCACATTGCCGCCATGATGAAGCAGGGGGTGGTAAAACGGGATACCACAGGGGATCGTATTAATCTCTCCGACAATATTGACAGGGTCCTCACCAGTCGATTTCTGGGACCAATTATTATGCTTGCTACCCTTTACGGTATTTTCCAGATCACCTTTCCCATTGGAGAAATTCCCATGGGTTGGGTGGAGGCTTTTTTTGAATGGCTGGCCATGGTGGCTGTGGCCGTTATCCCTGCCGGTTTTTTACAATCTCTGGTGGTGGACGGCATCATCGGCGGTGTGGGCGGTGTCATGGGATTTGTTCCCTTGATCATGGTGATGTTCATGGCCATCACCATCCTGGAAGATGTGGGATACATGGCTCGCATGGCCTATATGATGGACCGGGTGTTTCGAATATTCGGACTCCATGGGGCTTCCCTCATGCCCTTTATTATCTCCGGCGGTATTCCCGGTGGATGTGCCGTACCCGGTGTGATGGCGGCAAGAACCCTGAGAAGTCCCAAGGAGAAGCTGGCCACCATCTTAACGGCGCCGTTTATGAATTGCGGGGCCAAAGTGCCGGTGTTTTTATTGCTTTCAGCTGCTTTTTTCCCCCACAATGCCGCAGGTGTGATGTTTGGCATGACCCTGGTGAGCTGGGCTGTGGCCCTGGTGGTGGCAAAATTGCTGCGCTCCACCGTGATCCGGGGAGAGGCCACCCCCTTTGTCATGGAGCTGCCACCCTACCGCATGCCCACCCTCAGGGGGGTTTTAATACACACCTGGGAACGGGCCTGGCAATACATGAAAAAAGCAGGCACCGTGATATTGGGAATCTCCATATTGATCTGGGCCTCCATGACATTCCCCGGAGTGCCCCATGACCTGTCATCGCAGTTCCAGGCCCGGCAAAAGGCTGTTGAGGCTGAGATGATTGCTTCTCCCTCCCAAAAACAACAGCTGCAGCAGGCCCTGGTGGATATTGAAAATATGGAAAATCAGGCTGCTTTGAGATACTCCTTTGCAGGCAGGGTGGGCTCCTTTTTTGAACCTGTGACCCGGCTGGCCGGTTTTGACTGGCGCACCAACATTGCGCTTTTGGGCGGCTTTGCAGCCAAAGAGGTGATTGTCTCTTCCCTGGGAACGGTGTATTCCCTGGGGGCAGTGGATGCCGACGACTCTGCATCCCTGGGTAAGCGTCTTCTTGGCGATCCCATGTGGTCCCCGGTGGGTGCCCTGGCCCTCATGGTGTTTGTGCTGTTATACGCCCCCTGTTTTGTCACCGTGGCGGTGATCAGCAAAGAGACTTCATGGCGGTGGGCAGCCTTTAGTGTGATGTTTAACACAGCCCTTGCCTTTTGCCTTGCCGTGGGAGTATATCAGGTGGGGAATGCCGTTTTTTAAGGATTTTCAGATTTGATGGTTTTGTGAAAAGCCCAAGGTCTATTTCTTGGCCACAACCCGGTGCGGCCAAATAAGGTCTAATCCCGCATGTGTTGTGGCAAAAAACATGGACCGATTTTTTACAGGGCCATCAAATTTGATTGTGGATTTTCATTGGAGTGCTATGTCAAGTTTTGATGCCCATGTCCGGGGGGGGCTTGTAACAGGGGTGATCCTGTCTGGAGGACATTTTCTGCTTTTCCCGGGATATCTGGATAAAATTCAGCTGGCTGCCGTGTGTCTTTTGTGCACCGTCGGGGGCATTTTGCCGGATCTGGACAGTGATACCGGAAAACCCCTGGCCATTTTATCTGCAGTGCTTTCCTTGATTGCCCCTGCCTTTATGTTGAGGTTCATGGAACAATACCATCCATTAACTCCGGAATTTCTCATCTGCTATTTTGTTCTGGCCTATGGGGTGATTCATTATATTGTCAGCGGACTTGTTAAAAAAATAACCGTTCACAGGGGGATTTTTCACAGTATTCCCTTTGTTATGCTATGCGGGATATTTGCCTATTTTCTTTTCAGTCCATCTGGACAGCACATGGCCACAGCCGCCGGTGTTGCTGTGTTTGCAGGTGGAATTACCCACCTTGTCATGGATGAAATTCATTCCCTTTCCTGGTCCTCGGGTGGGCTTCCCCGGCCCAATAACTACACCGGAACGGCTTTAAAGTTCTGGGCTCCTTCTCTTTTTTCCACCTTGATTGTGTACAGCCTTTTAATTGCCGCTGCCTTTTATCTGTTTAAAATCAACCAATTCTTTTTTTGATTTTAATCGGTCCGCCGGGCCGATCTTAATTTGATGGGTTTTGCCATGGTGGTTAAAGAGCCCTGGGGCCCACAGCCATTTTCCCGGTGTGACCATGTTTTTTTGCTTTATTTTGACCTAGGATAACCCCGGCAATGACAACAACGACTGCTGCACATTGGATTGGGTTTAAAGATTCCCCCAGCAGCAACCATCCCATGATGATGGCTGTCACCGGGATCAGATTAATAAAGGAGGCGGCCCGGGATGCATTGACCTTGCTCATGCCCCAGTTGTAAAACCCAAAGGCTGCAAGGGAGACGCATGAACCAAGGAACAAAAGGGTCATGATTAATTTAAATGTCCAGATATCACCGGGGGCCTGGACAATGAATTTTATTCCGGGTAAAAAGAAAAGGGTGCCTGCCATGAGTTGCATGGCAGTGAGGGTCCAGGGGTTGTAGCGGCTGGAAAGCTGTTTTATTAAAATCATGTTGGCTGCTGCCGCAGTCATGGCGCAAAGTTCCAGAAAATTTCCAAGGACGGGGTTGACGGCATTGTTCTGGGAGCCCTCAAAAAGTGTCAACACCACCACACCTGACATGGAAAGAAAAAGTCCTGCCCAGTTTTGCCAGGTGATTCTTTCGGACAGAAACAGCCAGGCCCCAAAGGTGACCATCAGGGGATTAAAGGAGGAGATGATGCCCACCTGGGAAGAGGTGGTGAGCATCAAGGCCCTGGATTCCAGGAAAAAATAGAGACATGGCTGGAGCATCACCGTGGGAACGAGGATCTTCCAGTCCCCTCTTTGATAGGCCCGGGTGGATATTTTTGGCAGCAGGGGCAGGATGCAGATAAGCCCAATGACCATGCGCAGCCATATGAGGCTCCAGGTATCCAGGACCATAAGGGCTGTGCGCATGGTGGAAAAAGAGGTTCCCCACAGCAAAACTGCGGCAATGAGGGCTGCCACAGGGAGATTCTTTTTCAGGGGGGCTGGGATGAAATGGCTCACGCGGGTCATCTGTCTGGGTCCTATTTCTTGTCTGTCATGTCCTGGTTGAGTTCCTTTATCCAGTCTGGAAATGTCTGGTCTTCTCCGCCGTCAAAGTGCTTTGTTGTGGGCTTTATATCCATGATGGGGCTGCCGTTTAAGGCTTCAAGACCCTTTACCCGGAGTTGGTTTTTATCTCGTTTAAGCAGGCGCACCGTGGAGATGAGCAACGGGTTGGGCCGGGCCGGGCTCCGGGTGGAGAAGATGCCTTTTAAGGGGATATCTTTTCGTCCCATGGGATGAACTTTTTTAATCTGTCGATCTTCGGGAGAAAGCTTATGGGGCCAGTAGATAACCACAATGTGGGAAAAATCTTCAATGCCGTCCAGGAGTTCTTCAAACCGGGGTAGAATATTAAGGGTGCTGACGGTGTTCCGGGTCTCTTCCCGGTGTTTTTCAACCTGACGTTTTCTCTCTTCCGGGGTGTCCTCTCCATGGGGGCTGAAGGTCATTTCTGAGATGGTGTTTTCCACATGACCCACCGGGGTGAGCGAAAAATCAATGTCAGTTGTTGATGTTGTGTCACTCATTGATTGCCTCCTTTTGTTGATCAAATTTTAGTTTTTTTGAATCAATCTTGATGACACTGCAAGATACTATTACTATAAAAAAACGGAAAGGAAATAATGAGCCTTTTTCGGTTTTATTTCATAGGGCATGATGGATGCCATCTGCCCGTATATTTTAACGAATTGCTTGGCCTTTAGTAATGGTAATGTAAATGTTTGAGCAGTGCCCCATATTTGCCTGTTTGGGACTGCGTAGCATACTATTTGAGCAGGCCAAAACAGGTAAAGATGGGGTGCTGACCGAATATTTACGGCCTTTATTTTAAAGTCTGCCTTGTCTCCATCTTCCAACCCAAGGTCTTTATTAAATCGGTTGGCAGCCGTATCAATGATGGGGCTTAGTTGTTGGGCATCGACATTGGAAAAATACCATCATGGGCAATATCACATCCCGGTATTTACTCTGGACATAAATATCTCTAAGCCAGTCATCGGTAATGGACCAGATAAAGGATACGATCTTGTTGTGTAGCGCGTGATTCATTTTTTTCCCTTATATACCTGCTTCTTGAATGGCCTTCCAAAGATTTCGTCTTCTGTGATGCTTTTTCTTCCATTGGGTTAGAATGGTTTGATATTCTTTGGGATTAGCTTCTTTAAGGGCGGCTAACCATTTAGCATGTGCGTTATAATTTGCTTTATCAACATTCACAGGATCTGGTAAAAAATTAAGCAGGTGTTTTTTCCAAAAAATCTTTAACAAAGGTGCAAGGGCTGCTCCATCTGTTTTTTTTAGCCATTTTAATATGGAAGGATTTTGCGGATTTTCTTTCAAAGGATGATATATGGCCTTAAATAGTGACGGATATTTTTTCATTAAATCGGAAAGTTCAGCAATATCAAAGGTCAATGCAAACAGATTTGTTTTTTGGCTCATCAATTCTTTGGGGTTATCAGACAAAGTTGTCAACCACTCCTTGATTTTTTTAAAAAACCAGGATGAATTTTTGTTTTTGTCAAGAGTTGCGTCCATTAAGCATTTAACCCAGTAATTTTTTGATTGATAATTTGCACTGTGAGTACAAAATACTTTCCATTCTTCGATTAATCCAGATACAGATGAATTGTCAATTTTTTCAATGACACTGACAACCTTATCCCACTCATAAGTGTTCTCGTAGGTTACAATTTGGAGTTTCAGGGCATTTACCTTTGATGGCATATTGATTTTATCTGTAATGTCCATCCAGGTTTTCATCAACTCAATTATGCTACGATTGGGCGAGTTATAAAAGGATTTCAGCTCAGAAATTAAAAGCGATGTTTCTGGGTTCCACGGTTTTTTTGCTTCTCTGCCAAGAAAGCTGTTAATTGTTTGCCGGGACAGCTCTTCAGCTTCTACCAGCTTGTCATTATCCAGACAATCTTCAATCAGTGAGATGCCGTATTCCCAGTTTTTGTGAAACATGTTACGGCAGGTCTCAAGGTAGGAAGTGTGATCAAAACGACTTGAAAAATTATGATACAATTGATGCCATATGCAATATTTGTCATGCAGGCGTTCTTTCCAGGCAGGGATGTTTTTATTTTTAGTTATGTAATCATAAATCTCTTTTTCAACTTTTTCAGAAAGTTCATTAAAGCAATTAATGTAGCCCTGCTCATCCAGGTTGATAATATTGAAACTATCTTCAATTTCAATTAAATCGTTTAAAAATGTTTCCACTGAGTCAGCATTAAGCCATGCCCATTTAACCACACATTCTGTTACATATTCGCTGAAATAACAGCCTGAGTATTCTGCCCCCATCCATTCCGGATAGTCCATGATACCTGACTCAACTTCTTGTAGAGCCTCTTTAAATAGGTCTGTCTCTTTATATTGCATTTGACTGATTCTATCCAAAAAAGGCAGCATTTTTTCCGCTATGTTTTCCAAATTTTCAGTAAAATTGGTGTCGTCAAAATACGGTGCTTTCCAATGGTTGTCCTGGCATGCATATTCCCCTTCTTCATCTCCTAATTCTGAGACGTATTTATCCCATGATTTCCATAATTCTTGCCACTTCTGGAGAAATTTATTATCTGAAACAACCTTGGTCACCTTGTCAGATAAAAGCAATTGAGACGTGATCTCTTTAATATTTTCATTGTTCAGGTTGGAAAGCATTTGTCTTATATGTGCTTTGTCCATTGAAGACAATAGGCCATCCAGAAGCTGTATCAGCTCATCTATTGTCAGGGCTTCAATAAGTTTTTTTCCAAATGTTTTTTGGGTCATGTATCATCTCTTATGTGGCGATTTTTATATGAAAAGGCAGCCTCCAAGGTAACCTCAGCAGAGCCGCCCCCCCGACGGGCAATAGGAACCGGACAATTGAGCTGTCTACAGTTCCGGTCCGGGCCCATTGCCCGTCGGGGGGGCGGCGGTATAATACCATTTTTTATATTTGTTGTGTCCGACAGGACATGCCCGTTTATATGAAACACTCCGCAGATCAGGGGTGTTTCAAGCTTTGTTGTGGACAGATCGGTCTGTGCCCGTGGCAGTGATTGCTACGCAGTTCCAAATACGAGAATATGGGCCACAGGTCAAACATTAAATTAGCCCGAATATTAACACCCCCCCGAGAATAAAGCCCAATGCCTCCAGACCTTTGGCAAATTTTTCTTTTTTGCCCGGTAAAATAACCAGATGTCGATCACCGGCAGGCATGCACAGACTTCCCAGTTTCTGATCCGTTAATATCTGTTTGCGCGCCTCAAGATGACAGGCCACCAGGGTCACTTCCCCTTCCTCCACCACAGCGGAACTTCGTTTTTCCACCTCTTTAAATAATTTGTTTAAGGTTTTACCGGGTTTTGCTGATGTAAGGTCGGTGATGAATTTACGGATTTCCTTAAGGGAGGTTTCTCCGGATTTAAGGGCATTGATCAAGGATAAAAAAGAAATTTCCCAGGTGTTGCCTGCCTGCGGTTCTGCAATTTTATTGAGGAACAGGCTGTGATTAGGGGTGGGAGGTGCCATGCCCTTGTGGATGATACGGGTATCTTGAAGCTCAAAACTCTGGTCGTCTGCTGCTCCGTATTCCTTTTGAAGACCCAGGGCATATGCCCCAAGTTCTGTGAGTCTCAACTGCATTAATCCGTCACAGTGGCTTAGAAATTCAAGCTCTTCCGCACCCCAGCAGCCTTGATAATCAGGTCTTGCATTGTCAGGGTAGGTGTAGGCAATGTCCAAAATACCCAGGGTGGCGCAATATTCAAAAAAATAGATCAGCAAATATCTTGTTTGCAGCAGGGGCCAGGTTTCAAAATAGTCCAGGTTGCCGTACTGGGGATCGTAAAAATAGAGCTTCCAATCCAGATTTGTCATGTCAAATGTATGATTTTCAGAGACCATGAAACGTTCCATTTCATCAAAGTCCACCCATTTACCGGGTTCAAGACAGGCCAGGGCCCCATGGATGACAGGCCGACGACGGGCCGGGGCCGTCATGGTTCTTCCCTTGGCAGACCGCTGTCCCTTGACTGCGGTTACCCGGGAGTACTCATCTATTTCTTTTTTCCAATGAGTTTTCCCATGGGTTTGAGGGTGTCCATGGTATAAGCATCATTTAATGCCTGTTCCAACATCTTGTAATTGTCTTGAACTCGTGCCATTATTCACCTGTTTTTAAAAAATTGTTGTGTCCCACAGGAGATGCCCGTTATATGAAATACTCTGCAAATAAGAAGCGTATTTCAAGCTTTGTTGTGGGCGGAACCGGATCAGAATACGCTCCACCCGTGGCGGTTATATGAAACATGAATCTAACTCTTAAACACTTATATATTATGATGACAAAAAAAGAAAATAAGAAGAATTATCTTACGGCCTATGGAAAGCTTGATCCGGTTAAAAAAGGGGTGGTTGAAATTTTGTCCGTTGGAGTGGATTTTCTTCCGCGAAAATATCTTTTTTCATGTCTTGATTCCCTGGGGATTTATGATGAAGACAAACAGGGATTCACCTATGCCACCATCCGTCCGGTGTTGGCAAATCTTGAATCCCGGGGATTTATCCTTTCTGTCACCAAGGGGGTAAAAGTGCCGGAACCCCTTTGTTTCCAGGTGGTAAGGGAACTTGTAAAGGCCCGTGATTTTACAAAAATTGCCCATGCACTTTTACAGGCATCCCCTTTTTCTGTGTGGAATGGCAAATATCGATTTGAAACGGACAAGTTATTTCTCCGGGCACTTCAAATGGCCATGTTTGGGACAAAAGAGCTGGTGGATATGGATGCGGTGTACACGTTTGGAAAAAAGGCATATCCCATGGCTTTCCAGGAAAAGCCCCCTGTGCTGCAATTATTTAATTATCCCTTTGATCCTGAACTTATGCAGAACATTCCCCCGGCTGTTCGCTGGAAAACCGTTGAATATTGTTTCATGGAGGCCGGGAGGCATTTGAAACCTGTGCCGGACCTTGCTGACCATTGTTTAAAACTCTTTTCCAAGAGAGGAAATGACCTGCCCCATGCCCGGGTGCAAAATATCCTTTTGGAATTTTTCTTGTTGTCCGGTCGTCAAGATGCCTGTAACACAATTCTTTCAGCATCAGATTCCCCAAGTACCCCTTCCCGGGATGCCCTCATGGGATGGATGGCGCTCATCCATGATAATACGGAATCGGCATTGAACCATTTCCAACGTGGATTGGATCATTTAAAAAAAGAGTCTCCCAGGCGTAAAGTCTTTTTTAAGGGGTATGGCCGGCTTTTTTATCTGTTTGCCCTGTTAAAAAGCGCCCATCCGTTAAATTATGAGATTGCCTTGGATCTCATCGGGTCATTACTGTCTAATAAGAAACCGCTGTGCATGTCTGCCTTAAAGGCGTTGAAATATATATTAAAACAACGTCTTGGCATTCAGGATAGATGGCATAAGGAGATTTTGTATTACGGCATTGAGGGAAAAGAGCCCATTGAAGCTGTTTTTAATATTCTTGCGGTGACGTGGCTGGACAAGGAAATTGTTCGTCCCTTTATTCCAAAACTGGAGGAGATACGGGAAAAAACAAACAAATGCGGTTATGTATGGGTTGAAGCAGAAATATCGGGTATTCTTGCCTGCCTGGGTGAAGATGCGGCTGCCAATGAGAAACGATCCCGACAGCTCCACAAAAAAGCGGGCACCACCAGCCTGGTGAATATGGTAGATGCTGTTCCCAGATGGGAAATGATCCTGGAATCCTTGATGCATATGGCCGCCAAAGATGCCGGGTCAGACGATGGGGCCACGCCGGAAAATGAACAACGTCTGGTGTGGGTCATGAAGCACAATGAGCAATACCATATTTCCTTTCTTACCCCCCGTCTTCAAAAAATATCAAAAACAGGAAAATGGACCAAGGGTCGGCCCGTGGCCTTGAAAAAATTATATAGAAATCCGGCAGGTATGCCCGGGCTTACGGAGCAGGATCGGCAGATTTGCCTTAATGCCATTAAAGAGTCCCATTATGGAAACAGCTATTATGGGAAAATTGAATACGCCATTGATGAAACCCGGGCATTTCCCTTGCTTGTGGGACATCCCCTGGTTTTTCTTGAAGAGAGTCTGACAACCCCCGTGGAATTGGTTCCGGGGGAGCCTGAAGTGAGGATTCGGGTCCGGGAGAACAAAATTCATATCTCCATGGAACCTGAATTTGATTCAGAGGTGAAAAAAGATATCCATGTGGTAAGGGAAACTCCTTCTCGTTTTAAAGTCATCTCCTTGTCAGACACGCATTTAAGAATTGCTGAACTCATGGGGGATAAGGGTGTGGAAATACCGAAAAAGGCCGGGAAAAAACTCACCCGGGCCATGACGGCCTTGTCTTCCCTGGTGGCGGTGAACTCTGATCTTGGCGATGCCGGGGATGACAAAATTAAAAAGATAACAGCCGGTGACAGGATATATGCCCATGTGATGCCCTGGCAGCAGGGAATTAAGGTGGAATTTCTGGTGCAACCTGTGGATGATGTCCAGTCTTTTTTTAAACCGGGCAGGGGCGGGAGCCATGTTTTTCTGGATATCAAGGGAGAAAAAATCCAGGCCGTGCGTGATCTTAAGCGTGAAAAAAAGCGTGAAAAGGCCATTGTTGAAGCCTGCCCGAGTTTGGATTTTCTTGAACCTGTGGCAGGCGAATGGCTGGTGGGGGAACCTGAAGATGCCCTGGAGCTCTTGTTAGATCTGAAAGCCTGCCCGGAAGATCTGGTGCTGGCATGGCCCCAGGGAGAAAAAATGCAGGTGCGCTCCCGGGTCTCCTTTGATGAGATAACCTTGAACATTAAAAAGGATCGTGACTGGTTCAAGGCCACGGGGTCTGTGGTGATTGATGAAAATTTGAGTATTGATTTGAAAAAAATGATGGCCCTGCTTGAACGTCCCCTGGGCCGTTTTGTCACCCTGGACGATGGTACATTCCTGGCCATTACCCACTCTTTAAAGGAACGGCTGGAGGAGTTAAGGGCCTATTCCACTGTTCATGGCAAAGGGCTGCGCTTTACCCCCCTTGCGGCCCCGGCCATTGAAGAACTCACAGGTCAGGTGGGATCATTAAAGACAGATAAAGCCTGGAAGAGCCATTGCAATAAATTAAAAAAGGTGGTGGACCCGCAGATTCCGGGAACCTTGCAGGCCCGGCCCCGGGATTATCAGGTGACCGGTTTTAAGTGGCTGGCCCGGCTGGCCCATTGGCAGGTGGGGGCATGCCTGGCCGACGATATGGGGCTGGGTAAAACCCTCCAGGCCCTGTCTCTTATTCTACTCCATGCCGCAAAAGGACCCACGCTGGTGGTGGCACCCTTGTCCGTGGCAGCCAACTGGCAGGATGAATGTCATCATTTTGCCCCCACATTAAATCCCCTGGTGTTTGGTCCCGGGGATCGCCAGGCTTTTTTGGATGATCTGGGCCCCTTTGATCTGGTTATTTCAAGTTACGGACTTCTCCAGGTGGAAGCGGAAAAACTGGCAGGTGTGGCGTGGCAGGTGGTGGTGCTGGATGAAGCCCAGGCCATCAAAAACATGAAGAGCAAACGTTCCAGAGCTGCCATGAAATTATCTGCCCGGTTTCGCATGATCACCACGGGTACCCCGGTGGAAAATCATCTGGACGAGCTGTGGACCCTTTTTAATTTTCTCAATCCCGGTCTTTTGGGCACCTTTAAACGGTTTAAGGAGATCTTTGCCCTTCCCAATGAAAGAGATCAGGACAAGGATGCTTCCCGGCGATTGAGAAAGCTGATTCGTCCTTTTATTTTGCGCCGTTTAAAGAGCGATGTGCTCACAGAGCTTCCCCGGAAAACAGAGATCACCCTTAATGTGGAGATGAGTCCTGAAGAGGCGGTACTGTACGAGGCCCAGCGATTAAAGGCCCTGGAAAATATTGAGCAGGCAGATGAAGGCCCGGGCCGGAAACATCTTCGCATTCTGGCGGAATTGATGAAGTTGCGTCAGCTGTGCTGTAACCCGTCCCTTGTTTTACCCAAAGCCGGTATTGAGAGCTCAAAGCTCAAGGTGTTTGGGGATGTGGTAACGGAACTTCTGGCAAATCAGCATAAGGCCCTTGTGTTCAGTCAGTTTGTGGGACATCTTAACATTTTACGAGGGGTTCTGGATGACAAAAAAATATCCTACCAATATCTGGACGGGTCCACATCTGCCAGGGAACGTCAGGCACGCATCAATGCCTTTCAAAACGGGGAAGGAGATCTTTTTCTCATCAGTCTCAAGGCCGGGGGATTTGGACTGAACCTCACTGCAGCCGATTATGTGATTCACATGGATCCCTGGTGGAACCCCGCTGTGGAAGATCAGGCTTCGGACAGGGCCCACCGAATGGGGCAGACCCGGCCGGTGACAGTATATCGCCTGGTGGTCAAGGGCTCCATTGAAGAACAGATCGTGAAACTTCACAAGGAAAAACGAGATCTTGCCCAGGGCCTTCTTGCCGGTGGTGACATGGCCGGTAAAATGTCGGCTTCAGAGCTTTTGTCGCTTTTAAAAGAAAATTAAAAAAAATTGTAAACAAAGAAAAAGGAGAAGATCATGGAGATCAAAATCAATTATTGCACAGCATGAAATTATGAACCCAGAGCTGCCGGTCTGGCAGCGGTTATTAAGGATACTTTTAATGTCACTCCGGAGCTTGTACCGGGTGGTGGTGGGGTGTATGAGATCGTTGTGGACGGCAACTCCCTTTTTTCAAAACATGCAGCCAAGCGTTTCCCGGATAATGGCGAAATTATTGCATTGATTGAAAAACTTTAAAAAATATTCTGAAAACACATCTGCTTGCAAGCCCCTGGGTGAAAAATCCGGGGGCTTGCGGGAAAGTTTCATTCAATTAGATGAACGATGTTTTGTTTTTTCCTTGACACCAGGCTGTTTTTCCTCCTAATCTATTGAGAAATCAATAACCCCTTAACTACGAAAACCAGGGGCGTTTCGTTTTTTCATAAACTCTTTTGGCTGAATTCTGGACGGGCTTTTTCAAGCCTGTGTTGCTGCATTTTTAATGTTGTCATACCCATGCTGTATTCATTCGCAAGAGTCAACGACCTCTTTTTTAAAAGCGAACCAAAAAGGAGATTAAATTGTCTGATCAAAGTGTGTATTCCCAAAAAAAATGGCTGAAGTTCTATGATCAAGGCGTTCCGGAAAATTTACAATTCAAGGATATTTTAATCCCCCAATACCTTGAGTTATCCACGGAAAAGTTTCCAGATAAAACAGCTTTGATTTTCCAGGGGTATTCCCTGACTTTCATGGAATTGAGTGACATGGTGGCAAAGTTTGCCGCCGCACTCAAGGACCAGGGCATTGGAAAGGGAGACAGTGTTGCCATCTTGCTTCCCAATGTCATTCCCTGTGTGGTGGCTTATTATGCCATTCTTAAAATCGGTGCCGTTGCAGTGTTTAACAACCCGCTTTATTCCGACAGGGAGCTTGAGCACCAGTTCACAGATTCAAATTCCACGTTTTTAATCACCCTGGATCTTCTGGCCAATCGAATGGTTCAACTCCGGGAAAAAACCAAAATCAACACCATTGTGTACACCTCCATTGGCGATTACCTTCCCTTTGCCAAGCGTCTTTTGTTTCCTTTGGTTGCCAAAAAAAGAGGATTGGCAGCAGATGTTTCTCCGGCAAAGAATCTTCATAAGTTTAAAGATTTTATTTCCAGATGCGCCCCGGACCACACCATGGCCGATATTAAAATGGATGATGTGGCCATGTATCAATACACCGGCGGCACCACCGGAGTATCCAAGGGTGTCATGCTCACCCATAGAAATATTTCCTACCAGATTCAGCAGTTGGAAGCATGGTTTCCCGGGTTTGATGAGGGGGATGAAATCATGTTGGGAGCCCTTCCTTTTTTTCATGTGTTTGGCATGTCCGTATCCATGAATTTTGCCATCCGCATGGCCTGGACCAATGTGCTGGTTCCCAAACCCCAACCTGAACCCCTGCTGGAATCCATCAGTAAATTTAAGGTCAGCTTTGCCCCCCTGGTTCCCACCATGTATATCGGGATGCTGGCCCATCCAGATATGGATAACACCGATTTAAGTTCTATAAAGGGATGCTTTTCCGGCAGTGCCCCCCTTCCCATGGACGTTATTACCAATTTTCAGGAAAAAACAGGTTCCATCATTGTGGAGGGGTTTGGCTTGACCGAGTCAACCCCGGTTGCCCTTGTAAATCCCTTTCACGGTACCCGGAAGCAGGGAAGCATCGGTGTCCCCATTCCCAGCACAGAGTGTAAAATTGTGGATCTTGAGGACAAAACCCGGGAAGTGGCCCAGGGAGAGCCCGGAGAGCTGCTCATCCGGGGCCCCCAGGTCATGAAGCGCTACCTTGGCAAACCTGAAGCCACGGCAGAAACCATCACAGAGGATGGTTTTTTGCTGACCGGTGATGTGGCCACAATGGACGAGGATGGATATTTTTACATTGTTGACCGCATCAAAGATATGATTCTTTCCGGTGGATATAATGTGTATCCCCGGGATATTGACGAGGTGTTGTTTGATCATCCTAAGATTCTGGAAGCCTGCACCATTGGTATTCCTCATCCCAAGCGTGGAGAGGCCATAAAAGCCTTTGTTATTCTTAAAGACGGTGAAGAAATGACCGCCCGGGAAGTCATAGATTATTGTGGTACAAAGCTTGCCAAATATAAATTGCCCGTTGAAGTGGAGTTCCGGCAGGAATTGCCAAAGTCCAATGTGGGTAAGATTTTGAGAAAAGATCTGCGGGCCCAGGAAGAAGCAAAATAAGATCTGACCATGGCGGTTTATATGAAATACTCCTCACATCAGGGGTGTATTTCAAGCTTTGTTGTGGGCAAAGCCGGATCAGAATACGGCCTGCCCATGGCAGTTATATGAAAAGATAGTGTTCAACTACCCTCAGCAGAGCCGCCCCCCGATGGGCAATAGGAACCGGACAATTGAGCTGTCTACAGTTCCGGTCCGGGACCATTGCCCATCGGGGGGCGGCGGCATAATACCATTTGGCTCTGCGTCTACGACCTTATATTCGTTGTGGCTGAAGATTACAGCCATGTTGGTTTATATGAAACACTCAGCAAATCAGGGGGGTATTTAAAGTTTTGTTGTGGGCTGACCGGGGTCAGAATACAGTCTGTCCGTGGCAGTTATACGGATGAATTGTCCGTTATGATGAACAGCCCGTGGGGATGCTGTTGTAAAAACCGGCAAAAAAATTGTGTGATAATATGGCTTGGGCTGCATTTGTTTTTTCCATGTGCCAGGCATTGACAGTGGTGGGCTTGTTGATATAAAGTTCCTAAGTTTAATGCCCGGTCATTTTAAGGATGAAAGGCTCGGAAATTTATTTTTACGCAAAATTATTCCGGGCAAAAGATGACCCACATCTATTTTTTTGATGTTGAATAATGATCATAAAATGATCCATGAAGAGGTAACAAGATGAAAAAGAGAATTTTTCTCACAATGTTGATGATGGTGACCATGGTCACTGCGGGCATTGGTTCTGCCCTTGCCGGAGATAAGGTTTTTATAAACGGTATTGATGCCAACTATCCGCCTTTTTCCTACATTGATGAAACCGGAACACCCGATGGCATGGATGTGAAAGCTGTGGAGTGGATTGCCAAGGAGATGGGCTTTGAAGTTAAACACCAGCCCACGGACTGGGCTGCCATTATCCCCAGTTTAAAGGCAAAAAAGATTGATTTCATTGCCTCCGGCATGAGTGTTACCCCGGAACGGCGCCAGGAAGTTAATTTCACCCAGTCTTATCACAAAACAGTGATGATGCTGGTGGTAAAGAAAGATTCTGACTTGACAGTGGATGCGTGCAAAGAGGGAAAAATCCAGTGGGGCATACAGCGTGGCACCTCCGAGGCCAAATGGGTTGAAGAAAACTTGGTTAAAAAAGGGAAAAAATTTACCCTGCATCACTATGATTCTGCCCCCCTTGCCATGGAAGATCTTGTCAATGGACGTATCCAGTGTACGGTTGCCTCAGAAATTTCTGCCCAGGAAGCCATGGATAAGGGATTGCCCATCAAGACCATTGGGCGGTATGGACAACCCGATGATGAAACAGCCTATGCTGTTCGCAAGGAAGATACAGATCTTTTGAACATGCTCAATGAGGGATTGACAAAACTCATGGCAGACCCCTATTGGAAAGAATTGAACGAAAAATATAAAGTGCATTGATAATGGGGCGTGACCGCCGTTATTACAATGTGGCCACTTGCGCAGCTGCCCGGGCATGACAATCCGGGTATGATAACGCTGTTGTGGCGGCTTTCTATTCAATCATCGGCCCGATCTTTTATAGATCGGGCTGTTCTTGTTTTTCAATGGCGGTAATCTCTCCTCCCTGATATAACCGCCACGTGCGGATCATATTGGGATTTGACCTGCCACCACGAAATGCGAACACCGAAAGTTGAGTAAAAAAGTCAATATTCGAGTTGGTAAAGTAAATATTCATGAATCTGGAACAGGTCCTATGATAAAAAGTCTGCTTGTGATTCAACAGGGATTGCCCTATATGCTTCAGGGTGCGGTGGTGAACGTCATCGTGGTTCTTTCTGCCATGTTATTTGGTTTTATGCTGGGCCTTCCCCTGGCAGTGGGACAGGTGTATGGGAATCGCTTCCTTCGCAGGATTATCGGTATATATGTCTGGTTTTTCCGGGGAATTCCCCTATTGGTATTTTTGTTTTTATTTTATTTTGGGCTGTTTACATGGCTTGATATCAATGTCTCTGCGTTTATGGTGGCCACCATGGTGCTGGGCTTGATCAGCTCGGCTTACCAGTCCCAAATTTTAAGGGGGGCCATATCCTCTTTGTCCCAGGGACAGATGAAAGCGGCCAGGGCATTGGGCATGAGCGACACCAAGGCCATTGTTTTTATTATCTTACCCCAGGCCTTTCGATTGTCCATCCCCGGCTGGACCAATGAGTATGCCATCTTGCTCAAGGATTCTGCTGTGACCTATGCCCTGGGCGTGACAGAGCTTATGTCCCGGGCCCATCACATTGCATCCCGGACATATGAGCACCTGGCCATATACCTGGCTGCGGGATTTATTTTTCTCATATTTACTTACATCGGAACCAAAGCATTGAATATATTGCACAAAAAAGTCACCATTCCAGGCTGTTCCCAATAGGAAGATTTGGTGAAATGAATCCGTGAGATTCCCTCTCACAGCCTTTGTGCACGTTCTAAAGGAAAGCCATGAAAACAGACACTGAGCCCATTTTGGAGATTAATCATGTCACCAAAAGTTTTGGGACAAATACCATACTGCACGATGTCTCCCTTTCCATTAAAAAAGGAGAGATAAAGGTAATCATCGGCCCCTCTGGCGGTGGGAAAAGTACCTTTTTACAGACCGTCAATTTTTTGGTCATGCCGGACAAGGGAAGCATTACCCTGGCAGGAAACAGGGTGAACCCTTCCGATAAACGGGAGCTATGCACCCATCGACGTCAGGTGGGGATGATATTCCAGGATTTTAATCTCTTTGATCATCTCACTGCCCTTGCCAACGTGGAGATCGGCATGATTAAAGTGCTGGGCATGAAAAAGAAAGCAGCAACAGAGCGGGCCATGGCGGAGCTTGATCGTGTGGGCCTCAAGGACCAGGCCAATCAATACCCGGCCCAGCTTTCCGGCGGTCAGAAACAGCGGGTTTCCATTGCCCGGGCCCTGGCCATGGACCCCAGGGTGATGTTGCTGGATGAACCCACATCGGCCCTGGACCCGGAACTCATCGGTGAGGTGCAGTCCGTTATTCGGGATCTGGGCAAAGGGGGAATGACCATGATCATGGCCACCCACCAGATCGGGTTTGCCAGATCATTGGCAGATGAAATTATATTCATGGAAAAAGGCCGCATTGTTGAGCAGGGTTCTCCAGATGAATTACTGGCACAAGGGGCTGCCACCCGAACCCGGGACTTCTGTGCCAGAATTGCGGAAATCGGCGGTGAATGATCATGGATGAACTCTTATATATTCAAAATGATGTCATGCCGGCATTGATGAAGGGAACCTGGATCAGTGTTTTATTGATTGTTCCATCGGCCATATTCGGGGTGTGCATGGGGGTGCTTTCCGCCACAGCCAGGGTTTACGGCCATCGGGTTGTGAAATTTGCGGGGGACACCTATGTTCTTTTATTCCGTGGGTTTCCCTTATTAATACAGTTGTATATATGGTACTTTGGCCTTCCCCGCATGGGTATTTATTTGAGCCCCTACTGGGCCTCGGTGGTGACCTTTTCCCTTTGCAGCGGTGCCTACCAGTCAGAATACATCCGGGGGGCATTACTTTCCATCAAACAGGGACAGCTTGCCGGGGCCAGGGCCATTGGATTTACCCAGCTTCAAACCGTGGTTCATGTGGTGCTGCCCCAGGCATTGCGACGGGCATTGCCCGGGTGCGGCAATGAGATCATCTATCTTATTAAATATTCCTCACTGGCTTACATGGTTACCTGCATTGAACTCACGGGCCAGGGGAAAATTCTGGCATCTGCCTCTTTTAAATATGTGGAGGTTTTCTCCATTGTGGGGGCTGTGTACCTGCTGTTGGTCTCTATGGCCACCTGGATACTCAATTCCCTGGAAAAACGCTTTGCCATTCCCGGATTTGAACAGCACCAAGCGTGATGCCGGTTGCAGTTTTTGTTCTGCCAGCTATTTATAGCCATGTGAACTCATATGAAATACTCCGCAAATCAGAGGCGTACTTCAAGCTTCGCTGTGGTCAGAGCCAGATCAGAATACGGGCTGCCCATGGCAGCTATAGAAAAATCTGCCGATCAAATTTAAAAAAATATTTTGGGAAAAATGCCCCATCAAAATTAGAAGACGGGTCAAATTGCCCTGTTTAAAAAGGAATTTTATGAAATCTGTTTAGATGTTTTCTTTTTCGTTTGAAAAATTTATTTGTTTTTATCTATTAAAATTAATGCGTTATGGCAATAAGGCTGGTTGTGATTTTTTTTTGTAAAAAAACACTCTATCTGGTCTTTGTATTGCAATGTTAAAGCGAAACGTTCACACAACTGGTCTTGCCCCAGGGGGCGAGTCTTCATTCGTTAACTTAATGCACAGCATGGTTCCATTAAATAACCATGTGCGCAAAGGAGCTTTAACATGTCAAACGGCGAAGCAGTATACGGATTTTTTATTCCCACAGTAACCCTCATGGGCATTGGATCTCACAAGCAATTGGGCGCTCAGATGAAAACCCTTGGCGTAACAAAACCGTTTCTGGTGGCAGACAAGGGAATTACAGCCTGTGGCTTGACCCGGCAGATCTGCGATATGATTAAAGAAGATGTTGGCGTGGATGCCGTTGTGTATGATGACACTGTTCCCAATCCCACAGACAACAATGTTGCACAAGGCCTTAAATTATACCAGGACAGTGGTTGTGACATGATCATTACTTTGGGGGGCGGCAGTGCCCATGACTGTGGTAAGGGTATCGGTATTGTGGCCACCAACGGTGGAACCATCCACGACTACGAAGGCGTTGACCAGTCCACCAAAGCCATGCCTCCCTTCATCGCCATCAACACCACAGCCGGTACCGGCAGCGAAATGACACGGTTTTGCATCATCACCGACACCGGCAGAAAAGTAAAAATGGCCATTGTTGACTGGCGGGTCACCCCCACCATTGCCATTAATGATCCTCTTTTGATGCTTGGCATGCCCTCTTTTCTCACCGCTGCCACAGGTATGGATGCCCTGACCCATTCCGTTGAAGCCTATGTGTCCACCATTGCCACCCCTGTTACGGATGCCTGTGCCATTAAGGCCATTGAGCTGATTGCCGGGAATCTGCGTCAGGCTGTGGCCAATGGCGAAGATGTTGATGCCCGGGATAAAATGGCCTATGCAGAATATCTTGCCGGTATGGCATTTAACAACGCAAGCCTGGGCCATGTCCATGCCATGGCGCATCAATTGGGTGGTTTCTATGATCTTCCCCATGGGGTGTGCAATGCCATTCTCCTGCCCCATGTTTCCCGCTTTAACCTCATTGCCAAACTGGATCGATTTGCTGACATTGCCGTGGCACTGGGGGAAAATATCACAGGACTTTCCACCCGGGAAGCTGCGGAAAAAGCGCTATCTGCCATCCAGACCCTGTCTGCGGATGTGGGAATTCCTGCCAATCTCACAGAGCTTGGTGTAAAAGAGCAGGATCTTGTGGTCATGGCTGAAAATGCCCAGAAAGATGCCTGTGGTGCCACCAACCCCAGAAGACCTTCCCTGGACGATGTTGTAAATATCTATAAAGCTGCATTGTAAGACGATTTTTTGATAACCGCCACTGGCGGACCGCATTCTGACCTCGGTCTGCCCACAATGAAGCTTACATACGTCTCTGATTTGAGGAGTATTTCATATAAACGGGCATCTCCTGGCGGACACAACGAATATTGAAAATGGCATTATGCCGCCGCCCCCCCCGACGGGCAATGGGCCCGGCCCGAAACTGTAGACAGCTTAATTGGCCGGTTCCTATTGCCCGGGGGGAGCTCTGCCGGGGTAAACTTGGAGGCTGCATTGTATATAAAAGCTGCCACGGTCCGCCTGTGGCCAATCATTTACATTATTAAGGCGAATATTTACGTCATTACCAAATAAGACCAAATAAGAGACCGCCGGATTTGTTGTTTTCCGGGTCTGAATAAAAGGAAAAGAATGGGAAAAATACTCAGAATTAATACAAAACAAAGACAATTTGTTTTTGAGGCAGTCCCGGAGTCTCTACAGGGGCTCGGCGGAAGGGCCTTGACCTCTAAAATGATTTTAGATGAAGTGCCTGCCACCTGTCATCCCCTGGGGGAATCAAATAAGCTTGTCCTGGCACCGGGGTTGTTGTCCGGTACGCCTGCAGCCAATTCCGGACGTCTTTCCGTGGGGGGGAAATCCCCCCTCACCGGCGGAATTAAAGAAAGTAATTCCGGGGGGCTCATTTCCCAGAAACTGGCCCGCCTTGGTATTACGGCCCTGGTTTTAGAAGATAAGCCCGAAGATGATAATTATTACATGATCGTGATTAAAAAAGACAGTGTTGCGCTTTTGCCCGCAGATGAATATGTGGGCATGGGCAATTATGAGATCATGGAAAAGCTTTGGGCAAAATATGGGAAAAACACCGGCATCATGAGCATTGGCCAGGCCGGTGAGCAGCGCCTTAAGGCTGCAAGCATGCAACAGGCAGATCCCAAGGGACGACCGGGTCGTGCCGTTGGGCGTGGCGGTTTGGGTGCGGTTATGGGGTCTAAAAAAATAAAGGCCATTGTTGTGGATGACAAGGGCTGCGGCAGAATTCCCCAGGCAGATCCCGAAGCATTTAAAGCAGCCAATAAAGCATGGGTAAAAATTTTAAGGGAACATCCGGTTACCGGGCAGGGCCTTCCCGGCCTTGGCACCGCTGTGCTGGTAAATGTCATCAACGAAGCCGGAGCGTTACCCACCAAAAATTTCAGGACCGGTCGTTTTGAACATGCTCAGGATATCAGCGGTGAAAAAATGGTGGAAAACATGGAAGCCAGGGGGGGCATTGTTTCTGAAGGCTGCCATCCGGGTTGCGTGATTAAATGCTCCCAGGTGTACCATGGTAAAGATGGAAAACAGCTCACCTCCGGATTTGAATATGAAACCCTCTGGGCATTTGGTGCCCACACCATGGTAAAGGATTTGGATGATATCGCCATGATGGATCGCCTGTGCGACGATTATGGCCTGGACACCATTGATACGGGTGTGGCATTGGGGGTTGCCATGGACGGCGGCCTTCTTGAGTGGGGCGACGGCAAGGCATGTATTGAATTGATCCACGAAGTGGCCAAAGGCACGGGAAATGGAAAAATCCTGGGCAACGGCGCTGCATTCACCGGAGATGCCCTGGGGGTTGATCGCATCCCTGTGGTGAAACGCCAGGCCCTTCCGGCCTATGATCCCCGTTCTGTGAAAGGCGTTGGGGTTACCTATGCCACCACTCCCATGGGCGCGGACCACACTGCAGGTTATGGTGTTACTGCCAATATCCTTGGGGTGGGCGGCACGGTTGATCCGCTGAAAAAAGAGGGTCAGGTGGAATTATCCAAAAATCTCCAGGTGGCCACGGCGGCCATTGATGCCGCAGGTCTTTGTCTGTTTGTGGCCTTTGCCGTTCTGGACAACGACAACGGAGTTCAGCTCATTGTGGATATGCTCAATGCCCATTATGGCCTTGATCTGACACCGGATGATGTGGTGGCTTTGGGAATTTCCATCCTTGAAAATGAAAATGAATTTAATCTTAGAGCAGGATTCACCAAAAAGGATGATCAGTTGCCGGAAATGTTCGATAAAGAGTTTGCACCGCACAATACCACATGGGACTTCACCGAAGAAGAGCTCCAGGTGGCCAAAATATTTTAATTTAAGTTGAAGTGATTGTCGTGGTAAATAAATATTTGGTTTGGTGATGTAAATGTTTGGGCAGTGCCTCTCGCCTGTTTGGGGCTGCGCAGCATACCAATGTTATGTGAGTAGATCAAAGCAAGTGAACATGGGGTGCTGACTGAATATTTACCGTGGTAAAGGGGAAAAGGTGGGGAAGAAAATGTGCTATATTTTCTTCCCCATTCTTTTTTCATCTGCTTTCAAAACTTTGCAGTTTTCGATAAAGGGTTTTTCTGCCGATTCCCAGAATTTCCGCAGCCTTACAGCGGTTGTCCTCCACATGGTGCATCACTTTTAAAATATGCTGTTTTTCCAATTCTTTTAAGGAAATAAAGGGAGAAGTGGCAGAAAAATCAGTCATTTGTTCCACCAGTTCCATGGGCAGCCCACGTTCGGTGATGGTGTTGTTTTCTGCCAGAATGCACCCCCTTTCCATGACGTTTCTCAATTCCCGGACATTGCCGGGCCAGTCATAGGCCATGAGACAGGCCATGGCATTGGGAGAAATTTTATAGGGTTCATCCCCGGGACTCAAATGGGACAGAAAATAGTCCACCAGCACAGGAAGCTCCTCTTTTCTCTGGCGCAGGGGTAAAATTTTCAGGGTAAATACGTTGAGCCGATGGAAAAGCGCTTCGTTAAAGCGTCCCTGTGCCACCTCTTCTTTAAGATCTCTGTTTGTGGCAAACATAAATCGTATATCCACTTTGATTTCATTTTTATCCCCCACCGGCCGGAAGGTCTGGTTCTCCATGACCCGCAGCAATGAGGCTTGGACGCCCACGGAAAGTTCCCCGATTTCATCCAGAAATAAAGTTCCTTTGTCTGACATGGCCAGAAGACCGTTACGGGATTTTTCTGCGCCGGTAAATGCTCCTTTACAGTATCCAAACAGCTCACTTCGAATCAACTCCTCCTGGAGGGTGGCACAGTTCTTGGTGATAAGGGGCTGGTCCGCCCGAAGGCTCTGGGAATGAAGCTGCCGGGCCACCACATTTTTCCCGGTGCCGCTTTCTCCGGTGATGAGTACCGGCACCGATGTGGGGGCTACTTTGTCAATGAGGTAGCGAATTTGATCTGTGGCAGCCGAGTGCCCCACAATGAGTCTGGGGGCTTTTCTCTTTTGTTCCATCCCCTGGCGTTTCAGGACCTGCTCTCTTTTGAGCCTTACCTTCTGGTAGGCTTTTTCCACAACAAGTTCCAGCCGATCCAGATCAAAGGGTTTGGTAATGTAATCATAGGCACCGATTTTCATGGCATTTACGGCATCATCCACATCCGCATATCCTGTGATCAGAATAATCTGTACAGCCAGAATGGATTCCTGGAAACGGCTCATGAGCTCAATGCCGTTGGCATCGGGCAGATTAATATCCAGGATGATGATGTCAAAGCTGTCTTTTGCCACAGTTGCCAAGGCCTCTGCCGCTGTGCCCGCTGTGGTGATATTGCGCCGGGGCGAGGCCATTTCTTTTTGTAAAAGTCTTCGGATGGATTTTTCATCGTCCACCACCAGAATTTTCATGCCATCGTCTGTGGATGTCATGACATCACCTCATCGGGGTGTGGAAGGATCATGGTGAAAACCGCGCCTTCTTTTTTATTACTTTTCACAAGGAGCTCTCCCTGGTGTTGTCGGATAATATTGTAGCAGGTGGAAAGACCAATGCCAATGCCCTGCCCAATGGGTTTGGTGGTAAAAAAGGGATCAAACAGCTGATCCATGATTTCAGGATCAATGCCGCAGCCATCGTCCTCAATGGAAAAGATTATTTGATTTTCCTTTTGGTAAAGACGCAGTTCAAGGAAACCTTGTCCATCAACGGCATCAAGGGAATTGCAGATAAGATTGAGAATCACCTGTTTGAGTTCCGCTGCATTTCCCATGATATGGGGGATATTTTTTTCTGCTTTCAATGTAATGGCCACCTGGGGATTTTCCTTAAAACGATGATGCAAAAGCCTTAATACCCCTGTGACAATTCGTTTCAGATTCAGGGAGGTAAAATCCACCTTTTTTCTGGGGCTGAAGGTTAAAAGCCCCTGGACAATATCACGGCATCGATCACACTCGGTGAGAATGGTGTCTATGTATTCCGTAAAATCCTCCATAAGTGCCTGGTTTTCTTCTGTATCCTGCAGGTTTTTGTTCAGTATGGGCAATCTTCTTTGCAGCCCCTTGGTAAATCCGCTGATGGAGGTTAAGGGATTGTTGATTTCATGGGCCACCCCGGCAGCCAGGGCACCCACTGTGGCCATTTTTTTAGAATGGCTGTATTTTGATTGGTACTCTTTTTCCCGGGTGACATCCCGCATTAAAACAAGAAATCTAAAGGCCTTTTTTTTGGCATCCCGCAGGGGAGATACCGTGACATCAAATTGATAATGCTTGTCTTCTATGTCAAGGGCCATGGTTTTTCTGCACACTTTATTTGTTTGCCGGGCTTTGGAAATGGGGCAGTCGCTACAGGGACAGTCCCGTTTTTTGAAAATTTCATAGCAGAAATGTCCCCTGGGACTGGCATGCTTAAAAACAGTGGAAAAAAGGTCGTTTGTGGAAATAATGGTAAAATTGGCAGAAAGAATCACCATGACATCGGAAATACCGCCAAAAATAGCCTCAAGTTTCCGCTGCTTTCGTTCTAATTTTCGATTGGTGGCCTGGAGTTTGGCCATGTTTTTTTTGACTTCTCCAAAAAAACCAAGTTTGGTGTACTCCAGCCCGATGATATCTTCCAGAGTTGTGGGCTTATTCATAATATCGTTTCCCGGTCATGCTTCCGGACCTAATTTTTTTGGTAGTCCTGCACCGAGGTGATGATGCCTCTTTTGTCAATGTATCTCAAACACCGGGGCCATGGCGTGGACTGAGAACCTTAGATTGAAATCATCATATAAATGCAGGACTACCATTTTTTTATATGAAATACTCCGAAAATTTAAGGCGTATTTCAAGCTTTGTTGTGGGCAGAGCCGGATAAAATAAGGTCTGCCCGTGGCGGTTGTAAAAATGACGGTGTTTGCCGGATTACCAGGCATCGTGGCAGATGCTCATCATATCTTCTGCGTCGGCTTCCCGGGGATTACTGAGCAGACACGAATCAAAGGTGGCCATTTCGCATATCTGGGGAATTTTTGAACGTTCCGGGACAATGTCCCGTAACCGTGTGCTCACCCCAAGACTTTTAAAATAGTTCTCAAGGGCTTCAATCCCGGCCAGGGCCGTGGCTTCCGGGGAGCCCATGGAACCGCCGATCATTACCTTGCCGATTTCTGCCAGTTTATCAACGCATTTGGGCAGGTTGTAGCGCATGACACTGGGCAGTAAAATGGGGTGGATAATGCCGTGCAAGACATCAAGTACCCCCCCCAGTGTGTGGGCCAGGGCATGGTCAATGCCAAGACTTGCATTGCTAAAAGCCATGGCTGCAGAAGTGCCGGCAATGCTAAGCTGTTCCAGGTTGGCAAGGCTGTTGTCTTCCAGGGTCAGGGGAAGATATTTCATGATCAGTTCAATGGCCCGCAGGGAGTGCACTTCCGTCAGGGGAAATGCAAGTCTGGAAACATGGGCTTCCACAGCATGGGACAGGGCATCCACAGCCGCTGCTATGATCAGATCCCTTGGTTTAGTGGTCAGCAGGGTGGGGTCAATGATGGAGACATTGGGAACCAGGGTACGGCTGATGATGGACATTTTTACCTGGCGTTCCATATCCGTTATAATGGCAAACTGGGAAACATCCGATCCGCTGCTGGCAGTGGAGGGCATGAACACCATGGGCGGAAGGGGTTTTTGGATACGGTTGGCCCCCTCGTAATCATGAACCCGGCCCCCGTTGCTGGTAACAAGGGCGATTCCCTTGGCTGCATCCATGGGGCTGCCGCCCCCCAGGGCAAATACCACGTCACATCCATGTTTTTCATAAAGCCGTGCCCCTTCTTCAATCTGTGAGTCCCTGGGGTTGGAGGATATATCAGAATAGTAAACCCATTTAAGTTTTTCATGGTCAAAAATGTCAAAAACGGCATCCACCCATCCTGTACTTTCAAGACCGGGATCAGATACAAAAAAAATCTTTTTTGCCCCCAGGCGCCTTGCACACACACCGGCATATTTCATGCTGTTCCGGCCCAGAAAGATTTCCGGTACGGAAAATTTCAGTATTCCCACGCCACTCCTTTTATTTGTCCTTTTTGGGGTTGATCATAACGTGGGCCATCTTGTGATAAAATTTTAGCTGCAAAAGTTAATATCTATAATTACAGTGCTTTGTGGATAATAAAATTTTATTTCACCTATAGTGGCCCAGTTTATGACCAAGCCCTCCTTTTTATTTTTTTCATGACCCGGTTTGTTGGAGGCTATCCTGGATAGGCCTGTAATATTATCTTTTTGATAACAACAACGGTCGTACCTCGTTTTGAACTTGGTCCATCCACAGTAAAGCTTGAAAAATTTTCTATTTTACCGGGCGTTTCCTAAAAAAATATATGTTTTAACGGCACTAAGATTATTTATAATGGTATTATGCCGCATTTGAGGACTCTTGCACACTACCTTTAATTAGATGTCACCGCGTTGTTTGTCAAGTAAAAGCCTATTATTATAGGGCTTTCTCTGTTTATCATAGTAAATGATCGCCTGGGATTCCATTTTTATTTATTTGGGCCTGTTTGCCTGATATTTGATTTACTGAGCAGTCCCAAACAAACGCACATAGGGTACTGATGAGATTTTACATTACCAACCCGAACATTTATTTTTTCATGAGTCCGAAGTTCTCATTTCTCATACCACATGGGATATATTTAATTTTAAAGGAATAGATTATGTGGCGTCAAACTGGAGAGCTTATGACTGGCGAGTTATTTTGGATATCGGTGTTTAAAAAAAATAAATAGTGGTTTTTAAATAATTTTGTATTTTAAAATTTTCAGGTGTGTTATTATACTCTTTTTCTTTAGCACCTCCCAGTCAGTGCCTGCAGTGTCGCGGTTATTCCAACCTCAATTCATGCAATAATATTTATTTCGCCTGGACTGGCCCACCATGGTGGGGGGGCGGATTCAGGATTATACTATATATGTCATTTGAAAAATTTGGCCTCAGGGCCGAACTGTTACGTGCCGTTGCCGCCGAGGGCTACAAAGTCCCCACCCCTATTCAGGATCGAGCAATTCCGGCCATTCTCAAAAGAAAAGATGTGCTTGCCGGAGCACAGACCGGTACCGGTAAAACAGCGGCCTTTGGCCTGCCCGTTCTTCAGCTTCTGGATCGTACCAGGGGAAAAGGATGTTCACCCAGATGTCTGGTGCTGGCCCCCACCCGGGAGCTGGCAGCCCAAGTCCATGCCAATATTGAAAGCCTGGGACGGGGTCTGTCTTTAAAGTCCACTGTGGTGTTTGGCGGAGTGGGGATTAATCCCCAGATTGATCGCCTTCGCCGGGGCGTGGATATCATGGTGGCCACACCGGGACGCCTTTTGGACCATGCCGGACGAAAAACCCTGGATCTTTCCCGGGTGGAAATTCTTGTGCTGGACGAAGCGGATCGCATGCTGGACATGGGTTTTATCCATGATATCAGAAAAGTATTAAAACTTTTGCCGAAACGTCGTCAGAACATGCTTTTTTCCGCCACCTATTCTACAGATATTAAACGGCTTGCCGATTCCCTTTTGAATTCACCGGAAATCATTGAGGTGTCAGCCTCCAATAAAGCCGCAGACGGTGTTTCCCAGACTGTTTATCCCGTGGCAAGAACCCAGAAACGGCAATTGCTTTCCACTTTGATCAGAACCGGAGAGTGGAACAAGGTACTGGTGTTTACCCGCACCAAGCATGGTGCCAACCGTTTGACCAAACAGTTGATCCAGGACGGTATTGGTGCGGCGGCCATCCACGGCAACAAGAGTCAGACGGCCCGGACCCGGGCCCTGGCCGATTTTAAGAGTGAAAAAATCAGAACCCTTGTGGCAACGGATATTGCAGCAAGGGGACTTGACATTGATATGTTGCCCCATGTGGTCAATTTTGATTTGCCCAATGTGCCGGAAGATTATGTCCATCGCATTGGCCGCACCGGACGGGCCGGTGCCACGGGTATGGCATTGTCACTGGTGTGCCGGGATGAGCAAAAACAGTTAAAAGATATCCAGCGGCTGCTCAAGCACGATATCCCTGTTACGATGATGGATGGATTTGAACTGGAAAAGGCCGGAGCAACGCCTCGGCCGGCTGCACGTCCCCGGACCAATTCCCGGAGAAAGGGTTACCAAGGTAGATCCAATGCTCCACGGGCCCGGCGTTAGTTTGTGAACTGAGCCGGATCAAAATGATATCCAGGTTCAACGCACATCAGAAAGAATATTTAATGATCAAGTCCCTGGGGAATGCGTTTTGATCCTTTCAGGACTTGATCATGAATAAATTTAAAAAAGCTGCACCGGACAAGGCTTTCCCGGGTTTTGACTTTCAAGGAAGCGTTTTAAACGGTGTGGCTTTTTGGGTGTGCATCAGTCACCACAGCCGCAGTCACATCCACAACCCTTGTCTGTATCACATCCGCTGTCGCATCCAGTGCCACATTGCTGAACATCCGGTTCCAGGCCCATCTCTTCAATTTCAATGTCAAATACCAAAGTTTTGCCTGCCAGAAAATGGTTGACGTCCATTTTAATGGCCTTTTCCCCTACTTCTGCCACTGTGGCCATGGCTGGATTGCCATTGGGATCGGTGAGCTGCAGCTGCATTCCCACTTCCAATGTCATCTCTTCCGGTACGGACTCTGCCGGAATTTCAATGATTCTGTTTTCGTCCCGCAGGCCATATCCATCTTCCGGTGGGATGGTGACGCTTTTTTTGTCGCCCACGGCCATGCCCACAACCGCCTGATCAAATCCTTTGATCAGCTGGCCTGTTCCCACGGTGAATTTCAGCCCTTCCCGACCCTCTGAAGTGTCAAAAATTTCACCATTTTCAAATTTACCTGTGTAAGCGACTCTGATCGTATCTCCGGATTTGATTGTATCCGTCATTATGTTGGGTTCTCCCGGGTTTAAATGTGTGGTGACAAGCTGCCTTAAATCAGGCAGATGCCCCTTAAAAAAAGGGCTCGAGCGCACTGTCAGCCACTTGAAAAATGGTTCTTTGTGCGATCAAGCCCGAAAAAAAATATAAATTTCATTATAACAGATAAACACCCGGGTAGAAAGTTGTTTTTAATATTCTTTTAAGTTGGCCAGGCTTGGGTGAATATGAGATAATGTCTGGATATATTACTTTCTCAACTTTCGGTGTTCGCATTTCGTGGTGGGGTCAGGCTTTCGTTATTGACATTATCGAGGTTTTTTTCGTTGGCAAAGGCCTTGGTCGATAACATCAATAACAAAAGCCTGACCCCGTCGGTACACTGAGCCCATCGGTACATTTAAAAATGCCGGCTTTGAAATGAAGCCCGAAAGTTGAGTTACTTTAATTATGACCATTTATTCAAGCAACAGATGGGTGATAAATTATGGCTGTGGGATGGGCCCGGGACGGGGCGGTACAAGAGCAAATAGATGCAAGTGTTAATGATGCGGTAACATTGGCAAGGAGCCGATTACCCCGGGCGGGAGAGGAAGAGATAACCCATTGTGAAGCCTGTGATGAACCCATACCCGAGGCCCGGCAAAGGGCCATCCCCGGGGTTCGTCTGTGTATCAACTGCCAGTCAGAACTGGAAAAACACCAGAGCGCACAAACCGGATTTAACCGACGTGGCAGTAAAGACAGTCAGTTACGGTGACACCTCTCCTCTTAAATTAAAAATTCAGAAGCATACTTCTTGGTAAAAAATTAAAAAAAAGATGGGATGACGGCATGGGACGTATCTTTGCCATAAAAAAATATGCCATCCATGATGGCCCCAACATCAGGACAACCGTGTTCTTCAAAGGCTGCCCCTTGCGGTGCGCCTGGTGCCACAATCCAGAGGGGATCTCTTTATTCATTGACAGAATCTGGATAAAAAATAAGTGTATCGCTTGTGGCCAATGCCTGGATGAGTGCATCTCCGGGGCATTGTTCCTTAAAAATGGAGAAATTATAAGGGATGGGGAGCGTTGCGTTGCGTGCGGCCATTGTGTTGATATCTGTCCGGCCCTGGCCCATGAATCCACCGGTCGGGAGGCAGATGTCAATGTCATCATGGAAGAGATCAAAAAAGATATTGTGTTTTATGATCAATCCGGGGGCGGGGTCACCTTTTCCGGGGGAGAGCCCCTTTATCAGCCCCATTTGTTGCTGGAACTCCTGACGGTGTGCAAAAAATCAGGTATCCACAGAGCAGTTGATACCTGTGTCCATGCAAAAGCAGAGCTGGTGAAAGACGTGGCTGCATTGACAGATCTTTTTCTTGTGGACATTAAACATATGGACAGTGATGTTCATGAAAAATTCACTGGAGTGTCCAATGGATTGATCCTTGAGAATATCCGCCTTCTTGCCCGGATGGATAAAGAGATCCGGTTTCGCATCCCTTTGATTGAAGGGGTGAACAGTGATCCTGAAAATATTGAAAAAACAGGCAGGTTCATTGCCGGGGTTGCACCGGAAAGCCGGGTGGATCTTCTTGTTTATCATGAAATGGCATCATCAAAATATGATAAACTGGGAATGCCCCTGTCACCTTTTACTTTCAGGAAACCCAAGGGAAAAGATATAAAAAGATGTGTTGAACAGCTTGAGAGACTGGGGTTAAGGGTCTTCAAGGGAGGATAATCATGAACACCAGAATTGAATATTTAAGAGAGCAAAGCTTTAATGCAACACCTTTTATTTCCATTGAACGTGCCCTTTTAGAGACCCGGTTTTACCGGGAAAATGCCGGTAAATATTCCCTGCCCGTGCTCCGGGCCAGATTTTTTAAAAAACTTTGTGAAGAAAAAACACTTTATATTGGAGACAAAGAGCTCATTGTGGGGGAACGGGGACCCGGCCCCAAGGCCGTTCCCACCTTTCCTGAACTCACCTGCCACAGCACAGCTGACCTTGAGACTCTAAGGCAGCGCCCCATGACCCGTTATCGGGTGAATCCGGCCGATATCAAGACCTATGGAGAATCGGTGATCCCCTATTGGAAGGGACGTTCCATCCGGGACAGAATTTTCAACAATGTGCCCCAAGACTGGAAAAATGCTTATAAAGCAGGTCTTTTCACAGAATTTATGGAACAACGGGCCCCTGGACACACGGCCCTGGACGGCAGAATTTATGGGCTTGGCATGGCGGATTTTAAGGCTAAAATACAGGAACAGATCAATGTGCTGGATTATATTAATGATCCCAAGGCCCCGGATCGGTTTGAAACGCTGCACGCCATGGAAATTGCCTGTGATGCTGTGATTATGTTTGCCCGCCGCCACGCTGATCTGGCAAAAAAGATGGCAAACAAAGCATCTGATACGATGCGAAAACAGGAATTGTTGGAAATCGCCCGGGTTTGTAAACGGGTTCCGGAGCATGCCCCGCAGACTTTCCATGAGGCAATCCAGATGTACTGGTTTGTTCATCTGGGCACCATCACGGAACTTAATGGATGGGATGCCATGTCTCCGGGTCACCTGGACCAGCATCTGGCCCCTTTTTATGAAAAAGAGCTGGCAGATGGAAGCATTGACAGAGAACGTGCCAAGGAGCTGCTGGCCTGTCTTTGGATAAAAATCAACAACCACACGGCTCCGCCAAAGGTGGGGGTGACTGCCAGGGAGAGCGGTACTTACAATGATTTTACCCAGATCAACCTGGGTGGGCTGAAACCCGACGGCACCGACGGCAGCTCTGAGGTCTCTTTCATTGCCCTGGAGGTGGCAGATGAGCTGTCTCTGCTGCAACCCCAGCCGTCGGTGCACATCAGCGTCAAAACCCCGGATCGGCTGTTGGATGCTGCCACCCGGGTGATCCGTAAAGGGTATGGCTATCCATCTGTGTTTAACACCGATACCGTGATCATGGAACAGGTGGGCATGGGAAAAACCATTGAAGACGCAAGGGAGGGGGGCACCAGCGGCTGTATCGAAACCGGGGCCTTTGGCAAGGAAGCCTATATCCTCACCGGGTATCTCAATGTGCCCAAAATTCTGGAGATCACCCTGAACAATGGTGTGGACCCCCTTACAGGAAAGATGGTGGGCATTGACACCGGAGATCCTGGAACCTTTAAAAGTTATGACGAGCTGTATGGGGCGTTCCAACATCAGCTGGCGCACATCGTGGATTTGAAAATCGCAGTGAACAACTATATTGAGCGGATGTATGCCAGGTATTGCCCGGCACCCCTGCTTTCTGTGCTCATTGAGGGATGCATTGAAAAAGGACGGGATTACTACGACGGTGGCCCGAAATATAACACAAACTACATCCAGTGTTGCGGCATCGGCACGGTGACCGACAGCCTTTCTGCCATTAAAACCCATGTGTTTGATCATGGCTCTGTTACCATGGATGCGCTTTTGAAAGCCCTTTTAAATAATTTTAAGGGGGCTGAGGCCCTTCGCCTGAAACTCTGGAACCGGACCCCTTTTTTCGGCAATGATGACAACAGGGCTGATACCATCATGCAGCAGGTTTATCACAGCCTTTTGAAAACCATTGACGGCAGACCCAACACCAAGGGCACCTGTTATCGGTTAAACATGCTCTCCACCACCTGCCATGTCTATTTTGGAAAAATGCTGGGGGCCACCCCCAATGGCCGAAAGGCCCATACCCCCCAATCCGACGGCACCTCACCCTCCCACGGTGCCGACCGCAACGGTCCCACCGCCGTTATCAACTCTCTGGCCAAGATGGACCAGGTAAGATCCGGCGGGACCCTGCTCAATCAGCGATTTTTACCATCTGTGCTTTCAACGGACAAAGATCTTAAGAAAATGGCCGGACTGATTCGAACCTATTTTGGCCTTGGGGGGCATCATATTCAGTTTAATGTGATGGATACAAAAACCCTCCGATCAGCCCAGCAGACCCCGGATGCGTACCGCAATTTACTGGTTCGGGTGGCAGGCTACAGCGATTATTTTGTGGATTTGGATAAAGATCACCAGGAAGAAATTATCAGCAGAACGGCCCAGGCCCTGTAGAAATGTTTGAAGTGTTCATCGCCATTATTGTCATCATCATCCTGACAAGCTCAACGCACTCGTCTTGTTTTAAATTAGTTCATCGCCATTATTGTCATCATCATCCCATGGCTTCCCTGGTGAGCATTCCAGAAAATTTTGATTGTTTGAGAGTCTGTTTTTTAACAGGCTCTCATGGTTAAATTGTCCCCTTTTCTCTTTTGAACTTTTTTTAGCATATTCCGGTGCTTTTTGAATTTCTTGTGTTGACAGACTTCTTTTGTGGTTATATATTCCAAAAAAAGAATATGAGGGGAAATATGAAATTATTTGTTGATGTAAGCAAGGCAATGTCCGATCCCAACCGGGTAAAAATTTTAAAAATGCTCCAGCACAAGGTGATGTGTGTGTGTGAAATCACCGGCGCCCTGGGCCTGGCCCAGCCCACGGTGTCAAAACATCTGAAAGTGCTGGAGGGGGCAGGGCTTGTGACTTCTTCCCGGGATGAAAAATGGGTGAATTATTCCTTGGCAGACGGAAGTTTTAGCCCCTATGCAGCCACCTTTCTTGGGAATCTGCGTCACTGGATGGAGGATGATCCGGAAATAAAGGCGTTGATATCGTCCCTGCCCCTTATCCGGCGGGAGAATATCTGCTGACATTGCTCACCCTGTAGTTCCGTCAACCACAAAAACAGTATAACTGCCACGGGCAGACCGTATTTTGATCCGATGCTGCCCACAACAAAGCTTGAAATATCCCCCCGGTTTGCGGAGTATTTCAGATATATTATAATACACCACAAAAAAACGGGATGTTTATATGTAATCAAATAGATATATGGCTATTTGTAGATTTAATGTGCCCGAATTTCAGACATAATTCCCATAACGCCTGGCAAATATCCAGGCGTTTATGGTCAAGGTTAAATTTTGGAGAACAACATGACAGATCAAATCACAGCCAATGGCAATCAGACCACTTCTTCCCGGGCGGCAAATCGTCCATTATATCTTTATGCGGCGGCTGCAGCAGTGGGTATTTATCTTTGGTGGATCATCTACGGCAAGCTGGCATCCGTGTCTGCATGGCTCACCTATGGCCTTTTTGGCATTGAAAAAGGCTCCCACCTGGGGGCATCCATTGAATTTTTTTTCTATGATACCCCGAAAGTGATGATGCTGCTCTTTCTTGTGGTGTTCGGGGTGGGGATTATCCGAAGTTTTTTTACCCCGGAAAAAACCCGTGCCATGTTATCCGGGCGCAGTGAGTTTGCCGGTAATGTCATGGCGGCCCTGCTGGGCATTGTCACCCCTTTTTGTTCCTGTTCTGCTGTGCCGCTGTTCATCGGATTTGTCACCGCCGGAGTGCCGCTTGGAGTGACGTTTTCCTTTCTTATTGCAGCGCCCATGGTCAATGAGATTGCCCTGGGATTGCTGTACGGTCTTCTGGGCTGGAAGGTGGCGGCCATTTACATGGGGACTGGTTTGTTTGTGGCCATTGGGGCTGGATGGGCCATTGGCCGCATGGGACTTGAAAATCACATCGAAGACTGGGTCACTGCCGTAAAAGTTCAGGATGGAACCATGGAAGATGAAAAACTGACCTGGCCGGATCGTGTTGTATATGGATGGGAAGCGGTAAAAGAAATCATCGGCCGGGTGTGGATCTATGTCATCATCGGCATTGGTGTTGGGGCGGGCATCCACGGGTTTGTGCCCCAGGATCTCATGGCTTCCATCATGGGCAAGGGGTCGTGGTGGTCCGTGCCCCTGGCTGTTACCATTGGGGTTCCCATGTATTCCAATGCCGCCGGGATTATTCCCGTGGTGGAGGCGTTGCTGGGAAAGGGTGCAGCCCTTGGTACGGTGCTGGCATTTATGATGAGTGTCATTGCCCTGTCTTTGCCTGAAATGGTTATTTTGCGAAAGGTGTTAAAACCCCGTCTCATTGCTGTGTTTATTGGTGTGGTGGGCCTGGGAATTTTATTGGTGGGATATTTGTTTAATGTGATTATATAACTGCCACGGGCAGACCGTATTCTGGCCTCGGCCTGTTCACAACAAAACTTGAAATACACCCCAGATCTGCGAGGCATTTGATATAACGGGCATCTCCTGTAGGACACAACAAATATAGGGTCGTAGACGCGGAGCCAAATGGTATTATACCGCCGCCCCCCGACGGGCAATGGTCCCGGACCGGAACTGTAGACAGCTCAATTGTCCGGTTCCTATTGCCCGTCGGGGGGCGGCTCTGCCTTAGGTTATCTTGGAGGCTGCATTGTATATAACGGCCATGATGCGCTGCATCACAACAAATAATGAAAGTCTATTATAAAAACACCTAACCTGGACAAGCCAGAACCAAAAAGGTTTTGTTGAATCACCATTCGCGGTATAATGATTCCCATAACATACAAATGCGAAAGGAGGTCAAT
>NZ_FWXY01000029.1 GCF_900176365.1 Desulfocicer vacuolatum DSM 3385 | reverse complement strand
CTCCTGAAAAAAGGGTTGTGAGGTGGTTCTGTATGAACACTCCACATAGTATACATGACTTCAGCTTTTTCTGCCGCGTAGCGGCTTGGTTCAACAAATCGCTCAAGCCGACCGCCAGAACGTGAGCGGTTCTTTGCAAACATTTTTCGGCGGCGGCTTAGTTTTGCGTTATCCGATCCCTGCGATTAGGTTTTAAATGGAGGCTTGAGAGTGGTTCGATTGAATTGCATTTTGTGCCACATGAACAAGAAATGATGATCTGGACATTCCTCGTTTTTTTGCTGCAGCATCAATTTGTTGAAGAGTCATTTCAGGCACAGTAATATTAACTCTAACTGTTCGTGGCTTTACATCGGGAACGGTTACAACAAGAAAGGCAACAGCATCGGCGTAGTCGTTATTTGCCATTATATTTTCAAGTTTCGAGGGCGCTGGTAATTTGTCTCCGTCTTCAATCATGCCCTGTATATGGAGGGCTAATACCTCCTGGGCAAGATCTTTGGATTCGTCAATGTTTTGTCCTGCGGTTACGCAACCTGGAAAATCGGGAAAAGAAACACCGAAATCCGTATTGGTTTCTTTATGGACAATAGCAATATAATTAGCCATGGTATCACCTCAATTAAATATGATTCCCGACTGGCGTTCGATACTTTTTAAAGTGCCCTTCGGTAGGTCTTTTTTCGGGTGTGGAACTGTTACACGCCCTTTAATTTCTGGATGGCGGAACTGTGTATGAGACCCAACCTTGGCAACCTCGTACCAGCCATTTTGTTTAAGAATTTTTATGATTTTTCGGCTATCCATAATGTGTATAAATACACACTTTCTGAAATTTAGTCAATAACAATGAAATTTCGGAACCTTTAGAATTGTGTCGACCTGTAAGGTCGATCTCAATCCTTTGTTCAAGAAGCCCGGTACCGAAGCCAAATCCAATTTTTTGCCATAAGGGTTTTGCTTTGGATAGTTCAGGAAGGAGATTCCACCGAAGTGGGGCAACCTCCGGTGGGAAGGGGGATGGTAAGTTCTCAATAAGTCCGGGCATTCAGAGAATTCTTTTGAATGGCACCCGGCGTTTAAAGGCTCAACAATTTAACCAATAACTAAACCTACCAAAGAGGTTATTGTGCGACAAAAGGGGGCAAAAAATGAAGAAAAACTTCAAAAAGTCACTCGCCCATGTTTTGGTCCACGAAGGCGGATGGGCGGATCATCCCAAGGACCCAGGCGGTGCAACCATGAAAGGGGTCACCCTGGCCACCTATCAACGTTACTTTGGCAAAGATAAGAATAAGGACGATCTGCGAAACATCACAGACGAGGAGCTGGAACACATTTACCATTCCGGTTACTGGAGCAAGTGTTGTTGTGATGAGGTTCCCCCAGGTGTTGATTACGCTCTCTTTGACTCTGCCGTGAATTCCGGACCGGGGCGAGGTGCTAAATGGTTGCAGGCAGCAGTCGGTGCCAAGCAGGATGGTGGTATCGGTCCTAAAACCCTTGCCAGGGTCAAAGAACACGATCCCCTCCAGGTCATCGACCTCATGTGCGACCGCCGCCTGAGCTTTCTGCGTAATCTTTCCACCTGGTCCACATTTGGAAAGGGGTGGGAACGCCGTGTTCATGGTGTTCGCGCCACAGCCATCGCCATGGCCGGAGGAAGCAGTCAGGTCATTGGGGCCATTGCGCCATCGGTTGATTACACAATTGTCAAAAAAGGTTCCCGTGGGTCTTGGGTACGCAAACTTCAAGAGGCTCTGAAAATCCAGGTGGATGGAAAGTTCGGCAGTGACACCGAGGCCGTGTTGAAAGCCTGGCAACAGGCAAACGGGCTGGAACCTGACGGAATAGCCGGCCGCAACACCTACCGGGCGCTGGGCCTGCTGGCCTGACCCATGGGTTTCAGGAAAGTTCATTGGGTCAACGCTGCCAGCACGCAAGCTTCTGATGAAATTATTTTTGCAACCAGTCTGGAAGATTTTCAGGTATACCCCGATGTACAGGATAGCTTGTCTAAAATACGCACAGACCTGGATGCATTCACCGAAGTGGAAGCATATTTCCTGATGCTGGATGCGTATCGCATGAGCCGGGATGACTTGCAGAAATTGAAGAACAAAACCGCCTGCAACGCGTCAGACAGACACAAGACAAACAGAAATCTGTCGTTTCATGGAAGTTCATGGCAATCGCCCCCTGGATGGAGAAGCCGACAAAGGCCTATCTTGACCAGTTAGAAGTCGCCCAGTCTACCTTTGCAAGCCCTTAAAGTGAATGCCCTTATTATGGATGCCGTTCTCCTGGTCATCGGTATGGTTCTCTATTTTTTAAAATGAATTGGTGTGGCTCATTTTTGATGACTATAAATGGCTCAATTTTTCGTGACCATTGACAAGAATAAAACCACAATTTTGATTTGACAAGAAAACCCTTGCGTGATTATATTGTAATTACAATGATCAAAACAAGGGGATTATTATGACAACATTAATTAGAATTGGAAACTCGCAAGGAGTACGAATTCCGAAAGCGATCATCGAACAAGCGCAACTTGACGAAAAAGAACTGGAATTTAAGGTGCTTGATGAAGGCCTGTTAATAAAGCCCGTCAGAAAACATAGACAGGGTTGGCAAAAACAATTTGAAAAATTTCTTAAAACCGAAAAAGAAGAGGAACTGGATCAAGAGTGGCTGGATGCTTATCTGGTTGAAGATGAGGATTGGGAATGGTGAATCAGTCAATCAGCAGATTCGACATATGGTTGGTTCAATTGAATCCGACAAAAGGTCACGAAATAAAGAAAAAAAGACCCTGTATTGTAATTTCACCGAATGAAATGTCTTCATTAAAAACAGCTATTGTTGCTCCAATGACTTCAAGAGGCTTCAATTTCCCCACAAGAATTCAGTGTACGTTCCAAGGTAAAAAAGGATTGATATTGTTGGATCAGATAAGAGCTGTAGATAAATCAAGATTAGTAAAAAAGTTGGGAGTTATTTCAAAGACGGCCCAAATTAAAGTTTGTGATTGTTTACAAGAGCTTTTTGCATACTGATGAAGCTAATCGGGTAGCCGGGGGTTTTAATCCCCCAGCCCCCACCCCGAATTTTTGACCACTGTTCTTTGACAGATATTATAGTTGAATGCTCCTTGCTCAGACAGCCATTCCGCTTATTGGAATAAATGGGGTTGTGACGAGATTCCCCCAGGCGTTGGGTAATCTATTGTCCCCCCTTGCAATTACTTAATGGCCAGTCGAATACATGAATCCAACCGGATGGTTTCACCGTTTAGAATGGGATTTTCAATAATATGTTTCACCATAAGGGCAAATTCCGATGGCCTGGCCAGGCGCTTGGGAAAAGGAATGTTGGCAATGATTGACTTTTTTGCCTCTTGGGGAAGTCCTGCCAGCATGGGTGTTTCAAATAATCCCGGTGCAATGGTCATAACCCGGATTCCATAAGAAGCAAACTCCCGGGCAATGGGAAGCGTCATTCCCACAATGCCGCCTTTGGAAGCACTGTAAGCTGCCTGTCCGATCTGTCCTTCAAAGGCGGCAATGGATGCGGTATTAATAATCACCCCTTTTTCACCGTCTTCATTGGGGGCATTGTCCATCATTTTTTCCGCTGTAAGACGAAGCACATTCATTGTGCCCACAAGATTTACCTGGAGAACTTTATTAAACAGCTCCAGGGGCATGGGGCCTTTTCTGGAAAGTACTTTGCCAGGGGTGCCGATGCCGGCGCAGTTAATGGCGAAATGGATGTTTCCAAAAGCTTGAATGGTCTTTTCAATGGCCATTTTAACACTGTTTTCATCGGAAACATCGGTCTTGCAGAAAATAACCGAATCCCCCGATTCCCCGATTGCTTTTTGCCCCATTGTTTCATCAAAATCAAAAATGGCAACCTTTGCCCCTTTGGCTGATAAGTCACGAACACACGCTTCTCCAAGACCGGAAGCTCCTCCGGTGACAACTGCTGTACATCCTTTAATATCCATTTATATATTTCCTTTTACCCATGAATTATGGGTAATGTTTTTATATGAAATACTCCGCAAATCAGGGATGTATTTCAATCTTCGTTGTGGCCAGACCGAGTTCAGAACAAGGTCTGCCCATGGCAGTTATATACAATGCAGCCTCCAAGGCAAGCTAAGGCAGAGCGCCCCCCCGACGGGCAATAGGAACCGGACAATTGAGCTGTCTACAGTTCCGGTCCGGGC
Organism: Desulfocicer vacuolatum DSM 3385; assembly: GCF_900176365.1. GTDB lineage: Bacteria > Desulfobacterota > Desulfobacteria > Desulfobacterales > Desulfobacteraceae > Desulfocicer > Desulfocicer vacuolatum. Next base: position 43,060 of record NZ_FWXY01000029.1, on the reverse strand, counting down.
CCATTGCCCGTCGGGGGGGCGGCGGTATAATACCATTTTCAATATTCGTTGTGGGCAGGTCAAATCCCAATATGATCTGACCATGGCCAGTTATAACGATCTTCTCTTTAACTCATTTTTTAGTTAAAAATTCCTGAATCCTTAAAGTTTTCAATGGCCTCTTTTGTATAGCCCAATTCCAGAAGGACGTTTTTGTTGTCCGTACCTGCGGGCTGCCCGGCTTTGGCATAGTGTATGGGGGTTCCGGAAAACAGCATGGGGGTTCCTAACTGACGAACGGTTCCCCCCTCCGGCAGTGCCACATCAACCACCACCCCTCTTTTTAAGATATCTGGAGAATTCAAGGTTTCGCTAAGTGTCAACACCGGTTCCACACAGGCATCCACCTGTTTAAACACATCTTCCCATTCTTTCCTGGTTTTTGTTTTTATCTTTTTTTTAATTCGTAATTTCACCTGTTCAATATCATCGGGTATCACCCCGCCTTTAATAAATTCGGGATATCCGATGGCGTTGCAAAAGGCTTTAAAAAACTGCGGTTCAAGTCCTCCAAAACTTAAGTATTCATTATCCTTTGTTTCGTAAAAATCATACAGACTGCCACCGTTTAAAACGTCTTCTTCCCTTACAGGATGAAGGCCGTCATCCACCAGGGCCGCAGCTGCTGCCATACCGTTGAACGGCACAACCCCATCCCTCATGGATATATCAATGTATTGCCCCTTGCCTGTATAATTTCGATGGAGCACTGCGGCAAGTATGGCGATGATTGTATTGTTTGAACCTGCTGCCATGTCGGCAATTTGCATGCCGGTGAGCACAGGCCCATGGCTCTTTGTCCCGGAGTAGGACATCAGCCCCGAGCGGGCAAGATAATTAATGTCATGCCCGGCTTTTTGGGCATAGGGGCCATCCTGGCCGTAACCGGTGAGGGAACAATAAATAAGCCCGGGATTGATTGTTTTAAGATCTTCATATCCCAGCCCCAATCGTTGCATCACACCCGGTCTGAACTGTTCCAAAAGAATATCGTACTCGGCAATGAGCTTCTTTATAATCGTCACAGCCTTTTTTTTCTTAAGATTAAGAGTAATGGATCGTTTTCCCCGTCCCAGCCAGGCGGCATTTGCCGAAATATCGGTGCCGTTAAGAAATGGGGGCATCATTGTCGCGATATCCGGCCGTGATCCAGATACGATTCTCAAGGTATCTGCCCCAAGGTCGGTGAGGACCAGACTTGCGTATGGTCCCGGTAAAAGTGTGGAAAAATCGAGAATTTTCAAATGTGTCAAGGGTCCTGATTTCATTGGAATTCTCTTCTTATTAACGTAAATATTCGGTCAGAGCCCATCTACCTGTTTGGGTTAGCTCACCTGACATTAGCATGCTACGCAGCCCCAAACAGGCGAATCTGGGGCATTGTCCAAATATTTACTTATTAATGAATGATCTGATTTTTGATATGGATAGTTAACTTTTCCCTGCAAGATGTCTGCTTAAGATAAGTCTCTGTACCTCGGAGGTGCCTTCAACGATTTGAAGCAGTTTAACGCTTTTGTAAATTCGCGACACCGGTGATTCTTCCATATAACCATACCCCCCATGGATCTGAACAGCATCACTTGCTACTTTTTCCGCCATCTCAGTTGCATAAAGTTTGGCACAGGTGGCCTCAAAAGTATGTTTTTCTCCATGATCCTTGAGCCAGGCCGCTTTAAGATATTCATTCCGGGCAAGCTCTATGGCCAATGCCATATTTGCCAATTTAAACTGGATGCTCTGGAATTCAAAAATCGGTTTTCCAAATTGTTTTCTGCCCATGGCATAACGCAGGGATTCATCAAGACATGCCTGGGCGGCCCCCACGGCCACGGCGGCAATGCTTATTCTGCCGGTCTCCAATACTGCCAGATGCTGTGAAAAACCGTGTTTGGGATCGCCCAGAAGATTTTCTTTGGGGATGGTGCACTCTTTTAGAATGACCTCATGGGTTGCCGAGCCCCGCCATGCCATTTTCTCATATTTTGTTCCCAGCTTAAAACCCGGGGTGTCCTTTGGAACAATAAATGTGGCGATGTCACCGTCTTCCATCTTGGCTGCCACCAGGAGAACCGATGCGTTTTTCAGGCCGATGTTTGTAATGAACTGCTTTGTTCCGTTAAGCACCCAGTTATCCCCTTTGCGCACAGCCTCGGTAATCAAAGCACCGGCATCGGAACCGGCATCAGGCTCGGTTAAACCAAAGGCACCGATTGCATGACCTTGGGCAATGGGTACCAGGTATTTTTGCTTTTGTTCTTCTGTACCGAATTCAAGCAACTCCTGGCCCACAACGCTTGTGGTGACATCAAGCAAAGCGCCCAGGGTAATATCTGTCCTGGAGATCTCTTCAATACAAAGATGCATACTGACCCAGTCACTGCCCATGCCACCGTATTCTTCGGGAAATGGAATTCCCATTAATCCAAGGTCTGCCATTTTTGTCATGATATCATAGGGATATTTGCCGTTTCTTTCCAGCTCCTCCGCCCGGGGTGCAATCTCTTTTTTGGCAAAATGCTGCACCTCTTTTTGAATCATCTTATGTTCTTTGGTAAGATTGAAATACATCTTTTTTCTCCATGTGAAATAGCCAAAATTATTATGTGCCACAGGGTCAATTTTCGTTCATTCAGCAATTAATCCCCAAGATAAAAAGCCGGTCGGGCCGCCTCACCATTGGAATATTTGTCCCCGGGAAATACGCGATTTCCCATTTTAACGGATTTACCAATAATATCCGCTCCTACCTCGTCAGGGTTTATGGCGCACAGTTCACCCATGATCCAGGGCCCTTCCTCCAATTCTACGAGCACAATCACATAGGGGACTTCATTTTCCCTGTTTTCTGCTGCCACATAAATAATTGTATATGTTTGAATGGTCCCGGTGCCGCCAAGTTCGGTTATTTCAAGATCAAAGGAAGCACATTCCCGGCAGGCCATCTGGGGGGGACAGGTTATTTTACGGCATTGTCTGCACGTCAGTCCCAGAAGGGTATTGTTTTTCAATGCATTGTTATATTTTTCAAACGGTAAGGGATATTCCATTATTTTTCTTCCTTTTTTAAAATAAGATTGCAGATGATGCCGTCTCCGCCCAGTGTATCAACCAGCCCCACTTTTGCCCCTTCCACCTGCCTTTTCTGGCTTGTAAGCTCCCCCCGGAGCTGCTTTACGATTTCCACTGTCTGGGATGCCCCTGTGGCCCCGATGGGATGTCCCTTGGACTTGAGTCCCCCTGAAATATTAATGGGAATTTTTCCTCCAATGCGGGTTTCTTCGTTTTCCCACAATTGACCGCCTTTTCCAAATTCGGCAAATCCCAGACTTTCGGCGGCAATGATGCTTGCAATGCTGAAACAGTCGTGGAGTTCACATACATCAATGTCTTGGGGTCCCACCCCGGCCATGTCATAGGCCTGTTTTACGGAAATATCCCGGGCTTTTAATCTTGGAATATCCTTATACTGGCTGCTTAACATACCCGAAGATGCCTGCCCCACCCCGGCAATATAAATGGGGGTATCGCAAAGTTCTTTGGCCTTTTCCTCCGATGCAATGACAAGGGCTGCCGCACCATCGGAAAATGGACAACAATCAAGCAGGGTCAGGGGAGATGCCACCATAAAGGCCTTTTCCACCTTATCCACGGTGATCTCTTTTTTGAATTGAGCATGGGGATTATTCACCCCATAACTGTGGGACTGCACAGAAACCAGCGACATCTGACGTCGAAGCCTTTCAAAGGGGACATTGTATTTTGATGCATATAGATTTGCCAGAAGTCCGAAAAAACCGGGAAAAGTAAGCCCTGCAGGAAATTCATACCGGGCATCGGTTCCCATGGCAAAGGTCCGGGTGGCAAGGGCCGTTCCCATGGCTGTGGCTTTTTCTGTTCCCCCCACAAGGACAATATCGTAAAAACCGGATGCCACCCACATATACGCATCACGGATGGCCACGGTGGCAGAAGAGCAGGCAGCCTCAAACCGGGTGGCTGGAATGTTACGACATCCCAGGGAATCTGCGATATATGATTGAATCATAATCTGTCCCTCGGAAAAATCACTGAGCCCGTTACCGCAATATAGCGCCTGAATATCCTTTGACTGCACATTTGCTTCGGCCATGGCTTCTGTTGCGGCATCACAAAAAAGCTCCAGCCCTGTTTTGGGGGAATTAAATCCGAAATCGGTGTGTCCTGTGCCTATAATGGCTACTTTTCTCATGTTTTTTTCTCCATATTAACACCATAAAAACACTGCTGTTTATTGCTGGCTATAAAAATTTCCATATTCCTTTCGAATGTCTTTTTTGGAAAATTTTCCCACACTGGTTTTAGGAATAGAGTCAACAAAAAGAATTCGGTCCGGAAGCTGCCATTTGGCAAATTTAGGCATTATAAAATCCAACATATCGTTTTCTGAGACGTTCTCTGTCCCATTGTTAAGGACCACCAGGGCCAGGGGACGTTCTTCCCATTTGGGATGAGGAATCCCCGCCACAGAGGCTTCCACAACATTTGGATGGGCCATGATGGCATTTTCCAAATCTTAGGCCCAATAGTAGCAAGGCCAGCATTGACAATCTTAAGTCTGGACTTTGATCTTGAAATAATTGCAATGCCTGTGCCACATGTTAACAAGCTTTAAAATCAATAAATTAAATGATTTTAAGAAAAAAATGTGTCCTCTTTCGTGAAAAAAATGTAATCTATACAGGACGAACGTCATCTATAGAGGACATGTAGAGGACAATAAAAAAAAATTGGGGGGAGATTTAAAGACCGACCCTGGACATTTTAGTGTAAAGCCATGACCTGCTGATACCCAGTAGTTTTGCGGCCTTGGCCTTGTTCCCACCCGCTTCCATCAAAGCGGCTTGAATAGTAAGTTTATCATGATCTTCACGGCTCTTTTGTAAGCGTTGTCCGGCGGCAGGGAGGCTGCCGGCCATGCTGGGAGAGACCTGTTTCTCTTCCATATTCTTTTCTTTTAAATTGGGCGGCAGATCCTCTATTTCTATGATATTGCCTTTGACAAAATTGGCAACACGCTCCACCACATTTTCAAGCTCACGGACATTCCCCGGCCAAGTATGATGTTGCAGAAGATTCATGGCATCGTCTGAAATATCCTGGATGGCAGACCCAAGGATATGGTTATATTTTTCAATGAAAAAGTGAACCAGCAGGATGATGTCCTGGGGCCGTTGCCGCAGCGGGGGAATATGGAAATGAATCACATTAAGGCGATAATAAAGATCTCCCCGGAAACGTTTTTCCTGAACCATCTGGTAGAGATCCTGATTTGTGGCGGCAATCACACGAAAGTTTGCCTGAATTGTTTTGTTGGAGCCGATGGGCTCAAAGGATTTATCCTGGAGAACACGCAACAGCTTGCTTTGCAAATTGGCACTCATGTCTCCAATCTCATCCAAAAACAGGGTACCGCCATCGGCCAGGGCCAGTTTTCCTTGCTTTCCTTGTTTCTGGGCACCGGTAAAAGCGCCTGGAGCATAACCAAAAAATTCAGACTCCAGCAGTTCAGCAGGGATGGCTGCACAATTTACCTTTACCAGGCGTTTATCCCTGCCGGTGCCGGCTTCATGTATGGACTGGGCCATCAACTCTTTACCGGTTCCGCTTTCACCTGTTATGAGAATGCTTGAAGAGCTTTGGGCTGCAATTGCAGCTCTTTCTTTGATTTTTTTAAAGGTGTCATGGGAGGTAATAATTTGATCAAAGGTGATCTTCTTGTCGTTGTCATTGCCAAGGTGATTTTTATAATAAGCAATTTTTTGGTCAAGACGAATTAATTTCTGGGCCAGGTTCCTGACATCTTTGAAATTACTGAATAAAATTTTACCCACCGCCCCCAGAACCTTGCCGTCACGCACAATGGGCATTCTTGATACCACATAGGGATTCCCGTTGATGAACTGCAATTGATTAAGTTCGGCCACCCCTGTTTTAACCACGTCGCACAGACGTGAATTTTCAATAATATCGTCCACCGGTCTGGCCACAATATTTTCCCGGGATTTGTTAAAAAAATCCGCAGCAGCCTGATTGGCCATTGTGATCATGCCTTCTTTGTCAATGACAATAATACCGTCATAGGCAATTTCCATGACAGACTGGAGGGTGTTGTAAAGTTTAGTGACGCCTTCGAGCTCCGAAGCAATGCACTCAAGATCCGTCAAATCCTGAAAAATAATGATGGCTCCATTGGGCTTTTCCATGGTGATCATGGGTGTGATATTGCACAACAGGGTATGCTCCCCATAGGTTGATTTTATTCCTATGGAGACAACCCCTTTTAATAGCACTTCGTCAAGTTCCAGGCCTTTAAAAAAAAGGGACACCGGTTTTCCACAGGCCTGGGATGTTGTTATGCCAAACAATTTTTCAGCGGTTTGGTTGATTCTGGTAATTTGTCCTGCAGCATCCATGGCAACAAGACCGTTGTGCATGCTGTTTAAAATAATCTGCATCTGATGATTCAGCAAGGTTTCATTTTCAAACATGGCCATTATCCAGCTGGCTTTGGTAAAAATTCCCACCACTTTGTTTTGATCATTAAGAACAATGGCCGTCCCCACCTTGCTGTTTTTTACAATTTCAGTCACCTCATTATAAGGCATGTTCTCTTGCAGCGTAACAACATCTTTTTTAATGGAAATGTTTTCCACAGGTGTTTCCGGTGATTCGCCGGCAGCCACGGCATCATAAAGATTGGCTTTTGTCATCAATCCAAGCAATTGTCCATCCACTCCGATGACGGGCAATACGTCCAGTTTTGATTTGCGCATGAGCAAGGCTGCACGTTGAAGTGTATCAGCCATTTTTAAAGTTTCAAATTTCTGGGTCATGATACTTGAAACCGTTAATGTATGCATGAAAAACTCCTCGTTTGACAAGACAAATCAATATCCCCGGAGTCTCTTACTTGATCATCGACAGTAAATATTCAGCTTGTGTAAATGTTTGGACAATGCCTCATATTCACCTGTTTGGGACTGCGTAGCATACTATTGTTAGATGAGCAGGCTAAAACTGGTGAAGATGGGGCGCTGAGCGAATATTTACCATCGAGAGTTAGATTCCCTTTATGTATTGAACATTTGTTGAGGGATGAATCATTTGCTTGAGTTTATTTGCTGAATCTGGTTTTCCAGATAGAAACTCATTAAAAAGAGTTATTATCCTGATTTTATCCGCTCCTATTATAGTGTCTGTTTCTATATTTCTCAAATCAATAAAAAAACTGGAAAAAAAGTTGGAAAAATCATGGACAATATCTGTATTTAAATAATTTATATTATTATAAATACAATGATAATTTCCTTTTGTTTTTTTAATCAAAAGAGGGACATCTTTTAAATTTGTAATTGAGGCGGATTTATTGCAACTTTGAATGCATTGTTCATCCATTTTATTTTTTTCACACCCGATAACCTGATGAAGCAGGCATTGAGCACTGGTTAGAAGTAAAATCGGATGATAGATACTATAATACAATTTGAAATTACCGGGAGGAATAATTTTTTTAATCTGACGTTTACTGATTTCATTTGAAATAAAAGCGCCGGAACAATTGAATTTCTCTTTTAAACACAGCAGTCCAAAGGAGTTAACCATATTGAGAAAAGGCCCTGCTATCCAGGGAATTTTATTTTTATAAGCTTCATAGGCGATGCCGGCATTATCGGTGACGATACATCCGGGTTGAACCTGTTGAAGAAACTTGACTGCATGGTCATAATTGGCTCCCATTAAAACAGAGGGGAACCAGGGGACTACCCTTTTATTCTTTAAAAAAAGATTTGTTAAGTCAACACATTCATTTTCAAATCCACTGGGAAGCTGAAAAAAAATATCGGCATCGCTGTTATCGCAAAGGTATAAATCTTTTCGGGAAGAAATTAAGACGCCAAGGGAAGGCCGGGGAATTAATACAGGTTGTCGTTTTAAAAAGGGAAGTTCAACAGGGGCAATGGCTTTTTTTGAACCGTTTAAGGTGAATGAAATTCTTTTTTTTATTAAATTAAGCGATTTAAAAGAGATAAAAAGTCCTTTTTCAAGATTTTTCAAATCCATTTTCTTAATATAATATTCTGAATTATTTAAGGTGCTCAATCTTTTTAATAGAACATTGTAATTCAGATTTGTTTTGTTTTTATGGTTATTATTCCTGCCATCTGCTGCTTTTTTTCCATCTTGCACCATTGGGTCTGGGCCACCGGTTGGTTTTCGATTTTGTTGATCCGGATTTTCTGATGGACCTGTTTTTGTCAGATTTGTTTCTGAAATCACAACAAATGAAGTGTATGGTGTTTTTACACATATTGTTAAAGGCGCACCACATGACCCTGAAAGAGTTAATTTTAAAGGAATTTTCTCGACACGTAATTTTTTTATTTTATTTCTGACATTGGTTGAAATGATTGCCTTATCTTCATAATATTGATTTTTTTTTGCCAGTAATTTTTTATTTGCAGAATCCTCCGTAATTCCGGAAAATTGCTTGATGGAATTGTCCCGGGGATTATCAATAAACATATTCTTATCAATATCGCCTGTTAGATATGCATCTGAAAAGCCCCTGTTAAACACCTTATAGAGATCTGTATCGTCATTATTCACTCTATTTTGGTCATAAAAGCCTTGGAGTTGTTTTCTCCAGCAATTCACCACGGTGTATACATAATCGGATTTTTTTATCCTGCCTTCGATTTTTATTGAAGCCACCCCTGCATCTGATATCTTCTGCAAATCAAAATAAGCAGAATTGTCTTTAAGATTAAGGGGGAAATTTTTACCTTCAGAAGTGGTTAAATACCTATCTCTACAGGGTTGACTGCATCGCCCACGATTTCCTGACCTTCCTCCATGAACAGAACTTAAATAACAAATACCCGAAAAAGAGATACAATATGAGCCGTGGACAAAGACTTCTGTTAAAATATTATGTTGTTGTCCAACCAGGGTTAATGATTTTATCTGATCAATATTGAGCTCTCTTGAGAGGTTCACCCGGCTGGCCGTCAATTTGCTTAAAAATTTTATCTGTCCCTTATTGTGGGTGTTCAGCTGGGTGGAGGCATGTATTTCAAGATTCTTAAAATACCTGGATAATAGATAAAACAATCCTAAATCCTGAATAATCACACCGTCTATTTTTGTATTAACAAGTTTGTTCAATAACTTTATAAGTGCTGGAAATTCACTTCCCACTATAATAATATTAAGGGTTAAAAACACTTTACAATTATTTCCATGGGCAAGGTTTAAAATTCCATTCAAATCCTCAAAATTTATATTTGCGGCCCGAGTCCTTGCGTTAAAATTAATCAGACCACAGTAAACCGCATCTGCCCCTGCTGCAATTGCAGCTTTTATGGAATCAAGATCTCCACCCGGGGCCAGTAATTCAATTTCTCTTTTCATAAAATTATTGCAACTCAACTTTTGGACGTAACCAAATCAGGGAATTTTTTATAACTGCCACGGGCAGACCGTATCATCCCATTTTTAATATTTGTTGCCCGTTTTAAACAAAAAAAGGGATTGGTTTTAATTTCAGCCAACCGCATTGACCGAAATTATAGCCAAGCCCTAAATAAAAGAGTATACCATGGAGGCAACAGAATCAAATTGATTTAAGGTGCCGGTTCGACTATTTTGTTCAACACCGGATAAATCTGGAGTTTAATCACTGTTTTGATAACTGTTTTATCTGATCCCCATGGGTTAATGCATAAAAAATTGTCTTCTTGAAAAAATATCCGTTAGCAACTATAATTTATTTGTTTTTTATTAACAATAAAACTTCCGGGCAACCTCAGCAGAGCCGCCCCCCCGATGGGCAATAGGAACCGGACAATTGAGCTGTCTACAGTTCCGGTCCGGGCCCATTGTCCATCGGGGGGGCGGCGGTATAATACCATGCTCTATATTTGTTGTGCCCACAGGAGATGCCCGTTTATATGAAATACTCCGCAAATCTGAGTAGCATTTCTATCTTTGTTGTGGGCAGAACGGTATCCCCGTGCCGGTTATACACTCAACTTTCGGTGTTCGCATTTCGTGGTGGTGTCAGGCTTTCGTTATTGACATTATCGAGGCTTTTTTCGTTGGCAAAGGCCTTGGTCGATAACATCAATAACAAAAGCCTGACCCCGTCGGCACACTGACCCCGTCGGTACATTTAAAAAAGCCGGCTTTGAAATGAAGCCCGAAAGTTGAGTTATATATAAAATTTCGGCTTTCTATCATGGCTTTCATCTGTTTTTAAAAAAGGAGATTCCCCTTTATAATGCGTTTTTCCATAAAACTGTCCAATGTATTATTTTGCTGGATCATCTTTACTGCTCTTGTTTTTCCAGGGCAACATGCAGCGGCAAAAGGCCCAAGAACCCTTGAAGTTCATTCTGTTTTTCCCAAAGGGCTTATTTTTTTAAATGAAAGTCTGCACCATCTGAGTACAGTTGTGGAGACCCTTTCCCAGGGGAAATTAAAACTTTATTTCCGTGGAGTCAATGAGGTGGTTTCCGGTGATGAACTTTTTCATGCCGTTAAAACCGGTAAAATTGATGCAGCCTGGTCATGGACGGGTTATAATTGCGATAAAATACCGGTGTGTGAACTGATTGCATCCATGCCCTTTGGTTTGAAGGCCGAATACAGCATGCTGTGGATGTGGAACGGGGGGGGATTGGAAATTCTCCAAAAAGGCTTTGATAATCACAATATCATTGTGATGCCCACCCACATTGTAATTTCCGAAGCCGCAGGATGGTACCAAAAAGAGATTAATACCATTGCGGATTTTAAGGGATTAAGGATACGCATTGCCGGAATTGGGGGAGAGGTATTATCCCATTTTGGGGCCATTCCCTCCATGATCCCTGTGGAAAAAATATTTAATGCCATTGCCAGCGGCCAGCTGGACGCCTTGGAATTCACCATACCCGATGTGGATCAAAGTTTTGGATTTGAAAAATTTGCCAGATACTACTATTTTCCGGGATGGCATCAGCCATCAAGCTGGAATGCCTTGATGATTAACAAAAAGATCTGGAACACCCTTTCTGAACACGAAAGAAACATTTTAACCTATGCTGCCCGGATTAACAGCAGCTGGTCCCTTGCCATGTCATATCAGCGCCAGATGTCAGCACTTGAGATGTTTAAATCCCAGGGGGTTGAGATTCGACGGTTTTCCGATGACATCCTCAACCAATTGCTCCAGGTTTCCCGAAAAAGTTTAAAAAAGAAATCTGCCGCCAATGCGTTGTTAAAACAAGCCCACCAGAGCCAGGTAAATTTCATGAAAACCGTGAAATGCTGGAACAATTTGCAGCAGGCACCTTCCCAGTTTGTGATGCCGGGTGACTGTGGTAATAAAAAATGAAATCCAAACGCCAAAATGATCCAGAAAAATTGTTTCGTGAAGAGCATTTCATCCTGCTGACAGGGGGGATTTTCCTTGCCCTTATCTGGATTTTTTCATTTTTATTCATATCAAGCTCATACAAGAATGAAATTAAAAGCACCCAAAAGCAGATTCAAAATTTATCCAGGGTCTTGGGTGGCTCACTGGACAGCTCTTTTGCCAATACAGAAAAGGTCATTAAAAGGCTCAGCAACAATTTTGCCAGAAACTGGAATCGCTACCTGTTTGAACGTTATCAGGCGGTAAATCGTCTTTCTGCAGCAGTAGAAGGTCTTCCCCAGCTGGAAAAAATTGTGGTGCTTGATAATATGGGCACTGTAATATTTACCAATTACACCTCAAGGCCTTTATCCAAAAAATATTCCCGGTTACCCTCCTTTCCACTGTCCGTTGGTCCGGATAAAAAGCAATTATTGTGTTTTGACATTTTACCCGGGCAAAAGCCAGACATGGATCAAGAAGGATGGATACGATATCCAATTGCCCTTCCGGGTGGAATGGTGGTGGGAAGCGTTGCAGCCCGGTTATCAGCACAACATTATAACACCGTTCTGGCCGGTGCCGGAAATACCCCCGGCATTGAAATTTTTTTACACACAGTGACAGGTCATCTGTTTGCCGGTGTGCGGAGAACATCCACCCCTGTTGTACCTGTTGATTCCAACGCGCTGACCATGGGGGAAGACTCTTTTGGGACCTTTCTAGCTTATTTGAAAAACAATGGAGACCGGGAAAAAATTTTCCACCAACGTGAAATATCCCCCACCTGTTTAAAGCTCACCGTGTGGATGCCGGTGGGCAGTGCCCTTAAGTGCTGGAAGGAAAATTTATTCCACCATGGAAGCATTTTTGTTCTTCTTAATTTATTGCTTTTCCTGGCATTTGGACGGCTATGGAGGGCCACGAAACAGCAACGCATGGACAAGCAGCGCCTTTTTTTAAGTGAAAAACGTTTTAGAGGTCTGTTTCACAACAGCATTGAGGGCATTGCCATCTACAAAGCCGTGGACAAGGGCAACGACTTTGTGTTCATAGATATTAATCCTGCGGGTGAAAAAATTTCATCTGTGTCTGTCCCGGAGGTTATGGGCCGGCGGATCACCGCTGTTTTTCCGGGGGTCCGGGAGATGGGACTGCTGGAGGCGCTGCAACGGGTGTATCGCACAGGCAATCATGAACTGCTGCCTGCCATGCATTATGAGGATGACACCAGATCCCAATGGATGAAAAATACCGTTTACAGTCTTTCACAAACTGAAGTTGTGGTCACTTTCACGGATGAAACAGAACTTCACCGTGTTGAAGCCCAACGCCACCGGCTGGAAAGTCAACTGCGACAATCCCAGCGCATGGAGGCGGTGGGGACCCTGGCCGGAGGGATTGCCCATGATTTTAACAATATCCTTTCCTCTGTCCTTGGTTATACTGAGCTTGCTCTTTATGACGTATCCCAAGGGGACGGCCCCATGGAGAACTATCTCACAGAGATACAAACCGCAGGCAATCGTGCCAGGGATCTGGTGCGACAGATTTTAACCTTTGCAAGGCAGACAGATGAAGATATAGGACCATTACGTCCGGCACGTGTTGTCAAAGAGGTGCTGAAATTGTTGCGGTCATCCGTTCCCACCACCATTGAAATTCGTCACACCGTTGACGATACAGCAATGATTCTGGCTGATTCCACCCAGATATACCAGGTGATCATGAATCTTTGCACCAATGCCACCCATGCCATGGATATCCGGGGAGGTGTTTTAACGGTGGAAGTAAGTCAACACCGGAAAGATGATATTGAAGAACTTAACGGTGTGCCCATTGACACGGACAACATTGTGAGGCTGATGGTGGGGGACACCGGTGTGGGAATGTCCCCGGATGTGCAGACCGCTGTTTTTGAACCCTATTTTACCACCAAAAAACCCGGAGAAGGTACGGGTCTGGGCCTTGCCGTTGTTCATGGTATTGTTAAGAAACACGGCGGGCATATTCATGTGGAAAGCAAGGAGAACGTCGGCTCCCGGTTTTATCTCTTTTTTCCTGAAAAAATTGAGGCTGTTCCGGAAAATCCAAGCCCGGCTTTTTCCATTCCGGGGGGGACGGAACGCATCCTGCTGGTGGATGATGAACCTGCTATTTTATCCGTGAACCGGGAATTGCTGATGAAAAGGGGCTACAGTGTCAAAACATCTCCCTGCCCGGACCAGGCCCTGGGCTTTTTTAAATCCGCCCCCCACTCCTTTGATCTTGTTATCACTGACATGACCATGCCCGGCATGACAGGGGATATTCTGGCCCGGAAAATGATTGAAATCCGGCAGGATATTCCCATTATACTGTGCACCGGATACAGTAATAAAATAACCCGGGAACGTGCACAGAAACTGGGTATTAAAGGCTTTGTCCATAAACCTGTGGGGAATTTGCGCCTGGCCCGGATTATTCGCACTGTTCTTGATGGCGACAGTCCTATATAATTATCATCTCAACTTTCGGTGTTCGCATTTCGTGGTGGGGTCAGGCTTTCGTTATTGACATTATCGAGGCTTTTTCCGTTGGCAAAGGCCTTGGTCGATAACATCAATAACAAAAGCCTGACCCCGTCGGCACACGGACCCCATCGGTACATTTGAAAATGCCGGCTTTGAAATGAAGCCTGAAAGTTGAGTTATCATTTTCACACAACTCCACAAATGGCTGAAAATAATGGAGGCAGTTAAATTATGTCTGCATGAGCGGCAGCAATTGTGCATGAAAGATCTGAAACTTGCTGAAATTTATTTGAAGAAAACCGTTTATAGTTATTATACGTTGTCACTGGTGTAGGATAATATATGGATATTCTGGTATTCACCGCCGGGTTCACATTGATAGCCCTGGCATCAAAACAAATGGGTACAACTTTTCAAAAAACCGGTCTTCCTTTGATCAGCATGTTTCTGCTCACCGGGGTTGTGGCCGGTCCATATGTATTGGGTATGATCTCAAAAGAGGCGGTTGCAAATCTTGGATTTGTGGATGAGATATCTTTGGGTTTCATTGCCTTTGCTGCAGGTGCGGAACTCTATTTAAAAGAGCTGAAAAGCAAATTGCAAACCATTGCATGGATTACGGTGGGGCTTGTAATCTTTACATTTACCCTTAGCTCCATCACCTTTTATCTGATTTCAGCCCATATCCCTTTTATGACCACAATGCCGCCGGTGGCAAAGGCCGCTGTGGCTATCCTGGCAGGGGCTATCCTTGTGGCCCGTTCTCCATCGTCTGCCATTGCCATTGTGAATGAACTTCGCGCCAAAGGTCCATTCACCCAGACGGCCCTTGGCGTCACTGTTATCATGGATGTGGTGGTCATTGTGCTTTTTTCTGCCAATTCTTCCATTGCAGATGCTCTGCTCACAGGTGTTCGGGTTAATCTTGGTTTTGTCCTTCTTCTTGTGTTTGAAATTGGTGGTTCACTGATTTTTGGCTTTGGGGTGTCCAAAATACTTTTAAGAATAATACGCCTGCCGGTTCCGCCCCTTTTAAAAACAATTTTTATTCTGGCAACGGGTTACTTTGTCTTTGCCTTATCCGCAGGCATCCGGCACTATACCCATAATCGATTTGTTGTGGAATTTCTTTTTGAACCGCTGTTAATCTGTATGGTGGCCGGTTTCTTAGTGTCCAATACCTCTCGGTTCAGGGACGAGTTTCTAAAAATTTTAAATGACATCGGCCCTGTTATTTATACCGCTTTTTTTACCCTCACCGGGGCCTCTCTATCCCTGGATGTGCTGGCAGCCACATGGCAGGTGGCCGTTGTCCTTTTTCTGGTGCGGATAACAGCTGTGTTTTTTGGTTCTTTTGTCGGGGGCAGCCTTGCCGGAAATCCGGCCAGGGTCAATTCGATGAGCTGGATGGCTTATATTACCCAGGCAGGTGTGGGGCTGGGGCTTGCAAAGGATGTTGTGGTGGCGTTTCCTGCCTTTGGCACTCCCTTTGCCACCATCATCATCTCGGTGATTATTTTAAATCAGCTTGTGGGGCCTCCTCTATTCAAGCTTGCCATTAAACTGATGAAAGAAGATCATCCAAAGTCTGAAGGCAATCCCTTTGGCGGGGCAAAAAAAACAATCATATTTGGCGTGGACGGCCAGGCATCGGCCCTGGCCCTCTCCCTCATGTCCCAGGAGTGGGAAGTGACTCTGGCCATGAATGGACAGGCTGTTCCGGCGGAAAATTTTCAGGAGATGGAAGTTGTGCATTTTTCACGGATCTCCCGGGATGAACTGGAACGGATTCAATGCCACAAGGCCGGGGCCATCGTCACCATGCTTTCCGATGAACAGAATTATAAAATATGTGAAATCGCCTATGAAAACTTTGGCAGTCAGACCTTGATTGCAAGGATAAATGATCGCTTTAATACCGCCAGGTTCCAGACATTAGGGGTTCTTATCGTGGACCCGTCCACGGCAATTGTGGGGCTTCTGGATCACTTTGTCCGATCCCCGGCTGCAGCATCCCTTCTCATGGGGATGCACAAAGAAAGAAATGTCGTGGATCTGAGAATTCAAAATCCGGATTTGTCCGGCCTTGCTTTAAGGGATTTTCGTCTTCCCTTTGATCTGATTATCATGTCCGTCCGGAGAAGGGGAGTCCTGTTTGTGCCCCACGGGTTTACACGGCTGGAGGCAGGGGATCTGGTAACTGTTCTGGGTTCAAAAAAATCCATAGCAGAGCTGGCATTAAGATTTGGTGTCAACCGGAAAGAAGCCATGCTTCAGATGGTTAAAAAAGCCACTGCAAGGGAACTTCAAGATGAAATTCCGGTCCATAATGAGGTCAGAAAACTGATTAATGTGACAAGCCCGCCAGACCGGTTTGATGTTCTTGTGGCCAAAAGCCAGGTCATTGATTTGAAAAAACAGATGGACAAACATGCCTTTTTTAAACTGGCAGCCAAAGCCATGTCTGCTCCCCTGGAAGTGCCTGATGGTGAACTTTTCCACTTGCTCTGCAAACGGGAGGATGAGATGACCACGGTTCTTTCCCCCGGGCTTGCTGTGCCCCATGTGATCATAGAGGGGCAAGACAAATTTTCTGTTCTCCTGGTGCGGTGCAAAAAGGGTATTGAATTTTCATCTTCCCAGCCCCTTGTCTATGCTGCCTTTGTCCTCATTGGATCAAGGGACCAAAGAAATTTTCATCTCCAGGCACTTTCGGCCATTGCCAGGATAGTAATGGAGCCCGGGTTTGAAAAAAAATGGATGCGTGCAAAAGATAAACACGCTTTAAAACAGATGATTCTCAGTGCAGACAGACAAAGAAATGTGTAAAAAAAAGACCTCCTGGATGCTTCCTCAAAGAAAGTGGGATTAAGTTTTGACTTCCACAAAAGAATCCTATACAAAGGACTGTTTTGCTAAGATATATATGAAAACAGGAGGTGTATAGATGCAAAAACGAGAACAATGGGGAACACGGGCAGGTTTTGTGCTGGCAGCCATCGGCTCTGCCATCGGCCTTGGTAATATCTGGCGGTTTCCCTATGTGGCCTATGAAAACGGAGGGGGGGCTTTTTTCGTCCCCTATCTTTTTGCAATGATTACCGCAGGCATTCCATTTCTGATTCTGGAATTTGGAGCGGGGCATAAATATCGGGGATCTGCTCCCCAGATTTTTGCCAAATTGTCTAAGAAGTGGGAGTGGGTGGGATGGTGGCAGGTGCTTGTCTCTTTTATTATCTCCATCTACTATGTGGCCGTGGTGGGATGGTCCATTTCCTATTTTTTTCTTGCCTTTAATCAAGGCTGGGGTGCTGAAACAGGTGATTTCTTTTTTAAAGAATTTTTGGCTCTCTCCGACGGCCCCCTTGATGTGGGGGGGATTCGGTGGTCCATATTTGCATCTGTTGTTGCAGCCTGGAGCATCTGTTGGGTTGTGCTCTTCAAAGGTGTTAAAAAAGGGATTGAAATCGCCAGTAAGATATTCATGCCCCTTTTGTTTGTAATGGTCATTATCATTACGGTGAGGGCTGTTACCCTGCCGGGTTCCCTTGAGGGACTCAACTGGATGTTTAAACCCGATTTTAAAGCCCTTCTTGATATTGATGTCTGGATAGCCGCCTATGGTCAGCTCTTTTATTCTTTGAGCATTGGGTTTGCCATTATGCTTACCTATTCAAGTTATCTTCCCAAGGATTCAGATATTAACAATAACGCTTTTATAACAGCCTTTGCAAACTGCGGGTTCAGCATTATTTCCGGTATATTGGTCTTTTCCGTTCTTGGGAATATGGCGTTGAACCAGGGCGTTGGGGTTGATAAGGTGGTT
Source organism: Desulfocicer vacuolatum DSM 3385 (assembly GCF_900176365.1). GTDB lineage: Bacteria > Desulfobacterota > Desulfobacteria > Desulfobacterales > Desulfobacteraceae > Desulfocicer > Desulfocicer vacuolatum. Next base: position 25,242 of record NZ_FWXY01000029.1, on the reverse strand, counting down.
AAATCCGGTGTGGGGCTTGCATTTGTAACCATTCCCAAGGCCATCAATTATCTGCCGAATCCGGCGTTTTTCGGAACACTTTTTTTCATGGCCCTGATCTTTGCAGGCCTGAGTTCCCATATTTCCATCTGTGAGACCTGCGTGGCATCCCTCATGGGTAAATTTGATCTGAACAGAAAAAAAGCTGTGACAATTTATTGCATGGTCGGTCTTTTTACAGGAACAATTTTTGCCACCAACAGCGGTCTTTATATCCTTGATATTGTGGATCACTTTATCAACAATTTTGGTGTTCTTGCGGCGGGTCTTGTGGAGATAATCTTCTTGTCCTGGATCTGCAACCTTGAGGTTTTCCGGGAGCACATCAATAAAACCTCGGATTTTGCCGTGGGTAATTGGTGGGTATTTTGTCTGAAGTTTATTACGCCCCTGGTTCTGGGTTACATGAGTATTGCCAACCTGATTGGAGATATCCGTAACGGGTATGAGGGCTATCCTGGAGATGCCCTGTTTTATTTTGGATGGTTCCTTGTGGTTATGGTAGCCGTGATCGGGTTTGTTCTTCAGACAACCAGTTTAACAGGTGCCGGCACACCGGGTCGATCTGCCCATTCAAACCGTTAATCAAAGGAAAATTAATATGGAAACATCCGCTGTTATAATGATGCTGTTCGGGCTGGTTATTACCTGGGGCGGGGCAGCTGTCTGCATATCCATTGCCTTGAAAAGAAAGAATTTTTAATTTTACGACAGAGGAGGTGTAACGCCTCCTCTGTTTTTCTATATTTGTTGTATCCGGCAGAACATGCCCGTTATTTCAGTGTGGAAAGATAGCTGGCAAGGTTAATCTTTTGATTTATAATCCCCAGTTTTTTACGGATATAGTTCCGGTAGGTTTCAACACTTCTGTGGGAGATATTAAGAATTCTGGCAATCTCCTTGGAACTGAGGCCGGAGCGTATCATATTACAGATTTCGTTTTCCCGGGGGGTGAGTTTGGGCATATTGCGGGCCATTTTGCTTCCAAAGGCAGAGGTTAACTGCTTCAGTGTATCCTCAAGCAGGTTAAGATAACCAATGTCAATCTGGGAACCGCTGTTTTTCAATTTATCCACAAGGGGAAGGAGAAATTGATCCACATTCTCCATGACCCTTTCTTCCAGATTCTTTTTTTCCGTGATAACCTGATTCATGATCTCCCGGAGGGCGATGTTTTTTTCCTTAAGGAGCTGATTCTGGTTTTTCAGCTGCTGTTCACTTTCAAACAGCGCTTTTTCAGCCTGTTTTTGCTCGCTTGTGCGTCCCAAACGTTCGGCAATGGCATTGATAAGCGAGCGTTCTTCCTTTAAAAAAGGCCCTTCATGGCTGTCCGGGGTTTTTTCCAGATAACACACACTGATGACACCAATGACATCCCGGTAGGCAATAATATCTGCGGACTGCTTCCAGCAGGTGTCCTGATAATTATCTGTCTGGTAGGTTTTTCCATGGATAATACATCGGGCACAGGTGATGTCCGGGTATTGCCAGGAGCAGGGAATAAGCCTTATGACTTCCTGATAAATCTCTTCCAGAGAGATGTCATCCTTTTCAACAATTTTTGAAATGCCGTACAGGCAATTGATCTCCTTGATTCTTTCGTTCAGTTCATGGGCCTGGCGCATGAATTGGCTTTCGGGGCAGTCGTCCATGTCCAGAATTCCAGGAACGTGTTGAACAGGTCCGGATACACCATCCAGGGGGGGCTGATGTTTCTTTGTTTTTTTCATTATTCTTATTCCAAAGACTTCCCATTGCCGGGTAATATTCGTTTTATATCACCTTTTTTTGATGATACCCGAAGGTTGCACTGCAAACGAACTCAGATTTAATGTCAGTTTGGAAAGGTAGCATAACCAATTTGAATCTGCCATACAAAAACACCCCCGATGTTCCCGTTCCGGTTGGGGCAGGGCAGGGCAAGTGATCGGGGGCGGCATAATATTGTTTTTAAATTTGTTGCGGGCAGACCAGGCTCACGGTGTATCGGTCTGCCCTTGGTAATTATACCAGACCCTGGTCCATCATGGCATTGACGACTTTTACAAAACCGGCAATGTTGGCACCGGCAACATAGTTTCCGGGCTGGCCATATTTTTCCGAAGCATCGGTACAGGATTGATGGATACTTTTCATGATTCCCTTGAGACGGGCATCCACTTCTTCCCTGGGCCAGTTAAGGCGCATGCCGTTCTGGGACATTTCCAGGCCGGAAACAGCAACACCACCGGCATTGGCAGCTTTACCCGGTCCATAGAGAATTTTGTTGTCCAGAAAGATATCAACGGCATCGGGCATGGAGGGCATATTGGCACCCTCTGCCACCAGAGTTACTCCGTTGCGGATGAGATTTTCGGCATCCTTGGCATTTATTTCGTTCTGGGTGGCACTGGGAAATGCACAGTCGGCCTTGTGATCCCACAGGGGATTCATATCCATGGAGGCATCCCTTGGGGTATAAACGGCTTCCGGGTATTTTTCGATGTACTCTTTAATGCGTCCACGTCGAACATTTTTAAGGTGCATTACAAAGTTCAGTTTATCCCTGTCAATGCCCTGTTCGTCATAGATATATCCTTCAGAATCTGACAGCGTAACAGCTTTTCCACCCAGGTCCAGAATTTTTTCCACTGTGTACTGGGCCACGTTTCCTGAACCTGACACCAGACAGGTTTTTCCTTCCAGGGTCTGTTCCCGGGTGTTGAGCATCTCTGCTGCAAAGTAAACACAACCGTATCCGGTTGCTTCGGGTCGGATAAGGCTGCCGCCCCAGGCAAGGCTTTTTCCGGTGAGAACACCGGTAAACTCATTGCTCAGTTTCTTATACATGCCAAACATAAAACCGATTTCCCTGGCACCCACTCCGATATCTCCTGCCGGAACATCGGTGTTGGGGCCGATGTGACGAAAGAGTTCAGACATGAAACTTTGACAAAAACGCATCACTTCATTATCGGATTTTCCTTTGGGATCAAAGTCAGATCCACCCTTTCCACCGCCCATGGGCAATGTGGTCAAGGCATTTTTAAAGACCTGCTCAAAGGCCAGAAACTTTAAGATACTTAAGTTCACAGAAGGGTGAAAACGAAGTCCGCCCTTGTAAGGGCCGATGGCACTGTTCATCTCAATTCTGAACCCACGGTTTACATGGACTTGACCGGCATCATCCATCCATGGAACCCGGAACATTAATACCCGTTCCGGTTCCACCATTCGTTCCATGATTTTAAGCTGACGGTATTCAGGGTTACGGTCAAGAACAGGTCCAATGGTTTCCATAACCTCAATAACTGCCTGGTGAAATTCTTTCTCGTTGGGGTCTTTTTCCATAATCGTGGTTAAAACTTCTGACATTTGGTGTCTCCTAATAATGTTGAATAACTGTCATGGGCAGGCTTGTTAGATTCTGCATGGCCTGTCCACAACAAAAAAATGAAAGTCAATGTTTGATTTTGACAAATACTTTCATATAACTGCCACGGGCAGACCTTGTTTTACGTCTGGGCCAGCCCATGAAAAATTTTTATAAACCGCCACGGGCGGACCTTATTCTGACCTCGGTCTGCCCACAACAAAAATAGAAATTTTCCACAAATTTGCGGAGTATTTCATAAAAATCCTATTGGTTTACCGGGATTTTTCTCAAGTGAAACATGGCCGGGGTATCATCAAAGGATGGTTTGTTGGATGTGTCATTTGCTGATCATGACGCATGTGGATTTTTTTCCGTTCATTTTAATAAGTATGGGTTCTGATAATCTTATATGCCGCAGGTATTTGGTTTCACACACAGCCTCACAGGCATCAAGCCAATCCCAGTTTATGAAATCCTTATTGGATTTTTGGGAGCCCCTGGTCAGTTCATTCACCGTGATATAGGGAATGCCAAGGGATGTGATGTTATGAAAAAAATGAGATCCTTGTGAAGGGTCTGCATTAAGCTGTTCGTTTCTCAGTTCAATGACAGCTCCGATACCGGAAATGGCATGCCATTTCACTGGAATGCCCAGCCATGGGTCAGAGCCGCCCCAGCGTCCCGGGCCAATGAGAAGATAACGGCGATCCGCCTCCACCAGTCCTGCATTGATTCGGGAAATCTCCTCGGCGATGTCAGGGGTTTTGGACACAGAAAACGCCTGGGGGGTGACATAAACGATGTCTGTGATATTTTCCAGAATGCCATTGCCAAGGGCCGTGGACGAGTAGCAAAACGCCGCATCCATATCTTCTTGGGTGATGCTGATTGTCTGGTGTGTATTGTGATCGGCCATGGGGCGTATTTGCAGAAAATAAAAGTCACTGGGACGTTGGTCCGGATAAAGATTGACGGAAAATTCAATTTCAACAGGTCCGCCAAACACTTTGCCGCCAAGTTCAAGAAGGTCGCACAACAGTGGAGAAAGCGGCGGGGTGTTGTATTTCAGGATATGGGCAAAGGTCAGCATCTTAGGGCCTTCAACCCCCCAGGTGTCACGGATGCGGTTTTCTTCGGGAACATAGGTGCTGGACATGGCCTGAACCGGATAATCATCCAGGGCCAGATCCAGACTGCGTTTTTCAAGATTTGAATAACGTCCAAAATGGAGTTTGTCGCTGTAATCGTTTGTTTTTAGAGCATAAAAAGTTGTCTGTGCATTTTTTAAAATATCATCAACCAATGAAAATTGCGGCAGTATCTGCGGGTTGCCGGGTGAAAATCGCAGGCTCTTTTCTCCATCCACCACTGTTTTGCCAAGGCCCAGGGCGATGTGGGCAATGCCGTCTTCCGCCTTCATGTTGGCAAAGGGATAGTAATTAACAGATTGGGCCACCCCGGACACGCTGGGGTAAAAATAGTCTCCATGGTGTTGCCCTGCAAGGGCCTGGACAATCACCGCCATGGAATCATGAAACGGATGGCTGGAGGTGCTCCGGTGGAATGCCTTGGCATCATCGTAGTAGGTGGAGGCAAACACAAGTTTGACGGCGTTGGCCAGGTGGAGGATGCGCATGGACAGATCCGGATGATTATTGGGGATCTTATAGGTCTTATAAAGACCTGCATAGGGCTGAAAGTGGGCATCTTCCAATTGGCTGGATGAGCGCACCGCCAGGGGGACTTTTACCTGGGATAAAAATGCCTTTAGCTGTCTGATTAGCCATGGGGGCAATTCTGCACGGAGAAAAACTTCCACCACTTCTTCCACTGGATGTTTTTGGTTCTCAAAATTTTCCAGCTTGTTCTGGGTGATGAAAGCCTCAAAAACATCTGTACACAAAACCAGGGTTTTGGGGATCTGGATCGTGAATTTCGGATGTTTTTTATGGAGCTCATTTTCCCGGGCCAGAAGCCCTGACATGAACGCCAGACCCCGGCCTTTCCCCCCCAGGGAGCCCTGGCCGATTTTTACAAACTCCTTGATATCGGAATCAAAATAATTTTCGTTAAAGGTGGACACCATGCCCTTGTGTTGGAATTTTCTCAATTCATGGATGTTGCTCATGACAAATTCCCTGAGTTCATCCGGGCTGCTGAAATCCTCACTTGTGCAGGCCCTGAACTTCAAGGCAAGATCAATTTCCGAACGGGCCATGAGCCAGGAGGAAAAATGATCCCGGTCTGCATGGTAAATGAGGGATTCATCCGGAATGGTGGGCAATTTTGCTTCCAGCTGCATCAAGTTGGTTGCAATGTCTATGTTTCGGCCGTTGGGCATGCAGAAAACAAAATTGCCAAATCCCAGATGATTGAGGAAAAACATCCGGGTGGCATGGAGCAGATTGGGGTGATTCTTGTCCAGAAACAGGGCTGGAATTGTATCTGCTTTTTTACAGTTTTCCTTTTCTGAGCTCATAAGGAGCAGGGGAATCCCCCGGGTTTCGCTGCGGATGGTGGAAAACAGCTTGATACCGGCTTCTGCATCAAGTTTGCCCTTTCTGGGAAAACGGGTATCTGAGATGACGCACAGCAGAAACTTTTTATATCGCTTGTATAACGCCATGGCCTGTTCATAGTTTTTTGCCAGGAGTAATTTGGGCCTTGCACGCATGGTTAAAAGTTTCATGCTGTCGTTTAAATCCGTTGCCAGGAGGGCCTGGGTCTGGGTAACGATTTCTTTGTAAATAATGGGCAGCATAAAGGAGTAATATTCCGGGCAATCCTCCACCAGTATCACCACCCTTACATTGGCACGCCGGGTATCGTTGTCCACATTGATGTGGTCTTCAGCGTTTTTGATCAAAGTGATGAGAAGGTCGGAGTTGCCTGACCAGATAAAAATGGTGTCAATACCGCTGTTGTAATGGGAATCATGGCCTGCAGGAAGTGCTCTGATGCTTGGAGAAAGGAGAATAACCCTTAAGTCCGGCTGAATAAGTTTGATTTCCCGTCCCAGGGAAAAAACATCGGTTTCCTTAAGGTGAGGTACGATGAGAACCATATCAAACCGTTTTTGCTTCAAAAGATCAAGGGCTTCCTCTGCTGAAGAAGCGCCGGTGATCACCGGGGGATATCGCAGATTCAGTCCGCTGTACTCGTTGATGATTTTGGATGTAAGACTGCCGTCTTCCTCCATGTTGAACATATTGTAAGGGCTTGAAATTAAAAGGATTTCCTTTACTTCGTAGGCCATAATATCCCGATATGTGTCGGGATGGGCATGAAATTTATTGCCAAAATTTTTGTTTTTTTCGTTCATCATCAATGGTGCCTCAGCCGGAAAGTTAGATCCCCCTTTAGATGTCTCATCCACAGAAGATCAAGTCATGCTTCCCATGTGTACCGGGGTAATAATACATGAAAAATTCACGCATTAAAGCTTGATATGACTATCTGATATTAAACTTTTAAGCAACACGATAAAATCATATGTATAATGCGGTATTTTTTTACGTAATGTTCATATGTGTTAGTGACTGTAACAAGGTTAACTTGCTGGAATTTAAACGATTATAGATATGTTGGGAAATGTGGGCGTGGGACAGAAAACGCTTGAAAAACAAGGGGCGTGGGACACACCCAATATTCCATCAGGGCACCAAACTGCCACGGGCAGACCGTATTCCGGCCTCGGCCTGCCCACAACAAAGCTTGAAATACACCCCTGATTTGCGGAGTATTTCATATAAAAAAAATCCGTTATGTGTCGAATTAACACGATAAAATTGCATTTATAATGCGGTATTGTTTTACGTGTTATGGAGTGGGGACGGTATGTGTAAGAAACATAACTGTTTGTAATGTAAGCCTATAAAAGGATTTGTGCTATCCTAAATGATATGTCTGTTAAAACAACCTGAAAATGATTGAGAAAAACTGGGGATTCCTTTCCCGGCCCCGGCCGGGTAGTATAAAAGCCATAAAACGCTTACATAAATGTCTGAAAACAGTTATTTCCCCCGCTTAGTTCCTTAAGGAGGTTACATGGCTAACTATTTAGAACCATACGCATTGGTGGCAAAGGATGTGGATATTATTAATACGGCCCAATGTGTCAACCTCGATCCCAAAGTATTGTGCGAGGCCGTCATGGGCTTGTCTTCCCAGGGACTGCTCACATCTAAATGTATTAACATGGCTGCCGATATTCTGCTGGAGGACCTGGGGCTTCCCAATTACTTTTTCCAGAATATCGGAACAGAATCCCTGAAACATCTGCTGGAATCCATTGCCGCCAGCATCACGGTGGAGGATGGTAAAGTGAAACTTTACGGCCGGGTTGCCCATGTGGATTTCGGCCTGGATCAGGGCAGTCATTTCCAGCGGGTCCGCATTGCCACCCGGGAGACCCGGGACGGCATGGAAAAACTTCTGGAAGATCTTATTTCCGGCCACCGCAGAGAATACTATTACAGCCCGGAAAATAATTATTACACTTACATTGTTCGTCCGGAAACTGTGCAGGATTTTTCCGGGGATGACTTTGTTGTCTCCAGATTTTTGTTTTCCCTGTCCGGGGACTACACCTCCACCCCGCAGTCCACCCGCAAACGTTATGAATTGTTTTTAAATGATTGTCAAAAATCTGTTACCCCCCTGATTGAGGTCTTTCATCTTCCAGAAACAGATGAAACCCGTTTGATGTTTAACAGTGATTTTGCCTGTCCCCAGCTGCCCGCCCTGCGCAAATTAATGAAATCCCACGGTTTTGAGCTGATGCGGGCCTACTGGGAGCCATACTGGACCCAATCCTCTGTTCCTTCTTCCATCTGTTCGCTTTATATCCGGGGAGAACTGCCCCAATCAAAAGAGGGCCCACTGCGGGCCGACCTTGGAGCATTTCTCTGCTTTGGTCTCAACAGCATGGAAAATTTGTACATCACAGAAACCCTTACCTTTAAGGAGATGCTTTTTGCCAGCAATGCTGTGGATTTTACCCATCTGTTCATTTTTAAGGAGCGGGAAAATGCAACGGACAGAGAGATCATGGAAAGCCTCACCGGTATGGATCACAAAGATGCCTTTGCATCACGCATACAAAGTTATAATAAATCCACCTACGGTTCAGAGCTGATACTGGAAACGGCAAAAGCCCATCCGGATTTGATAAAATGCCTTTACAGCCTGTTTGAGCAGCGGTTTGATCCTGCTCTTAACACAAGGCTGAACAATGATGCCCTCATTGAAAAGTACCATGCATTTAATAAATTGATCGCCAGCCGATTCATGGATTTCAGCCTTGGATATGATATTTTTAATTTTATGTTCAAGATGGTGGACTGCACCCTGAAAACCAATTTTTACAAGCCGGAAAAACGATCCTTTGCCTTTCGTTTTGATAACCGGATCCTTGATCCCATTGTTTTCAGTCAATTTGTATACGGCATTTTTTATGTTAACGGACATTATGCCTGCGGCACCCATCTCAGGGCCGGTGATATTGCCCGGGGGGGCCTTCGATTGATCCGTGTGTCAGCTTCCAATTATGACACAGAACTTGATAATGCCGTGCTTTTGAACTATGCACTTGGCCCCAAGACCCAGCGTCTCAAGCATAAAGATATCTGCGAAAGCGGTTCAAAGGGGGTGGTGGTACCCCATTCTCTGTATGCAGACTACAGCGAGGATGCCCTTTCCGATTACAGTGAAGGGATCATGGATTTGATGTTGGAAGACCCTTTTATCATTGATTATCTGGGAAAGCCTGAAATGGTCTTTTTTGACCCAGATGAAGGAACCGCGCCCCTGATGGATGCGGTGTCATTCAGGGCCAGGGACAGGGGGTATAAATACTGGAGAACCATCACCACCGGTAAGACCTTTGGCATTCCCCACGGCACCTACGGCATGCTGGATAATAAGGACCTTTTTGGGCTATACAACCGTGATGACAAAGGGGTTGAGCTCCGGATCAACGGTAAATCCGTGGCAACCACCCTGGACATGGATATCATTTTTGATGCCATTGGAGATCGCATTGAAACAAGTGGCATGACCACCTCCGGCATCATGAGTTCATTCAGGGCATTGATTCGTCACTCAGGGGCTGAGGAACAGGATTTGAACCTCATGATGACCGGCGGACCTGACGGGGATCTGGGGGCCAATGTCATCCAATGCTACAAAGGCAATATCTGTCTGGTTATTGACGGAGGCTCTGTATTGTTTGATCCCCAGGGGCTGGACAAGCGTGAATTGATAAAAATAGCCTTTATGCGTCACACCTCCCCCCGGGCCAATTCCCTTGCCTATCCTCTCCATAAACTCAGCGCCCAGGGGTTCAGGGTTCCCCTTTCCGCCAGAAACATCACCCTGCCCGATGGCACCTTTGTGGAAGAAGGCAAGCTGTTCCACAGAAATTTTCTGCATGACCCGGTGAGCCGTAAGGCCGTCAGCCGGGCAAATATCAGAGCTTTTATCCCCTGCGGCGGTTTTAAAGATACTGTCAACCACGGCAATGTGAAACAATTTGTTTCTTTGTTTAAGGATCTTGAGTTTGTTGTGGAAGGGGCAAACGTATTTTTTGACGATGCTTCCAGGCGATATATCGCCGCCCACACCGCCATTCGTCAAATCAAAGATTCAACAGCCAATAAGGGAGGGGTTTTTTCAAGCTCCATTGCCGAAGTGCTTACAGCATTTCTCTTTGGCGACGAATACGAAGAAAAACTTCTCAACGACACCGCCACCCGATGGGCATTGATCAGGGATATCATGCTTCTGGTGGACGAGTACGGCACAGAAGAGACCGTGATGCTCATCAGGCTCCATGAGGCAGACCGCTCTGTGCCCTTGTTTGTTTTGTCCGAACAGACCAGCGAACAGATTTTTGCCTTTCAGGCCATTCTTTATGAACGTATTTCTGAACTTACAAGTAATGACAGGCTGGTGTGGGGGGTGTTGGAACATTATATCCCCAACATTCTGATTAAACGTCTGGGTAAGAAAAAGATTCTGGAAATTTTGAATACAGAAGAATTAAGGTCCTATAGAGATGCCATCCTTACCAAAAAAACGGCATCTTTGGCCTTTTATAAATTCGGTATCCAGTGGGAGGCTTTTCTTGCTGACATTGATGCTCGGTTTGAGGTGGCTTTAAACAGCGTTGTTGACTGATTTTTCAATTAAGATTAATAAAGGTGGGGGAAAGTCAATGATCCCCGGGTTAAAGAATCAGGGAGTTCATTGCCACAAATTTTATGACTCAACTTTCGGTGTTCGCATTTCGTGGTGGGGTCAGGCTTTCGTTATTGACATTATCGAGGCTTTTTTCGTTGGTAAAGGCCTTGGTCGATAACATCAATAACAAAAGCCTGACCCCGTCGGTACATTTAAAAATGCCGGCTTTGAAATGAAGCCCGAAAGTTGAGTTCTATGAATAGATGGCCCCGGAGCAACGGGGCGTTGTCAATACACAGAAACCGATTAAGGATTAAATTATTTTATGCCACACATTGTCGTAAAGCTGTATGCCGGAAGATCTGAGCAGCAGAAAAAAGAGTTGACCGAAAAGATTGTAAAAAATATTGTTGATGTTACACAATGCAAAGAGGCTGCGGTGTCCGTGGCCATTGAAGAGTTTGAACCCCATGATTGGACAGAAAAAGTTTATAAACCGGATATCCTTGACAAGGCTGAAACATTGTACAGAAAGCCGGGATATGATCCTTTTTCCCAGACATCGGAGGATAAAGAACAGGATAAAAAACCCAGTCTGATGGATTATGTCAGATCCTCGGCAGAGCTGGCAGCCAAGGAAGATACCAGCGGTGATTTTAATCCCATGTCATGGCTGGACCTTGAGCTGGAAGATAATCCCCACTCTTTTGATCCTTTTTTTGATACGCCGTGGCATGAATTGTCCGATCAGGAAAAAGGGGAGAGAATGATGGCCATAAGGCGTGTGTTGTAAATCAACTGCTCCTTCTGAAGGGCCTGAATATAAGATGGCACACTATTCAAGATATATGATTGTGCTTGTTGCAAGCGCCTGTCATAATATTTTTTATTGTGCATTGTTAAATTTTTTTCACAATGTGGCAGACATTATGATCAAATGCTTCCTGAAATCAAGGGGGGCCGTAATTCAAAGGGATGTATGAAATGATGAAAAAAATATCTTATACAATTATGCTGCTGGTTCTTGCATTCACCACTGCTTCATGGGCCCATGACAGTTCTGGGGGGGTAACTGTGGATGTGCTGGCAAAAACAACCACCAGCTGGAACGGTGCTGCCTTGCCCGGGTACAATCCGGGAACCCCTGAGGTGACAATTTTAAGGATTGTGATTCCTGCTAAAACTAAATTGCCCCTGCATCAGCATCTGGTGATCAATGCCGGTGTATTGATCAAGGGAGAGCTCACAGTGGTCACCCAGGATAAAAAGACATTACACCTGAATGCCGGAGACCCCATTGTGGAGGTGGTGGATACCTGGCATTACGGCAGAAACGACGGCGAAGGCCCTGCTGAAATCATTGTGTTTTACGCCGGTATAAAGGGGGTTCCCATTACAGTTAAAGCCCCTGTTGCAAAATGAATCATGTCTTTTTGTTATTCCCCTTTTAAAAGGCGGGTGGCCAGATAATGGGGAAGACCGGCATCCATGATTTTCCGGGCTGCCTTATCGTGGTCATAGGGCACCCTGTGGAATTCGATGAGCTGTGCCTTTGCGTCATAAATCAGATATGATGCCCGGGGATCTCCGTCCCTGGGTTGGCCAATGCTGCCGCAGTTGAAAATTTGCCTTTTTTGGGTGGCTGCGGGAAGCACGCTGTTGTTTTTGGGGTTTTTGATATAAACGCAGAAAAAATTCTTCCGGGTAATGGCTGACGGGGCATGGGTATGGCCGGTAAATATGATTTTAGCCCGGCTCCTGGCAAAGGTTTTTGAAATAACTTTTCTTTTTGTGATGTAGGCCCAGGTAAGGGGATTGTAGGGGGTGGCATGGCAAAAGGTCAGGTTGCCCTGCTTGATCACGGTGTCCATTTTCTTTAAAAAAATGATATTGTTGCCGGAGAGCCGTTGCCGGGTCCATGCCATGGATTTATCTGCCCGGGTGTTCATATTACTTGTATTGCCCGTTGCAGCATTGTCGTGGTTGCCCTTGATAAAGCTGATGCCGGGAAGACTCTGCACCAGGTCAATGCACCGGTTGGGATTGGCCCCATACCCCACAAGATCCCCCAGACAGACATACCGGTCAATGCCTTGACGGGCCGCATGTTCCATGAATGCCCGGAGGGCTTCCTGGTTGGAATGAATATCTGAAAAAACAGCAATTCGCATGACCAGCCATTCCTTTAATTGAAAAAATTTTGGGGCAGAGCCAAGTCTTGGTGTTGAAAAGTAGGATCACCAGGGGCGCTGGGTATTTTTTTTATAAATAACGGGCATGTCCTAACGCTACAGCGACATTATTCATAATAATACAGTGGAAATCAATTATCAAAGAAAATGTGGATTTTCTTGTCTCGTCAAGCCTTCATCATAAATTGGTGAACCAACTGGGCATGTCAGGTATTAAACCGTTTGACAATTTCCATGGAAATCTGTTTTGATGTCTTTTTTAGTTTGGTGATCAAATTTCCAATATTTAATGACACGAGCAGGGAGAGTGATGCACATGGGAAAAAATCCAATGAAAAAAAAGGTAAACAAATGGATTAAAAAAGGAAAAGATCCCAGGAGCGCCCATTGGCAGGCAGCCCTTGAGGCCACATTGAAACTGTTTGGCCCGGATCTGGAACCCGGACGACTTATTCCCATGGGGCCCCTGGAAGATGAAGACCTTGTTGTTTTTGAAAAAGCCCTGGCAGTGGTGGATTTGAGTCCCAACGTGTCTGCGGCATTTATCCCCCCCCTTCTTGCCGGAAAATTGACTCCCCCTGACACGGTGGAAGAGCTTCATCGCATATCAAAGGACGCTCCGTCGTATCAGATTCTTATTTCCAGACCGGGAAAAGAAATTCGAATTTTATCTGCTGAAATCTCCGAACATGCCACCCGTCCCGGTGTGGATCTTTTTCAATCCGGTGCATTTCTGGGTAATTATGATTTTGAGAATCAGTCCGTTTGTCTGGAACATCTTAATAAAATCATCCGGGCCCATGTCTGGAAGGCAGAGGGCTGGACCCGGGAAGACCATGTGGCATATACCTTGAACTGGTTTGAAAAAGTCACATGTCTGAACAGTGCCACAGTGGCAGTGGAAAAAGATTTTTCCTTTTTTCACAGTCCCACCCTGATAAAAAGCAATCAAATAGATGCCATGTTCACCTTGATGACAGAGGATCTCCTTAAAAGGGGTAAAGATGAGACGGATCCCTTTGGACAAGCTGTTTTATCCATGGAAAATTTAAAACAAGAAGGCCGGGAAGCACCCTTAGCGGCTCAGATCATTGAAGATGGAATGCTTCAGCAGCTCAATCTCATGCGAACCCTGGATCTTGTGAAATTCAGTGATTTCACCAATGCCCAGAGTGAAAAGTTTAAACGGGGATTTTCCGAAACCGTGCGTTATCTGGAAGGTCAACTGGCCTGAAAAATAGGGGGATAAAAATATGACTCTGGAACAGGAATCCTACAAAAGAATTATCGAAAATCTCCATGATGGATTGTATTTTGTTGATAAAAATCGAGTGATTACCTATTGGAATAAAGCGGCTGAAGAGATTTCCGGTTTTTCCGCAGATGAGGTTGTGGGCAAATCCTGTGCAGACAATATTTTGACCCACGTGGACAGTGAGGGCAACAGTATCTGCAAAGGCCGATGCCCCCTTGCTGCCACCATTGCCGATGGACAACCCCGGGAAACAGAGGTGTATATGCACCATAAGGCAGGGCATCGCATCCCTGTGTCCGTCCGTGTGAACACCTTGACCGACAATGACGGCAATATTATCGGCGGTGTTGAGCTGTTCACGGACATCAGCAGTCAGGCTGCAAGTGCCTTGCGGGTGAAAGAGCTTGAAAAAATGGCATTGCTTGATAATCTCACACAGCTGCCCAACCGAAACTACATTGAATCCGAGCTTGAAAAAAGATTTGAAGAGAAAAAAAGGTTTGATGTTCCTTTTGGGCTTTTATTCATGGATATTGATCATTTTAAGGTTTTTAATGACACCCATGGCCATGATGTGGGGGATGAGGTGTTGAAATTTGTTGCTGAAACATTCACTGCCAATGCACGCCCTTTTGATCTTTTTGGGCGCTGGGGCGGAGAAGAGTTCCTTGGTATTATTCGAAATGTTGATGGAGAAAATCTTGGCATGATCGGTGACAGAATTCGCCAACTGGTGGGCAACTCTTATATTATGCATCAAGATAAAAAGCTCCATGTCACCATCTCCATCGGTGCCACCCTGGTGGAAGAAAACGATACCATTGATAAAATCATCAAAAGAGCTGACACGCTTTTATATAAAAGTAAAGAGTCTGGACGAAATTGCCTCACCATGGGGTGATGGGCCAAGATTAGAATACGGTCTGCCCATGGCAGTTTTATATACAATGCAGCCTCCATCTCAGCAGAGCCGCCCCCCGACGGGCAATAGGAACCGGACAATTGAGCTGTCTACAGTTCCGGTCCGGGGCCATTGCCCGTCGGGGGGCGACGGTATAATACCATTTGGCTCCGTGTCTACAACCCTATATTTGTTGTGTCCGACAGGACATGCCCGTTATAAAGATTTTAACAATGCCACCGGTTTTTGATGAATCACCCGGCCGGTGGCCACCAGGGCCGTTGCCATGGAAATCAAAGAAATGGCACCCAGGGAAAACAGGCTGTAACCAAAGTGAAAGACCCAGAGCCTTCCAAAAAAGAACCAGGAGATCCCATAGGAAACCCCAAGGCTTAATACAATGCCAAAAAGGGCTGCCGTGGTTCCCAGAAGTCCGAACTCAAACAGGATAATCCGCCGCACATCGGAAAAACCCGCCCCCAACACCTTTAACAGGTTGATCTCCCACACCCGGGTCTGGGTTTCGTGGCGCACAATGGAAAACAGCACCACCAGACCGGCCAGTATGGCAAGCCAGGCCATGAAATTTATGGAAATGGTCAACCGCTGGGTGATGTCCAGCAGCTGGGCCACGGTGTGCTTTACATCCAGCACGGAAATGTTGGGAAATTTTTGGATGATGGCATTTTGCAGGGGCATTTTTTCGGACTCGGGCATCTGGGGAATGGAGGCCAGAAAAGTTCGGGGGGCATCATTGAGTACGCCTTTTTGAAAGAGAATGAAAAAATTGGGCTGAAAGCTGTTCCATCTCACCTTACGAAGGTTTTTCACCCGGCCTTTTAAAGGAATTCCCTGGACATCAAATTCCATGACATCCCCGATTTTAAGGTGAAACCGCTGGGCAAACCCCTCCTCCAGGGAAACCTCAAAGGGCTGATCACTTTCAAAATTCCAGGGGGTGTTACTTAATGCTTTGCCTTTCACCATGCTTTCCGATGCATCCAGTGCTTTTCGCCAGGAAAAAGTAAAAGTTCTTCTCCTGAATTCTCCCTGTGAACGGGCGTCTTTTTTCTCTTTTCGTTTAAATTTATCCAGTAGACCTGTTTTTTTCTCTTCTATTCTTTCATAAAAGCCCACCCCGTTCACTGAATTGATTCTTCCCTGCACCAGGGGAGAGGCATTGGTGAGTTTAAATTTTCTGTTGTCCAGGAAGGTCTTGAGCAAGGAAAGCTGTTCCGGCTGGATATCAAACAAAAAAAATCCCGGCACGGCAAGTCCTTGTGGACGGCTTATTTCGTCCTGGATACCGTTTTTTACCTGGGGGATGACATTTATGAGAAAGGCCCCCATGGCAATGGTGACAAAACAGGACACCGAGGCGTGTTTGTGGCGGAAAATATTTCTCAGGGCGATTTTGGCAATGACCCGGTGGGTGCGGGAAAAGAATTTCACCAGGATCAATAAGCCCCGGCCAATGAGGGCCATGATGCCAAAAACAGAAAAAAAGCCTGCCAGAAAAAGGGTGCCCCTTTCAAGGGAACGGGTCTGGGCCATGGCAAGCCCCCAGAATACAAGTCCTCCGGGAATAAAGCTTATGAGCTGAATTTTCTGCTTTCCATGGAATCGGGGCATCCATTTCCAGATGCTTCGGGGGGGCGCAGCAGCGGGGATGGAAAAGAAGGTGTGAAGCCCCTGGAGCAGCACCACAGGTTTAAGATCATGGATGCGCACAAATACGGGCAGACAAAAAATAAGACTGCCAAGGGTGCCCATGAAAACCGCAAGGCCCAGGGTGCCGGGGGGGATGACGGTCTTGAAACCCGGGGGGATCAACCCCTTCATCACTTCAGGAAAAAGCGGCAGCACAACAACGGATAAAAGCACAGACAAAAGCGTGGCCCCAAGTCCCAGCATGATCACCTGGCATAAAACCAGACCATAGGTTTGCATGCGGCCGGCCCCAAGCCCCATGAGAATGGCCATCTCCTTTAACCGGTCATTGAGATATCCCCGGAACAGATAGGCCGTGCCAATACCGGCAAGGAACAGTGCCACAATGGCCACAAGGCCCAGGTAACCTGTGAAATAGCCAAATATTCTCCCCAGATTTTGATTTACATCTTTACTGTTATACACATCAATTTGGGGCTCTCCGTTAACCAGGGCGGAAAATTCATTACGCAGGGTCTGGGTTATCTGGACGATGTCTGTTCCCGGGGGAAGTTTATAATAGCTGATATGACGGGTGCGGCTGCCAAACCCCATGAGGCCTGTTTCTTTTAATCTGGAAGTGCCGATGTGGATCACCGGAGCCAGTTCCACCGGGCTGACAGCCCCGGCAGGGGTGGCGGTGACAATGGCATCTGCCTTGAATTGACGGGAGCCGATGCCAATGAGGTCTCCTTTTTTAATGTTGAGCACCAGGGCCAGATCCCGGCTGATCCAGGCGCCGGGGTGGGGATTGCTATTGTTAAGCGGGGGAGGGTTGCGAAAAAGGGAGTTGTTTTTATTGTCCGGTGATTTGTGTAAAAAATCAGGGCTGTTATCAAAGGTAATGCGTCCGTACAAAGGAAAGGCATCGTCAATGGCCACAATGCGGGCCAGCCGGGAAATATTTTTGCCCGAGATCATGCTGAAAAACGTAATCTGCCGGGCGGTGTGCCGTTGGGGTCCAAGGACCCTGTCAATGATATTTTCTTCGATTTTATCCAGGGGCCTGGAGGAATAAACGGCCAGATCCGCTGTGAGGATCTCTTTAAGATTGTCCTGGAGGTGGGCTTTAATGGAGTGGTTAAATGCATTAAGTGCAATGAATCCCACTAATCCAATGGAGAGGTTCAGCACAAAAAACAGGGAAAATCTCCGGTTTCTCATCAACTCTTTAAATGCCAGACCCACCCAGAAGTTCATTGTAATTTTCCCTTTTTCAATTCAAGACATCGTTGGCAGCGATGGGCAAGATCCATGTTATGGGTCACAACAATGAGGGTCATGCCCGATGAGGTCACCAGGTCAAAGAGCAGGTCTGCCACCTGTTCGCCGGTGTTGTTGTCAAGGTTTCCTGTGGGCTCGTCTGCAAGCAAAAGAGCAGGCTTCACCACCAATGCCCGGGCAATGGCCACCCTTTGACACTCTCCGCCACTGAGTTGGGCCGGTAAGTGGTCCCTTCGCCGGGTCAGGCCCACCTGTTCCAGTACCCGGCGGGTGCGTGTGTGGATCTTTTTGGGATGATATTTAAGGATTTCCAGGGGGAGCATGATGTTTTCCATGGCCGTGAGATGGGGCATGAGATGAAACTGCTGGAAAATAACCCCAATCTGTTTTGCCCGGAAACGGGCCAGCTGATCCTGGTTCATCCGGTTGAGATTTTGTTCTTTTAGCAAAATGGTACCGCTGTCCGGCGTATCAAGACCTGCCAGCAGGGCCATTAAAGTGCTTTTCCCGCTGCCGGACTGTCCTGTAATGGCAATGGTTTCGCCGGAAAAAATTGTAAAACCGGTGTTGGAAATTACCTTGAGAGGGGCGGTGCCTGCCTGGGGATAGGATTTTTCCAGCCGGGATACACTTAAAATCGGTATGTTTGTCATGGCAGCCTTGTTAATTTTGATTTTTTGGGGGGGCATCAATGAGATTCAGTGCAGTAACAACATAGGGAATTACATTGGCTGCAACAATGGCATGTCCTTTTTTGTTGGGATGGATGCCGTCCACCTGGTTGTATTTACTGAGTCCTGCCACGTCTTTAAGCAGAAACGGCATGAATACAATGGGGTATTTTTCTGCAAGGACCGGGAACACCTTCCTGAACCTTTGGGTGTAGTCAGATCCGTAATTGGGGGGGATTTCCATACCGGCAAGAATAATGGTCATGCCCGAGGAGATGGCCAGCTTAATGGTCTCTTCCAGGTGGGTCGCCATGGCGGTTGTGGAGAGCCCCCGGAGGCCGTCATTGGCACCCAGGGCCAGGAACAGGATATCAGGCTTGACCCTTTGGTACCATTTCAGACGGGACAGGGCACTGGCGGTGGTGGAGCCGCTGATACCGGCATTAATAAGTTTTACATCATTGTAGCCCCTGGCTGAGAGAAGGGGTGCAAGCAGGGATGGAAAGGCCTCCCGGGAATCCACTCCGTACCCTGCGGTGAGGGAATCTCCCAGGAACACAATGGTGGTTTCGGCCTTCAGGAGTGACGGTGAGATTGTCATGGCAAAAAGGAGTAATAATAATGCCCCGACATACCGTTGCAGAGAAAGTGATTTTAATGGCATAGCTCTTTTCTCCGGGTGTGGTTCATGTGCGTTTTTGTTTTTCTAACCGCCACGGGCGGACCGTGTTCTGATCTGGCTCTGCCCACAACAAAGTTAGAAATACTCCCCTGGTTAACGGAGTATTTCATATAAAAAAAAACTTGCTGGCACAACGAAATATTGAAAATGCTATCATGCCGCCCCTGGGGCTGTCCGTGGCTGTTATTGTAACTGGGCCAGAAAATCGTTGGAAGATGCAATGGCACGGTTCATCTCCCCTATCAGTGAAGTGATCTGCTTCTGTAGCTGGGAAAATTCTCCCTTAAGCGAACCAATGGCCTGGGCATTGAGATTGTGTTTCAAAAATAAGACATTGTCATGGAAGGTGGTGAGCACCGGTGCCATGGACTGTTCTGCCCTGTGCATCACTGTGAGCATTTTTCCATATCTGGATCGGGTTTCTGTGATTTTTTGCCGGCTTAGACGTTTTAATTCTGCACTGTTGTACTGCTCAAGTTCTGATTCCCATTCCACAAACAATGCTTCTGCCACATCTTCAACCCTGTCAATTCTTTCGGAAACCGTTTTGGCAGCTTCTTCACTGTCTTTGTAGGCCGCACTTGTCTCTTCGTAGGCCAATTTAAGATCCGTGTTTTCCAGGTAAACCACAGACTCAAACTGCTCCAGAGCGGATTTGAATTCTTCCTGGGCAGTGGCCTGGGCATCCCTTGCTTTTTCCACTCTTTCCACCAGAATGTCGCGTTTATGTATCCCTGCTTTTTCCATGGCGCCGTAATAGGCTTGTGAACACCCGCTGACACATAAGGCAGAGAAAATAAAAACAAAGAACAATGCTCTCCAGGACAATGATGTTGAATTTTTCATGTAAAAAGCTCCTTAAGGTGAGGTCCAGACAGAAAAAGTTTTTTCCCGTGTTGACCCGTTGGTTTGTCAAAGGTAATATAATTCGGATTTTTAAAAAATTCAGGTGATGACGGCTGGTGGCCGAATATCTATGGACTGAGCGTTCAAAATCATGTTTTTATGTACCGTTGCAGTGGCAGTATGTCAAGAGAATGGCATCTTAGGCCATGTCTCCCGACGCAGTATTTATGCCCTGCGGCTGCTATAACTGCCACGGGCAGACTGTATTCTGCCCACAACGAATATTGAAAATGGTATTATACCGCCGCCCCCCGATGAGTAATGTGCCCGGACCGTATTTTGATCCGGCTCTGCCCACAACAAAGTTTGAAATACACCCCTATTTGCGGAGTATTTCATATAACTCAACTTTCGGGCTTCATTTCAAAGCCGGCATTTTTAAATGTACCGATGGGGTCAGTGTGCCGACGGGGGCAGGCTTTTGTTATTGATGTTATCGACCAAGGCCTTTGCCAACGAAAAAAGCCTCGATAATGTCAATAACGAAAGCCTAACCCACCACGAAATGCGAACACCGAAAGTTGAGTCATATAAAAAAAAATGGCTATTGGAAACGCCATAAAATAAGGATGGTTTAAATGTTTTACACAGAGATTCATCCCACGTCAGATGATGTTAACAGGGCAGGGCATGTGGGATTTTCCACTTTGCCCAGATGGTTTGAACAGGGATTTGAGGGGATTTATCAAATAATTAATCCCCAGATGGATATTAAACAAGGTTCGGTGATCGTTGCCCGGCTTGAGGTGGACTACCGGGCAGAAGTGGATGGGGAGGGCCGGGTGACCATTGAAACGGGTTTGGGACACATGGGAAGCTCGTCTTTTATCCTGACCCAGAAAATGATCCAGCACGACAAAACAGCTGCCGTTTCCCGTGTAACCATGGTCTATTTTGACTACACCGTTAAGAAACCCATTCCCCTGCCTGAGGATATGCGGAAACGTTTTAAAACCCATATGGTTGAATATTTTTAATTGTTTATGATGGAAGGAAAGACATGGTTATTGGTGCAGGTAGAATTGTGCTGCGGCTTCATGGTGTGTATTCCCTGAAGGAAAAACGGAAGATTGTGAAAGCGGTTATTGGTCGTATTCAAAACAGTTTTAATGCCTCTGTGGCTGAAATCGGGGCCAATGATATCCATGACCGGGCGGAAATTGGATTTTCGCTCACAGGTTCGGATCAACGTGTCATCAATGCCATGGTGGATAAAATTTTTAACAAAGTTGAGGCCATGGGCCTTGCTGAACTTGTGGATACCTCCTTTGAATTGATGGTTTTTTAATATCTGCTTTAACTCACAATGCAGGGACAAAATCTATTTTTGTGCGGTGTCGGCTTTGCCATATATCAGGCATAAATAGACTTTGCCACCTGGATTTTTAAGTTCTGTAATTGGGTTCCTTTATTGTTCCTGGATAATGGAGGCATCCACTGCAATGGGATTGCCCTTGGAGATGATCAAGGGGTTTACATCTATTTCATTAATTTGCGGATAGGCCAGGGCCAGATCCCCCAGTGCACATAGAATCTTTGCCAGGACATCCCGGTCCACACCCTTGGCCCCCCGGAATCCATCCAGCAGTTTCTGGTGCTTGAGCCGTCCCATCAGAGCCAGGGCATCGCTGTGGCTCAACGGGGCCACACCAAAGACAGCATCATCCAGAATTTCCGCCATGACACCCCCCAGACCCACCATGACGCACACACCAAACTGAGGATCTTTGACCACCCCTGCGATCAGTTCCAGATCTCCTTTGATCTGTTGCTGAATAAGTATTTCTCCCTTGCCGTCCATGGCCTGGGTCAGATCTTTAAATGCGGTTTTTACCTGGTCCCGGGATTCAATATTGAGCTTGACCAGACCGGCTTCTGTTTTATGAACTTCCCCTGGCAAAAGTCCCTTCATGACCACGGGAAATTTCAGGGTCTGGGTGGCCATCTGGCATGCAGATGCTTCGTCTGCCACTATAATTTCTTTTGTCACCGGAATATTACAGGCATCCAGAATGGTTTTGGAAAGATGTTCATCCAGGGCTGTTTTTCCCTTTTTCAGGCTGACCTTAATTGTGTCATGGGCCATTGTGTCATTTCTATTGTCCGGTTCACTTTTTACAGAAATGGTTCTGTTTCCATGGGCAAACACGGCCCCCATGCATTCAACGGCACGGTGGAGCTCCCGGAAAACAGGAATTCCCTTGGAGTGGCTCTCCAGTTGAACAATACGCGCTTCATCCTGTCTGCCAATGAGCCAGCAAAATACAGGTTTGCCCATTTTTTTTGCCTTTTGGCTCATTTTGTCCAGATCAAGGGAGAGCCTGAATCCACCGGCAAAGGCATGGATGAAAATGGCATCCACACCGGGATCATCACAGGCAGCATCAATGGCAAGGCCATAGGCTTTTTCTGCACCGTGTTGCTCCACTGCAGGCCACAGATCAATGGGGTTGGAAGGGGGCATCCATTGGGGAAAGATGGTTTTTAACCGTTCTTTGCTTTGACGGGACAGGACAGCAGGCTCTATGGGGCCGTTTTCCATGAAATCCGAGGAGATGATTCCGGCACCCCCGCTGTAGGTGAGTATGGCCACACGGCCCTTGGGGGTGGGTTTTATGTCGGGATAGGCTGCAAGAGATCTGCACAGATCCATCATTTGATGAAAATCAGTGGCTTCCATCACCCCTGCCTGGGCCATGGCATCCCGGATGACAGCACCGTTGCCGGCCATGCTGGCGGTGTGGCCCATGGCGGCCTTTGCCCCCATGGCGCTTTTTCCTCCCTTGAGAAGGACAATGGGTTTTGTGGCGCGGCGGCATATTTCCATGAACCGTCGGCCATGGGTGATGGATTCAAGGTACAGACCGATAACCTTTGTGTGGGGATCTGTGAGCATATATTCTAATATCTCACATTCATCCACATCCATTTTGTTGCCAATGGAACACACCTTACTGACTCCCATGGTGCCATGGGACATGCAGTCAATGAGAAAACCTCCTGAAAGCATGCCGCTCTGGACAATCAGTGAGACATCCCCCGGAATCAGTTCTTCCCATAATTCAGGGCTGACAAAGGAGAAAACGTTTTTATTCACCGCATCCACAAGCCCCATACAGTTGGGACCCCACAGTCGAACCCCTTCCTTACGGGCAAAATTGGTGAGATCCTTTTGAACTTGTTGTCCCTCTTTGCCGCTTTCTGCAAATCCGCTGGATTCAATGATTACACCTTTGATACCCCTTTTTGCACATGATTCAATGATCTGGGGAACCATTTTTCCCGGAATGAAAATGATGGCCAGATCCACAGGATCCGGTACATCGGCAATGGTTTTGTGGCAGGGAATGCCCAGGATTTCTTCGTAACGGGGGTTAACCGGATGGATTTTCCCTTTAAATCCCTTTAAAAGGTTTTGCAAAATGGCGTGGCCCCCCTTAAGGGGATTGGGGGTGGCTCCGATGAGGGCAATGCCCTTGGGGTTGAAGAAAAAATCCATGGATGCGCTCCTTTGTGTTTTTATGAGATAGATTGATAATCTGCCATGCAAAAAACAATATATAAACTTATTAAACAGTGTTTGACAACTTTTTTTGAATTTGTTTGTATGGCAGGGCAGGTCGTTAACTTTGCGGCCCATTTGAAAAATGAATTTATTGTGAGGTGAAGATGGCTGAATACGATGCTGTCAGAAAAGAGGCTTTTGGCAAAAAAATGGTTGATATTCTAAATAGTGGTGCCCTGAATCTGGCCATGGCTGTGGGATATCGTCAAAAGTTGTTTGATACCATGGAAAACATCGGAGTGCCTTCATCCGTTGATGCCATTGCATTGAAGAGCGGGTTACAGCCTCGATATATAAAAGAGTGGCTGGGGGTGATGGTCACCGGTGGTGTTGTGGAAATAAGTTCCGATACTTCCAGTGTTTTTTTGTATCATCTTCCACCGGAACATGCCGTTTTTTTGACAAGAAATGCCGGTAATAATAATCTGGGCGTGTACACCCAGGAGATTCCGCTGTTAACCCAGTGTGCCATGGAGGCGGTTGTGGATGGATTTAACACCGGACAGGGAGTTCCCTTTTCATGCTATCCCCGTTTTCAGGCCTTTATGGCAGAATTGTCCAATGCCAAACATCGTCAGATATTGGTGGAGCAATTTTTACCCCAAGTGGATGAAGGCCGATTGATACAACGTCTGGAAAGGGGCATTGATGTGTGTGATCTGGGCTGTGGCGAGGGCGTGGCATTGAATCTCATGGCCCGGGCCTTTCCAAAATCCAGGTTCTGGGGCGTTGATAATCATGCCCAGGCCCTTGGGATTGCTGGAAAAGAAGCGAAAAAAACGGGGTTAAATAATGTGACCTATCATCTGGCCGATGCGGCATATCTGGCGGATGAACCGCGGTTTGCAAAGAAATTTGACTATATCTGCGCCTTTGATGCCATCCATGACCAGTCAAAACCCCTGGAGGCTTTAAAAAGTATCCATGCCATGCTGGCTGTGGATGGGATTTTTTCCATGGTGGACATTGCGGCCCAGTCCCACCATGCCGGAAATATGGATCATCCCATGGGGCCTTTTCTTTACACGGTGAGCCTCATGCATTGCATGCCCGTGGGATTGAATGACAACGGGGCAGGTCTTGGCATGATGTGGGGGCGGCAGCAGGCAGAAGAACTCCTCAAAGAAGCAGGTTTTGACAGGGTTGTTGTCCAGGAAATGGACCACGATGCTTTTAATCTTCACTACATGTGCCGTGTGAAAGGTTTTTGTTGAGTTTTTAGTTCTGGGGCAGAGTTTTTATGTTTAATTATTTTAATTGGTTGTGTTTTTTTTGAAAAATAAATAAAAAAAGTGTTTGACAAGAAGTGAGTTTGCATGTAGTTTCGCTGGGTCTTGTTGAGACGGCAACGCCGCTTGCAAACAGCGCGGCATGTTTCGGCAAGATTTTTTTGTGTCAAAAATGAATTTGATCTTTGAAAACTGGTTAGTGAATGAATTGAGTAAAAAGATGTTTTAAGTGCAGGCAAGCACATAAAAAAACATTTTAAAAGAATTATAACTGGAGAGTTTGATTCTGGCTCAGAATGAACGCTGGCGGCGTGCTTAACACATGCAAGTC
>NZ_FWXY01000002.1 GCF_900176365.1 Desulfocicer vacuolatum DSM 3385 | reverse complement strand
AATCCCATAAAGATTTTGATTTGCTACAGGCTGAGGGAAAACATTTTGTATGCCGAATCAAAATCAAAACTACGCGAACTATCATCAAACAGAACTTTGTGCCGGAGGACACTCATATTTTTTATGATGCAGAAGTCCTACTTGGAACTCCAGGGGTAAATCAATCAGAGACACCAGTCCGAGTCGTTGGATATAAAATTGCAGGCTCAACATTTTACGTGGCAACTGATCGACATGATCTGACTGCCGAGCAAGTGGCAAAAATCTACAAGCTCAGGTGGGACATTGAGTCTTTTTTCAAATGGTGGAAAAAACATCTCAAAGTGTATCACTTAATTGCTCGCAGTGAGTATGGAGTCATGGTACAAATCCTTGGTGGGCTTATTTCATATCTACTCATGGCCATATATTGTCATGATAAATTCAATGAAAAAGTTTCCATCAAAAGAATCCGCCAACTGAGAAATGATATACAAAATGAGCTCAGATACCCTTTATCAGGCGATAGGGCTGTCAAAAAAAGGACCAAAAAAAAGAAAAAGAAGTCTGCAAAAACCTAACCGGACATCACTGACTTAATCCCTTAGTTGTTATTTTTTCCGCTCCAGGGTTTGCTCCAGTTCGATTAATCGACTGATCCCCCGGTGAAGGGTGACCAGACATTTTCTTTCGGTGATTCCCAGTCTCCTTTCATTGCTGATATCAAATACCGCTTTTTCCACCCGGGTTTTTTCTCCCTGGGTGCCCCGGACCTGGAGATTAAGCTGTCGTACTTCCTTGTGCAGCAGATCCTGCTGATGAAACAGTCGGGGCAGGCAAATGTGAACCCCGGCCCGCATACCGGTGCCGATGTTGGAAGGGCAGGCGGCAAGATATCCCAATGTGTCATTCCAGGCAAACTTGAGTGTACTTTCCAGATTTTCCAGGGCAATGGCCAAGCGGTTAAAGGTGCTTGACATATCACCGTGGCCATCCATGGATATGATCCTTAAATGATCCTCTTCATTGATCCATACCCGAAACCGGGTGTCCTGGGAAATAAAGCAGCCCCTTGCATCGGGCCAGTCCCGGTTGATACCTGCGGCCTCCTGGAAGCGGTCTCCTTTTTTAAAGATAAAAGAGTGCAGGTCCATGGGCTGTAATTGTTTTTTGGGAATAAATTGAGCGTTCGGGGGCATTGTTACCGGGGACAGCGGATCCTGTTCCATGGAAAGATAAATGCCTGCCAGTGAATCTGGCAGGGATGCCAGGGCGCTCATTATTTTCCGGGTGACTTCCCGGCGTTGTTGTCTTTGGATAAAGGGTGTAAAGGCGTATCCTGCAAGGTTGCGTGCCACCCGGATCCGGGTGGATAAAATATATTGACCCCGGGGATCCGGGTTGGGCAGATCCACCACAGAGCGATCCGTTCCATGGGGTGTTCCTGGAGGGATGCCATGGTATTCTTCAATGAGGGGGGAAAAAACAGCTGAAAAAACAGCATAGGATTCAGCATCACCGGCATAAATACCAATGCCACTGTCATGGTTTTTTATCCCCGATGCCAGGGCCATGGGCAGGGAAAAACCATTGGGTGTTTTTTTCTCTTTTAAAGTGCTGAAAACAGATTCTGTGAGATGTTTTCCGGCAAGGGCTGTGGATTTTTTTGAAAAAACGGGAAAATTCATGGGGATTAATTTTCCAGTCCCTTGGCTTGGGTGGAAATGCCCCGGGCCAGGAGTGTCCGAATTTTATCCAGTTGGGGGCACTTGTCTTGACAGTGGGGCATTTTATCCTGATTTTGACAGCAGATACAGGGGCTTTTGGTTAAATACCCCAACTCAAAGTCAAATTTATCC
The DNA here is from genome assembly GCF_900176365.1 of Desulfocicer vacuolatum DSM 3385. GTDB lineage: Bacteria > Desulfobacterota > Desulfobacteria > Desulfobacterales > Desulfobacteraceae > Desulfocicer > Desulfocicer vacuolatum. The sequence continues at coordinate 312,118 of NZ_FWXY01000002.1, read as the reverse complement.
CTTTTGATATAATTCTGCATGTTTTTTCCTTGTGCCTTAGAGCCTGCTTAAAAATTAGGTGAATTGGTTGCAATCCCATGGGATTTCATTTTGAGCCCCTGATTTTTAAAAAGGCTTTTAGCAGTTGTTGTATTTTAAAAATTTCAGCAATGGGTTTTGATTCCGGCTGAAACAAAATTGGGAAGATGTGAGAATTCTATATCAATATGGTTTAAAAAGGTCAACGCTCTCAATTTTGTACCGAGGGGATGTTTTTTTGTCAGAGAATCTGGCAATCTGCCTGACCATTTGATCCAAATTTTTCTTGTGCCCGCCAGAAAGGCATGATAGTTGTTTACACATCACAATACCCCTATCAATTGATGATCAGGTTTTTAAATGAATTAGGGGAAATTTTTTATGCTTTGTTGTGGGCAGGCCGAAATCAGAACAATGTCTGCCCGTGGCGGTTATAAAAAGTGTTGAACAACTGACATGAAAGCGTTGTCGGCCACAATGAAATTTGAGATTTAAAAAAACAGGAGATTTTTTTTAGTGAATACGGAATCAAAGTTCGCTTCTTTAAAAGAGAAGGAGCGGGAAGCCAGAAAGCAGATCATCATTGAATCGGCCTTGGCCCTGTTTGCCAAAAAACCTTTTTATGATGTGGGAATGCGGGATGTTGCAGATGAAGCCGGGGTTTCCCCTGCCACCTTGTACCGGTATTTTCCCAGCCAGGAAGAGCTGTTTGTGGAAGCTTTTATCCAGGACATCTCTTCGGTGAGTAAGGCCTTTGAAGGTATGGTAAAAAAGGACGCCCCTGCCACCATTGAAGACTTTGCTGTTACCTATGTTGACCATTTAATACAAAATGAATCCACTTTTCAGATGATGACCTATATTATGTTAAAAGACAACATGGATGACCAGGCTTTAAAAGAGTTTGGTGCCGTGACCCGGATTTTTTTTGACGGGTTTTCACGCATCCTGGAACGGTATGGGGTTAAGGAAAATGTCCGCCTCTATGCCCAGTCTTTTATCGGTGCATTAAGCGGTATTATAATGAGTTATCGCAATTATGCCGGTAAAGATAAAACCCAGATCCGTGAGCATATTTTGAAAGTTACCCGCATTACCGCAGAAATATACAGCCATAAACTGATACCGTGATGATGGATACCTTTTTGTTTCAAAGCCTTTACTCTTCCCCTTGACACCTGTTTTTTTTATTTTATATTTCTTCTTATAAACGGGCATCTCCTATCGGACACAACAAATATAGGGTCGTAGACGCAGAGCCAAATGGTATTATACCGCCGCCCCCGATGGGCAATGGGCCCGGACCGGAACTGTAGACAGCTCAATTGTCCGGTTCCTATTACCCATCGGGGGGCGGCTCTGCCTTAGCTTGCCTTGGAGGCTGCCTTTTCTTTTATATGAAATACTCCTCAAATCAGGGTTGTATTTCAAGCTTTGTTGTGGGCAGAACCGGATCAGAATACGGTCCGCCCGTGGCGGTTATAAAAAAATAATATCATGCCGCCTTTGGAAGTAATGAGCATGAAATGGCAAAATTTAAAGCCGTGAAACATTGGGAATATGGGATTATATGGATGAGATAAAGGAAAAAATTGCGGCCCATCATTTGTTGATCAGCCGCGTGAGAAAAGAGATCGGTAAGGCACTGGTGGGTCAGCAAAATCTGGTGGACGGTCTTTTGACAGGGCTTCTTTCCGGGGGACATGTGCTCATAGAAGGGGTGCCTGGACTTGCCAAAACCAGTGCAGTCATGGCCCTTGCATCCACGGTTCAGGCAGATTTTAAACGCATCCAGTTCACCCCGGACCTTTTGCCGGCGGATCTTGTGGGAACAGAGATTTATCGTCCAAAAATGGGGGACTTCATCACCCGCAAGGGACCGCTTTTTAACAATATTATTTTGGCAGATGAAATCAACCGGGCACCTTCCAAGGTACAATCCGCTCTTTTGGAGGCCATGCAGGAGAAACAGGTCACCATTGGAGATACCACCTATCCCCTGCCAGACCCCTTTCTGGTGCTGGCCACCCAGAATCCCATTGAGCAGGAGGGTACCTACACCCTTCCCGAAGCCCAGGTGGATCGTTTCATGCTCAAGATTCTCATAGATTACCCGGACCGGAGCCAGGAACTTGAAATTTTAAAGAAAACAGGGTTTGCACACCACGAATCCATTGAACCCGTGGTCACCCCGGTGGAACTTAAAGAGATGGCTGACCTGATCCGGGAAATTTATGTGGATGACAAATTAAAAGAGTACATTGTGGATCTGGTGTTTGCCACCCGAAATCCTTCAAAATACGGCATGGATATCGGTGGGCATGTGGCCTTTGGCGCTTCCCCCCGGGCCACCCTTTTTCTGGCCCAGGCGGCCAGGGTCAGCGCCTTTCTCCAGGGCCGGGCCTATGTCACCCCCCAGGACATTAAAAACACGGCACCTGATGTGCTTCGCCATCGCATCATTCTCTCCTTTGAGGCAGAAGCGGAGGAAATTACCTCGGATGATATCATTCACATTCTTTTTGACTCCGTTGCTGTGCCATGATTTCTTTGCCACGGCAGGTTTTGAGGTTAATCCACCATGGTTCCTGAAGATATCATAAAAAAAATTAAACGGATTCACATCAAGGGCAGTCGAACGGTGAACACCCTCATGGCAGGGCAATATCGATCTGTTTTCCGGGGATCGGGTATTGAGTTTGAAGAGGTCCGGGAGTACAGCCCCGGAGATGATGTAAAAGCCATTGACTGGAAGGTATCAGCTCGTCTGGGGCGTCCCTTTATTAAATTGTACAGAGAAGAGCGTGAAAGCATTGTGATCCTTTTGGTGGACATGAGTGCTTCCCAGCGTTTTGGTACTTTTTCGGGCCTTAAACTGGAAAAGGCGGCCGAGGCCGCATCGGTGCTGGCCTTCAGTGCCATTAAAAACAATGACAAGGTGGGGGCTATCTTTTTCACCGACCGGGTGGAAAAGTATATTCCCCCAAAAAAAGGCTCCAGCCATATCTGGCGATTAATACGGGAGATGTTCACCTTTGAACCCCAGGGGCAGGGAACTGATATTCGGGCAGCCCTGGAGTACCTTGCCACGGTGTCAAGGAAAAAGAGTCTGGCCTTTATTATTTCCGATTTCATTGCCCCGGATGTGGCAAAGGGATTGAGAACGGCCCGGCATCGCCATGAACTCATTGGGGTGATCATATCAGATTCCGGAGAGTTTAATTTGCCTTCCCGGGGCATTGTCACCATGGCAGGCCTTGAAACCGGTGAAAAATGGGTGCTGGATGCCGGAAATCCCCAGGTGCGGCATCAATATATTCAATGGAAAAAAGATCAGTTAACTGACATTGAGACAGCATTGACCCGGGCCCGGGTGGATTATTTTCATATGCCCACAGATCAGTCTGTGGCAGATGTGCTCACGCTGTTTTTCCGGCAGCGGGAAAAAAGGATGCGGTAGATGCACGATATTCACGATATTGAACCGCCAATACCCATTGGCATGGATCCCATTTACATCCAGATATTGCTGGGTCTGGCAGTGATACTGCTGGTTGCAGGCATGGGCCTGCTGCTCTTTTTTTATCTGAAACACCGTAAGCAAAAAAAAATCATAGCAGATACCCTGTTGCTGCCCCCGCCCCTTCCACCGGATCAAGCTGCTATAAAGGCCCTGGATGCCCTGGCCGATCTTATGAAAACAGACCCCCGCCGTTATTATTTTGAGATTTCTGCGGTTTTAAAAACATTCATGGGAAAGGTTTTTGACATGGGCGCACCGGAAATGACCACCCGGGAGGTGGTGTCCAGTTTATCCGGCCTTAACCTGGATCGAAATCTCACGGCCCGGACCCGGGATTTTTTTCACTTTGCAGCCATGGTGAAATATGCGGGTATCACTCCTGAAATTAAACGTATCCATGAAGATCATGATCTGGTAAGGGAATTTATCCATTTCACAACCGGTGGGACCATGGACTCCGACTCTGGGGCTGAGACGGCACCGGTAAAAGGGATAAGCACCAATAATAACCCGGCAACAGCCAGGGGGGAACAGGCCGGGGATCTCTTGTCCCCTGGGCCCGATGATCACCCTTCACACATTGGAAAGGGGCATTGATAACCCATGTTCAGATTTGCATCGCCCTGGTTTCTTTTATTGCTTGCGGCCTTACCCCTGGTATTTTTTTTGCGCACACGGCGCCATAACTTACCCCATGTGATGGTTTCCCATGGCGCTCTTCCCGGTCTCCAGCCAAAATCTTTTGTGATGATGCTTTCAGCCATGCTGCCGTTGTTTAAATATCTGGCATTGGCATTGATGATCGTGGCCTTGGCAAGGCCCCAATGGGGCACCCGTAAGATGAATATCACCACCGAAGGCATCAATATTGTGCTGGCCCTGGACCTTTCTGAATCCATGGCGGCCCTGGATTTTAAACGGGATGGTAAAATTGTCACCCGCCTGGATGCCGTCAAAGGGGTGGTGAACGATTTTATCATGAAACGGGAGGGGGATCGCATCGGCATGGTGGTATTTGGCTCCCAGGCCTTTACCCAATTGCCCCTGACCCGGGATTATAACACCATCTCCTTTGTGCTGGATCGTTTGAAAATAGGCGCAGCCGGTCCCAGCACAGCCATTGGAGATGCCCTGGGCATCGCGTTTAAACGTCTTTTGGACATTGAAAGCAAATCCAATATTATTATTTTATTGACCGACGGCAGAAGCAATTCCGGTAAACTTAACCCCAAAGCGGCTGCAGACATTGCCGCCACAGGCGGGGTAAAGGTGTACACCATTGGGGTGGGAAGCCGGGGCAAAGCCCCCTTTCTTGTCAATGATCCTCTTTTGGGCCAGCGCTATGTTTATCAACAGGTGGACATGGACCATGATACATTAAAAAATATTGCCCAAAAAACAGGGGGCATGTTTTTTGCCGCAGAAAATATAAATGAACTGGAACAGATATACCAAAGCATCGATCGCCTGGAAAAAACCAAGGTGGAGGTGGATGCCTGGGCTGAGTACAATGAACTCTATCCATGGTGTATCATTCCTGCCATGGTGTTGCTTGGGGCTTATATTATTCTTTTTAACACACGTCTGATGCGGATTCCCTGATGTATTTATTCTTCGATCGGTCAATTTTTTCAGAAAACGGGGTAATATATTTGGATGGTTGCATGATGATGCCTTTTTTTAAACTACTAAGGGGAAAACGATTCAAATAGGGATGAACTAACATGAAATTTTCCCAGCCAAACATGTTTTATTTGATCTGGATCGTGATTCTACTGGCCGGGGTCACCGTATACGGTATTCAAAAGCGCAGCCGTATCCTTTCCCAGTTTGTGTCATTGACTTTGCTGTCTGCCATGGCACCGGGGGCGGATGCCCGGCGGCGTTGGATCAAAGGGTGCCTTCTTATTACAGGTTGTCTGCTGGCAACCCTTGCATTGACCGGTCCCCAGGTGGGATTTCGCTGGGAAAAGGTGGAACAAAAAGGGGTGGATATCATGATCGCTTTGGACTGTTCCCGGAGCATGCTGGCAACGGATATCAAGCCCACCCGCCTGGAGCAGGCCAAGCGGGAGATCATTGATCTGTTAAAGATGATGCAGTCTGACCGGGCAGGGCTTGTGGCTTTTTCCGGCAGTGCTTTTCTGCAATGTCCTTTAACCTTGGATCATTCAGGTTTCAGCCTTTTTTTAAAGGCCCTTAATCCGGATTATCTGCCCATGGGCGGTACAGATTTAAGCGGTGCCATTGCCACGGCCCTGGAGGGCTTTGAGTGGGACGTGGCATCGGAAAAGGCCATTATCATTATCACCGACGGAGAAAACACCTCGGGAGATCCCCTGGACATTGCCCAAATCGCTGCGGACAAAGGGGTTCGGATCTTTTGCATCGGTGTGGGACAAAAAGAGGGTGCCCCCATTCCCGATGCTGACGGAGGATTTAAAAAAGATGCTTCGGGCAGCATTATCATGTCCCGGGTGGATGATGCCGGTTTGGAAAAAATTGCAGCCCTGGCCCGGGGCATTTATGTGAAATCCGTTGCCGGTGACATGGATTTGGATTTGATTTACAAGGGAGAGATCCTTAAAAACATGGAACGCACCACCATACAGAGCGGGCGAAAAAAAGTGTGGGAAAACAGGTTCCAATGGGTATTACTGCCCTGTGTGCTCATATTGTTTCTGGAACTTATGATCGGTGAAAAGAAAAAAAACAGTTCCCGGAATACGTTATTGCCGTTGATTTTATTTGGTGTTTCAACGGCCGTTTATATGGGGCTTTTTTCCGTTACCAAGGCCCATGCCGGGGCGTCAAAAAGTGTGGCCCGGGGTATTGAGGCATTTCAGCAGGGGCAATGGGAAAAGGCAGAAAAATCCTTTATTGATGCCCAGCTGGATCGACCGGACATGCCGGAACTTTATTACAACATTGGCAGTGCCGCTTATAAAAAAGAGGATTATGAATCTGCCATTGCCAATTTCACCAAGGCCATGGACACCGATGATGAAACTTTAAAACAAAAAGCCCTCTTTAACCGGGGAAACACCCAGTATCGCCGGGGCAATCTTGAAGAGGCTGTGAAGTCCTTTGAGCAGATACCGGAAACATCGCCTCTTTTTCATAAGGCTTCAGAAAATATTGAATTTGTGAAACAGAAAATCGAAGAAAAAAAGAACGCGCCCCGGGATCAACAATCTTCTAAAGATGGAGAAAACAAGGAATCCCAAGACCGGGAAGAAAAAGATTCTGGGAAGGATACGGGTGATTCCCGGCAACAGCAAAATGATCAGCAGGATCAAGACTCCCGGGATAAAGAACAAGAACAGGACAAAAAAGAAGAGAAACAACCGGGTGCCCAGCCCGATTCCCGGGATTCCAAATTTTCAGATAAGAACAAATCCTCCCGGGACCCGTCTTCCAAGCCCCATGAAGAGCAAAAAAAGCCGGGTGCCGCCAATGCCGGAGATGATGACAAAAAAGAGGCAGAAGGCCGGCAACAGGCCACGGCGGAAAATAAGGAAGAAGGTAAAACAGATGAAAAAGATAAAGGGGCCGGCCGGGCAGGGGAGCAATCCCGGGGCATGGGAGCTTTGCAGCCCCAACAGCAGCAGATGCTGGACCGCCTGGAGGATCAGCCGGGTGGGGCCATGATACCTGCTTATTCCGGCGGTCGGGTGGAAAAAGATTGGTAAATGATTGCTGTCAAAATCGGTATTCAGGAATCAGTTTTAAATAACTCAACTTTCGGTGTTCGCATTTCGTGGTGGGGTCAGGCTTTCGTTATTGACATTATCGAGGCTTTTTTCGTTGGCAAAGGCCTTGGTCGATAACATCAATAACAAAAGCCTGACCCCGTCGGCACACTGACCCCATCGGTACATTTAAAAATGCCGGCTTTGAAATGAAGCCCGAAAGTTGAGTAAATAACGGGTATGTCCTGTCGGACACAACAAATATAGGGTCATAGACGCGAAGCCAAATGGTATTATACCGCCGCCCCCCCGACGGGCAATGGTCCCGGACCGGAACTGTAGACAGCTCAATTGTCCGGTTCCTATTGCCCGTCGGGGGGGGCAGCTCTGCTGAGGTTGCCTTGGAGGCTGCATTGTATATAACTGCCACGGGCAGATTATATTGAGATTTGACCTGCCCACAACGAAAAATGAAACTCTAATTATTACAGAATCTTGGGCGGATTTTTGTATAAAAAATAAATTGCCCATTTTTACATATCCGGGAGCGCGGATGTCAGGTTAAATTATTTCAGACTCATTCCTTGGGGAAAACAACGATGTTTAAATATATGTTTAAAATTCTGATTGCCATGATGATCCTGGTGCCGGTCCAGGTCCAGGCTTTTTCCGTCACGGCCCAGGTGGATCGCAACCACATTACCGTGAATGACTATCTGGAGCTTAAGGTGATCTTTGATGGCGGGGAAGGGGAAGTGGACACCACCCCCATAACCGACTTTCAGATTGTTTCCCGGAGTAACAGCAGCAATATCAGCATTATCAACGGCAATTACACCAAAACAGTCACCGCTGTATTTCAACTGATTCCCCGGGGCAAAGGACATCTTACCATTCCGACCCTGGCTGTATCCCATGACGGCAAAACCTATTACACCCAATCCATTGCGGTTACGGTGACAGAGGAAAACCTCTCTGCCCGGGATACCCGGGATATTTTTGTCCAGGCAGAACTTTCCCATGATAAACTCTTTGTGGGCCAGCAGGGCATTTATAAATTTCAGCTGTTCAGTGCGGTTCAATTCACCAATGCCCGACTCCAGAAACCTCAATTTGAAGAATTCACTGTGGAAGAGATGGGTGAGCCCCGCAAATTTACCCATATCATAAACGGACAAAGATACAATGGGGTGGAGATCGCCTATCTCATCATCCCCCGCACCCCGGGGAACATCACCGTTGATCCTGCCATGCTCACCTGTGATGTGGTGCTCCAGGACAGAAGCCGCCGCCGGGACCCCTTTGGGGATTCATTTTTTGCCAATGGTTTTTTTTCCAACACCCGGACCCGGCCCCGACGTTTCTCAACCAAGGCCCTGTCCGTTGAGGTCATGCCATTGCCGCCCCATGACGGGGCCGTTCCCTTTTCCGGGCTGGTGGGGCGGTTTAAATTGTCTGCATCTCTGGATAATAATGCCATAAAAGCCGGAGATTCCACCACATTAACGGTGACTGTTTCCGGCACCGGCAATGTTATGGATGCCAAATTTCCAGATGTGAAAATGCCGCAGCAATTTAAGAGTTACGATGATTCCCCGGTGGAGGAGATCACACTTACCCATCAGGGATATCAAGGACAAAAGAAATTTAAACGTGCCCTGGTACCAGTGTCTCCAGGAAGCTTCTCCGTGCCTTCCCTGGGGCTGACGTTTTTTGATGTGGAAAAGAAGGCCTATCAAACGGTTTTTACACCGTCCATGCCCATGACCGTGGCTCCCAACGCCGATCAGGAGCCGCTCAATCCCCCGGTGGAAGTGTATTCCCCCGGCACCAACGCTGCGGCCCCCCGAAAGGTGACCTTCACCGGCAGGGATATTTTGCCTTTAAAGCAAGGGCCTGATGTGCTCTCCGGGCACGCTGCCGTTTCCATGCCTGTTTTTATGGTGTTATACCTTTCTCCCTTTGTTCTGCTTTTTTTTGTGCAATTTTTTTTCAGAATTATGAACAAAGGCCTTGATCCCAGGGTTGCTCTGGCAAAAAAAGCAGCTGATTACCTGGATAAAGGGGAAAAAGAACAGGCAGATGATCAAACATTTTTAAGACATCTTTATATGGCCATGATGTGTCATATTCTTTCCAGGGCCAAAGAAAAGGAGCGATCCATGACCATTGTGGAGGCCTGTGATCTGCTGGATAAAAGTGGGGTGGAATTGGAAACGGTGAATCAGATGAAAAATGTGATGCATGACATTGAGTCTGTCCGGTACGGCGGGACCGGTCTGGATTCCCAGGCGAAAAAAGCATTGATGGATCGGGTGAAGGCCGTAATAAAGCTGATTTGTCTTGTATTGACATTCGGTATAGTGGCTTTTTCGTCACCATCATGGGTGAAGGCGGCACAAATTTCGGATGACACTGGAGATGGAACCCTCCTGCTTAAAGCCGTTTCCGCCTATGAGGCAGGCCGATTTGAAGATTCAGCAGGCCTGTTTGTTCAACTGGCCTCCCGGGGAATAAACAATGGGAAATTATATTACAATGCCGGTAATGCCTTTTTAAAAGCCGGGGATACGGGCCGGGCCATTTTGTGGTATGAACGGGCCAAGATGCAAATGCCCCATGATCCGGATCTGAGGTTCAACCTTGCCCATGCCGGAACCTTTGTTAAAGATAAATCAGAAGCCCCCGGGTTTGATTTCACAGGAATGCTGTTTTTCTGGAAAAATTATCTGCCCCCCCGGCTCATGATCTGGACTGCTGTTGGCCTGTCTGTTGCTTTTGCCCTATATGCGGGATTTAGAACCCGTAAGGGAAAACGGGTATTTACCCTGGCAGGTCTTCTTTTTTTTGTGATCATGCTCCTGGCCGGAACCACGGTGTGCTATGATTATTATGAAAAAAATCATGGTCGGTATGCGGTTGTTCTTTCCAAAGAGGCTTCCATCCGTTCGGGCCTTTCCCCCGAAGCCACCACTTTATTTGTGCTCCATGCCGGGACCCGGGTGCGTGTGGAAGAAAAACGCCGGGGATATCTGAAAATTATCTTTTCCCGGGATAAAATCGGTTGGGTGAGCAGTGGCGATGCCGAGATGATTTAACCATCCCCCTGCCAGGTCACCCGCAGCACCTCTTCAAAGGTGGTCTCCCCATTGAGCATTTTCAATACCGCGTCTTCCCTCAGGGTTTTCAAGCCCTCGTGACCGGCCCGTTTTCTCAGGCTGGATACATTGACATCTCCTGCCGTCATTTTTTTTAATGCATCGGAGTAGGGCAACACTTCAAAAATGGCGCTCCTGCCTCGATAGCCTGTATGTCTGCACTTGATGCAGCCTTTGCCCCTGTGGAGGGTTATTTTGTTTCTTTTGGGGCCGGTTTTTAAACTGTCCCGGGGCGCCAGGTTATTTAAATCCATTGCACCGGGTTCCTGGGAGAACAGGTGCTTCTTAAATGATTGCCCTTGGCGATCATCTGTTGGGGAAACACTTTGATTTCGGGTGACAGGTAGCTGTATGCCCATGTCAAAAAGTTCTTGTTCATCCATTTCAAAGGATTCCCGGCAATGGGGACAGATTCGCCGCACCAGCCGCTGGGCAATGATTCCCACCAGGGAGGACTGCACCAGAAACGGGGGAATGCCCAGATCCAGAAGCCGGGTAAGGGAGGATACGGCATCATTGGTGTGCAGGGTGGAGAGCACCAGATGACCGGTGAGGGCTGCCTGCACCGCATTCTGGGCCGTGTCCAGATCCCGGATCTCCCCCACCATGATGATGTCCGGGTCCTGGCGTAAAATGTTTTTTAAGATGGTGCTGAAGGTGACATCAATGGCCGGTTGCACGGCAATCTGGTTAAAATCTTCATGGATCATCTCAATGGGATCTTCAATGGTGGTGATGTTCACCGCCGGGGTGGACAATTGTTTCAACGTGGAGTAGAGGGTGGTGGATTTACCGCTTCCCGTGGGACCGGTGACCAGAATAATGCCGTGGGGAAGGGTGATAATGTTATTGTATTTTTCCAGATCCTCCCGGGAAAACCCAAGCTTTGGCAGATCCTGGAATAACACCTCCGGATCCATGAGTCGAAGCACGGCCTTTTCCCCAAAGGCCACCGGAATGGTGGACACCCGGATTTCCACTTCAATTTTATCTTTTTTCGTCTTAATGCGGCCGTCCTGGGGCCGTCTTTTTTCTGCCATGTTCAACCCGGACAAGGTTTTAATTCGGCTGATAATGGCATTGTGTACCCGTCCAGGCAGGGTGTACACCGTGTGAAGCACCCCGTCAATGCGCATGCGTACCAGGGATTTTTTTCGTTTGGGTTCAATGTGGATGTCACTGGCCCGTTGCTCCAGGGCATAGGAAAAAAGATGATCCACGGCATTGACAATGTGCTGGTCCGTGGCAGGCAGTTCATTGCTGGATTTCAGGTGAACCAGCTGCTCCAGATTGCCAAGTTCACCTTTGCTTTTTTGTGAGAACTGGGTTTCTGCAGCGGTGATGGATTTTCTAAATCCAAAGCATTCAGAAATGAGATGCATCACATCGGTTTTGGGGCTCACCACCGGGGATGCTTTGAACCCTGATACCCTTTCAATGTCTCCCATGGCCTCATGGTTAAATGGATTTGGAGTTGCCACATGGATGGTTTTGCCTTCTATTTTCAGGGGTAATACCAGGTGGCGCAGGGCAAAGGAGTGGGGGATGGTCTGGGTCACAACATTGAGGTCCAGGGTGAGGGGATCAATTTTTTTATAGGGAAGTTGCCACCCGGCGGCCAGGGTTTCATACAAAAGATCTTCGTCCAGTTCCAAGCCGGAGTCATCTTGTTTTTTCAGCTTCAGGGCCAGGAGTACATCCATGAAATAGATGGGGGGAAGGATGGTGCTACTTGAGTTTTCCTTGGATGTTGCCTGTTGTTGTTTTCTTAGTGCCTTTCGGATATCAGGCTCATTTTTTAGAGCTGCGTTGATCTGTTTTCCAGACAGAAGTTTGCTGTTGAAAAGGATTTTGGCTATTTCTTTTGAGGGTTTCATATGGGGAGGGATCCATTTCCTGGGTAGTGTCAATATAAAAAGACTGGATGGGTGAGTATTAGATCACTCCCATTGATTTTAAAAAAGTTCCCAGTCCACCTAAAAGGGAAATGCTGATGGCAATGGTAAACATTCTAATTGTAAATCCACGCTGTTTGATATCTCTTTGTTCAAGGGTGTCTGTCAGTCGGTTAATGGATGTTATCATCTGATCAAACCGTTTATCCATATCGATTTTCATGTCCTTAAAATGATTATCTACCTTTTCAAACCGCTGATCCATATCCTTTTTCATGTTGTCGAATCGTTGATCTACCTTTTCAAACCGCTGATCCATATCCTTTTTCATGTTGTCGAATCGTTGATCCATCTTTTCAAAACGCTGATCCACCTTTTCAAAGCGTTGATCTATGTCCTCCTTCAAGCTGTCAAAGCGCTTGTCAACGTCACTGTGAAAATTATTGATGTCATTATTAATTCTGTTGATTTGATCCTGCATATGATCAAATCGAACCTCAAAATATTTAGATGTGGGGATAATGTTTGCCACCAGGACATCCATGGTTTTTTTATCCAGGGTGAGGCTTTGAATATCTTTTTCATCTGGTATGTTTTTTTCTTCCATTATTACGCTTTCCTTTATTTAGATATGTTGAGATTTTATCTTATTATCGAGCTTATTTCAACTGATCTATATCCTTTAAATAAATTCATCGTAAATATGCCATATCTTATTTCTGTTTTATATTTACCAGAGTAATTCCCCTCATATTTTGGAGTTAAGTTTTTAAAAAGAGCCAATTGCTTATAGGGAGTATGGCTATGATGTTTCAATATGAGGCTGTTTTGTGAAAAATGATAAAAAATGGCAGTTTTTTTGACAATAATTGTCAGATTGCTGATTTTTGGGATTATGCCAACATCTGTGCAAGAAATTAAATGTTTGGTGGATGAGATAAATGTGTAGTAAGATGATTGTATTTGCATATATAAAAAGGTGTTTTTATAATGTTTGTGAAAAGTGCATCAATCTTGCATTGAATATTACTAATAATCCTTATGAAAATATTATGTTTATATTTTAATCCATGGTTTGCCGGTGTTTTTGTGAAAAATATTTTTGTGGTACAAAAAATGTCAACAGATGGGACAGGAAATTATGGTTGCCGTGTGCTTTCCCTTACAAAGATGGAAAATTTGATAACATGATAAAATTTCCAAAATTTAATGCCGGTTTTACATTAATGGAAGTGATGATTGTCATTGCCATCATCAGCCTTATGGTTGGTATTGCCATTCCTCTGATGACAACCTGGATTCCTGAATTTCGTCTCAGGAGTGCTGCCAGGGATATTATTTCCTGTGTACAGGAAGTGAAAATGGCGGCAATTACAAAAAATGAAAATGCGGTGGTTGTTTTTGATTTGAGCGCGGGCACCTGTCTGTCGTTTTTGGATAATGGGGAAGGTGTCGGAGGCATAAAAAATGATGATGTTCAAAATGGCAGCGAACCCTTTTTAAAGAATATGAATCTGCCTTCGGGGATAAATCTGGTGAGTTCTACTTTTCCTGTTAATACATCTGGATATTTTGTCTGCTTTAACAGCAGGGGATTGCGACCCCACGGAGCAGTTGAGGGAAACATCATCCTTCGAAATTCAAACATGACAAGTAAAAAAATTATTATCAATTCTGCGGGTACTCTCAGAACCGAGTGATTTAAACAACCCCATATGGGAATGTAAGATATTGAAAATAATTGATCAAAAAAATGCCATTTTCCATACAAATTCAAAAGTAGTTTGCACTTTTTCATCAAGTTTTTCTGGGAAATGGGTAGATTTTTTTAAAAAATGTAAACTGGAAAATGGGGCATGCCAAAAAAATAAGGGATTTACCCTGATTGAATTGCTGGTTGCCATGGTGATTTCAACCGTGGTGGCCGCTGCCATTTTTTATGCATATCAGGGACAACAGAATGCCCAACTTGCCCAGCAACAGATTGTTGACATGCAGCAGGTCATAAGAACTGCCAAATACATTATGATCAAAGATATCAGGATGGCGGGGTATGACCCCGATGGCATGGCCGGGGCTGGCATAACGGCTGCAGGTGATGGAAGTGTTGGAAATCCCTTGGGATTTACCTTTGTTGCAGACGGTGACTACCGTGATAATAATAATGACGGCACCACTGATGAGCCCGGAGAACTGGAGAGCGTTGAATATGACTTGTATGATGCAGACAGTGACGGTGATTCGGACATTGGTAGAAAGGTGGGCACAGGAAGTCGTGGGGTTATTGCGGAAAATATCGAGAGGCTTGTGTTTGAATATCTTGATTTAAACGGTAACGCCACCACAGATCTTTCTGAAATCAGAAGCATTCAGATCACCATTGAAGCAAGGGTTGATTTTAATGAGCAAAGGCAGAGTAATGTTAATAACCGCATATTGACCACCGTGGTTCAATGTCGAAATCTTTATTTCTGACAAGGAGAGCATCCCATGGATATAGTGACAGAGCAAAAAAAATGCAGATTTCATAAAGAACATGGGACAGCCGGGTTCACCCTCATTGAAATCATGGTGGCCCTGGTTATTTTTGCCTTTGGCATTCTCGGGGTGGCCAAAATGCAGATCAGTGCCATTAACGGCAATGCCGCTGCCCTGAAAATTACTGAAAAATTTTCCCTGGCATCCAATGAAATTGAACGGTTGATGGGTTTGCCTTATACTGATTCTGACCTTGATCGCACCCAGGGAACTGCCCGAACTCCTGCAAGTCAACCTTTGTCAGGCTATGATTTGTCATGGACTGTGCAAGAGAATGCTGATGATTCAACCATTCCACTTGATGCAAAACGGATCGTTGTCACAGTGGTTCCTGACAGTGGTGAGACGTGTATCCTTGAGCAGCTCATAGCGAGGCTTGAATGAGATGAAAAAACAACACTTTATTTTACCCTTGATTAGTGAAAAAGGCTCCACTTTATTGGTGGCATTGATGGTATTGTTTGTGGTGACTATTTTGGGGATTTTTTCCATTAATACCAGTACCACTGAATTGGCCATTGCCCGGAATGATCGTTTGTATACCATGGCCTTTTATGCAGCCGAGTCGGCAAGGGGGTATGTACCACCCCACACCGGTTTATATGGCGAAAATAATATCACAGTGGGAAGCTCCCTCGGCTTTTCATCGGGTGTAACAGGAGATTTTGACTTTAATTCCAATAACGCGTCATTTAACGGTACCGTGGGTTATGCAGGTTTTTCTGAAGCCCCCAGGGGATCAGGTTATGAAGTGTCTAAATTTAAAGCCCATAGATATGAGATGACCTGTAATGGGTATGATGGTTCTGGAAATTCAGAAATTGTTATTGAGTCAGGTTTTTACAGAATTGGTTTTTAAAATGTTGAGCAGGCTTTGCATTATTGGGGCTTGGTCATAACGTTGGCCATTTTGTCATAAAACCTTAGTGATAAAAATTAATATTTTTAATCACAGTGTGTTGTGGTTGATAAAATTTAATCTCACGTATCGTGGCCCAGTTTATGATCAATCCCATTATTGTCATGTCGGCAAAGTGTTATGGTTAGAAAAAAATTCCAGCAAGACCTAAACAGCGTAGATGTCATCTCATCTCTTCAATCCCCTATAATGGCTGATTTTGAGCAACTAACTACAATATGCTGAAAAATTGATTATTCCTAAATTTAAACCTTGACCATGCTGTGTGGCTGATTTCATATGATTCAAAAGGAGGGAAAAATGGCGATTTTAAATATGGGGTTGCAAAATAGACGTAATATTGCCCTTTTCATGGTTATTTTTATGTCCCTCTTTTTTTTATGTCAATTGACTTGGGCCGATGATACCTGCATGTTCACCGTTTCCACAGATCAAGTACCGCCCAATATTGTCTTTCTTCTGGATAACGGCGCAGAGATGGAGCAGATTAAATGGCATGGAGACTATGATAAAAATGTTGATTATACCCCCCAGAACGCCACTGTTGAAGTGGTAAACAATTCTGAAACTGATCCCCCTGTTTCCGGGAACGAATATAAAACTCTGGTGCTCACCAATGTGGATGAGGGCAGTTATTCTTTTGATAAAGAAATAACAGGATTAACTTCCAGGGCAACGGCCTTGATAGAAGTAAGGGAGCCCACCGAGGCCGCTCCTGCGGGCGGAACGCTTGAGCTTAAGGTGGTGGAAATATCCAATGGTCCTTTTATTGTGGGAGAAACCATTCAGAGGTATAAAAATAAAAATAGCATTGCCACAGGTACACTTGATCAGATCATTGATCCCCCGGTGGTGACAACGCCGGAGGCGGAAGAAGTATCAGGCTTTTTGAATGCCGATGGATATTCCCTGGTCAACCATGGAGGTGTCTGGTGTCTGGTAAAAATTTTACCCACCCTGGAGCCGGACAGTTACGCTAATGGTCTGGATGCAGACTCCGGCGGTACCTGGACCATCAACGGCAGGACCATCACCTTGCCTGTTCAGCCCTCAAGTGTTGGACAGGCTGATGCCGCAACCGGGCTGAGTATCATAGATAATGCCACCATTTTTCGGTATTCCCAGAATTACCTCAACTGGCTTTTTTTTGGAAGTTACACGGGTGACGGAAGTGATTTGCCTGATAAAAGTCGTTTTTACTATGCCAAACAAGCCCTGCTCTCCGTTGGTAAAATGACAGCCAACAAGGCCCATTTCGGTATATATAATTTCACTTCCACCACGGAGGGAGCATCCAATGTTCAACCCCTGGGGGATGTGGTGGCAACGGTGGTGGATGGCGATCCCGCCTCCAATGTACTTACTTCCAATTATGTGAATAACATTAATAATATGGGAACGGTCACCTATTCGCCACTTGCCGAAGGGCTTGCCACCATCGGGGGATATTATGATTCACCTTCGTCCGGGGTGGAATCTGAATATTATTGCCAGAATCAATATGTTATTGTGGTGTCCTCGGGCATTTCTTCAGAGGATCAAAGCGGGGCTAACCAATATTTGCCCACGACCTTGTCCGACTTTGACGGAGATACCACTGATAGCGGGACGGGCAGTGCGGGCACGGTGACGGTGGACAGTACGGTGTTAGAGATACCACAGAACACAGGGGGCAGTACATGGCTTGATGATGTGGCATTTTATCTGTACACCCATGATATGGTGGGGTACGTGGACGGGTTTCAAAATGTGATGACCTATACCGTGGGTGTCATGACCGGCCTGGCCAGCAATGCGTATCTCACCAACACCAGCAACAACGGCAATGGTCATAAAAGTTTATATGACACCACCAACAGCAACTATGGAGATTACCATTTTACGGCAGATTCCGCAGAGGATTTGTCATCGGCCATACTGAATGCGGTAAACTCCATTCTCACCGGTAACAGCACCTTTACAGCTCCGGTGGTTCCTGTAACAAGAACCTTGAGTGGCAACAAAATATATCTGGCTCTGTTCACCCCCCAGGAAGGGAATTTCTGGAAAGGCAATGTCCTTAAATTTGGTCTGGACGATAATCTGAATATCATTGATAAAGAAGGAAATGTGGCCACTGAAAGCAATGGGGCCATCAAGGCATCTGCAAAACCTTACTGGGCCACCATTAACTGGGCCAATGCTGATTATTCCACGCAAGACTGCACTGGTGGTGGATGCAACTATATTGATAATGCCGATCGAAATATTTATACATATATTGGTTTTTCAAATAACTTAACCAACGAATTTAATGAATTTTCAACTGATAATTTGATTTTTTCATGGGGATTCACAGCATCTATTCTTGGCAACCCCATAGATGGCGTTAATACTCTTGTTGACTATATCCGCGGCGCGGACGCGCTGGATGAGGATGGTGACGGTAATATTGATGAAAACAGAGACGTTATCACTGGCGATGTGCTTCACAGTGAACCGGTGATCTTTGAATATCGCTACACTGACGGAACCTCTGAATCCTATGTGTTTTTTGGGGCCAATGACGGCATGCTCCATGCCGTAAAAGATCAGACCACCAGTGCAGCCAATGTGGAAACCAATTTTGGCACCGAAGCATGGGGATTTATCCCCACCCACCATCTACCGCGTCTGAAGTATTTGATTGAAGGGGGAACACATCCCTTTTATGTGGATTCCACACCGAAAATTTATTTTTCAGATGTCGATGGTGACGGCATTGTGGATTCCGGGGATCAGGTTGTCCTCATCAGTGGCGAGCGAAAAGGGGGGGATGTTTACTTTGCCCTGGATATTACGGATCCTGAAGTGCCCAAGTTCATGTGGCAGCTCAACGGCAGTACCCTTCCAGGGCTTGGGGAAAGCTGGTCTGAACCGGCCTTTGGTATTGTTAAAACCGGTGTTGGTGACACCGTGGGCACTCCGGTCATGTTTATTGGTGGGGGCTACAGTGCTGACAATTCCCTTGGCAAGGTCATCTTTGCCATCCGTATTTTAAATGGCACTGTGGTGCAGAAATGGTATTCCGGGCATAACATGGCCGTTGATTCAGATATGACCGCATCTATCCCCAGTGCCGTCAATGCTGTTGATGAAGACAGCAACGGTTTTATTGATAAGCTTTATGTGGGGGATATGGCCGGTCGTATCTGGCGGGTGGGCAACTTTGTGGATACCGCAGGAAATCCCTTGGTATTTCCGGAATGTGATGAAAATATAAATACCTGGAAGGCGCAGGTTGTTTTTAATGCCAATGATGCCGATTTAAAATTTTACTATGCTCCCCGGGTCACTTTGGAAAAGGGGTATGATCTTGTCTTTGCAGGCACCGGGGACAGGGAAGATGCCTGTAACACCGCATCGGGTCCGGATATGATTCTGGCCTTTAAAGATTATCATGTAACCGCAGATGCTTCGGGGACACCGGTTCCGGTAACGCTGACTGATCTGGTGAACACCACTTCATCCATTTCTGTTCCTCCTGTTTTGGATGATCCGGCAGGGGATGTGGACACGAATGGAAGCATTGATAACGGTTGGTATTTTAATATGGAAACCGGTGAAAAAATACTGGCCGAAGGGGCGGTGTTTTATAAAACGGTTTATATTACTTCTTTTTTACCCAACAATGACCCCTGTCTGCCCGGTGGCGGTGCCAGATTGTATGCCCTGAACTATAAAACCGGCAAACCTGCCATTGATTTTGATCCTGAAGCCGACGGTGAAGATGTGGAACTTGAGCCCTATGAAGATATCGGGGGCGGGATTCCATCTGAACCGGTGGTGGTGATTTCTGAAAAGGAGCCCAAGCTTTTCATTACCGTTGGCTCTCCCACTCCGGATGACGATACGGATACGGATGGTCAGCCCGGGGTGATTTCAATGGATCCCCTGGCCCCCACCCGGAACTTTTTTTATCTTTGGTGGCGGGAAGGTGAATAAAACTCGGCTACCTGCTTAAGGTGGGGTTACATTAAACGGGTAGCTGGCTTTCGTTTAAGGAGTGGGGATGGACTGGGGGCGCATTCCCATTTTCCCGGTTATGCCGCTGGCACTGGATTATGTGTGTTTGCCATCTGCTTCAGGCAGTTCCAACGCCCAGCTTTATAAAACGATCGCAGCATAATCATTTTTTCTGCATTCTCCTGACACCAAAAGGTGCATGGGCCTTTAAGACGTAAATTCACCACTCTCCGAATTGAACTTTCAATAGCACCGCTGCCAATGGGCAAGTTCAACGCTTTTACGGTTGAGAAATCAAGTTTCTTTTCATTGCGCACAAAATAATCCCGTTTTGTCTTGATAGCCTTACTATTTCTGCCTTTGCAAAGTTTCTGGACGGCCTGTACGACCTCAACTGCCTTTCCTTTAAGCAGGCGCCGTCGTTGTTTCGACACCCAGCGTTTGCGCCCTTGGACGACCAGGTCTTCCTTAAGCCTGCTACTGTAGCCAAATGTTCCACAGCATGGTAAAAATCAAGAAGTTCATACACACGCTTAGGATCCAAACCCAATGCTTTTACCAGTCCGGGGATTCGATTCCAAATCCAATGCGCTTCATCTGCAACAAACAGTATTTTGTCTGAGTCCTGAATATGAAGAGAGTTCAAATAACCCCTTAACAAGTGGAATACACCATCCGGACCGTTGAAACAGCCATCAATAAATGGTGAGGCTTTTCTATTGCTTTCCCTGGGCATCCACTACATAAATGATCAAAAACTTGGGTTCTCGCCATGCACCACGAAATCGGGTTCTATCTTTTTTGGTTTTTGGACCCCTTTTCTTTTCTCTGAGCCGTGTACGTCCACCATCAGTGCTGATAACGACTCGCCGACCCTCAAGTAAGTCTCCATCATTTAATGGGATTCGACCCGCTTGTTGCTCGGCTCGAGCCCGCTCTGCGTATCGATAGGTCAATTTACGGATGACCTTTATATCCAACGTCATACCACGGTCACAAAGCACCTGACGGATTTCTTCAAAAGAACTCAATAAGGCTGACCAAGAACTCACCATAGAAGCCAGAGCAGGCGAACAGCGATCATGGACCCCAAGAAGGATTAAACCAGCATATGCACCTTTATATCTTTTTCCATTGCGGCGATCACAGGATCTTCTATAGTATCGAACACGTATATCAACAGAACTACCTGTACAAAGCTGAATCCAAACGGTCTCAAACCCTTCGCTTTTCATCCGCCCCGGCCAACTGGACATCAATTCTTTTTCCTGATTGGCCTGTTCAGAGGAATCTACTGAGGTTTGGATCTTTTTTTTAAAAGCAAGGCGCTTATCCGATTTGTATACTCAAGGATTTCCAGCTCCATCTGTTCCAATTCTTTAGCGTTACGAACCAAGCGGGTTGGATCTTCTTCCAGTTCTTTAAGACAAGCAAGGACTTCATCAGCACAATCCATTTATGTTCATTTCAGCAGAGCAGAGGATATCATGTTTTTTGCTCTAAAAGATAGACCTTTTTAAAACCGGGAAAATGGGAATGCGCCCTGGACTGGGGTATTATGTTAAGACTCAGGGGGAAGTGACCGACGTTATGACAAAGCCCCCAATTTGTATTTTAAAACTTTTGTAGGACAATGAAGATCAGCTTATTATTAATTTATCCTTATGGTAAAAAGATGGAATTTTTTCCATTTGACATAAATGTCATTATTCCGTAAGGTTATTAGCAATTGACATTCTTCCTTTGAGACCTTTTGTTTTCCTCTATTAATGGGTTTGGTGTGTAACACCTTCGCTGAGTTTACTTGAATTTATATTTAAACCCATATATTGATATCTGAATATGTACGAGCGCAATATATAGAATTGGATTTGGCGGTGTTTAAATTAAAGTTAAATTTGGCATAGGTGTTGGTGTGTGATGTTTTTTTAAAAAGTTCAAAATTATGAACGCTTAATTTTCATGCGGTTTTAAATTATTAATTTTTTTGCAGTGTGATTAGAATAATTGTCAAATAACAGGTGTCTATGAATATTGATCAAATGCAATTCCCACAACGCAAAAAGAATACCGGTTTTACTCTTTTAGAATTAATGATTACCGTCGGGATTGCCGGTGTGGTCATTGGTACCGCAGTACCTAATATTATTGACTGGTTGCCGGATTATCATTTGAAAAAGGCTGCAAGAAATTTGTACAGTGATATGCAGCTTGCCAAAATAAATGCAATGAAACAGAGTAAAGACTGGGCCATTGTTTTTGATACAGGGGCTAAAAAATATTTTGTGTGTTCGGAAAAGGGTGCAGACGGTTCCTGGGCAATATCCGGCAATACCATTGAAAAGGAAGTACCATTACCTGACAACGGTGGGGTGCAATATGGACATGGCGCTGCATCAAAAGATGCAACGCAAGACGGTGGGCAGAGTTTTAGCGACGATGATGTCACCTTTAATAATAATTATGCAACGTTCAACGCCATGGGAGCGGGCTTGTCTGGATATGTTTACCTTGAAAATAATAAAAAAACCACCTATGCAATTGGTAAAGAATCGACCGGGTTTATCTCTACAAAGAAATGGAACGGAACAAGCTGGGAATAAAAAACGAAAAAATTCGATTGCTGGCAATAATGGATTTACTTTTATTGAGGTGATGATTGCAACGGTGGTATTGGGCGTGGGATTGTTGGCCATTGCCGGCATGCAGATTTCTGCAATTAAAGGAAATAGCCGGGCCAGTGATATTACGAAAGCCACAGCATTGATTGAAGATAAGTTAAGTGGGTACAAGGGCATGGCTTATGACGATATAGATGATGAGCAAGGAGTTGACGGCGTATTTTCATGGACAACTACAGTTGATTCCAATAGTCCGGTCAATGGTCTTAAAACAATAACTGTGAAATCTTCCTGGTCGTCTGGGGAAAGAACACATTCTCTTTCTTTTGCAACGATTGTTTCTAAATAGGCAGACTATTAAAATGAAACCATTAAAAAATATCTCAAATGGATTTACTCTGGTTGAAATTTTGATCAGCCTTGCTATTTCAGGCATTGTTCTTGCCGGTGTTTTGTCTATTTTTGACAATAGTAATAAATCATATATTCTTCAGGAAGATATTGCAAGAATGCAGCAAAACGTCCGGATGGCTAAATATTATATTGAAAAAGATTTGAGAATGACAGGTTATGGAGTACAAACTCTTGCCTTTGACGGGCAATTGATAAAACCTTTGACATTTAAAAATAATACTCAGGGAGACTCAAAAGTTCATAACGATACAGATACCCTGTCAATAACCTATGTGGATGATGACGAAGGTGGTTGTGGATCGACACCGGGTGCTAATCGATCTTGTGCTGATTTACCCCAACTTTTACTTCAAGGTGAAAAACCACCCACTTCAACAGTTGCTGAGGTTAAGGTATACATGAAAGATCATCCCCCATACTCATGGTGGGCTGAGGGATGCTCCTGCGGAGGAGTGGATTATGATTCTCCCAAATTTGGATTTCAAGCACTCATCACATCCCCGGATGGTTCAAAATCTGATATTGTTTTTGTGACAGGTGTGTCTGCCAAAAAAGAGGGCTCCGACAGTACAATTTCTAATGGGCCTAACTTTACAGCTCTTGATGGAGTAACTTATTCTAATAAACAACTGAATACCTATCCAGATGGCAGCACTATTAGTTTTTTTAATTCTAACTCTTTGGTAAATATTGGATACTATATAGATAAAAAAAATTATTTGAGAAGGTCTGTTGCTGGGAATGCAAATAAAATTTCTGAGAATATTGAAGATATTCAAATAGGATTTTGTGGTGATTACAATGGGGATGGTGTGATCAACTTATCCTATGATCCGGCTAACCCGGATGATTCCAATGACGACTGGTTTGATGAGGGGAATTTGGTAAGTGGGGAGTTATCGGATACAGATATAGAAAAAATTCGATTCATTCGGGTGACCATTCTTGGGCGTACATCCAGGGAATATAAAGGTGGAATCACCAGCAAAAGACCCGGAATAGAGGATCATACCGCAGCAACCCAGAGTGATGGGTATCATCGACGTTTACTGTCTTTTACTGTTCAGGTTCATAATTTCGATCTTGACAATTAATGAGTACAGGTTTTTAAAATTGCTGCTCTAAACCGTTAACAAGCCTGAGTTAAAGAGTCCGGGGGGCTTGCCTGTTTCAATAATTGCCACGGTCAGACCTTATTCTGATTTGACTCAGGCCACAACAAAGCATACATACTCCCCGTATTTGTGAAATCTTTAATATAAAAATATTATCAAATGGGGGCTCAGATGAATGCAGAGCGTCAATATTCATTATTCTTGAATAATGAAAATGGATTTGCCTTATTAAGTTCAATGCTTTTTCTTGTTATCTTAACAGTGATAGGTATTGCGGCCACGAACACATCAACCATTGAAACAATGATTGCAGGGGCGGAAAAAAATAAACAGCAGGCTTTTTTTGCAGCAGAAGCGGGTATTGAGCATTGTACCGCTATTTTGATGAACCGGATGATTGAAAATTTTAAAAGAACTTCTTCATCTGACTGGACTTTTGCCCTTTCAACAGATGAACCTGGCGTAGAGGCTGGACTGGATTCATCCTTTATCTGGATTAAAAATAAGTCAATTGGGCAGGTTTGTTCATACACGGTTAGTGTGCGGGATAATAATGATGATGGCTCTCTTATTACAGATAGCGATGGTATAATTAATGTTACTTCCTGGGCAACAGCTGCAAATGGATCTTCTGCAGGGGTTGAAGTTGGGCTGTCAGGACTTTTAAACAGTGGAACGGCAACGGGTTATGGAGCCCAGGCCGGGGCCGGGGCCGGGAAAAGTTATAAATCAGATGATGTAGACTCAATCACCAGTTTTACTGCTCAGACTACAATTACCCCCTGAAGTATGAACAGACATTCAAAAGGAGACCGAAATGACACCACATATTTTTTTAAGCACGTTATTTCGAATCAGATCATCTAATAAGTCAGATAAAAAAACGGAACGCAACACACTTCAAGCGTTCCTCTTTTTTTGTTGCATGTTGTTGAGCCTGGTTTTCAGTTTACCCCTTATGGCAGATTCACTTTCTTTTAACGCATCCGAATGGAAATTCCATGATTCTGTAAACGAAGTGGATGAAATAAGCTCGTTTAACATCCTATCTGCCACGTCCATGAGCATTACTGCAGCCGGGAATGATGTCTGGACTGGTGCAGATGAGTATGGAGCATACTATCTTGAGGATATTGAGGGAGATTTTTCTGTTACAGTCAAAATAACTTCCCAGGATAATACCAATGGCTGGGCCAAGGCCGGTATTATGGTGAGAAATGATATCTCCAATGACGGTCAGAGCCCTGGCTATTGTATGGTTGCTGTTACACCCGGTAATGGATTTGCTTTTCAATGGGATAATAATAACAATGGGCTTCTGGATAGAAATGAAAACACCAGACGTTCTCCATCATCATCCTATCCATGTTGGCTCAAGCTTGTGAAGCAACTTGATAACAATAAATATAACTTTACCGGTTTCTATTCTTTGGACGGGACAAATTGGATAGAGATTAAAAGTAAAGATCTTAACCAGGCCAATGGGATACAGGATGTAGGTTTGTTTGTAACTTCTCATGATAAAGGTGATCAATGTGTGGTTAACTTTGAAGATTTTGACACAGATAACGGGCCCATACCGACAACTTACACCATAACCGTTGACAGTGGTGAAAATGGGAGCATATCCGTTGAAAATGGGGAAATAACCGCCGGATTGTTCACAGCAACCAAGAACAGTGAACCGGTTTTTAACATTGTTCCAGATACCGGGTATGAAATAAGTGATGTTACTGTGGATTTTTCCAGTGTTTTACCATTGCTTGATGATCAATACACTTTTAGCCCTGTTTCTGCAAATCACACCATCAGGGCTACTTTTTCTCAGTTTTTACATACCATTACAGCATCAGCCAGCAGCAATGGAAGTATTAGTCCCTCCGGCAGTAATGATGTTGTGGATAATGCTGATATTATCTTTGATGTGGTACCTGATGAAGGCTATATGGTGGACGTTTTAACCGTGGATGGTGATAACACTGCAGTTCTAACCGATGATCAATATGAATTTTTAGATGTCACTGAAGATCATACCATCAGTGTAACTTTTAAAGAGTCTTCAGATGATGATCCTGCGGACAACGGTATTCCCGGGTGCTCCACCAACACGACCACCGACTATAGCGGAGGTTTTAATGCATCCAATTTCAGTCTGGAAAACACAAGTGTGTCAACAAGTGGTGTAATTGAACTGGACACCGGCAATGAAGCCATAAACCCCGATAATATTGAAATCCCTTTTACCCAGGAAGTCTTTGTCACTTTTTTGTATGAAGGAGCCGGGTACGTCTCGGATTTCGGCTGGATGCTTAAAGAGGATGCCGTTGAAGCCGATGGAACCTTTAAAGGATGGGATAAAATACCCCTTGCCCAAAGGCACCCACTTTTTATAAAAATTTATGATGACAATGAAACAGGTGGCTGTTGCAGCGGTGGGGACGGTGTCCTTGACACGGAATATGGCAACGGGTCGTTTCCCACTTCCAGTGAAACTGCCCTGGCGGCCTATGACGACGGTACGGACTATCCCTTTGTGGTCAATGGGGATGGTAAGGTTTCTCCCCTTGATATGAAAAAATCCATTGGAACAATTGCCGGTGGAACAGAGCTGGTTTTTTTTCTAACCGCAAGTAAGCGATGGGACAACTCAGATCCAACCCGTGTTTTTTTTACCAAAAAAGACTGGAATCCAGATACATACGGAGCTTGCGGCTCAGGCACATTTGATAAAATTTATAAATTGGGTGAGTCTGGGGAAGGGAGTTGTACCACTGAAGGTGGATGGCTGGCAAGCCCTGCCATCACAAGGATGGCAAGTTATTTTGACGTTACCCTGTCCGGGGAATATAAACTGCCGATAACCTGGGGGGCCAAATATTCCCATGTTATCGTAGGAGCTCCGCCGGACAAACCTAACAAATGGATACTTGGCTGGGAAGATTTGATGGGAGGCGGAGATGCGGACCA
Organism: Desulfocicer vacuolatum DSM 3385; assembly: GCF_900176365.1. Lineage (GTDB taxonomy): Bacteria > Desulfobacterota > Desulfobacteria > Desulfobacterales > Desulfobacteraceae > Desulfocicer > Desulfocicer vacuolatum. Next base: position 285,274 of record NZ_FWXY01000002.1, on the reverse strand, counting down.
CAATGATATGGTATTTCAAATAGAAAGAAGAACAGGGGGTATCGCCAGCCTGCAGTCCAGCGCTGCCATTGTTCCTGAAGATGAGGATGCCTATTTCACGGCAGTCACCTTTGTGGTTTACGATAACATGCCCTGCTCAGGGCTCACTGAGATTGATTATTCCATTTCCATTGATAACGGGGATACCTGGATTGAGATAACCGACTGGGACGAAATTTATGCAACAGATGCCACAAAAAACATTACAGGAAGTGATCCGGAAACGGGCTGGGTATATGGAACTCCACAATATACCAAAAGAAAAGTCCGTCTGGATTTTTCAGAAAAAGGACTTTCCGGCCGAGCACTCTTGTGGAAGGCTGAGATGTTCAGCGACAAGGAAACCTGTATTCCACAGATTTTAGATGTCCTTATTGATGGAACAGTGGCCACCAACGGTTCTTTTTCCCGGGCTGAGCCTGTTGTTCAGACCAATGTTGTCTATTCCGGCACCTATGAGACCCCTGCAATTTCATGGACGGACAAGGTCTTAAGAGGGCACCTGGTAGCCTCTCAGTTGTACGTTCCTGAAGATCCCAATACAACGGCGGTTGCCACCCTATGGGATGCAGGCGAAGTGCTGCAGCTTAAATCCCCTGTAGATAGAAAAATTTATTATCCTTACATTACACATGGGGTGGTTGTAGAAGAATCCCTGGGAATCGGGGATGGGGCCAAAGTGTTGTTTTCCGGTACATTTGCCCATCATCCGGTTTCTGCATTAACTGTAAATATCACTGACACCACCGAAACATTCAAGGATGAGCATACCGACGTTCTCACCGGCAGCCTTGGAGGTGTGGGAACAATTAATCGTTTTACCGGTGAATACAGCTTTTCCTTTAATACACCCCCTGAAAACGGTGTACCGGTTAAGGCATCTTATTCCTATTACACTGCTTCCAGCATATTGTCTGAATTTACAATATCCAATATTACCAACGCAATGCTGGGCCTGGACAGTACATACATCATTCCGGATGGATATGTTTATGATATGAATGATGATGATGCCCTTGATGAAAGTGACGGTGACTGGCTGGTCAACTGGGTACGCGGGTACAAAGATGGATCATCCACTTCAAAAGAATGGCTTTTGGGCCCCATTGATCATTCTGTCCCGGCGGTTCAGATACCGCCGGGAATACCCCGATGGTATTATGGAACGGCGATTACTGACGATGAAAGGGAAGATTATGATGCTTTCCTGGATACTTGGAAAGAGAGGCCGACAGTGGTTTATGTGGGTTCCCGGGATGGTATGCTCCATGCCTTTGATGGCGGTAAATTCCGTTCAGGAGATAATCCGGATACAACAAGTATTGAAGAGAATCGGGGGTATTTTTTATGGGAGTCAGGGGTTCCAAATTATGGAACCGGTGAGGAATTATGGGCTTTTATTCCAGCAAACCTCATATCAAGATTGAAGAATAACTATTTAAAAAAGGATGATCAAGCCTACGTTGATGCATCTCCCACCATTGCAGATGTGAATATCAATTCTTCCTGGAAAACGGTATTACTGTGTGCCCAAGGTAACGGTGGTGATACTGTGTCATGCCTGGATGTCACAAATCCAGCCGATCCATCTTTTATGTGGGAATTTGCCGATCCGGATTTATACAGGAGTCGTTCCTCTGCTGCAGTGTCCCAGATCGGCAGAATATTGGTCAGCGGGTCACCCACCTGGGTTGCATTTTTTGTGTCAGGTAAAACCTATGATGATAATCTTTATCCCTCCGTTTACATTGTTAATATTGAGGATGGAAGTCTGATTCAAAGGGTTTTTCTGGATGATGATCCTGATGGAACTGCCAGGGGAAAAGGCGGAACTGCAAGCGGTCAGCCTGCGGTGGTGGATTCCGATGAAAATGGATATATTGATCGTATTTATATCGGATCTGATAAAGGGTATATGTACAAAATAAATATCCCAGATGATCCAGATTCGGTGAAATACGGTATTACCAATTGCGTTATTAATACGGATTTTACGGATGATGACGGTAATGCCGTTGCCACTAAATATCAGTTTCAGCCTGTGTACGCTTCTCCATCAGTAATAACAGAAAATACCTTTTCCGCTAAAGGCGAGTTGGAATATCATGTTAAAATATTTTTCGGTACAGGAGATAGTCCTTATTATGATGAGGATATTAATACCGCAGATACCCGGTATCATTTTTTTGCTTATGAAGACACAAGTGATAAGGGGGCAGCATCTGACGCTGATGTAAAGCTGGATTGGTACATGAAGTTGGAGGAGGGGCACCGTGTTTTTGCATCTGCCTTTGCCGCAGCCGGTAATATTTATTTTGGAACATCAACTGCTGAAACAGAAGACCCCTGTGAAGCTGTTGATGATACTGCCAACAGCGGAAAAACATATGCTGTGGACATTGAAGATGGTACTGTGAATTTTGAGCTTACCACGGGAAATGTTCGTGTTCCTCCTCTGATTACTGATGAACATCTTTATATTAAAACCCCTGAAGGGAATATAAACCCTTTTGGTGGTGGACCATACAATAATCCGGTGAGCATGGGAGCTACGGTGACAACTTCTGTGAGATCATGGAAGGAGCTTTCTGAGTAACGACATACTTGGTGCGAGTTCAAAGGGTTAAAAATGAAACTAATAAAATATGGAATGCTCATTTGTTTTATTTTTTTGTTAACTATGGATTTGCCTGTATCTGCGCAATTATATCAATACAGGGATGAAAATGGAATTTTATCTTTTACAGATGATTTTTCAAAATTACCCGTTGCCCAGCGGGATCAAATGAAAGTAATTAATGAGATGAAAACCGAGCCTGTGGAGAATTCACAGACAGAAGAGGTTGCGCATCCTCCCATTCCAGATAAAAACAACGCGCTATCTGATGTACTAATGAAAAAAGCAGATGCTTTAATGCAAGAAAACATAAAACTTAAAGAAGACTATGCAGTGATCATAGAAGAAAATAAACAATTGGCAATACTGCGTCAAAAATTGGAAGCTCGAAAAAAAATTTCCAGGTCAGAATGGGATGATTTCAATAAAAGGGTTTCTGATATCAATATTAAAATTCAGCAATATGAAAGCCGTTTACATGCGCATAAGGATCAAAGTGCTGCCTACAATATGAAGCTTGAACAACTTAAAAAATTTGCTGAAATGAATAATGGTGATTGATATAATTGTTTTGACTTTCTCTCTTTATCGTTTTAGAACATCATCATTAAAATGGATACCAATGATATAATTGCCATGGGCAGACCGTATTATGATCTGGCTCTGCCCACAACAAAGCTTGCAATACGTCCCTGATTTGCAGAGTATTTCATAGATAAATGAAGAATAGAATTGATTATAAGCTGGGCCACTATATGTGAGATAAAATTTTATCATAGAATGGCGATATTATGACCAAGGCCGAAAAAAAATAAAAAAGGAGTACAGAATGAAAGCAGGTATAAAATTGGGTTTGTTAATGGCGATAGCTCTATGTGTTGGCGGCTGTACCACAACAGGCCTGACCCAAAAAAAAGAAACACCCACACCAACAGTGGAAAAAAAAGAATCCGTAGCTGTGTACTATGATTTCAAAGACGTACTGGTACCCGAAGAGCTCAAAATTGATGAAGATGCCACAGTGATCATCAGCACCCCCGGCCTCACCTCCGGCGTACTTGCCCTCCGGGGACGGGTGGAGAAAAATTCCCTTTTCAATTTTTTCCACATGAACATGATCAAAGACAACTGGAACATTGTCAGCCAGATTAAATCCCCCAAAATAACCATGCTGGTGTTCCAGAAGGCCAATCGCTGGGCTGTGGTGAACATCCGGGAAAATGAACTGTTCACCTATGTGGAAATCGGTGTGGCACCCACCCAGGAGCAGGTCCTGCCCATGGAATCCGGAGAAATTTCTTTGACAAATTGATAGACAAATCAATGGGCGTTAAATAACCAAATGACAAATTTGAAAGATAAAAATATACTGCTGGGAGTTTGCGGAGGCATTGCCGCATATAAGTCGGTGAGTCTTTTAAGGCTCCTAAAAAAAGCAGGGGCTGAGGTAAGGGTGGTGATGACCGATTCCGCCAGGGAATTTGTGGGCGAAACCACCTTCCGGGTACTGTCGGAAAATGATGTGTGCACCGGGCTGTTTAACACCAACGAGGCCGTGGTGCGCCACATTGAATGGGCAAGCGAGGCCGATGCCGTTGTCATTGCCCCGGCCACGGCCAATATCATCGCCAAGATGGCCCGGGGCCTGGCCGATGATGCCTTGTCCACCATGCTGCTGGCGGTGACGGCCCCCATCATGGTATGCCCCTCCATGAATACTTACATGTATGAAAACCGGGCAGTCCAGCGCAATCTGGATATACTGGAAGGGGACGGCATGGTGATCCTGGAGCCGGGAACCGGAGAGCTTGCCTGCAAAACCTCAGGGGCAGGGCGCCTGCCGGACCCTGAAGTGATTTTTGATCGGCTGGATAAATTGTTTGTGCCCTGTGATTTTACCGGTAAGAAAATATTAATCACAGCAGGTCCCACCCGGGAGGCCATTGATCCGGTGCGCTACATCAGCAACCACTCCTCGGGTAAAATGGGGTATGCCATTGCCGAAGCTGCAGAAAAAAGAGGGGCCGAGGTTACCCTGGTGTCCGGCCCGGTGGCTCTTTTGCCTCCCCTGGGGGTGGAAACGGTCCGGGTGGAAAGTGCCCGGGACATGGCAGATGCCGTACTGGGGGCCATGGATACAGCAGATATCATTATAAAGGTGGCGGCGGTGGCAGATTACAGACCGGCTGATTCCAGGGATAAAAAGATAAAGAAAAAAGACCAGACCGGAGAGGATTTGTCCATAAATATCACAGAAAACCCGGATATTCTCCGGGCCGTGGGAAAGAAAAAGCAACACCGGTTTGTGGCAGGGTTTGCCGCAGAAACCAATGATCTGGTGGAAAATGCCACCCTTAAAATGGACAGAAAAAATCTTGACATGATCGTTGCCAACAAGGTGGGGGTTGAGGGGTCCGGGTTTGAAGCTGATACCAACAAGGTCACCTTTCTTTTCCGGGACGGTACCCGACGGGATGTACCACTCATGGATAAATCCGCTGTGGCCCATGCCCTTCTTGATGAGATTGGCATCAGATTGTGATGGAAAAGAGCGCAGATCATCAGCCCATGGTATCAGCCCGGGCCCTTGGAGAGATTGTCAGGGATTTTTCAAATTATCTTTCCCTGCAAAGGGAGATGGGGATAAACAGTCTGGATCTTGCCCCGGGCACAATAAAATTAATGGAGCAGTGGCAAAGGGGTAAGTTTCGTCCCATGGTTAAGCCTGCCCGGCCGGGAGGCTCTTCCTTTCTTGAAAAAAAACAGACAAGCTCCTTAAAACCGCTCAATTCGTTGGATACTCAAACAATGCCTCTGGAAACCCAGAGTGCCAAACCATCTGACACAGTTCCACAGATTTCCTCCAAAGGGGGGGATGGTTCCGGTGATGGGGCATCTGGTACTCAAAATATTACCATGCCCGTTATCAAGGGCCGGGGCACTGGAGATGCCGGAATTTTTTTTCTGTGTGAGGTTTCCTCCCTGGATGAAAATCAACAACCGGATATTACCGGGGGGCCTGCCGGTGATCTGTTCCTGAAAATATTAAAAGCCATGAAGCTTGATGTGGACAAGGCTTACATCATCAGTTTTCAGCCCCCGGTTTCCCAGCCTGACAGCCCTGGTAAAGGATGGCAAAAAGAGATTAAAACCCATGTGTTTGAAAAAATAAAACAGCTCAACCCCCGGGTTATCTGTTCCATGGGGGAAAATGCCCTGAAGGTGATGCTGGGAAATGACGCCCGCCTGGCAGATGGGGAAGGGCAGTTCCAAAATATGGCCACAGCGCTTTTTATTCCCACCTTTCATCCAGCCCAGCTCATTAATGATCCTTCCCTTAAACGACCGGTGTGGGAGAGCATGAAACGTATTTTAAAGCATACTGGGTAAAAAGGTAGTATTCAAGCTTCCTCAGCAGAGCCCCCGGGGGTAATAGCAACCGGTCAATTGAGCTGTCTACAGTTCCGGGCCGGGCCCATTGCCCGTCCGGGGGGCGGCATAATGTCATTTTCAATATTCGTTGCGGCCGGACCGAGTTCAGAATACCGTTCTCCTGTGGCGGTTATAAAATTTAAAGGTGATCCGCTGAAATGCTATTAAATAAATTCCTGGAAGTGCTGGATGCAGAAAAAGGCTATTCCAATCACACCATCAGGGCCTATGCCCGGGACATGAAGGATTTCATGGCCTTTTGCGCCCGGGAAAATGGCGCTGAGGTTTTGCCCGATGTAAAATTCCTGGAATATGTAAATCATAAAAACAGAATCTTGATCCGGGAATACATGGCGGTTCTGGCCCGCAGCGGTATTCAGAAAAGATCGGTGGCCCGAAAGCTTGCAGCCATTAAGTCTTTTTTCAGGTATCTGGTCATGGGGCAGCACCTCTCCTTTAACCCCGCAGAGGCCATTCCTTACCCCAAGGTTCCCCGGAAGATCCCTGATTTTCTCACCGTGGATGATATTTTTAAACTATTGGATTCCATAAAAACAGATACCCTGCTTGGGCGACGCAATGCCGCCATTTTTGAAACCTTTTACTCCACCGGTATCCGGGTGTCGGAAATGCAGGGACTCAATGTTGAGGATGTGGACGCAGAAAGGCATTTTCTCAAGGTCACGGGCAAAGGCAATAAGCAGCGCATGGTGCCCATTGGTCAACGGGCGCTTTCTGCCATTCTTTTTTATAGACAAAGCGTGGCTGCCTCCCGGGGACCCCTGTTTTTGAATAAAAACAAAACCCGGCTTTCCGACCGGTCCATGCGTAACATCCTTAATAAAATCATTGCTGATTGCCGCCTTTATCTGCCCGCCTCCCCCCACACCCTGCGCCACTCCTTTGCCACCCACATGCTCGATGCCGGGGCCGATCTCCGGGGCATCCAGGAAATCCTGGGCCATGCCAGTCTCTCCACCACCCAGATTTACACCCATGTCTCCATGGATCGGCTCATGGAAGTATATGATAAGGCCCATCCCCGCCGTTGAAATAATACTTGCATCTTTTTTCCAAGGCCTTATATTCTTACGTCTGTAAATATTCGATCGGCACCCCATATTCCCTCATTTTGTCTTGCTCACATATTATTGGTATGCTGTGCAGTCCCAACTAAGTGAATATGGGACATCGGTCAAACATTTACACTGCCAATTCGAAGGTGTACCTTCGTTTTTTTTTATATGAAATACTCCGCAAATGAGGGGCGTATTTCAAGCTTCGTTGTGGGTGGAACCGGATCAGAATACGGTCCGCCCGTGGCGGTTATATGAAAAGGCAGCCTTCAAGGCAACCTAAGGCAGAGCCGCCCCCCGACGGGCAATAGGAACCGGACAATTGAGCTGTCTACAGTTTCGGTCCGGGCCCATTGCCCGTCGGGGGGCGGCGGTATAATACCATTTGGCTCCGCGTCTACGACCCTATATTTGTTGTGTCCGACATGAGGTGCCCGTTATATCAAATGCCTCGCAGATCTGGGGGGTATTTCAAGATTTGTTGTGGGCAGAGCCGGATTAAAAGACGGTCTGCCCGTGGCAGTTATAGCTTAAACAGAAGGTCTGAGACATCAGACCGGGAGAAAAACAGATGAATGATGTATTTCATGGAACAACCATTCTTGCCCTGCGCCACAAAGGCCGGGTGGTGGTGGCCGGTGACGGCCAGGTAACCCTGGGCAATACCATAACCAAACACAAGGCCCGGAAGGTGAGACGCATCTACAATGATGCCATCATCACAGGGTTTGCCGGTGCCACGGCCGATGCACTTCATCTGTCGGAAAAACTGGAGCAAAAACTGGAGCGCTTTAACGGCAATCTCACCCGAAGTGCGGTGGAACTTGCCCGGGAGTGGCGCACAGACAAATATTTAAGGCGGCTTGAAGCCATGATGATCGCCGCAGACAAGGATGCCACATACCTGTTGTCCGGTAACGGAGATGTCATTGAACCCGATGACGGGGTCATCAGCATTGGTTCCGGCAGTATCGGTGCCCAGGCCGCAGCCCAGGCCCTGGTGAGGCACACAGACCTTGATCCTGTGAAAATTGTGAAAGAGGCCATGGGCATTGCCGCATCTCTTTGCATTTACACCAATGATAACATCACCATAGAAACCATATAGAGGATCACCATATGATTCAGGATCTGAAACCCAAAGAGATTGTTCAACGCCTGGACAGATACATCATTGGCCAGAAAAATGCTAAAAAATCTGTGGCCATTGCCCTTAGAAACCGGTGGCGAAGACGTCAGGTGGAACAAGGTCTCCGGGATGAAATTGCCCCTAAGAATATCATTCTCATTGGTGCAACAGGGGTGGGAAAAACAGAAATTGCCCGGCGTTTGGCAGATTTAACCGATTCTCCCTTTTATAAGGTGGAAGCCTCCAAGTTCACCGAAGTGGGCTATGTGGGACGGGACGTGGAGTCCATGGTGCGGGATCTGGTGGAGCTTACCATCAACAATCTTAAAGGCCGTCAACAGGAGGCAGTTCAGGAAAAGGCCGCCGCCATTGCCGAAGAGCGAATTTTGGATATCCTGCTTCCCACCGGTAATACCCCCAAAGCCCAGGGTGCCCCTCCCATTGAAGGCAGTGTGGCAGGTGAAGGCAATCCCATTGACATTGTGGATGCCGGTGCTGCCTCCAAATCTTCCACCCGGGAAAAGCTTCGTAAGATGCTCAGGGCAGGTAAACTCGATGATCGTCTGGTGGACCTGGAGGTTGAGGCAAAAAGTCCCCCCATGGTGGAGATTTTCAGCAACACCGGCATGGAAGAGATGGGTATTAATTTTAAGGATATGCTGGGCAACCTCATGCCCAAGAACACCAAGCGCCGCAAAATCAAGGTGTCCGAAGCAATGAAAATTCTATGCCAGGAAGAGGCGGCTCATCTGGTGGACATGGAAAAAGTGGTGGCCCAGGCCATTGAAATGGTGGAACAGTCCGGCATTATATTCCTTGATGAGATTGATAAAATTGCCGGCAAGGAAAAAGGGCATGGCCCGGATGTTTCCAAGGAAGGTGTCCAGCGGGATCTGTTGCCCATTGTGGAGGGCAGTTCCGTTCCCACCAAGTACGGTACCGTGAAAACCGATCATATTCTATTCATTGCCTCCGGGGCCTTTCATATTTCAAAACCGTCTGATCTTATCCCGGAACTCCAGGGCCGCTTTCCCATTCGGGTGGAGCTTGATAACCTTGGAAAGGCAGAGTTTGAACGTATTTTAACGGAACCTAAAAATGCCCTGGTACTTCAGTACATCGCCCTTTTACGCACCGAGGGTATTGCCCTGGAGTTCACCGAAGATGCCGTGGCAACCATCGCTTCCATTGCCGAAGAGGTGAACACCAACACAGAGAACATCGGGGCAAGGCGGTTGCACACCCTCATGGAAAGACTGCTGGAAAATGTGCTGTTTGATGCACCGGACCTGGAGGAAAAAACCGTTGTGGTGGATGCGGCCTTTGTGAATGGGCAATTAAAAGACATTGTTGAAGACGAAGATTTAAGCAGGTACATACTATGACAGATCGAACCGTAGCAGACATACTGATAGAGTCCCTTCCCTATATTCGGCAGTTTTCCGGAAAAACCATTGTGGTGAAGTATGGTGGCCATGCCATGGTGGATGAAAAATTAAAAGATGACTTTGCCAGTGACATTACTTTGTTGAAATGCATTGGACTCAATCCTGTGGTGGTGCACGGTGGTGGTCCCCAAATTAATAAAGTGCTTGATGCCATGGGGATTACCTCAAGTTTTGTCCGGGGCATGCGCTACACCGACGATGAAACCATGGATGTGGTGGAGATGGTGCTGGGGGGCAAGGTCAATAAGGAAATTGTGGCCCGTATTAACAGCAAAGGGGGCAACACCGTGGGACTCACCGGCAAGGACGGGGGGCTCATCACTGCAGAGAAAATGACCATCTACCAGGAGGCAGAAGGGGATAATCCTCCGGAAATCATTGACCCGGGCATGGTGGGTACGGTGTCCCGGGTGAATCCCCATATTATTCATACCCTTACGGATCAGGGGTTTATCCCGGTGATTGCCCCGGTGGGTATTGGTGAAAAAGGAGAAACCTATAATATCAACGCCGATCTGGTGGCGGCCAAGATTGCATCTGCCCTTAATGCCGAGCGACTGATTCTGCTCACCGATGTGGACGGTCTTCTGGACGAGGCCGGAAAACTGGTTTCCTCTGCCAATGCAGCCACCATCCATGGCATGATTAAAAATGGAAATATCAAGGGAGGCATGATCCCCAAGATGGAGTGTGCCCTGGAATCCCTGGATCATGGGGTGCAAAAGTCCCACATCATCAACGGCACAAGGTCCCATGCCCTGCTTTTGGAGCTTTTCACCGATTCCGGCATCGGTACCCAGGTTTTCAGGGATAATGGTTAAGGGGCAAGAGCAAACCTGCCGGGATTTTTTATATGAAAAGGTAGCCTCCAAGGTAACCTCAGCAGAGCCGCCCCCCCCGATGGGTAATAGGAACCGGACAATTGAGCTGTCTACAGTTCCGGTCCGGGCCCATTGCCCATCGGGGGGGCGGCGGTATAATACCATTTGGCTCCGCGTCTACGACCCTATATTTGTTGTGTTCGCCAGGACATGTGGGTTTATATGAAACGCCACCCAAAGCCTTGCAGTAATTAGAGTTTCAATATTAGTTGTGGACAGGTCAGATCCCAATAAGCTCTGCCCATGGCAGTTATAAAAAGAGGTGAATATTTTGAATACAAAAGAAAAAACAGATAAATATGTTTTTAATACCTATGGCCGCATCCAAAAGGTTTTTGTCAAGGGACAAGGGGCCACCCTGTGGGATGAAGAGGGAAATACCTACACCGACTTTCTGGCCGGAATTGCCGTGTGCAGCCTGGGCCACAGCCATCCCGAAGTGGCAAAGACCGTGGCAGAACAGGCAGCCACCCTCACCCATGTGTCAAACCTTTATTACACAGCTCCCCAGGCAGATCTGGCTGAAAAACTGGTGACATCTTCCTTTGCCGATAGAGCCTTTTTTGCCAACTCCGGAGCCGAAGCCAATGAGGCGGCCATAAAGCTTGCCAGAAGATATTTCAATAAAAAAGGGCAGCCGGACCGGGTTAAGATTATTTCCATGTCCCGCTCTTTCCATGGGCGAACCATGGCCACTTTGTCTGCCACGGGTCAGGATAAAATAAAAGACGGGTTTGCTCCCCTGGTGGATGGGTTTATCCACATTCCCTTTAACGACATTGATGCATTAAAGGCAAACATGGACCATACGGTGTGCGCCGTCATGATGGAGCCCATCCAGGGAGAGGGCGGTGTGGTTCCGGCTGACCCTGAATACATAAAGGCTGTGCGTGCCCTGTGTGACCGGGAGGGTATTTTGCTCATTTTTGATGAAGTGCAGACCGGTATGGGACGTTGCGGTCGGCTCTTTGCCCATGAGATTTACGGTGTCACCCCGGACATCATGACCCTGGCCAAGGCCTTGGCCAACGGTCTTCCCATGGGGGCCATGCTGGCCACACAGGAGGCAGCCACAGGATTTGCCCTGGGAAGCCATGCCACCACCTTTGGAGGCACCCCCCTGGTGGCAGCTGCGGCTTTAACTGTGTTTTCCATCATCTCCCAACCCGCATTTTTGCAGGATGTGGTGGAAAAGGGACAATACTTTAAAAAGCAACTGTCTTCCCTTCAAGCCACCCATCCTCACATTAAAGCCGTCCGGGGAGAAGGATTGCTTGTGGGCATGGAAATTGACGGAGAAGCCGGTAAAATTGTTGAAGAATGTCTGAAAAAAGGCTTTATTATTAATGCAATTCAAGGTAATATTTTACGCTTTGCACCGCCTTTGATTATCAGTCATGAAGAAATAGACGCCTTGGTGGCGGTGCTGGACAGCCTTCTGGCATAAGGAGAATTTGTTTTGAAAAAAGATATATTGTCTCTGCTTGATCTGGAAAAGGATGATTTTACCCATCTGTTTGACAGGGCCTTGCAGCTGAAAAAACGATTTGCCCAGGGCATTGCCGATCGTCCTCTCATTGGAAAAAGCCTTGGATTGATTTTTGATAAAAAATCCACCCGGACCCGGGTGGCCTTTGAAACTGCCATGATTCAACTGGGGGGAACCCCCATATATATGAGCACCCAGGATACCCAGATATCCCGAAACGAGCCTGCCTGTGATACGGCCCGGGTGCTGTCCAGATATGTGGATGCCCTGGCCATGCGTACCTTTGACCACGACCTGGTGGCAGAATTTGCCCAATCGGCAAGTATTCCTGTGATCAATGCTTTGACGGATTCTTTTCACCCCTGTCAGATTTTAAGCGATATCATGACCGTCATTGAAATTAAAGGCACCTATGAAGGACAGAAAATCGTCTGGGTGGGGGATGGGAATAATGTGGCCAACTCCTGGGTCAATGCCGCAGCGGTTCTGGATCTGGAACTGGTGATTGCCACCCCTGAAGGCTATGAGATCCCCGAAGATGTCAAGGCTGCATCACTTGCAATGGGCGGCTCAAAAATCAGTTTTACCCATGATCCCGTGGCAGCGGTGAAAGATGCCGATGTGGTGTACACCGATGTCTGGGCCAGCATGGGCCAGGAAGAGGAACAAAAAAAGAGGGAAAGAGCCTTTGAAGGATTTCAGGTGAATAAAGCTCTGCTTGCCCATGCCAAAAAAGATGTGACCGTGCTGCATTGCCTGCCGGCCCACAGGGATGAGGAAATTGCAGAAGATGTGCTTGAGGCCCCGGGGGCGGTGTTCTGGGACCAGGCGGAAAACAAGCGCCATATGCACAAGGCGATTCTGGAAACTTTGATTCTTAAAACCCGTTAAGGAGAAAAAACGTGGCTGATATAAAAAAAGTGGTGCTTGCCTACTCCGGTGGGCTTGATACCTCGGTGATATTAAAGTGGCTCATAGAAACCTACCAATGTGAAGTGGTGACCCTCACCGCAGATCTGGGCCAGGAAGAAGAGCTGGACGGCCTTGAAGAAAAGGCCTTAAAAACCGGTGCGGTGAAAGCCTATGTGGAAGACCTTCGGGAGGAGTTTGTCAGGGATTATGTTTTTCCTGCCTTCCGGGCCAATGTGATCTATGAAGGTCAGTATCTTTTGGGGACCTCCATTGCCCGGCCCCTCATTGCCAAACGCCAGATTGAAATTGCCCACAAGGAAGGGGCCGATGCCGTAAGTCACGGTGCCACAGGAAAGGGCAACGACCAGGTGCGCTTTGAACTGGGATACCTGGCCATTGATCCGGCCATTAAAATTGTTGCCCCCTGGCGGGACTGGGATCTTACCTCCCGGACCCGGCTCATGGAATTTGCAAATCAGCACGGCATAGAAGTGCCCCAGACGCCTAAAAAGCCTTACAGCACTGATCGTAATATGCTGCACATCAGCTACGAGGGCGGGGTGTTGGAGGACCCCTGGGCCCAGGCCACCGATGACATGTACACCATGTCCATCCGCCCTGAAGATGCTCCGGATGTGCCTGAAATAATTGATATTACCTTTAAAAACGGTGATCCCGTGGCCATCAACGGCGAGGAAATGTCCCCGGCCACCATGCTCAAAACCTTGAATACCCTGGGGGGCCGCAACGGCATCGGTCGCATTGATCTGGTGGAAAACCGTTTTGTGGGCATGAAATCCCGGGGTGTTTATGAAACACCCGGCGGCACCATTTTACGTCTGGCCCACATGAACATGGAGTCCATCACCCTGGATCGGGAAGTGGCCCATCTACGGGATTCGTTAATCCCCAAATATGCCGAGCTGATTTACAATGGTTTCTGGTTCTCCCCGGAGATGGAGCTGCTCCAGAAGATGATTGACGACACCCAGACCAATGTATGTGGCCGGGTGCGCCTGAAACTTTACAAAGGCGGATGCCATGTGCTGGGTCGGGAGTCTGACTTGAGCCTTTATGATGAATCTTTTGCCACCTTTGAGGATGATGATGTTTACTCCCAGAAGGATGCCGAAGGCTTTATCCGGCTCAATGCCCTGCGCCTGAGAATCCGAAAGCTGGCCCAGGAAAGACGCAAGTAATTTGGGATCAGGCCTGCGTTGTTGTGCTGCCTGATCCATGATAACCCGGGTTTGAACCCACGGGCGCATTTACTGACTGTAAAAATCAGGAATAAAAAAATGGCAAAGAAACCATGGGACGGCAGATTTTCCCAGAGTACAGACAAGCTGGTGGAAAAATTTTCCTCCTCCATTGATGTGGACAAAGAGCTTTATAATTATGACATTGACGGCAGCATTGCCCATTTAAAGATGATGGCCCACCAGTCCATGATCACCGATGAAGAGGCCGATGTGCTGGCCCGGGGTCTGGAATCGGTGCGTCAGAAGATAAAGGACAATGCCCTGGAATTTTCCGATACCCTGGAAGATATACACATGCACATAGAAAGCGCCCTGGGTGATGAAGTGGGAACAGTGGCCCGTAAACTTCATACGGGGCGCAGCCGTAATGACCAGGTGGCCCTGGATGTGAGGATGTATTTAAAGGCCCAGACCCGGGATATCCTGGACGGGCTCATGGCCCTTCAAAGGGTACTGGTGGAAAAGGCCCATGAAAACCTTGATGTGGTGATGCCGGGCTACACCCATCTCCAGCGGGCCCAGCCGGTGTTGTTTGCCCACCATCTCATGGCCTATTATGAGATGTTTAAACGCGATTATGAACGGTTTAAAGATTCCCTTAAGCGCACCGATGTCATGCCCCTTGGCAGTGCTGCCCTGGCAGGTACCACCTTTCCTTTAAACCGGGAATACACCCGGGAGCTGTTGGGTTTTGCCAAGGTATCAGATAACAGCATGGACTCTGTGTCTGATAGAGATTTTGCCATGGAATTCATTTCCCATGCCAGTATCTGCATGGTGCATTTGTCCCGGTTTTCCGAAGAGCTGGTATTGTGGTCCTCATCGGAGTTTGCCTTTATCACCATTTCAGATGCCTTTACCACCGGTTCCAGCATAATGCCCCAGAAGAAAAATCCCGATGTGGCAGAGCTTGTCCGGGGTAAAACCGGCCGGGTGGTGGGAAATCTCATGGCCATGATCACTTTGATGAAATCTTTACCCCTGGCCTATAATCGGGACATGCAGGAGGATAAAGAGCCATTATTTGACACGGTGAACACCCTGAAGGCCTGTGTGGAAATCTATGCCCGCATGCTGCCCAATATTAAGGTCAATGCCCCCACCATGCGAGATGCCGCTGAAACCGGATTTTTAAATGCCACAGATCTTGCCGATTATCTTGTGGTCCGAGGCATGCCCTTTAGAGAAGCCCATTCAGTGTCAGGAAAGGCTGTGGCCTTTGCCCTGGGTAAAGAAAAGGAGCTGCATGAGCTCACCCTGGAAGATTTTAAAACCTTTTCCCAGCTCATTGAGGGGGATATTTTTGACTTTCTTTCCACGGAGCAGATGGTCTCCCGCAGGGTCACCCACGGGGGGACCGGCTATGAAAATGTTAAGCTTGCCGTGGAAAAGGCCCGTGGGCAATTGAACGCTTAAAGAATCAGTTTTAAATAACTTGCCCCATTTATGAGCTCCTTAGCGGGACAATGCCCGCCCTTAGTACTTAGGGGGGCAGATTTTTAAATCTGTCCCCGCTTTGTAAATGGAAAAATTATTTCGGACGCATTCCTAAGTGGACCCATACATTTTTGCTTGTGGAAAAAGGAATGAGGTTTAGATGCTGCGCCTATCACAAAAAATTGCCTTGGTAACCATAGTCTTTTTGTTCATGGTCGTGGGCATGGGGTGCGGGAAAAAAGGGCCGCCACTGGCACCATTGGCCTTAACACCACCGCCACCTGTTCACTTCACTTCCCGGCTCACGGCAGATCGGGTGATGCTCCAATGGAAGATTGATTCTGAATTTCAAAAAAAGAACAAAGGAAAGGATATGGGGGTTGAAATTTACAGGGCCCGGCGAGTTCTTTCCATGGATGCCTGCAAGGGGTGCCCTTTACCCTTTGAAAAAAGAGCAGACCTTTCGGCAGGAACCCTGAAGTATGGGGAGATCCTTGAAAAGGGTTTTCGGTATTCCTACCGCCTGAGAACCCGTCTGGGTATCAATATTTTCAGTGAATATTCAGAAATCGTGGCGTTTGATTTTGAATAAAACCCCATCTTCCGGCGGGCACAACGAATATAGGGTCGTAGACGCGGAGCCAAATGGCATTATGCCGCCCCCCCGAAGGGCAATGGGTCCGGCCGGAACTGTAGACAGCTCGATTGGCCGGTTCTTATTGCCCCTCGGGGGGGCTCTGCCGGGGTAAACTTGGAGGCTGCTTTGTATATAACCGCCACGGGTGGACCGTATTCTGATCCGGCTCTGCCCACAACAAAACTTGAAATACACCGCTGCTCACAACAAAGATAGAAGTTCTCCACAGATGTACGGAGTATTTCATCTAAAAAAAAGAAAGTATATCATGGAAAAACAGGTATCGGTTTTTATTTCCATTGGCTCTAACATGGGAAATAAATATGACAATTGCCTCAAGGGGGTTGAACTTTTAAAACAGCTGGATCAGACATCTGTCATTGAAGTATCACCCTTTTATCAGACCGATCCTGTTGATTTCACAGATCAGGACTGGTTTGTCAACGGCATGGTAAAAATAAGCACCTCACTTTTACCTGTTCCATTGATGGCTGCCTTAAAAGGCATTGAGCAGGCCCTGGGCCAGTTTGAAAAATCTGTGCGGTTTGGCCCCCGACTCATTGATCTGGATATTGTTTATTATGATAATCTGGTGATAAATGAGGAGACAGTTATTCTTCCCCATCCCCGGATGCACCAAAGGCGCTTTGTATTAAAACCCCTTTGTGATATAGATGCACACATAATGCACCCGGTGCTGAATCAAACTGCGCAAAGTCTTTTGGATGAATTAAAAGAGGGTGAGCAGAATATTTTACCATATGCCCCCCAAGGTGCCTTACCTTGAAACAACCCACCCTTAAGGGGTGATCTATTACACAAAAACGGAGAACACAAACATGAAGTTTTTCATAGATACTGCAAATATTGACGAGATTAAAGATGCCAACAGCATGGGCATGGTGGATGGTGTCACCACAAATCCCAGCCTGATTGCCAGGGAAGACGGTGAGTTTAAGGATATCATCAAGGAAATCTGTTCTGTGGTGGATGGCCCGGTGAGTGCAGAGGTGATCAGCCTTGATTATGACGGCATGGTGTCCGAAGCAAGAGAACTTGCCACCATTGCCGATAATATTGTGGTGAAAATTCCCATGACCATTGAGGGCCTTAAAGCGGTGAGAACCCTTTCCGATGAAGGCATTAAAACCAATGTCACCCTGATTTTTTCCGCCCTCCAGGCCCTGATGGCAGCCAAGGCCGGTGCCACCTATGCCAGCCCCTTTGTGGGACGTCTGGATGATTTGTCCCAGGACGGCATGAACCTCATTGAGGAGATTGTGGACATTTACGGCAATTATGGATACGCCACAGAGATCATTGTGGCAAGTGTTCGAAATCCCCTCCATGTCCTGAATTCTGCCCTTTTGGGGGCTGACATTGCCACCATCCCCCATAAGGTTTTAAAGGCCCTTGCCTCCCATCACATGACCGACAAGGGCATTGATGCCTTTATGGCAGACTGGGAAAAGAAAGAAAACAAGTAAGGGGTTTAAAAAAAATAAGCCCATTCTAAAATTATGGTTGACAGATGAAGGGGAACCTTATATAAAACCTCTTGTCTTAACTGAGCGGGAATAACTCAGTGGTAGAGTGCGACCTTGCCAAGGTCGAAGTCGCGGGTTCAAATCCCGTTTCCCGCTCCATTTAAAGTCAGTCAAGGCGGCTTGGCCAAGTGGTAAGGCGACGGCCTGCAAAGCCGTTATTCTCCGGTTCAAATCCGGAAGCCGCCTCCAATATTTTGTTATACTGAAAGGGCTTAGAAAGAAATTTCTAAGCCCTTTTTGTTTTTTAAAGCCACATCCATCATATAACCTGAAAATCAGTTTAAATTTTTGTGTTGTTCTGATCATCTATCTTTTATGCTTGGATAATGATAATACATGGACGTTTCAATGTATGCCAACCCCATGGAGGAAAAGATCAGATTGAATTTATCACGTTGCCTGTGGTTACAATAAAGGGAAAAATATTATGGTGAAAAACAATAGCGGATTTACATTAATAGAGCTCATGGTGGTGGTGGTGATTCTGGGAATTCTGGCCGGTATGATTGTCCCAAAATTGATGGGCCGTACCGATGAAGCAAAGCAGGTCAAGGCCCGCACCGACATTGTTGCCATGGAAACCGGGCTGAAACTGTATCGCCTGGATAATGGTAATTTTCCCACAACAGAGCAGGGGCTCCTTGCCCTGGTGGAACGGCCAGAAAGTGAACCCATTCCCACAAAGTGGCCCACCGGCGGATATCTTGAAAAGGGGAAGATTCCCAAAGATCCCTGGGGCCGGGATTATATTTATCTTTCCCCGGGAATGAACGGTGAGTATGATATCATATCCCATGGGGCAGATGGAGCCCCGGGTGGCGTTGACAAGGACATGGATATCAACAGCTGGGAAATTGAGTGATTAGAAATAGTCGAGGATTTACCCTTATCGAACTGGTAACGGTGATGGCTGTGATGGGTATTGTTCTTTTTTTTACCCTGCCGCGATTTGATGTTTTTAATCCCTTTGGGGCATCAATGACCCCCACCGGAAAACTGGTGCTCCTCATTGAGCAGCTTAAATCCCAGAGCCTGGAAACCCGGCAAGATTTTTTTTTGAACATTGATACTGCCACGGGACGGGTGTGGGTAACGTCACCAACCCTTGCTTCCGGGGCTGGAGATATGCCGAAAAAGCCCTCCTCCCCGGAGGTTCTTATTTTATTTTCCGATGATTCATCCATTGAAGATGTCAAAACCCCATTAACGGAAATGGATGATGATGATGATGACGAGATCACCATCCGGTTCAGTGGGCATGGATATTGTAACCAGGCTTTTATTTATATACATGAAGATGGCCGGGATCTCACAGTGACCATAGAGCCCTTTTTACCCCGGGCACAGCTTTTGGCCGGTCATGTTTTCTGCGGGGATTAAAAACACATATGCCTCCACAATTAAACTTTCCACAGAACCCGGCGCTTCACAATAATGGCCCACAGCACCATAAAAAAACAGGCCTGACCCCACATGGGTTCACCCTCCTTGAAATCATGGTCAGTATTTCCATCATTGCCATTGTGCTGGTCTCCCTGTTTCAAATGCATGCAGCCACCATTGTGCTGGCAGAAAAGGTTAAGTTCAACGCCGTGGCAACGGCCCTTGCCCAGAAAAAAATCACGGAAATTTCTATGGATATGGAGGACACAGGTAACACCGGGGGAGATTTCGGGGATGAATTTCCCGGATATTCATGGGAATGTCGCATGGGGGAAATGTCGGTGTTTGATGAAAACATAATTTCTGAAAAACAGGCAGAGCATATGAAACGCATTGAGCTCAGTATTTTTCTGGGAGACAGACATGTTTTTACCCTGCAAACCTGGGTCTATGTGAATAGTGATGCATGAGTGGATACACTTTTTTTATATGAAACACTCCTCAAATCAGAGGGGTATTTCAAGATTCGTTGTGGGCAGAACCGGATCAGAATAAGGTCTGCCCGTGGCAGTTATATACAATGCAGCCTCCAAGGCAGCGCCCCCCGATGGGCAATAGGAACCGGACAATTGAGCTGTCTACAGTTCCGGTCCGGGCCCCATTGCCCATCGGGGGGTGGCGGTATAATACCATTTTCAATATTCGTTGTGTTTGGCAGGAGATGCCCGTTAAATGGAATTCGTGGTAGATCAGGGACATATTTCAAGATTTGTTGTGGGCAGATCCGGACCAGAGCACGGTCTGCCCGCGGCAATTATGAGAAAAATATACAAACCTCAGATGCAGCTCAGCACCTTGAACCAAAAGTTCATCAGCATGCGAAGCGTGTCTGTTGCAACTTTTGGTTGGAAGGGCAGCGAAGCGAGTCCTTCCAACAAAGGGTTCACCCTCATGGAAATTCTGGTGGCAGTGGTGATTTTTGCTATTTTAATGACCACTGTGGTTTCCTCTTTTAAAGCCTTTGTCATGTCTTCTGATCATATTCAGACAGCCATTGCCCGGGATGGGGCCCTGTCCATTCCTTTGAAAATCATCTCCCGGGATCTGACGTTTGCCCATTTTTCCCTGTCTCCGGCCTATGTAAAACCTGATACCCGATCCATGCCTGATCCCTTCAGGCTGGTGGGGGATAAAGATAACGTGGGGGGGAAGGATTTTTTTAGATTGCGATTTGTCTCCCAAGGGCTTTTAACTATCCATGGAGAAGGTGGGCATCAGCGGCCGGTTCAAATCATCTATTATGTGCGTGCCAATGAAAACGGCGGATTTGATCTGTGTCGGTCTGAATCCCTGCCTCCCTGGGAAGATGGGGTACAAAATTCCTGTGACCCCATATTGATAAAGGATGTATCTTCCTTTGAGTTGGCTTTCTTGAACGGAGAAAATGAACGATTCACCCACTGGGATTCCGATGGCGAAGCCTTTGATCATGCCACCCCCCGTGCCATAGATGTGATCATTGGATACCATGCCGGCAAGGCCCGGGATAACAGTTTGGCAGGTGATGTGATTATGACTTCCATTGCCCTGCCGGTGTACAGGGATGCTTTGGAATGATGAGAAACCCAATGAAGAATAACCGGGGTGTGGCCCTTTTCATGACCCTTGCCTTGATTTCTGTTTTAACGGCAGCAGCCCTGGAGGTGGGACGCCGGGCCGGAAAGGCTGCGTCCCGGAGTACGGCGGCCCTGGAATTGTTCCAGGCCAGACAAACCGCCTGGTCCGGCATTCAACTGGCCATGGCTATCCTTGCCGCAGATGCTGAAAAAAACGAGATTGATTCCCTCCAGGAAGATTGGGCAAGCCCTGAAAAACTGGCCATGGCCGTGGCTGCATTGGAAATACCCCGGGGGAGCCTTAACCTTTCCATCACCGATGAGCTGGGAAAAATTCAGGTCAATGCCCTGTTGGATGCCTATCCCGGCAACGCATTTAACGAAAATCAACGTCAATTGTGGGAACGCATGTTGGGCCTTATCATTTCCGGGGATAAATCCCGGGATGACAGGGACCCGGCGGAAATCATCAACGCTTTAAAAGACTGGCTGGACAGTGGAGACGATGATGCTGTCACCGGAATATCCGGTGCGGAAACAGATTATTATGAATCCCTGGATCCTCCAGTGTTCTGCACCAATGGGCCGTTGACCACCCTGGATGAACTTTATTTTGTTAAAGGTGTTTCTGATAACTTTCTTGAATGGGGAAAGGCAGACATGGCATCTGGGCTTGTGGACAACGATGACTTATCCATGACACCGTCGGGCACGGATGTTCAAATTGGGCAATTTTTTTCCATCCATGGCATGGCCGGTACCAGGAAAAAAAAAGGCCGATTCTCTTTTTCCGGTTTAATTAATATCAATACTGCCGGAGAGGAAGTGTTGTCTTTCATGCTCCCCACAGGCATGGAGGATGAGGCTTCGGCCCTTGTGGCATTCAGGCTGGAACAGGAACCGGACAGTGAGCGATTTATAAATGCCCTTGACAAAGGATGGTATGAACAGGTTATACAGTTGTCTGAAAAGGAAAAAAAGGCATTTGAATCCATTATTACCTATTCAAGCCATTTGTTTGGGGCAACAGCCGTGGCAGATCTCAACGGTCGCATGGTCACATTAACCGGTATCATAAAAAGGGAAAAACAAGAGAAAACAGGGGCATGGTCCTGCAGGCTTCTGGAACTCTTAACCAAATAAACCATGAATGGCCATTTGCTTGCACTGGAAATAAAAGATACCCCATGTCCTGATTCCGCTGACATCATTCCAAAAGGGACAGGGGGGCAACATGCGGAAAAAGGTGCTGCCACCCCCTTTTCCTGGACATTGTCTGCATTGATTCTAAAGCCCACGGTAAAGGGGCTTGTGATCCTCAATGCCACCACACTTTATATGCAGCCTTTGGTGGAGAAAAAAAACGGGGACCGGGATGGTGAATCTGCCCTGGATGAGGTTTTGGATCGATTGGCCCAAAAAATGGATTTTTCTGCCTGTTCCCGGGTCGCGGTGGCCATTCCAGCCTTTTTGTTTTTTTTTCGGCACATGGATCTGCCCTTTCGGTCCCGGTGGAAAATCGGACAGGTGCTTCCCATGGAGCTTGATGCCGCGCTCCCCCTGCCCGATGAGCCCCACACCCATGATTTTATTTCCACCGGTCTTTCCCTCAGTGATGACCATATTTTTTTAACGGCCTCCCTTTCCACCACGGTTGTGGATGTGATTTACGATGGTCTGGGAAAACGGGGCATGGCACCGGGTTTGATCTCATCTGCCGGTTATCTGGCTTCTCATCTTTTTTTTTCTTCCCTGGCGGACAGGGGGTTTTACCTCATGGTGGATGTGACCTCCCATTGCCTGGTGGTAAACGGGATCCTTGACAGGAATATTGTGGGGTTCAGATCCCTGGTAATGTCGCCTGAACAAAGGGATACCCATGTGGCCATGGATGTGTCACGCACCCTTATGCTTTTCCGCCATCGCCTGGGAATTACCCCGCCGCTTTTGGGCTGTCACATCATTTTACCCCATGTCCGGGGGGAAGAAATGGACATTGTCCATGGATTAAAGGCCCGGCTGGAAAAAATCCTTGACGTCCCTGTGGTGTTTGAAGATGCCACCCTGGTTTTGCCATCCCCTGAAAGCCAAACATTGGTTCTTCAACCCGATGCCCATGACTATGTTAACGCCTTTGCCGCGGCCCAATGCAGTGGGAAACAAGGCTATCTTAATTTTTGCCGCAATGGTAATGGTCAAGGTGCGTTTGTGGAAAAACATATGCCACAACTGATAACCACGGGTGTTTTGCTTCTGTTTTGCTTTGTTATGGCCGTTGCCGGGCAGTATATGGACATTGCTTCCCTTGAAAATAAGTCAGCAGCCATGGACCGCCGGGCCGTCACTGTTTTAAAAAGAAGCTTTCCGGAGATTACCACCGTTGTGGATCCTTACATGCAGATGAAAATCCAGATGCGACAGGCTTTGGAAAAATCCCCGGGGGCCCGGAACATGCAACATCGTTTTGTCGCTGATACTAAAATAACAGATCTGTTTTTTGAACTTTCCAGTCGGATTCCCCCCACCGTTGATGTGGAAATTTCCCGACTGGTTTTCAACGACGGTCGCATGGTTATTTCCGGGAATACAGACACCTATGACAGCGTGGATAAAATGAAAACAGCCATGGAATCCTCTGCGTTTTTCATTGATGTAAAAATCAGTAATGCAGCAGCAGATAAGAATGACAAACGTATTCGCTTTAAATTTGTTTTTCAGACCACAAACGGCAGGAATGATGTATCCATGGTTAAAAAGGAGAATTCATGAAACAGCTTTCCATGCGGGAAAAAAAAGTTCTTTTTCTGGGAGTATGCTTTTTATTACTGTTTTTTGCCTTTAAAGGCATATTATTACCGGCCATGGAAAAAAAAGAACACCTGGAAAAAAGGGTGGCTGTGGCTGAAAAAAATTTACAGGAGATGCTCTCCATGGAGACCCGGCATCACCGCATGGGCTTGGCTGTTGCCCAGGGATTATCCACCGGGGAAAAACGTGTAAAGGGATTTACCCTGTTTTCCTTTCTGGATCAACAGGCCATGAAAAGTAAGGTCAAGGAAAATATTGTGCACATGAAACCCGATTCCCGCAAACAGGGCAATGGCACCGGCACTGTTTCCATGGTAAAGGTTAAACTTGAATCTTTGTATTTAAAGGAGTTCATGGATTTTCTTTATCTCATTGAAACCGCTGACAGGGGCGTTCATATTTCAGGGGTTTCTTTGGTAAAAACCGGTAAAAAAAACCGGCTTCTGGATGCGGTGGTGGATGCCTGGGTGCTGGTTCCGGAGGATGCTGCCTGATGGGTGTTAAATCGATTTTTTTATATCTTTTGTATACCCTTGGGGCGTTTGTTGTTTTTTTATATCTGTTGCTCCCCGGTGAAAGACTGGCCACAATAATGTCCCGGATACTCAATAAGTCCCTGGAGCCGGTGACGATTTCCATGGAAGATATTAAATGGCATCTTCCCTTGAAACTGGGGGGGAAAGGCATTGTGGTTTCCCTTCCCCGGGACCGCCGGATTTTTGTGGAGCATTTATGGTTAAAGCCTGCATGGACCACTTTTTTGAATGAATCCAAAACCATTGATTTTGATATGGATTTATATAAGGGCAGGGCCTTTGGCAGGGTGGAATTTTCCCTTGAACCGGAACAGGGACTTTCCGGGATGCCGTTAAGCTATATTGTGGATGCCCGGTTTGACGGTATCCACATTGAAAATTTTCAATATAAAAGCCCCCAGGGGGATATTACGGTGTCATGTCTTGCCGGAGGGCAGTTTACCCTTTCCAGAAGCCAAGACAGAGGCCTGGGGGGCATAGGGGAAATTAAGATTACAAACTGTGCCGTTGATATTGTCCATGAAATATTGTCCGGCATGGGCATTCCCGGAGTGAATTTTGAAACCGTGAAAATCACATATCGCTTAGAGGATAATAATCTTGAAATTCTTGGATGCCGGGCCACGGGGGCTGAGATGACCCTGACGGTGTCAGGGACGGTTGCACTCAATGCGCCAATATCACGCAGCAGGCTTGATTTAAAGGGCCGTGTGCAACCGGATGCCGGTTACCTTGCCGGGATTCCCAATCTTCCGCCAATGGTGTCCGCTTTTCTTGGGCGGTTCAAGGGCAAGGGCGTTCCCTTTAAGATTAAAGGCACCTTGGACAGGCCCGGGGTGAGTCTATGAAAAAAGGGTTTATTGTCATCCATCTTCTATTGCTCTCTTTGCTGGCCTTCCAGGGGGCACAGATGTTTTATGGCCAATGGAATGATCTATTTGTGCTTCCTGTAATGTCCCACCATGTGGATCTGTCACTTGGTGACACTGCCAAAGAGATAAAAAAGAAAAAAAAATCCAGACAACATTATGCTGCCATAGAAAAAAGAAATTTGTTTAAGGCAGCGTTGGAAGAAAAAAAAGAAGTTTCTGGGCCTGATCCTGAAATTCCCTTGGTGGATACCCTGGAAAAAACCCGTCTTGATCTGAAACTGCTGGGAACCATTGTTTTAGAACCCCGGGGAGCCTTTGCCATTATAAAGGAGGGGCGTAAAAAAGAACAAAAACGCTATCAAAAGGGAGACACTGTTCAAAACGCTTTGATAAAGGCAGTGTTACGGGAAAAGGTGATTCTTTCTTACAAGGGACGGGATGAAGTGCTTTTGATGGAGCCTGCCAAGGGTTCCGGTGTTCCGGCGGCTCCTTTATTTCCTTCTGTTCTGTCGGGGGGGAAAACCGGTGAAAAAAATACCCTGAGCCGTACCATGGTGAATGAAGCCCTGGGAAATATCAATAAACTCATGGGAGATGTCCGGGTGAGACCCCACTTTTCCCGGGGAAAACCCGACGGGCTGTTGCTGTACGGCATTAAAAAAAATTCTTTGTTCCAAAACATGGGGCTTAAAAACGGGGATATTATCATGGGGGTTGACGGTAAAGAAATTGAGAGCGTGGATGATGCCCTGACCTTCTATGAGCTATTAAAAGATGCATCAGATGTGAATGTGCAGATCAAACGGCGGGGAAAGACAAAGGAGATTCAATATCATGTGGAGTAGAAAAAAATTATTGTCCGGTCTGTTGATCATGCTGATGATTTGCCTGGGAACAATGGTGTTCCGGGTGCAAAATGCCGCCTGTGCCCCCTCTGGTGTTGATCAAGGGGAAGATAAACTGGTATCCATTGATTTCAGTGATGTGGATATCAATGTATTTATAAAATTTATCAGTGAACTCACCGGAAAGAATTTCATTGTGGATCGACGGGTCAAGGGGAATGTCACCATTATTTCTCCTTCAAAAATATCGGTTAAGGAAGCGTACATGGTCTTTGAATCGGTCTTGAATATCAACGGGTTTTCCACGGTGCAGGCCGGGCGGGTGATTAAAATCATTCCGTCCCCCGATGCAAAATCTCAGAACATCGATACCGGGGTTCGAAAATCAGGTGATGTTGCCGGGGACAGGCTGGTCACCCGTATTATTCCCTTAAGATATGCCGATGCCAATGACATAAAGCGTCTTCTCACCCCATTGGTGTCCAAGGGAAGCATTGTTTTATCCTACAGTGATACCAACACCCTCATCATCACCGACACCCTTTCCAATATTGAGCGATTGTTAAAAATTATTGTTGCCGTGGATGTCATGGGCATTGGTAAACAGATCTCCGTGATTCCGGTGGAACATGCCGATGCATCTAAGCTTGTGAAAAATCTCACCGGCATTTTCACGGCCCGGAGCCGGGGGGAAAAGGGAAAAACCGACCCGGACATGGTGGTGAAATTTGTTGCAGATGAAAGAACCAATTCCGTTGTGCTTCTTGCCAGTGAAGTGGAAACGGACCGGGTGAAGCAATTGGTGGCACTTCTGGATAAAAAGGTGCCCCGGGGGGATGAAAAAATCCGGGTGTATTATCTGGAGCATGCCAATGCAGAGGATTTGGCCAAGGTGCTCCAGGAAATCCCTTCGGACAGCGGTAAAAAACAGGTTGAAGGCAAAAAACTGGCCCCCCTGGTATCCAAATCCGCCAGAATTACTGCTGATCCTGCCACCAACAGCTTGATCATCATGGCGGAAAAAGAGGACTATCCCGTTCTGGAGGAGGTGATTTCCAAATTGGATATTCCCAGGGCCATGGTGTACATTGAGTGCCTGATCATGGAGGTAAATGTTGAAAATGGCCTTAACCTGGGCACAGAATGGCGTGTCGGAGATGGCATTGACAATGATGACGGTGTTATCTTTGGTGGGTACAGCGGTAATAGTTATTCAAATTTTAACAGCATTGTAACCAAAGGAAGTTTACCTGCGGGATTTTCCGTGGGGGTGATGGGTGAACGGCTCACCATTGGGGGGATTACCTTTCCCACATTGGGGGCAGTGATCCAGGCCTATCAAAATGATTCCAATGTTCATATTCTTTCCACCCCCCAGGTGCTGACCACAGATAATGAAGAGGCAAGCCTTACCATTGGAAAGAACGTTCCCTACCAGACCCGGTCTGCTGCAGACAA
Organism: Desulfocicer vacuolatum DSM 3385; assembly: GCF_900176365.1. GTDB lineage: Bacteria > Desulfobacterota > Desulfobacteria > Desulfobacterales > Desulfobacteraceae > Desulfocicer > Desulfocicer vacuolatum. The sequence goes on along the minus strand of NZ_FWXY01000002.1, from coordinate 257,850 downwards.
TGCCACAGACACCTACAGCTCTTACGAGTATAAAGATGTGGGTATTACACTAAAAATCACTCCCCAGATCAGCAAAGACCGTCTGGTACGTCTGGATGTGTACCAGGAGGTGACCAAGCTTGACAATGCCAATGAACAAAGCAATGACAGGCCCACCACCCTGAAGCGTCAAATCGACACCACCCTTATTGTGGAGGATGGCCACACCATTGTCATTGGGGGGCTCATTGATGAAACGCTCTCCCGGGCGGAATACAGTGTGCCCTGTCTGGGGGGAATCCCGGGTCTTGGATATCTTTTTAAAACCCTTTCCAGTGGGGAAGACAGAACCAATCTTTATGTGTTTCTCACCCCCAGAGTGGTGAAAAATCCCCTGGAGGCCAGGGAGATCTATGATGAGAAAAAAAAAGAGATTGACACCATCAAAAAAGGGGATGTGAAGTTATATAAAGGAGGGCGGCTCTCTCCGCTGGAGTAAATTATGATCAACCGCTTTATTGAGGTGGTGTCAAGCAAGAGATCACTTGGGGCCACGGACCGTGAGAAAATCATGGCCATCCATGCAAACGCCGGGGGTAATTTTGTCCATGCGCTTTTAAAATCAAAAATCATGACAGAACAGGAGATTATACGGGCCATGGCTGAACTATATGCCATGCCCCTTGTGAAACATCCAGTGCCCGACCTGATACCCCGGGAATTTATCTCCCGGGTTCCCATACAGTTTTTAAAGGCCCATTGCATGGTTCCCGTTGCAGGGGAAAAAAGCGGGGTGCACATTGTCATGAATGACCCCGTTCATCTGCCCGTTGCCGATGATCTTGCAGGAATTTTGGGACATGGGGCTTACCGGGCCGGACTTTCCAGAAGAAACGAAATTCTGTCAGCCATAAACACCCTGTACGACCAAGACACTGACAGCGCAAGTCAGCTGGTGGAAGACATGGCCGGTAACGGTTCCAGTATTCTCCAGGAGATTGAGGAAACCACGGATCTTCTGGATGACACCAGTGATGCCCCGGTGATCAAGCTTGTGAACCATATGATCTCCCAGTCGGTGAAGGCAAGGGCCAGTGATATTCACATTGAGCCTTTTAAGGACAGCATCAAAGTCCGGTATCGCATTGACGGCATATTGTATGACATGTTGTCTCCCCCCCGGTGGATACAGTCGGCCCTGGTGTCCCGCATCAAGGTCATGGCGGACATGAATATTGCAGAAAAAAGAATTCCCCAGGATGGACGACTGGATGTGCGCATCGGAGATCAAGAGATCGATATCCGGGTATCCACTGTGCCCACGGCCTTTGGAGAACGACTGGTGCTGCGCTTGTTAAATAAATCCCGGGCATTGCTGGAGCTGTCCCAGTTTGGTATTTCCCCTGAAAATTATGCGATTCTCAATAAATTAATTCGCCTAAATAACGGCATTGTTCTGGTGACAGGTCCCACAGGCAGTGGAAAGACCACCACCCTTTATGCGGCATTGAGTGCCATTAACTCACCGGATAAAAATATTATCACCATTGAAGATCCGGTGGAATATAAGCTCAAAGGTATTGGCCAGATCCAGGTGAACCGTAAAATAGGTGTTACCTTTGCCAAGGGCTTAAGATCCATTGTGCGCCAGGATCCTGATGTGATCCTTGTGGGGGAGATCCGGGATCTTGAAACATCCCAGGTGGCCATTCAGTCGGCCCTCACCGGTCATCTGGTGTTTTCCACCCTGCACACCAATGATGCCCCCAGTGCTGTTACCCGTCTGGTGGATCTGGGTGTGGAACCCTATTTGATCACCTCGTCGGTGAAGGCGGTGATTGCCCAGCGACTGGTGAGAACCCTGTGCCCCGGCTGCCGGGAAGCTTACACTTTAAAGGAAGGGGATATTAAAGGCTTTCGCATTGATCAGGCAGACTTGGTGGGAAAGACGGTTTACCGGGCCGTGGGATGCCCGGCCTGTTTTAACACCGGGTATTCCGGACGTCAGGCCATATTTGAAATCATGGCGGTCAATGAGGCTTTAAAGCTGGTGATTCTGGCCACCTCCGATGCCAATGCCATTAAAGCCGAGGCCCTGGAACAGGGTATGACAACCCTTCGACACAGCGGTATAGAAAAACTTCTTGGGGGGATCACTACTGTGGAAGAGGTGATGCGGGTGACCCAGGATTAGCTCTTGGTGCATTTAACACAATTTTTCCGGGAATTTCAATGAAGGAAAGTAACGAGGCCGGCAGAGCCATTAAAAAAATTGTTTTTCTTTTTTTAATTTTACTATTGGCAGGTGCTTCCAGGGGGGCATGGGCATCATCAAATAATGGGGAAGCAGGCCGGGATCAAGCGGGGGGAAGGTTTTTTCATTTTTATAAAACCGTTATTTCCGCCACAGATGGAAACCGCTGCGGTATGTCCCCTTCCTGTGCTGCCTATGCGGCCCGGGCCTTTAAAAAACATGGTTTTTTCATGGGCTGGATCATATCCTGTGACCGTTTGATCCGGTGCGGTCGGGATGAAACCCGCCTTTCCCCCCCCATTGTGTCCGGTGGTAGAATCTTGACCGGGGATACCTTGGAAGACAATGATTTCTGGTGGTATACTTCTCCTTGATTGTAAATTTCCAACAGGATCTCTTTTATATAACTGCCATGGGCAGACCTTATTCTGAATTCGGTCTGCCCACAACGAAGATTGAAATACATCCCTGATCTACCACGTATTTCATTTAACGGGCATCTCCTGCCGGACACAACGAATATTGAAAATGGTATTATGCCGCCGCCCCCCGATGGGCAATGGTCCCGGACCGGAACTGTAGACAGCTCAATTGTCCGGTTCCTATTGCCCATCGGGGGGCGGCTCTGCTGAGGTTGCCTTTTATAGTAATTGATTTTGGTATAGGAACAAGATGCATCACACGATTAATAATGACTGCCCCTTTGGATTCACATCAAATAATGTTCAGGTTATTTGGTTTTTGTTCCTTAGTTGTGGGCAGGCCCAGGGCAGAATAAAGTCTTCCCGTGGCAGTTACAACTTAAAGCGGTTGGTTTTTATTGGTGGTCTTTTTACCATTTTGATTATTATTTCATCTTGTTTTGCCCATGGCCTGACCATCACCGCAGATATGCAGTATGACTATGCCCTTGCCAGTCAAAAAGAGGGCGCCCATGAAACCGCCATGGTGGAGTGGAAACGGTTTATTCACTTTTTCCCTCTGGATTCACGGATACCTACGGCCCGATTTAACCTTGGTATTTCTTTGTTTCATTTGAAAAAATGGGATCAGGCCCGGACCATATTTCAAGCCCAGCGTTTCCCCTATGTGGGGACGTATCAAAACATAGAATCGTTTTTCATGCTCAGTAAGACTTTGCTGGCCCAGGGACGCATTCAGGGAGCCCGACGGGTGCTGGTGGATCTTTTATCTGCCAGTGAGGTAACAGAGGTAAAGGATCGGGTCCTTTGTGCCCTGGCGTGGATATCGCTTCACCGGGCCGGGGACATGGAACCCGGTGCCCTGGAGCAGGCAGATGCATTTTTGTCCCAAATATCCGGCACCGGGGAAGCGGTTTTTCATACAGGGGAGATAAGACAGGCCGTTAAAGCCATTGTGAACCAGGAGGAAAAATCTCCCTTTGTGGCCGGGATAACAGCCCTTGTTCCCGGAGGAGGCTTTCTCTATTGCCAACGATATCAGGATGCCCTGGCCGCCTTTATTATTAATGCCGGTTTGATCTTTGCCGCCCATCAATCCTTTGACCGGGGAGACAATATACTTGGCGGGCTTTTGAGTGTGGTGGAGTCCGGGTTTTACGGAGGCAGCATTTACGGTTCCATCTCCAGCGCCCATAAATATAATCGATTTAAAACCCGGAAAACATTGCACCGTATTCAACACCTGGAACCCCTTGATATCCTTTATATAAATCAGGACGGGGCGTTAAAAAAGCCGGAGAATCGGGCTATGTTGTTTTCCATTCAAATTCCATTCTAATAAACCCACATGGCAGTTTGGCCTGTCCCATTACCCATCGGGGGGGGATTTCAAGCTTTGTTGTGGGCAGAGCAGTATCCAAATACGCTCTGCCCGGGGCAGTTATTCCATAATGGTGTTAACCGTTTTTTCAAAATTGGCTTCCACCTTGCCAATAAACTCGTCCCAGTCAAGGCCATATTTATAAAATGCCATGGAAGCCAGCTTTTTGGTGATAATGGTATTTCGATAGGCCACCATCTCCGGGGTGGCAAGCAAAGCCATGATATTTTCTTTGCCCTGCTTGGCAATGAGCATGGACGGGATATAATGTTCCATGATTTGCCACACCAGGTCTTCATTTTCCACAAGGGTTGAAATGTTATCTTCAAAAATATTCTGCAATTTAAAGATCTGCTCACTGGTCTGTTCTGAAAGGCTGAACAGGGGAACCTGGGGATCTGCCTCATGGATTTTAATGAGCATACCGGTTTCCAGGCGGGAATATTTTTCCACAAGTTCAATGATGTCACGGATCAGGCCCCAGCGGGTGGTCTTGTCTTCCAGCAGCCGTGTTTCATAATCATCGTTGAACAAAAATGCGGTCAGCACTTCGGCAATGGAGGAGCTGAACACCCCGCCTTTGTTGGCGGTGGAATCTTTGATTTCCTTTATCTTGGAGGCGGTGGCAATGTGTCGTCGGGCGGAATCATCAAAAAACACATTGGCCCCTTCCACAATGAATCGAAGCTCCTGGAAGTTTTCCAGGAATTCATGGACATTGCCATGGTTGATGGTGTCCTTGAATCCACCGCAGGGAATAAAGGCTTCAATGTTGGCCTGCTCAATGAATTTTCGGTTTTCGCCATTGGTGAGAAAGGTTTTGTGAAAAATGGTGCCATCTTCCACATAGGTGCCGTCGGGAAGGGTAATCTCCTTGGCCCCCAGGCGAACCATGAAGCCATTTTCGCTGAGTTTTTCCGTGGGGTAGGCAACGGAATTGGCCCGGGGGGCGGTGTGGCGCATGAAGGCGATTTTCATGAGTTCTTTTTTGTCAAGGCCCATGGGGTCAAACAGGATGGAGCCCCCATCAATGATCAGGCAGATTTTTCCCTTATAACACTGGATCTCATTGGCCCCCAGGTCCCCGTCGGGTCCACCGGTGATCATGAGGTTTAGATCTTCTTCCTTGGCATTATAATGTTCGATAAGGGTACGAAATGCCCCCATGACACAGGTGGTGGTCATGCCGCTTTGTTTTATGCGTCCTCCAATGACATCGTAAATTTTTTCCATGTCCGTGGTGGTGACAATGGATTCTCCGTCAACCTGCAACTCGGTGCCTTGGTCTTTTTGATCCAGGAGGCCGAACAACCGGCCATCCTCCAGCATGCCATAGGTGTCATGGGGAATTCCAAAACTTTTTCCTGTGGTGATGGTTCGCCAGTGTTTGTAACCCCTTTCTTTGGCCCGCATGGCCACGGCATCCATCAGGGGGGCCGTGCCTTCGTCCGGTCCGAAAAAGATCATTTCCGGGTGACCCAGGTAATCCACAATCTGTTCACCGGCAAGCATGAGATCCATGATGCCTTCGGTGTAGTCATACAGGGCATCCATGCTGCATGTGGCATAAATGGTGTGGGGAACCACCACGCCCTTGGAGCCGCTTTCGCAGATATCTTTGTGTTTCAAGCGCTGGGCCTTGGCCCCCAGTGCATAGTTGAGCATTACCACATTGTCAAGCTCTGCAGAATGATTGGTGGGGGATACCCGGATCATGCGAAGGCCGCCCCTGGCAATGTCACCGGCCCTTAGATGGGTACCGCAGGCATAGTGCCCATTGACGTAAAAGATACCATACACAGACTGACTGAACACAATGGGATCCAAAATCTTGTTGTCCAGGCGGAAGGAATAGGAGCGTTTCACATCTTTGTAAAAATTGGTTTTAAGGGTGCTTGTGATGATTTTAAACATGAACCGGAAAATTTCATAGCCCAGACTGAAATCAATAAAGCGCACAGCAATGAGTTTTTCAAACTCTTTGAATTTCATCTCCAGGGCATCGGAGGAGAGTCTGTTGTTCCGGGAAGGATCAAAACGGTTTTCAAAAAGGATATAAAGAAATTCAATGAGATCTGGATTCTTTTTGGCTGTATCCAGAATGGTTTCATAGACATAGGTTGATTTGTTGGCGTCATGGATTCTACCGGCATAGGCCTCTTTGTGGTCAGGGCTGGTGAGGCTGGACATGATCTCTCTGTCCACCAGGTTTTTACTCTCCTTGAATATAAACATATGGGTGAAATCAACGGCATTGGAGGCAAAAAGCATTTGCCTGAAAGAGAGTTGTCCCTCCACATAAAGATCGGTCATGTCTGTGATACTCATGGCCAGGTAGGCATATAGATCTTTGAGAAGGGCGGTCTCTTTTGTCCGGGAGAGCTCACCCCTGGTGTATAAAGAGCAGATGGAGGATGGGGCCTGGGATTTACCGCAATAGGGTTCCCAGTAGGCCCGGCCCAGGATCAGGTCATGGTCCTGGAACAACCTGCGCAGCACCGGAATCTGGGGCATTTCAAAATCGCTGTTGAACATCAGACGGGTTTCGCCGGTTTCCGGGAGGTTGAACACCTCAATCAGGGGGGAAATGGCATTTTCAGATTCCCTTAAAATACTTTCATACCGCTGGCGGGTGACAATCGGAGTCTCTTTGTGATCCCCGGAGAGATGGTAAAGAAACTTTGATTCTTCAAAAGCTGTTTTCTGATAATCATCAACGGTTTCAGGCCGGATGATATAGGTGTAATACTTACTCTCAGGGGAGTAATAGTACTCCCGGCGTCTGCCGGAAAGAAAGGGCGCCAGCAGTTCTTCCATGGCATCCCTTGTCTCTTCAGTGGCAATGCGGACCCGCTGGATGTTGGTGCCCTGTTCAAGGTTGAAATCGATGTGGGCCACCCGTCCGGAAAGTCCCACACACCCATCCTGGCATTTAATGCTCATGGCAATGGAAGAGAGAATATGCCGCAGGGATTCTTTGGTGATGTTTTCAAAGAAATAGTTGGGAAGGGCAAGTTCGCTCACCAGAATGCCCGCAGCCATGTTAATGGCAGTTGAGGTGATTAACCCCTCTGATGCAAGCTCAATGACGGTTTCGTACAATACCCCGGGATCAAGGTTTACTTCTTTTGCCTGGTTGATGATGTAGGTGCCTTCGGAAATGGTGGAGGGACAGCTGGCGAGTTTTCCCATGCACTCTTTTTGTCTGATCTTCATTTTCATCCTCGTTGATAAAAAAATTAAAATGACCACACTGAATACGTTGAAAAAATATGTTCCGGCAGATGCAGGTCTGGAAATTAAAAAGGTGTTTTGCCTTTTTCCCCTTGATTACGCCATTGTAGCCAAGGGAATGTGATTTTAATTTACAGGTTTACTTTATTGTATCTGCACTCTGCTGTCTTCTATAGAGCCTTACCTGGGATGTCAAGTAAATTAGTGGAGAAAAACAAAACATTGTGGTAGGGATATTCAGTATAACTTTCACGGGCGGACCGTATTCTGATCCGGTTTTGCCCACAACAAAACTTGAAATACTCCCCGGATTTGCGGAGTATTTCATATAAAAAAAAATGTGATCAAGACTATACGATTTAACAAAGATGCGAAAATGAGGTTCCCATGGCTGAAAAAATATTGATTGTTGACGATAACGCTGTTAATCGAAAATTGTTGATCATGATTCTTGAAAAAAAAGGATATCTTCTTTTTGAGGCCCAGGATGGCCAAGAGGCTGTATCCATGGCCGAAGATATCATGCCGGATTTAATTTTGCTGGATGTGATGATGCCCCTGAAGGACGGATATGAGGTGTGCCGTCAGTTAAAAGAGGATGAAAAATTTGCGGCAACCCCCATCATTTTCTTGTCCGCCAAAACCGAAACCCAGGATAAGATCAAGGGGTTGAATCTGGGGGGCAGTGACTATATGACCAAACCCTTTGACCAGGGGGAGGTGCTTGCAAGGGTAAATTCCCAGCTGGAGATCCGTCGGTTGAACCAGAATCTGCTGGATGCCAATGCTGCACTGGTGGAAAAACAAAATCTCATAGATGCTGATTTAAAGGCAGCAGGGGCCATTCAGCAAACCCTTTTACCCCATGCCGTACCGGATGTGGACTCCCTGGATATTGCCTGGAAATTTCTTCCCTGTCAGGATATCGGTGGCGATATTTTTAATATTTTCCGCCTGGATGAATCCCACCTTGCTGTGTATATGCTGGATGTAAGCGGCCATGGTGTGCCAGCGGCCATGGTGGCGGTTTCCGTGTCCCAGATGCTTTTTCCCCATGTGGGGTTTATTTTAAAGCAGAGCATTGCACCCCCTCCTTATTATGAAATCTCTTCTCCGGCAACAGTGCTTGAGGAACTGGACACCCTCTACCCCATGGAGCGGTTTGATAAATATTTTACCATGAGCTATATGGTTTTAAATATTAAGACCGGGGCCATTGTTTACAGCAATGCAGCCCATCCCCATCCCGTCATTGTCAGAACCGACGGTTCCACAAAATTTCTGGACCAGGGCGGTACCATCATCGGCATGGGGGGCGTGATGCCCTTTGATGAGGGGCGGGCCATTCTAAATCCCGGGGATCGACTTTTTCTGTACACGGACGGGGTGCCCGAGTATCAGGATGACCAGGGTAATTTTTTTGGTGAAAAACGGTTTTTCAGCCAATTGGTTGCCGGCATGAAAAATCCGTTATCCCAAACCCTGGACGATATCTTAAAGGGGGTCAATACCTTTGGGAACGGCCTTGCCCCCAATGATGACATATCCCTTCTGGGCATTGAGTTTAAGGGATAGAAAAATGCATTGGAAAAAATCAATATCAGATGAATTTACAGAGCAGCTGGGTACACTGTTGCTGGCCATTGCCCGGAACGCCATTGCCCAAAAACTGGGGGTGGCAGATGCCATGGACGAGGAGCCGTCTGCGGTATCGGATGTCCAGGCCCGTCTGCTGGAGAAAAAAATGGGGGTGTTTGTGACCCTTCAACACCATGGAGAACTCAGGGGATGTATCGGTACCCTGGAGCCGGTGTTACCCCTTGCAAAGGAAGTTGCTGAAAATGCCCGGCATGCAGCCTTCCATGATCCGAGGTTTCCTGCCCTTACCCAAAAAGAGTTTCTGGAGATTACCGTGGAGATCAGCATTTTAACGCCTCCCCGGGTCATGGATTATGCCGGACCGGAGGCGCTTAAGAAAAAACTCAAACCCGGTATCCATGGGGTGATTCTTGAAAAGCACGGAGCCAAGGCAACTTTTTTACCCCAGGTGTGGGAGCAGCTTCCAGAGCCGGACTTGTTTTTGGAACACCTGTGCCAAAAGGCAGGATTGTCCTCCCGGGCCTGGAAGGACAAGGATATTGTTATTGAGACGTATACAGTGCATTCCTTTGAGGATTCCGGGGGACACTGTTAGCACGAAAGCGATACTTTGGTAATCAACCCTGTTTTTATGTGATTTTTAGATTCTTATCTCTTATTTTCGTGTTATTTGGGCAAAAGAATCAGAAAACCTTTTTGGTTCTGGCTTGTCCAGGTTATGGATGTTAAGGAAAGAGTCCGAAATAACTGCCACGGAGTTTATTTAAGACCGATTTCTAAACATCTATGATCATGCACTTCTGTATCCGATTTCCGCTTAAACAGGAAAGCGGTTGCTGTGGCGTTGGTGTCCACCATCCTGAGTGCCTTATGGTTTCATCAAGGTTTTTAACACATCTTCCTTTCCCACAATTCCCACCACTTTGCCCTCCTCAACCACCGGTATGGTGTGAAAATGTTTTTCAACCATGAGCATTGCAATGTCACTGATGGGAGTGTCCGGTGTCACGGTGACAGGATCTGTTACCATGGCCTGGGCCACGGTGCTTGCAGCCATTTTTTTCATCTCCTGCTCCATTTTTTTAGAGGAGGACAGGGGAATGATGCCATCCAGAAAGGTGAGGATGGGGGGCAATGATATGTTCTTCTGCTGGAAGATCAGGTCACTTTGGCATAAAATGCCCTTAAGCGCACCGTTTTCATCCACCACAGGCATGCCGTTGATGTGATTGTTCAAAAGAATTTCCACGGCCTGGCTGATGTCTGTGTCCGGGGTGACTGATATTATTTTTTTTTCCATGATCTCTTTGGCTGTTTTCATTGTTGACCCCTTTGGTGAGAAATAATAGTTGATACTGGGTACTGGGTACTGGGTACTGGGTACTGGGTACTGGGTACTGGGTACTGGGTACTGGGTACTGGGTACTGGGTACTGGGCGAATATTTACATAAAAGATTTACGATTCACAACAGAAGTATATACCCTTATCTGGAAAATCGCAAATAAGAGATGTTTGCTGTTAAAGGGGCATGACTTGGTTTGTTGTGGCTGGTGGTTACAGCCATGTGGGTTTTATTAGAAAATAAAACTTCCGGGCAAGCTAAGGCAGAGCCGCCCCTCCGATGGGTAATAGGAACCGGACAATTGAGCTGTCTACAGTTCCGGTCCGGGACCATTACCCATCGGGGGGGGCGGCGGTATAATACCATTTGGCTCCGCGTCTACGACCCTATATTTGTTGTGTCCCACAGGAGATGCCCGTTATATCAAATGCCTCGCAGAGCTGGGGCGTATTTCAAGTTTTGTTGTGGGCAAAACCGGATTAGAGTACGGTCCGCCCATGGCGGTTATATGAAAGGCTGGCAACCCTGATGAGTTTTAATTTTGATCCTGGTGATCCAGGAAATGGTGAAATTCCAGATCGTAAATATAGAGAAGCACCAGGGTCAGGCCAAATATCATGGGGCCGTACAACAGACCGGTGAGCCCAAAGTAGTTGATGCCCCCCAGGATGGAAAAAAAGATCAGCAAGGTGCTCATGTCGGCTGAGCCTTTCATGAAAAGGGGACGCACCAGGTTGTCTATCATTCCCACCACCACCACCGACCAGATCACCATGAAGATGCCGTGGTACCAGGCGCCGGAAATAAAAAGCCAGATGGCCCCAGGCACCCATATCAAGGCTGTGCCCACAACGGGAATCAGGGAGGCAAAGGCCATCATGGCTCCCCAGAACACCCCGGGAAGCCCACAGATGGTAAAGGCAATGCCGCCGGCAAAACCCTGGGATGCCGATGTCACCAAGGTGCCCAAAAGGGCCGATTTTGCCACAGCTTTGATCTTGTTCACCACAATTTTTTCATGGGCCGTGGAAAGGGGAATGAGGTGGGAGACGTATTCAAAATTTTTTTTCTGGTCCTGGATGGCAAAGAAAAACACAAAACTCATGAGAAAAAATTTCCCCACCACAGACGAAATGTTGGTGATGATATCCTTGCCCTGGTTCATCAATAATTCTCCGGCATGGGAGGAAACGGTGATCATTATGGCGTTTAAATCAATTCCTTTTAGCAGGCTCCCCCTTAGGTACTTCTGGGACAAGAGCAGCATTTTGGAGACAAAGGGCGTGTGGGTGAGTTTTTCAATGTTTCCCTGGGCCACCCATTGATTGATGGCATTAAATGATAGAATGCCCTGTTTGATCACGGCCAGAAATACCAGGGTCAGCGGAATGATGATCAACAGGATCAGCACAATACAGGAGAGAAAGGCTGCGGTTTTTTTCCGTCCCTTGCATTTGATTTTAAACCACTGATACACAGGGTTGGACAGCACCGCAAGGATGACGGCAATGATCACCGGATCAAGGTAGGGCTTTATCATTTGATAACTTAAAAAAAGCGCCATGAACAACAATAAAAAAAGAAAATAATGGGCAATGGTCAGATGGGGTCTGGGGGTGTTATCTGTGTCCAAAATGGTTCTCCTGAGTCAAAAAGTGCAGCCAGGGCCATGGCAATGCCTTCCACTGCCAGTGGGATGTCCCAGGCCTTTTTGTCGCGGACTCCAACGGGGTTGGATGCGCAGCGGATTTCCAGAAAAGGAACATCGTACCGGCAAGCGGTGTGGGCTGCTGCCATGCCTTCCATGGATTCCATGACAGGGGTATAAGCCCGGGACAGCCGGGTGGCAGTGGGCTTGCTGGCGGTGATGGTGGAAACGGTTATAAAGGGACCGCTTATTACGGGGCATTTCCGGGGATAAGAGGCCTTCAGCGGGTTTATGCCCGGCAGAACCCGGCCTGATAAAAATTGTTGGGTGATGTGCATCCGGGCCGTGTTGACAAGGCCCGGATGCATGGCAAGTTGTCCGTCACTGCCCTCCATGGGGGTGCCGGTGAGGGAAAAGGGCAGGGGAAGCAGGGGAAAGCATTGTTCCGGGTTTTCCACTCCACAGTGGATATTGATTTCTGCCGTGGCAATGCCCACTCCTCCCATGGAAAGGCCTTTTCCATGGAAAAATCCGGCAATGCCCGTTTGGATGATCAGTGGGGGATGGTGGTGTCCAAGGTAGCAGCCCAGGGCCAGGGCCGTGTTCACCATGCCGGGCCCTGTGATGATCACCTGGAACTTGATGTCGTTAATGCAGGCTGTGATCAATGGAATGTTTCCGGGCATTGTCCGGCGATGAACTACCTTTGACAATGCCAGAAAAGGGTCAATTTCCATGGGCGTTGCCACGGCAATGAGAAGATCAATCTCCATGGGATTTTGCCTGGTTTATTTTTTCAAGCATTCCCTGGATGGTGGCGGTGTAATCCGGTGTATTAAAAATAGCGGAACCGGCCACAAAACTTTCTGTGCCGACCTTGGCCACGTCAAAAATGGTATCCGGGGCCACCCCGCCGTCCACCTGGATGATGGCCCGGCTGTTTCTTTCCTTGATCATTTGGTCAAGGGTGCGGATTTTTTCAAGGGTTGAGGGGATAAAGGACTGTCCGCCAAATCCTGGGTTAACGCTCATGATCAGGACAAAATCCAGGGAGTCCAGGACCCATTCAATGGCAGAAAGGGGGGTGCCGGGATTCAGTGCCACCCCTGCCTTGATGGGATTTTTTTTATCGTTTTTGGATTGTTTTATTAATTGTACGGTTCTGTGCAGATGGGTGCATGCTTCGGCATGGACACAGATGAGATCTGCCCCTGCCTTGGCAAATGCCGGAATCATCTGATCCGGGCGTTCAATCATGAGATGGACATCCAGCAAAAGGTCCGTGGCCCGGCTACAGGCTTCCACAATGATGGGACCATAGGAGATGTTGGGCACAAATTGTCCGTCCATGACATCAATGTGGACCCACTTGGCCCCGGCGTCGTCGATGTCTTTGAGTTCTTTTCCCAGTTTTGTGAAATCTGCTGATAAAATTGATGGTGCAATAATGGCCATTTTGAGTTTTTTCCTTATTTTGACAATTTAAAGGGAGTTGTGTCTTGTTTTTTCATCGTTTATGGAACCGGGATGGGAATTAATTCCTAAATGCGGTTTTGACAGAAACGTGGATTAAACGTTTAGTTCTTTTTATTGTCAGATTTTTGGCATCCTTCATCTTTGCTTCACACTTTTCAGAGCAATATCTCCATTTTGGGGATAAATTTCCCAAAAGTGTAAACTACTTTTTAGGCAATATGAAGGATGCCGGGTTTTTAATTATGATTTTTTCCGTTGCAGGGCCACAGCAAAAAAGCCGTCCATTTCCAGGGCATCGGGCCAGGTACAGAACATTCCCTGGGGGGACAACGGTAAGGGGGTGCCGGAATCATGGGGGGATGCTGCTTTTACTTTGATGGTAAATTCTTTTTTTCGGTCCAGAAAATTCTGGATCACTGTCTGGTTTTCCCGGGGTTCACAGGAGCACACGGCATAGACCAGTGTACCGCCGGGGGCCACCAGATCTGCTGCATTAAAAAGCATTTTTTCCTGTCGTACGGCAAGCCGGGCCACATCTTTTTTGGTGCGTTTCCATCGGGTGTCCGGATTTCTTCGCAAAACCCCAAGACCGGAGCAGGGCGCATCCACAAGCACCCGGTGAAAGTGGGTGTTGAAATCCAGGGTTTCTGTTTTTAAAAGATTGATTTTCCGGGTGGAAACCATGTCAATGCCAAGGCGTTTCATTTCCTGGTCCAACTGGTTTAATTTGCCGGGATCAGTGTCTCCGGCCACAATCGTACCCCGGTTTTCCATGAGCTGGGCAATGTGGCCGGTTTTCCCCCCAAGTCCTGCACAGGCGTCCAGAATCCGTTCTCCGGGTTGGGGGTCTAAAAAACGGGCCGTGACAAGCTGGGCCGCCTCATCCTGCACCTGGAATTCTCCTGCCTTGAAGGCCGGTAATTCATGGATGGGCATGGAAGGTTTCTTAAGGCTGATCCCCAAAGAACTGTATGGGGTCTGCCACACGCGGTGTGCATGGGATGACAGTGCATTGATCAGATCATCCCGGCAGGTTTTAAGGGTGTTCACCCGCAGGGTAATGGGGGGAATTTCATTGACGGCATCCCCCAGGGCCATGGTTTTTTCCATGCCGAACCGCGTGATCCATCGCCTGGCAAGCCACAGGGGAATGGATTTTTCCACTGCCACAAACAGTTCCGGGGTGAGATCGGGATCTGGCGGGGCAACGCTTTGCCAATGGGTGGCGGCTTTTCGTAATACAGCATTGGTAAATCCTGCCGCCCCTTTATGAATATGAAATTTTGCCACGTTCACCGCAGTGTTCACCGCCGCAGAAGTGGGGATTTTGTCCATGTGGATGATCTGGAAAAGGGCCATGCGCAGCAGCCACATCACTTCAGGGTCCACCTGTTCCGGTTTTGTTCGGGAAAAGGCGGCAATGATCCAATCCAGATGCCCTTTCCATCTCAATGTGCCGTGGATGAGGGCATTGGCCAGGGCCCGGTCCCGTTTTTTCAGACTTTCCAGGGGGAGGCTGAACGCCTCCAGGGTTTGATCCAGGGTTTTTTGTGACAGCGTACTTTCTTTTAACACCATCCATGCCAGTTGGCGGGGCTCATGTTCCACTGTAATATTGTTCTCCATGGGGGTCAGTCAAAATCGGCAAAACATTCTCCGGTCTGGAGCTTGTTTCCCCTGAGAAAATCTTCGGAACAGAGGCATTTGCCCGAGGCACCCTGGAGCCTTAATATGGCAACAGCACCAGACCCGGTGGCCACATGAATCTCGTCACAATCACAGGAAAACACAGTGCCGGGTTTGTGATCGGTGTGGATGTCAAGGGGCGCCACTTCCAAAATTTTAATCCTTTTGTCACCCAGAAAACCATAGGCCCCGGGCCAGGGGGTCATGGCCCGGACATGGGCATGGATTTTTTTTGAATCCATGCCCCAGTCAACACATCCGTCTGATTTTTTGAGCATGGGGGCATGGGTGGCCCGGGAATGGTCCTGGGGCCGGGGGGTGACGGTGCCCCGGGCAAATCCTTCAAGGGTTTCAACAATGAGCTCTGCCCCCAGGGGGGCCAGGCGATCATGGAGGGTTTGGGCCGTTTCATCCCCGGCAATGGGTATTCTGGCCTTGAGCAGCATGTCCCCGGTGTCAAGGTCTGTGTCCATGATCATGGTGGTTACACCGGCCTCTTTATCCCGGTTCAGGATGGCGGCCTGTATGGGGGAGGACCCCCGCCAGGCCGGAAGCAGGGATGCATGGATATTAACGGGGTGGATGCGGGGGATATCCAGAATATCCCGGGACAGCTTATGACCAAAGGCCACCACCACGAAAAAATCGGGCTTGAGTGCCATGAGTTTTTCTTTAATATCCGGGGCTTTCATGCTTTGGGGTTGAATAATATCAAGTCCCAGGGTTTCTGCTGCTGTTTTCACCGGGGGAGGCATGCGTTTTTTACCCCGACCCTTGGGGCGGTCCGGCTGGGTGATCACCAGGGATATCTGGTGGCCCGCATGGACCAGCGCCTTTAGGGGCGGAACCGAAAACTCCGGGGTTCCCATGAAGATAATATTAAATTTTTTACTCACCTGCGTTGCCTTTTTGTTATTTTTTTTCGGTACATGTTTCGTTTTAATTTGCTGATGCGATCAATGTACAAGGTGCCGTCCAGGTGATCAATTTCGTGTTGCAGGATCACAGCCTGGATGCCGTCTGCACTGAATTCAAGTTTTTTACCCTCTTTATTTAAAGCCCTCACTGTTACCTTTTCCGATCTTTTTACGTCGGCACTGTAATCAGGAACGCTGAGACAGGCTTCATTTTCCGAGACGATCTGCCCTGATGCTGAAATGATTTCAGGATTAATCAATGCGGTGACACTGTTTTTCTGGTTTGCTTCTTCTTCCTCTTCGGTTTCCATACCGGCATCGGGGTTGTACACAATGACTCTTAGATCACTGCCCACCTGGGGGGCGGCAAGGCCCACACCCGGGGCATCAAACATGGTTTCAGCCATATCTTTAATGAGTTTAAGAATTTTTTTATCAATCTCTTCCACGGGTTTGGCCTTTTGGGCCAGAAAGGGGTCTGGGTATTCCAGTATTTTTAAAATTGCCATTGTTCTTACCTGTAACTATAAATTTGAAGAACTTGATCTCGATGCCGTCCATGGGTTAACCGGTGCGCCAACGGGGTCAGAAAATGCTTTTGATAAGAGCCCGGACACAAAGGGGTAAAATAAACAAAAGCGTCAATAATTTAAGGTTGACCCACCCCGGACCAGGGTGGGATCAAGCAAGCGGTTCATTAAAACCGGCAGAAAGGATGCCACATTGCAGCCTGTTATGCCAGGATTTTTCTTGCATTTTCAATGTCTGTACGAATTTGGGCAGACAGGGCTTCAATATCGGGGAATTTAATTTCATCCCGGAGCCTTTTTACCATGTTTACCCGGATGCGGGTGCCGTAAAGATCGTGGCAGAAATCAAGGATATGGACTTCAATGGTGAAAATATGATCATCAAAGGTGGGGCTGTATCCAATGTTGGCAACACCGTTGAATGTGCCGGTGGTGGTCTCCACAGTGACGGCATAAACCCCCATTTTAGGGCACAGCTCATCATGAAGCTTGATGTTTGCCGTGGGAAATCCCAGTTGACTGCCTCCCCGTTCCCGGCCCTTTACCACCTTTCCCCGGATTTGATAGTGGC
Organism: Desulfocicer vacuolatum DSM 3385; assembly: GCF_900176365.1. GTDB lineage: Bacteria > Desulfobacterota > Desulfobacteria > Desulfobacterales > Desulfobacteraceae > Desulfocicer > Desulfocicer vacuolatum. The sequence continues at coordinate 240,809 of NZ_FWXY01000002.1, read as the reverse complement.
GGCCCAGAAAGGGGTGGGTTTCATCCACCCGGCCTTCCATGACCAGTTCTCGTATTCGGGTGCTGCTGATTCTATTGGTATCGGAATCACTTCCCTTGATCCAGTCTGGGATAACCACTTCAAAACGGTATTGTTCTCCCATTTTTTTTAGGAAAGCAACATCCCCTTCCCGGTTTTTACCAAAGGTGTAGTCCGGCCCCACAACAATGATTTTCATTCCCAAGCGATCCAGAAGAATATTTTTTACAAAATCATGGGCCGATATGGCGGCAAAAGCCCTGGTAAAGGGAATGTAGATCAAGGTATCCATACCGGCTGCGGCAATGAGTTCTGTTTTTTGATCTTTTCGGGTGATCAAAGGGGGGCCGTTGTTGCCAAGCGCCTTTAACGGATGGGGGTCAAAGGTGATGGCCATGGCCGTGGCATTGTGCTGTTCTGCAAGTTCAATTACCCGGTGAAAAAGGGCCTGGTGTCCCTTGTGTACCCCGTCAAAATTTCCTATGGTGATCACCCCGGCATCCGGGGGTGTTTTCAGTGAGTCAATGTCTTCAATCAGTTCCATAATTCCCTTTGCATTTTTTGAAATAATAGGCTTGACAAAGCCAAAAAACACATATATAAACCACCTATCTTTTCAAATCAATCCTTTTTCTGGATTGCTTTTTTTAAGGATTGGTCAAAGGGCCGAAGTGGCGGAATTGGTAGACGCGCTAGTTTCAGGGACTAGTGGACGTATGTTCGTGGGAGTTCGAATCTCCCCTTCGGCACCATTTGAGTAAAGAAGATAAGTCTGGCTTTAAAAGAATCAAGGTGTGGTCCATTAACAAGAAGTTGTTTTTTCTTGTCAGTGGGCCATTTATAGTTTAGGGGGAAAGCTTCGGCTTTCCTTTTTTTATTTTTGAAACAATTTGTAAAGTGCCTGGGTCCCTTCATTTTCACACCCCTGGGCCGCCAGTTGTGCATAAAGATCGGCTGCCAGTTCCAGACCCGGTGTTTTAAGTCCCAGTGCCCTGGCCGATTCCAGGGCAATTCCCATGTCCTTGATAAAATGTTTCACATAAAATCCCGGAGAAAAATCGTGTTTAATGATCCGGGGGGCCAAATTGTTTAACGACCAGCTGCCGGCCGCACCCTGGCCAATGTTTTCAATGACCTTTTCAGGGGATAGTCCAGTTTTTTTTGCGTAGGACAGTGCCTCGCACATGGCCACCATCCCGGCAGCAATGGCAATCTGGTTGGCCATTTTTGTGTGCTGTCCGCTGCTGGCCGGACCCTGGTGGTGAATGTTTTTTCCCATGAGTTTCAAAATGGGCAATACCTTTTTAAAGTGATCCCTTTTCCCTCCCACCATGATGGAAAGGGTGGCATTTTCTGCTCCGATATCCCCTCCGGTCACCGGGGCATCCAGGCAGTGTATGCCTTTTTTTTGTCCTTTTTCATACAGGTCGGCGGCAAGGTCCGGGCGGGAAGTGGTCATATCCATGGTGACGGTTCCAGATTGTGCATTTTCCAGAATGCCTTCCGGTCCCATGTAAATGGATTCCACATCCGTGGGGTAACCCACCATGGTGATGATGACCGGGCATTGTTTTGCCAGTTGGGCAACGCTCTCCTGCCACACGGCCCCTTCCCGGCAAAGGGGACGGGTTTTTGATCGGGTTCGGGAGTGGATGTACAGGGTATATCCTGCCTTTAAAATATGCCGGGCCATGTGATTACCCATGACTCCGATGCCAATAAATCCCACCACACTGTTGTTGTTTGTGATCATTGAGCGCTTGTCTCCTTAAGTTTTAAAAGGCAATATTTACTTCCATTGATGCTGCTTTTGTGAAGGTGAAAACACTTTTCATATCTTCATGATACCGAAAAAAAACAGATTGTCGAGTTAAAGGTTGACTTGGGGGTGGTTTTGTTGTAGAAAGGCCTCCATTGTGATGACGGCATCATGCTTTTGTTGCGAGCCGAAGTGGTGGAATTGGTAGACACGCTAGACTTAGGATCTAGTGCCGCAAGGCGTGGAGGTTCAAGCCCTCTCTTCGGTACCATATATAAATAATAAGGTCTTACAGGTGAATCCTGCAAGACCTTTTTTTGTTTGTCTGAAAGTAAATATTCGGCCAGCACCCCGTCTTTATCTGTTTTGGTCTGCCCACTACTTTGGGATCAGTTTTTTCCGGAAAATGGAATATTTAAAAAAAACGCTGTGGACAGGATCGGATTAAAATAAGATTTGCCCATGGCAATTATTTTACAAGATCATTGATGAGGACTTCGGTATTGGTGGATAGGATCTTCACTGTGGCGGCCGTGGCTTCTGTGTGTAACACCATTAATGTGCCGTTTTTCAACGGGGGCAGGGGGGGCGGTTTTTTAAATAAAGAGGATGACGGCCGGGTCTGGGTGCTGTAAAGGGTATAGATGTCCCCCGGTTTGACATTGTTCCGGATGCCCGCATCCATGAAGGCAATACTGCCCTCCCCAAGGAGTTCATTGTCGTCCTGGGCGCAGATGATTCTGGCATCAACAGCATGGGGAGTGTGGTTGGGGATGATCTGTTTTTCCAGTGGGAAATAAGCCATGATGGGGTCCCCGGGTTCAGCCGGTCTAAACACTTTGTCGATAACGCCCCGGGTGAAGGTGTTTTTACTTTCCAGGATGGTGAGTGTGCCCTTTACCTGGTGCTTTACACCATTGAATTTTATTTTATCATATTGGGCTGTTACCTTTCTCGTTGAAAAAATATGATATCGGTTTCCCGGGATAAAAGTGTTTTTGTTCACAGGGGTGATAAATACGGTGTCGCCGTTGGACAGAAGGTCCCCATTGTTTTCCGCCATGAGAATATGTCCCAGGGGCGCAGTGGCATCCTCCTTGATAAAAGATAGGTTTTGAATGCTTTCTCCATGGGTCAAGGGGGCGGGTTCTGGAATTTTTTCAGGGGGTGCCATGGGGATTGATGCGGTTTTTAGATGGGCTGTCCGAGGCACCGGGGGGGGAGCCGGTGATGCCGGTTCCTCAGCCAGATAGATTCTGATTTTATCTCCCGGATAGATTTGGTGGGGATTTTTGATCTGATCATTCATCTCCCATAATCCTGGCCATACCCACTGGGAATTATAGAATTTTTGGGAGAGATCCCAGAGAGTATCCCCTTTTTTAACGGTGTAATAAAATACCGGACCCCGGTCGGTTTCCACCATCTCGGTTTCTGGTATTGCAGAGGTGGCACTTCCTGCCATGGGCAATAGCATTAAGAATATAAATACCAGGATCCCTGTTGTTTTTTTCATGCGATTTCCCCCATGGGTGTGCAAAAAGACGGTGTGAGGTTTTGGGTTTTGCCGGGGAAGAACTCTTTTTTGCAGTGTTCTTTGGAGTATCCCTGCTTCTCTATTTAAACTGGCAGACGGCTAAATGTCAAGCCATGATCTGGGATGGCCGCCATTTGGCGCCATGCTTGAAAATAAAAATCCGGTAAGAGATTTCAACGAGCACAGGAGAAATCCTGCGGAATCATAAATCTCCATAACCCATTGAAAAAAATGTGCCTGATTTGAAAATTTTTAAAGATTCAGGGTTGATGGGATCAATGCGTTACCCAAGATTAATACAAAACGGACGGGGAACTTATGGCTGACAAGGAAAAATATAATATGAATCAAAAATTTGCAGATCTTTTTTTTGAGGCAAATATGCTGACCCGGCTGCCAAGATCGGGATATCAATTTTTGGGAGCGGGGCAGGAAAGTGTGGCAGAACACAGTTTTATGACAGCTTTTATCTGCTTTACCATGGCAAAGATGGAGCCTAAAGTGGATGGTGGGAAAATTGTGTCCATGGCTCTGGTTCATGATTTTGCCGAGGCAAGAACCGGGGATTTAAACTATGTGCAGAAGCAATATGTCACGGCCCGGGAAGATCTGGCCTTGTCCCGCATGGCTGAGGGATTTCCTTTGGGTGAATCCATTGTTGCCCTGGTCAATGAGTTTAATCAAGGAGAGACAAGGGAAGCCATGCTGGCCCGGGATGCGGACCAGCTCTCGTTTATTCTTGAGTTAAAAAAACTACAGGACATCGGAGCTAAAACCCCTGACAAATGGCTGCCCCATGTTCTGGAGCGATTAAAAACAGATACAGGGCGTACCCTGGCCCATGCCCTTCTATCTTCGAACTGGGATGACTGGTGGCTGAAAAATTACAGTGAATAGTACTGTCTGCCCCGGTTTACCCGGGTTTTACCCATATGGGTCTTGAAAAAAAAGCATGGGTGGTATAATTACTTAGGTTCATGGACTTTTATGATTTTTTCCATGAAAAATTTAATTGTCAAATCAAAATTTTGGCCATTTGTTCAGGGCGCATATCCTTTTCCTGCATAAAACTTCATGGATGGACAGGAGGATTATCATTAACCTTTCTGTGCCGGTGGATTATAAAAATGATACAAACTTTGGAAAAAATTGCACAACGGTTGAATTTGAGCATTGATACCCTGGAGCGTTGGATTCGTCAGGGAAGAATTCCAGTGAGTAAGACGGGGGACATGGGCGTGTTTCATGAGGCAGAGCTCAATAAATGGGCCGCCCGGCAGAAAAAAATCATACCAGCCTGTGAAGATCCGTCAGGCGGTGTGTGCCACTCTCCGGAATTTATTCTGGTGTCGGCCATGGAAAACGGCGGTGTTCATCACGGTATCACCGGAACGGACAGAGATTCGGTGCTCCAGGCTGCGGTTTGCAGGGTTCCCGGGCTTTCGGCGGTGCAGCAGGATGAGCTGTTTCAACAGCTCCTTGCAAGGGAACAGCTGACCTCCACCGGTATTGGTCACGGCATGGCCATTCCCCATCCCAGAAATCCCCTGGATAAGGGGCTTAAAACCCCCATGGTGGTTACCTGTTATCTGGACAACAGTGTTCCCTTTAATGCCATTGATGATTTGCCGGTGTCCACGCTTTTTTTGATTTTAAGTCCAGCAGTGGCCTGTCATCTCAGCCTGCTGTCCCGCCTCTCCTTTTGCCTCCGGGACAGTGAATTTATCTCTTTTGTGAAAACAAGGCCCTTGGCTGATGCGCTCTTGGCGTGTATTCGTACAAAAGAGGCACAGATCGAGAAAAAAGGGGTTTAAGTAAAATAAATGAAGCGTTTCATATCCTGGCGTCACCCGGCACGCCTCCCCTTTTTTAGACTGGATGACCGCATGCTGTTGATTCTCATGGGGGTGATTGTGGGGCTTTGCAGCGGACTTGCCGCCCTGGGGTTAAATACTTCTCTGGTTTTCATGCTGGAGACCCTTCACCACTGGCGTCATCACTGGTGGGCCTTTCTTTTGCCGGCCGCAGGTGCCATGCTCTCTTCCTTGTTTCTGGAAAAAGCCATGAATGAAGGGGCCGGTCACGGAGTGCCCGAAGTGATTTACAGTGTCTCCCGGTACGGGGGACTGATGCGGTTTCGATCCAGCATATCAAGACTGGTGGCAAGTTGTCTCACCATCGGCAGCGGCGGATCTGCAGGCCCCGAAGCCCCTGTGGTCATGAGCGGTGCTGCCATCGGTTCCAATATTGCCAAATTTTTCTATTTAAATGATCGGCAGCGGGTCACCCTGGTGGGGTGCGGCTCTGCCGGTGCCATTGCCGCCATTTTCAATGCACCCCTCACCGGTATCATCTTTACCATGGAGATTATCCTGGGGGAGTGGTCCATGGTGAACATCATTCCCATTGCCGTGGCGGCGGTGTCTGGGGCTGAGATCAGTCGTCTTCTCCGGGGAAACAGCATTGCCTTTGACAGTTTTGGCAGCTTTAATATCGGAAGTTTGGATCTGCTGGCCTGTCTGGGGCTTGCCCTGGCAGCTTCCATGGCTTCCTTGATCCTCACCCGCATGCTGCGTCGCATGCACCATGTGTCAGCAAAGGTAAAGGTGCCTCTGTGGGCCAGGGCTGCCATGGGAGGTGCTGCTGTGGGGCTTCTGGGGTTTGCTGTTCCCGATGTTCTGGGGGAAGGATATCATGCCATCCATGCCATGATTCAGGGGGTCTTTACCACGGGCCTTGGCATTGCTGCCATTGCCTGCCTGGCAAAAATTGTGGCCACGGCCCTTACCCTGGGATGGGGGGGCTCCGGTGGGATTTTTGCTCCCTGCCTGGTCATTGGCAGTTTTGCCGGACTTGCCTACCATCGGCTCCTGGTTTTTTTGATGCCCTCGGTGACCTGGGTAAACGAAGGGTGTTTTGCCCTGCTTGGCATGGCCGGTATGATCAGCGGTATTCTCCAGGCGCCGTTGACGGGGATTTTTCTGATTCTTGAGATCACGGGAAGTTATGAGGTGATGCTGGCCCTGATCATTGTATCAGCCCTTTCCACCACCATTACCCACTATTTTGAACCGGCCTCCTTTTATCTCAAGGATTTAACGGAAAGGGGGCAGTTATTAAGACCCGGCACCGATGCCAGGGTCCTTGCGGACATCACCATCAGGGAAGTCATTGAAAGGGATTGCATTCCTGTGGCTCCGGGGATGCTGTTGCGGGAATTTTTATACGTGGTTAAACGATCCACCCGTAACTATTTTCCCGTGGAAAATCCTGACAACGGTCATTTCATGGGCATGGTACGCTTTGATCATGTGCGGCCCTATATTTTTAACACGGTGATGTATGATGCCGTGCTGGTGGAGCAGATCATGGATGTGGATGTGGAAACCGTTCACTATGATGATGATCTGGCAGATGTGCTTCATAAAATGGATGTTACCCGCTGCTACAGTCTGCCGGTGGTGAGTAATCATCGGTTTGTGGGCATGATATCCAAGGCCACTTTGTTGGATAAATATCGGGATGAGCTTAAAGTTCAGACCACCCAGCGCGCGTAGCTAATTGTGTCTGTCCGGCTTACCCATGTGAACCGCTGTGATTGGTTCGCCATTAAACGGGCATGTCCCCACGGACACAACCAATATTGAAAATGATATTATGCCGCCCCCCCTCGATGGGTAACGGTCCCGGACCGGAACTGTAGACAGCTCAATTGTCCGGTTCCTATTGCCCATCGGAGGGGCGGCTCTGCTGAGGTTGCCTTGTATATAAACTGCCACGGGCAGACCGTATTCTGATCCGGCTTTGCCCACAACGAAGTTTGAAATACACCCTATATTTGCGGAGTATTTCTTATAAACCGCCACGGGCGGACCGTATTCTGATTCGGTTCCGCCCACAACAAAGGCAGAAATATTCCCCGGGCTTGCGGAGTATTTCTTATAAAAAGATATCCGGATAATAAAATTCCGGCATTATTAATTTTTATGTCCCGCCGGTTTATTGACGGTTCAGGAGGATATGTGGAGACAACGCTTTTTCATGTTTTTAGAAATACCCCGCTGGGAAGAGAAATTCTCATGCAGTCACTTTATTTCTGCAACGAGATCAACGCATCCATTGTAATCTATATTCCCGGGTATACCAAATTTCTCATGTATTTTGACAATGATGTGGTACAGGTTGATCTGGATGAATCATATTTAACAGCCCCTGAAACGGCAAGTGCCCATGCCCTGGAGCTGGCCCGGGGGGCACACATTGATCCCCGGTTTGTACAGCCCAAGAATTTCACTGCCTCCACCTTACCTGATCTTCCGGTGAATTTTGATTTCATGTGTTGTCCCCGGAGTATCAGTGACCTGTCTTCCAAGATCAGCCTTGGACACATTGGGCCAAAAGTTCGCCGAATTATCAATGCGGCCCGTTTTCCCGTGCTCATGCCCAGCTGTCTGTTCAAGGAGTGGCAGAGTATTCTGGTTTTTTTTGGGGGATCAGTGAATGCGGTGAAGGCCCTTAAGCTGGGGCTTCGCCTTGGCCGGGACACCGGCAAGCCTGTGGATCTGTTCACCCAGGCCGACGGTAAATCAAAAGAAACCTTTGAAAAGATTCTTGCAGAACGGGACATGGCCCGGGAGGTGGCGCAACAGGTGCGGGAGTGGCATTTTTTTGAAACCGGTAAATTTGAACACAATCTTTATGCGGTTCCCCACAATGCCTTAACTGTGATGGGGGCCTATGGTCATGGTGTGGTGCGGGATGTTCTCTTTGGCAGCACCATGGAGATGATTCAGACCCATTTGCCCAACACCATGCTCATTGCCGGACCCAACTATGTGATGCCGTCCTGAAAATTAGGGGTTATTTAACGGTTGAAGGATTAAAATGCGGCATGCTTCATTTTTCAGTTTACGTTTTTTTAAAAAACTATATCCACTTTCCGGGAAAATTTGATCGAAAAGTGTAAGGGAGTCAGCCGTTTTCAATTTACCGTTTACCCGAAATTTTACCCATAAAACATATCAATTTGGGTATGGTAAAACAATAAGATCTGAGTCTCTAAGCTACTTTTGAAGTTGTATGAATATGCCTAAGATGATTGCAGCTTTTTGATTTCCAGGGCTGCAATGCGCTGGATAGCCTCCGCCGGGATCCCTTTTTTCATTCCGGGACAGGAGCCTGCCATGGCTTCCCAGTTTTCTGGATGATCCACAAGGGTTTGAATAAAGGGCCAGGCCCGGCACATGTACGGCTTTACTTCATGGATGGTGCACAGCTCATCAAAAAAAACGCACTTTCCTTTTTTGTTAAGGGTGAGCACCGGCCGGGAGCCGGACATGTCACAGAACCGGGGGACAAAGGTGTCAGGATCACACTTGATGAACCTGGAAATCCGTTTAATGTCTTCCGGGGTGACATAGGTACCGCCAAATCCCCGGCAACACTCCCCGCACTGGGTACATTCAAAAATATCATCGCCTGTTTGAAATTTACAATCCACTTCGACCCTCCATGGCCCGCTGTAATGTTACCTGATCCACAAAATGCAGATCCCCCCCCATGGGAACCCCCGAGGCAATGCGGGTGATGCATATCCGGGTGTTTTTCAATTGTTCTGCAATGTATGCTGCTGTTGCTTCGCCTTCCACATCTGTGCCCGTGGCCAGAATGATCTCCCGGGTGGAGCGGTGCCGGGCCCTGACAAACAGTTCCTTAATGCGAATCTCATCCGGTCCAATGCCGTCCATGGGGGATAATGCGCCCCCCAGAATGTGATAAAGGCCTGAGAATGCACCGCTTTTCTCAATGGCTGCCATGTCTGTGGGGTTTTCCACAACACAGATGGTTCCGGCATCCCGCGCCGGGTTACTGCATATGCGGCAGGTGGGCCGGTCACTGAGCCCAAAGCAGGTGGCACACAGGGTGACATTCTTTTTCAGCGCCAGGATGTTTTCAGCAAGGGAGCGGGCCTCGGTGTCCGGGGCGTGGAGGATATGGAGTGCCAGGCGTTCGGCGGTTTTTCTACCGATGCCCGGCAGGGTTGCCAGGCAGTCCATGAGCTTCAGGATTGATTCAGGATAATAGTTCAAAATTTACATCAGACCCGGAATGTTCATGCCCCCGGTGAGCTTTCCCATCTCCCCTGAAACCATTTCCTGGGATTTGTTCAATGCATCGTTCACCGCTGCCAGTATGAGATCTTCCAGCATTTCCACATCATCGGGGTCCACCACCTCTTTTTCCAGGGAAATGGATTGGATTTTCTGGTTGCCCGTGGCCACCACCTTGACCATGCCGCCCCCGGCGGACACGTCCACGGTTTTCAATGCCAGCTCTTCCTGCATTTTGAGCATTTTTTTCTGTAACTTCTGGGCCTGTTTCATCATGCCACCCATATTTTTCATGGTAATAACTCCTTTTATTTTAGTTTAACTTGATATCCACGATTTGTCCGTTAAAAAGATTGACAGCTTCTGTAACCAGGGGGTGGTTCATGGCCTCCTGCTTACGTTTTGCCGGACTTGTCTGCCCCTTGTTTTTTTCGGTGGGGATGTTTTTTGGGGGTGTGTTCGTTGATAATGAGAGCTTTTTCCCAAAATACGTTTTGCATAGTTCTTCCAGGTCCTGCTGCTTTGCTTGAATTCGTTTGAGATCAAAGCTGCTGTTGCCGGAGAGGGAAACGCAAATTTGTCCGTTGTCCATTCCCTTAAATGTGCCTTTGGAAAGAATGGCCCCGATAAAGGGAAATTTGGCCGTTATGATTTTTAAAAATCCTTCCCATGTTTTTTCTTCGGTGATCTGTGCCCCTTTTCCGGCATTGGGCAAGGAAGCTGTCGGGGGGGTGTCTCCATGGGATTCTGGTGCGGCAGCAGATCCGGCATTGTTCCGGGGGGAGGCATCCGGTGAATATTTTTCCGGAGCCGATGGTACATCCCAGTGGGCCGGAGGGGGTGCCATCTGTTGTTCCGGGGGGGGATCATAGGGGGCCGGGTGTTCATTGCACCGGGGGGGACAGGCCAAAGACGCTGTTTGTGTTGCCTTTGTCCGGGCTGTGGCTCCGGCATGCCGGGGCAGGGATTCTGGAGGGGCCACATTCCGGGCCAGGGCGTCCAGCCGGGTGATGATGCTGTCCATGTCCGTTCCGGGGCGTATGTCAATGAGCTGTAGTAAAATGGTTTCCAGGGAGGTCCTGGTGTGGGTGGAAAAGCGAAGCAGCTGTTCTTCCTTCAGCAGGGTGGTCAGTATCCGGGAAAGATAGGCATGGGTACCCGGTACTTCCATGGCAGCAAGCTGCTCCCTGTCATGGTCGCTGATATCAGAAAAAGCATGGCTGTCCGGACATAGCCTGACAACCAATATATTTCTAAATAACTCCACCAGACCTGCATATATTTTTTTTAGATCAAATCCCAGATCCCGGACCTGGGAAACCGTTTGAAGTATTTTTGCTCCGTCTGCCCTGAAAACAGCCGAGGCCATGTCCTGAAGAATTTTTTTATCAATGATGCCAAGGTTGTTGAGGATATGATCGTGGGAGATGGTCTCCTCACTGCTGCTGGATATCACCCGATCCAGAAGGCTCAATGAATCCCGCATGGAACCGTCAGCCTCCGAGGCAATGAGGCTTGCACTTTCCCGGGAAATCTTAAATCCCTCCTGGGAGGCCAGCCATTCCAGGTGGCGGGCGATGTCGGTGAGGCTGATACGGCCAAGATTGTGTCGCTGGCACCGGGATAAAATGGTGATGGGTATTTTATGGGGTTCGGTGGTGGCAAATATAAAAAGTACGTGCTCCGGGGGCTCTTCCAGGGTTTTGAGAAGGGCATTAAAGGCTGCAGTGCTGAGCATGTGCACTTCATCAATGATATAAATTTTACGGGGGGAAGAGATGGGAAGATAGGTGACATTTTCCCGCAGTTCACGGATCTGGTCCACACTGTTGTTGGATGCCCCGTCCACCTCAAATACATCTGCGGCATTTCCTGCGGTGATTTCAATGCACGATTTGCATCTGTTGCACGGGGAGGGGGTGGGGCCCTCTTTGCAATTTACTGCCTTGGCAAGGATTCTGGCAATGCTGGTTTTGCCGGTGCCCCGGGGACCTGAGAATAAAATAGCATGGGCCACCCGACCTGATAAAATCGCATTGGACAGGGTCTGGGTAACATGGGTCTGGCCAATAACATCTTGAAAGGTCTGGGGTCTGTATTTAAGAGCTAATACGCGATAAGACATGTTTTCCGGGGTGTGGGATAAGAGTGGCGGAGAGAGAGAGATTCGAACTCTCGGTACCTTGCGATACACACGCTTTCCAGGCGTGCACCTTCAGCCACTCGGTCATCTCTCCGCATTGATAATGATGAAAGGGTAGATATCCTTTTTTCGATGTTGTGTCAAGCATTAAAGCCATGAATTTTGAATTTGATTGTTCTGCGGTTTTATAAAAAGGCGTGACCGGGCTTGAATGTCATGGTTGCCGGGGGTGTTACAGTGCACTGCCGGCTTGTTCCCCCGGGGTGTCAAGATACAACGGCGGAGGGATTGTGATTGCATTGTTTTGGTGTTTTCCGGCTTTGACCATGAATAATTTTGCCTTTTCCTTTTTTTGGGGATGGATGAATCTCAGAGTTTCCAGGGTCATTTTTTCCCTTGAAAGGGCACCCAGAAGTTCGGGCAACCGAGAGACCGGATAGATGGTGTGAAAGGTGCCATGGGGTTTTAACCATTTTGAGGCAATTTTTATTAATGTGTCAAGGGTCAGGGTCAGTTCGTGGCGGGCCGTGGCCTTCTGGGGGTGGGGATTGATGCGGCCATGGTTTTTTTTTATGTAGGGCGGGTTGGATATGATGATGTCCTGGGGACCGGGTATATCCGAAGGTGTCATCTGTGTGATGTCTTTATGGTGCACGGTGATTTGGTTTTGTCGATGGTTTTTTATGATATTTTCCCCGGCAATGTCGGCAAGCTCCTTTTGTATTTCAACGGCGGTGATGCAAAGCGCGGGGGTTTTCAGACACAGAATCAGGGGAATGATGCCGCATCCGCAGCCAATGTCCATGATTTTGTCCCCGGGGCGGGGATGAACCTCTCCACAGAGCGCAAAGGGGTCCACGGAAAATCGATATCCCTCTTTGGGCTGGCAGATGCTTAGTTTTTCATTAAAAAAATATTCAATTGTGAAGGGCGGCAATTTTAAACCTCATCTCCTTGACAAGGGGGGTGCCCAGGGCATGGTTCAGGTTTGCCATGAGATTTGTTTTTAAAAATTTCAATTGGTGCATCCATACGGAGCTGGAAACATGGACAATGAGGGTGCCATTGTTAAATGCGCCGGGTTTGGCATTTTGAGCCAGGCCCTCCCCTGCCACGCTGTTCCATAGTTCCCAGATGGCGGTCATGCCCGTGTCTGCACTGGGACGGAATTCATCCAGGGCCTGGGTTAATATGGTGCTGATATGTGTCAGATCTGTTTTCATTAAGCCGGTTCTCCTGTTGATACGTCATGGATTTCAGGCGGATTAAGGGATGGTGTTAATTTATATTTTTTAACATTTTTACCACTCAAAGGTCAAGCCGGGTCACCGCCGGGCATGGAAAATCGGGGTGGGGTGTGGGGTCAGTCTCTGTTTTTTTCTTGAAAATATGGGCAAAGCATGTAAAATAATAGATTTAACAAATGGGACAGATGGTGGCGGGGTGATCTCTGCACAAACATGTCCGTTGTGGTTGGGTTTTTGAAGGTTTGTAGACTATCATGAATAAATACCTCCATTTTCGATGGCTTTTAAATTGAACAGGGATGCGTTTGTTCGGGATGATCTTTAATGTGATCTGATTTTAAGTGAAAACAGGAAGCTGATTATGAACTGGGACTGGGATAAGCTCAGAGAAAAACAGGAGCAATACGAGCAGAAACGTTCGGGTGGCGGCGCAGGCGTGCCAAGGCCGCCCCAGATGGATGAGGTGCTGAATCGATTTAAGAATTTCAGATTCCCCGGGGGCATTCTGCTCATCGTGGTGCTGTTTTTTCTTTTTTTCGGCAGTTCAATTTTTTTCACAGTGGACATTGACGAGGTGGGGATTATCCAGCGGTTTGGTAAATACAGCCGCATTTCCCAGCCGGGGTTGAATTTTAAGCTGCCGGCCGGGGTTGAAAAGGTTACCAAGGTTAAAATAAAGCGTGTATATAAGGAAGAGTTCGGGTTTGAAACGGTAAAAGGCTATAACAATGCCCGTTTTTCCAACGACAACGCCGATGCCGGTGCAGCCTTGATGCTCACTGGAGATCTGAATGTGGCAGTGGTGCCGTGGATTGTTCAGTACCGAATTTCTGATCCTTACAATTATCTGTTTAAGGTCAAAGATGTTCGCTCTATTTTACGGGACATGGCCGAGGCCACCATGCGAACGGTGGTGGGGGATCGCAGTATTAATGAGGTGATCAGTAAGCGTGAAGAGATTGCCGTGGCTGCCAGAAAAATGCTCCAGGATGAGATGAACCAGGCGGAAACCGGCATTCACATTGTCACCATTGAAATGAAGAAAACCAATGTGCCAGAGCCGGTGCAGCCCTCCTTTAATGAGGTCAATGAGGCGGTTCAGGAAAAGGAGCAGCTGATTTATAAGGCCAGGGAAGGCTATAATAAAGCCATTCCTGCGGCACGGGGTGAGGCCATGCGCATGGTAAAGGATGCTGAAGGGTTTGCCCTGGACCGTGTGAACCGTGCCCTGGGTGATGCAGCGCGTTTTACCTCGGTTTTTGAGGAGTATGTTAAAGCAAAAGATGTTACAAAAAAACGTCTTTATCTTGAGGCCATGTCAGAAGTACTGCCCAGACTGGGGGGGAAATTTATCATTGATTCCGATCAAAAAAATGTGCTTCCGCTGTTGAATCTTGATGGGGCAACATCTGCGGTGCCGGCCATAAAAGCATTAAGGGAAGGTGGGGTAAAATAATGAATAAAATAAAAGGAATGGCAGCCGTTGTGCTGGCCGGCGTACTGTTTGTGCTGTTGACGTCGGCATATATTGTGGATGAGACCGAGCAGGTGGTGATCACCCAGTTCGGCCGGGTGGTGGGGGAGCCTGTGGATTCTCCGGGGTTAAACTTTAAAATGCCCTTTATACAAAAGGCCACCTATTTTCCCAAGAATCTCCAGGAGTGGGACGGGGATCCCGGTCAGGTTCCCACCCGGGATAAAACCTTTATCTGGGTGGATACCTTTGCCCGGTGGAAAATTGTGGATCCGGTGAAGTATTTTCAGACCGTTAATAATATGGTCACGGCCCTGGGGCGTCTGGATGATATTATTGATCCTGCGGTGCGAAACTTTCTTACCTCCTTTCGTCTGGTGGAAAGCGTTCGTAACAGTGATCGACCCATGGATACCTTTGAGGAATTCAGTGATGAATCCGAGGGGAATCAGGGCTCCCAGTATAAAATTAAGGTGGGCCGCAGTGAAATCACCCGCCGGATCATGGCCCAGGCCCAGCCCAAGCTTGCTCCCTTTGGTATTGAGCTTGTGGATGTCAAAATTAAACGCATCAATTATGTGGAAAAAGTCAGGGATGCGGTGTATGGTCGCATGATTGCAGAAAGAAGGCAGATTGCGGAAAAATATCGTGCAGAAGGAAAGGGTGAAGCCAGTAATATCATGGGTGATAAGGAAAAGGATCTTCAGATGATTCGATCCGAAGCCTATCGCAAGGCAGAGGAGATTAAGGGTAAGGCAGATGCCAAAGCCACAGAGATCTATGCTGCAGCCTATGGGGCTGATCCTGAATTTTACTCATTTTTGAAAACAATGGATGTGTATCGAACTGTACTGGATGAATCCGGAACCCTTGTGCTTTCAACGGACGCCGAGTTCATGAAGTATTTTAAAGGAGTTGAGGGGAATAAATAAAAAAAGAGTGGGATGGGAAAACGGGGGGTGATGATTTGACTCCCCGGGTCCATACCCACTCCATAATGCTGGGAATTATTTGCCCTTACGTCTCTGATGCCGTGTTCTGGCAAGGAGTTTTCGATGCTTATGTTTTCTCATTTTCTTTCGTCTCTTCTTAATAACGCTGCCCAAAAAATCACCTCCTTTACAGGAATTGTAAAAATCCATATTTAAATGTCAATCTTGCCTTTATAGCATATGGATTCATGGGATGTCCATTCCTTTTTTTGCATGGGAGGCGTATCATGCCCAATGTCGGTTTTTTTAATAAAAAACAATTGCATCAGGTCCGGGAGGCTGTGTCTGCCGCAGAGGATCTGGTGAGCGATTATTATAAAATGTCCTCGGCCCAATGGCTTCGCAGTCGATATGAAGTTCGTACGGCCGGAGATCTGGAATCCCATGAGGTGGTGGACGGCCCCTTTGCCCAGGTTCTGGGATACCGGGCGTGCCCCAAAGATGCCAGCCTGGGGTCTGCCAGCTATGATTTGTATCGTATCTGCATCCAGGATTCCACCATTTTACGTGTTGTTTCCACAGCCTCCGGTGATTTAAAGCTGTTTCCCTTTTTGTTGTATGTCATTGTCCATGAGCTGGTGCACATTGTCCGGTTTGCCCGTTTCCAGCAAATTTACAGCTGTGCCCGTGAAGCAGACTGCGCCATGGAAGAAGAGTTGGTCGTTCACGCTCTCACCCGGCGCATTCTAAAGAAGATCTCCGTACCCGGCCTGGAGCAAGTGTTTGTATATTATAGAAAATGGTGGGCCGATAAAAAGTGATTTTGCTTTGTTTCAAATTTTTCCGTGATATCCTTGACAAGGGGTAAAGACTGACTATTTTATCCTTGAATTTGGAATGGATAAAAAAACATCACAGATGGAGACGCAATACAATGCCGATTTATGAATATGAATGCAGTGAGTGTGGACAGATAGAAGAGGCATTTCAGAAGATGTCAGACCCTCCGCTTTCTAAATGTAAACATTGCCAGGGAAGCCTTCATAAAATTCTTTCCAGGAGTTCATTTCATCTAAAGGGTTCAGGGTGGTATGTCACCGATTATGGTGGGAGTACATCCAAAGCAGATGCGGCATCTGCGGGCAAATCTTCCAAAAAGGAATCTGCCACATCCTGTGCCGGGAAACCAGCCAAAACAGATTGCGCCGGTGCGGGTACCGGAACATCAAAATAGCAATTCTGAGTCAAATCACTACGCCTGAAAATTTAATGAATTTCACGGGAATATCTCATTGTTTATGGTGTTTTGATCCCCAGTGGTCATAATATTATATAATGAACCTTTTTTACCACGCAGGAGAAGTGTGTGGTGTGACCTGGAATTCATTAAACCTTAAAATAACCTATATTTGATGAATGTATACTTAATTTTATTAAAAGGAGAATGAACATCATGAGTTTAAGACCATTGCAGGACAGAATTCTGGTTGAGCGTATGGAAGAGATCGAAAAAACCAAGGGCGGAATCATTATTCCGGATACTGCCAAGGAAAAACCCGCAGAGGGTAAGGTTGTTGCCACTGGAAATGGTCGTGTGGGTGAAGACGGAAAGCTGATTCCCATGGATCTTAAAGTGGGAGACACCATTCTTTTCAGTAAATACGGTGGAACCGACGTTAAAATTGACGGTCAGGACTATCTGATCATGCGCCAGGATGATGTTCTGGGTGTAATTGAGTAATTTTTTGCAAAACACCTGTTCAATAAAATTTGATATTAAAAATTTAAAACTGAAAATTAAATATATATGGAGGCCTTGATCAATGGCTAAAGAAATTAAATATGATGCAAAAGCCCGTGAGGCAATGCTCAAAGGTGTTCAGACCCTTGCTGATGCAGTTGTTGTAACCCTTGGACCCAAGGGAAGAAATGTTGTTATCGATAAATCCTGGGGATCTCCCAACGTGACCAAAGACGGCGTAACCGTTGCCAAAGAAGTTGAACTTGAAGACAAGTTTGAAAACATGGGCGCCCAGATGGTAAAAGAAGTTTCCAGCAAAACCAGTGATATGGCCGGTGACGGTACCACCACTGCTACGGTTCTTGCCCGGGCCATCTATGAAGAAGGTCAGAAACTGGTTGTGGCAGGTAACAATCCCATGGGTATCAAACGGGGAATTGACATTGCGGTTTCCAGCATGGTGGCTGAGCTTGAAAAGATGAGCAATCCCACCAAGGATCAGAAAGAAATTGCCCAGATCGGTACCATTTCCGCCAACAGTGATGAAACCATTGGAAACATCATTGCAGAAGCCATGGGTAAGGTTGGTAAAGAAGGCGTCATCACCGTGGAAGAAGCAAAATCCATGGACACCACCCTGGACGTTGTTGAGGGTATGCAGTTTGATCGTGGCTACCTGTCTCCCTACTTTGCCACCAATGTTGAGAAAATGGTTGCCGAGCTGGAAAATCCCTTTATTCTTATCTGCGACAAAAAAATCAGCAGCATGAAAGATCTTCTGCCGGTGCTGGAAGAAGTGGCTAAAATGGGTAAACCCCTTGTGATTATTTCCGAGGACATTGAAGGTGAAGCCCTTGCCACACTGGTTGTGAATAAGATTCGCGGTACCTTGAATGTGGCTGCTGTGAAGGCCCCCGGTTTTGGCGACAGAAGAAAAGCCATGCTGGAAGATATTGCCATTCTCACCGGTGCCCAGGTGGTTTCCGAAGAGATGGGTCTAAAGCTTGAGAATGTGGGCGTGAACGATCTGGGTCAGGCCAAATCCATTGTGATTGACAAAGACAATACAACCATCATTGACGGTGCCGGTTCCAGAGAAGCCCTTGAAGGTCGTGTGAAAATGATCCGTGGTCAGGTGGAAGAAACCTCTTCTGACTATGACCGTGAGAAACTCCAGGAACGTCTGGCAAAACTCATTGGCGGTGTGGCTGTTATCAGTGTGGGTGCTGCCACAGAAACTGAAATGAAAGAGAAAAAAGCCCGTGTGGAAGATGCGCTCAATGCCACCCGTGCCGCCGTTGAAGAAGGGGTTGTCCCCGGTGGTGGTGTGGCCCTGGTTCGTGCCAGTGCCGGTCTTGCTTCCCTTGAAGGTGACCAGGAAGAGCTTCTTGGCATCAAAGTTATTGCCCGGGCCATTGAAGAACCCCTGCGTCAGATTGCCAACAACGCCGGTGTGGAAGGCTCTGTTGTCATTAATAAGGTTAAAGAAGGTGAAGGTTCATTTGGGTACAATGCCAGAACCAACGTCTACGAAGATCTCATTGTGGCAGGTGTTATTGATCCCAAAAAAGTGGTTCGATTTGCCCTTCAGAATGCAGCCAGTGTGGCATCTGTGATGCTCACCACCGAGGCCATGATCGCTGAAATGCCTGAAGAAGGCGGTGCTGCCGGCATGGGCGGCGGAATGCCCGGTGGCGGCATGGGCGGCATGGGCGGTGGAATGCCCGGTATGATGTAATCTAAAGGCTTAGCTTGTGACCATAATCTTTGCCACATTGAAAAATATTGTTTGATTTAATCAATTCCATGGTGCGTTTTTTAAATTCGCTCTTGGGAATCAGTTTGACATGAATTCGGCAAAGGTATTGTGTCAGCCTTTTGGTAATATTAAAAACCCCTGTGCGGACCTGCACAGGGGTTTTTTTGTTTCACAAATTCAAGCTCTGCTTGACATGGTAATGTATCTAATATAGCATTGGCAATGGTTTAAACTTCATCTATGCCATATGATTGGCTGGGAAACGGATGGCACATCCATATCCTTGCTGTGATTTCCGGTGCTGGATGCCTCCTTTATGTAATTTTTAATATGGAGTATGATATGAGTCCTGAATCCGCTGGTATATTCCACATGTTGACCAGCGCAGGTCCGGTGGTTAAGTTGGTGCTGCTGCTGCTGCTCTTTTTTTCCATTACGTCCTGGGCCATTGTATTTATTAAATATCGATATATTCGTAACGCCCATCGCTCTTCGGTGGCCTTCATAGATCTGTTTTGGCAATGTCGAAATCTGGGGGATGCCTTTGCCCGGGCACGATCCCTTAAAACCAGCCCTGTGGCGCGTTTGTTCATGGCAGGCTATATGGAAATTAAAAAAAACGGAGAGGCAGAGGCTGACCCCGGGGGGAGTAAATCACAAGACGATGCCATGACCGGATTCCAATTAATGGGGAGTGTGAAACGGGCCCTACGGCGTTCCATTGATGTGGAACTTCGTCGACTGGGACAACTGGTTCCCTTTTTGGCCACGGCGGGAAACACCGCTCCTTTTATCGGATTGTTTGGTACTGTGTGGGGAATCATGAACACCTTTCGGGGGATTGGGCAGAGTCAGTCGGCAAGCCTTGCGGTGGTGGCACCCGGGATTTCAGAGGCCCTTATTGCCACGGCAGCAGGTCTGGCGGTTGCCATTCCCGCAGTGATTGCCTATAATTATTTTATTTCCCGGATTCGTGTGCTGGATTCTGAACTCCAGGGGTTTGCCGCAGATTTTTTAAATTTGATTGAACGTGATATTCAACGCAATAAGGGGGTGTGATGCAGTCAGGTTTCAATCGGGATGAACTGGTTTCCGAAATTAATGTGACCCCTTTTGTGGATGTGATGCTGGTGCTGTTGATTATTTTCATGGTGGCAGCTCCCATGATGGTCCAGGGTGTGGATGTGAATCTTCCCAGGACCGCTGCCGTTCCCCTGGAGGAGAAAATCGATCATCTGGTCGTTTCCGTTAGGCAGGATGGGCAGGTATACCTCAATGAGCAGGCGGTGGGAGTGGATTATCTCACCCGTAAGCTTGAGTTGGTTTTGACTGATATGGGAAGCAGGGATGTTTACCTCAAAGCAGACAAATCGGTTCCCTATGGCAGGGTGGTGGATATCATGGCCCGGATTAAAAAGGCCGGTGTCACCAATCTTGGCATGGTTACGCTGCCCGAAACCGATGATCCCTCTTGATTTATGCCATGACATTATTCCACTCCACAACAGGCTCAAATCGGAGGAGAGTTCGAAATAACAAAGAAGCACACAGCCAGTTTAATCCACTGCTCTTTGGGGTTTCCGTGATTTGTCACTTTGTTGTGTTTGCTGCCTTTTTTTTCATCCAGAATCTTGTTCCCTCCCCGCCTGTGCAGCTGCCCATGGTAAAGGTAAACCTGGTTTCCCTTGGGGAAATTAATCCGGTGGACGAACCTTCTCCGCCGGTGCCTCTGGACACATCGGGTGAAAAAATCACCACCCCATCCTCCCATGAGACGTTGGTGGAACCGGAACCCCCGGCCCCCCCGGTCAAGGTTACATCGAAAAAAATAATTGAGCTGCCCCCGGTGTCCTCTCCGGTGCCCGTGGCAAAGATTCCTGTCAAAACCCCCGGAGTAAAAAAAAAGAGTGTTCTGGAAAAAAAAATCCAATCCTCTCCTGAGCCTACCCCTTTAAAGCCTGCGGTTCCCCGAAAAAAGATCTCTTTGAAAAAAAAGACCTACCAGCCGGAAAAAGTGCTTGCCAGCCGTAAAAAACAGATGGCCAAGACGGTTAAAAAACAGGAAAAAAATTCCATTGATACGGCATTGAAACGGCTACAGAAAAAAGTAGCGGCCCAGGGCAGTAAACAAGGGGCAATGTTTGGGGCAGATGGCGCCAGGATCTCGGGAAATGGCAATAAAACCCGGGCCATTGATCTTTATAATCTTGAATTGATGTACCGTATTCAGCAAAACTGGGCCTTTAACCCCCAGCTTGCCGGTGGCAATGATTCAACTGAGGTGCGGATTCTCATTAAAATTTTGAAATCAGGACAAATTCGGGATATCTGGTTTGAAACCCGTTCCGGCAATCGTTTGCTGGATGAATCTGCCTTAAAGGCGGTGAAAAAATCCAACCCTCTGTCCCCCCTGCCAAAGGGGTATCAGTCCTATGATGTGGGGTTGATTTTTACACCGTCCGGATTGATGTAGCGCCTTGTTTTCATCAGTGGTCCATGGCTTGAAAAGAGGAGAAAGTAGATGACACACAGTGGTGGAGGGAGTGTTTTGAAATATTGCAAGCGTTTTTTGATATTCGGGATCATTGCTGTATTGTTGTCAGTGCCCATGGCGCTTTATGCGCAACAGCATACCTACATTAATATCAAAGACCCATTCATACGAAAGGTTCCCCTGGCGGTATCGGCATTCAAACCCTTGTCCGGCACCGGGGCTGAATCCCTCCATGGTGAAATGGCCAGAACAATTCTGGTGGAGGGGATGGCATTCACCGGCTATATTGATGTGATGGATTCGGCCTCTTTTCCGGAAAGGCCTGCCGTGTCCGGCATCACCGGGGCCCACCTGCATTTTAAAAAATGGACCCGCATGGGTGCAGAGCTCCTTGTCACCGGCGGTATTATTGAACAACAGGGAAATATTCGTCTTGAGATGCGGCTTTTTGACCCTTTTAAAGAAAAACTGGTGGTGGGAAAAGTTTATACAGGAAGGGCCTCGGAGCTTCGCACCATGATCCATCGGTTTTGTGGAGAAATCAGTCTATACCTCACCGGAAAACGGGGGGTTTTTGGCAGTCGCATTGCCTTTGTGTCCCGGGTGGGGGGGAATAAGGAAATTTTTATCAGTGATTTTGACGGATATGCTCCCCGGCAGGAGACCCATCATAAGAGTATTACTTTGTCTCCGGCCCTTTCCCGGGACGGCCGGTGGTTGGCATACACCTCCTATGTGAACGGAAAGCCTGATATCTTTGTCTTGAATTTAAAAAATCGGGCCAAAACCACCATTGCCTTTAAAGGAATGAATATCACACCGGCCTGGGTGCCGGGAAAATTTGAACTCATGGCCACTTTGAGTCTTGACGGAGATCAGGAGATATACCTGCTTTCCGGAAAGGGAAATATTCTCAAGCGCCTCACCCGCAGCTGGGGGATTGACGTTTCTCCCCAGGTCTCCCCGGATGGCAGAAAGGTTGCCTTTGTTTCCCGACGGGGAGGGTCCCCCCAGATTTATGTTAAAAACCTTGACACCGACGGAGTGATGCGGGTGAGTTTTCAGGGGAAATACAACACATCTCCGGCATGGTCCCCCTCTGGGGATAAGCTTGCCTATGTGGGTATTGTAAAGAATAAAATTGATATTTATGTCACTGGTTTTGACGGTTCTGCCCCCATGCAGCTCACCCGGGACCAGGGGGATAATGAAGATCCCTCCTGGTCCCCCGACGGCGGTTTTATTGTTTTTTCCTCCACACGGGAAGGCGTATCAAAAATTTATGTGATGACGGCCCGGGGAAGTGAACCAAGACGTCTTGTCAATTTGCCCGGAGCCCAGACCGATCCCCAGTGGGCCCCTGGTTATTCAAATTAATATCTTTGTTGATTTTGTTAAGCCCATATTGTGGTTTGTTTTTTGATACCCTCGACTCTTGCAATCACAATATATGCTATCTGGCCAGATTGAATTTAAATCGATTTTAAATTTTAACAGCTCCGCCAATTTTATGTGGCTGGAATTTTAAGATATATATTGTTATTCAAATACGAGCATCAATGCAATATATGGTATTTTTATTGCCAAATTTTAAATTGGTTCTGAGTTTGGCGAAGGTATTGTAAGTACTCGTCAGTCCTAAGTTCTCTGCATGTTGTATATGGAGATTTGCTAAACCCTTGAAATCATAGAACCTGTGCCTTAAAGCTTGAATTTATAGGCCTTAATGATTTCAATGAGTTATGAGAAGTTAGGAATCTTGAGGTAAGTACAGATCATTAATAATTTATAAAGGAGATGGTATGAAAAAACAACTGGTGCGTAATCTGATCATGGGGCTGATGGTTGCAGCCCTTGCCCTTACAGTGTCCTGTGCCAAAAAAAATGTGATGGGGGATCCGGCAGATCTGGCACAGAATTCAGGTGAAATTTCAGCAGAAGAGGCCGCACGCATGGCGGCCCAGGAAAAAGAGAAGGCCCTTGCCCAACAGCGTCTCCAGGAGCAGACCATGCAGGAGAACGCTGTCAGGGTGGCTGCCATGGCTGCCAAAGAAGCCAGGGAAGCGTTTGAAAATCGTGATATTTTGTTCGGTTATGACAGCGCGGTCCTCTCTGCTGAGGCCCGCCAGCTGTTAAAGGAAAAGGCCCGCTGGCTTGAAGCCAACCCCGACCGTAATGTGGTGGTCCAGGGACATTGTGATGAGCGGGGAACCACAGAATATAACCTGGCACTGGGGGATCATCGAGCCACTGCTGTGAAGAATTTTCTCACAAATATGGGAATACCGGGAAGTCAAATTGTCACCATCAGTTATGGCGAGGAAAAACCCCTTGACATGGGGCGTGGAGAGGACGCCTGGCGTAAAAATAGACGCGCTCATTTTGTGATTTTGTAAAGGATGGATGTGATGCCCAGGTTTATTTTTCAAATTTTTTTCGTAGCTTGTCTGGCAGTGCTGTCGGGGTGTGTGTCTGATCAAGATATGCTTATCCTTAAAAATAGAGTGCATTCCCTTGAAATGGACAATGCCCGGCATTTGGAAAAACAGAAAACCTACGATCGGAAGCTGAATAAAGAGTTTGCTGAGATAACGGGTCGTGTGGGCAGCAATGATCGCATGACCCGGGAAAAATATGCTGAAATAAACGCTTTGCTGGATGGGTTTCGGGATGAGATCCGGGTGTTAACCGGCCGTGTGGAAACCCTTGAGTTTCTCATTGACCGGGACGGGGCAGGGGATACGGCTGCTGCATCCAAGGAGCTCAAACGTCTGGATGGTGCCATTTCCCGGAATTATCAACGCCTGATGGCCCTGGAGGCCCATCTGGGACTGGAACCCACTGACACGCCATCTGACACTTTGCCATCAGATAAGCCGGACGGCAGTGAATCCGGCATGTATACGGCTGCCAAAACCCTTCTTGATAACGGTGATAACAAAGGGGCCAGAAAAAATTTTGAAACCTTTATTAAAACCTTTCCCGATTCTACCAATGCGGACAATGCTCAATTCTGGATTGCTGACAGCTATTACCGGGAAAACTGGTATGAAAAGGCAATTTTGGAATACCAAAAAGTCATTGAAAAATATGCCTCGGGAAATAAGGTACCGGCTGCGTTGTTAAAGCAGGGGTATGCCTTTGCAAATCTGGGGGAAAAGGGCAATGCCCGCTTGATATTAAAGGAGTTGATACGTAAATATCCCGGAACCAGTGAGGCAAAGATTGCCAGGGAAAAACTGGAGACCCTTGACTAAGGACTGCCTTCTTTCATGGTGATCATAAAATGATTAAAGTGGTGGGCATAGACCCCGGGCTTGCCGGTACCGGTATTGGCATGGTGCAGGGCCGGGAAAACCGTGTGTCCGGTTATGAGTTTGGCAGCATTAAAACCACCCCGGAACAATCCCTTGTGGATCGACTGGAACTTATCTATGCCAGAACCCTTGCCTATCTGTGCCGCCAGAAGCCCGATCTTGTTGTGATTGAAGATATCTTTTCCCTGGGAAAGTATCCGGCATCCGGGATTACGCTGGGAAAGGTCACCGGTGTTTTGTTGCTGGCCGCAGGACGGGCCGGATCACGGGTGCAGGAGATCCAGGTGCGCGAAGCCAAAAAAGTGGTCACTGGAAGCGGGGCTGCAGATAAACACCAGGTGGAGCGATCGGTGCGAAATCTTTTGTGCCATGAAGGGGCCATCAGGCCTTTTCATGCCTCGGACGCCCTGGCCCTGGCCCTGGCCGGATTTTTTCGAAAAAGGTGGAAGTGACAGCATCGTCCCCCGGGGGGGGAGCTCTGCTGAGGTAAGCCTGGAAAATACGCCACGGGCGGACCGTATTTTGACCCGGCTCTGCCCACAACAAAGTTTGAAATACACCCCTGATTCACGGAGTATTTCATATAAAAAAAAGAAGAAAAAAGTTTAAAGATGATTGGATACATGGAAGGTCGGATTTTACGAACCGCCGAAGAGGGCATTCTACTGCTGGTGGGGGGGGTGGGATATGAGATTGTCCTGCCCCTTTTTGTGCTTGAAAACATTAAAAAACACCCCCCGGAAGAGACAATTTCTTTGTTTATTTACCATAATCAAACAGAAAGACAGCCCCGGCCGGTGCTCATCGGGTTTGAATCTGAAACGGAAAAGGCTTTTTTTCAACTTTTTATTTCAGTGGATGCCATTGGGCCCCTGAAGGCGGTGAAAGCCATGGATCGGCCGGTGTCTGACATTGCCTTTGCCATTGAAAATCGGGATGAAAAGATGCTTGCCACCCTGAAGGGCATTGGGAAACGCACGGCCCAGAAAATCATTGCGGCCCTCCATGGCAAGGTGTCCATGTTTATTGCCCATCCCCAGGGACCGGGGAGCGGGGATGCCGCTCGGGTATCCCCAGGGGAAGGGGAGGAACTTTCCCATGAGGTGGCAGCCCAGGTGGTGGATGTGCTGGTCCGGCAATTAGGCTATGCCGCCCCCATTGCCCGGAAGATGGTGGCCCTTGTCATTGCTGAAATTCCTGGGATTTCAACCGCAGAAGAGTTGTTTGATGCGGTGATAAGGAGGGCAGGATCATGACATCAGATGATGATATCATAGCCTTTAGTTCCACAGAAACATCCCTTGTTTCACCGGATGCCCATCCCGTGGACAGAGAAATCGATGTCAATGTGCTGCGACCCCGGCGCTTTATTGACTATGTGGGGCAGGCGGAAACCGTTGAAACCCTTAAAATTGCCATTGCCGCCGCCAGAATCAGGGGGGAATCCCTGGAGCATATTCTGCTCCATGGGCCACCGGGGCTTGGCAAAACCTCCATGGCCCATATCATTGCCACGGAAATGGGGGCCGGGGTGACCATTACCTCGGGCCCGGCCCTGGAAAAAGGGGGAGATCTTCTGGGAATGCTCACCAACCTTGGGGACGGAGACTTTCTTTTCATTGATGAAATCCATCGAATCCCCAAGACTGTTGAGGAGTTTTTGTATCCGGCCATGGAGGATTTTGCCGTTGACTTTGTCTTTGACAAAGGGGTGCATGCCAGAAGTCATCGATACCGGCTCAAGCAGTTTACCCTGGTGGGGGCCACCACCAGGGTGGGCCTGCTCTCTTCTCCACTGCGGGATCGGTTCGGGCTGTTTCGAAATTTTGACTTTTATGATCTGGAAGACCTGGTCACCATTGTGAAGCGATCGGCAACCCTTCTCAATGTGCGCATGACCCATGATGGGGCATTGGAGCTTGCCACCCGTTCCCGGGGGACCCCCCGCATTGCCAATCGACTGCTTAAGCGGGTGAGGGATTATGCCCAGGTCAAGGCCCGGGGGAAGGTGACCCCGGAAACAGTGGGGGCCGCATTGCAGCTCGAAGGGGTGGATGGCATGGGATTGACCCCTTTGGATCGAAATTATCTGAACACCATTATTAAGTTTTACCGGGGGGGGCCTGTGGGCATTGAGGCCGTGGCTGCCACACTCCAGGAAGAGACTGACACCTTGGTGGATGTTGTGGAACCCTATCTTTTAAAAACCGGTTTGCTGCTGCGCACCTCTGCCGGACGAAAGGCATCTGCAAAGGCCCATGAGCATCTGGGCATGCCCTTCCAGCGGGAGTTGTTTTGACCAAAATAGCCCTTGACATTTTTAGGGGGATGGGTTAATTAGTTCAAATTATTTTATAACAGGAGTGTAGAAAATTGAAAAAATATACATATAGTGCAAAACGATCGGATAATCCGGAAAACTGGTGCGTTATTGATGCCAGCGACAAGGTGCTGGGTCGCATCGCCTCTGAGGTTGCGGCCCGGATCAAGGGAAAACGCAATCCCCTTTATACCCCCCATGTGGATATGGGTGACTGGGTAATTGTTATTAATGCCGACAAAATACGCCTCACCGGTAATAAGTGGGATCAGAAAGTTTACTATCGTCACACCGGCTACACCGGTGGGATCAAGTCCACCAGCGTCAAGGAACTTCTGGAAAAAAAACCTGAAGATATCCTTCGAAAAGCGGTGCGGGGCATGCTTCCGAAAAACAGATTGGGGCGAAAACTCAATGGCAAGCTTTATGTCTATGCCGGAGAAGAGCATCCCCATGCTGCACAGAAACCCGAGGTCGTTGAATTATAATTTAAGAAAAAATAAAGGACGGTAGTCATTTATGGAGAATGAAAATATATATTACGCAACCGGCAAGCGTAAGAGTTCCATTGCCAAAACATGGTTAACGCCGGGTAATGGTAAAATAACTGTGAACAATAGAAGTCTTGAAGATTATTTTGTTCACCTTGATGCACGGAAGATTCTGGAATCTCCCCTGGTCATGACGGAAAATACTGACGCTTTTGATATTAATATCAAGGTGCTGGGCGGTGGCATCATGGGGCAGGCCGGTGCGGTGCGACACGGCATCACCAAGGCTCTTGTCATGGCAGACCCGGATCTGAGAGGCATGCTGAAAAAAGCCGGATACCTCACCCGGGATTCCCGGATCAAAGAGCGTAAAAAATATGGTCAGAAGGGTGCCAGGGCCAACTATCAATTTTCCAAAAGATAGGCAGTGGTTCATATGGATTTTCAGGAGCAGGCAGGTATTTACTGTCGGCTCCTTTTTTTTATCCGGGCTTCCGTTTTTTAAGAATTAACCACACAGACCCCACAGGATCGTCTCCCTCCTTTTAAATCCATGAAAACATTTCTATTTTATGACATTGAAACCAGTGGTCTGAATACGGCATTTGATCAGATTCTCACCTTTGCGGCCATCCGTACAGACCTTGGATTAAAGGAAATTGACAGAACCTCTGTGGTGGTTCAACTGCGTCCGGATGTGGTACCGTCCCCCGGTGCTTTTATCACCCATCGTCTTTCCCCGGCATCGTTGATGAAAGGGGTGTGTGAATATGATGCAGCCCTTGCCATTCACAGAATTATCAATGCCCCGGGTACCATCAGTCTGGGGTATAATACCCTTGGGTTTGACGATGAGTTCTTGCGTTTTACCTTTTATCGTAATCTTCTTGATCCCTACACCCACCAATACGCCAACGGCTGTTTCCGCATGGATATTCTTCCCCTGGCTGTTCTTTATCGGCTGTTTGTCCCCCTTGACATCCATTGGCCTGAAAATGATGGCAAGCCCAGCATGAAACTGGAGCTCATCAGCAAAGAAAATGCCCTGGTTACATCCGGGCGTGCCCATGATGCCATGGTTGATGTGGAAGCCACCCTGGCCCTGGCCCAAAGGCTTTTTACCCGGGGTGAAATGTGGGACTATTGCCGAACCTTTTTCAATAAGGCCCATGAACCCACGCACATGGGCCGCCTTGAGCGTCGGAAGATAGGGCTGGCCGGCTCCTTTTATCTGGGAATAATGGTGTCGCTGTCCTTTGGGGCCAAATACAATTACATGGCTCCGGTGCTGTGCATTGGGCCTTCCAGGGTGTATGGTAATCAGACGCTGTGGCTGCGCCTGGATGCCAAAGGCTTTCCCGGCGGAGAGGCTGAGCCGGTTGACCCTGATAAAATTTTCATCATTCGAAAAAAAAAGGGAGAGCCCCCTATTGTTTTACCGCCCCTGGAGCGTTTCTGGGGCCGATTATCCCCGGAGCAGCAAACCATGGCCCATGAAAATATGGAAATCCTTGCCAATCACTTTTCATGGTTTACGGAGCTCATTGAATATCACAAGAACTATACCTATCCTGTTGTGCCGGATTTGGATGCAGATGCCGGGTTATACCAGGAAGGCTTTTTTTCATCCATGGAAAAAAATGAGATGGCGGGGTTTCACCGTGCAGCACCGGCCGGACGGCTGGATTCTATAAAGAAAATGAGCTGCCCCCGGGTCAAGAATCTTGCTGCCCGGGTATTGTTTAGAAATTTTTCCAGTGAAATGCCCCCGGAGGCTCTGGATGAAAATGGTGGATTTGATCGGGAAAGTTACATGGAGCGCGTTCGCCGGGGAGGGCTTAATCCCATAAAAGGATTCAGAAATGATATTCGTTACGGGGCAGATCAGGCATTGAAGGAGATTGCAGATTTATTGGCTGACAGGAAACAATTTGATGCAGAGCAGATTGCCCTGCTGGAGGAGATCCACCAGCATATCCAGGCCATGTAAGGATGGATAAAAAAGCTGTATTCGGATGGCAGGAATCCGAATACAGCAACAGGATTATAAAATCCAGACTTTATTTTACAGCGTCTTTCAAAGCTTTTCCCGGGACGAATTTGGGCACATTTCTGGCCGGAATATCAATTTCGTCTCCGGTCTGGGGATTTCTTCCCTTTCTGGCTTTTCGTTCGGTGGTCTTAAATGTGCCAAAGCCCACAAGGGTGACGGTTTCCTTTTCTGCAAGGGCATCGGTGATGGTGGAAAGTGCACAGTCCACGGCTGCCTGGGCTTCTTTCTTGCTGCTAAGTACTTCTGCTACTTTGTTAATGAGGTCGCCTTTGTTCATATCTCTTTACTCCTTAATTTGCAAAATGACACCATGGAACATGGGGGGATATCAATTTGCGGTCAATGGTGATGGGTTGTGCAGTCTGTCCTATATGAAAAAAATACATTAAAGCATGATCTTTTTGTGGCTTCTGATAGTGGGATGACTGGCCATGAATTGTCCTAAGTGCCTTGTAAGTACCGTGGTTGCGGTCTTTGTGTCAAGAACTTATTAGCCTGTCCCGATAAAATATTGCACAGAAGCCCCCGGGGAAATATTGGTTTAAAGAACGGCAAACCCATGGGGGACAAAAAAAAGTGTCCAATGCTTTTTCAGTAAATCAGGGCAAAGTACCACTGGATGAGTGCTTTTCCCTTGAAAATATAGGTAATTGCCCCCATGGACAGATAGGGTCCAAAGGGGATTCTTAAACGGGGAGCCATGGTTCTTTTTGCCATCATGATAACACAGCCGGCAAGGGTGCCCAGGAGCGATCCGGCAAACAGGGTGAATAATACTCCCTGCCAGCCGGTGGCGGCACCGATCATGGCCAGAAGCTTAATGTCCCCCCCGCCCATTCCCTCTTCTTTTCGAATGAAATAGTAAATCATGGCCACCGCGTAAAGGGAGCCTCCTCCCATGAGGATACCTGCCAGGGATGTCTGCCATGGATGGTGCCCTGACAGGACAGATGCCAGGGCAAAAACAGGAATGCCGGGAAGTGAGATGATGTCCGGAATGATTTGGAAATCATAGTCAATGAAGGCCACCACAATGAGGGTGCATAAGAAAGTGAACCAGACACCGCTCTGGACAGATATGCCAAACCGGGCCACCGTGGCCAGGGCCGCCAGGGCCGTTAAAATTTCCACGGCGGGATACCGCATGGAAAAAGGGGTATGGCATTGGTGGCATTGGCCCCGGAGGATGATGTAACTTAAAATGGGAATGTTAAAATAAAAAGGGATGGCATGCCCGCAGGTGGGGCAGGATGATCCGGGAAAGAGGATGGATTTTCCCCGGGGAACTCTGTAAATACATACATTGAGAAAACTTCCCACACATGCACCGAAAATAAAAGCCATGAAAGGAATGGTAAAAGGTGGTACAGCTTTTGGAATCATGGCAACAATCCTTGTATGGGTGACAGATCAGTGGGCCGGTCCGGCCAAAATGACCAGCACCTTCTTTATCCTTAGAAAAAAAAATAGCCGGTGTCAATAGGTCCATGACATTAAAAAAGTGTACTTTCACCGTTGTAAAGGGCAAAAAATGCCTTATTGTTAGGATCTGATTGATATTATATATGTAATAAAAAGGAGTTCAAATGGCGGAAACCGATATGGACGATCTTATTGAAATAATAGAAAAAGAGACAGATATCAGTGAAATCCCAACCTCTCTTCCCATGATGCCGGTGAGGGATGTGGTGGTGTTCACCGATATGCTGATTCCTTTGTTTGTGGGAAGGGATAAATCCATCAAGGCGGTGGAGGCGGCAGCGGATACGGATCGTTATCTTTTCATGTGCGCCCAGAAGGTGGCAGATGATGAGAACCCCGGTAAGGATGATGTCTATCAGCTGGGGACCGTGGGACGGATACAAAAAATGTTAAAGCTTCCCGACGGACGGATCAAGGCATTGATACAGGGTATTACCAAGGCCCGGGTGGTTAAGTTTAAAAAACAGAAACCCTGGTTCCAGGTAGAAGTGGAGATGGTGGAAGATAAAGAAATCGACACCGTTGATATTGAAATTGAAGCCCTTATGCGCAACGTCCGGGATAGCAGTGAAAAAATTCTGGCATTACGCGGAGAGGTGTCCGGGGATGTGGGGATGATTCTTGAGCAGATTGAGTCTCCCGGAAAACTTGCCGATCTGGTGGCGTCAAATTTGAGGCTTAAAGTTGAAGATGCCCAGAATCTTCTGGAAACCGTTGATCCTGCCCAGCGTCTTTTAAGGGTGAATGATCTTCTGGCCCGGGAGGTGGAATTGTCTGCGGTTCAGGCCAAGATTCAGACCAATGTGAAAGATGAAATTTCCAAAACCCAGCGGGATTATTATCTCAGGGAACAGGTCAAGGCCATCCATCGGGAGCTGGGTGACAATGATGAAAAAATAGCCGAGGTCAATGATTACAGTCAGAAAATAAAAAAAGCCAAGATGCCCGAAAAATGTCATAAAGAGGCATTAAAGCAACTCAAGCGACTTGATCAGATGCACTCAGACTCCTCCGAGGCTTCCATTATACGGACCTACCTTGACTGCATTGTGGAGATGCCCTGGAGTAAATCCACCAAGGATTTCCTTGATATTCAAAAGGCAGCCCAGGTGCTGGAAAGGGATCACCATGGCCTGGAAAAAGTAAAAGAGCGGATTCTGGAGTATTTGAGCGTTCGGAAGCTTAACCCTTCCATGAAGGGGCAGATTATCTGTTTTTCCGGCCCTCCCGGGGTGGGAAAAACCTCCCTTGGTCAGGCCATTGCCAAGGCCATGAAACGAAAATTTGTGAGAATTTCCCTGGGGGGCATACGGGATGAGGCGGAAATCCGGGGGCACAGAAGAACCTATATCGGTGCCATGCCCGGAAGAATTCTCCAGGGGCTCAGACAATGCGGCACCAATAATCCTGTGTTCATGCTCGATGAGATTGATAAACTGGGCAGTGATTTCAGGGGAGATCCCTCTTCGGCCCTTCTGGAAGCCCTGGATCCGGAACAGAACACCGAGTTCAGTGACCATTATCTTAACATGCCCTTTGATCTTTCCAAGGTGCTCTTTGTCCTCACCGCCAATGTTACGGACACCATTCCGTCGGCCCTGCTGGATCGCATGGAAGTCATTGAAATTTCCGGATACACCCGGGAGGAAAAGGCTGTGATTGCAGAACGGCATCTTTTTCCCCGACAGCTGCGGGAAAACGGTTTAATCCGTCGTTCCATCACCGTCACCTCCGGTGCCATGGACACCCTTATTTCCCAGTACACCATGGAGGCGGGCCTCCGGAATCTTGAGCGAAAACTGGGGGCCATCTGTCGAAAAATTGCAAGAAAGATTGCAGAAGGTCAAAAGGGAAAATTCCAGGTAACCAAGGCCACATTGCAAAAATATCTGGGACCTCCTGTGTTCCAGCCGGAACTGGACCAGGAAGAAAGTCAGGTGGGGCTGGTCACCGGCCTTGCCTGGACTGAAGTGGGTGGGGAACCCCTTTACATTGAAGTGTCCCTGTGCCACGGCAAGGGGGAGCTCACAGTCACCGGACAGATCGGTGATGTCATGCAGGAGTCGGCCCGGGCTGCTTTTACCTGTATCAAGGCGGATATGGATATTCTCGGCATTGACAAAGACGCCTTTGAAACCAAAGATATTCACATCCATGTGCCGGCCGGAGCCATTCCCAAGGACGGACCTTCTGCCGGTATTGCCATGGCCACAGCCCTTATTTCCGCCTTCACCGGAAAGGTTGTGAACAATAAAGTTGCCATGACCGGGGAAATTACCCTCAGGGGGCGGGTGCTGCCCATTGGCGGGCTTAAGGAAAAGGCTCTGGGCGCCCTCCGGGCAGGCATCAAGACCATTGTCATTCCGGAAAAAAACAAAAAAGATCTCCACGATCTTCCCGCCGGGGTGAAACGAAAGATCAAGTTTATTCCGGTGCGGGATCTGGCCCAGGTGCTTGAGGTTGCCTTTGTTGACCGGGATCAGGACTGATGACGGTTTCACCATAATCAATTTTACAAGGAATGACCTGCCGGCTGTCACATGCTGCATATCCATGCCGTTGAAACCGCCACGGGCCGGTCTCCCGGTTTTGAAAGGCATTATCATTGAGCACAGAGGAGGGGAGTAAATGAAAATTCTTGCCGTGGATACGGCGGAGCAAGGGTGCAGCATTGCCCTTGTAAACGACGGTGTTCCCGTGTGTGAACGCTATGGTTCAGGCTTGAAAAATCATGCTGTCACCCTTTTACCCCTGGTGGAAAAAATGCTGGTGGAGGATGCCGGTGTTTGCCTTGACGGGCTTGACGGGTTTGTG
This sequence comes from Desulfocicer vacuolatum DSM 3385, assembly GCF_900176365.1. Lineage (GTDB taxonomy): Bacteria > Desulfobacterota > Desulfobacteria > Desulfobacterales > Desulfobacteraceae > Desulfocicer > Desulfocicer vacuolatum. The sequence continues at coordinate 207,118 of NZ_FWXY01000002.1, read as the reverse complement.
GTGTCCCGGGGGCCGGGCAGTTTCACCGGTCTTCGCATTGGGCTCAGCATGGTCAAGGGGCTTGCCCTTGCCACGGGAAAACCCGTGGCAGGTATTTCCAGCCTGGACGGCATTGCCTGGCGCATGAGTCATGCAGCGCTGCCGGTGTGTGCCATGCTTGATGCCCGGCGGGGGGAGGTATATTGCGCCTTGTATCAATTTGAAAACGGCGTGCTGATGTCCAAAGGGGAAGAGATGGTTGTGTCGCCGGAAACCGCCCTGGCCATGGTGGGCAAGAGGGCGCTGTTTGTGGGGTCCGGGGCCGCGGCCCATGCCCGGTACATCATCCGGGAGTTGGGGCCGGATGCTGTTTTTGCCCCGGCATTTCAGAATCATGTCAGTGCCCCGGCCCTGGCCCATGTTTTTTTCCAGGACCCCCATGGATACCTGAAAGATCCTGCGGCCCTGGTGCCGGTTTATCTTCGACGTTCTGATGCTGAAATAAATTATTCCAAAGCCAGGTAACATTTTTTCAGCGCTTTGTTTTTCAAGACAGTGTGCCATGCCCGGGGTGAAAAAAGCCCTGGCATGTTTCACTTCGGGGATTGTTGACAACCCACATGCGCTCTGGTATTATTATATTTTTTTACATTAATGTGGGTAGATAACCCCATGAAAAGGGATGTTAAAATAGAGATGAAAGATATTAAATGGCCGGAAAAAGCAGGCTTTATCATTGCTGCCCCCGGCTTTAAATATATTGGCATCGCCGGTGTTATTGCCGCACTTGCCATGGGGTTGGGCGGTGCTGTTTCCGGAGGGATTGGCCTTGGTCTGTTTGCTTTTGTCTGCTGGTTTTTTCGTGATCCTGAACGAACAATTCCCCCACAATCCAATGCCCTTGTCTCCCCGGCCGACGGTAAGGTTATCAGCATTGAGACCATTGAAAATTCAACCGTTGTCAGCGGATCATGCATCCGGGTGTGTATCTTCATGAATGTGTTTAATGTACATGTCAATCGGGTGCCCATGGGGGGGAAGGTGGAAAAGGTCACCTATTTTCCCGGAAAATTTTTCAATGCATCCCTGGATAAAGCCTCAGAGCACAATGAACGCAATGCACTGGTCATTAAAACCCCCCAGGGGGCGGTTTACGGGGTGGTACAGATTGCAGGTCTTATTGCCAGGCGAATTGTGTGCCACATAAAGCCCGGGGATCGTCTGGAACGGGGTAAAAGATATGGAATGATACGATTTGGTTCCCGTCTGGACCTTCATCTGCCCCTGAATACGAATATTGCTGTGACCCTGGGTCAAAAAGTCAGTGCAGGGTCATCCATTGTGGGCTATCTTGGCCGGGAACATGAAAAATAAGGCCATTGCCGGATAAAAATATACTTTTAGTTTTTTTCTGCCTTATCGTTGCACAAATATTGTGCGGTAAGGCGTTGTTTTTTTATGAACAAATGGAGATAATTAACGTTGGAGCAAATACCAATCACCGTTGAGGGATATAAAACCCTGAAAGCGGAACTTGAGAGATTAAAAACCATTGATCGACCGGAGAATATCAAGGCCATTGAAACGGCCCGGGCCCATGGTGATCTTTCTGAAAATGCGGAGTTTGATGCGGCCAAGGATCGCCAGTCCTTTATTGAAGGCAGAATCGGTGAACTGGGATATAAGCTTGCCAGTGCCAAGGTAATTGATCCTGATACAGTGGCCAAAGATTGTGCCCGGTTTGCATCCCGGGTATTGCTTGAAAATCTTGATTCTGAAGAAGAAGTGGAATATATGCTGGTGGGACAGGAAGAGTCGGACATCGATAAAGGCCGTATTTCCATCACCTCTCCCCTGGGCCGAGCCTTAATTGGTAAAAAGCCCGGTGATGAAGTGGTTCTCCAGGCCCCCGGCGGTAAAAGAAGTTATGAGGTCATTGAAATTTTATAGCTGCCACGGGCAGATTTTGATGTTGATCTCGCTCTGCCCACAACAAAGCATGAAGATTGTCCCGGTTTACCGGGTTTTTCATAAAAAATGTTAAACAGAGAGGAAAATTCATGGCAAGAGTAACCATTGAAGACTGCCTGAAAAATGTTCCCACCCGTTTTGCTTTGGTTCACATGGCAGCAAAGCGTGTGAGGCAGGTGAGCGAAGGTGCTGAATTTCTTATTAGACCGGCCAGAAATGGAGATGCCGTCATGGCCTTGCGCGAAATCGCAGCCGGGCGAGTGACCCTTAAAGGTTTCACAAAAAAAAGGTAACCCCCATTCAACCGTTCAGACCCCAGATGAGCAGAAAAGTGAACCATCTCATGGGCAAGGCCTTGAGTGACTACGGGATGATTCGCCATGGAGACCGCCTGATGGTGGCTGTTTCCGGGGGCAAAGACAGCCTGTTCATGCTCAATGCCCTGGAAAGCTTTAAGAAAAAGGCGCCCATTGCATTTGATCTGGTGCCGGTGTATGTGGATCCGGGGTTTGACAATGGATTTGCTCCGGCACTTAAATCGCTGGTTTCTCGATTTTCCGGCAGCATGACGGTGAGGTACACCGACCATGGGGTGCGAGCCCATGGCGAAGATAACAGGGAAAACCCCTGTTTTTTATGTTCCCGGCTGAGGCGTACCTCGCTTTTTGAAATGGCAAAGGAAAAGGGGTGCACCCGGATTGCATTGGGACATAACAAGGATGACATCATTGAAACCCTTTTTATTAACATGTTTTATTCCGGTCGCATGGGAACCATGGTACCCAGTCAATCCTTTTTTAAGGGAAATATCACCATTATTCGTCCCCTGGCCTATGTTGAAAAAAAAGATATTGTTAAACTGGCTAAACGACTGAAATTTCCTGATTTTATTAACCCCTGTCCCAGTGATGGTCACTCCAAGCGCAGTGTGATAAGAGATATGCTCCGGGAGATCTATCGGGACAATCATCATATTAAAGGCAATATTTTCAGGGCCATGGGAAATATTGAAGCAGATTATCTGTTAAAGAAGAGCTTATGATTGATATGCAAAAAATGCGGGATTACCGCAATATCCCCATCGACAAAGTCGGAATCAAAGGACTTCGTTATCCCATTAAGGTCAGGGATAAAAAAAGCAGTGGGTTACAGTCCACCATTGCCGAAATAAGCATGTATGTGGATCTTCCCCATCAATGTAAGGGAACCCACATGAGCCGGTTTGTGCAGATGCTTCACACCTTCCGGTCCCAGGTATCCCTGGAATCCATCATGACCATTCTGGAGAATATGAAGACCACTCTGGAGGCCACTTCTTCACACATTGAAATTATCTTTCCCTATTTCATTGAAAAAAAATCCCCTGTCACCGGTTCCAAAGGCCTCATGGACTACACCTGCACCATCATCGGTTCTTCCCATCCCGACGAAGACAGGGATATGGTGCTAAGGGTGGCTGTTCCCATCACCTCTGTGTGTCCCTGTTCCAAAGAAATCAGTGATTTTGGTGCCCATAATCAACGGGGGGAAGTGTGTGTCAGCACCCGATTTAAAAAATTTGTGTGGATTGAAGATATCATTGAACTGGTGGAGCATGCTGCCTCCTGTGAGGTCTATTCTGTTTTGAAAAGAGAGGATGAAAAGCACGTCACCGAATTTGCCTATAATAATCCAAAATTTGTTGAGGATGTGGTGCGGGATGTGGGTAAGGTGTTGCTGGAAGATGATAACATCACCTGGTTTTCGGTGAGTGCTGAAAATTTTGAATCCATCCATAACCACAGCGCTTACGCCTTTATTGAGCATGGGGATCCCGGGATACATGGTGGCGGTACCTCCCATTGATACTGCCCCCCTCCAACGATTGATTACTTTTTTATATAACCCACATGTTCTATCGGACACAACGAATATAGGGTCGTAGACGCGGAGCCAAATAGTATTATGCCGCCCCCCCGAGGGGCAATGGCCCGGCCGGAACTGTAGACAGCTCAATTGGCCGGTTCCCATTGCCCCTCGGGGGGGCTCTGCTGAGGTTACCCGGAAGTTTTATTTTCTAATAAAATCCACATGGCTGTAACCTCCAGCCACAACAAATAATGAAAAAGTAGTTGCTGTTAAGACCCAGTATCCAGCACCTAATACCCAGTACCTGCTTTTTCAGGACAGATCGCATTCTGTCTGGGGCACCTGAAACATCCTGTCAGCCTTTAATTTTCCATTCACGCACTATTTTTTGCAGCTTTTTTTTGATTTTCTCATATCCCTTATTTTCTTGATTCACCATGATAACAAAGGGATAAAGTTCTCCCTGCCTGTTTTGGAAATAACCGCATCGGGTGCGAACTCCCTGAAGGGTTCCTGTTTTATAATATTCATTTTTTTCATATCTCATTAACCCATGGTGGGGCTTAAAGGCCTGTAAAATTCTTAACATGGACCGGGGGGAGATGCGGTTTTGCCGGGAAAGTCCAGATCCTTCTTCAATAAAAAGGTCTTTTATTCCAAGGGAGGCGGCATGGGCCATTGCCACCTTGATGCCTTTTTCAAGGGTGGCAGGCGCCCCTTCTTGCTTGAGAGCCAGGGTCAGGAAAAGCTGGTTGGCCATGAAATTATTGGAATAGTAAAGTAGTTTTGCCACCACCTGCCTTAAATCGTATGGCGAGCGCCAGGCGAACATGAGACGATCCCCGGCATTCACTTCTGCCATTGTTATTGTTTTTTCTGTTTTTATTCCTTCCTTTTCAAGAAACCATGTAAAAAGATGTCCGGCATATAGTGCTTGGGTTCCATGGGCCAATGGAATTCTTCCTGATTTCATGCCGGCTCCGGCAATTATTTCCCGGGCAAAGGGCACAAGGGGGGTTTCTTTTTCTGCGCTGATCCATGGTGTGGCACTTCCGGCAGCCGGGGGGGCATCCCCACCGCTCTTGGGGCCCGTGGTTTTAAAAGATATGGTGTTAAAATTTGCCGAGAGTGCACCCACCGGGGCATCATAGGGGTTTTTACTGCCACCGGTTCCCGGGATGACAATACCCTTTTTAAAAGCAGATCCATCAACCATAATTTGCTGGATGTGTGATATATGGTTTTTTTGAAGTATTTTTTTTATATGTGTTGAAACGGTGCGAATTTCCCGGGAAGTCAACAGGGGGTCTCCCTGTCCTCTGATTTTGAGGTTGAGGTGTTTATCCAGGAGAAAATCCGTTGTGAAATGAAAGTTTTCTCCCAGATATTTCAGGGCTGTGAGGGCTGTGAACACCTTGATGGTTGATGCGGGAATAAATTGACGGGTTGCATTTTTTTCAAACAGAATCTCTCCTTCGGGGGCTGCCAGGATGATCCCCGCACCGGGGGTGAGTTCCCGGGCCATGGAATGATATCCGGGAAAAAAGAAACAGCAGATAAAAAAAAATATGTGACAGATCTGTCTTTGTTTTTGGGGGAAAAGCGTGCAATGGGGTGTCATGTTGTCCTGGAGGCCGGTGTTATGGGTTGTTTGTAAGGTCTTGAAAATATTATGCTCCACACGGAATGTGGTTCATGCCCGGGAGAGATGATTTCATTGGACTTTGTATTACATCTTCATGGGGCCCGGCAGGGCACCTTGAAAACTTATGTCCGGGGATCTTGAATAAAAGCATAATGTATATTAAACATGAATCAGATTTAAAATCAAACGTCTGACATGATTCATTTTCCAGTTTGCACGTTTATATGAAATACTCCGCCAATCAGGGGAGTATTTCAAACTTCGTTGTGGGCAGAGCCGGAGCAGAATACGGTCCGCCCGTGGCGGTTATAGAAAAATATACCCGTTTTCCGGGAAAAATTTGATCGAAAGGTGTAAACTACTTTTGACGTTGTATGAAAAATGCCAAACGCCTTAATTTTAATTGTGGATATCTGCCAATCTGTAAGTTGAGCTTAAAAGGAGCGTTTTATGATCGTACCTGTCATCCTTGCCGGTGGTTCCGGAACCAGACTCTGGCCCTTGTCCCGGGGGCTTTTCCCCAAACAGCTCATTAACCTCATTGATGCGAAGTCAATGCTTCAAAATACCCTGTTACGGCCCCTTGGTATTCCGGATATCGCCCCGCCGGTGGTGATCTGCAACGAAGATCATCGCTTCATGGCAGCAGAACAGATGCGACGGATAAATTGCACCGGTACCATTCTTCTGGAACCGGTGGGCCGTAACACAGCTCCGGCCATTGCAGCGGCAGCCCTTCAGGTGGTCCTTGAAAATCCCCGGGCAACCTTGTTGATTCTGCCTGCGGATCACGATATAAAGGATCTGGCTGCTTTTAACGGGGCTGTTGCCGCCGGAGAAGCCCATGCGGCTGCCGGATATCTTGTTACTTTTGGTATTGTCCCCACCGGCCCTGAAACCGGATATGGATATATTAAAAAAGGCGATTCTGTGACGTTAAATCCAGGAGAAGATGCCACGGGATGCGCCATTGAGCGGTTTGTGGAAAAACCGGATCTTGAAACAGCCAAAGAATATGTGGCATCGGATGAGTATCTCTGGAATTCGGGTATGTTCATGTTCCGGGCCGACAAGGTTCTGGAAGCGTTGACCCTGCATGTTCCTGATATGGTCACTGCCTGCCGGGATGCCCTGGAAAAAGGGGAAGAAGACCTTGATTTTTTCCGTCTGGACAGCAAATCCTTTGCCCGTTCCCCATCGGATTCCATTGATTATGCGGTGATGGAAAAAACAGAAGACGGGGTTGTGATTCCCCTGGATGCCGGCTGGAACGATGTGGGCTCCTGGGATGCCCTGTGGCACACCGGTGAAAAGGACAAAGACCATAATGTGCTCAAGGGAGACGTTTTGGTCAGTGATGTTAAAAATTGTTATCTCAATGCAGAAAGTCGTCTCATCGCAGCGGTGGGACTTGAAAACCATGTGGTGGTGGAGACCAAAGATGCTGTGCTGGTGGCCCCCCGGAACAGGGTCCAGGAAGTGAAAAGACTGGTGGAGGCTCTGAAAAAGAAAGATCGACCCGAGGTCACCACCCACCGGGAGGTGTTTCGGCCCTGGGGGTCCTATGAAACCATTGATCTTGGTCCCCGGTTCCAGGTGAAGCGCATCACTGTGAAACCCGGTGCCAAGTTGTCTTTGCAAAAACATTTTCACAGGGCAGAGCACTGGACAGTGGTCTCCGGCACTGCCATCATCACCAAGGGAGAAGAGGAAATTCTTCTCCGGGAAAATGAGTCTGTGTACATTCCCCTTGGATATGTGCATCGCATGGAAAATCCCGGCAGGATTCCCCTGGAACTCATTGAAGTTCAATCCGGCAGTTATCTGGGGGAGGATGATATTGTGCGGTTTGACGATATCTATGGCCGGGAAAAGAAAAGGGGGTAAGAGATGTCCCAGAATCCAGTTTCGTTAAAGGGGCGGTTGCTCATGGCCATGCCGGGGTTGCCTGACCCCAACTTCGCCCAGACCGTTACCTGCATTTGTGAGCACAATGATTCCGGTGCACTTGGTTTTGTCATCAATCGGGAGCACCCCCTTTTGACCATCCGGGAACTGTTTTCCGATCTAAAAATGTCCATGGTGGATACCATGGATAAAATGCCAGTTTACCTTGGGGGGCCAGTGCAGCCGGGGGCTGTTTTTGTTCTCCATGGGGCCCCCTTTCACTGGGAGGGATGCATACAGGTGACACCTGACATCGGTTTGAGTAATACCCGGGATATTCTGATGGCCATGGGCCAGGGCAAGGGGCCTGACAATGCCATGGTCATTCTGGGGTGTGCCGGCTGGGCCCCCATGCAGTTGGATGCGGAAATGGCAGAAAATTCCTGGCTTGTGGGAACCCTTACCATGGATATTTTATTTAAAACCCGGGTGGAAGCCCGATGGGAACAGGCCATGATGCACATGGATATGGAATGGGGCACGTGAAAAAGGAATATGACACCGGTGAAGCCTTTAAAAACATCTCACACGTTTCCATGGGCAGATCAGAGAATCCCATGAGCCATGGAATTGTGGATGCCATCATACACATGGCAGAAAAACTATCAACTGCTTTTCAAGGGATGAAGGCCATCCCCGGCATGTACGACGATCAGGCAGAACTTCAGCACCACATCTGCTCCCAGGTTCCCGGTCAGATCACATCGGGGCTCATCCGTATTGCCGTTGTGGGGGCCATTAAGTCGGGGAAAAGTACCTGCATTAATGCCATGACCGGGGCTGAAATTTTAAAACGGGGGGCCGGGGTGATCACTGCCATGGTGACCCGGATACGCCCGGGAAAAAGTCAGAAAGCCCGGGTTTTTCTTAAATCCTGGGATGAGGTCAATGAGGAGTTGCGCCGGGCCCTGGTGTTGTTTCCGGAAAATCTGGTGGCCGTTGAAGGCATCTGTGCCGACACCTTTGATTTGAGGCGAAAAAAAGACCGTGGATTTCTCCAGGCCGTTGCCGGCCGCCTGGGGGGGGGACATGCCACCGTTGTCCCCCGGGGACTGCAACCGGAATTTGTTCGCATCCGACAGGCCCTGGACGCCTATGATCGGGTCCGGCATCTGGTACAGGCAGATGCTGTGGTGCTTACCTTTAAAGATGATGAATTTTATGGTCACCAGATGTTCACCGGTGACGGCTCCGCTGCTTTTTTTGCCAATGATGTTCTTTTGGAACTGCCGGGAAATGCCCTGGCCCCCGGGGTGGAGATGGCCGACTGCCAGGGCAGTGATTCCACGGACCCTGCCCATCTGGCCCAGATCCAGGATTATCTGGTGTCTGCCAATATGATTATCTATGTCATCAGCAGTCGCATGGGGGTGCGCCGGGCAGATATTGTTTTTCTTCAAATGATTCAGGAAATGGGACTGATGGATAATCTTTTGTTCCTTTTCAACGTGGATCTTGGAGAACACCACAGTCTTGACGAGCTTAAATCCCTGGAAGCAAAGGTCAAGGATGAGCTGGCCTGTGTCCATGCTCAACCCTTTATTCACAGCCTTTCCTGTCTCCATGGCCTTTATTGCGCCCTGGGAAATGAGCTTTTACCCGGGGAAAAAAAACGGATCAGTCTCTGGGAGGAAAACCGGGAATTGATGCGCCATACCCTGGAGGGAGAAAAGACTTTCATGGGCCGGCTGGAAGAAAAAATTCAAAGGGATCGTTTTTCCCTGGTGGTTGAAAATCATATCCAGCGCCTGGGGGTTGCCTGTGATTTTACCGGCAGACGGATAGAGCTGTTTTATGATCTTTTATCCCGGGATCAGGACCGTGCCGATCATGCGGTGGGGGAACTTAAACGCATGAAAGCCCAGGGGGCAAATCTTAAGGGCATGATAAAAAAAAACACCCTGTCTGCTGTGGAGGCACTGGAGACCGATATTCGTGCCCGGATACACCGTTTTTTCCATCCCCGGAAAGGAGCCCTTGCCAGGGAAGTCAAAGCCTTTATAAATGATCATCCCGTGTCATATCCCCGCCAGGAACAACAGTTGGCTGAGTCGGGATTTAACCAGGCCATTTACACCATGTTCCAGGAGTTTCGCACGGCTGTGGATTATTTCATGGCCCGGCAGTTCACCCCCCGGGTGGCAGCCTTTATCAAGGAACAGGAACAGCGCATGGAGACGGACTTCATGGTTCTTTATGACACCTGTCACATGGACACCCGTACCCTCATGGCCCGCCTGACAGTGGATGATCACGGACTCTGGAACCATGGGGCTGATATGGAGGAGCAAAAACCGGTGTGTCCGGTGGATATCTCTGCGGTCAAAGGCATTCTGGGCCTTGAAATTCCCCGGGCGAGGATGGCCACTGCATACAGTGCAAGGATTCGTGTGGATGCCATGGCCGGTCTTGGGGTGCATTCCCTGGTGGCCATTTTGTCCAGGATTTTAAAAAAGAACTTTGCCTCCCCCTTTGACATGGCCTTTGCCAATGGGGAGAGACGCATGCGAAAAGAGGCCCTTCGATGCATGGAACTTCATTTTAAAAATTATCGGGAATTATTGGAAACCGACTATTTTTTAAAATTAATCCATGCTGTGTCCCGGGATTTCCAGGAAAAAATGGTGGTGGAATTTGAGGGGTGTGACCTTGAAATGTCCAAAATTGAGGCATTGGTGGCCACAGAGCACACAGAAAAGATCCAGCGCCGCCACAACCTTGAGGCCATGATTCACACCCATGGGCAGATGGCCAAAGAGATGGACGCCCTTCACATTGATTATCCCCATTGACGGGATAGATATTCAGTGGCACGCCATGTTTCCCTGTTGGGGTCTGCCCACAATAAATATAGGGTCGTAGACGCGGAGCCAAATGGTATTATACCGCCGCTCCCCCGACGGGCAATGGTCCCGGACCGGAACTGTAGACAGCTCAATTGTCCGGTTCCTATTGCCCGTCGGGGGGGGTGGCTCTGCCTTAGGTTGCCTGTATATAACCGCCACGGGCGGACCTTGTACTGATCTGGTTCTGCCCACAACGAAGCTTGAAATACACCTCTGATTTGCGGAGTATTTCATATAACTGCCACGGGCAGATCGTATTGGGGTTTGACCTGCCCACAACGAAAAATGAAACTCTAATTATTACAGGCCTTTGGCTGGAGTTTCATATGAAAAAAAGGAGGCACAAATGGACGTTAATCGAATTCTCTGTTGTGTGGATTTTTCCTCCAATGCCGACCATGCCTTTGAAAGTGCATTGGATCTTGCCCAAAAGTATGGGGCAGCCCTTCATCTGGTTCATGTGCTGCCACCGGTGATCAGCCCTTTGATCACTGACATTGATCTGGTGGTGCCGCCGGAATCTTCCACTGCCCTTGTGGACAAATTGGCCGATCAGATGATTCAAACCTATGGCCTGCGTGTTCCCCCCCGGACAGACCATGTGGTCCGGGTCCTGGAGGGGCATGTGTCATCGGAAATACTGCATTACATTGAATCTGAAAATATTGATCTGGTCATTGTGGGGGCCTATGGGCTTTCCGGGGTGGAGCTGGTGCTCTTTGGCAGCGTGGCCAAGCGCATTGCCCACAAAGCCACCTGTTCTGTGATGATCGTCCGGAACCCCCCGGAACCATGATACAGAAAATTATTTCCGGAGGGCAGACCGGAGCGGACCGCGCGGCCCTGGACACAGCCATAAAATTTAATATTGATCACGGCGGATGGGTGCCGGCAGGTAGAAAAGCCGAGGATGGGGTGATCCCTTCCCAGTATCTCCTGGATGAGATGGACACGGAGGATTACCCCCGGCGCACGGAGCAAAATATCCGGGATTCCCAGGGTACGGTGATTATTTCCAGGGGACATTTAAAGGGGGGATCTCTTCTCACCTGGGATCTTGCCCATACCCTTGGAAAACCATGCTGCCATGTTGATCTCAATGATATGGATGAGTTTGAAGCGGCTGTGATGCTACAGAATTTTGTAAACACCCGGTACATTCAGGTGTTGAACGTGGCAGGTCCCCGGGCCAGTCAGGATGCCGGGATTTACTGGGCCGTGAAGGGGATACTTGAAACCCTTTTTTTCATGGAAATGATGGCAAAGACCCCGGAGGCACTGTCGGGCCGGGATACCCTTTTAATGGAGCGCCGGGCCCAGGCCCTGTGCACCACAGTACAAGAGGCTGCCCAATTCATTGGAAAGGATTTGAATCTGCGCACCCGGTGCATGATTGCCAATCTTAATCGGCGTGACATTGGCACGGTTTATTTTGCCCTGGCCGACACCATTAAGGTGAAAATGGGCCTGGACCATGGCAATGAAACCTTGCTGGCCCATTGCGCTGATATGGCCGGTGTAAAACGTATTACCCCCGAAGATGCGGCCATGGTGATTTTAAAATTTTTAAAAGCGTCCCTGGAAAAAAATCATGTGCTGAGGGTGTTAAGATGATTTTTTGTCTGTCATGCCGGTTGGCCCTGGGACCTGTTTTTCAAACTTGAGTTCATCCATGACCTTTAAGTCTATTATAAAGTATGGTTTCATGACCGGCGCAGGATTGATTCTCCTGGGCCTGGTACTTATACCCCATGTGTTTCAATGGGGAATCAATACAGTCTTGTCCACCCGGCCGGGTCTGGATGATCTTAAGATTTCTGTGCGCCATGTGGGGCTCACCGGTGCTGGTATCGGCCCCATTTACATGGGCAGTCACCTGGTGGCAGATGGGGTGACAGCGACTTATTCCCCGGGTTCTCTGATCAGACAACGCCCCCGGCAAATAACTGTTTCAGGTCTGGACATACGGGCATCCTTGAGCAGGGGGGGGATTGTTTTGACTGATTTTGCCCCTTTGTTTTTTAACAAGGAAAATTCCTCCACCCCCCCGGCGGATGATTTGTCCCGGCCTTCCATGGACGCTGTGTTTGCCCGTCTGCCTTCCCGGATGAACATCTCCCATTCGCGTTTTTCCCTCTTTTTTAATGGCAGGGAAATCATCATTCCCTTTGATCTTTCCGCCCTTGTTCCCCGGGATAAACAGTCTGTTTCTATGGGGTTTCATCTATTTCCCCTGGGACAGCCTGTCCATGGCGCTGTGGTGATGAACAACGCCGGTGATATTGAACATTTTGAACTGACGGCCCGGGGGATTGAGTATGGCCGGTTCAATGATATTCTTAAATTGTGGTTTCCTGAAATCAGTCTCCAGGGTAAAGGGGATCTGACCCTCACAGGGGATGGGGAGGGCAGGGCAAGCCTTCGTATTTCCAGGCTGGCACTGGCTGAACCCCGACCCATCTGTCTGGACAACCTTGCGGTCACCCTGGTTCCCGGCAAAGGCCCCGCCATTCCGGGACTTCCATTGCGGTTTCCCCTGCATGCTCTTTTTCATTTTCAATGGGATCGGGGGGGGCTGCCGACCCTTTTTATGTCCGGCAGAGTTGATTGTACCCGGGAGGGGGCCTGGAAATTGACGCTGATGGATCAGCACAAAAAAAACAGTGAATACTTTTTCAGACTGGGAAAGACGGAGTTGAGCATGGGCCCCGGCTCCCGGTTTCAACTGGATGTCACAGGGCAGAAAACAAAGGGAACGCTTCGGCTCCACATGGTGGCCAATGAGCTAATGGTTCAAAACATTCCCCTGCCGGTGAGGGTTTCCAGGGTGGGGCTTAATGGCACCGGTACCTTTGATTTTTCATCCCGGGGTAAGGGGTTTGCCATGGATTTAACCACCACTCTGGGACGTATTCAAGGAGAGAACCGGCAGTTTCAGATCCGTTTTCCCGGGGCAAGTATACCCTTTGCCGTCCGGGTGACCCACCGGGGTAAGCCTTCGGTTTCCGGTGCCATAAAGATTAGAAATGGCAACGTGTCCCAACTTGGCCGTGATTCCCTGGTGATTTCAGGTCTTAATCTGCACATGCCCTTTTTCTGGCCCCGGGGAATCTCCGGCCGCCGGGGAACTTTTTCCGGGGAAACAATATCCTTTAATGGAGCGCCCGTTTGCTCCCTGGAAGGAAAAATGATACACACTGAAAAGGGTATGGATATTTCCGGTGCCGTGCATTTTCCCTTTTGGGGGACTGTTCCACCCATGGCAGGCAGTGCTGTGTCATCAAAAGCCATGTTTCCCCATGTTAAATTTGATTTGAAAACCGTTTTTTTACCCCCATTGGCACCTGCCATGGCACTCACATGGGATATGCCACCGTTTTTTCTGACCCATGACATGGTTAAAAAAAGCGGTTTACTTTCTCCAGATGTGGTGCTGCCCCGGTTTAACACCACCCTGGCAGCCCGGGGACACATGGATTTTGGAGGTGAAAAAACAAAAAACCGATTAGTGCTGGATCTCACCCGGGGTCAGGTTGATATGCCGGACAAAAAGCTTGCCATCAAGGGGATCAATGCTGGCCTGATATTGAATGAACTGCCGCTTGTGCGCAGTGCACCGGGTATGGTTTTAACCATGGATTCCCTGGACTTCAATGGGATAATACTCACCGATGCAAAATTGAGGTATACTTTGGAGTCCGCCACCTCCTTTTTGCTGGAAAATGCCTCTTTTAAATGGTGTAACGGTGGGGTCAGCGCAGGTGCCACCCGTTTTTCCAGTGATGTTGATGCCTACCGTCTTACCCTGTTTTGTGATCGACTGCGGTTTGCCGATATGTTGCAGCAGATGGGATCATTCAAGGCCCGGGGGGAGGGCAGTCTCAATGGCACAATTCCCATTTCCTGGGTAGATGGGATGCTTTCCTTTGACAATGGGTTTCTTTATTCCACACCGGGAGTGGGGGGGACCATCCAGGTGTCCAACACCGAAGTTTTCACCGCCGGTATTCCCATGGATACGCCCCGGTTCGTGCAAATGGATCTGGCCCGGGAGGCATTGAAAAATTATACCTATAAGTGGGCCCGGGTGGGGTTTAATTCCCAGGGGGAAGATCTCATGGTGAAGTTGCAATTTGACGGTAGTCCGGGAGAGAATCTGCCCTTTGTGTACCGGAAAGACCTGGGCCGATTTATCCGGGTGGATGCTGCCGCTCCTGGATCGCGCTTCCAGGGAATCAAGTTGGATGTGAATCTTACCTTGCCATTTCATCGGGTGCTGAAGCTTGGTAATGAATTAAATGATTTTATGGAAAAATTTTGACGCCTAAGGCTGCATGTCCGGCACCTTGCATATCCAGCCAAATGACGCTTGCAATTCTTAAATAACAAAACCGGGGCATGTTTTATTTTCCGGTTTACACTTGATGGTCCTGTAAAAAGTCGGCCCAATATTTTTTTGATGCCTCATATGTGGTCATGAAATGTGTTTGTCACAATATGCGGTAGCTAACAAATAGGCTTTGGACTTTTTACGAGGCCATCACACTTTGGTCTGCCCATGGCAGTTATTTGATACTGAAAAAGAGAGGTGAACGTGTTTCGATTTGTTTTAACAGGGTTGATGATATACGCTTGTTTGATCTTTCCGGTGTATGGTGCCGATGAAATCGCTGATAAAGAATCCACAGCCGTCTCTGTGGAGGAGGAACGGTCGGGGCGTTCCAAGGAAATGCTGACCTCCATCATTGAATTAAAAAAAAGCCTGATCAGCCGCATTGAGGATAAAAATAAGCAGTTGAAGGCCAGCAGTTCTGAAATGGAAAAGGAAAATCTCAAGCAGGAACTGGCCACATTGGATCAGCAACTGGACGGTGCCAAGGCCGATTTTGAACGCATTGCCACGGGCATTGATATTGATCTGTTTTCTGATAAAAAAGAGGAGATTTTCAACTGGCAGGATGAACTGATTTCTTTGGTGGAGCCGGGTATTAAAGAATTAAAACGCTTTACCTTAAAGGCCAGGCAGAAGGCAAAACTAAAAGAGGATATTCAGCACTATCAACGCCTCTTGCCCGTTGCCCGGGAAGCCTTTGAAAATGTCAACTCCCAGATGGAAAAAACAACGGACAAGGGCGTTAAAAGGCAATTAAAAATGCTTTTGCCCGAATGGCAGGGGGTTGTGGAACAATTGGACAACCGCCTGAAAGTGGCCCATCTCCAGCTGGATACCATGGAGCAGGAAGAGAAATCTTTGATGGAGCTTTCCCGTACTTCCATGAGGGATTTTTTCCGAACCCGGGGGCTTTATCTGCTCATGGCCGTGGGGGCATGTGTCATGGTGCTGCTTTTACTGCGGTTTATCTATGGACTTACCATCCGTACGGTTCCAGGCTTTAAATCCGGTTATCGGCCCTTTTATGCCCGTCTCATGGACCTTCTTTTTAAGGTGATGGCCATTGTGTTTTCCCTGGTTGCCCTGATTCTGGTCTTTTATCTGGCAGAGGACTGGGTCCTGCTCAGTCTCACCATTATTATTTTACTGGGCCTTGGCTGGGGGATTAAAAGTACCTTGCCCGGTATGTGGCAGCAAAGTCGTCTCATGCTCAATATCGGTGCGGTGAGGGAGGGTGAGCGCCTGGTGATGGACGGGGTGCCCTGGATGGTGAAGCGCATCAACATGTTCAGTCAGCTTGAAAATCCCGACCTGGGCATGAAGCTTAGAATTCCCATTGAATCCCTTGTGGGCAAGACCTCCCGTCCCTTTGCTCCTGAGGAATCGTGGTTTCCCTGTCGCAAGAACGATTGGGTGATTTTGGCCGACGGTACCCGGGGAAAGGTGGTGAGTCTTTCACATGAAATGGTGGAGCTGGTCCAGCGGGGCGGATCCCGTAAACTATATCAAACCGGGGATTTTCTGGGGCAGACCCCCCTTAATATCTCCGTTAATTTCAGACTTAAGGTGGTTTTTGGTATTGGGTATGAGCACCAGAAAGAGGCCACCTCCGGCATTTTAACGGTGATCCGGGAATACCTGGGCCAGGCCCTTGAAAAAGAGGGATATAATGAGCATCTTGTTAATTTAAATGTGGAATTTTGTCAGGCCGGGGCGTCTTCATTGGATTTTGTTGTTATTGCCGATTTTGACGGTGAGGTGGCGCCTCTTTACAATCGTTTGAACCGGGCCATCCAGCGATGGTGCGTTGATGTGTGCACCCTTAACCACTGGGGCATTCCTTTTCCCCAGCTCACCGTGCACAAACCTTAAGCTCAATTTATGGTCTGCCCGTGGCAGGTGTAAAAAATAAGTTACAGGAGATGTGTTTATGGGACAAAAAAAAAATGCATGGGCGCTGCTGATTCCCGGGGCTGCACTTTGCCTGGCCCTGGGATGCAGTACCCGACATGATGTGGCCATGGCTCCGGTGGAGGTAAAGCCCATTCACATCACCATTGATGTGAATGTTAAAGTGGACCGGGCCCTGGATAGTTTCTTTGATGACATTGATGCCGCAGAAGAGGAAATCAAAGAATAAAAAAGATCATTCAGTATCATCAAAAGGAGATTAATATGAAGAAAAAACAGTTGATTTCTGTGGGGCTTATATTGCTCTTTTCCCTGGTATTTCTTGTGGGAGGGGCTGTGGCAGATGATGTGAAAACGCGCATGAAGCGTCGACTTCCAGACATTGTTAAATTAAAATCCCAGGGGCTTGTGGGGGAGAACGCAAGGGGATACCTTGCCCATGTCACTGCAAAAAAAACAGGGTACAATATCATAGCTGCCGAAAACAAAGATCGCAAAGCCGTATATCGCCTCATTGCCGGACAGCAGGGAGTGACCCTTGAAAAAGTGGAAACCCTGCGGGCACTTCAAATCGTGAAAAAAGCCAAGCCCGGGGACTTTCTCCAAAAACCCGACGGCAGTTGGTATAGAAAATGATTGACATGCTTTTGATTCTCTGTATATCTAAAAGCTAACATTAAGGACAGAAGTCCTTTGAACTGCTTTACAAAGAACGGTTTAAAACATCAGGTCTTAAAAAAACAGGAAGGTCTGAGCCCTTCCCACACAGGAATAATTAAATTTAACCACGAAGGTTACCATGGCTGCCCATCCATTGCGGAGGGTCAGTGGTGTACCTTCGTGGTTTTTTTGTTTTTGATATGACGTTGTTCCAATCATCAAGGTTTAAGGAGAATAAAAATGACATTGCGTTTGACAAAATCCATCTGTTTAACTGTTTTTTTCAGTTTGATTCTGGTTCCCTTTGCTTCAGCCCATTTTGGCATGATCATTCCTTCGGACAGCATGGTGATGCAGGAAGATGACCGGACATTGACCCTTGATCTTTCATTTTTCCACCCCTTTGAAGGCCATGGCATGGAACTTGTTAAACCCCATGTTTTTAATGTAATAAGAGAGGGAAAAAAGACCGATCTTTTGCCCTTGCTTAAAAAAAGCAGTGTCATGGAGCACGGGGCGTGGACCTTTGATTTTCCTGTGAAACGGCCCGGTGCCTACGCCTTTTGCATGGAACCTGTTCCCTATTGGGAACCTGCCGAAGACTGTTTTATTGTTCATTACACCAAAACCGTTGTGGCAGCCTATGGCGGTGAAGAGGGATGGGATGATGAGCTTGGATTAAAAACAGAAATTGTTCCTCTGTCAAAACCCTATGGCCTTTATGCCGGCAATATTTTCCAGGGAATTATTAAAAAAGATGGCAAGGCAGTTCCCTTTGCCGAGGTGGAGGTGGAGTTCTACAATGAAAATAAAAAGGCCACGGCCCCCACGGATTATATGGTGACACAAACCCTTAAGGCCGATGGTAACGGTGTTTTCAGCTATGCTCCCCCGGTTTCCGGGTGGTGGGGATTTGCCGCTTTAACCACAGCAGATGAAAAAAAGATGCACAACGGTGTGGAAAAGGACATTGAGCTGGGGGCCGTGATCTGGGTTCAATTCATGCCCTGGCAGGCAGGAGAATAGGATGCATATTTCCGAAGGTGTGGTGTCAGGACCGGTGATGATGGCAGGGGCGGCCCTGGCCTTTGCAGGAACGGCTGTGGGGTTGAAAAAAATTGATTATGAGCGCATGGTCCATGTGGCCATACTTTCATCTGCTTTTTTTGTGGCCTCCCTGATCCATGTCAACCTTGGTCCCTCCAGTGTGCATCTCATACTCAACGGTATTGTGGGATTATTGCTGGGATGGGCCGCCTTTCCCGCCATTTTGACGGCCCTGCTGCTCCAGGCGATTTTGTTTCAGTACGGTGGGATAACGGCCCTGGGGGTAAACACCGTGATCATGGCCCTGCCGGCGGTGATCTGCTACTACCTGGTGGGGCCACTTCCGGGCAGAGGGCCGCGATATACATTTGTGGCAGCTTTTCTGGCCGGTGCCGGCAGTGTGGGGCTGGCAGCCCTGGGCCTGGGCTCAGCCCTTTATTTCACGGAGAAAAATTTTCTGGAAGTGTCCATGCTGGTGATGACGGCCAATCTGCCGGTGATGATCATTGAAGGCATTGTCACAGGATTTTGCGTCACCTTTCTGTTAAAAGTGTATCCTGAAATTTTTCCCCGGAGGGGACCTGAAAAATGAGAAAATATTTAATGACACAAAAAAAAGGGCAGAAGAAAGACCTCTTGCCGGGGGGGACCCTGCTTGCGCTTATTTTGATTCTCTTGGGCAGTTCCCCGGCATGGGCCCACAAGGTGTATGTGTTTGCCTGGGTGGAAAAGGGTACGGTTTACACCGAAAGCAGCTTTGGGGACCAGCCGGTGCATGGGGGGGCCATTGAAGTTGTGGACCGGGACAATCAGGTGGTGCTCCAGGGCAAAACCGATGACCGGGGAAAATTTAATTTCCCCGTTCCTGTGGCAGTGAATTCGGATCTTTTGATCAAGCTTGATGCCACCATGGGACACCAGGCCCGGTGGACCGTTACCCTGTCAGAGCTCATGGCAGAGGGAGACGAGGCCAGACAGCAGCTGGATGAGGCCATGACAAAAAAAGAAACCCTGGAAGCCAAACCTTCCATGGCAGCCGTGGCCACGGGCATTGCTGTTATTTTTCTCATCTGCGGCCTGGCATCTTTGATTCATAAAAAAAGGAAAAAACACAATGGATGAATCCCTTGCCCGTCAAGAATCATGGATGCACCGCATGGACCCCTGTGTAAGGGTTATAACTGCGGTGATTGTCTCTTTCTGTGCTGCCCTGTGCCATGATGTGAACATTCTGGTGGGGCATGTATTGATGTCCCTGGTGCTTGTGGGCATGGCAAAGCTTCCCCCGGTGGCTGTTTTTAAACGGTTAAAGCCGTTGTTCTGGTTTTTGGTGATGATCTGGGTGGTGATGCCCTTTACCCATGAGGGAGAACCCTTGGTTTTAATGGGGCCGGTGGCCCTCACCCGGCCGGGTGTGATGCTTTGCGTGAATATCTCCCTGAAGTCTGTGACCATCCTTTTATACTTCATGGCCCTTGTGGCCACCATGACCGTGGCCACCCTGGGACAGGCCCTGCATTGTCTCCATGTGCCCGATAAAATGATATTTCTTTTGCTCATGACCTATCGCTATATCAGTGTGATCCAGTCCGAGTACCATCGGTTGCTCCGGGCCGCAAAGTTCCGGGGATTTGTGCCCGGCACCAATATCCATTCCTACCGCACCTATGCCTACCTTGCAGGCATGCTCTTTGTCAGGGCCTCCCGCCGGGCCGCCAGGGTGTATGATGCCATGCGATGCCGGGGATTTAACGGGAAGTTTCACACCCTTGACACCTTCTCTCCGGGCGTGGTAAATCATCTGTTCCTTACCCTGGTATCCATGACCGCCCTGGGGCTGGTTGTAACCGAAACCCTGTTGATGTAAAATTCGGTGGGCTTATTTTGGGGGCTGGTGGGAAAAAACAGGGGGCAGAGGCAGGTAATGTTCTGGTGCGTTCAATCCAGGTACATGCCTGAAACCTGGCCTTTGATCGTTTCTGTCGGTATGCAAAATATGATCATTGAATGAAAGCGAATAGACTGTGGCCCATGACGTTCCCGTAATTCAACTGAAAGATATATCCTTTACCTGGCCCGGTGCCGGGGCGCCCACCCTTGATGGCGTAAATCTGACCATTGAAACCAAAGATCGCATTGGTATCATGGCCCCCAACGGCAGTGGTAAAACCACTTTGTTTCACACCATCATGGGGCTTTGTATCCCCGATGCCGGTACCATTGAAGTGCTGGGGCAACCCATGAAAACGGAAAAGGATTTTGAACAGATTCGATCCCGGGTGGGACTTCTTTTCCAGGATGCCGACGATCAGCTTTTCAGCCCCACGGTGATTGATGATGTCTGTTTTGGTCCCTTAAATCTGGGCTTTTCTCCGGCAGAGGCCCTGGAGCAGTCAAGGGCCATTCTGGACAGGCTTGGCATTGCAAATCTGGAAGACTGTATCACCCATAAATTGTCCGGGGGGCAAAAACGTCTGGTGGCCCTGGCAGCGGTGATGGCCATGGAGCCGGAGCTGCTGCTTCTGGATGAACCCACCGCCGGCCTTGATGCCGGTGTGAAAAACACCCTTGCCGACACCCTGGTTTCCTTATCAATTCCCTACATTGTTATTTCCCATGAGTTTGATTTCATCTCCGCCGTGACTAATCGGATCTTTTCCATGGAAAAGGGTCGAATCCTGACGGATGATGAGGTGCATATCCATCAGCATGAACACATGCATAAATTGGGTAAATTCCCCCATAAACATGTGTGAAATTCTATTAAGAGACCGGGTGTCAAATAAGGTCTGCCCCATTATACAATGCAGCCTCCAAGGCAAGCTAAGGCAGAGCCGCCCCCCGACGGGCAATAGGAACCGGACAATTGAGCTGTCTACAGTTCCGGTCCGGGCCCATTGCCCGTCGGGGGGCGGCGGTATAATACCATTTGGCTCCGCGTCTACGACCCTATATTTGTTGTGTCCGCCAGGAGATGCCCATCACATGGAATACGTCGCAGATCAGGGGGCAAACTTTATTGTGGGCAGAACCGGATCAGAATACGGTCTGCCCGTGGCAGTTATTTAAAAGGATATTTTTAATACCTGTAATGATCGGGTTTGTAAGGCCCTTCCACAGGAACCCCTATGTAATCGGCCTGCTGCCGGCTCAGCCGGGTCAGTTTTACCCCCAGTGTTTCAAGGTGCAGCCGTGCCACCTCTTCATCCAGCTCCTTGGGAAGGGTATACACTTTTTTCTCAAGGTCTTCCTTGGCAAGCTTGATCTGGGCCAGGGTCTGGTTGGTGAAACTGTTGCTCATGACAAAACTTGGGTGACCTGTGGCACAGCCCAGGTTCACCAGACGGCCTTCGGCCAGTACGATCACTGATTTTCCCGATGCCAGGGTCCATTTATCCACCTGGGGTTTGATGGTAACCTTGATATTGGCTTTATTGCCCTCCAGGTGGGCCATTTCAATTTCGTTGTCAAAGTGGCCGATGTTGCAGATGATGGCCTCGTCCTTCATTTGATCAATGTGTTCCCCCCGGATCACATGGTAGTTTCCTGTGGCTGTGACAAAAAGGTCTCCCTGGGGAGCGGCCTCTTCCATGGTCATCACCTGGAACCCTTCCATGGCTGCCTGGAGGGCGCAAATGGGATCAATTTCCGTGATGATCACCCGGGCACCATAGCCTTTCATGGAATCGGCACAGCCTTTTCCCACATCCCCGTATCCTGCCACCACAACCACTTTTCCGGCCAGCATGATGTCCGTGGCCCGCTTAATGCCGTCGGCCAGGGATTCTCTACAGCCATAAAGGTTGTCGAACTTGGATTTGGTCACGGAGTCGTTGACATTGATGGCTGGAAACAGCAGCTCATTGTTGGCCGCAAGATGGTACAGGCGATGCACACCGGTGGTGGTCTCTTCGGAGACCCCCCGGATGTTTTTTGCAATTTTTGTCCATTTACCCGGAGTGTTGGCAACACTTAGTTTTAAACGCTCCATGAGGCAGATTTCATCGGCACTGCCTGAGATATTTTCCAGCAAAGCAGGATTGTTTTCCACCAGCACACCCTGGTGAACAAACAATGTGGCATCCCCGCCGTCATCCACAATGAGGTCAGGTCCGGAACCGTCGGGCCAGGTCAGGGCCTGTTCTGTGCACCACCAGAACTCTTCCAGGGTTTCCCCCTTCCAGGCAAACACAGCGGCAGAGCCTTTGTCGGCAATGGCGGCGGCGGCATGGTCCTGGGTGGAAAAAATATTGCAGGTGGCCCAGCGAAGATCGGCCCCCAGCTCATAAAGGGTGTCAATGAGCATGGCCGTCTGGATGGTCATGTGCAGGCTGCCCATGATTTTAAATCCCTTCAGGGGTTTTTCTGAACCGTATTTTTTCCGCAGGGCCATGAGGCCGGGCATCTCTTTTTCTGACAACTGCATGTCTTTGTGCCCATGGGCCGCAAGGGAAATATCCTTGACTTTATATGCCAGGCCCGGATCCAGGGCCGTGATGATTTTTTCTGCTGTCTGTAACATGATTTTATTCCTTATAATTAAAGGCCATGGCAGGTTTCCCTGTCATGGCCGTTTTTGTTCTTATTTGTTTTGATCCCCAGGATATCAGGAGTAAATATTCGGTCAGCACCCCATCTTCACCTGTTTTGCTCTGTTCACCTAACAATCAGTATACTACGCAGCCCCGAGCAGGCGAATATGGGGAACAGTCCAAACATTTACACAAGCAAGCCGAATATTTACTATCAGAATCCGGCTTTTACCTTGATTTCAGCAGCTTTATCCGTGTGTTCCCAGGTGAAATCGGGATCATGACGTCCAAAATGACCATAGGCTGAGGTTTTGCGGTAAATGGGTCGCAGCAGATCCAGGGTCTGGATGATACCAGCGGGTCTGAGATCAAACACCTCTTTTACAATTTCCACCGCCTTTTCTTCGGAAATCTTACCGGTACCCTTGAAGTCCACCAGCAAAGAGACAGGCTCTGCCACACCAATGGCGTAGGCCACCTGGACTTCGCATTTGTCTGCCACCCCTGAAGCCACTATGTTTTTGGCAATGTATCGACCCATGTAAGAGGCACTTCTATCCACCTTGGAGGGATCTTTTCCGGAAAAGCAGCCGCCGCCATGGCTTCCTTGTCCCCCATAGGTGTCCACGATGATTTTTCTGCCGGTGAGACCGCAGTCTCCCATGGGGCCGCCAATGACAAATTTTCCTGTGGGGTTGATGAAAAAACGGGTGTCACCGTCTATCATTTCCGCCGGGATCACCTTGCGGATCACCTCTTTAATAATGGCATCCTTCAGATCTTCATGGGTGACGTCGGGTTTGTGCTGGGAAGAGACCACAATGGTGTCCACCCGTGTGGGTTTACCGTCCACATACTCAATGGTGACCTGGGATTTACCATCGGGCCGTAAAAAATCCAGGGCCCCGTTTTTTCTCACCTGGGCCAGACGCTGGGTCAGTTTATGGGCGTAACTGATGGGCATGGGCATCAGCTCCGGGGTTTCATTGGTGGCAAAACCGAACATGAGTCCCTGGTCCCCTGCGCCCTGTTCCTTGAAAAGTCCTTCACCTTCATCCACGCCCTGGGCAATGTCCGGAGATTGATGGTCAATACTGGTGATCACCGAGCAGGTGCGCCAGTCAAACCCCATGTCCGACGAGTGGTACCCGATATCTCTGATGGTCTGTCTGACAATTTCGGGCATGTCCACGTAACAGTCGGTGCTGATCTCTCCGGCAATCATGGCAAGACCTGTGGTGACAAGGGTCTCACAGGCCACCCGGCAGTTTGTGTCCTCTGCCATGATGGCATCAAGAATACTGTCGGAAATGGCATCTGCCACCTTATCGGGGTGTCCTTCAGTGACAGATTCTGATGTGAACAGAGAGGATTTTTTTTCCGTCATGGTATCTCCTTTATGGCATTGTCAGTATAATTATCAGAATTGATTATACATTCAATGCAAAGTAACGTATGAGTGTAAATATATATCAACTGCACAAGGTATGCCATGGTACATCATTTGTCAACAATTTGGCGTCATATCCAGCCATTCTGATTTGGGTTGTCCGGGCTGACTCATCATGATAATGTACATTGGATCGGATACAACAAATATTAAAAATGGTATTGTACCGCCGCCCCCCGACGGGCAATGGGCCCGGACCGGAACTGTAGACAGAAATACACCCCTGATTCACGGAGTATTTCATATAACGGCCATGATGCGCTGCATCACAACAAATAATGAAAGTCTATTATAAAAATATCCGAATGGTTCTATTGTTCTGTATGTGTCTGAAATTATAATATTTAAAATTACTTTCTTATAACTGCCATGGGCAGATCATATTGAGATTTGACCTGCCCACAACGAAATTTGAAACTCTAATTATTACGCTGCTTGGACGGAGTTTCATATAAAAAAAACTTAAAGATAAAGGTATATCTAAAATGATCGAAATAAATCCACACAAACCCCTTAAGGGAAATCGTATCACCGGCATTGGTTCCGCCCTGGTGGATCTCTTGATCCATGAGAGCGATGCTTTTTTAACAGACCTTGGCAAGGAAAAGGGGGGGATGACCCTGGTGGAAAGCCGGGACATTGATCTGATTCTTGAAAAAACCCGGCAAAGGCCCATGGTGGTGCCGGGGGGGGCTGCCTGTAACACCATTGTGGGGGTGGGGCAGCTGGGGGGAGGTGCCAGATTCATTGGTCAGCGGGGGGAGGATGAACCTGGGCAGATTTACCAGAAGGCTTTGGAAAAATGCCGTGTGGAACCTGTTTTTTATACATCTTCCACCCCCACGGGCCGGGTGTTGTCAGTGATCACCCCGGATGCCCAGCGCTCCATGTTCACCTGCCTTGGAGCCTCCACCGAGCTCAATCCCAAGGAGGTCACCCCGGTGCTGTTTGGGGATACGGCCATTGCTGTCATTGAAGGATATCTTTTATTTAATCCTGATCTCATGATGGCCTGCCTGGAAAGTGCCACCAGGGCCGGAGCCCTCATTGCCCTGGATCTGGCCAGTTTTGAGGTGGTGGAAAACACCCGGCCCCTTTTGGAAAAAATTGTGGGGAGATATGTGGATATTCTCATTGCCAATGAGGATGAGGCCCGGGCTTACACTGGGCATGCCAATGAAGAAATGGCTTTGGATGCCCTGGCAGCCCAGGCCCCCCTGGCGGTGCTGAAAAAAGGTGCCCGGGGAAGTTGCCTGGCCCATGATGGTAACATCATTGAAGTTTCTCCAAAAACCGGTAATCCGGCAATGGACAC
Organism: Desulfocicer vacuolatum DSM 3385; assembly: GCF_900176365.1. Taxonomy (GTDB): domain Bacteria; phylum Desulfobacterota; class Desulfobacteria; order Desulfobacterales; family Desulfobacteraceae; genus Desulfocicer; species Desulfocicer vacuolatum. Next base: position 181,574 of record NZ_FWXY01000002.1, on the reverse strand, counting down.
CACCGGAGCCGGGGATCTCTGGGCTGCAGGCTTTTTGTTTGGCCTTGCCCATGGATTTTCCCTGGAAAACAGCGGGACTTTGGCATCCCTTCTGGGATATGAGGTGTGCCAGGTGGTGGGGGCACACATCCCCGATGCTGGATGGCAACGCATTCACGCTTTTATGAAAGAAAGGGAACTGGCTTGATTCCTGTGCTTTATCGCTATATTTTCCGGGAACTTGTCTCGCCCTTTGGGGTGAGTCTTTTGTTTCTCACCTTTGTGTTTGTGATGACACGGATTCCGGATATCACCAACATGGTGGTGAACTATAATATGGGAATTTCCGCGGTTTTTTCTCTGGTGCTCTATTCCCTGCCGCGGTTTATGGAGTTTACCCTGCCCATGTCCGTGATGATTGCTGTTTTGCTTACCTTCATGCGCATGTCTGGAGCCAATGAGATCATTGCCCTTAAGGGCGGTGGCATGTCCATTTACCGTCTGCTGCCGCCGGTGGCTTTTTTTTGTACCTTGATGACCCTTATCACCCTGTGGGTGACGGTGTGGGCCGTGCCCTGGGGTAAGCATGCGTTCACTGTTCTGGGCCAAGAGATGGCCCGGGCAAATATTAACGTGGCCTTAAAGGAACGTCAATTTAATACACCCTTTGACAATGTAATGATTTACGTCAGTGCCATTGATATTAAAACCGCCCGGTTAAAGGATGTTTTCATTGAGGATGGCCGGGATCCTGACAGCGTTAATATCACCGTGGCTGCACAGGGGGCACTGGTATCCCGGCCCAATGAAGGGATCTATACATTGACCCTTGAAAACGGCATAATTAATCAGGTGTCCCTGGATCGCAGTGCGGCCCATCAGATTCAGTTTGACAGGTATGATATTAATTTTGATGTGGGACTGCCTGACCATAAACAGCGTATCGATAAAAAAGATCTTGATGAAATGGGCATAAGGGAGCTTCTTACCGTTGCCCGGGATGGAAAGCAAGGGGCTGAAAAACGCCATGAGGCCCGCATGGAACTCCATGAGAAACTGGCCATTCCCTTTGCATGCCTGGCTCTGGGGCTTCTGGCCCTGCCATTGGGGCTTCAATCCCTTTCCGCCCGCCACGCACCGGGGTTTGGCCTGGCCCTGTTTTTTTTCATGGGGTATTACATGCTCCTGGCCCTGGGGTGGTCCGCCGGTGGCAGTGGCGGATACCCCCCCGGTGTGGCCATGTGGCTGCCCAACTGCGTCATGGGAGGCACGGCAATTTATCTCATCAAACAAGTGGCAGGGGAACGTTTTTTTCACATGCCCCATCTGTTTATCCTGCGGAAACGGGAAAGGTAACCTGTATGTCCATCATAAACCGATACTGGATGGTACAGTTCCTGCGGTTTTTTGGTATTGTCCAATTCATTGTACTTGCCATTTTTGTGGCCGTGGATTACCTGACCAATTTGAATAAATTTTTTAAAGCAGGCATTTCCCTTGTGGATGCGCTGGGGTATGTGCTTTTAAAAACGCCTTTTATGTTTGTTCAGTTCACCCCGGCCGGGGTGGTTCTGGCTGTCATTGTGGTATTTGGGCTCATGAATCGTAACAATGAACTTCTGGCGTTAAAGGCCGGAGGCATCAGTGCTTATACCCTTGTAACACCTGCAGTGGTGGCCGGTATACTGCTCTCTGTTTCCATGTTTTTTCTGGGGGAAACCGTGGTGCCGGTGACCATGGCAAAGGCCAATTACATTAAATATTCGGTGATTAAAAAAAAGCACCAGGTCCATGCCACCCGGGAAAACATCTGGATTAAAAGCGATGACACCATTGCCCATTTTAAATTTTTTAACCCTGTGGATCAAACCCTTTCCGGGGTTTCCCTCACCCGCATGGATGATCACTTCCGGGTTGTCCAGCGCATGGATGCCCGTTCAGGTGTGTATAAGGAGGGGCAGTGGCATTTTTTTAATATGATGGTTCAAGATTTTTCTCCGGGTGATGATACGGGAAAGGTGACCTTGCATGATGAAAAGGTCGTGGATATGGCGCTGCTTCCCGAAGATTTGGGGCAGATGGTGAAAAAAACCGATGAAATGCGGTTTGTTGAACTTGCGGCCCACATTAAAAAGGTCGAGCAGGAGGGCTATGACGCCACCACCTACCGGGTGGATCTTCTGGGGAAAACCGCTTTTCCTTTTATCTGCCTTATCATGGCCATCATGGGAGCTGCGGTGGGTATGCGCCCAAAAATAAAGGAAAATCTGCCTTTGGGTATTGTCATGGGGCTTGGCATGGCATTTTTGTACTGGATTTTATACAGCTTTACCACATCCCTTGGGTATGGCCGCATGCTGCCTCCCTTTATCAGTGCCTGGAGTGCCAATTTTTTGTTTTTGTGTGTTGCCTTGTTTTATCTGACTCGCACGGAATAACGAACGCATTTCCATTTTTTCGATTGGAGATTCAACTCTTTTATTTACTCAACTTTCGGTGTTCGCATTTCGTGGTGGGGTCAGGCTTTCGTTATTGACATTATCGAGGCTTTTTTCGTTGGCAAAGGCCTTGGTCGATAACATCAATAACAAAAGCCTGACCCCGTCGGCACACTGACCCCATCGGTACATTTAAAAATGCCGGCTTTGAAATGAAGCCCGAAAGTTGAGTTATTTATTAAAATAGTTTGAATTGAACCGATGGGACACAAATTGAATGAAATCAATGGGGTGTGTGATGGGCAGGGAAAATGCGTATACCCCTGGAATAAAAGAGTCAAGTATTTAGGTTGATAATCATGCCGGACATTCATCATATTGTTCATAAAAATTACTCCTTTGCCTCGGACCGCTTGCTTAGCAATACAAGTCTTGATAAATTGATCGATATTTTTAGATCAAATCCAGGACATGGAACCCATATGCTTGAAGGAAGGATTCCTCCGCAATTTCTCATCCTCCCGGAAACGGGCTCTATTGTTATAAAAAGCTATCAACGGGGGGGATGGATGGCCCGGATTAATAAAGACCGTTATTTAAATACCGGGCAAATTCGATCCAAGAGAGAGTTCGATTTTTTGATTGCGGCAGAAAAAGCAGGTATAACTGTCCCTTTGCCCGTGGCATATGCAAGTGTCGGTTTTCCTTTTTATAAAACATGGTTGATTCTAAAAGAGGTAAAAGAGCATCGCTCTTTTGTTCGGGTCTGTCTTGAAGATAGAAAAAGAGCATTGGGCTTTTTACCTGAAATTTCAAATGCCATAAACCGTTTAATAAAACATAATATTCAACATGTTGATCTTCATCCTGGCAATATTCTACTGAATGGTGATAATAAAATTTATATTATTGATTTTGACAAGGCCCGTTACTGGTCAAAGAGTAAATCCCGGCTTAAAAAAAGTTATCATCAAAGGTGGGGACGGGCTGTTCAAAAATATAAATTACCGGAGGAGATAAGTGCCCTGGATCTTTGAATAAACATGGTTTTAGTTGTAAATATTCGGGCAGTACCCCCATATTCACTCATTTGGGTCTGCTCACATAGCAATGGTATGCTACGCAGTCCCAACTAAGCAAATATGGGCACCGGCCAAACATTTACAGAACCAACCCGAATATTTACTTTTAGTCTAATGCGAATCCCCTGGCCCTTTGGCTCAGGATTTTACATGTCTACATTGAGCTTGGATTGGTTTTTAAGGACGCATAATGAAAATTTTAATCATAAAACTTGGGGCATTGGGTGATGTTATCAATACTTTTCCCCTTGTTGTAAATATAAAAAAATATTTTAACGCTGAAATTGACTGGCTTGTTGCGCCGTTGAGTTATCCCCTTGTTGCAAACCACCCTTGTGTGGATAACGCTATTTTATTTGATAAAAAAAAAATAATAGATTCCCTGCCGTCAGCCCTGGGAAAAATAAGGGAAAAGCAATATGATATTACCCTTGATCTCCAAAGAATTTTAAAATCAGCCTTGTTTACCATGGCGGCCAGAACCTCTTGGCGTGTGGGATTTAACCGGGAAAGATGCAAAGAAGTGACATGGCTGTTTCCCTTTGACAGGATTCCCCCCTCAAATCCCAAGGCCCATATGCTTAACCAGTACCTTGAATTTGCAGAACATATTAATATCCCTTTAAGTGAAGTGTCTTGGATGATTCCCCGAACATTCAAAAAGACGTTCAATCTTCCAGATAGATATATTGTACTCAATATCGGTGCTTCTCGACCTGTAAAGCAGTGGCGTTTAAATAATTTTGCAGACCTTGCAGATAAGCTTAATGAAAAATTTCATCTGCAGGCGGTTCTTACGGGCGGTCCTGAAGATGTTGAGGGGGGAAAGAAAATTCATGATAAAACAAATGCAGATATCATTGATCTTACCGGTAAGACATCCATTCCCCAGTTAGTTGAGGTAATTGCAAATGCCCGATGCGTAATTTCCTGTGATACGGGTGCCATGCACCTGGCAGCTGCTCTTGGAATTGATTTAATAGCACTTTTTGGGCCCACTGATCCACGACGTACAGGGCCGTTTAGAGGCGTTGTGATACAAAAAAAGTTGCCATGCACTCCTTGTAATAGAAAAAAATGTAAAAACCCCAGGTGCATGGATGATATCACACCACAAGAGGTCTTTTGTTCGCTTGGGTCATTGCTCCTTTAGATTTTTATCCCTGTTGGAGAACTGATGAGTGACGACATTTTAATATCTCAACTTTCGGTGTTCGCATTTCGTGGTGGGGTCAGGCTTTCGTTATTGACATTATCGAGGCTTTTTTCGTTGGCAAAGGCCTTGGTCGATAACATCAATAACAAAAGCTTGACCCCGTGGGCACACTGAGCCCATGGGTACATTTAAAAATGCCGACTTTGAAATGAAGCCCGAAAGTTGAGTTAATATCGACTACGTACTATTATGATTTATAACATATCAGGAAAGAAGATGTCTGTTCCTAAAGTAACTTTGCTTATTCCACAGTATAAAACACCTGACCTTACTAAACTTTGTTTGCGCCTTATACGCAAATATACAGATCCTGAAAAGGTACATGTGATTGTTATTGATAACGATTCTCAGGATGACTCTTTGCTGTACTTAAAGTCCCTTACCTGGGTTGAGTTGATTGAAAGGACTACGATTCCCGGGGAGAGTCCATCTCTTTCCCATTCAAGGGCACTTGATCTTGCTCTCAAGCGAGTAAAAACCCCTTATGTTTTGTCAATTCATACAGATACTCTAATAAAAGATCCACGTTGGCTTACGGTTTTGCTTTCTGAAATAGAAAATTCTACGGATATTGCCGGTGTGGGGTCATGGAAATTGGAAGAACCTCCTTCTGTTGGAAAACGAATTTGGAAATTAATTGAATTTGGCATAAGGGGGCTCTATTACGGATTGGCTAAAAATGAAATAAAGCTTAAAACGATTGAAGTTCAAAAAAAAAGCGGTTATTATAACCTCTTCCAAAAAAATACTGATAATTTAAATTGTGATGGAAATGACTATTTCTATCTCCGAAGTCATTGTGCTCTTTACCGTATGGATCTTATTAAAAAATATAATCTCACCTTTACCGGAGGAGATGAAACCGCCGGTAGCCTTATGCACACCCTTCTTATTGAAAAGGGCCATCGGATGATTTTTTTATCTGCTAAATTTTTAACTACATATCTTGTTCACCTTAACCATGCCACCATGATTTTTAATCCAGAATTAGGTTCCAGCAGTAAAACCATAAAAAAAGGGTTGAAACGTTGTCAAAAAGAACTTAGACAACTTGATGCAGATAAAATATTAAATGATATTTCTCTTGATTGCTGATTTTAAAAAGGTGGTGTGCCATTAATAAAGGTTTTTTTCAAAAATATTTCCTGTCAGATAATTTAAGTGAAAAAGCTTTTGACCGATTTTATCTTGGTATCCCATTGCTTGTTTCTGTGGGGGTAAAAGCGATTCTTTTATTTTTTTTGCACCAATCTGCTATAAATATGGATGGTATTCTTTATATAAATGCAGCCAAACAGTATGCTGCAGGTAATATGAGTGCCGGTTTCTCCATCTACCCCATGCCGGCGTACCCCATGCTGATGGCATTAATCCATACCATTATCCCGAATTGGATTAGCGCAGGATATTTTATATCCATAGGGAGCATGATTTTATCCATAATTCCTTTGTATTATTTGACAAAAGCCATGTTTGGGCCCAAATCGGCTTTTTGGGCCTCGCTTATGTTTGCTCTTTTACCAAAGATGAATGAATGGGCACTTTATGTCAGTCGGGATGCTTTGTTTTTACTGATTTCAGCCTGTTTGCTCCACGCTGTATTGCTATGGAGCCGAAAATCAGACTTTTTTTTGTTTGGAATTATTTTTGTTTTGGTCTGGACATCCATACTTATCAGGATCGAAGGATTGATTTTTGTTTTTTTTTATGCCGGCCTTTTGTTTTATCGTGGCCTGACTGTGGAAAATCAAAAAAAAAAATATTTTTTGAAGCTTCTGCTTTGGTTGGGATTTCCCTTTGGGATAGCTTTTATGCTAACCAAGATAATGGGTGTTAATTTTATTGCTGCAAACCGGTTTGATCAAGTCTTTAATGAGTTGTTTTACTTTTTACGTGGGCACAGGTTCCACAATTATTTTCAGATTTACAATTTTTTTTCTGAAGCTGAGAATTACCCACCATTCTCTGGTTGGCATTATAATTTTGCATCATTGTCAAGACATTATATTCTCATCATTTATTTGATGGGAATGGTTGAGATAGTGGGAAAAATAATTTCCCCACTATCATGCATTCCACTTTATCGAGGACTTAGAAAGCCTTTTACTGCACAAGGAAAATACATTTTTTGGATATTTTTTATTTTTATTGGACTGGTCTACTATTCTCTTTTGACTCGAGACTTTGTTGCAACCCGTTTTTTAATGATACCCGCATTTCTTCTTCTTCCATGGATTGGAGCTGGAATCAATGCGCTGTGGATGCAAAGGCGTAATTCATCTCACAGGATTCTGATACCAATAGTTATTTTTTTTGTTGTATCTATACCCGCTGTAAAAACCTTTTGCCTGATCGAAGAAAACGATAATACGATCCCACGTTCTGTTGCATGGTTTGCCATGAATAGTTCGTCAAAAAAAATAAAAATTATAACAAATGCCGATAGGTTGCCTTTTTATGCAACCCTGGAAAAGAGTTGGAGTTCAGATTGGACGATTGAAGTATATAAAAATAAAAATTTTGAAGAAATAAAAAAAATTGCCGTAAAAAACAAGGCAGCTGTTCTGATTTTGAAAATAAGACTTGATAAGAGTAAAGAAAAATTGGATTTTAATTGTTTTAAAGAATTGAAAAGATTTAGTAGTGGAAAAGAAGTAACAATTATATATGCTTTACACCCTTAATCGAGACTAATATTTAATCATAAATATGAAAAAGCGACCCTATATTATATTTCTTGCCAAAAGACAATCAAGCGCATCAACACGTTACAGAGCTTTAAATTATTTTCCTTTTCTAAAACAAGCGGGCTTTTATCCTGTACACATGGATACTAAGGGCAGTTGTTTTCATAAGCTTACCATTCTTCGGGAGGTCAAGAAATCCGATGCAGTGGTTGTGATACGCAAGACATTTTCCCTTCCCTTTCGAATTGTTCTTCAGCTCTTATCAATAAAATTGATTTTTGATTTTGACGATGCAGTCTTTGTAAAGAGTAATGGCAAGAACTCCAGACTTAGAAAAGGCAGGTTTAAGTCCATGTTGAAGGCGGTTGATCATGTTTGGGCCGGAAATGAATATCTTGCTGAAAATGCAAAAAAATGGAATGCATCCGTTGATATATTACCCACAGCTGTGGATCTTAATCGCTATAAAAAAGTGGGAGAGAAATCGAAAAAAAATATTGATATTGTGTGGATAGGAAGCTCATCCACAAAAAAATATTTACAGGAACTGGTTCCTATTTTGGAAATATTGGTCAAAAGATCGCCGCATATAAGGTTGAAAATCATCGCAGATTTTGATCTTGAAACAAAAAATTTAACAACCCTTCCAATTGATTGGAGTAATGATACAGAAGTGGATGCGTTGAGCTCAAGCCATATTGGAATATCCATGATGTCCGATGATGCATGGTCTCGAGGAAAATGCGGTTTAAAGGTGTTGCAATATATGTCAAGCTCTCTTCCTGTGGTTGTATCTAATGTGGGTGTTCACAGGGAAATCGTGGTGCAGGGAAAATCAGGGTTTCTTGTTAATGATGAATCTGAGTGGCTATCTGCCCTTAGCAGTCTTATAAATGATGAGCAACTCAGGCTTTCCATGGGGAAATATGGACAGCAGATTGTTAAAAAACGCTACAATTATGAGGCGACTTCCAGATCAATGATAAAACTGCTTCAAAATATAGATAGTTAACGGAGGGTTTTTTCTTGTTTGTGGGATAAGTCAAACCTTGAGGAAAACGCATGGAGAGCCGGGACATCTCCACTCAATAGAAAAGGCATTGCGGCATCTATTTTTGTATCATTCCAATTCCACCAGTTTAGTTCTTGTAATATATTAATATCATTTTTTTTAAAACGGGTTTTAACAAATTGTGCCGGATTGCCAGCGACAATTGTATAGGGTTCGACGTCTTTTGTGACAACGGCTGATGCTCCGATAACGGCTCCATTGGCTATGTGTACACCACTTAGAATAACGGCCCCGGAGCCGATCCAGACATCATGTCCAATGATAACATTACCGTGGGATGCGGGGTGTCCTTTTATCTGTTTTGCGTTTTCTCTGAAAACAGGAAATGGATAGGTTGTGATCCAATCTGTTCTATGATTTCCACCAAGAAAGATCGTTACATTGTTTGCGATGGAGCAAAAACAACCCACTTTGAGTGTGGTGGCATCTCCCCAACGCCTGATTGTTGGTTCTCCATAAGTACCTCGTCCTACATCATATTTATTTTTCCAGGTGTTTTTTTTCCTTTTTTTAAAAAAATGTTTCATTCTTTTTTTAATATTCATTATCATTTGCCCGAAATTTTCGATTTGGTGTCGTAATTATGGAATTTTTTAAAATTGACCTTAGGATTTTATCGGTTTTAAAGTGGCTTTTAAAGCATAGCAAGGGATAATATAGCATAAATTTTCTTCATAGAATTCCATAAACCATGGATGCAGATTAACTATTTTTTGAAATACTCGTTTGAGTAATTTACGCGGTTTCCATGGAGAGGTGAATATCAATGTGATTTCTTGTGTCTTAAATTCATTTTGATTGTTGTAAAAGGAAGGAACTTTGCGTTTGAAGTGTTGTTGCTTTGAAAAATATTCAAAAGAGTAAAGACCAAAAAAGCGTTTATGGGTATAGTCTGAAAAATAGTAAGGATTTGAGAAATGAGGAACATACAGATATTTTTTCCCTGAGGGTTTTAACACCCGCCATATCTCTCTCATCAGTAAGTCAAAATTATCAATATGCTCTAAAAGGCTTTTGGAATGGATTTCATCAATAGAGTTATCAGGTAAAAAGGAAAGGCCTTCTTCCAAGTCGGTGATAATATCAATATGTGGCATATCCACCTTATCTATTAAAATTCTTCCCGGCTTCTTTTTTTTTCCACTTCCCAGTTCCAAAATGATTTTAGGTGAATTGCTTAGCATTTTTTCCAGATCAATTTTAAAGACAGGTTCCATGTATAATTCCTGATTTTTATTTTAATGGGTGAAAGATGGTTGCAATTTCAGGTTTTTCAGCCCAGTTTTTCATAAATCTTTTTACATCCTTATTGCGGGCCCTGGCAAAGCAGATTTTGCTTCTGTGTTGAACCATACTGTCAAGGTCAATCAAAAAAGGTGTTCCGTAATGGACAATGATATTGGTGGCTTTCATGTCCCCGTGGCTTATCTGTAGCGATTCAAGTTTTTTAAATATACCAAGAATTTTTTGGGGCAGGTGAGTATCACTTTTGGGCAGAAAGTCTTTAAAATAGTCCCTGGCACTTAGTCCTTCAATGTAATCACAAATCAGATAGGCCCTGCTTTTAAAGGGACCCAGGCGTACCTCTTTCATGGCAATGGGGGCAGGGGTGTTGATGCCATATTCCAAAAGCAGGTGGGCAGCATACCAGGAACCATGGGCACGGGTTTTTTGAAAAGCGCGTTTCAGAGCATGAACAGGATTTTTAATATTGTAGCGTTTGATCACAAGGTCCTGACCATTTATTTTGAATCGAACCACCGTTGAAGAATTTCCGTTTTTCAGCATTACTGTTTCAGGATTGTTAAAGGCGCTATCTGGATCTTCTAAGAATTTGGCCATGGCCGGGGTGTAATTTGATCTCTTGCAAAGAAGAAAGGAGGTAAAGCCTTTTATGCAGACAGTTTCAGTGGACTGCCTGTAAATTTTTTTTAAATAGCGTTTTATTCTAAATTTACGTTCATTTTTGACCATCCGTTGAAGTAAAGCAAGATGTTTAGTTTTGTCTTTAAATTCCCGGGTGGTGCAATAGAGAAAAAAAAGTTCTTTGAAAAAGGAATTTTTTTCCAGGCCCCGCTGGGCAAAAAGTGTGGCCAGATTTTTTAAGCTTGTTTGTGTGTCAAGGGCATGGTTTTTATCTTTTACCTCCAGTGCTGATCCGTCTATGGCATACAGCACATTGTCTTTGACAAGAAAATTTTCCAGGTGAAGATCATGGTGTTGAAGGCCGGCCCCATGCATTTTTGCAACCAGTATTATTAACTTTTGAAGGTGTTTCCAGCGTATTTCCCTGTCTTTGCATGATCTAAGGAGGGTATCCAGATTTTTCGAAGGGTAAATATAGTCGAAAATCAGCATTTTTGCCCGGTAATCCCCGGCGCTTCCTTTATGGAGAATTTTTGCAGTTGGAATATTTGCCTTTTTAAAATGGTGATTTCCTTCAACTTCCCTGTGAAAATGCCCTGTGGCTTTGAATCGTCTGTAAAAAAGTTTCACAATTACCGATTTTTTTTGCCATTCTCCTAACAAGACCGCCCGTTTACCGGGAACAATGCGCAAAATTTCCGTACATTTAAAAGCTTCACCATTTTCCTTTAGAGCAATATTAAAGGGCGGTGTTAAATGTTTTTTGTCAATGATAATTACTTTTTTTTCGGCATGGGTCATGGAGATTACAGCATCCTTTAAAAATTGTCATGGCTATATTTTGTTTTGCCACAGCAAAGTAAAAAAAATAGTCAGAGGTGCAATAAAAAGAGCTCTGCACTGTGACAGTGCCATGAATTGTGCCAAAATTAAAGTATGGGCGGCGGCTCTTTTTTAAACTCTTTTTTGTATAAATTGATGGCCCGCCGTTTTACAAGCCACCAGAAAAATTTGTTTTCATTAATTGATTTTGTTGGAGTGGTGTTGTGGTAGATACCCGCAAAAAGCAACAGGTCCTTTTTTGTAAGTCCTATATCCATGCTTGAAAAAAGAAGGGCAGAAATATCTTTGGCCCGCCATCTCAAGGGCGTTCTTGGACGAATTTGAACCCTGTGCAGGTCAATTAGATACAGGTGGATTTTTTTAGGATCAATGCTTTTTATTCCATTGGAAATATCCAAAAGATAATGGCAAATATAAAGATCCCGATGGTTTAAGCCGTTTTCATGGATGGTTCTGGCAATTTTTGCAACCTCGGTGATCAGCGCCGCCTTAAAGGCCTCGGATGGGGGCGATGATGCCCAGTTCCTGCAATATTTTTCAAGGCTGACGGTATTTTTTAATTCATGGGTCACCACAAAAGAATGAATTTTTGCAGGGTTGCATCCACGCTTGCCATACCCCACAAGGCGCATGGTATCGACACCAATGCTTTCAAGTTTTTTTATGGCCCGCCATTCATTCTGGGCACTCAGCACCGGTGGACTTCTGAACTGGAGAATGTTTTTAATAATTTTCTTCCAGCCCACACCTGTGTGAAATTTGCCAAAATAATATTTTTCACCAAATTTAAACCGAAGGGTTTTCCTGCCGATATTCTCACTGTAAACAGGGCCTTTAACATTAAAAAGTTGTTCAAATCCTTTTTTTTCAATATTCCAGTATTCTTTCCACTCCCGGGGTAAAACAATCATAAAGCAACCTTTTCAATAATATCACAGGCCCTTGGGGCACGGCTGAAAATATCTGTTTGTTTAACATATGTTCTGCAATTGTGCTGCCATTGTTTCCTCATATTTGAGGTAAGCATGGAGACAAGTGCGCTGTTCAGTTCTTTCTGGTTAAAAGGAGAGCCCACAACTTTGCCGCCGTCAGCTTTTTTGACATGGGAGCTGTAGCCGCATATATCTGTGGTAAGAACCGGAACATTGGCAGCAAGGGCCTCCACAATGACGGTGCCTGTATTTTCAATGGAAGCAGGATGGAGCAAAAAATCAGCAGATAACAGAAGCCTGGGAACATCTTTTCTGGCACCGATAAATCGAATGTTATCCTGAACCTTCATTTTTTTTGCAAGTTTTCGGTAGGGGCGTGGGGTGTCCTTTCCCACAATAAGCAACAGGCTCTTTTTTAAAAGTTCACATGGCAAAGAAGACAGTGCACAAATGGCCCTGGCAACCCCCTTTATTTTGAAATTGGTACAAACCATCAATAAGACCAGTGTATCCTTATCAATGCTTAGATCATTGCGTGTTGCACTGCGGATTTCATCGGCATTTGCAGGGGCAAGGCAGTCCCGGGAAATACCCGGTGGCATAATATGAAATCGATGTTCAGCAGTTCCATAATAGTCCATGTAGAACTGTTTCTCCTTTTCGGTCAAAAGAAGAATATCTGTTTTGGACTTTTTTTCAAACACCGCTTTTTCCATGGCCATCAAAGTCTGGTAACGTGGGGTATATCTGTGCCAGCGGCTTCTTTTTTTCATCTTGGCTGCATAGGAAACATCCGCACCATAGTAAAGATCAAGGCCGGGCATTTTGTTAAAGCCCACCAGTGCATCAAAGTTTTTGGCTTTAATATTCTCATTCACCCGTCGGGCAAATGATTTATACCGGGAATGGTTGGTCAACCCCTTGACTTTAATAATATTTATGTCAAGCCCCGGGGGCCTGTCTCCTTCCCAGGAGATGGTATAGGCAATGACCTTGTGACCCCGGGCCATACATTCCTTTGCAATGTTGATAAAGTTGACCTGCAATCCGCCAAAGGGAAAATACTTAAATAGACAAAATGCAAGTTTCAGCGGTTTGTCCATTATGTTAATACCTTTTTACATGCATCAATGACCTGCCTGGCAGAAATTTTCATGCATGCTTCAGTACCGTTGGGGCATTGGTTGCTGCCATGCCTTCGGCAAGGTTTACATTCAAGGGTGGCATCCTCCACAACCATGGCGTCAGGATTTTGCCAAGGGCCAAAACCAAATTCAGGGGAGGTGGCACAAAATACAGCCACTGTGGGAATTTTAAATGCCGAGGCCATGTGCAGGGCCATGCTGTCATTACAAATAAGCAGTTTGGTTTTTTCCATGAGATAAAGCGTGTTTGACAAGGAAATTTTGCCTGAAAGATCCAGAAAATCACCCTGGTCGTTTATTTTTGCACACACAGATGTGTCTGCAGGCCCGCCCACCAGTACAATTGTTTTACCCTGTTGGGCAAAATAATGGCCAACACTGGAATATCCCTGCCAATGCCATTGTTTGGTTTTCCAGGCACTGCCCGGAGCCATGATAATAAAATCATCTGCTGAAGGAAAATTGATTTTTGCTTTTTTTAAAAGATGTTCCTGCCTGGGTGCAAATAGTCTGAGTTCTTGATTCAGTTCTGCCTCGGGCAACTCATTAAACAGAAGGGAAAGATTTCTGATTGCAGAATGGCCTTCTATTTTTTTTTGCCGTTGATCTGTGTATAAAAAATGCAATTTTGCATCTTTAAATCCTGTTCGAACAGGAATGCCTGCAACAAAAAGCAAAATAGCGGTTCTGGGGGATCGATGAAGGGAATAAACCCTGTCAAATCCAGCTTGCCTTAATTGGTTTGCCTTTTTAAGAATACCTGAAAGATTTTTTTCACTGCCCCTTTTATCAAAAACAATAATGTCGTGGACCAAGGGGTCGTTTTCCACAAGTGGCGCAGCCAGTGGGGTGGTCATCACAGTAAGGGTTGCTTTGGGATAAATTTTTTTCAAACCTGAAATAACCGGGGTGGAAAGGATCATATCCCCAAGATAGCTCAATTGAACAAGAAGTATTTTCATGAATACCCAGCCATTAAATTCATTTATATTTCCTCCAGGGGTCTTGTTTTCCAGCGATTGTGAATCCAGAACCACTGATCCGGGTATTTTTTGATATTACTTTCAATAACCGCATGAAACGCCTGGGTATTTGCAAGAATGTCGGCGTTTTTATCATTGGTTTTTATCAATGGGATTTCAGGAAAGAATTCAAGATAGGTTTGATTATTTTTTCTGTAGGTCAATATCGGTATCACCGGGGCCCCGGAATCAAGGGCAATTCTTGCAAGCCCTGTGTTGGCAGATGCTTTTCGTCCTAAAAAATCAATGAAAACACTGTGATGTCTCTTTCTTGAGTTTTGATCCACGATGAGTCCTGCCGCTTCTCCCCTGGCAAGGGTTGCAAAAATACCGTCAAGGGCGTTGTGAAGGGGAAGCATGTTGCATCCTGTGGATGCTCTTTTGGCCTTGAGATATGCTTCCATTACAGGGGATTCTATCTTTTTATAGACAACGGAAAAGGGCACACCGGTTAAATGGGCCACTGCCACAGCCTGTTCCCAGTTGCCCAGGTGACCGGAAAAACAGAGTATTCCCCGGCCTTTTGCCTGGGCTGCCTTAAAGTGGTGAATCCCTATGACCTCAAAGAAGTCCCCATAGTCATGGGGAGGCATTCGATGGAATCTGGCATGCTCAAACAGCATTGTGGCGGTATTTTCAAAGACCTTTCTTGCCAGTTTCCACCGGGTTTGAAAGCTCATTTTTTTTGAATAAGTGTGGCCCAGACTGTTGAGGGTTATTCTTTTATGTTTTTTATCAAAACAAAACCAGATTCTGCCCAGAACTTTTCCCAGAAAACGGCCTGTGGGAGGAGAAAGTAATCCAAGGACGGACATGGTACCTGAAAGCAGCTGAAATACCAATTTCTCGGTAACGGTCATGGGACTCCTATGTCTTTTGATTTTATACGTTCTTTTATCAGTGACTTAAAATTTTTATCATGGTTTTTCATAAATTTTATTGACACACCCACCACAACAAGATCTTTGGGGATTACAAATTCATTGTCAATTTTCACATAATCCTTTTGGGTGGTGACAATAAAATCGGCTTTGAGTTTTTTGTATTGATTCAGAACTAATGCCATATCTTCAGCCTTATACCAATAATGATCTGGAAATTCAAGGTGGCCCGCAATGGTCATGCCCATTGTTTCACAGGTCTTTTTGAAGTCTGAATTATTGGCAATCCCCGAAAAAAGAAGGGCTCGTTTTTTTCGGTTTTCCATTAAAAAATTGTCAGTGGTTTTTTTATCAAGTTCATGGCCAGAAGCGCTCAGTATCTTAAAAATGCCGGGACAATGTCGGGTTTTTAAAACAGGCTTCTCACCCAGCCATTTATGATATCTGGATGGTTCACAGCCTTTGACATCACTCCTGGTAAAAATGACGGTGTCACATCGTTCCAGGCTGGAGACAGGTTCCCTGAGCGGTCCCCGGGGAAGAAGTGCGCCGTTGCCAAAGGGGTTTTGGGCATCCAAAAGAACAATATCAAGATCTCTTTTTAATTGAATGTGTTGAAATGCGTCATCAAGAATAATAACCTGGGCATTAAATTGTTCAATCGCTTTTATCCCAAGTGCGTACCTTTTTTTTCCTGCCAGAAGGGGAACTCCCAGGGTCTGGGCCATCATATACGGTTCGTCCCCTGATTCTTTCGGGGTGCAGCAGACACTATGACCGTTGCAGACAACCCCGCCGGACGCTTCAAATGTTCCTTTGTAGCCCCTGCTGAGTACGGCTACTTTGTAACCCATTTGCCTTACAAGCTCAGCCACGTAAACGGTCATGGGGGTTTTTCCGGTACCGCCCACTGTGATATTTCCCACAGAGATGACAAAGCAGGGGAGACGTTTTGATTTAAGTCTTCCCGTTCGATGATTACGCAGTCTGGTTTTTACAATTTTGCCATAAACTTTTGACAGGAGAAAAAGAAGGGCTTTAAAGGACGGGTACTTTTCCTTTGAAACGGGGGTGGACATGATTGTTTCAATTTTTGCTGCGGGTCTTTTAATCATTTTTTATGCTTCCCAATGTTGATGGCTTCGTAAAAAGCCCGAAGTCCAGTTTTTAACCACGACCGATTGTGGGCAGCCAAGGCTTAAACCCATAAATGAAGGGGTAAAATTTCATGAGGCAACTTTTCACCGTTTCATTAATATTGAGGAAGCAGATATCTCCATTGATGGCAGTTTATAAAGCCTGTTACTGTAACTCCAGGATGCCCATTGGGCATGGGCCAGCGCTTTTTCCAATAAAAAGGGAGTAATTTTTTCTTTGGTGAGTCTTTTTCCATCGTAGTGGAACTGGGAATGGTTTTTACCCGGTTGCAATACCAGGACATGCTCTCCTTCCATATAAGCCTGGTTCTTGTAGAACTGCATGACGGCTCTTCCCACAACGCCTTTGGGCATATTTAATAAATTGCGACCGAGCATGGGGGTCTGGCCTTCCAGTCCCATCAGAGATAGAAGCGTTGGGGGCAGGTCCACCTGGCTTGCAAGGGTATTGGAAATTCCGGGTGCCACGCCCGGTCCGATGATGAGAGCGGGGATATGAAATCTTTCAATGGGTACCAGGGCATCTCCGTACACCCGGGAGTTGTGATCTGCTACAACAAGAAAAAGCGTCTGATTCCAGTAATTGCTTTTTTTTGCCATGTCAAAAAAACGTCCAATGGCATGATCTGCATATTTTACGGCATTGTTAACAGTGGCTTTGGGTGATTCGTACAGTTCAATGGCATTGTCAGGAAATTCAAAGGGAGAATGGTTACTGGAGGAGAAAACAAGGGTAAAGGAAGGAGACGATTTCTCATCTTCAAGCAACTCATGGGCTTTGGTTAAAAGATCTTCATCGCACACACCCCAGGAGCCTTTAAATGTATAGTCATGAAAATCTTTTTCTTCGATCACTTCATCAAATCCATTGCCCAGGAAAAACCCTTTCATGTTGTCAAAATTGGCTTCTCCACCATAGACAAATCGGGTTTTATATCCTTTTGTTTTTAAAAAGGAGGCAAGGGAAAAGAAATTATTCTGGGCCTTGCCAAGCTTTACCACACTTCGTCCAGGGGTTGGGAAAAAACCTGAAACAACAGCTTCAATGCCACGCACAGAGCGTGTTCCCGTGGCGTAAAGCCGGTTGAAAAAAAGGCCTTCCCGGGACAGTTCATCCAGGTTGGGGGTTAAGGGTAGACCTCCCATGCGTCCCACAAATTCAGCGCCTAAGCTTTCTTCAAGAAGAATCAGCAGGTTTAGGGGAGAAGGGCGTTTGATTCCAGGGGAGAGACTGTGCAAGGTGGGAATTTCTTTGTTTGTAAAATTTTTAATGTTTCCGGTTGCATTTTTTCGAACCAGCTCAAGCATTCGATTGACGTCCATTTCTCCATAGATTTTTGACGCGTCTGCTTCGTCCCCCATGCGATATATTGCGTAGATAAGATTGTATCCAGAAGAAAGGGGAAGGCTGTTTAACAGATGGTCTGAACTGAAAGCAACTGTGCTGGGGTTGGCAGGGCGATGCCCTAAGGAGGAGCGTGCGCCTGCAAATATTATCACAAACACAATGGGAAGTGCCATGAAACGGGGGATTATATCCCAAAAAGATTGGCGCTTTGTCATTTCAGGGTAGACACGACGTGCAAAAAACAATGCCCCGGTAACGGCAACTGCACTGAAAATCAATTCTGCTTTATATCCCGTCACCAGCATGGTCATGACCTCTTTGGGATAAGCAAGGTATTCCACAAAAAGTCTGTTGGGTCGGGTATCATATTCTACAATGAAAAAAGGGGTGACCACTTCCATAAAAAAAAGAAATAAAAGTGAACATGAAAACCAGAGGCCGGCAAAGGTTCGCCACAGGGTATGGGTTTTTTTAAAACCGTTTAACAGAGGGGCCAAAAGCACCGGAATCGATATCAGGTAACATATCATTATGGTGTCCATTCTGAGGCCGCAAATAATAATATAAATTGCCTGTTTAATTCCCCCTACACGGTCCCATTGCCACACCATCAAACCAGACCGGCAAGCTGTCAGCAAAATATAGGCATGAATGGCAAACTGCCAGACCGGATACCATGGGCTTGATTTTAATAGTTGTGAAAGTTTGGAAGCGTAAGCGCTCATGTTTCAATGATCCATAATTATTGTTCTCAACTTTCGGTGTTCGCATTTCGTGGTGGGGTCAGGCTTTTGTTATTGACATTATCGAGGCTTTTTTCGTTGGCAAAGGCCTTGGTCGATAACATCAATAACAAAAGCCTGACCCCGTCGGCACACTGAGCCCATCGGTACATTTAAAAATGCCGGCTTTGAAATGAAGCCCGAAAGTTGAGTTATTGTTCTAAAGCGGAAATCAGTTCGGAAATACAGATGGGCTGGGTGCCCACCTTTCCCACAACCACACCGGCTGCAATATTTGCAACACCGGCAGCATCATCCGGGGACATACCCATGGCAATGCTGGCTGCAAATGTTGAAATCACGGTGTCCCCGGCACCGGAAACATCATACACTTCTTGTGCCGCTGTGGAAATAAATAATGGGGCAGATGCTTTATCTGCAATGCACATACCCTTTTCCCCCCGGGTTAACAATAAGCACTGAATATCATATTGATCCCTGACATCTGTTATTGACGCAATTAAAGTGTCGTTATCTTTTTCCATGGGAAGCTGGGATACAGCGGCAAGTTCCATTGTGTTGGGGGTTATAAAGGAGGCTCCTGTATACCTTTCCCAGTTTTTCCCCTTGGGATCCACAAAACATGGCACCTTGCATTCTCTTGCCGTCAGGATGATATCCCTGCACAATTGTTCACACAGAAACATGCCCTTTGCATAATCTGACAGGATTACCACATCAACGGATGCCATTGCTTTTTGAACCTGAGCTATGATTTTTTGTGCAAGGGTATGGGAAGGGGGTTGGATTTTTTCCCGGTCCAGTCTGAATAATTGCTGTTTTCTTGCCATTATACGTGTTTTAACCGTGGTGGGATAGTCTTGGTCAATGATGAGCCGGGGCATAATGCCGTTGTTTTGACAGAGGTTCTGAAAGATTTTTCCAGATTCATCATGCCCGCATATTCCAACCAGGCATACCTGGATTCCCAGGCCTGCCATGTTGGCTGCCACATTACCTGCGCCGCCCAGGACATGGTTTTCTTTTCCCACCGTTACCACAGGAACCGGCGCTTCAGGGGAAATTCTGTCTACATCTCCCCATATATAACGGTCAAGCATGACATCTCCCACCACAAGCGCTTTTATCTGTGAAAGTCGGTCTACATGAAATTTCATATGATTCATCTCTTTTTATTTCAAGGGGGCATGTGCCTCTTCATAAACGGCTGCAGCCAGTAAGGGGATCATCAGTTCGTGATGTCCGGTAAAGGCATATCCGGTGCCCCCTTTGAGCACCGGCCGATTGACCACGTTGGTGATGGGCCGGTAGTGCTGAATCATGTCAAAATTTGCCGTTGTAAAATCAGAAACATTGTGCCCCAGGTTTCTTGCCACGGATAAGGCTTTTAAGAATATTTCCGGCATGATGACCGCACTGCCAAGATTGAGCACCACACCTCCCTGTCCAAGTTTGGAAACCGTGGCCGCAAAAATTTTGAAATCCCGCAGGGAGGCCTCTCCAATGGCTGCGCCGCTGGCTCCGGGATGCTGGTGAACAATATCTGTTCCAAGGGCAACATGCAGCGTGTAAGGAATTGCCAGGTGATATGCAGTGGCCAGCAGTGCCCGGTCAAGAAAAGGTGCATTTTCATGCATGAGCATGGCCCCGGCGGCCTCTCCAAATCCTTCGTTGCCGGCAGATGATCGTCGAGCGGCATCATTGACAAATGTTGCGGTATCATGGGCCATACCAAATGATCCATCGTCCAGCTGGGAGGCAACATCTTCGGATGTGTGGCCAAACCTGGCCAATTCCGTATCATGGATACAGGCGGCACCGTTGGAAGCAAAATGGGTGATATAGCCCCGGGACGCCAGATCCCCGAGAAGTTTGCTGCAACCGGTTTTTATGACATGGCCGCCCAGCATGACAAGTACAGGTTTTTTTTTCTCTTTTGCCTTGACCATTGCCTTTGCAAGCTGTTTTATTTCAAAAGCTTTTAATACATTGGGAAGTCCCTCTAAAAAGTCTCTCATGTGCATGCCTGCATGGGGAGAGGCGCCTTCAATGTTATGGGTGACTTTGGATTGCCTTTGGGTGGCTGAATAGGTCGTAATTTTATTGAGGTCAATTTGTGGATAAGGGCGTGTCATGAAAATAATCCTTTTATATGAAAAGGCAGCCTCCAAGGCAACCTCAGCAGAGCCGCCCCCCAACGGGCAATAGGAACCGGACAATTGAGCTGTCTACAGTTCCGGTCCGGGCCCATTGCCCGTTGGGGGACGGCGGTATAATACCATTTTATATATTTGTTGTGTTCCACAGGACATGCCCGTTTATATGAGATACTCCGCAAACCAGGGGTGTATTTCAAGCTTTGTTGTGGGCAGAGCCGGATCAGAATACCGTCCGCCCGTGGCGGTTATACAGAACCGGCAAAAAAACTCCTGGGTATTTATTAGCACAGGGGGTGTTGGGTATTGGCTTCCATCATGTGGTCCTCAGAACGTATCTGCCGGGGAGGGTAAAAAAGCTTCAACCCGCTCAATATCCCCGGGCAGATCCACACTGGGAGAATCGTGGGCCGTGATCACCACCTTGATGGCATGGCCATACTCCAGGACCCGGAGCTGTTCGAGTTTTTCTGTGTTTTCAAGAAGACTCTCCCCAAGTGCGGTAAATTTTTGTAAAAATGATTTTCGGTAGGCATAAAACCCCAGGTGCCGATAGGTGGGAATCCGGCATTGTCCGTCCCTTGGAAAAGGAATCTGTGAACGGGAAAAGTACAGGGCAAAGCCGTTTCTGTCCAGGGTGACCTTGACGGCCGAAGGGTCAGTAAGATCCCGGGGATCGGTGATTTCAAGGGCCAGGGTGGACATGTTAAGGCCCGGATCGGTGTCAAAGGGGGTGGTGAGTTGATCCAGGCATTCCGGGGAAAACACCGGCTGATCCCCCTGGATGTTGATCACCACCTCATTGTCATCAATGGGAAATTGCTGGCAGGCCTCCCACACCCGGTCTGTACCGGACTTGAGATCAGATGGAGTCATCACAGCTTCCCCGCCAAAGGCAAGAACTGTGTCATAAATTCTTTGGTCATCCGTTGCCACCACCACCCGGTCAATGGAACCGGCCTTTGCAGCCTGTTCATACACCCGCTGGATCATGGGTTTTCCCGCCACCAAAACCAGTGGTTTTCCATTGAAACGCTTGGAACCGTATCGTGAAGGTATCACCGCAAGGGTCATGAGTATATGCCTTATATTTTATGGATTAATTTTAAGAGTTAAAGGGTTTTATCATAGGGGCCTTTGCAGCGCAATATTTATCTGATTGCTTTTTTTGAGTTTGGTTGAAAATGGAATATATGTTGCTATGTGCGTGGGCGCAGAATGGGTGTAAAATTTTTGAGGGCTTTATGGGGGAATTCCCTTAAACAATAGGGGTATATAATGAAAAAAATAATGAAAAAAGGAAAGGAAAACAGGGTGAGTTCTTTTTTCCCTTGAAAAAAAACCGGGTTGATGCTACCGCAAATGGGTGTAATCTGTAAACAAGGGAGGGCAGATGTCAAAATACGTAGGTGCCGTGGACCAGGGTACCACCAGTACCCGTTTTATTATATTTGATCGCAAAGGCAATATTGCAGGTGTGGCTCAAAAGGAACATAAGCAGATTTATGAGCGACCGGGATGGGTGGCCCATGACCCCATGGAGGTGTGGCACAACACCCGGGAAGTCATTGCCGGGGCCCTTGCCGGTTCAGGTATTTTCGGTGCAGATCTTGCTGCCATCGGGGTGACCAACCAGCGGGAAACTGTGGTGGTATGGGATCGTCACACCGGCCGTCCATTTTACAATGCTGTGGTGTGGCAATGCACCCGCACCGATGCCATGTGCCGGAAACTCATTGCCCAGGGGGGGCAGGATCGTTTTAGAGCAAAAACCGGCCTGCCCGTTGCCACCTATTTTTCAGGTCCTAAGATCCAATGGATTCTGGAGAATGTCCCCCAGGCAAAGGCTGCTGCCTTAAAAGGGGATGCCCTCTTTGGCACCATGGATACCTGGGTGATCTGGAATCTCACCGGCGGCCCCCGGGGGGGTGCCCATGTCACCGACGTCACCAATGCCAGCCGCACCCTGCTCATGGACATCAACACCCTTGCCTGGGATGATGAAATCCTTGGAATTCTTCAAATTCCACCATCCGGTCTTCCCCGCATTGTGCCCTCATCGGACAGTAACGCCTGGGGCCACACCTTAATAGATGGCCCACTGGGGGCAAAGGTGCCGGTGTGTGGTGATCTGGGGGATCAGCAGGCAGCTTTGTTCGGCCAGGCCTGCTTTGAACCCGGAGAGGCCAAAAACACCTATGGCACCGGTTGTTTTCTGCTTTTAAACACCGGCACCACCCCCACCATGTCCACCCATGGGCTTTTAACCACCCTGGCGTATCAGGTGGGGGATGAAAAACCGGTGTATGCCCTGGAAGGCTCCATTGCCAATGCCGGGTCCCTGGTCCAGTGGGTCCGGGACAACCTGGGGCTAATCAAAGAGGCCGGGGACATTGAAGCCCTGGCCGCAGCCGTGCCGGACAATGGCGGGGTCTATTTTGTTCCGGCATTTTCCGGGCTGTTCGCCCCCTATTGGCGCTCCGATGCCCGGGGGGTGGTTGCCGGACTCACGGCATATGCCAATAAGCACCATGTGGCAAGGGCCGTGCTGGAGGCCACGGCATACCAGACCGGGGATATTGTGGCGGCCATGAACCTTGATTCAGGAGTGGCCCTCACCCGGCTCAAGGTGGATGGGGGGATGATTGAAAATGATCTGTTGATGCAGTTTCAATCTGATATTTTAAATGTGCCGGTGATTCGGCCCCGGGTGGCTGAAACCACGGCATTGGGGGCCGCCTATGCCGCAGGGCTTGCCGTGGGATACTGGTCAGATATGAGTGACCTCAAGGCCAACTGGGAGATCCATGGTGCCTGGAGCCCGGACATGGCCCGAAAAGATAGAGATCGTGCCTGCGCTGCCTGGAAAAAGGCGGTGGAGCGCACCTTGAACTGGGTGGATCAGTAAATTTCACCCTGATCCCATATCCCAAAATCTATCTCCAAGGAGGCCATGGTGTGAATAATCCTTACATCGTTAACGTGATTTTCCCCTTTATCATGGCCATGCTGGCTGTTTTTGTTTATATTCACAATCCCGGCAGGTTGCAAAATCGCGTTTTTCTCATCATCGGTGTGTGTGCGGCCCTGTTCATCTTATCCATTTTTGTGGGTTATTTTTTTGAAGATACGCCGGAAGTCACCACATTATTGAACCGTCTGGCTGTGATGTTCACCTTGTTCCAGGTGGCCATTCATCTCTATTTTTCAATGATTTTTCCAATGGTTTTGATCAGGCGGCTTCTTGTTGCCCTGGTGGTGATCTGCGGCCCGGTGCTGCTGCTGGCCCTGCCTGTGGTGTTCACCGATCTGTTTGTGAAAAACATGGTGATCCGGACCCTGGGGGATCACCGGGTGATGGTCCGGGACATCGGCATTCTTTATACGCCTTTATATGCCCCCCTGGTGGTTTCTTATATACTTTTTGCCTGTGCCGTGTTTGTACGGCAATATCGCGTTGCCACAGGGGGGATTGCCAGGAAACAGGTGCTTTATACAGCCCTTGCCATGGCCGGGGGCGGGGTGGTGGCCACAGTGTCTTGTATTGTGCTGCCCCTCATGGGGATCACCCGGTATTACCAGGTGGGGCCCCTTTTCATGGCCCCCCTTTATGTCACCACCATGGCCATTAACATTGTTTCCCTCCGGGCCATGGACATTGATCAGCTCATGGCCAAGTTTGCCCTGTGGGCCACATCCCTTGTGGTTGTCACCGCACTCATCGGCGTTGCCATGACAGATATTTTGACCCATCCCCATCGATACAACCTTGCAGGAGCCACCTTGCTGCTTCTGGTGTGCTTTATGGGGGGATTGATTTACATGCTATTGATTCAACCCCGCATCAGCAGGCGGCTCCAGCGTAAATCTTACAGATATGCCGCCATTGTGGATCAATTCCATGGGAACATTCTCCAGCTTAAAACCCTGGGGCAGCTGGCCCAACTGATCCGAAGGACCCTTGATGATGTCCTGCAGCCGGAGAATATTTCTATTTTTTTGCGTCAATCCGGTAATATCCGTTTTTCCCTGGCGCTGGGTCATAAATATGGGGGACCTGAAATTATTGATGTAAAAAAAGATCAACTGGGAAAAATTCCGGGATTTGACATGGTCATTGAAAAGGAACAGGTGGCCCAGAAAAAGGAATATGAACCCCACCGGAAAACCGGGATGCATTATTTTAAAAAATTTCACTGCATCATCACCATCCCCATTATTTATGAAGAGAAGATCATCGGAGTGATCAATCTGGGCCCCCGGTGCCGGGGATTTTACAACCGGGCTGAAATCACCTTTCTGGAAAAAATGATGACCGGTATTAATGTGGCCTTTTCCAATGCCATGCTACTTGATCACATTGAGCGTACCAACAAGGCGCTTACCCGTTTTGTTCCCCGGAAAGGACTGGAGATCATGGGGCATGACAATATCATTGATGTGAAGCTTGGAGATTGCGTACAACGGGAAATGACCATTGTTTTTTGTGATGTCAAAGGCTTTACAGCCCTGTCTGAACAGATGACGCCCCGGGAGAATTTTCAATTTTTAAATACGCTTTTAAAGTGCATCAGCCCGGTGGTCCGGGAACACCACGGGTTCATTGATAAATATATGGGGGATGGCATCATGGCTCTTTTTCCCGGGGGACCCCGGGATGGTGTGGATGCTGCCATTGGTGTATTGCGGGTGCTGGATCACTATAACCGGAGGGGGGGCATGAGTGGCGGTTTTCCGGTTCAGGTGGGGGTGGGGGTTCACACGGGCATGCTCATGCTGGGCACCATTGGTGAAGAACAGCGCATGGAGAGCACAGTGATCTCCGATGCGGTGAATTTGTCCCAGCGCATTGAACAGATGACCCGGTTGTTTGGGGTGTCCCTTATTGTCAGTGAGGCTGTGGCAGCCCATGTGGGCAAAGATGAAAAATCAAATATCAGACATCTTGGCCATGTCAAGCTCAAGGGGAAAAGAGCGCCGGTGTCTCTTTATGAACGATTTGATGCTGATCCTGAGCCCATCCGGAAATTAAAGCAACGCACCCGGACACTTTTTGAAAAGGGCGTGGCCCTTTATTCCGGCAATGACCGGGCTCCGGCCCTGGGCTGTTTTCATGGCGTGCTGGCCACAGGGCTGGACGATGCTGCCTGCCACGCTTACATCAAAGGGCATGAGCGACTTGCTGTAAAAAAGTGTGGTGACAGAAACGATAAATAGCAGGGGAGATTTTATCTCTCCCCCTTTTTTAGTTCCCAATGTTCCGGGTCGGCCCCATGGTCCGTCGGGGGTGCTTGGCTATGCCGGATTAATAGAGTTCATATCTGGCCAGGCGTCCATCAAGCCCGCCTGCCCGGATGGGTTTGCGAAAGGATGCCTTGAGTCCCATGAACTGTATATAATCGGGATCTCCAAAATAGATATAGGCTGTGGAACCGGTGCATTTTTGTTTTAGAAAATCCCCCAGTTGGCGGTGGAAAAGTTCCAGGTCCTGATCCTTACCCAGACGAATACCATAGGGCGGGTTGGCCACAATAATGCTGTTTTCAATGGGGGCAAGATCATTGAAATCCATTTGTTCCACAGTGACCCGGTTGCCGTGGTGCATACCCATGAGATTGGTGCGGGCCGCATCCACAGAAACTTCGGAAATATCACTGCCCCGGATGAGTCCCGGAGGGATATCCACGATGGTATCATCTGCTGCTTTTTTCACCTGGCGCCACAGTTCCGGATTGAAATCAGGCAGCTGCTGAAAACCGAACCGTTCCCTGAAAATACCGGCAGGAATGTTGCATTGGGCCATGAGGGCTTCACACAAAAGGGTGCCGGAGCCGCACATGGGATCGTAAATGGGCCGGGTCCCGTCCCACTGGGACATTTTAATAATGGCGGCGGCCACGGTTTCCTGCATGGGGGCGGTGACGCTTTCTTCTCTGTAACCCCGTTTATGCAGCGATCCCCCTGATGCATCAATGCTCACCGTTGCCCGGTTGTGGCGGATATGCAGATTGATGAGCAGATCCGGTTCCCGGGGGTCCACATTGGGGCGTTTACCGCTTCGTTCCCGGAAATAATCTGCCACCCCGTCTTTCAGTCGCAGGGCTGCAAACTGGGAGTGATCCATGGCGCTGTCTGACACATTGGCAGACACGGCAAAGGTCTGTTTCCGGGACATGAGCTGTTCCCACCGGAGGCGTTTGACCTGACGGTACAATGTCTCATCGTCTTCACAGGAAAAGGTGACAAGGGGTGCCAGTATCCTGGATGCCAGGCGGGAACAGTAGTTGATGCGGTAAAAAGCCGATTTTTCCGCTGTGAAATGGATGCCCCGCTGGTCGGCTTCAATGTCCTTTGCGCCAAGGGCGGTGAGTTCCTTTGCGCCAAGGTCAATGAGTCCTTCTGAAATCTGGGCAAAGTACCTGGCATTTTGCTGATAGAGAAATCCCGAGGCGTAGCGTTTATGTTCGCCGGCCCGTTTTCGGATGATTTTTTTCCGGGGTGCTGAGTCTGTTTTATTCATGATTTTTCACTGCATTGAGGGTTTTGATAATGGTATCAACGGCCATGGCGGTGCCACCCTGGTAGCGGCGTAAATAGCCAAGGCCGGTGGTTGCGGTCTGTTGTCTCTGGGGGGGATGGTTAAGTATCCGGACCAGGTGGTGTACTACCTGGGCGCTGTTTTGGGCCCGATTCACCACACCGGCGGTGAAAAGCCCCTGTCCCACCCAGTTAAAATTGTCAAGGTGCGGACCGGTCACAGCGGGGGCACCGCACATGACAGGTTCCATGAAGTTTTGTCCCCCTAATGGGTGCAGACTGCCCCCCACAAAGGCCACGGTGGCATGGCCATAAGCGGCTTTGAGTTCACCAAAGGTGTCCCACAAAATGGTGGTGCCGGGCAGCACCGGGTCGTTGATGGTGGAGCGAAGCTGCCAGGGACGTTCAAGATGGGTGAGCATATCCTGCCAAAAAGGGATGCGGTGCATGTGCCGGGGAATTAATCCCACCACCTGGTTGGGATATTGGCAAAGGATGGCATCAAGTATTTTTGCCACCTGGTTTTCCTCTTCCATGCGGACGGAGGCCAATAGTGTCACCGGTGTGTTCGGGGGAAAAGGATTTCCGGCCAGGGGGACAGGTGTGGGGGAGGTTGCTCTTTTTTGGGGTATCACCATGTCAAATTTTATGTTTGGCATGGTGGAAATGGCGGTGTGGGGAAATATCCGTTGGAATCTTTGGGCATCTTCCGGGGAGATGGCCAGGATGGTATCCGGTGCCAGTTGTTTCCACAGCCATGACGTTTTTTCATACCGGGAAACGCTTTTATTTGAAAGCCTGGCATTGATCATGAGAATGGGGATATGTCGTTTTTTCAGGGCATGAAGGAGGCCCGGCCACAATTCTGTCTCCAAAAGGACCATGGTGCCGGGATTCACCCTTGACACTGCTGCATCCATGAGGGAAGGCGTGTCAAAGGGAAAAAGGGAGAGATTCACCCGGACATGGGGATCAATGTCCGGGGCGGCCATGCCTTTTTTAAGGATGTCCATGCCCTGGGTGGTGGTGGTGGTTACAAGCACGGTTAATGGTTGCCGGGGCACCATGGCCTGTACCAGGGCGCAGGCCAGATAAGCTTCCCCTGCCGATGCCGCCTGTATCCAGATCTCTGCCGGTGCCAGGTGATCAGCGGCAATGCGCCGGTGAAATCCCCGGCAAAGGCGTTTGTTTTTTTTCAGCCATGGCAATGCCAGCTTCCAGGCCAGACCATATAGTCCAAGCCCCCCATGTAATATCCCCTGATGTCCCATGGGACCCCTTGTCGCATATTTTTTTAATATTGACAACAGTTCTTATTCCATTCCATAATACAAGGCTTATGAAATCTTCAAATAAAAATAGACATACTCCCCGGGAACGGGTGCTGCTGGGCCTTGTTGCGGCCCATTGGCAGAAACTTGCCCTTGCCATGGTGTGCATGGTGGTGGTGGCCGGTGCCACCTCTGCGTCTGCCTATCTTGTCAAGCCCATGCTGGATGATATTTTTGTGAACCGGGATCAATCCCGTCTTTTGTTGCTTCCCGGTGCCGCCATTTTGATTTTTCTTTTAAAGGGCAGTGCCACCTATGGTCAGCAGTACTGGATGAACCATGTGGGACAACAGATCATCAAAACCCTGAGAAACATGCTCTATGATCGTATCATGGATCTGCCCCTGGCTTTTTTCCACCGGGAAAAAACCGGTACCCTCATGTCCAGAATCACCAATGATGTAAACATTGTCAAAGGCATGGTGTCCACGGCCGTGGCAGGATTGCTGCGGGATCTTTTCACTGTGGTGGGGCTTGTGTGCGTGATTTTTTACATGGACTGGAAACTTGCCATGGGAGCCTTTATTGTGCTTCCGGCGGCATTTTATCCGGTGGTGATATTTGGCAGACGGGTGCGACGGTTTAGCACCGGACGTCAACAGGCCATGGCAGATCTCAACGTGTTTCTCCATGAAACCTTTGCCGGCAGTAAGATCGTTAAGACCTTTAACCGGGAAGAATATGAAAAAAAGCGGTTCCATAAAAAATCCCAAACCCTGTTTCGCCTGGAGATGAAGTCGGTGGTGGCCAAATCCCTTTCTTCTCCTGTCATGGAATTTCTGGGGGGCATCGGCATTGCCTTTATTATTTGGTTTGGCGGTTCCCGGGTGATATCCGGGGCCTCCACCACCGGGACTTTTTTTTCTTTTTTAACGGCGGTGATGATGCTCTATGCACCGGTGAAAAAGCTTGCAGCCCTTAACAATACGGTCCAGGAGGGCATGGCTGCGGTGACCCGGATTTTTGAAATCATTGACCGGGAGTCAGAAATAGAGGAAAAGAAATCCCCCCTGGTTCTGGAAGGCAGATCGGTGGGGGTGGCTTTTGAAGGGGTGGCATTTGCCTATGATGTCCATGAACCACCGGTGCTCAGTGATATCAATCTTCAGGTGAACCCCGGGGAGGTTTTGGCCCTGGTGGGAATGAGTGGTGGCGGCAAAACCTCCCTTGTGAATCTCATTCCCAGGTTTTATGATGTTTCCTCGGGCTCCCTGCGCCTCAATGGAGTGGATGTCAAGAATTTAAGCTTTGCATCTTTAAGGGAAAATATTTCCATCGTGACCCAGGAACCGGTGCTGTTCAATGATACGGTGGCCGGCAATATTCGGTATGGCAATCTTGGTGCCTCTGACCGGGAGGTGGAAACCGCCGCCAGAAAAGCCTTTGCCCATGATTTCATCATGGGATTTCCCAAGGGATATGACACGGTTATTGGAGAATTGGGAAATCGGCTGTCCGGGGGGGAAAAACAGCGATTGTGCATTGCCCGGGCCTTAATCAAAGATGCCCCCGTTCTTATCCTGGATGAGGCCACCTCAGCCCTGGATTCCCAGGCAGAGCAGGTGGTTCAGCAGGCCCTTGCCAATCTTATTAAAGGGCGCACCACCTTTGTCATTGCCCACAGGTTGTCCACCGTTGACCATGCCCACCGCATTGTGGTGCTGGAAAAAGGGCGCATTGTAGAGCAGGGCACCCATGACGAACTCATGGCTTTGGAGGGAAAATACCACACCCTTCGCTCCATGCAGCAGCCTGGAGAGGTTTTGGGGTAATGGTTTGGGCAGGCCGAGGCCAGAATAAGATCTGCCCGTGGCAGTTATATGAAAAGAGACAAGGAGAATAACATGGCGGTTTCAGAAGAGTTGCTCAATATATTGGCGTGCCCCCAGTGCAAGGGGGAGATATACCTTAATGCGGAAAAAAACGGTCTCATCTGTGATAAGTGCCGTCTGGAATATGAGATTCGGGATGATATTCCCATCATGCTGGTGGAAGAGGCGAGGGCACTGGATAAGTGAGCATCCCAAAGAAACCCGATGCGGCAAAGCTTGTCATCAGCGTGTTCATGAATGATAAAGAGCTGTTTGATGAGTTGTTACCGGTGCTGGAAAAGGCCTTTGGTCCCACAGAAAATATCAGTGGCTGGTTTGATTTTGATTACACCGATTACTATGAGGGAGAGATGGGAACCCCATTGTTTCGGCGTATGCTCTCTTTTGGTTCTTTGATTGCCCAGGACGATCTGGCCCGCATTAAAGAGACCACCAATGCCATGGAAAAAACATGGGCTGTCAATGGTCGGCGGAACCTTAATCTTGATCCCGGGTATTTGTTGCTTTCCCGGTTTGTGCTGGCCACGGGCAAGGATTTTTCCCACCGGATTTACATTGGCCGGGGTATCTATGCCGAGGTGACCCTGATGTTTAAAAAAGGAAAATTTCATTCCCTTGCATGGACCTATCCTGACTATGCTTCCACGGAAATGACCGATTTTCTCATGGATGTGCGTCGGCAATATGTGACAGATTTAAAATAACCGGCATGTCTTCACGGACACAACAAACAATGAAAAAGTAGTTGCTGTGAACACCCGGCACCTAATACCCAGTACCTGCTTTTTCGTATAAAAAAACAGTTGGGGTCAGGCCTGATCCCATTTTAAACGGAGTATTTAAGATGATTAAGAGTATGACCGCCTTTGCCGAGGCCTCCCACACCGTGGAGAATATTACCTGCGATGTGGAGATCCGAACCTACAACTCCCGGCATCTGGATGTGGCCCTTTATCTGCCCCGGACCTTCAGCCGACTGGAGGAGGGCATTAAAAAACAGGTGGGCCGGTACGTGGCCAGGGGACGGGTGGAGATTCGGGTCAGCCTTGAAGAACAGGCAGAAGACACCACCGTGTTCCAGGTGGATCTGCCCAGGGCCCAGGGTTATTTTAAGGCCCTTTGCGCCCTGCGGGATGAGTTTGATCTGAAAGATCCCGTGACGCTTGGCCATATTCTGGAGGGCCGGGAGATGATCCAGGTCGCAGAAAACAAGACCGATGCCGACCAGGTGGCAGCCGTGCTTTCCCAGGCCGTTGACATGGCACTGGGGGGGCTTGACCGCATGCGCACCGCAGAGGGAGACAATCTTTCCCTGGATCTTCTGGCCCGGGTGGATGACATTGAAAAGCGCATGGACATTGTGGAAACCGATGCCCAGGCCCTTCCTGCACTGTATCAAAAGCGACTCATGGAGCGCATTGAAGTCCTCACCGCCGGTGTGGAGGTGGATCCGGTCCGTCTGGCCCAGGAGGCGGCTGTTTTGGCTGATAAAAGTGATATTTCCGAGGAGATCGTCAGGGTGCGCAGTCACATCCGGCAGTTCCGGGATATTGTGGCCGCAGATGAACCCGGGGGCCGGAAGCTTAACTTTCTCATCCAGGAGTTTAACCGGGAATTCAATACCATGGGATCTA
This sequence comes from Desulfocicer vacuolatum DSM 3385, assembly GCF_900176365.1. GTDB lineage: Bacteria > Desulfobacterota > Desulfobacteria > Desulfobacterales > Desulfobacteraceae > Desulfocicer > Desulfocicer vacuolatum. The sequence goes on along the minus strand of NZ_FWXY01000002.1, from coordinate 149,673 downwards.
AATCGGGAAAGGCGGCGTTATCCCATACCATTGTGGAGTTAAAGTCCGAACTGGAAAAAATACGGGAACAGATCCAAAACATTGAATAGGCAGGAGAAATCATGGAAAAAGAACTGTTAAATCTGGGGTTTGGCAGCACAGTGGTGGCCCAGCGTGTGGTCACCATACTGGCACCAAACTCATCTCCCATGAAACGACTCAAGGATGAGGCCAGGGAAGAGCGACGTCTCATTGATGCCACCCACGGCAGAAAGACCCGGGCCATGGTGGTGACGGACAGTAACCATGTGATCCTGTCGGCCATCCAGGCAGAAACACTGTCCCAGCGATTTTTACTGGTGGGTAAAGATCCAAAGGAGAAAGAGTGATGATCCATAAGAATGACCTGGCGGGGCAGGAAGGTCAAAATTCTCCGGGGGGATTGCCCCCCCGGGCAGGGCTATTTGTGGTGTCTGCCCCTTCCGGAGCCGGAAAAACCACCCTTTGTACCCGGATGCTTAAGCTGTTTCCCGGGCTGTCTTATTCCATTTCCCACACCACCCGGCCCCCCCGGGGCAATGAAAAGGATGGGGTGGACTATTTTTTTATCACCCCGGAGGTGTTCCGGGAGCGCATTCAAAAAAATGCCTGGGCCGAGTGGGCAAAGGTGCATGACAATTATTATGGTACTTCCCGGGCCTTTATCACTGAACGTCTGGAAAAGGGCAACCCCCTGCTGCTGGACATTGATGTCCAGGGGGCCCGGCAGATTCGCAAAACTTATCCCCGGGCTGTAACGGTCTTTATCAATGCCCCTTCCATGGCAGTGCTGGAAGCACGGTTGCGAAAGCGGGGCACAGACAGTGATGTTGTCATTGCCCGGCGTCTTGAAAATGCCGCCCGGGAGATGGCAGACCTTCCCCTTTATGATCATGTCATTGTCAATGATGACCTGGACACAGCAGCAGGGAAGATGGCAGCCATCATTGAAAAGTTCAAGGGAGGAGCGGTGTGACATCGCCCAGAAACAGACAGAGCCCGGGAAAAAATCAGCCCTTTAATAAGCCCCATGGCCCCCGGGAACATCATGCCGGTGATAAATCTGCCGGTACCGGGAAAAAGCGATTTTTGAAAAAGAAACAAACCATGGATTCCCATGGTCCCGGGCCGGGCCGGGAGGCCCTGGCAGGTGTCCATTGTGTCCGGGAAGCCCTGAAAGCAGGCCGAAGACAATTTCATTGCATACACATTGCAGATAATCACCTTCGGGATCGGCTTAAGACCGTTGTGGACCGGGCCGGTCAATTGAACATACCCGTGATCCCCCTCACCCCGGAGGCCCTGGATGACCTTTGTCCCGGGGTGCGGCACCAGGGTATTGTGGCCATTGTGGGACCACTGCCCCTGGCAAAGGCGGAAACAGTGTTGCAGGAAATGGATCAGCAAGAAAATAACTGCTTTGTCCTTGTGTTGGAATCCATGGAAGACCCCCATAATCTCGGGGCTTTGATCCGCACAGCCCTGTGCGCCGGGGTCAATTATATTCTTCTTCCCCGGGACCGGGCCGTTTCCCCCACCCCGGCGGTGTCCCGGGCATCGGCCGGGGCCCTGGAACACGCCCCCTTGTATTGTGTCACCAACACCGCCACCCTGCTTCGCTCCCTGAAAAAGAAGGGATTCTGGGTGGCAGGACTGGATGCCGCAGGGGAGCAGTCCCTTTTTCAGGCGGATTTCACCGGAAACATTGCCCTGGTGGTGGGCGGGGAGCACAAAGGGATTCGTCCCCTGGTGAAAAAAGAGTGCGATTTTCTCATTTCTTTACCCATGGCCCGGGGGGTCACCTCTTTAAATGCGTCGGTGGCCGGGGGCATTGCCATGTATGAGGTTTTAAGGCAGCGGGGATAACTTGTTGTGCCACGCTTTAAAAGTGCCCTTGGCAGCGTTTGGAAAGCCTTGTTGCGGCAGTGATAAAAAAGTGTTGGACGGCGTGGCTGCGCTCGCCTTCCAATCCAAAGTTGCAACAGGCACACTGACCATGCTGATGAACTTTTTATGGATATGAATGCCCTTTTAAGGAAGATTAAAACCCATTGCCGGGAAACGCTTGTTTATCTTTGGGCGGCGGGCATGGATCATCTGTTTCCCCGGCGGTGCATGGTGTGTGGGTGTTTTATTCCTCCGGCCCCGGAGAAAACACCCGTAAACAAAGCCTGGCCACGGCCATCCTGCGATATGTTATCCGGGGACTCCATGGGGGTTCACCATGGCATTGGCATGGACCCGGATGTTCTCCAGGCCCGGTTCCATGAACTGTTATCACCGTTTTTTTGTCCGGAGTGTAGCAGCCCGGGGCCGGCACCCCTTGAGCCTCCCCGATGCCCACGATGTGCCGGTTCACTGATGGGCCTGAACGCTTCGGGTGGTGTATGCAGGCATTGTGCCACATCTCCTGGGAACATTGGCCGGGTCCGGGCCGTGGGGAGCTATGGCCGGGGATTGCTCACGGCCATTCATTTATTGAAATATAATGGCAAGATGGCGTTGTCACGTCCCCTGGGGCAACTGTTGTTCATGGTTTTTTGTGCCCATTTTGCCACATCTGCTGTGGATACGATCATCCCCATTCCCCTGCATCGTTCCCGGCTGGTCCGGCGGGGCTTTAACCAGGCGTTTCTGCTGGTGCAGAATTTTGAAAAAATGTGGAAACAATGCAATGGAAATCCCCCGCCTTGGCATGTGGATCACCGGTTGCTAAAACGGTGTCGGAAAACCGCCTCCCAAACCGGATTTAACCGGGAGGCCCGCCGGGAAAATTTAAAAAACGCCTTTAAGGTGATATCCCCCCGCAAGGTAAGGGGAAAGGCCGTTTTACTTGTGGATGATGTGTACACCACCGGGTCCACCTGCCAGGAAGCGGCCCGGGTGTTGCGCTGTTCCGGTGCGGCATCGGTGGATGTTCTGGTGCTTGCCAGGGCGTGAAAATGTTTTTTGGGGTGGACCATCCTGGAATTTGACCTGCCCACAAGAAAAATTTATATCAGGTGTGGAAAAAGAAATATGGGTTTAAGTATTGATCAATTGAAAATAATTGAAAGACAGGCCGTGGCTGATCTGGGGAAAACCCTCCGGGACCGGGGCCGCACCATTGTGTTCACCAACGGCTGCTTTGATATCCTCCATGCGGGCCATGTCTCCTACCTGCAGGCTGCGGCACACCAGGGAGATGTGCTGGTGCTGGGCCTGAATTCCGATGCCTCTGTTAGCCGCATCAAAGGACCTTCCCGGCCGGTGATATCCCAGGAGCACAGAAGCCGGGTGATGGCAGCCCTTGCCTGTGTGGACCATGTGGTGATTTTTGATGAACCCGATCCCGGGGAGTTGATCCGGGAGCTTAACCCCCATGTCCTGGTCAAGGGCGCAGACTGGGCCGAAGCGGATATCATTGGTGCGGATACGGTGACGCAAAACGGGGGCAGGGTGGCGCGCATGGTTCTGGAACCGGACATATCCACCACCATCATCATTGAACGCATTGTGGCGCGCTTTTCATGATGGAGATATCTGGTGTCACTGCCATGGACATGATTCAATTTAACATATTCACTTCCCATGCGGAGGTTGCCCACGGCGTATTTACCCGCAAGGGCGGGGTAAGTCTTTCCCCCTTTAACTCTTTGAATGTGGGGATCTCCACCGGGGATAATGAAACCCATGTCCGGGAAAATCGATGCCGCATTGCCCGTGATCTGGGATTTGAACATGCCCTTTACCTGCACCAGGTCCATGGCAACGGGGTTTTGGTGCTGGATCGGGAACAGCAAATTAAGACATTGACATCCCATGGTATGGACACCCGGAAGCAATGCAGCGTTTCCCATGACCCTCTCCCATGCCCGGATACCCCCTGTTTGAAAAATGGAATGCCATTTTCCCAGGGGGCCATCCCTGTGGCCGACGGGGTGGTCACCAACATCCCGGGAGTGCTTCTGGTGATCCAGGTGGCTGACTGCCAGGCCGTGCTATTGTTTGATCCCGTAAAAAAAGTGGTGGCCAATTTACATTCCGGCTGGCGGGGGAGTGTGGCCAACATCATTGGCCGGGGTGTGGATGTCATGGTGACCGATTTTTGTTGTGATCCCGGTGACATCAGGGCAGCCGTTGCGCCTTCCCTTGGTCCCTGCTGCGCTGAATTTGTCCATTACAAGGACGAACTGCCCCAGGGGTTTTTACAATACCGCCGGGGGGATCATCATTTTGATTTCTGGGCCATCAGCCGGGGGCAGCTCATGGAAAAGGGCATTAAATCGGATCACATTGAGGTGTCAGGTCTTTGTACCCAGTGTCATCCAGACCGTTTTTTTTCATATCGCCATGAACACACCACGGGTAGATTTGCTGTGGCTGTGGGACTATGTTGATGAACAACAATATAAAGGGAAATAATTCATGACTTCCAGAGAGATCATAAGGCTCACCGAAAAGGTAAAGGCGGCCGGTTGAGCGGCCAAGATAGATCCAGGGGCACTGGATCGCATTGTGGGCGGGCTTGAAGCAAAAAGCCATCCCGATCTTATTGTGGGGCTGGGAACCAGTGATGATGCCGGTGTTTTTCGCATCAACAAGGACACTGCCTTGATCCAGACCCTGGATTTTTTAACTCCGGTCACAGATGATCCCTATGAGTTCGGTCGGATTGCAGCGGCCAACTCCTTAAGTGATGTCTATGCCATGGGCGGCACCCCCTTGACTGCCATGAACATTGTCTGTTTTCCCAGTGCTGATTTTGGAGAAGATGTTTTACAAAAGACCCTGCAGGGAGGGCTTGACAAGATCCACGAATCCGGCGCCACCCTGGTGGGGGGGCACAGCGTGGATGATCCTGAATTTAAATATGGACTTTCCGTCACCGGTGTGGTGCACCCGGACCGGGTGCTCACCAACCACGGTATTCGCATCAAAGATCAGATCATTCTCACCAAGCCCGTGGGAACCGGTATTGTGGCCACAGCACTGAAAGGAAAGCTTGCCGATGCTGCCACCACCCGGAAAATGGTAAATATCATGTCCACCCTGAACCGGGATGCGGCCGAAGTCATGGCCGGGTTTGATGTGGGGGGATGCACCGACGTCACCGGTTTTGGCCTGGCAGGACATCTGCTGGAAATGGCCCGGGGCGGGGGAAAGGAAATTTCTCTTTTCACCCAGGCGGTGCCGGTGATTGACAACGCTGCACAGTGGGCCGCCATGGGCATGGTGCCCGGGGGGGCCTTCCGAAACCGGAGATACTGCCAGCCGGGCATGGTGATCCCCGACCAAATGGATAAAATTGTTCTGGATCTTATGTTTGATCCCCAGACATCCGGGGGGCTTCTTGTGAGTGTGAAAAAAAAGGATGCCCAAAATTGCCTCATGGCCATGCAGGACCGGGGGATTGCTGCTGCCCTGGTGGGGGAGGTGACCAAAGATCACACCTGCGGTAAGGTGACTTTAATATAGAGCGTGCGGGCCATAATTTTTTTTGACATTGACTTGGTATGAATCATGTGTTAGTTCCATTTAACAATAATGATCGTGTCCGTTCTAATTCAGGGACAGATCCAAGAGAAGGATCCATGAAAAAAGAGACATCAAAGACCATTCGGGAACTTGCTTATTACAGCAGCCTTGGTCTGTCCGTGGCCATCTCCATCTTCCTCGGGCTGTTTGCCGGGATCTGGCTGGATGGTAAGTTTGATACAAAACCGATCCTGACCCTGGTGGGGCTGGGGCTGGGAATTGCCGCCGGATTTAGAAACCTGGCCATGGCGGCAAAAAGGAGTCGAAAACTTTAATTCTATGGATATTCATCAGCGAATAATCAAATTTGTAACCACTTCCAACTGGTTTTTGTTTGTGGTGGGAACGCTTCTGGGGTTTATAAATACCCCAATGCCCTTTGCCATGGGTATTTTAACAGGTTCGTTGCTGGTGACCCTCAATTTTCATCTTCTAAGGCACACCCTTTACAAGGCCATGGCCACCGCTTCCGGAAAGCCTGCCCGTTCAATCCTCGGTGTGGTGCTTATAAAATATTATATTCGATTTGCCATAAGCGGAATTGTTATATTCGCGCTTATAAAAGGAAATATTGTTGATCCGTTGGGTCTGATCATGGGCCTTTCGGTTGTGGTTGTCAGCATTATGGCAGCAACCACGCTGGAATTAACAAGACTTATTTTTAAGGAGGCGGTCTAAGGTGGAACATCCATATCTATTCTTTGTAAAGCTGTTTGAGTTGATTGGTCTGGGCCATTTTGCTCACACCAGCGTGCATGTTATCTACATGTGGGTTGTGATGGGTATTCTTATCGGTTTTGGATGGCTTGCGGGTAAAAACACCCAGCTGGTGCCGGAACCTGTTCAAAATGTGTTTGAAGTGTTGATATCAGGATTGGAAGAGTTCATGGTGGGTATTTGCGGAGAAGAGGGCAGATGGCTTTTCCCCCTGGCAGCCACCATTTTTATTTTTGTCTTCCTTGGCAACCTCATCGGTCTTGTGCCCGGGTTTTTCCCTCCCACTGCCAGCCTGAACACCACGGCGGCCCTGGCCCTTGTTACGGTTATCTGGACCCATGTTATCGGTGTTAAATACCATGGTTTTAATTATTACAAACACTTCATCGGACCTGTGTGGTGGATGATCCCCATTATTCTGCCCATTGAGATCATCGGTCATGTGGCCAGAATTTTATCTCTCTCTTTCCGTCTTTTTGGAAATATGATGGGTCATGAGCTGGTGCTGGGTATTTTGTTTGCCCTGGCCGGTGCTTTTTTTGCTCCGCTGCCGATTATGGCGCTGGGTATTTTTGTCGCCCTGGTACAGGCCTTTGTGTTTTTTCTTCTGGCCGTCATGTACTTCACCGGTGCCATGGAGCACGCTCATTGATAAAGGACTTTTGTTGTATCGGTCTGTTCCGGTATGACTTTGTGTAATAAATGCGGGGACCTGGAAGAAGCCGCAAACATTAATTTATTTTAATCAGGTAAAAGGAGAAAAAAATGGATTTTTTTACCGCATGTGTATGGGCAGCTGGTGTTGCCATTGGAATCGCAGCTTTCGGTTGTGGTATTGGTCAGGGCATGGGCGTAAACGGTGCTGTTCAGGGTATTGCCAGAAATCCTGAGTCTTCAGGTAAAGTTACTGTTACACTGCTCATCGGTCTTGCCATGATCGAGTCTCTGTGTATCTATGCACTGGTTGTTGCACTGATCCTTATCTACGCACATCCCCAGGCTGCAGAATTTGCAAAGATCGTAGCTGGTCACTAAGCCATACACGATTAAGATAGTTTTTGCATGACAAAGGGCGTTAATCCCGGCTTGCCGGAGTTAACGCCCTTTTTTTATTTATCTCAACTTTCGGGCTTCATTTCAAAGCCGGCATTTTTAAATGCACCGATGGGGTCAGTGTGCCGACGGGGTCAGGCTTTTGTTATTGATGTTATCGACCAAGGCCTTTGCCAACGAAAAAAGCCTCGATAATGTCAATAACGAAAGCCTGACCCCAACACGAAATGCGAACACCGAAAGTTGAGTTATTTATTTTAAAATTATCCCACAATTTCCATGTTGTTGAAAAAGTGGTTGATCTCAAAGGCTGCTGTTTCTGGGGCATCGGAACCATGGACCACATTTTTTTCAATGTCCGTGGCAAATTCCCTTCGGATGGTTCCCTCTTCAGCTTCTTTAAAATTGGTGGCACCCATGAGTTTGCGGTTTTTTGCAATGACATCATCCCCTTCCAGAACCATGGCCACAATGGGGCCGGAGGTCATGAAGTCAATGAGGCTGCCAAAAAACGGGCGTTCTTTGTGCACGGCATAAAAACCTTCAGCCTGGCTCTTTGTGAGTTGCATTTTTTTCATGGCAACAATTTTAATGCCGGCTGTTTCAAACCGTTTGATTACTTCTCCAATGAGATTTTTGGCCACACCGTCCGGCTTAATTAATGACAAGGTTCTTTCCATTTGCTTTGTCCTTTTTGAGTTAAGTGTTAGGGGTTTTATATAGCGGTCATGTTATGGCAAACACGACGAATATTCAAAATGCTATTATACCGCCCGCGACGCTTGCCCTGTATGGGAAGGGAAAGACCGGGAAATTTCAGTGTGGAAATGATTGAGGGTTTAGCAAAACATGTGACTTAAGTCAATACCCGGTTCCATGGCCTTATTTTCGCCATGACTTTAAAATGGGGAGGTAGAGGAAAGCCCGGGGAAAATTTTCTTTAAAATTAGGCATCTTTCATACAATTCAAAAGTAATTTACACTTTTTAATTAAATTTCCCCGGGAAATGGGTATATCTTTCTGAAAAGTGTAAACCGGAAAATGAAGTATGCCTGAAATTAGAGGGTCTGATTTCTTGACAAGTCATCCCCATATGGTTAAGTTAAAAACAATTCGGCAAATAGGAGCTGATCGACACCAAACAAACAAGGAGCATTTATAATGATTGAAATGACAGATGCTGCCAAAGCGCAGTTGGAAGAATATTTCAGTGGCAGGGAGCCTTCTCCCATACGAATTTTTTTAAACTCCGGCGGCTGAGGTGGACCATCTCTTGCAATGGCTCTGGATGAGCCTAAGGACAGCGATGACACCTACGATGTGAAAGGTTATAAGCTTGTTGTGGACAAAACTTTCATGCAGCAGGCCAAAATGATCAAAATTGATTTCACAGGCATGGGATTCAGCCTGGAATCCAAACTTGATCTGGGCGGTTCAGACTGTGGCAGCTGCGGAACAAAAGGTTCCTGCTGTTCCTGATGATTTAAACGGCATGGGGTGGCGGTTACTCCGGGCCGGGTTGTTTATTTTGTTTTTAAAAGGGCAATTTCTTTTAGATAAAGGGATTGCCCTTTTTTATATGAAACAGTAGGTACTGGGTACTGGGTATTCTTCAAGTTTACCTCAGCAGAGCCGCCCCCCGACGGGCAATAGGAACCGGACAATTGAGCTGTCTACAGTTCCGGTCCGGGCCCATTGCCCGTCGGGGGGCGGCGGTATACGGTATAATACCATTTGGCTCCGCGGCTACGACCCTATATTTGCCGTGTCAGGCAGGAGATACCCGTTTATATGAAATACTCCGCAAACCAGGGGTGTATTTCAAGTTTTGTTGTGGGCAGAGCCGGATCAGAATACGGCCTGCCCATGGCAGTTATATGAAAACAGAGCTTGCTCCCCCGGGGGAAAAATGGTATTCAAAAAGTTTTTATGTAAAATAAATTGAAAGGAAAAAGCCATGGGTAAAACAATAGCTGAAAAGATTTTTGACGCGCATCTGGTGGATAACCCATCCGGGGATATTCAGGTGGTTCGTCTGGATGCAGTTTTCTGCCACGAAATTACCACCCCCATTGCCATCACAGATCTTGTGGCCCGGGGCAAGGATCGGGTGTTTGATGCCACAAAAATCAAGGCGGTCATTGATCATGTGACACCGGCCAAGGATTCAAAAACAGCGTTGCAGGGAAAAATTCTCCGGGACTGGGCCCGGCGACACAACATCGTTGATTTTTTTGACATTGGCCGCAACGGGGTGTGCCACGCCATTTTTCCGGAAAAGGGATTTGTGCGTCCCGGCTACACCATCATCATGGGAGATTCCCACACCTGTACCCATGGGGCCTTTGGGGCCTTTGCCGCCGGTGTTGGCACCACCGACCTGGAAGTGGGTATCTTAAAAGGGGTGTGTGCCTTTAAAAAACCCCTTTCCATGAAGGTAAATATCTCCGGCACCCTTGCCCGGGGCGTTTATGCCAAGGATGTGATTCTGGCCCTTATTTCAAAGATCGGTGTCAACGGTGCCACCAACCGGGTGATGGAATTTTCCGGCAATGTGGTGGATGCCATGACCATGGATCAGCGCATGACCCTTTGCAACATGGCTGTGGAAGCCGGTGCCACCAGTGGTATCTGCGCCCCTGACAAGGTCACCGTGGATTATCTGTGGCCCTTTATTGAAGATGAGTATCCCACAAAAGAAGCAGCCCTTGACGCATTCAACGTTTTTACCCCGGATGCAGATGCTGCTTACACCGACGTGATTGAATTTGATGTCACCCCCCTGGTCCCCCAGGTGACATTTGGATTTAAGCCGGATCAGGTTAAACCGGTGTCAGACATGGAAGGCGAGCCCATTCACCAGGTGTACATCGGCTCCTGCACCAATGGTCGGTTTGAAGATCTTGAAATTGCCGCAGACATTATTAAAGGAAAACAGATTGATCCCGGTGTCCGGGCCATTGTCAGCCCTGCCACTCCGGATATTTACAGCCGGGCGCTTTCAGCGGGGATCATTAAAATTTTCATGGATGCCGGGTTCTGTGTCACCAATCCCACCTGCGGGGCCTGTCTCGGCATGAGCAACGGCGTACTGGCAGAGGGGGAAGCGTGTGCTGCCACCACCAACAGAAATTTCAACGGCCGCATGGGCAAGGGGGGCATGGTACATCTCATGAGTCCTGCAACAGCAGCGGCATCGGCCCTCACCGGAACCATTTCCAACTCTCCCCTTTTCCAGCCAGGAGGTGACAACCAATGAAAAATTTCAACGGCAGGGTCCTTTTTCTGGACAGGTCAGACATCAACACCGACGAGATCATACCGGCCAAATATTTAACGGAAAGTACCAAAATTGCACTGAAGCCCAACCTTTTGGAGGACCTGGTCCTGGAAGGATTTGATCCACAAAAAGACATTGAAGGAAAATCTGTGGTGATCACCCGGGATAATTTCGGGTGCGGCTCTTCAAGGGAGCATGCCCCCTGGGCCTTTGAGGTCAACGGCATTAACATGGTCATTGCCACGGGATTTGCCCGGATTTTCCGACAGAATATGTTCAATTGCGGCATGATGGCTGTGGAACTGGATGCCACAGCGGTGGACGAGCTGTTTGCTGAGTTCGCCGGTGAAGAGACCGCCATAGAAACAGATATTGATAAGGGGATTTTCACCATTTCGGCAGGTGAAATTTCCCGTCAGATCTCATTTTCCATCAGTGAATATGATCTGTCCCTGGTCAAGGCCGGGGGCTGGGTGGAATTTGCGGATCAGAATTATTAGGAAAATAATTATGAAAATAATAGAACCCTATTTTGAAATATTGCACATGGCCCGGGAGGAAGAGGTGTATGGCTTGCTGGAGCTGGCAGCCCGCACCTGTTACAAATCCGAGGATAAAATTGCCCGGGGAACGGCCCGGGATCTGTTGCGCCGATTGATGAAAACCGGCCATGAAAGTGTCATTGAACACATATCCATTTGTGTGCGCATTGTATGTGACCGGGGCATCACCCACGAGCTGGTACGCCATCGGTTGTGCTCCTTTTCCCAGGAAAGCACCCGGTACGCCAACTATGGCAAGGAAAAATTTGGCAGGGAAATCACAGTGATCCGTCCCTTTTTCTGGGAGGAGGGCAGTGAAGCGTTTGAGACATGGAAGGCCGCCATGCTGGCAGCGGAAAAAGCCTATCTTTCATTGCTGGATATGGGGGCCCGGCCCCAGGAGGCCCGCAGTGTGCTGCCCAACAGTCTTAAAACCGACATTGTCACCACAGCCAATATCAGAGAGTGGCGACACATCTTTAATCTTCGCTGTTCCAAGGCGTCCCATCCCCAGATCCGTCAGGTCATGCTGCCTTTGCTTGCCGCTTTTTACCGGCGCCTGCCTGTGCTCTTTGAAGCCCAGTACGAAAAATACAGCACCGACATTGAGGCCTTTGAAAAAATGCAAGGCGCTCATTAAGCTTTGTTTCTAAAAAAGGTGAGAAAAATTCGCGTTTTTTGAGTTTCACATATTTACAGCTCAACTTTCGGTGTTCGCATTTCGTGGTGGGGTCAGGCTTTCGTTATTGACATTATCGAGGCTTTTTTCGTTGGCAAAGGCCTTGGTCGATAACATCAATAACAAAAGCCTGACCCCGTCGGCACACTGACCCCATTGGTACATTTAAAAATGCCGGCTTTGAAATGAAGCCCGAAAGTTGAGTTTACAGCTAATCGTTGGAAAGGGTCACCATTAAAATACCGGTTTTAATTCGGATGGTGGCCCTTGATGCCTTAAAACGGTTACTGATACCTGTGGAGTCCCCCCGGTGAAGGGTGGCATTGGTCAGGGGAAAGGCAAGCCCGGTGAGGGTGATACCGGTGACTTTTTCGGAGATGGGAATGATGGACAGGTAGGTGTCGGGACGTTTTTCCAGGCTGATTTCGTCCCTGATCAGGTGGATCTCATTGTGGGCATCCACCATGGAGCAGGCCACACCCATGGCAGCAATTTTTTCCATGAGAAATACGTTGGCCAGGGTGTGGTCCATGCGGGTGCCGGTGGTGCCCATGAAGGTGATGTGTGAGGCTCCGTTTTCAACGGCCCATCGGGCTGCAAGTTCGGTGTCTGTGTAGTCCTTATCCACGGGGTGGCGGATAAATTCAACCCCTGCATCCTCAAGATTTCTTTGATGGGACAGGTCAATGGAGTCCAAATCCCCCATGACCACATGGGGGACAATGTCCAGGGCTGCCAGATGTGCGGCACCGCCATCGGCGCATACCACCCGGTCTGCCCGGGATATCATGGATTTAAATGCATGGGGATTTAACACGCTTCCCCCGGCCATAACAATTATTTTCATGCCGTGATTCTCCAGTTCTGAAATCATTGGACTTTTATTTTTTGTTGTGGGCAGAACCGGGTCAGAATAAGGTCTGCCCGTGGCAGTTACTTAAAAAAAAATACTATAGTTATTTAAACCCGGTTGGTCAAATTTCTGTACCCCTCTTAGCATTTTTTGCCGGGTTGATCCGGTAAAACTTCATGGTTTCCAACTTCATCGTTGTGGGAACAAGTTGATTAGTGCTTGACAATTTTATCTGGTTTGCCTTAGATTGACTGTTTACAGTTTTTATGGATTTGTGTTCGATCATCATCTCTGGGCAGGTGGGTAAAAGCCGCCCATTGTTTAAAGGGTTGGATTGAAAAACTAAATTTAACAGAACGCATATATATAATTGATACACCCAGTGTGGAGGAAAGATGGACTACAAAAAAACGTTGAACCTGCCGGTGACCAAGTTTGCCATGAAGGCAAATCTTGCCAATAAAGAACCCGGCCAGCTGAAAGAGTGGGAAAAAAACGGCCTGTACAGCAAACTGCGGGAAGCTGCCAAGGGACGTCCTTCCTTTATTCTTCATGATGGCCCTCCCTATGCCAACGGTCACCTCCACATTGGTCACGCCATTAACAAAATATTAAAGGATATCATTGTCCGGTCCAAACAGATGGACGGGTTTGATGCCCCCTATGTGCCGGGATGGGACTGCCACGGGCTTCCCATTGAGCACAATGTGGATAAAAAATTAGGGTCAAAAAAGAAAAACATGACCCCGGTGGAGGTGCGCCAGGCCTGCCGGAAGTATGCAGCAGGGTTTGTGGACATCCAAAGGGATGAGTTCAAGCGCTTTGGCGTGGCCGGGGAGTGGGATGAGCCCTATTTGACCATGAACAATGCCTACGAGGCCCGCATTGCCAAGGAGTGCGGTGAGTTTGCCTTAAGTGGTGATATGTTTCTGGGCAAAAAACCCATCTACTGGTGCTGCTCCTGTCACACAGCGCTTGCCGAAGCAGAAATTGAGTACCATGACCATGGCTCCCCATCCATTTATGTGAAATTTCCTTTAAAGGATGATATCTCCAGCCTTGTTCCAGGCTTACAAGATGGGGAAAAAATTTCCATGGTGATCTGGACCACCACCCCCTGGACCATTCCGGCCAACCTTGCCATCTGTCTTCACCCCGAGTTTGTCTATGCGGCTGTGAAAACCCCGGAACAGGGCGTCATGATCATGGCCCGGGAGCTTGTGGAAAAGGTGATGGCAGAATTTGGCATTGAAGATTTTACTGTTCTAAGTGATATAGAAGCAAAAGACCTTGAAAACAAGCGCTGCACCCATCCCATGTATGAAAGGGATTCCCTTATTATCCTGGGCGAGCACGTCACTTTGGAGGCCGGTACCGGTTGTGTTCACACAGCGCCGGGACATGGTGCCGATGATAATATTGTGGGCCTTCGTTATGGTCTTAAACCCTACTCCCCTGTGAATGCCAAGGGGTGCTTCACCGATGAGGTGGCTGATTTTGAGGGACAGTTTATCCTCAAGGCCAACCAGGGAATCATTGAAAAACTGGATGGCCTGGGTGCCCTTGTGCAGCACACCCCCATGACCCACTCCTATCCCCATTGCTGGCGGTGTAAAAAACCGGTTATTTTCCGGGCCACCCCCCAGTGGTTCATCTCCATGGATAAAAAGGGGTTGCGCAAAAAAAGCCTGGAAGAGATCGACAATGTAAACTGGATTCCCGCCTGGGGCAAGGCTCGCATCTACTCCATGATTGAACACCGTCCGGACTGGTGCCTTTCCCGCCAGCGTTCCTGGGGGGTTCCCATCCCTGTGTTCCATTGTGAGGAGTGTGGGGAGGTGTATGTCACAAGGGAGTCTGTGGATAAAATCCATAGCCTGTTTCTGGAACACTCCTCTGATATCTGGTTTGCCAAGGAAGCCAAAGAGCTTATGCCAGAGGGTGCTGCATGTGCAAAGTGCGGCGGCACCACCTTTGAAAAGGACCATAACATTCTGGATGTGTGGTTTGACTCCGGTGTGAGCCATGCGGCTGTGCTGGAAGAAAGAGAAGGGTTGACACGTCCGGCAGACCTCTACCTTGAGGGCAGTGACCAGCACAGGGGGTGGTTTCACTCCTCTTTGCTCACCGCTGTGGGCCGCACCGATCATGCCCCTTATAAATCCGTGCTCACCCATGGGTTTGTGGTGGATTCCCAGGGCAAGAAAATGTCCAAATCCGTGGGCAATGTGGTGGCTCCGGAAAAGATCATCAAGCAGCACGGGGCAGATATTTTAAGGCTCTGGGTGGCATCGGCCGATTATCGGGATGATGTGAGGATTTCAGACAACATTATTCGTCAGCTGTCAGATGCCTACCGCCGCATCAGAAACACCTGCAGGTTCATGCTGGGCAATCTGTCTGATTTTAATCCAGATACCGATCTTCAGCCGGTGTCGGCCATGACAGACATGGACCGGTTTGTGTTGCACAGGCTTGCCACTCTCATTGAAAAATCTTTAAACGCCTATGATGCCTATGAGTTTCATACCATTTACCATGCCATGCACAATTTTTGCGTGGTGGAACTTTCCGCATTTTATCTGGACATTAACAAAGACAGGCTTTACACCTCTCCGCCTGCCGCCACGGTGCGGCGCAATGCCCAGACCGTGATGTATTATCTTCTGGACGGCATCATCCGGGTCATGGCACCCATTTTGCCTTTCACCGCCGAAGAGGTGTGGAAACATATGCCCGCCTTTGACGGCAAAAAAGAAAGTGTTCATCTCACATCCCGGCCCCAGGTGGATCCGGCATGGAAGGATGAGGCCCTGGGTGTCCGGTGGCAGAAGATTCTGGATGTCCGGGCCGAGGTGACCCGGGCCCTGGAAGAGGCCAGAACCGCTAAGCTCATTGGCCATCCCCTGGATGCCGCCATTGCCATTTATGTGGCAGATACCGATGTCCGGGAAATCCTGGCGGGATTTGGTCCGGATTTAAGGGATATCTTCATTGTATCCCAGGCCACTTTGCTGGATGCCCCGGGGGAAACCGGATTTACCAGCAAAGAGATTGACGGGCTTTTTGTGTCCGTTGCCCGGGCAGAAGGGGAAAAATGTGAGCGGTGCTGGCGATATGATGTCACCACAGGAGACAGAAACGATCTGCCCGGTACCTGTGCCCGCTGTTCCGGCGCCCTTGATGTCATTGGGGTTGAGGCATAACAGCCCATGACAGTGACCGGAAAACAGAGCCTGGTGAGACTTGTGACCATTGCAGGGGGTGTCATCCTTGCAGATCAGCTCACCAAGGCTTTGATCATGGCGCAACTGCCCCTGTATGAGCGCATGGAGGTGACTTCTTTCTTCAACATCACCCATGTGCTCAACCCCGGGGGGGCCTTTGGCATGTTTGCAACGCAGTCCCCGGTGGTGCGTCGGTTTTTCTTTTTATTTGTATCTTCCCTGGTCTCCCTGGGGCTGCTCTGGTTCTATGGCCAGGTGGCCCGGGAACATCGATTTCTTTCCATGGGCCTTGCCGCCATATTTGGCGGGGCCGTGGGTAATCTCATTGACCGGTTCCGGTTTGGCCAGGTGGTGGATTTCCTTGATTTTTACATTGGTACCTGGCACTGGCCTGCATTTAATGTGGCGGACAGCGCCATCTGCATTGGCATGGCCATCCTCTTCTACCACGTCATCCTGAACAAAATTCCGGAACTATAATGATAATACCTTGGTCGGTTTTATGTTGGCTGGCATCTTAAGATATATATTGTGATTCAAATGCGGGTATCAATTCAATATATAATCTTATGATTGCCGGATTTTAACTCAATTCTGAGTTTGGCAAAGGTATTGAATGAGGGTCAGTTTTTTTTAGGAGTTATGCATTGCATCCCATTCTTTTGAAAATCGGCAACATCACCCTGTACACTTACGGCCTTTTTGTGGCCCTGGGATTCATGAGTGCCATCTGGTTTGCCTCTTGGCGGGCCAGGGTTCGGGGCAGCGCCATCGGGCACCAGGAGATCACGGATCTGTTTTTTGTGATCCTCTTATCCTCCCTGGTGGGGGCCCGCCTTTTTTATGTGATACAGAATTTTTCCCTTTTTTCGGCCCGGCCCCTGGATATATTTAAGATCTGGAACGGTGGGCTGGTTTTTTACGGGGGATTCATCGTGGCCCTTTTGGCGGCCATGGTTTACATTAAAAAGAAAAATTTTAATCTCTGGGACACGGCAGATCTTCTGGCCCCTGCCATTGCGCTTGGCCATGCCGTAGGGCGTGTGGGATGCCTTTTTGCCGGCTGCTGTTATGGTAAAACCTGTGATCTGCCCTGGGCCATTACTTTTTCTGATCCCCACTCCCTGGCCCCCCTGGGGGTTCCCCTGCACCCCACCCAGCTCTATGCGGTGCTCTCCAATCTCATTCTTTTTATCCTGCTTGTGGCCATGGATAGAAAAAACGCCTTTAGTGGGCGTCTTTTCTGGATTTATATCTTTTTGTACGGGATTTTCAGGTCTTTTCTGGAAATTTTCCGGGGGGATGAGCGGGGGGATTTTTTGTTGCAGGTGATTTCCCCTTCCCAGACCATTGGTATTGTCATGGCCCTGGTGGCCGTGGCCATGCTCTGGTGGCTCTCCCATGGGACAAAATCTTCAAAGGCCCCAAAGTCCGGACGGTGATCAGTGGCGGAGATCAAACACACAGACCTTGCCCAATGGCTTAACACAACGCCCTTTGATGAATTACCCCAGGTGTATCTTGTCCATGGTGACGCTTTTTTATGCCGCAAGATATTTGATGCTGTTTTAGATGTCTTGCTTCCCAAAGAACAGCGCAGCCTTGGCTATGATTTTCTGGACGGGGATGAGGCCCGACTGCCTGTGATTGTGCAGCGCCTGTCCACCTATTCAATGATGCAGGACCGCCTGGTGGTGGCAGCCAAAGAAGTACCTCTATTTTCCACAGATCGTCAGTCCGGCATGACCCCGGAAGACTTTGATGCGTTGCAGCACCTCATGGAAAAAGGGATTCCCGCCGGACACTATCTGTTGATCACCACCCCCCAGGCAGACAGACGTCGAACCTTGTTCAAGGCCTTTCGTGAATACGGACTGGTGGTGGACTGCACTGTTGCCAAGGGCAGCCGCAAGGCTGATAAAACCGAACAGACTGCTTTGATGCGCACCCTCATGGAACAGGTGCTGGCACCGGTGCAAAAGGGCATTGACGGTAGGGCATTTACCCTGCTCACCGATCTGGTGGGGTTTGATCCTGCCACCCTGGTGGATAATCTGGAAAAGCTGGTGGCCTTTATTGGTGACCGCCCGGGTATCACTGCCACGGATGTACAATCGGTGGTGGAGCGCACCCGAAAGGATGCTATATTTGAATTCACCAATGCCGTGGCAGACCGCAACGTCTCTTCCGCCCTGTTTTATTTTCATGCC
The DNA here is from genome assembly GCF_900176365.1 of Desulfocicer vacuolatum DSM 3385. Lineage (GTDB taxonomy): Bacteria > Desulfobacterota > Desulfobacteria > Desulfobacterales > Desulfobacteraceae > Desulfocicer > Desulfocicer vacuolatum. The sequence goes on along the minus strand of NZ_FWXY01000002.1, from coordinate 131,576 downwards.
CTCACCCGGGAAGGCGCCCACCCCCTGCAGTTCTTAAAGGCTTTGGGCAATCAAATACGAAAAATTACCCGGGTCAAGGACTTTGTTGATTCCTGCCGGGCACCGGGGCAGATGGTATGGCATCCGGGTCAGAGTTATCAGCAGTTCTCCCGCATCACCCTGCCGGCCGTGGTCAAGGCCGATGAACTGATGGTGAAAAAACTTGAAGAGTGGGAAGATCAATTGCCTCCACAAGGGGAATCCAAACCGTCCGGTAAGAAGAAAAAAGCGGTTGCCAAAAAGAAAAAAACAGCTTCGGATCTTGCCATGGCCCCCAATCCTAAAAATCCCTATCCCATTTATCAAACTTTTTTAAAGTCCGATAACTTTACCCAAAAGGAGCTTATTCATATTCTCATGGCCCTGGGGGAGCTGGATTATCAATTGAAATCCAGCAATGCCCATCCCCATATTCTCCTGGAAAATCTCATTGTCCGGATTTGTACCGGAATGGCATTGACATAACTGCCACGGGCAGATCATATTGGGATTTGACCTGCCCAGCTTACATACGCCCCTGATCTGCGGAGTATTTTATAAAACGGGTATTTCCTGTGGGACACAACAAATATAGGTCGTAGACGCGGAGCCAAATGGTATTATAGCGCCGCCCCCCGACGGGCAATGGGCGGCCCCGGAACTGTAGACAGCTCAATTGTCCGGTTCCTATTGCCCGTCGGGGGGCGGCTCTGCTGAGGTTGATTGGAGGCTGTATTTTTTAAAAAATACAGGGGGGATGATTTTAGCCTATTCCTGATCCTGGGCATTGAGCTTGCTCAGGGCCGTCCACTTGGTATTGGGAATACTGGTGATATTTTCAAGATCTGTGTTGGGAATTATGCCAATGTTGGGGGAGGCGATGTACACCACCTGACTTTTTCCCGGGGCGGTTTCTTCCTGCCCTCCATCCTGTATAGCAATGAGTCTGCCGATGAATTTTTTGGCCTTGTCGCTCAATTTGTCTTCATTCCGGGGCTGGTATATGGCTTCATAAAACATACTGCATCATCCTTTCACTCAATGGTCTTAAGAAAGTCACTTGGAGATCCCGCCATCTGGAGGGACGGTAAACAGCACATAATACCTGTGATACCTGAAAGTTGCAAGTGTTATTCTTTTTCCCGGCAATGGGGGCACAGCTGGTCTGCCTGGTAGGAACTTCTCACAAAGGGGCCGCTGGCAACGGTTTTAAATCCCTTTTCCCTGGCAAATATTTCCAGCTCTTTAAAGGTTTCAGGAGTGTAGTATTCCACCACGGGCAGGTGATCTCTGGAAGGTTGGAGGTATTGGCCAATGGTGAGGATATCGCACCCATGATCCTTTAGATCACATATGGTCTGTTCCAAATCCTTTCGTGTTTCCCCCAGGCCCACCATGAGGCCGGATTTCACCGGAATACGGCGTTTTCTTCCATGGGAGCAGGTGGTCTCTGTGGCTGTTTTTTCTGTGTGCATGGCATTTTCCCGGGGGAAAACAGCATTTTTGTCTCCATTTTTTGCCTGGCTTGCTCCGGGGCGGTACAGGGCTGCCCGCCGGAGCAGGGTCAGGGATTGTTCATAATCAGCCTGGGGCCGGGCGGTTTCATACAGTGCCGGAACGGTTTCAATGTTGTGATTGAGCACATGGGGCCGGGCATCCAGCACAGTGTAAAGGGCCTCTTTGTTCCCTTTAAAATCAGGAATAAGAACTTCCACCCGGGTGTGCCGGGGCAATAATGCCTTGATTTCGTTGATGGTGGCGGCAAAATGGGCTGCACCGCCGTCCGGGAGATCATCCCTTGTCACCGAGGTCACCACCACATAGGAAAGTCCCAGATCCAGGGCTGCCCGGGCCACCCGCCCAGGTTCACCGGGGTCCGGCGGCGGTGGGGTACCCGGTGTCACGTTGCAGAACCGACAGTTCCGGGTGCATTCCGATCCCAGAATCATGAAGGTGGCGGTTTTTTTGGAGAAGCATTCCCACATGTTGGGGCATTTGGCCTCCTGACACACGGTGGAGAGCTGGGAGCCTGCCAGCAGACGTCTTACCTTTTCATATTCCGGACCGTTGGGCAGGGGCCGCCTGAGCCATCCGGGTTTTCTGGTCTTGGATAATGGTGCTGCTTGCATATGCTTAGTCCCTTTTTTTATGAAAAAGTGAGTGATGGGTGATAGGTGCTGGGTATATTAGACTTTGGTTTTCTTTTTTATATGAAAAGACAACCTCCAAGGCAACCTCAGCAGAGCCGCCCCCCGATGGGTAATAGGAACCGGACAATTGAGCTGTCTACAGTTCCGGTCCGGGCCCATTGCCCATCGGGGGGCGGCGGTATAATACCATTTGGCTCCGCGTCTACGACCTTGTGTTTGTTGTGTCCGCCAGGAGGGCGGCATGACACCATTTTCAATATGCTTGATTGAGGCTAAGTTGATTTAATGGCCCTGGTGAAATGGCGGACAAAACTTTCTTTGACAACGGGCATGGATATGGAACCTTTGGGGGATTTTTGCTGCAGTTCATTTTCCAGGGAAGTCATGGAAACCCCGGAAAGTCCACAGGGGTTCACCCAGGAAAAGGGGGTGAGATCCACATTGGCATTCAAGGCCAGGCCGTGGAAAGAGATGCCCCGGGTGATGGAAAGGCCGATGGAACCAAGCTTTCTGTTTTCCACCCAGATACCGTGGTTGGCTGAACTTCGCCGGGCCGTCACCCCCACATCCCCGGCCATTTGAATCATGATTTCTTCCAGAAGATGAACAAAATCCGCCACCCCCATACCGGCCCGATCAAGATCCATGATGGGGTACACCACCAGCTGGCCTGGGCCATGAAAGGTGATATTTCCCCCCCGCCCGGTCTGCACCACAGGCACTTTTTGCTCCTTGAGAAAGTCCTCTGATACCATGAGGTTTTCCCGTCCCCCCCGTTTTCCAAGGGTGAACACCGCCGGATGCTCCAGCATGAGAATCATGTCTGTTTCCAGGGCCTTGTTTTTTTTTTGCGTCACATATTGCTGTTGCAGATCCAGGGCTTTCTCATAATCCACAAGCCCCAGATCCATAAGTTCAAAGGGCATAACTTATCCCCTCAGAACCGGTTTCCGGGCCGCAGTGACCTCATCCAGACGGGACACCTTGGGCCGATGGGGCGCTTTTTTCAGGAGCTCCGGGGTCTCCTTTGCCTCTTTGACCACCGCCTTAAAAGCATCAATGAACTGGTCAATGGTCTCTTTGCTTTCGGTCTCTGTGGGTTCAATCATGATGGCCCCATGCACCACCAGGGGAAAATAGATGGTGGGGGGATGAAATCCATAGTCCATGATCCGTTTGGCCATGTCCAGGGTGGTGATGCCGGTGTTCACCTGTTTTTTGTCTGTGAACACGCACTCATGCATGCAGGGCCGGTCATAGGGCAGATCAAGATCATCTTTGAGACTTGCCTTGATGTAATTGGCATTGAGCACGGCAAACTTGCTCACATCGGTGAGCCCTGCAGCACCCATGGATCGAATATAGGCATAGGCCCGGATAAGGACACCAAAATGACCATGAAATGTGAGCATCCGTCCAAAACTGTCCGGAGTTGTATGGACCAGGCGATAACCGTCATCGGTTTTTTCCACCCGGGGGACCGGCAGAAACGGTTCCAGTTTTTTCACCACAGATATGGGACCGGCCCCGGGACCGCCGCCGCCATGGGGGGTGGAAAAGGTTTTGTGCAGGTTAAAATGGATCACATCAATGCCCAGATCGCCGGGTTTGACAATGCCCATGACAGCGTTCATGTTGGCTCCGTCCCCGTACACCAGGCCGCCCTTGTCATGGACAATGTCGGCAATTTCCCTCAGGTTTTCTTCAAACAACCCCAGGGTGTTGGGATTGGTGATCATGATGCCTGCGGTCTCTTCATCCATCACCGCAGCCACAGCCTCGGGTGTTAAAATGCCGTCGGGTCCGGATTGAATGTTCACCGACTCATATCCGCACAGGGTGGCACTGGCAGGGTTGGTGCCGTGGGCCGTGTCCGGAATGATGATCTTGGAGCGCTGATGTCCCTGTTTCTCATGATATGCATGAATCACCAGCATACCGGCCAGTTCTCCGTGGGCTCCGGCTGCCGGCTGTAATGTGGTGGCAGCCATGCCTGTGATTTCTGCCAGGTACTGCTCCAGGTTGTACAACAGCGCAAGGGCCCCCTGGGAGAGCTCATCGTCAATCATGGGATGGGCCCCGGTGAACCCGGGTCGTGCCGCCTGGACCTCATTGGTTTTGGGATTGTACTTCATGGTGCAGGAGCCCAATGGATACATGCCTGAATCCAGGCCGAAATTCCACTGGGAAAGGCGTGTGTAATGACGCACCACATCAAATTCACCCAGTTGGGGCAGTTCCGGTGCATCCCCCACAAATTCAGGGTCAAGTTGGGCTGTGGGGACATCGTTTGTGGGGATGGAAAAGGCACATCGTCCCTCCCGGCTCTTTTCCCACAACAATGCTTCTTTAAATATCAGACCGCCGGTTCCGGTAATATCAGCCATTTTTCACCTCCTTGGCCAGGTTTTCCATATCTTGCCTGGAAAATACTTCCGTGGCGCAGAACAGGTAGTGGTTTTTGAGATCCGGGTAGTAGCACTCCAGACTTAATCCGGCCAGGATTCCCTTCTTTTTAAGTTCCTGGCGTTTCACCCCATATCCTTTGGGGGCTTTAAGGGCAAATTCATTGAAAAAGGGGCGGTCAAAGGCCGGTTCAAAACCCGCATCCAGCAGTTGATCCCTTAGAAATACGGCCTTGTCATGGTTGATCTGTGCAAGTTCTCTCATGCCTTTTTTACCCACCGTGGCAAGGTACATGGCAGCGGTGAGGGCATTGAGCCCGTTGTTGGAGCAGATGTTGGAGCTTGCCTTTTCCCTTCTGATGTGCTGTTCCCTTGTGGACAGGGTGAGCACAAAGCCTTCTTCGCCCTTGGTGTCTTTGGTGCGTCCCACCAGTCGTCCGGGAAGATCCCGTACAAATTTTTTCCGGGCCGTTAAAATACCAAGCCCCGGACCCCCGAAGGACTGGGAAATGCCAAAGCTCTGGCCTTCCCCTGCCACAATGTCGGCCCCAAAGCTTCCCGGGTTCTTTAAAAGTCCCCAGGCAAGGCCTTCAGTGAAGGAGGTGATGAAAAGGGCTTTTTTACTGTCTGCTATTTCTTTGACCCGGCCAAGATTTTCAATGCAGCCCAGAAAGTTGGGGGATTGCACGGCCACGGCGGCAATGTCATCCATGGCAGCCACGGCATCAAGGTCTGTGGTGCCATCGGCGGCCATGGGGATTTCCACCATTTCAAATCCTGCCGGGGCAAAATAGGTGTTGATGATCTGGCGGTGGTGGGGGTGCACAAGGCTTGACACGGCCACCTTGTTGAGTTTTTTCTTTTTTCTAAGGGCAATGAGAAGGGCCTCGGTGAGGGCTGTGCCACAGTCATAATGGGAGGCTGTGGAAACCTCTGTGCCCAGAAGCTCGGTGATCATGGTCTGGAATTCATATATGCCCTGGAGGGTGCCCTGGCTGATTTCCGGCTGATAGGGGGTGTAGGCCGTGGCAAATTCCGACCGACCGGCAAGATAGGGGATCAAAGAGGGAATGTAATGGGGGTAGCTGCCAGCACCCAGAAAAATTTTATTTTTGGGAAAGGCGCACATCTCCTGGGACAGCGCTTCCATGTGGGCATTGAGTTCCCATTCGGTCAATGGCTGGGGAAGATCCATCTCTCCATTGATGCGGAATTTTTCCGGGATGGTTTCAAAAAGATCGTCCATGCTGGCATGGCCGGTCCTTTCCAGCATCTCGGCAATATCCTGTGGGGTGTGGGGAAGATAACGCATGGCAATTATCCTTTCAGCATCTCAAAATATGCTGCTTTGTCCATAAGGTTGTCCAGTTCAGAGGCATCTGCAACTTTAATTTTCATGATCCACCCCTTTTCATAGGGGGATTCATTGACAAGTTCCGGTGCATCTTCCAGATCTTCGTTAATGGCCACCACCTCACCGGCAATGGGGCAATAGAGTTCAGAAACCGCCTTTACTGACTCCACCGTGCCAAATTCATCCTCTGCGTCAAAGGTGTCACCCACTTCGGGCACTTCCACAAACACCACTTCACCCAGTTGATCCTGGGCATAATCGTTGATGCCGATGGTGGCCACATCGCCTTCCACACCGACCCATTCATGGTCCTTGGAATACTTTAAATTTTCCGGCAGATTCAGTTCATTTATCTCTTTCATCTTTGTTACCCTCCATGTGTGGCGGGGTGATCCCCGTTAAAAAAATTAAATTGGCTCTATTCAGGGTGTCGGTACGGTCACTTGGGGTTCACGTTCCGGCACCCGGCATGTGAAATCTAAATTTTTGTATCCAGAAAATCCGTAATTTTCCGCCGGGCCGTGCGGTGGGGCCGGACATCGGAAACCACGGTGACATTGATTTTTCGCTTTTTTTCCCGGAGCACCAGTGGGGTGCCCACTTCCAGGGGACGATCCACCCGGATAAATCCGCAGCTGATGCCCCGGGCCTTGAAGCCCCGGGGGAGATCGGGGGATGCAATGCTTAAGATTGTGCCGTCATGACGACCAATGGCCATGTCCGTGGCACAGGTGAGTACTATGCCCAGCACCTCACCATTCTTATCCAGTACCTGGGAATCCGGGCCACTGCCCACTTTTCTGAGATTTTCCCCGGCAAAGGGCAGGGTGTAAAAAGTGTCTTTGGGGTCCAGAAGGGCCTTGTCCCCCAGAAAGGGTTTGGTAAAGCTGCCATTGTCCGGTGCCAGGGGCAGGGCAAACATCCAGGGATGGTTGATGAATTTCCATGGCCCCACATCCTGGTGGGAAAGGGGAAGCACAGCCCCGGCCCGGAGTGAATCCCGGGCACCCAGTCCGCAGGCAACAACATCAAAGGGTTCCCCGGCCGTGAGGATGGACTCCCACAGGGCCACCACAGCATCGGTTTTGATGAAAATCTCAAATCCGAACTCACCGGTGTAGCCCGACCGGGAGAGCAGAATGGGGGTGCCATCCTTTAACCGTACCCCGTCAGCCAGGGGATTGTTATCATCAAAATGCCCCTTAAAGGAGAAGTAGGGCATTTTTTCAAAAATTGCTTTGGGGTTGTCCAGGAGCGGTTGCAGTATCTTTGCCGCATTTTTGCCCTGGATATCCACTTTTCCGAGTTTTTCGGAAAGATCCCGGATATCCACTGTGCCGTGGGTGTCATCTGTTTTTTGGATAACGGCCAGCTGGGACTTCAGGTGTTGGGCAACGGCAGTACCCATGCCCGCATTGACACACACCATGTACTGATCAGCCTGGAAACGATAAACAATGGCATCGTCAATGACATGACCCTTTTCATCGAGAATGGCCCCATACACACATCGGCCGTTGGCCAGGGGGGAAAGGTCCCGGGTGTGGCAATATTGCAGCAGTGGCAGTGCGCCGGGACCGTTGACCAGCACCGATGCCATGTGGGATGTGTCAAAGATGCCTGCTGACTGTATCACTGCCAGATGTTCCGCTTTTACACCGGTGTCATACCACAGCGGCATGTCAAAGCCTCCGAAGTTGGCCATGTTGGCCCCGCGGGATCTATGCCATTGGTTCAAAGGTGTTGTTTTGATTGTTGTTTCCATGTTTTCACCTCTTTGATCAACTTTCAGATTTTTAACGGGTCTTCTCCTGCCCGGAGTAGAAGATCAGGGGGGTTATAATACATAGGGAACTTTGAGGTTATACGCTTTGTATATCACAAAGGTTTCCACTGTGTTTATCCCCTGGACCTTAGAGATCTCATTGGTGTAAAATTCCAGAAGCCCGAATCCCGGTTTAAATAATACCTGGATGATCAGGTCGTAGCGCCCTGTGACCACACTTGCCGAGATCACTCCCATGAGTTTTGATATTTCTTCGCCCTTTTCCACCAGATTGGCGGCGGAAAGCTTAATACCGATAATAACGCTTTGATGTCCGGGAAGGCAGGCCGGATCAAACAATCCACAGATATCCAGAACCCCTTCTTCCCTGAGTTTGTTTACCCGGGTCCGCACCGTGTTTTCTGTGATGCCAAGTTTGTCTGCTATTTTTTTAAAGGATTGTCTGCCATTGCGTAATTCTTTAATAATCTCAATATTTACATCATCAATTTTCATAATTGTTTTAATCTCTGCTCAAAATGAAGGAGAACCTCAATTGATTTGGGGTTCGGGTTATTGTTTAATTAATTGTTGTGAAAATGTCAATCTTAAAATAATAAATTTATATAATCATCAAATTAAAAATTGAATTTTTATGTTTTACGTGTTTTAATCAAAATAATACTCTGGGCAGGAGGCAGCGAAAAAGGGGCTGTTTTATGTTGATTTTACTGAAATACCAATGTTAGTTATATTTCTATAACTGCCACGGGCAGGCCGTATTCTGATCCGGCTCTGCCCACAACAAAGCTTGAAATACCCCCCCCCGATTTGCGGAGTATTTCATATAAACAGGCATGTCCTGTCGGACACAACGAATATTGACAATGGTGTCATGCCGCCCCCCCCCGAGGGGCAATGGGCCCGGCCCGGAACTGTAGACAGCCCGATTGGCCGGTTCCTATTACCCCTCGGGGGGGCTCAGTGTGCCGACGGGGTCAGGCTTTTGTTATTGACGTTATCGACCAAGGCCTTTGCCAACGAAAAAAGCCTCGATAATGTCAATAACGAAAGCCTGACCCCACCACGAAATGCGGACACCGAAAGTTGAGTATATAAAATAACCACAAATTTGTGGAAAGTTTTTTTAAAATAAATTGGGGAAAAAATAAATTCGATCCTATATTTTTATCAATTCTGTTAATTTTGTAAAGGAGAAAATGAGATGGCGGAAAAAATAGTGGTTATTGGTGCAGGCCCCGGTGGATATGTGGCGGCATTAAAGGCAGCCCAGCTGGGCGGGGATGTCACCGTGGTGGAAAAGGAACACCCCGGCGGCACCTGTCTTAACTGGGGATGTATCCCTTCAAAGATCATGAAAACATCGGCAGATCTTTTTTTAAAAACCAGGGAAGCCAGGGACTATGGCATTAAAATTGACGGCGGCGTGGCTGTGGACATGGCAGCTATCATGGCCCGGAAACAGCAGATCATGGAGACCCAGCGCAAAGGTATTCTGGCCCTGCTTAAAAAAAGCAATGTGCAGTTTGAACAGGGGCGGGGCTATATAAAGGAACAGGGGGTGGTTTCCGTGGCCGATGATAAGTGCTGGGAAAAGGAGATCCATTACGATCGTCTTATTCTTGCCGTGGGCACCGAACCTTTAAACATTTCTCAGTTTCCCTTTGATGGAAAGCAGATTTTGTCCAGCAATGATCTGTTGACCCTGGAAAGTCTTCCCCAATCCCTGGTTATTGTGGGGGGCGGGGTGATCGGGTGTGAATTTGCCTGTATCTTGTCAGCTTTGGGGGTGGACGTCACTGTGGTGGAAGCCATGAATCGTTTATTGCCCCTGCCGTCGGTGGATGAGGGGTGCTCCAAAATTCTCCAGCGGGAGATGAAAAAACGGAAAATTAAATTTATCACCGATCAGGTGGTGGAAACCGCAGAAAAGAACGGTGACTTACTCACCATCACACTGGGGGTGTCACCCTTTGTGGATGAAAAACGAAAAAAACGGGTGAAACCCGGTACCCTGGTCGCAGAAAAGATGGCTGTGTGCATTGGCAGGTCGGCTTTATCCGGGGATCTGGGTCTGGAAAACATCGGTCTTGATCTGGATGACAAGGGGTGGATACCGGTGAATCAGGGTATGGGAACAGGCGTGGACGGGGTGTATGCCATTGGGGATATCCTGGGACCCCGGCATATCATGCTGGCCCATGTGGCATCCCATGAGGGAATGGTGGCAGCGGAAAATGCCATGGGCGGATCTGCTGTTATGGATTATACTGCTGTGCCCGGTGCCATCTTTACCATGCCGGAAATCGGTAATGTGGGGCTCACCCAGGCCCAGGCCCGGGAACAGGGCCTTGATGTCACCTGTGCCAGTGTGAATTTTCGTACCCTTGGCAAGGCCCAGGCCATTGGGGAAATTGCCGGGGAAGCCAAAATTGTGGCTGACACATCCACCGGAAAGGTGTTGGGTGTCCACATCACAGGCCCCCACGCCACGGATCTCATTGCCGAAGGTGCCCTGGCCGTCACCAAAGAACTGACAGTATCTGATCTTGCCCACACCATCCATGCCCATCCCACCCTGGCTGAAATCATGTCCGAACTCGCCTTCTCTTTCGGGGTCTGACCCAGATAACCGCTTTAAATTATTATTTATATGTATCAAAATATGCTTGATGCTGCTCTTAGAAGGCACTTTTTACCCCCCAAAAGTGCCTTCTAAGAAATTGAGCGTCGTTATCCCTGATTTTTTTTAAAACATTTAAAGTGTGATGCTACTTCCCCCTGTAAAAAGTCAATCTATAAAATTTCAACCATAAGATGTTGGCATCCTTTATCAAACCTCAAAAGTAGTTTGCACTTTTCGATCATTTTTTTTCGAGAAATGGGTATATCTTTCTGAAAAGTGTAAGCTGGATAATGAAGCATGCCAAGATGTTGCTATTTTTTTTGTATGTGCCTGTTTTTCTTAAAATGCATTTTTTATGGGTGAAATGGACGCTTTAAGCTTGAAAAATTGGCTTGTTTTACAGTAAAGCTTTTTAATATCAATAGGTTCGTTTGGCCCGACCCCAATTAGAACCCCAATTAGATTACCAATTAGTTATTAGTTGACAAAGGAATGGGTTGTATTACTTTATGTGCATTAATTAAAAAACTCATGGAGGAAATATGAACCCCGAAAAACTAACTGTTAAATCCCAGGAGATGATCCATTCTGCCCAGGCCCTGGTGCGAAAATACCAGCACACCGCCATAGAGCCCCTGCATCTGTTGCGGGTGATGCTGGAAGATCGCCAGGGGGTCCCGGCATCCATCATTGCAAAGATCGGCGGCAACCTTGATACAGTTCTGGCAAGCTTGGACAATGCCCTGACCAAACAGGCCAAGGTCACCGGTGCAGCCCCCCAGATCTATCTATCCCAGGAGTCCCAGGCCCTGTTTGAAGTGGCCTTTAAAGAAGCAGACAAGATGAAGGATCAGTATGTGAGCCTGGAGCATGTGGTGCTGGCCATGGCAGACACCCGGGGCACTTGTGCTGATATTTTAAAAGCCCAGGGCATCACCCGGGACGCTATTTTAAAGGTTCTCCGGGAAATCCGCGGCAATCAGACCATCACCGATCAAAACCCCGAAGAAAAATACCAGGCCCTGGAAAAGTTTGGACGCAACCTCACAGAACTTGCCCGCCAGGGTAAGCTGGACCCGGTGATTGGCCGGGACGAGGAGATCCGCCGCATTGTCCAGGTCCTTTCCCGCCGGCGCAAAAATAATCCTGTGCTCATTGGAGAGCCCGGGGTGGGTAAAACCGCCGTGGTGGAGGGGCTGGCCCAGCGTATTGTGGAGGGGGATGTGTCAGAAAGTCTTAAAAACAGACGCCTCATTGCCCTGGACATGGGGGCCATGCTGGCCGGTGCCAAGTACCGGGGGGAATTTGAAGATCGACTCAAGGCGGTGTTAAAAGAGGTGGAATCCTCCCAGGGGGAGATTGTTCTTTTCATTGATGAGCTCCACACCGTGGTGGGGGCCGGGGCCTCTGAAGGGTCTGTGGATGCTTCCAATATGTTAAAGCCGGCCCTGGCCCGGGGAACGCTTCGCTGCGTGGGGGCCACCACCCTGGATGAGTACAGAAAATACATAGAAAAGGATGCGGCCCTGGAGCGCCGTTTCCAGCCCGTGATGGCGGCGGAACCCACGGTGGCGGACACCATCTCCATTCTCCGGGGGCTCAAGGAAAAGTACGAGGTGCACCATGGGGTGCGCATCAAGGATTCAGCCATTGTGGCGGCTGCCACCCTTTCCCAGCGGTATATTGCCGACCGGTTTCTGCCGGACAAGGCCATTGATCTTGTGGATGAGGCAGCCTCCCGGTTGCGCATTGAGATTGACAGCATGCCCACCGTCATAGATGATGTCCAGCGCCGCATCACCCAGGCTGAGATCGAGCGCCAGGCCCTGAAAAAAGAAAAGGACGAGGCCTCCCGGGAGCGTCTGACAACATTGGAAAAGTCCATTGCCGACATGAAAGAAGAGATCCAGCCCATGAAACTTCACTGGAACATGGAAAAGGAGCTCATCCAGGAGATCAGTGCCATAAGGGAGCAGATGGACCAGGCCCAGACCCAGGCCCAGGTGGCTGAACGGGCAGGGGATTTGGCCAAGGTGGCCCAGATTCGTTACGGCACCATTGAAACGTTGCAAAAATCCCTGGCAGATAAAAAAGCAACGCTCAATAAAGCCCAGAAAGAGCTTCGCATGCTAAAGGAAGATGTGGAAGCCACAGACATTGCAGATGTGGTGTCTGCCTGGACCGGCATCCCGGTGTCCCGCATGTTAAAGGGAGAGCAGGAAAAACTGGTGGAGATGGAATCCCACATCAAAAAACGGGTGATCGGCCAGAAGACTGCCATTGATGCGGTTTCCAATGCTGTGCGCCGGGCAAGGTCGGGGCTGCAGTCCCCGGATCGTCCCATTGGCACCTTTATTTTCATGGGACCCACCGGTGTGGGAAAAACCGAACTTGCCAAGGCCCTGGCGGAATTCATGTTTGATTCCCAGTCCGCCATGGTGCGCATTGACATGTCTGAATACATGGAAAAACATTCCGTGGCAAGGCTCATTGGTGCCCCTCCGGGATATGTGGGGTATGATGAGGGCGGTGCCCTCACCGAGGCGGTGCGGCGAAGACCCTATTCTGTACTGCTCTTTGATGAAATTGAAAAGGCCCATCCCGATGTGTTCAACGTGCTGCTCCAGGTATTGGATGACGGCCGCATGACAGACGGTCAGGGCCGCACCGTGGATTTCACCAACACCATCATCATCATGACCTCCAATGTGGGGTCAAGATTCATCCAGGAGGCTGCGGGAATTTCATCGGACACCGGGTACATCGGTGCCCTGGATCGCGGTGCTGAAAGTGGCACAGGAGAAAAGCAGAAAAGCAACCCAAACCCAATGTCCACAGAAAACGACCAACGGCTCCAGGCCGCCATTTCCCAGGCTCTGAAACAGGCCTTCAAACCGGAATTTTTAAACCGAATTGATGAGATCATCACCTTTCAGAATTTAACCCTGGAAGATATAAAAGCCATTGCCGCCATCCAGATCCGGCAGTTAAATGAGCGCCTGGCCCAGCGCAAGATCCACATCACCCTGAACCGGGATGCCCAGGAATTTCTGGCCCGATCCGGCTATGATCCGGCCTTTGGGGCCCGCCCCCTGAAGCGTGCCATCCAGCAGCACCTGGAAAATCCCCTTTCCCTGGCTCTCTTAAACGGCACCGTCAAAGACGGCCAGTCCCTTATTGTGGGGTCTGACCCAGATAAAGGACTTAAATGGTAAAAAATGGGGTCAGGCTTCGCTTATTGCTGTTATTTTGCATTTTGCAAAATAACAGCAATAAGCGAAGCCTGACCCCAACTATACCCCAACTATAGCAAAGCTCCGATAATATAGAGGATGAACAGCAGTACAAACACACCACCTGCTAAACGTCCGATGCCCTTCCTCCACCAACACACCGCCTGGAGGAAAAGGGCAATGAAAATCATGAACGGGAATTCAAAGGTCAGCAACGATTTATCCAGGGTCATGGGCTGGATCAAGCCCACCAGCCCCATGACCATGCACACGTTAAAGATGTTGCTGCCCACCACATTGCCCACGGAGATGTCGCTTTCCCCTTGGGCCGCGGCCACGGCGGAGGTAGCAAGTTCGGGCAATGATGTCCCCAATGCCACAATGGAGATACCGATGAAGGCCTCGGACAGCCCGATTTCCCGGGCCATGATGATGGCGGATTGCACCACCATGTCCGCCCCTTTGGCAAGGCCAATCAATCCCCCCACTATCATTACACCATTTCGGAAAAGGGCTCTCACCGTCGGTTTTTCCCGGACAGTGTCACCGTTTTTATCCCGGGCCGTCCAGATGCTGTAGCCCAGAAACAGTACCAGGATGGCCAGCAGCAAAGCGCCATCCCCCCATCCGATTACCCCGTCCAGGCAGATAACATAGAAAAGAACACACACAAAAACCATGATGGGCATTTCCACCTGGGCAATGCGTCCATTGATTTTAATGGGGCGGATTAAAGCTGACAATCCCAGCACCAGGGCAATGTTGATGACATTGCTTCCCAATATATTGCCCACGGAAATATCCCCGGACCCCTTCACCGATGCCACCAGGCTCACCAGAAGTTCTGGTGCGGATGTGGCAAAAGCCACCACGGTCAATCCCACAATCACCGGTCGCACGGCAAATAATATGGCTGTTGAGGCCGCTCCTTTTACCAGGAATTCTGATCCATAATAAAGCAGGGCCAGGCCTGCCAGCAATAATAAAAATTCTATGATCACGATGTCTCCTTAAAAATTTAAAAATGAAGCATGTCGAAGTTTTGGCATGCTTCATTTTCCAGTTTACATTTTGCAAAAAGATATACCCATTTCCCGGGAAAACTTGATGGAAAAGTGTAAACTACTTTTGAAGTTGTATGAAAGATGTCGAAGTTTTTTATTAAAAAATTCTTACGATCATTGTGCCTTATGGCTGTGAGTCCACTTGCCTTTAGTTATAAAGTATTATATGCATATAACTGCCATGGCAGAGCAGGATAGAATAAGGTCTGTCCGTGGCAGTTTTTTTATATGAGATACTCCACAAATCTGTGGAACATTTTTATCTTTGTTGTGGGCAGCACCGGATCAAAATACGATCCGCCGTGGCGGTTTATATGAAACTCTGTCCAAGGGCTTGTGATGTTTAGAGTTTCAAATTTCGTTGTGGGCAGGTTAAATCCCAATATGATTTGCCCATGGCAGTTATATACAATGCAACCTCCAAGGCAAGCTAAGGCAGAGCCGCCCCCCGACGGGCAATGGGAACCGGACAATTGAGCTGTCTACAGTTCCGGTCCGGGCCCTATTGCCCGTCGGGGGGCGGCGGTATAATACCATTTGGCTCCGCGTCTACGACCCTATATTCATTGTCTTCGACAGGAAATGCCTGAACATTATAAACATTATGGGCACTTATTCAACCTTATAGTGGGCTCTGACCCCGATAATACTTAATTATTACGAAACAAAACCAGGCGTTCAGCCTGCTAAAGAAAAAAATAATCCCACAAATATCAAACAAAGGAACAAAAGTATGAAAAAAACCGTTATCAGGGGCACCGGTCGTGCCCTGGCCCCCTGCCTTGTCACCAATGAAGATCTGACAAAGATCATGGATACCACCGACGAATGGATACAGCAGCGCACCGGTATCCAGCAGCGATATTGGATTCCCGAAGAGGGGGAAATGGGAGCATCGGACCTGGGTCTCACCGCCAGCCAAAAGGCCATGGAAAAGGCCGGATGGCAGCCGGAAGATATTGATTTCATTATTTTTGCCACCCTGAGTCCAGATATCTTTTTTCCGGGATCCGGATGCCTTCTTGCAGAAAAACTGGGCCTGACCAGCACACCGGCCCTGGACATCCGCCAGCAATGCACAGGCTTTCTTTATGGCATGGCCACGGCCGATGCCTACATTAAAAGCGGGCTTGCCAATAAAGTTCTGGTGGTGGGGGGGGAGGTGCACTCCTCGGGCCTGGATAAAAGCACAAGGGGCCGGGATGTGGCGGTTCTTTTTGGGGACGGTGCTGCTGCCGTGTGTGTGGAAGGGGTGGAAACCGATGAGAACATCGGTGTGCTTGCCTCCTGTCTCCATGCCGATGGCCGCGGGGCTGACAATCTCATGACCGAGCTTCCGGCGTCCCGTCTGCCGGCCAGACACCCCAAGGGGCTTCCCATTGATTCTGAACGATATTTCCCCAGCATGAACGGTCCTGCCGTGTTTAAAACCGCTGTGAGAAAATTACCCCAGGTCACCCGGGAAACCCTGGAAAAAGCCAATATCACCCTGGATGACATTGACATGGTGTTTCCCCACCAGGCCAATCTTCGCATTAACCAGGCCTTTGCCCAGTTCATGAAAATTGATGAATCCAAAATGTTTAATAATATACAAAAATACGGCAACACCACCGCAGCCAGTATCCCCCTGGCCCTGGATGAAGCCCTGGAGCAGGGGGTGGTGGGTAACCCTGGAGATACCATTCTTTTTGTGGGATTTGGTGCCGGTTTGACCTGGGGGGGGGTGGCCTATCGCTTTTGATAGCCTTTTCATATAACCGCCACGGGCGGACCGTATTCTGATGCGGTTCCGGCCACAACAAAGCTTGAAATACGCCTCTGATCTGCGGAGTGTTTCATATAAAAAAATCCGGGGAGCATGTTTGATTTTGCACATTGCGACAAAATTTGTCTATAGAAAGAGCAAATTTTGCCACTATTTTTTGCTGAAGCCATGATTAATTCAGGTGTTAAAAAATGAATCTAAAAAATGGAATAGACAATTGTAATTATTTGATGGAAAAAGGGGTGGAGATACCCCTTCCCCACACCCTGTTCATTGGGCCGGAAGTGGACCTTGAGCGCATTTCCGGGGAGGGTGTCACACTTTACCCCGGCACCCGGATTTCTGGAAAAGACACCCTGATCATGTCCGGTACCACCCTGGGAAAAGAAGCGCCGGTGACCCTGGATAACTGTCATGTGGGCCCGGATACCCACCTGAAGGGCGGTTTTTTCCAGGATGCTGTGTTTGTGGGTAAAAACTCTTTTGGCTCCGGGGCCCATGTCCGGGGGGGCACCATTCTGGAAGAAGAGGCCGGTGCGGCCCACACCGTGGGGTTGAAACAGACCATTTTGCTCCCCTTTGTTACCCTGGGAAGCCTTATTAATTTTTGTGATCTTTTAATGGCCGGCGGCACCAGTCGCAAAGATCACTCCGAGGTGGGAAGTTCCTATATTCATTTTAATTATACCCCGGAGCAGCATAAGGCCACCGCCTCTTTGCTTGGCAATGTCCACCAGGGGGTGATGCTGGATCAGCCCCCCATTTTCCTGGGGGGGCAGGGGGGGCTTGTGGGGCCTCGATCCCTTGCCTTTGGAACGGTGGTTGCTGCCGGGACCATTTGTCGCAGGGATGAGCCACGACCCGGATGTCTGATTTTCGGCGGTGCCATGAAATCTGGCTCCATTCCCATGGGTAAAAAAAAATTCCGGGATATTCACAATATTTTTGAAAAAAATTGTCACTACATTCAAAACCTCATCGCCCTCCTTGCCTGGTATCAACAGATCCGTCCCCTGTTTTTTTCCCACAATTTTCTTTCCAAAGCACTGCTGTCCGGCATGCAGACCACCCTTGAGGGATGCATTAAAGAGCGCATAAAGCGTTTGGATGGCTTTTGTGAGGGCCTTAAACGCTACGGGGAAAAAATCCAGTCCCGTGGCGATGGGCCTCCAGCAGAGGTTACACCCCGTGATGCTGTGCTTCGGAAATGGTCAAAAATAAAATATCAAATGGAGGAAAAAGCCTTTCTGTATCCATTGCCCCGGGCCCCGGGTGATTTTGTGGATTGTATATTGCATGGCATCCAGCACCAGGGATTTCATTATACCCGGGTCATTCACTCCCTTTCTCCCACGGCCCGTGCCATGGGAATGGCTTGGCTGAAGGGAATCTGTGACGATTAAAATACAATGATCATGATAAATTATGTAAGCTCAGTATAATATCTTGTGCATGAGTGATAAAAGGAAAAAATACTTTGGGTAAGCTATTTGGAACAGACGGTATACGTGGAAGAACCGGACATTATCCCATGACAGTGGAGGTTGCCATGGCAACCGGTAAGGCCGTGGCACATTTTGTCGGTGGGGGTGACCGTAAACAGGTGGTTATTGGCAGGGATACCCGTGGTTCCGGCAGCATGCTGGAATCGGCCCTGGCTGCCGGCATCGCCTCCCAGGGGGTGGATGTTTGTCTGGCAGGTGTTATTCCTACTCCGGCGGTGGCATTTCTTGCCATGAACACCCCGGATGCAGGGGCGGGCATCGTTATATCTGCCTCTCACAACCCTTACTATGACAATGGCATTAAGCTTTTTCGAGGGGATGGCCATAAGCTTTCAGATGAAGAAGAGGCCATGATGGAGGCCCGGATACTGGCACTGCTTTCTAATAATAAAGGAGACAATGCACAGGAAGACAGGTCCGGTGAGGAGATTGCAAACCCCGGGCATATTCAACCCATGTCCCATGTTCTGGAGCGATATGCCACCTTTTTAAGAGGAATCTATACCCAGGGGATAAAAGATACACACGCTGCCACTTCCAATGACTCTCCCCTGGGCACCATTGTGGTGGATTGCTCCAACGGAGCCGCATTCCAGGTGGCACAACAGGTGTTTGCTCCCCCGCATTTCAATGCCCGTTTTATTCATATTTCCCCTGATGGCGTTAATATTAATAAGGATTGTGGCTCCCAGCACACCGAGGATCTTTCAAAAGAGGTGATAAAACATAATGCCTGTGCAGGTCTTGCCTTTGATGGGGATGCCGATCGCCTCATTGCCCTGGATGAAACCGGTGCCGTGGTGACCGGGGATAAAATTCTTGCCATATGCGCAGCCCATGCCGCCCGCAAGGGCCACCTTACCCACAACCGGGTGGTGAGCACCGTCATGAGCAATATAGGGTTGTCCCGGGCTTTGAAATCCCTGGGGATTCACCATGAAATCACGGGGGTGGGGGATCGCCAGGTCATGGCGGCCATGGAAAAAAGCGGTGCGGTGCTGGGTGGGGAAGATTCTGGTCATATGATCTTTTCCAATTGTCTCACCACCGGCGACGGTCTTCTCACGGCTCTGAAGCTGCTCATTGTCATGGTGGAAACCGGAGAGGCACTTTCCCGGCTGGCAGAGGTTATGACTGTTTATCCCCAGGTGTTAAAAAATGTCAGTGTGCGTCCGGATAAACCTGATTTCATGGGGATTGATGCCATTGCATCGAGTATAGAGCAAGCGGAAAAACTTTTAAATGGAAATGGCCGTGTGCTGGTGAGGTACTCGGGTACACAGCCCCTGCTTCGGGTGATGGTGGAGGGGGAAGATTCTTCGTGTATCCATGGTGTTTGTGATGAGATTTGCAGGGTGATTCGGGAATATATTGGTCTTTAAGTATTAAAGGTTGAAAAATGTCTTGCAAAGAACGATTATATTCTGTATGGAATTCTTATTGTAACCTTTTGTCTGGTTGTTATCTTTCTTGCTGTGTGTCATATTTTTCCTTCTCTTGATTCTATTTCTCTATATTTACATGGTAAAAAATGAAGGCGTGGGTGGTTTTGAATTGTTAATGAATAATTTTAAAAAAATATTTTTAAATTGTTGAATTTAAATTTGTGATTGTGTATCTTAGGGTCTGATTTTAGAATTTGCTCATTAGCTTTTGTAATGATCGGTTGCTCTTTGTTCTTGTGTGCTGCTTTATTTCTTTTGCTTTCTTATGTGAACAGTCGACTGTTTTTGCAAAACCACTCCTTTTTGAAATTAAACCAAGTTCAACCTTGCAACTCCCTGCGTTTGTTGCCGGTGGACAGGTATGAAATTTGCTTAGTTTGCTTAGAATATTAGTTTTTGACGATTATGTGTTATTGTGCTTTCGCCATGTAACTTAAAGGGCGGAGCTATATGCTCTAATGCTCTTTTGTTCGATTGTAAAGGAGGGCTCATGATAGATTTTCACAGTCATATTCTGCCTTGTGTAGATGATGGAGCATCCTCTGTTGAGGATGCGATAAAGATGGCAAAAATGGCGGTGGCTGATGGTACTTCTGTTATGGTGGCCACCCCCCATTGCTGCGATGGTACCTACAATTGTCAAAAATCTGATGTGCTCAATGGGTGCAGGTTTCTTAACTCCCTATTAGAGGAAGAGCAAATTCCCCTTACCATTCTGCCCGGTCAGGAAATTCGTTTGACACCCGAGTTGTTGGATGATATCGATTCTGGCAGGGTGCTGACATTAAATGCCAGCGCTTATATCCTCATTGAGCTGCCCACGCATGTAATGCCAGGTTATTTATGCCAGATTATTCGATTGGTTCGATCCCGGGGATTGATCCCGGTGATCGCCCATCCCGAGCGAAATGTCGTCCTTATGAAAAATTTGGACCTGTTAAAAGAAATGCACCATTGTGGTGCCTTGTTTCAAGTCACTGCCGGTAGTTTAATGGGTGGTTTTGGAAGGGCTGTAAAGAAAAGCGCCACGCGTCTTGCCCATATGGACATGGTTCACTTTTTGGGGTCTGATGCTCATTCAGCCAATATGAGGCCGCCGGGCATAGCCCGGGCCAGGAAACGTTTGGAAAAGTTGTTGAATAGACCGTGGGAACCCCATTGTCGTTTTGAAACATGTCAATATGAGGAAACGGTTGAGTTGTTGCGGGCGTAGGCCGGTGATGGTTAAAATTGAACTTTATCTTATTTAGTTAAGTTCAGGAGGAAATATGGTCCGTTTAAAAAATTTTCGAACATTATATCTATTGTTGAGTTTTTGTTTAAGTCTTACAGTTTTTTTTCCTGCTGTTGTCTTTGCAGATATTGCTGCGGATATTGCAGCAGGTATGACTCCGGTTGAAGCCGCCCAAAAAGCAATAGATGAGGGTATGGACCCCGTTGCTGCGGCCACCCAGGCAGTAACGGCAGCTCCTGAAGCCGCCGCAGAAATAGCCTCGGCCGTGACCACCGCAGCTCCTGAAGCCGCCGCAGAAATAGCCTCGGCCGTGACCACCGCAGCTCCTGAAGCAGCAGAGGAGGTGGTCGCTGCCGTGACCAGTGTGGTCCCGGAAGCAGCAGATGAGATTGCAGCGGCTGTTAGCGATGATGTGGATGATGTGGATGATGACGCCACAGGTGATGATGGCGCAGATGCAGATGATGGCGCAGATGATGACGCTGCAGGTGATGACAACATAGGGGAAGATCTTCCCCCCATTGAAAATGTCGTGAGAGACGATGATGTAGAAAATCAAAATGATGCAGAGCCAGCCAGCGACGTTTAATATGTCTACAGAATTCATCCAAATTAGCTTGGAGATTCCATGAAAATTTCATGCTTAAACCCTATATGTAGTCTATTGATAATATTGTATGCTTTGACAGGAATATTTCTGGAGGACTCCCATGCAGATCGCCTTACCATAGTTCCCCATCTGGATTTGGAGTATCAGCATGACTCCAATTACTTTAAAGCAGAAAATGGCGAAAAAAGTGTTGGTACCTATATTTTTAGACCGGGAATTGATCTTGGTTATGTAACGGCCAAAAGCAGTTTGAGTTTAAATTATTCAGCAGAGGTAAACCAGTACAGTGGAGAAGACAATATCAGTGACTATGATTATGTTGGCCACAAAGCCTCCCTGGCCGTTAAAAGTCAAGTGAGCAATCGTCTCACCATGGCCGTTTTAAATGATTTTATCAAAACCAGAGACCCTGCAAGTTCAGACGAATTTAACAATGATGTTACCCGGAATAAATACACTTTAAACCGGTTTACCCCCGGGCTTTTATATCAATTTGGAGATAAATTCAGCCTTGGCGTTAAGTTTACAAATCTCAGGACCGATTATTCCGAGGGGATAAGTGAAGATTCCAATGAAAATCGGGGGACTTTTACGCTCACCTATAATTTAAACCACAGTACAGCCGTGGATATAGACTACCAGGTCTGGGACAGGGATTATGAGGGCAGTTCCTCTGATTATACCTCTAACCAAGCCATGTTTAATCTGAAAAAGAAGTATAAATACCTGACTTTCAAAGCAGGGGCGGGGTACCATGCCAGGGAATTTGATCACTCCGATATGAATGATCTGAACGCACCCACCTGGGTTATTGGTGTAAAAGGACAAACCGGTTCCAGCAGTGATGGAACACCCAAAAGCTGGATTGACGCCACCTTAAATCAGAATTACAATGATTCCGGTTCTGGAGATTTTTACTATAAGGCCACCAAGTTCAGCGCGTCATTGGGACATGTCTTTATGGAGCGCCTGAAAATGGATTTAAAGGGATTTTATCAGTTCAGTGATTATGACGAGGGCCCCAGGAAAGACAATAAATGGGCATTGGCATGCCGCACAAATTACGCTGTGAACAAAGTGTTCTCCCTTGCTGTGGAGCCGGGGTTTGAATCCCGGCAATCCAATGAGGCCGGTAAGGATTATGATAATACCTATATCCTTTTTAATATAAATGTACGGTATGATTTGGGTGGTAAAAACTGGTTTTAGTATTGCTTAATTAAAATTGACAATGGTTTTAATTTGGCATGGAAAGTACCTGTATGGGCGACTCACCAGCTTTTCATGCCTTTTTTTGTTTTATTATTGATGAGTATCTTTTTTTGTGCGGTCTCCGGCAGAAAAAATCAGGGTGTAATTATTATATATGGATATCCAATGACACTTAAAAGAAATATAACTGATGCCAGGGGCTTTCCATGGATTTCCCGGAAATCGTTTTTCCGGAAATGCCTTTTTCTGTGTTTCCTCCAGGTGGTGGCCATGTCTTTAATGGTTGTTTTCCATGCCGGAGCCACCTTGCATGCTGCCGACGGCACCGACATGGTCACCGGGTATCGTCTGGGGGCAGAGGATGTGGTCCTGGTAACAGTGCTTGCCGGTGGTGAAGTTCATATTTCCACGGAACTTGTGGTGTCCGGGTCTGGGGATATAAATGTTCCCCTGGTGGGGGCTGTCAGAGCCGAAGGGCTTACCCAGGAAGCTTTGGAGCAGGCCATTCAAATTCCCCTGCAACGGGATTATTTTGTGAATCCCCAGGTGCAGGTGCAGATCAAAGCGTACCACAGCCTGCAGTTTTTTATTTCAGGCGCTGTGAAAAGCCCTGGTATGTACGAGCTTAATTTTAATCCCAGCATCATGGATCTCATTGCCAAAGCCGGTGGTGTTAATTCGGACCGGGGAAACGTTGCCTACGTTCTCCGGGGCAGTAAAGGAGGTGGGGTTAATGACCTTCTGGCTGCAAACACGGATGCAGATTCCTTTGAAAGCACCGTGGTAAAAAAAGAGCCCATCCGGGTGGATCTGCTGAAACTTCTGGATCAGGGCGATATGACGGAAAATATTGCTTTGCAGTCCGGGGATACCGTTTACATACCCCTTGGGAAAGCATTGAATCAGACCTTTACCAAGGTGTATGTGGAGGGCGAAGTAAAGTCCCCCGGTGTGTTTGATTACCAGCCAGGGCTTACAGCTTTTGGTGCCTGCATCATGGCTGGCGGTTTTGGTAAATATGCAGCTCCCAACCGTGCCCGCATCATCCGCAACACTGATTCCGACGAACAAAAGGTATTTAAAATCAACCTGGAAAAAGTCCAGCGGGGAAAAATTTCCGATTTTCCCCTGGAACCCGGGGATCGTATTTTTATCCCTGAATCCTGGCTGTAACATATACACTACCTCCCCAGTAAAACCTAAAACCCAGGACCTTATAAAATGGAAAACCATTTCCAGCAGAGACAATTTGAGGATCTCTCACACCCGGATGAGATGTTCCAGGAAAAAGAGATCCACCTGTCGGAATACATAGAAATCCTCACCAAGCGCAAAGGATTAATATTTCTGTGTTTTGTGCTGACCCTGTCTGCCACGGTGCTGTTTACCCTGCGCACCACCCCCATTTATAAATCCACAGCCCAGCTGATCATTGACAGGGAGAAAACTACCTCTCCCATCACAGGGGAGCGCATGGAGTTTGAAGGGTATGCATCAGAAACCCTTACCTTTCAGACCCATTTTAAATTGATTAAATCAACCCCGGTGATTGAAAAGGTGGTCACTGCCCTGCGATTGGACCAGGTGAACGAGGAAGATCTGGAGATCAGTCCCATTGGCAATGTGATCCGTCAACTCAAAGAAAACATCAAGCTGCTCTTTTCCCAGGACAATGATGAAGATATTAACACGGATAGGGCTTTGGTTGATCCGCAAATCCAGAAACGCAATGATCTGATCAAAAATGTCGGGGCGAAAATTAATATCCAAGAGGTGCGAAACACCCGGCTGCTGGATATATCTGTGAAGGATAAAGATCCGGCCATGGCTGCTGATATTGCCAATGCCCTGGCAAGGGAATACATAAAATTCAATCTTTCCAACCGGGTGGAATCATCCAAGGAAAATCTGGACTGGCTCAACAATGAACTTTATCGTCTGAAAAAGAAGCTGGAGGATGATGAGCGGACTTTTTTTGAGTATAAGCAGCAGTCTAAATTGTTTTCCATGGAAGGCAAACAAAAAGTGGTGGATCAGAAAATTTCTGAGTTCAACACCAAATACCTGGAGGCCCGGAACAGCCGCATGGAGCTGGACTCCAAGATTGCCGAGCTGGAACGTCATCTGAATTCCGCCCGGGGGCTTGCCAAGGTTCGATCGTTGTTGAACAATACCTTTATTGAAAATCTTTATAACAAGATTAATAACCTGGAAATTGAGTATTCCAAACTTACCAAGGTGTATAAATCAAAGCACCCCAAGGTGGTGCAGCTGAAAAGTGAGCTTGCCAAAAGCAAAAAGCACCTTAACGAAGAGCTGGCCAAGGAGCTTGCCAATCTTAAATCCCAGCGCACTGTACTCCGTGCCCGGGAAGGGGTGTTGGAGAAAACCATTGGTGAATTTGAACAGGATGCCCTGGATACCAGCGGAAAGGAGCTTAAATACACCATTCTCCAGAGAAATGTTAACACCAGCCAGAATCTCTATGATGTGATGGTGGCCCGGGTAAAGGAATCAGATATTTTAAAGACCAGCGACACCTCCAATATTCGCATTGTGGAAAGTGCCGGTGTCTCCCCTGTTCCGGTGTCCCCCAATAAAAAACGCAATTTCCTTCTTGGCATTGTGCTGGGGCTCATGGGCGGAGTGGGGTTGGCATTTTTCTTTGAGTATCTGGACCAGTCCCTGAGAACCGAAGAAGATATTCACGCTTACCTCAATTTGCCGGTGCTGTCTGTCATTCCCGAGGCCGATAAAAGTTCGGGGTATGGATATACCTATGGAGCCAGACGATGAAATTTTTCAGTAAAAACAAGAAAAAAAGCGCAGATCTTGCACTTCGGAAGAAAAATCTGCTTTTTGACTTTCCTTCGGGTTCCAGGTATGCAGAGTCCTATCGAAATTTGCGCACCAACCTCTATTTTTCCGCCATGGAAAAAAATTTAAAATCCGTGCTGGTGACTTCGTCCATTCCTGCCGAGGGCAAAACCAACACTGCCATCAATTTGGCCTACACCATGGCCCAGAGTGGCAAACGCACCTTGCTTATTGACGCTGACTTGAGAAAGCCGGTGCTCACCGAAGTGTTTGAAAAAAAATATGAACCGGGTTTCACCGATATTCTTTCCGATGCATTGGGAAAAGACGTGCCCCGGGGCGATCTTTCTGAATACTCCCTTGGGGACAAATTAAAATTGATGAAGTACCAGAAAAATACGGGTATTTTAAAGATAACTTCGCCGGAAGAGCAGGTGAGCTTTTATGTGATTAACGGCAAGGTGACCGATCTTCTTTGGAATACCTGTCCCCCCACCCGAAAACTGGCTTCCCAGCTGGTTCGGCAGAAAGTTATTTCCCAGGAAAATGCTGATATTGCTTTGGCCCATCAGAGAAAAACCCGCCAGCGCCTGGGGGATATTTTTTATGCCATGGGATTTATCTCCAGACCAGATCTTGAAAAAACGCTTGGGATAAATGCCCTGGACGCCCTGCGGGTGGCATCTTTGATGTTAGAAGGTTCCTTTGAGTTTTTCCCCATGGCTGAACAGGATGTAACCTCATCCATGGTGCCCTCCCTTGATTTTGAAAAGCTTTACCGGGATTTCTTTGGCCAGGGCAAGGAGTTAAAGTATATCAATCAAGTTATTGATGGCGCTGTTCAGACAACAGAGATGGAAAATCTTTTTCTTTTACCGGCGGGAAAGGTTCCCCCCAATCCCGCCGAAGTGGTGGGATCGGATAAAGCTGAATTTCTCATGGAGATTCTAAAGCAGCGTTTTGATTTTATCATTGTGGATACACCTCCTGTGCTGCCTGCCTCTGATGCACTGCTCATGGCCCCCCGCACCGATGGCACGGTATTGGTGCTTCAGTCGGGTAAAACCAATAAAAAAATCGTTAAAGAGGTGGTGGATCGATTTCGCATGGCCAAATTACCCATCCTGGGGGTCCTTCTTAACCGCGTGGATGTTAAAAAAGGCGGGTATTACTACAAGTATTATCAAAAATATTACGCCTCCTACTACGGGAACGGGAAATAGGGGGTCAGGCTTCGTTTATTGTGGTTATTTGAGGGCTGTTTTGCAATAACGCTAATAAACGAAGCCTGACCCCGTGACCCCGTTCTGGGTCAGACCCCATGTTGTTGACAAAGGCACCGATATGACGTACATTTGTGCAAGATGTCAACAAAAATACAGGGGAGGGAGAGTCATGGAAGCAGGGTCACAAAGTAAAACCGAGAGAATCAATCTCCGTGTGCAAAGCAGTGCAAAGGACCTCATAATGCTTGCTGCCGGTTTTGAGGGTAAGACCGTCAGTAACTTTATTTTGACCAGTGCTTTGAAATGTGCAGAAAAAACAGTTCAGGATCATCAGATCCTGGCCTTAAATGCAAAGGATTCAAAGTCTTTTTTTGAGGCACTTTCCGCCCCTGTGCGGTTTAATTCCAAATTGACTGCAGCTCTTGGAGAATATGATAAGCGTGTCATCGCCAAATGAGACATCTCCGGGACCTGGTTATTGCACCGCTCAACACGGATCATGACAGAGCCAGCTTTCATTGTAATGTAGACGCATTGGATAATTATATTCATAAGCAGGCAGGGCAGGATATCAAACGCAGCATCAGTCGTGTTTTTGTTGCGGAGCAGCCTGGCAATTCCAAAGAGGTGATGGGCTATTACAGCTTGAGTACATTATCCATTGAACTGAGCCAATTACCAGAAAATCTGGCACGGAAGCTGCCCAGGCATCCGATACCCGCTGCTTTGATTGGCAGGCTTGCAGTCAGCAAAAGCGTTCAGGGATACGGTATCGGCAAAATGCTGCTGATAGATGCCATTAAGCGAACGCTGTCGGTAAGCGAGCAGATAGCCATCTATGCCATGGTTGTTGATGCAATTGACGATAATGCCAAAGGTTTTTATGAACAATACGGATTTACTTGCTTAAATGACAGCAGTGCAAGATTATTTTTGTCTTTAAAATCTTTTGGGAATAATCCGAAATATTCATAATAGTCTAATCTTGGCAACTCTCCGGGCAACGAAAAAAGCATATTTTACCCCCAATAACATCAACAAGCCAAGCCCCAGGCTTGATTGATCCAGGTTTGTATTTACGGCGGCGAAGCCGCAGTAAATACAAATCTGCCCTCTGTCTAAAAAGTGAAGAAGCCAAAACCCAATACCAGCATCCATAACAAGGCTCAAAATCCTTAAACCCCACTTTTAGCCCCCAAAAAGTGCACCCTAAGCGCAAAAACACCCCTTTATAGAACTCATAACGCATTAATAACAACTACTTAGCGGGGTCAGACCCCATGAAAATAGAACATATGCCGATACTCAGGCCGTGGCCCATAGATACCAAGGGCTGTGGTGCGCCAAAGCGCCTGTGGCGGTGGATCACCCGGGTGCGGCAGTGGGAAGTCATGGAAAACTGGGAATATTCGTTGCCCAACGGCGGGCCACGCATTGTAATCCCCAAAGGATTTCTGTTTGACGGGGCCTCCATCCCCCGGCCATTGTGGGGCATGCTCTCCCCCATCGGGCTGCTGCTCATCCCCGGGCTGATCCACGATTTCGGGTACCGATACGATTATCTGTGGGCCAGGGAGGCCGACGGCACCCTCTATAAATACGGCAAAGGCCGGGGACAGCACTTCTGGGACGTCATTTTCAAGGACGTGGGCAAAGCGGTGAACGGCATGGCCGTCATTGATACCTTGGGCTGGGCCACCCTCACCGTGGCCGGGTGGTGGGCCTGGCGCAGCAACCGCAAAAAAAACTCCCCGGAGCTTTTGCCCTGAACCTGATTTGATTTGGAGGACATATAATGAGCCGTGACAAGGATTTTCATAAAAAACTGACGGATCAACTGACAACCCACGAAGGCCTGCGTCTGAAACCCTATCGATGCCCGGCAGGCAAGCTGACCATTGGTATCGGCAGGAATCTTGAGGACAAAGGCATCACGGACAAAGAAGCGGTGATGCTGCTGGAAAATGATATTCAGGAGTGTATTGAGGATCTGGAAACGGTTTTCCAGGGGTTTGATCTGCTGCCGGAAGCGGTGCAGCTGGTGCTTGTGGATATGCGGTTTAACCTGGGGCCTGGCCGGTTCCGGCAATTTAAGAAAATGATTGCCGCTGTTAAGGATCAGGATTTTGGCAGGGCCGGTGCGGAGATGAAGGATTCACGATGGTATGGCCAGGTGGGCCGACGGGCAGAGACCCTCGTAAACATGATGAGCAACGCCTGAGCCCACTGATTCCTTAAAATGCTGTTTTTGCCCCCAAAAAGTGGGTTTTAATAACAAAGGCTTAGTGGGGGCAAACCAAATGCCACCGAATTTAAAGGATAAACATGGGCCATCACGACTTGTTTTTTAAACAGACTTTTTCAATCCGTGAGCATGCTGCCGACTTTGTCAAGCATACACTCCCCACAGAGTTAGCAGCGGAGATGGATTTCAGTACGCTCACCATTGAAAAAGGGTCTCATGTTGATACCGCACTGGCGGAAAACTTTACCGACACCGTCTATACCTGTCGAATATCCGGCATTCAAATAAAGATAGCCCTGCTCTTTGAACATAAAAGCAGTCCTGACAATAATTTGCAGTTTCAGCTTCTCCGCTACATGGGAAATCTCTGGGAAAACAGCATCAAGCAGAAACAGCCCCGGATACCAGTGATCCCCGTTGTGCTTTATCATGGCTGTAAATCCTGGAATCCGGGCAGCTTGTCTTCCCGATTTGATAATTTTCCTGTGGCTGTAAAACCATATATTCCGGATTTTGAATTTGTTTTTGTCGACCTCTCTGCGTATTCCAATGAAAGCATTAAAAAGAGCGTATTTGAACTGACATCGCTGCGGATTGCATTGTTGATCATGAAAAATATATTTGATCAGCAAAAACTGGAGCATCATTTGGTGCAGTTTCTTGAAATTGGGCGTGCATATTTCCAGGAAGAGCAGGGATTGAAATTTCTTGAGGCTGTGATAAACTATATTTTACAGGCAACGGAAATAGAAACGGACAAACTTGTCGATTCTGTTGCCCGTATTTCAGAAAAAGGTGGGGAGATTGCCATGACAACAGCAGAAAAAATTAGACAAAAAGGGCTTCAGGAAGGGCTTCAGAAAGGGCTTCAGAAAGGCAGCCAACAAACCATGGTTTCCCTGGTACGTAATGCTCGAAAAAAGGGATTGTCCGAAGAATTGATAGCACAGATAGCCAATCTGGATATTACCATGGTAAAAAGAATTTTGAACAATGAATCCGTCAACATACCCCTGCATCTCCTTCAGGATACAGAATAAATTCGGATTGGTACATGGTTTACCCCCCTCCAGGTCGTTTCGCAGATGCCCACAACTCTACGCGCACTCATGGGTTCAGGTTTGTATGCAAGGCGGCGCAGCCGCCGTGCATACAAACCTGAACCCTGCCCGATTAGCCGATAACCCAGCACGGAGTATCAGACTACAATTTCTTAAAATCCACTTTTTGCCCCCAAAAAGTGCACCTTAAGCGCAAAAACACCCCTTATTTAAATCCATAACGCATTAATAACAGCCACTTAGTGGGGTCAGACCCCATGAAAATATTTGTTCGCCGTGCCCATGAGCAGGGAATTACAGTACAAACCATTGCCAAAATTGTTAATCTGGATGTTTCTATGGTCAATAAAATATTGAATAATGAAGATATTGATATCCCCCTGCATCTGCTGTCAGACACCTGAGCCCAGAACACATTAATCAGACCCCATGAAAATGAAAATTACACATCTTGGAGCAAAAGAGTGCGTCACAGGTTCCTGCCATCTGGTGCAGACCCGGCCGGGTTCCAAAGAGGGCGTAAACATCCTGGTGGACTGCGGCATGGCCCAAGGCCACGACCCGAAGATCCCCTTTGATCAATTCCCGGTGCAGCCCCAAGATGTTGATTACCTGTTTTTGACCCATGCCCACATTGATCACATCGGCCGGGTACCGGATCTCATAGATGCCGGGTTCAAAGGCGAGATCATCTGCACCCATGCCACAAAGGCACTGCTGATTCCCATGCTCCACGACGGCATGTCCTTTAGCAACAGGAGCCATAAAGAGATCCGCCGCATGGAACGGGCCATTGATGACCTCTCCTGGGGCTTTGAACTGCATGAAACATTTTCCCTTAAAAAAGGGATCACATTCAAGCTTGGCAATGCCGGGCATATTCTGGGCTCGTGCTTTATCCGATTTTGCTTTCCCCGGCTCCCCCATACTTTACCCCCCAATAACAGCAATAAGCGAAGCCTGACCCCCACATATTCGGTTATTTTTTCCGGGGATCTGGGGTGTTGTGATACGCCTATACTGCCGGACCCTGACCCACCGGAATCCTGTGATCTGCTGATACTGGAATCCACCTACGGAGATCGGAACCACACCAACAGAAAACAGCGCATTGAAACATTGAAGACGCTTTTGGACAAAGCCCTGGCAGACAACGGCATTGTTTATATCCCGGCGTTTTCATTGGGCCGCACCCAGGAGCTGATCTACGAACTGGACCGCATTAAAACCAAGGTGCCTGTGTTCATTGATTCTCCCCTGGGCCTGAAAATTACAAAAATCTATGCGGATCTGGAAAGCTTCTGGGATCAGGAGGCAAAGGCTCTTAAAGCTGACGGGGATCATCCCCTGGATTTTAAGAACCTCTATTCTGTGGAAAAATACCGGGATCATAAGCAGCTCATGGATATTAAGGGACCGGCCGTCATCATTGCAGGTTCCGGCATGTGTACAGGGGGCCGCATTGTGGATCACCTGGAACAGGGCCTGAACGATTCGAAAAATGACCTTTTTTTTGTGGGGTACCAGGCCAAGGGCACACCTGGCCGCCGCATGATGGAAAAAAAGATACCGGTTAAGGCCGCCATTCATACCCTGTCCGGATACTCGGCCCATGCGGATCAAAATACCCTTGTTAACTGGGTGAAATCCATGCCCAAGCCTCCGGGAAAAATAATTCTGGTCCACGGAGAACCCCATGCCCAGAAAGCCCTGGCCCAGCGCCTTGGTTTAAAATAATGTCATAATCCGAGCCCAACTCCACAGCGGGCTTGTGTTCACGGCGGCGCAGCCGCAGTGATAACAAACCATTGCCCTGTTCAAAAAACCGGACATCCGATATCAGCACCCGCAACAAGGATGCAATCCTTAAACTGTCTTTTTTAAGCCCCAAAAGCTCACTTTAAGAGCCAAAATAGCCCAAAAATAAACAAAATACTCTGAAATAGTAATACCTTAGCGGGGTCAGACCCCCATGGGAGGTGCCCATGAAAAATATTGAAATGCTGAAAAAAGAAATTGTAAAGCGTCTGCGTCCAGTCGATCCAAAATCTGTTATTTTGTTTGGGAGCCATGCCTATGGCAAGCCTGATGGGGAGAGTGATATTGATTTGTATGTGGTGACAAAGGATGATTTTATACCTCAGAATTATCATGAAAAGCGAAAAATTGTCAGGAGAATATCGCGCTCGCTTATGGACCTCCGATTGAAGGTTAGCCTTGACTTAATGGTGCACACCTCACCTATGAATAAAAAATTTTACGCACTGCGCAGCTCGTTTGCAAAGGAGATCCAGGAAAAAGGGATTCGTCTGTTATGAGCAATGAGATGGCAAAAGCCTGGATTACATCAGCCTTGGCTGACCTGAAAAGCATTAAGCATATCATTGATGATGAATTCTTGACGCACATTGTTGCATTTTATGCCCAGCAATGTGTGGAAAAGTGTTTTAAAGCCATGTTGGAAGCAAAGGCAGGTGTTAAGGTGCCACGAACGCACTCAACATTGAAATTGTATGGAATGATCAAGGATGAATTGACGCTTGATATTGACATTGATTTTTTAACAGATTTTGATTCGCTTTATATTGACGCAAGGTACCCCGGGGATTTGGGGCTTTTACCGGACGGAAAACCATCTCAGACGGATGCCCGAGAATTCTACGATGTTGCACAAAGTGTTTTTACCACGATCAGTGATATATTATTTCATTCGTAGCCCCAACACTACTTATAAGCCAAGCCTGAGCCTGGAACTTGTTTGTATTTGCAGCGGCGCAGCCGCAGTAAAAACAACCCAGACCCTAACATTCCATGAGCCCAACATTCGGAGCTATGACCCAAAAAAATCAAACATACGACACCCCTTGGAAAGAGATCATTGAATTCTTTTTTCCACAGTTCATGGCCTTTTTTGTTCCCGGTTCGGAAGGGGACATTAACTGGGGCAAAGAAATTAAATTTCTTGATAAAGAATTTCAGAAATTAACAAAAGAGTCTGTTCTCGGCCAAAGGCATACGGATAAACTCGTAGAAGTAACCCTCCTCCTTGATTATCAGGAGAAATGGGCGTATCTTGAAAGACAGGATAACCCCTTTGCCATTGTGGTGATGGCACATTTAAAAGCACTTGAGACAAGAAAAGACCATTCGTTGAGAAAGCAATGGAAAATAGAGCTGACAAGGCTTTTATACGAAAAGGGGTCGGGCATGTGCACCGGAGGACGCATTGTGGATCATCTGGAGCAGGGTTTGAACGATGCGAAAAACGATCTCTTTTTTGTGGGATACCAGGCAAAAGGCACCCCGGGCCGCCGCATGATGGAAAAAAAGATACCGGTGAAGGCTGCCATTCATACCCTGTCCGGTTATTCAGCCCATGCCGATCAAAATACCCTTGTTAACTGGGTAAAATCCATGCCCAAGCCCCCGGGAAAAATAATCCTGGTACACGGCGAACCCCATGCCCAAAAAGCATTGGCCCAACGACTGGGTTTTTAATAACACAATAAGCCGAGATTGACCCCACAGCAGGTTTGTATTTACGGCGGCGCAGCCGCAATAAAAACAAACCAAATTCCAACATTCCATGACACCAACATTCGGAATTATGACCCATAAAAATCAAACATACGACACCCCCTGGAAAGAGATCATTGAATTCTTTTTCCCTCAGTTCATGGCCTTTTTTGTCCCCGGCTCAGAGGAGGACATTGATTGGGGCAAAGATATCAAATTTCTGGATAAAGAATTTCAGAAATTGACAAAAGAGTCTGTTCTCGGTCAAAGGCATACGGATAAACTTGTAGAAATCACGCTCAAGTGTAGAAATCACGCTCAAGAATAATAACAAAAAATGGATATTGATCCATATAGAAGTTCAGGCCCAGAGCAAATCAGATTTTCCAGAACGGTCGTAAACCTGTACCGTTTTATAGACTGGGTGTTGATTTTGCCCGAAGCCCTTGAGGAAATTTTTCTTGAAGAGTTGAAAGCGTATGAAAAGGAGAAAAACATGCCTTATATTACAAGTGCTGAAAGAATAGGCAGAAAAAAAGGAGAGGAGAAAAAGCTTCTTTCTTTTGTCCGCCGTGCCCATGAACAGGGAATCAGCGTGTCAACTATTGCCAAAATTGTTCAGTTGGACATTTCCATGGTTGAAAGTATATTGAACAATGAAGATATCAATATCCCTCTGCATCTTCTGGATTCTACAGATACCCTCTGAATCATAGGGCCTGAATCCACCATTGAAGCCCAAGGGGCAACTAAAACCTCTATACTTTACCCACCAATAACACCAACACGACCAGGTCCTGCGATCCGACTACTCATGGGTTCGGGTTTGTATGCAAGGCGGCGCAGCCGCCGAGCATACAAACCCGAACCCTGCCCGATAAGCCGATAACCCAGCACGGAGTATCAGACTACAATTTCTTAAAATCCACTTTTTGCCCCCAAAAAGTGCACCCTAAGCGCAAAAACACCCTTTATTTAAATCCATAACACATTAATAACAACCACTTAGCGGGGTCATACCCCATGAAAATACAACATATGCCGATTTTGAGGCCCTGGCCCATTGACACCAAGGGCTGTGGTGCGCCAAAGCGGGTCTGGCGCTGGGTAACCACGGTGCGGCAGTGGGAAGTCATGGAAAACTGGGAATACTCCCTTCCCAACGGCGGGCCGCGCATCATCATTCCCAAAGGTTTTCTGTTTGACGGGGCCTCCATCCCCAGACCCTTGTGGGGCGTGCTGTCCCCCATCGGATTGCTCCTCATCCCCGGGTTGATCCACGATTTCGGGTACCGATACGATTATCTCTGGGCAAAGGAAGCCGACGGCACCATATATAAATACGGCAAGGGCCGGGGCCAGCACTTCTGGGACACCATTTTCAAGGACGTGGGCAAAGAGGTGAACGGCATGGCCGTCATTGATACCCTGGGATGGGCCACCCTGTCCGTGGCTGGGTGGTGGGCCTGGCGGGGCAACCGCAAACGAAATGCCCCGGAGCTGCTGCCCTGACCCTGATTTGATTTGGAGGCAAATTATGAGCCATGACAAAGCGTTTCATGAAAAACTGACGGATCAATTGACAAAACACGAAGGCCTGCGCCTGAAACCCTATCATTGCCCGGCGGGTAAATTAACAATAGGCATCGGCAGAAACCTTGAGGACAAAGGCATCACGGAAAAGGAAGCAGTGATGCTTCTTGAAAATGATATTGAGGAGTGCATTGCGGATTTAAACAAAGTTTTTAAGGGGTTTGAGCTGCTGCCAGAAACGGTGCAGCTGGTGCTTGTGGATATGCGGTTTAACCTGGGACCCGGCCGGTTCCGGAAATTCAAAAAAATGATCACCGCCGTCAACGATCTGGATTACCCCCGGGCCGCCGCAGAAATGAAGGATTCCCGGTGGTACACCCAGGTGGGGCAACGCGCCCGCACCCTCGTAAAAATGATGACCGACGTCTGATGACGACACCGTGGGCAGCACCCAAGCCTGAGCCCACTCCCGGGCATACTTTACCCCCCAATAACAGCAATAAGCGAAGCCTGACCCCATGATTGATTACGGGGTCAGACCCCGAGTTTGAGAAGTCTTTTCCGGTCTTTTTCAAAGGGGGCGGTTGAGCGGGAGCGGGTAACGCCGTATTTTTTGCATAGAGTCAGGAAGCGTTTAATTAAGGGTCGCATTTCCTTTAGCAGGCATGGATGTACTTTTTTGGGGTCTTTTACATACCATATGGGTTCAATGGCCAGGCGCAACGCCGCAATGGAAGCCTTTTCCACCCATTGATGCACCACACCGGTGGGCTCCAATGCCAGGGCCTTGTCAAATAATGCCAATCCCCGGGAAGCCACATCCCATCCATGGATGCCATAATACTGGGCATAATGGGCCATACAATGGCGATGCCGCCCGCTTGCTTCAGCCGTGTCATGAATCAGATCAATGAATTCCCGGATGGGGGCTGCCGCCTTTTTGTAATGCAGGATCAAAAATTCATCCATCAGGGCTTCACCGCTCTGGGAGGGTTCCCACAGCAAACGACAGGTCATATAATTCCTCAGGTCCGAGAATTCAGCTGAAACCCCATTGTCCGCCGCTTCAATAAATACCCCGGTGACCTGATTGGCTGCAAAAAACCGGATGTTGGGCTCAATCACCCGAAGGTTGGGGCAGGGCAGCAGAAAGTTATTAAAATTAACATTGTAATTCCAGATAGAAATATGATCGGTGAGACCACGCCACGCCTTTAAATCCTTACAGAACGCAACATTTTTGGGACAATCCGGATCATTGATGGCATGGATTTGACAGCACTCAATGCTGCATAGCTGAATCTGAACATTGGGACGGGGTTTGATGGTGCGGGGTGGCTTTCTGGAATAGAGATAGCTCAAGGTGCCCACCATGATGTGTGGATGTTCCCGGGCCACTCGGTCTGCCACGGCATTGACAAAGGTGAGCAGCGATCCCATGTGCGTGCCTTCCTGCTGATCAATGGCGGCACACCTGCTGCAACGGCAATATTGGCGGCTGTCATTCTGGCTGATGGCGATGTAATTCCTGTCCGGATGATCTTTTATTTCAGCGAGCACAGACCGGGTGACAATGTCCAGGACATCGGGGTTAGTCAGGCAGGGCTGGGTGTCATAGGCATCGGACTTCACCTGGGACAGGCGCTTGCCTTCCACCAGGGCATAATACTCGGGATGGGCCGTGCCATACACCGTTGTTGGAATCTGTCGGTAAAAACTGTGATTGATGGTGCGGATATCGGTGATGCCCCCCAGATGTTTGGGACCTGCAACGGTATTGATCCGCATTCTGGCGGCAAAGAGCGGGTGTTGTGTGGTTTCCGGGTAACTGCAGGTGCGCATGGCAAAGGATGGATGATACGTGAACTCACCGGGGCTGAGGCGTTTTTCTCGATCCAGGGGCGGGACATGGGTGTGATCAGTCGTGAGAAACCGAACTCCGAGCCAGGTTTCAAGAAAGGCGTAGACACCGTACAGGGTGCCACGGGGTGTTCCTCCGGAAATGGTAATGGAGTTTTCCCGGATGATGATACTGAACTCTTCAGCTCCAAACCCGTCTACATGGGAACCTTGGTTAATTTTATGCATGGCCTTGTGTGATCCAATGAAAATATGCTGACCGGTTCTTCTGGTTTCATCGGGGTTAGATGGATGGGATATTGCCGATGTGATGATGGGCAGGTTGACACCAGATGCGATGTTGAAAAAATGTTGGAACTCCCGGGCTGCAAAAGCTTCGCTGGGGATGGGTTTTTCCGGAATGACAATGCGCCACTCCTCAAGTGCCGCAAGATTTAATCCGGGTGATGAAATTTCTTGATCCGCACACCATGTAACAGAGACGTTAAAACAATAAAAACCCAGTAAGATGATAAACAAAAAAATTCCCAAGAGACGCTTCTGATGGCACATCATAAAATCCTTGTTTTCTTTGAAAATGAGTTGATTCCGAGAAAAAATCCATTGAAAAACAGCAAGCATTCGGGTCGAGATTGATCATAAACCAAAGTACCTGATCTTGCCCCATAATACAACTCAAACAAAGCCCATAAACCAAGCCAGACCCCCAGCTCTCTGATTCAGGATATTCTTAAACTGTTGTTTTTGATCCCAAAAAGTGGGCTTTAAGAGCTAAAATGGGCCATTTTAAAAGCAATTAAATTTAAATAACAACGACTTAGCTGGGTCAGACCCCGACTTTGAGCCGACTTTGAGGAAATAAAATGAAAGGCATCATATTAGCAGGTGGTTCCGGTACGCGGTTATACCCGCTGACAATTGCAGGGTCCAAGCAACTCCTGCCGGTGTATGACAAGCCCATGATATATTACCCTTTGTCAACGCTGATGCTGGCGGGTATCAGGGAGATTCTGCTGATCTCTGCTCCGGAAGATCTGCCACGATTTAAGAAATTGCTGAAAGGTGGCTCACAATGGGGGATTTCAATTTCTTACGTTGAACAGCCAGAGCCTGAAGGGCTTGCCCAGGCATTTGTCCTGGGTAAAGATTTTATTGGGAATGATTCAGTCTGCCTGATCCTTGGTGATAATTTATTTTATGGACAGGGATTTCAGCCGCTCTTAAAAAAATGTACTGGATTGAAGGATGGAGGAATTGTTTTTGGTTATTGGGTCAATGACCCATCCCGGTATGGGGTTGTGGACTTTGATGAAACCGGTAAAGTGCTCAGCATAGAAGAAAAACCCCAAAAACCGAAATCGAATTTTGCAGTTCCCGGTCTCTATTTTTACGATAACTCAGTTGTGGATATTGCACAAAACATCAAACCCTCAGCCCGGGGTGAGCTTGAAATCACAGACGTTAATAACGCCTACTTGTCCCGGGGGAATCTTAAAGTTCAGCTTCTGGGTCGAGGTTTTGCATGGTTGGATACAGGTACACATGAATCCCTTATGGACGCTGGGACATTTATTGAAACCATTGAAAAGCGCCAAGGACTTAAAGTCGGGTGTGTGGAAGAAGTTGCTTTCCGAAAAGGCTATATTTCTATTGAGGCGTTAGATGAATTGGCTAAACCACTTTTGAAAAACGGTTATGGAGCGTATCTAAAAGGGCTACGCCAAAGCGTTTCCGCTTCAAATATTTTTAATAATTTTTGATGAATTTGTAAAAAACAATTATAAAGAATATTGCCCAGTTCAACTCAAATTTTGATAAATTTGTATATTCTTCAAAAAAATGAACATAGAGTTTTTAAGCCACTCCTCTTTAATCAATCAAATTGAATTTAGAAGGGAGTCCTGATTTTTATTGGGCAGTCAATTAAAAAATTGGAAAAGCAAATGAGTGAATTTTCAAAAACATCGATTATTTCTTCCAAGGCCATTTTGGGCAAAAATGTTGTTATCGGTGATTACGCTAAGATTTTTGATAATGTGGTTATTGGTGATAACGTCCAGATAGATGATTATTGTCAAATTGGCCATCCCTCCATTTTAAGCGATAAAAAACCAGTAATTATTGGCTCAAATAGTCATATTAGATCTTTTTCAATAATTTATGAGAATTCTGAATTTGGCCCTGCTCTGGAAACCGGACATCATGTTGTCATACGTGAAGGAACCATGGTGGGTGAAAATTTGAGAGTTGGAAATTTTTCTGATATTGAGGGCGACTGTGTAATTGGAGACTATTGTCGTTTTCATGGATATTCTCATATTGGGAAAGGCGCAGAAATAGGACATTTCGTCTGGATTTTTTCCCTTGTTACTGCCACAAATGATCCCTTGCCCCCATCTAATGCCCAAGCACCAGTTAAAATCAAAGATGGGGCTGTTGTATGTGTCGGTGCCACTTTGATGCCAGGCTCTATTGTAGGGACTGGTGCTTTTATCAGTGCTGGTGCTCAGGCAAGAGGAGATGTCCCTGCAGGTGCAGTCATTGCGGGTGAGGATGGCAAAGTAGTCAACCATGTTAGTCGTTTGATAGATTTCAACAGCGGGCAGAGGCATCCTTGGATGAATCATTATCGACATGTTTATCCAAACACAGAGGAAATTACAAACCGTTTGGATTCTTTGTTAAATGAAATAATGATAAATAAAATGAATCTCAAAATAAACTGATGGGACAACGATTATGGAACTATCTGAAACTTTAACACTGATGAATATGATTTTGGAAAAGCAAAATAAAGAACCCATTCACTCTCATGACCAAAAGTTGCGAGAAATAGGCTTTCGCAGCCTTGATTTTTCTGAGTTGGCTTTACGCGTGGAGATGACAACTGGAAAAGAGCTTAATTTTGATGCTTCGCATTTACGAAAGATTGAAACGGTCAGTGATGTCTTAGAATTTTTTCAGGAATGTGCGTAATGGAACAGAAAATCTATTGGGAAAATAAAATTTTTTTTGGGGAGCATAATAACTCAACCTGGGATGAGGTCTATGAAGAAAAAAACAAAGATTTAAAATCACTGCTTGACCATGGACTACATAAAATCGCATTTTCTATAGAAAATTCTCATGATGCCGTGGGGGCAGTCGCTTACCTAAATCGAAAAAAAGCGGACGGATTGATTTTAACGCATGAACGGCTCAATGAAAATATCAGGGCTATTTTATCAGATAATGGATATTCTATTATAGGTAAGCCAATTAATGTCAGTGATGATGTCATAGCTAATAAGATTGAAGAAGTTGTACCTGGTAGAATTTCAATGCTTACTTCAGGCACAACTGGCATACCAAAGCTTATTGAACACACATGGAATACCCTAAATACTTTTCAAAACGTAAAAAAATCAAATCCGCTTAAATGGATGGTACCTTATAATCCTGGCACATATGCATGGTATCAGATGATATGCATGGGGTTGTTCCTTGAAGGTCAGGAACTTGTATTCCCATTGAGTGCAGAACCAGCAGAGATGTTATTGCAGGCTTCCCATCACAACGTGACTGCTATTTCGAGTACCCCCACTTTTTGGAGAATGGCTTTTTTAGGTTTGAATGAAAAGGACTTGAAAGGAATACCATTTAAACAAATTTCATTAGGTGGTGAAGCCGCCGACCAATCAGTTTTGGATCACTTGCGGGAAATTTACCCAGATGCTGCTATTTTTCATATTTATGCGTCCACAGAGGCAGGTGCCTGTATTGTTGTAAAAGATGGTAAGCAAGGTTTTCCTGAAAAATGGATTGACAATAAAAAAATGAAAATTGTTGGTAACCACCTCTATTTAAAATCAATTTTCTCTGCAATTTCAATTGATAAAGATAAAGAAAATTGGATTGATACGGGTGACTTGGTTGAAATCCGAAAAGATAGAGTTTTATTTCTCGGAAGGGATAAAACAAATATGATTAATGTTGGTGGCAGTAAAGCCTATCCCGTGGACATTGAATCCTTAATATTAAGAAATTCAAAAGTACTCTGGTGTCGTGTTTATCCTCGAAAAGCTCCATTGGTTGGCTTTCTGGTTGCCGCTGACATAGTATTAAAAAATAATATCAAATTTACAGCGGATATTGAAAAAGAACTTGAAACGTTATGCCGTGAAAATTGTCCCGAATTTGCAGTTCCCAGAATATGGAATAACCTTTCCGAGATTCCTGTTGGTTATAATTTAAAAGCGGAGATAAAATGATGAATATCGAAAGGGTTGTTATTGTAAGTGGAGGAAGTAGAGGGCTTGGGTTAGCTCTTGTAAAACATTTACTCCACAAGGGGCATACCGTCGTAACCTTTGCAAGGAAAAAAACCACAGAGATTTCTGATTTAATTTTAGAATATCATGAGAAACTTTATTTT
Source organism: Desulfocicer vacuolatum DSM 3385 (assembly GCF_900176365.1). Classification (GTDB taxonomy): domain Bacteria; phylum Desulfobacterota; class Desulfobacteria; order Desulfobacterales; family Desulfobacteraceae; genus Desulfocicer; species Desulfocicer vacuolatum. The sequence continues at coordinate 90,494 of NZ_FWXY01000002.1, read as the reverse complement.
GATGAAGTTGATTTGCAAGATGCAGTGGCTTTGAAACAATTCTTAATTGCAGTTAATCAAAAGTATGGCAGAATTGATGCATTGATAAATAATGCCGCCATAGGTCAAGATCATTTACTTGTGCATACACCAGAAGAAGCCATTCATAATATCGTCAACATTAATTTGGTCGCGCCAATAATTTTGACACGTCTGGTTTTGAAATACATGCTCTTGGCAAACAATGGAGGAAGGATAGTCAATATCAGCTCTATTTGTGCAGAAAGGGGCTATCCTGGCCTTTCAACTTATTCAGCCACTAAAGGTGCCTTGAATGCGTTTACTCGCTCTTTAGCAAGGGAGGTGGGAGAAAGAAAGATTTATATTAATTCCATCGCCCCGGGTTTTTTTGAATCTGAGATGTCATCAGTGCTAAGGGCAGACCAGTTAAATACAATTAAGCGGCGTACACCGACAAAAGAATTAACGCAAACATCTAATATCCTCCCTATTATAAATATGTTGTTATTTGAGCAAACCAATATAACAGGACAAACAATTTTTATTGATGGCGGTATCAGCAATTGACATCTAAGACTTCTTGGGTGCAAGATTATATCTGGGGGTCTCTGAATTGTGATTGCAGCACTATTAACATTAATCCAAAGAAAAATAATTATGCGATATCATATGATGGTTTAGGGTTTAAGTACACGTGGTCTCCATCAATTGAAATTTTAGAAAATTCATTAAATATTGCTTTGGATATTGAAACTTATCAGAGAGATGTCCCTGAGCACCTTAGTAAATATTTTTCTATTAAAGAGAGCAATACCTTTTATAAAGTTTGGACATATTACGAAGTTGTTGCCAAGCTATTAAATATTCCAATATTAATCCTCGTAAAATCAAGACCTGTTTCTGAAGTACCTGATAAATTTAGTGTCGTAAAAGTGAAATTCCCAAAAAAAGAAAAGCTTTTTTATATTCATAGTTTGAAAATTGAAGATTGGAATATCTGGGCAACTTTTGGATATGAAAGTAAATTATTTGAAAAGAATATTTGCAATTTTGAATTAAATTTTGAATGATTGTTGGTATTTTCTATCTAATGCTTTGAAATTAATTGAAAAAATAAAGAAATATTCGGGTGTATATATGAATTCGATTCCTTCCGTTTACGACGCATCCCTAATCCAATTTCCTAAAATCCTTGATCCCAGAGGTAATCTTACTTTTATAGAACAGCAACAACACATTCCTTTTGATATCTCCCGGGTTTACTGGATTTACGATGTGCCTGGAGGTGAGAAGCGCGGAGGTCATGCATTCCAGGAACAAGATGAAGTAATCATCGCTCTCTCGGGCAGTTTTGATGTGTTCTTGGACGACGGCACAGCCCAGAAAATTGTTCATTTAAATCGTGCATACCATGGTCTTTACGTCCCCAAAATGCTCTGGCGAAGAATGCAGAATTTTTCCACCAATGCAGTGGCTTATGTACTTGCTTCCTGCCCGTATAAGGCGGAGGATTATGTGAGAAATTTTGATGCATACAAAACGTTGATGCGGGAGGGAAAATGAAAACGACTGTTCATGACTGCAAAATGATTGAGTTGCCCCGCATGTATGATCAAAGGGGTTCATTGACGCATATTTCTAATGGTGTGCAAGTTCCTTTTGATATTGTCAGAACTTACTACCTTTATGATGTGCCTGGTGGTGAATCCAGGGGTGGTCATGCGCATCAAGAACTTCAACAATTGATGGTCTCTGTAATGGGCGCTTTTGATGTTATTGTGGATGATGGCTCAGAAAAAAAAACAATTCGCCTGGATCGTGCATATTGTGGTCTCTATATTCCAAAGCAAATATGGCGTGAATTAATTAATTTTTCTTCTGGTGCCAATTGCCTTGTGCTTGCATCTATGCTGTATGATGAAGCTGAATATATTCGAAATTATGATGAATTTTTGCAGGTGAAACAAAGATGAAGGTACCATTTCTGGATCTTAAGGCAATCAACGCGGCCTATCGTGAAGAGTTTATAGCGGCTGCTACTCGGGTTATTGATTCTGGTTGGTATATTCAAGGCCAAGAAGTCCAAGCATTTGAAAGGGAGTTTGCCGAGTACTGCGGGGTGAAGTATTGCGTTGGTGTTGGGAATGGCTTGGATGCCTTGATATTGACTCTCCGTGCCTGGAAGGAATTGGGTAAACTAAAGGAAGGTGACGAGGTCATCGTGCCTGCAAATACCTATATTGCAACCATTTTTGCTATTACTGAAAATCGTTTGACGCCTGTTCTTGTTGAGCCGGATGAAAATACTTATAATTTATCCCCTGTGTTGGCGGAAAAAGCTGTTACTTCAAAAACTAAAGTTATTTTGCCGGTGCATCTTTATGGCCGATTGGCTGAAATGCCTGAAATTATGGATATTGCAAAAAGGCATGGGCTGTTGGTTCTTGAGGATGCTGCTCAGGCCCATGGTGCAAGCTTTCAAGGGAAGAAAGCTGGTAGTTGGGGTGATGCTGCTGGATTTAGTTTTTATCCGGGTAAAAACCTTGGTGCTTTGGGTGATGGTGGAGCAGTTACCACAAATGATGAAGAGCTGGCAAATACCATCAGGGCTTTGGGTAATTATGGGAGCCATAAGAAGTACGAAAATTTGTATAAGGGTGTTAACAGTCGGTTGGATGAGATGCAGGCGGCATTGCTGCGGGTTAAGTTGAAGCGTTTGGATCAAGAGAATATTGGCAGGCGTAATGTTGCAAAAATATATCTTGAACGAATTAACAACCCAATTATTGTGTTGCCGGCATGGAAAGCATACGAACAGCATGTGTTTCATTTGTTTGTTGTTCGCTGTTCAAAGCGTGATGAACTTCAGAAATATTTGAATGAATCTGGTGTTCAAACTTTGATTCATTACCCACTACCTCCCCATAAACAACAGGCTTTTGTTGAGTGGCCTAATCAAAATATTTTACTTACAGAATCTATTCATACTGAAGTATTGAGCTTGCCTATGAGCCCTGTGATGAGTTTGGAAAGCTTAAATGAAGTCGTCGAGGTTGTTAATGCCTTTTCATAGTGTGTTCCACAAAATTGTTATCAGGTGGAAATCCGGAAAAATTTTAAAACGTTTGGAGTAAATTGACAAATCAGAAGTCCTATTCTCAAATATTAAAATCCTCTTCCATGGTCGGTGGCTCCCAGCTCATAAGAATGATGATCGGGGTTGTCTCAACTAAATTTGCGGCTATACTTATCGGGCCTTCAGGTGTAGGGTTAATAGGGGCATACCAATCTATAATTCAGCTTGGTATTCAACTCGCTGGGCTTGGCATCAATCAGAGTGGAGTTCGTGATGTCGCCGTTTCATCCGGATCAGAAGATGAAGAAGCAGTCGCACGGACGGTTTCTATTTTACGTCGAATGTGTTGGCTGACAGGCTTGGTCGGTGCAGTAGTCTTGGCTGCTCTGGCCGTTCCGGTCAGCCAGTTGACCTTTGGAAACTCAGATCACGCTGTCAGTCTTATGCTTTTGTCTATGGTGGTTCTTGTTACCACCATTGCACAGGGACAGATGGCAGTAATTCAGGGATTGCGACGTATTACGGATTTGGTTCGAGTGCAAATTCTTGGCTCAACAGCTGGGGCCGTGATCAGCATAGGTCTGTATGCATCCTTTGGGAAAGCAGGAATTGTACCGTCATTGATGGCAATTGCCCTGTTTAATCTTGGATCGGCCTGGTGGTTTTCCAGAAAGTTGTTTGAAAGAAGTATCCCTATGTCCTGGAGAGAAACTTTTAGTGGTGCCAAAAGCTTGCTCGGACTGGGTGCCGCCTTTATGGTCGGAGGCTTGGCCACAACATTTACAGCCTATGCCACCCGGGCATTAATTGTCCGTGATATTGGGATGGATGGCTTAGGTATGTACCAAGCTGCGTTTTCTATTTCCGGTTATGTTCTTAATTTTGTACTCGGTGCCATGGGGGCAGACTTCTATCCCCGTTTGGCAGGTGTTTCCGAGGATCACGAGGAAATGGTTTGTTTGGTTAACGAACAGACTGAAATAGGTCTTTTACTTGCTACACCCGCTATAGTTGCAACCCTTGCCTTAGCTCCATTGGCCATCAATCTTTTGTACTCCACTCAATTTGCCCCAGCCGTTGATTTGTTGCGTTGGTTTGCCATGGGGTGTTTTTTACGAGTGATATCTTGGCCTATGGCGTTTATACAGCTTGCGAAAGGCGAAAAATATTGGTTTATTTCTTCTGAGATATTTTTTAATGTATTGCATATTTTTTTTATTTTTGTTGGGCTTCGTTTTTTTGGTTTATGTGGCGCTGCTATTGCATTTTTTTCGATGTATGTGCTCTATGTTTTTGGTGTTCGGCTTATTGCAAGGCACTTGATTTGTTTTTCTTGGGATAAAGCTACTAAACGTTTGATTATCAGTCAGCTTTTCATTGTGGGTTGTGTTTTTGTGGGTTCTCTTGTGTTGCCTGGGTTGTGGAGTATGGCTTTTGGTGGCATTTTGTCATTTGTGGTCGGAGCTTATTCTTTACGGCAGTTACTGGCACGACTGGGAAAAGAACATCGTGTTTATCGGATGATTGTGAAAATTCCCTTTTTAGGTAAAATGTTTAATCCATACCATTGACCAGCATAACAAAAGACCGGGTATTTTGATGAAAAAATAGAGTGAGAGTATATGGATTTTAAATTAAATAAAAATTTTTTAAATAAAGAATATTCTTTTTATAAAAAAAAAGCGTATGAATGTTTTGAAAAAGATAAGTTCGAGAAATCTCTTTTGTGTGTTGCTTTTTGCGCTTTTATCGCATGGAAATATCCTATTCTTTATAATTTCTGTGATGATGATTTAGAAAAAATTCTTGAAGAACTTTCTAAAGAAATCGTATTTCACCGGAATATTAATATTAAGCCAGTTAAACCTAATAAGGTAATTTTCTATAATTCTCAAATAATTGATAGTGGAGCCCTGACAGAGCAGTATTTATATTATTTTATTGAAAATGAAATTGAGGTTCTCTTTATTATTCCAGATAAAAAATACACTTTGGAAGGTGTAAATATTTTGAAACTCATTGAAAATTCAGATTATGTAGAACTCTTTATTCCTGAGTGTTCTGGATATGTTGAGAAAATAAAAAAAATCGTTGAGAAAATTGAGGATTATATGCCTCAAAAAGCATTTCTTCATTTTGTCCCTAATGATGTTGTTGGATATGCTTCTTTTTGCACCTTTGAAGACGTTACAAAATATTATATTGTTCATAATGATCATACGTTTTGGTTGGGAAAAAATTGTAGTGATTTTTTTATTGAATTTAGAAAATTTGGGTACTTGTTAGCAACAAACCGGAGAAAAATTTCTCCAGAAAAAATTTTTCATATACCATATTATCCAATAGTTCAAAAAATAAATTTTTTAGGGTTGCCTTTTGATCGAAAAGGAAAGGTAGTAGGTTTAAGTGGGGCAAACCTTAATAAGTATTTGTTGGATCCAAGTTTAGCCTACTTTTATGCAGTCAAGAAATTATTAGATCGAAATAAAAATTTTGTTTTTTGTTTAGCAGGTTGGGGCAACGAGAGACTGATCATAGAGTTTATTAAAGAAAACAATTTAGAAAAAAGGTTTTATTTTTTAGGCAGAAGAAAAGATTTTTATGAGCTTGTAAAGAATATTGATATTTTGTTTGAATCTTATCCTTTGAAAGGAGGGTTGACGGTCTTGTACGGGACCGAAAATAATAAGCCAATCATAGGTATAGGAGAAAAACGAAATGCGTCTGGATGTATTGAAGATTTTTTTGATCTAAACAATTATAAACAGCCACAAAATATTGATGAATTTTTTACTGAAGCAGAAAAATTGATAATTTATGAGGATGAAAGATCAAAAAATGCTTCATTCTTTTCGAATAATAGATATAGGAAAACAAAGTTTGAATCTGCGCTACATACTTTGTTTTGCGATATTTCTCCTACCCCTAAGCAAGTATATTCCGGTGATGTAGAGATGGATGATGACTATTATCTAAATCAATATATAAATTTGCCAAATTCCGAATTTAACTATTTTTTCTCTAAGATGCTAATGTTAAGAACAATAACAAGCTTTTTCGAAAAACTTATTATATTGTATAGAATTTTTTTATGTGCTCCAAGTGATTTTTATTTAAAAATAAGAGAGAAAATTATGAATAAATTTAAATTCAATTATCAAAGATCTCATAAAGGACTTCACAGATGATCCCCCTGTGGCAGGATAGTTGTCACCTCCAAAGACAGCAGTCGAAATTACGCCCAGAGGCCCCCGCGGGGGGCCTGGGCGAGGATCCAAAAGTCAGGCTGCATAACACACTTTTACATCGTCGGGGGCACAGGAGGATGACATGTCGTGTTCTGAAAATTTGGGCTTGATCATAAGATCGGCCATTTTGAGTTGGGGTCACCCATTAAAGGGCCAGTCAAGAGAAAAAACACCTCCCCTATGAAAAAAGTTTCCTTTTTTCTTGACTTCTGACACTATTTTTTGCTCTTTCAACACGGCTTTTATCCCTGACCTGCACCTGTTATTTCATCGTGTGGGTTTGCGGGTTTGTTGATCCGCACCAGTCACCCATCGGGTTCAAGGCGAGTGTGCATTAGCCTTCACGGCTTAATACACGGCCCCTGGTCCATTCGGACCCCAGAAAATCTTCAGTACCATGCCGTGGCTAATTGTTTTGTTTTTCAGATTTTATGGTTGTAAACCAACCCCATACAGGCTCACGGCATAGGCGAATCAAGTCAAAAAACCATTATAGTGGTTGCGGCAGGTTCCAATCAGGCTTGATGGTTTCATTCCAACCCCTATACGGGTTCTCTGCCGCAACCAAACTCAGCAAAACAGTTTTGCTTCATCAAAGGGAACCTGATCCCGCATGATGTAATATGATGCCCTGCATAGCTTGTTGCTCAAGGCTTTGGTGGCAACGATCCTGTTCCGTTTTGCTTGTTTTTTTTGAAAAAAACGCTGGGCCTCTTGGCTGAACCGGTTTGCAAAATTGGCCGCCTCAACATATGCCCAGGACAGGTACTTGTTGCCGTTCTTTTTGTTGTTTTCTCCCTTTTTCTTGCTGTTGGAGGTCTTTTCACTTTTGACACAGCGGCAGTAGGATGAATAATGGCCGACTTTTTTAAAACGTTTGATGTCTCCCACCTCCAGCATGATGGTCAGCGCCAGGATAGTACCAATGCCGGGAATGGACTGTAGCAGCCTGAATTCCTCCTTGAGTTTGACCTGGGACAACACCTGCTTTTCCATACCCTTAATGGTCTTGTCCAGATGCTCGATGGTTCCCAGCTGATTTTCTATGAGAAACGCTTGATTTACATCATTTATCTGATCCATTCTATCGAGTCCGAATTTTCGAATATTTTGAGCAGATATTCGAATACCCAGATTTCGTGTAATCATGCTTTGAAGACTCAGGATTTGGCTGGTACGCTGGTGGACAAACAGACTCCTTCTTCTCAGCAGGTCCCTGACCGGTCTCAAATCTTTTGGGTAGATGTAGCCTTCAGGTAAGATATTTAATCGTTTCATGTGCGCCAGACAGAATGCATCCCATTTGTCATCGGTGTATTTTAACCCTTCATATTGCTTAATGGCGGCCGGGTTAGCCAAGTGGACTTTGTATCCGTTTTCCTGTAGACCGTCCACCAGCCAGTACCAGTTGTAGGTCGATTCAACCACGACACCATCGAGATTTTTCTTAAACGGTTCCAGAGCAGATAGAACGCAGGGCAGATGGTTATCAATCCGCCTGCCAAATACTCTTTTGTCCGTCTCATCAATGACGCCGATGTAATTATTACTTGAATGCAAATCAATTCCAGCGTAAAATTTCATCTGACACCTCCTAAATCCAAATGGTTAATCATAACTGGTATTATAGCAGTAGGTGCTATAATTAGGGAGGTGTCTCATTTTCTTTTAAAAGTATGTGTTCCCATAAGCCAGGGGGACACTAAAAATCCCCCTGGCGTGTTTCTTACAGGCCACATCTGCCAAACCATCAACCATTAGCGTTGAAATTTCCCCTGTGCTCTTTATATGATTATCAGGCTTGCGTTATTGACACTTTTGTTTGAATTTGTCTTTAAACACAGGCTGTTGTCAAAAATATAATAACACAAGCCTGACCCCGTTGGTCCACCAATTGTGATGATGGCCGATCTTATGATCAAGCCCTAAAATTTGAACCTGTACGGGCAAGTTATCGGCTGAACATTCTGGCAATAGTGTCGGGCAATCCGACACGAGAAAACTTGTCCAAAAGTCGTTCAAAGAGACTGGTGCGGTAAAGGGTGGACTTAAAAATCATATTAGAGCAGACTTCAATCTGGGTCAGGTACCAGTAATGGTTCAGGTGTTTGGAACGTGTTGAGTAAGTTCCTTTGTCAAAATTGAAAAATCGGTTATCCCAGTGGTGACCAGTTAGGTTCTTGCATGTTGAAAAAAATATAAAGTACTTGATTTATTGGCACTGGTTCAGTTAAATAGGTAATCAGCTAAACCTGGACAGTCTTTAAAATCAAGGATTTCAGAACAGCTTGAATCACCTTGACAAATCATATCAGTTAGAAATAGGCTTGTTTTTACCCCTTTTCTCATATTAAATATGGATATTCTCTAATATTTTTAGAAATATACACTACCTATTCAACTGAACCAGTGCCAATTATAGCAAAAAGAAAAGGGGGACGTCAGCAAAAATGAACATATTTTAAAAAAAATAACTGCCTTGTACTAGGGGTGAAGAAAAATTACGAAGACGACGAGAATTCTTTGGATTGAAATGGAAAAAAGTGGGGTTTATGTTGCTTAGGCAGTAATAATGGGTGTTGAAAAGGATAGTTTTTCTAATAAAAACAGTAAATTGGTCAAAAACTTTTTGGAGTAACTCATTGAGAGTATTAAGGAAATGATACAATTTGAGATGTCAATTTGTACACCATTTAATAAACAGCCTCAGACTTAACAAAAATAAAAAAGGTGCAGAATGTACGATACAATAAAAAAAAATAAAAAAATCAACATCAGTAGTACTGCCTATATAGGTGATGGTGCTTATACTTATGATGATAGAAGGTTTAAATCTAAACAAGGTAGAGTCTTTCACAATCTTGAATTAACTCAGTTAAAAAAAACAATACAAATAATAAGCAAGAATTCATATGTGCTTGAAGTTGGCTGCGGTACAGCTCGATTCTCTGAGTTTTTTGCAAAACAGGGCTTCAAAGTAAGAGCCATAGATCCTTCCCCTGATATGATTAAAATCGCTCAACAAAAATGTGCTTCATTAACAAATGTTGATTTTCAGGTTGCTGAAGGTGCTTCCTTGCCATTTGAAAATGACAGTTTTGATTTTGTTTTTGCAATTCGTGTTTTAAATTCTACTGAATCAAAAGACTATGCGATAAGTACGATCAGTGAAATGATTCGTGTTGCCAAAAAAGAAGGGGTAATTCTTGTGGAATTTGCAAACAGATCAAGACCTTTCGTACGTAATACAACTTCTGTAAGACTAACATTTAATCAGATAAAAAATTATGCAAGGAGCAACAACTGTTCTGTAATTAAGGAATCAGGTATTTTAATATTCTCTCAAACTGTTTTAAATAAAATTCCTTTGTTTTTTTTAGGATTTTGGGAGTGGGTCGAGAAATTATCAGCAATCTTTATATGGCGTTTTGCTTCGAGAGGTTATATAATTATCAAAAAAGGCTAATTGTACCATGAAAGATTCCAAAATAGCAATTTATGTGACGGAAGCGTATTATTTGAAAGAACAACTTTACGGCGTGTCTGGTCATGTTCAAATACCTTTAAAAACCACTTCATTGTTATCAGAAAAAAATATAAATGTTGATTTCATTACAACAAAGCCAAAAGGGGCAAATCATTTAATGATTGATTTGTCAGAAAATGTAAAAATCAAAACCGTTTTACACTCAACAAAAAAATGGCCGAAAAAAGGTGTTAGTCTTTTTAGGTCATTTATTCAAATTGTTCAGCTTATAATTCTTATCAAGAAGGAAAATTATTCTCTAATTCATTTTTTTGGTGGTTACAAAACTGGCATGGTTGCGGTTATTTCAAAATTAATTTTTGCTAATAAAAGAGTATTTTTCTCGCCAATTTCTGAGCCAGAACAAATTTATACAGGATCAGGTTTTAATTTTTTTCGTAATCTTGATTTAATTATATCTAACTCAGAATTTGTGGCCCAAAAATGGAAAAGTTTTGTTGGTGAACACAAATCAGTCGTTATTAAACCTGGCATCGTAAAAAACATAATACCCATTTTTAATGATGGGCAGCGTGATATTATTTTGTTTTGGAGAAATGCTGATTATAATAATGGTGCAGATATAATGATAAGTATTGTTAAGCAATTAGCGCCTGTATTTAAAAGAAAAAAATTTGTTTTTGCAATAAGACCAGGTAGTGAATTCGAACACTCAATAAATGAGCTATCATTTAAATTCACAAATGTATTTGTTTATATACATCCATACGAGAATCAAATCACTATTGAAAAGTTGCTTTCACAATCATTATTGGTTATAGCGCCGTATAGAAAATTATCAATAAACCCTCAAATTTCAATCCTTGAATCCCTTTTTGCAGGTGTTCCGGTTGTCGCATCAAATGTTGAGTCAAACAATGAAGTTATACAACATGGCATAACTGGTATTATAGTTGGTATTAATGATTCAAAAGATTACGTAAGATCGATAAAAAAATTACTTTTTGATCCTGAGTTCCTGAGAAAATTAAGAGAGAACTCAATAAAACAGACCAGAGAGAAGTATAATTGGAATAGTTATATTGATCACTTAAAAAAAATATATTCTGGAAATTAACACCTGTCTAAATCCTCCACCTATGCTAGCGGACCTCACGACGTTCCACAGATCTGGGGAGAAATGATATGCTTTGTTCCTAAAAAACGTGAAAAAAATTCACGCTTTTTGAGATTTGCATATTTACACTCGATGTTCAAGTTTTTTTAAACCTTTAATATAATAAGATAATATTGCTTAAGCTCTTAATTAAATATTATATTGGCATGGTTTTTAATTGATAGTAATATCAAAGGTTTATGTTTTATTGATGATTTTAAGTCACAAAAAAACATCACCCACAAGCATAGTGTTTACGGCTACCGCCATAAGCCGGGACAGTCTAAATTCTCACTATAGTAAGGCTTGATTGAGCTCGCAGGGGAAATGCAGATATGGCTTTTGAAATCAATAAGTTAAGTGCGTCATAAAATTTCAAAAATGCGTCATGTTCGCGTCATTACTGCGTCATAACACAAAAAGTGTCCCGGCTTATGGCGGTAGCCGTGTTTACAATGGTTGTACAAAAACTTGAACATCGAGTTACAGGTAAACCCTGTGTAATCAGGCTCAAGCCCTAATTGATGAGTCCTAAACCTTCTTTCAGTATGTGGGGTTGCGTCGGAGTTCTTGAAGGATCAGTTTTTGATGGTCTCGCAAAAAGTCCAGATCTCAATATTTAACCACATTATGTGGTACTTAGAATCAACTTCAAATCAATATGATGTGGTTAAAAATTCATAGGTCGACTTTTTACAGGTTCATCAGTTTTTAAAGTGGCTGAAATAACGGATTTTTTAAATAGCGATTGGATGTAAATGATGCCCAAAGCTATTCCATCCAGGTTCTGTAGCCCTATAAAATCCTGAAAGTCGGATAAAGCGTGCACTTTAAGCCAGGTGAACAGTTTTATGAGCCCTTTTTAGCTGAAAAACAACGATTTTTTCTTGTTTTCTTATATTTAACTATGATCGCGAATGCCGGTTGGAATCCAGTAAAACCTTATAATTTTTGTGTGCCCAAAAAGGCGTTACAGTATTTTGCCAATTTGGGTACAAAATACCCGTCATACTATTTGCATACTAACAGAGTATTGATCTTCAACAAATCGGAGTTTGGCACCGTTTACACCACCACCTAATTGATGGCCACCAGTGAATATAAACCCCATATTTTGGCTTGTTTGGAGATGTGAGCGTTGAGTTGATCCGTGAAAATTCTCATAACGCCGTTGCTTTGTATTGAAAAACCATGGCCTTGAGAAAGCGGACGACACAGGCGACAGAAAAGAAGTTCAGGATGCATCCACGAATGAGGGAAAACTTCATTTCCAGATTCGATGAGGGGAGGCTGGATAAGTCATGCGACGAAGCATGTCTCCTAATCACCTTTGGTAAAATATAATAATGAAAAGTTAAAGTAAGATAGCTGCCCAAATTACGACTTCGCTGCGGTCAAATTAATGTGGTCGTGCTAAGGTCTCACCCCCCCCTAATGAGTATCATAAAATGGATTATTCTCAGTAAATGAATTTTTACCTCACTATTCTGGCGATTTTGGTTATTTTTCATGCGGTTGCAAGTAAAAATCATAAAACATTGGTTTTTTTAAGTATTTTGTCTATTATCGCTGATAACTTTCGAACAATATATTTTGGCCCTAGTTTATTGCTGATTAATATTGTTGGCTTTGCTGTCATTCCGCTTCTCGTCGCAAATAGTAATTTTATCAAAAGAAATATTAATAAATACACAAAACCATTTATTGCTGAATATGTATATTTGATTTTATTAGGTGTGCTTTTTGGATTTATTATACCATGGGAAGATATAACAGGGCTAAGAACTTTGACTCAGCAAGCACAAGGTAGAACAGTCGTTACGTTAATCCGAATGTTAAATGAATTCGCAATTATGTTTTATTTTGCATGGGTTATTTATTTTAAAAAGATAGAATTAGATACAATAGTCTTATTCTTCGCAATAACTTCATTGTTCTCTTTTTGGATAGGATTAATAGATTATAATTTTGATTATGTGATAAAAGAGCATCTATTTTATGCGGCCGACAATATTCGAGGAAGATTTGTCGGGCTTAATTTTGAACCCAAAAAGCTGGGCAGACATGCAGCGTTAGCATATGGGATAATATTTTACTATTATTTGTACATTAAAAAAAAACAAATACTACTATTCGCAATTATAACTAATGTTATTGCTGTAGTTCTAAGCTCTTCTGCATCTAGTTTTATTCTTTTTGTTTTAATTAATTTTATTGTGCTGAAAAATTTTAAAAGCCGATTTTCTAAATACTATATAATATTTATTGCTTTAATCATTTTAACATTTTCAGTTTTACAAGAGTATGTTTTTGACTTTACTTATAGTAAAGTTCAAAAAGCAATTATGGGAGTTGAAGATTTTTGGATTCCAAATGAACCAAAACTTTTTACTCGATTTGATATTTTTGATAGACTATCTCTAATTTTTTTGTGGAATAATCCTAAGTACCTTATTTCTGGGGTTGGCCCCAACCTAATAAGCATTCCGGCAAGTGAATTTATACCTTCTACATCAATTTTTTCTTTAGAAGGTAGAATTGACAGTGTTCCGAATGTTTTCCTCATTAATGTTTTAAGTAGAAGCGGCATAATTGGGGTGCTACTCTATTTAGTAGGTTTGTTACGCATATATCGGCTTACAAAAAATAATTCTATTCTTCAGGCATATCTTTTATTAGCTGTTCTAACCAACATGGTTTACGTAGACCCTTTTTTTTTGGTGATTGTTGGGATAATAATTGGCAAACAGCAAACAGCAAACAGCAAACACAATACTATTCAATCACTTAGAGCCCCCTGTTTTAGGCAAGGATAGTCCGCTGTCTGTCAAGGATGATTGTAGGTGTGCTAAAAAGTGCCCATCCGTGAAATTCAGATTGAATATGCTGCATCAGTGAGAGTAGGCCACTCGGTATTGTCCATCAGGAAATAAGGGTTTTTTGGCCTGATTCAAATCAGGGTAATAGTTTTTGATATTTTCCTATCAGCCTTGCTGGATTTTTATTAATAAATATCAGTAAGTTAGTCGCGAAAACTTAGTTGGGAGATCAGAAAAAAGTGTTACCCTGGCATATGCTCTTTTGAACCAGGCCGCTTTTTTATTAGTTGGACCAAAAACCCGGTACCGGTCGGCCGATGCTAAAAACAGCAGGTAGCAAAGAGGGTGTGACAGAAAAAATTCCTCAAATGGGTCAAAAATTGGTGACAAAAAGGAGTAAAAATTAATGGAGCAAAACAGGTTTGTGCAAAGCTATAAAGATGACTCTCAGGCAGAGAACAGCATGGTCCTGTTTCCCCCGGATCATTCTCTCTGGATGATATTCCGGATGAATCTGGGGACCTCAAAAGGCTGTAACTTTGTCGCCGGGTCAATATACGGATAAACGCTATGAAGCAAGGCAGGCCATTGATATCGACATCATTAAGGTTGTCAGGGTCTACCGTGCCCAGGTACTGGAAGATGAGACGTAATGGTAATGTCATAAATTTAACGAATCGGTTGGTATCCAAAATTTAAAAGTCCAGTTCTGTGCACCCTTCATTCTCATTTTACGCTTTGAGTTAAAAAAAAGGATTTTGGGGTTGAAAAGATAAAATTAAAAAAATAGTTATGAGCAAGCCCCCTTTAAATGTATTTTAAAGTTTCCAACAAAAAGAATACATAAAAGAAGGGCTATGCTCATAACTCAATCAAGTTTAACAAAATCAGGTGACATAAGAAAGGGATTTTAACGAAGAAAGGATCAGACCGAAATAATTCGAATGAATATTGGGGATAATATTATAAATGCGACAATTAAGAATTACTTTATTAACTACATCAGATTTCCCATATAGGGGGGCGGCAGAAAGTTTTGTGAGGCAGCTGACTATAGGATTGAAAAATAACAAGGCTTCAATTGAAATAATTCGTTTCTGGGGGGACAGGTTTTCCAATATTAATGATGTTGATATTTTCTGTTCAAATTATCTTTTCAAAAAACCATTTAAAAATGCTTTTTCAAAAATTTTTGAGACAATTTGTCAAATTCTATTTTTGCCATTATTTTTCATTAAAATAAAGTTATTTAAAAAGAGCGATGTTTTGCTTATTTATGGGCTTGATGTTTCTTATATTTTAGTTCCTGTATTCTTCTTATCAAAGGCTTTTGGAATAAAGTGCTTCAGAATAATTACAGAAATATATCTACCATATAAATATGCATATTGCTGGTGGAGAAAACCACTAATCTTATTTTACAATTCTCAGCTTATGTATTTTGACAGGTATTTCGATGGAATAATCGTTCTTACAAAACGCCTTTATCAAATTTGTGTTGCCAACAAGGTAAGAAAAGAAAATTTAACTTTAATACCACATTTTATTGATGTGGACAACGTTAATAAACAAATTGGGGATGATCAGAATTCAGATACAGATAGAATTTGCTATTGTGGTAATCCAACTTACGAAAATGGCATATTAGACTTGGTAGACGCATATTTAATCGTTTCAAGAAAAAAGACAAACACCGAATTGGTTATCATCGGTGATATAAAACCTGAAATTTATGACAAAATAGCTAATAAAATTACATGTAAAGCTAATATAACATTTACTGGTTTAATAACTAAATTAGAAGTGAATCGATATATTCAAAAATGTACGGTGATGGTCAATCCTAGGAAATCTGGAATACATGCAGAAACAGGTTTTCCAACCAAGTTAGGCGAATATTTTGCAAACAAGAAACCTGTTATTTCAACCAAGGTGGGAGATCTTTTATCATATTTTAAAGATAAAAGAGAGTTGATTTTTGCAAATCCTGATGATCCGATTTCTTTATCAGAAGCAATATGCTATGTCCTGAATAACAAAGCAGAGGCCCAAGCAATAGCTCTTAATGGATATAATTGGGCTTCTGACTATTTAGATTATAATAAAAATAGTAAAAAATTACTAATATTTTTAGGTAGCAAGTTGAAATAACCCTATTAAATAGGGTGTTAAGTCAATTTGTCAAATAGTAGCAATCGTATTGATCGTTTCAGTAGTTTATCCAAATAAAAGATGTCTTGGTAATAACTCAATAACTCGACAGGCTGTTACGGAATGCATGATCTCACGAAGCAAAGCACATCATACAGTGGCTCATTCGCTTCATCGATACTACATATGGCTATTCTGTGAAGATATTTTTAGTTCCGTAACAGCCTGTCGAGGTATAAAATCTATTTAGCCCTTTAAACGCCAAATGGTATTCAAAATGAATCTCTGAATACCTGAACTTATGAGGATTTACATGTCTTGGTAATAACTTACTATTTTTATAGAATAAAAGTCATCAATTCCAACACCCTTAATAAAGATGGTGTGGAGTTAACTGTGTATAAGGATTATCCGTGAACAATCAAATTTTCCGGTGGTTGGGCAGGATGGGAACTTCAGCTCGGTAAGTTTTAGAGGAATGTTTATGATTCAACAAAAAGCAACAGCATTTTGCGGCTATAGGAAAAAGTCAATATTGATTTTAATCTCTCACTACTTGCCAGGGAACAAAATTGGAGGCCCACTTACATCCATAATTAACATTATAGATCATTTGGGATCGAAATATGACTTTAACATAATTACTTATAATAATGACCTGGGCATTTCTAAGCCTTATGAAGGAGTTCCGGTAAACAGTTGGATAAAAGATGGAAATGTGCAAATAATGTACTTGCCATCGCATTTACAATCAATTAAATCGGTTGTCAGGGAGATAATAAATGTCAACCCTGATTTTCTTTACCTTCCAAGTTTATTCAGTCCTCTTTTTTCAATTCTGATAATCATTCTGCATAAGATAAAAATATTTAATGTAAAATGTATCATTGTCGCGACTAAGGGTGAATTGTATGATGAGGCGTTAAACTTCAAAAAGAATAAAAAAAGACTTTTTCTTTTTTTTGCAAAACGGTTTAATCTTTACAAAGAAATTATATTTCATGCCTCAACAGAATTCGAGAAACAAAGTATCATGAAGCACATCAAAACCACTTCTTCAAAAGTTCGTATAGCAACAAACCTGTCATCAAAAACCAGTAAGGAATTCGAAATTTGTAGCTCTTCTGATATTATGAGAAACTATGATGTTATAAATATCGTTTTTCTTTCCAGGATTTCAAAAGACAAAAACCTCCCATTTGTGTTTGACGTACTAAAGAAAGTAAAAAGAAAGTTGATACTTAGAATTTATGGGCCTATTGAAGACAATTATATTTGGGATATCTGTGTTAAAAAATCAAAGAAACTTCCTTCTAATATTGAATATATGTACTTGGGTGAAGTTAAAAGAGAAAAAGTGAAAAATATTTTACTAAATAATGACTTATTGTTTTTACCGACTTTCGCCGAGAACTTTGGACATGTGATAGCAGAATCACTTTCGGTTGGCACCCCTGTATTAATTAGCGATAATACCCCATGGAAAAACTTGTCTGAATTTGGCCTTGGATGGGATATTAATTTAAATAACATGCAAGAATTCGTTGATGTGATAGAATCAAAGTTGGTCCAAAACAATATATATGATCAAAAAGAGGCAAGAAGAATTAGAATAAAAGCATTTAACGCATTGAATGACACTGAAAAAATATTTATTGACCATCTGAAACTTTTCTCTAAACCAAATATAGGCTAAATCTCATAAAGGCGTGGCTCGTTTACACTCCGGTTCATCAAAATGAAGCGTACTTTTATAGTGATCCAACTTAGGTTTTTTATGGTACTCTTTATATCTAAGGAGCTAAATATCTATTAGATAGATAGGCAAAATGAGCCAAGAGCTCTATTATAAAACACTCGGGCGTTTGCCCCGGCGTATATACTAACATTCGCCTTTACCCCCTTGCCTGTGGCACTAATCGAATTTAAGCTTGTCAATACATTGGGGAAAGACTGGATTGAAATGAAAACGGACGAGTTGAAAATGGTTGATTTGATGCTGCTCCAACAGTACTAAACAGCCTAAAATTATCAATAATATGGAGATGACTGCAAGAGATGCTTAATACCACCATAGAGAATCAAAGGCCATACCAAATTTGTACTAAAACGGTAATGGACATAACCGATCCCACGATCACCTTTGATCATGACGGGATATCAAACCATTTCTGGGAGTTCAATAACTTTGTGAAACAACACTGGCATACAGGCCCCGAGGGGCGGTTAAAGCTGGAACAGATGGTCGAAGTTATTAAGAAATCAGGTGAAGGGCATGAATTCGACTGCATTATGGGGTTGAGCGGCGGGGCTGACAGTTCCTACATGCTGCATGTGATGGTGACTGAATTTGGTCTACGTCCGCTGGTTTTTCATGTGGATGGCGGCTGGAACACTGAGTTGGCGGTACATAATATTAAAGTGCTTGTGGATAGTTTGGGGCTTGATCTCTTTACTGAAGTAATTAACTGGAAAGAAATGCGGGACTTTCAGTTGGCGATGTTCAAGAGTGGCCTGCCAAATATCGATGGGCCACAAGATATCGCTTTTATTGGTGTCTTGTATCAATATGCTCAGAAATATGGAATAAAATTCATATTAAATGGGGGAAATATATCAACGGAATGCGTATGCTATCCTCTTCAATATTATTATTATGCAGATATGACGCTTGTACGAGATGTTCTCTCCCGTTTTGGTCTTGTGAAAATGGCGACTTATCCTTTCAGCTCAATATTCTACCGTAAATTTTATTTGCCCTATTTCCAAGGCGTGAAAATATTCAAGCCTCTCAATTTTGTACCCTATATCAAGGCTGAGGCTATGATAGAGCTGGAGAAAGTGTATGGTTGGAAGCCTTATCCACAAAAACATTTTGAATCCATATTTACCCGTTTTTTTGAGGGCTATTGGCTTCCTACTCGCTTTGGTTTTGATGTGCGCAGGGTGCAGTTTTCCAGCCTGATATTAACTGAGCAGATGGACCGCGGTAAAGCCCTGGAGCTGCTTGAGGTCCCGCCATACGATACCGAACGGATTCAGCAGGAGATTGAATATGTTGCCGCCAAATTGGGTATCTCTGAGGCTAAACTGCACAGTTATCACCAAATGCCGAAAAATTTTTATTGGAATTATCGCAACAAATGCCGGCGTATCCAACTGGGTGAAAAAATAATGTCAAAGATTTCC
Organism: Desulfocicer vacuolatum DSM 3385; assembly: GCF_900176365.1. Lineage (GTDB taxonomy): Bacteria > Desulfobacterota > Desulfobacteria > Desulfobacterales > Desulfobacteraceae > Desulfocicer > Desulfocicer vacuolatum. The sequence continues at coordinate 71,368 of NZ_FWXY01000002.1, read as the reverse complement.
GGAACCCGCAGGGGAGGTGCTTTTTAGGAATGCCATCAGTCACTCTGATCAATTATGGAATGGGAAATATCCCTGCTTTTATCAACATATATCACCGATTGAATATTACCGTAGAGGTAGCCTCATGCCCTGCTCAATTGTTGCGATCGAAAAAAATTATTATGCCGGGTGTAGGTTCATTTGACTGGGCAATGACTCGGCTGAACGACTCTGGCCTGCGAGAAGCATTGGACGAGATGGTGATGAAACAACAAATCCCGGTCCTGGGCATTTGTGTGGGTATGCAGATGATGGCCAAAGGCAGCGAAGAGGGATGTTTACAGGGCTTAGGCTGGATTGAAGCAAAAGTCAAGCGCTTTGACCAGGCAGCTTTTACCTCGCAGACCCATTTGCCGCACATGGGCTGGAATGACGTTATGCCGGTGAGAGATAATCCACTCTTCGCCAGTATTACTGCGCCTATGTTCTACTTCCTGCACTCATATTACTTTGTGCCTGGCCATGCATCACAGACTTTGGCGACTACACAGTACGGCGATGAATTTACTTCGGCCATGTCCAATGGCAATGTCTATGGCGTGCAGTTTCATCCTGAGAAAAGCCACAACTGGGGAATTCAGTTATTGAAAAACTTTGCGGAGATGTAATCATGCTACGTCCTCGAATAATTCCATGTCTGTTGATACAAAATGGCGGATTGGTGAAAACAGTGAAGTTCGCTGAGCCTCGGTATGTGGGTGATCCGCTGAATGCTGTGCGTATTTTCAACGAGAAGGAAGTGGATGAACTTATCGTGTTGGATATCGACGCCACTGCCTTCGGCCAGGAACCGGATTACGGGCTGATCGCCAATCTTTCCGGTGAATGTCGGATGCCTCTGTGTTATGGTGGCGGGGTGAAAACACCTGAACATGTGGAGCGTATTATCAGCCTGGGAGTTGAAAAGGTGGCGATCAGTAGTGCGGCACTGACAAACTCAAAACTAATTTACGAGTCATCGCGGAGAGTGGGCAATCAAAGTCTCGTGGTGGTGCTGGATGTCAAAAAAATCGGGCTGATAAGTAAGCGCTATGAGGTCTTTACGCATAACGGTAAGCACTCCACTGGTATACATCCTGTAGAGTTTGCCCGTCAAGCCGAGGCTTTAGGTGCCGGTGAGATTCTGGTCAACTCAATCGATCAGGATGGGGTAATGAAGGGTTATGATTATGCCTTAATTGATCAAGTGCGGGGTGCGGTCAGTTTGCCAATCTCGGTTCTGGGTGGGGCGGGCGCAGTGGAAGACCTTCGTGCGCTGGTACATCGCTACGGGGTGATCGGGGCAGCAGCTGGCAGCCTGTTTGTGTTCAAGGGTAAATACCGCGCGGTGCTGATTCAGTATCCAAATTCGGCGGATAAGGATAAGCTCTTTTCAATCACCGGTTCTAAAGGAAAAAGGGAACTCGGGGACGGCCAAGCGCTTCAAGGCAAGAAGCCTTCTTGAACGGCTGAGATACTTTGAAACACAGATCCTGAGGTTCATGGAGGAACCTGACACACCTTCACCAACAACCAGGGTGGAAATGACCTCAGGATGACAATGCTTCAGCAGAAGGTGTCCGGGTGTTTCCGTTCCATGGACGGAGCTCAAATATTCTGCCGCGTACGCAGTTATCTTTCCACGTGCCGGAAGCATGGGATGAGTGCTACGGATGCTCTGCGGATGTTGTTTGAAGGCAGTCTCCCTGGTTTCTGTCATATGGAGCCAAAAAGTTCGTAGTTACCCGGCTGGATGTTTGAATAATTAGCTGGGCATGAATTTTCGACGCTGAATAGTTACAGATTTTAAATGTTCAAACCTTTGATAATTATAGATTGTTGGGATGAAAAATATTATGTTTACTGATAAAATTTTATTAATAACTGGCGGGACGGGCACTTTTGGGAACGCGGTTTTGAAAGGTTTTTTAGAAACCAAAATTAAAGAAGTACGTATTTTTTCACGAGATGAAAAAAAACAAGATGACATGCGAAAAGAATATGCCGATTCAAAATTGAAATTTTATATCGGTAATGTTCGTGATTCAAGTAGTCTGAGAGATGCCATGATTGGGGTTGATTTAGTGTTTCATGCTGCCGCTCTGAAACAGGTTCCATCTTGTGAATTTTTTCCGGTTGAAGCATTAAGAACCAATGCAATCGGCACAGAGAATATGCTTAATGCTGCAATAGATGCAAAAGTGGAACGGGTAATTATCTTAAGCACAGATAAGGCAGTTTATCCCATTAACGCAATGGGAATTTCCAAAGCAATGATGGAAAAAATAGCTGTGGCAAAATCTCGAGTAGCCACTGATACCACAACCATTTCCATCACACGTTATGGCAATGTTATGGCTAGCAGAGGATCGGTCATCCCCCTCTTTATTAAGCAGATTCAAGAAGGACACCCTTTAACTATCACAGATCCTGCCATGAGTCGGTTCATGATGACCATTGAAGATGCTGTTGATCTTGTCGTGTATGCCTTTGAAAATGGGAATCCGGGAGACACCTTTGTCCAGAAGGCTGCCGCTTGCACTCTTGAAACATTGGCTCTGGCTTTGAAAAAACTGCTCAAAGTGGATACCCCCATCACAGTCATTGGTACCAGGCATGGTGAAAAACTCTATGAGACCTTGTTGACAAGGGAAGAGATGGCCGTTGCGGAAGATCTCGGTGGTTATTACCGGGTACCAGCAGACAATCGTGACCTGAATTATTCTCAATATTTCAGTGAAGGTCGTGAGGAAGTTGCTTTGAATCTGGATTATAATTCCCATAATATAGATCAGAAGGATGTGGCCGGCATGTGTGACTTGTTGCTTAAGTTAGAATGTGTGCAGATGGCATTGCGAGGGGAAAAAGTAGAAGTTTGAGGCACGAAGTTCACCAATGAGCAAAGGATAAGAGACAAATAATTGTTGAAGGGATATAGATGAAAAAAATATTGGTCACGGGATCAAAAGGATTTGTGGGCAGAAATCTTTGTGCTGTTTTACGTCAGCATGAGGATATTATTCTATATGAATATGATGTGAACAGCCAACCTGAAGAACTTGATGATTTTTTAGCTGAAGCCGATTGCATTATCCACCTTGCAGGAGTCAACAGGCCAGAAAATCCAGACGAGTTTGAAACCGGCAATACCGGTTCCATTGATGAAATTTGTCTAAAGTTGAAATTAATGAATCGCTCACCAAAAATTGTGCTCTCCTCCTCCATCCAGGCGGATCTTGATAATCCCTATGGCATAAGCAAACGTGGAGCAGAAGAATTGCTCCAGAAATTTTCAGAGGATACTGGTGCAGAGTGTGTGGTTCATCGCTTCAAAAATTTATTTGGTATGTGGTGTCGGCCCAATTACAATTCTGTAACCGCAACATTTTGTCACAACATTGCCAATAATCTGCCCATCCAAATATCTGATCCAGCCCACGAAATTGACCTGACACACATTGATGATGTGGTAAAAGCCTTTATTAATGATATAGACTCAAAAACTCCCGGATTTAGATTTGCAGAACCCCTATGTTCCACCCGCATTACATTGGGTGAACTGGCAGCAAAAATTCAATCCTTCAGGGAAATGAGAACCAGTTTGCTCTTGCCAGATCTTAACACCGATTTTGATCGAGCCCTTTATGGAACATACCTGACATATCTGGATGAAAAAAAATTTGAGTATGGCCTGGACATAAAATCAGACCAGCGGGGCAGTCTTGCGGAGTTTGTAAAGTCCCCAGCCATTGGACAGATCTTTGTCAGCAGGACAAACCCTGGAGTCACACGGGGTGATCACTACCACCACACCAAAACAGAAAAATTTTTGGTGTTGGAGGGGGAAGGGGTAATTCGTTTCCGACATATAGAGAAGGATGAAATCCTGGAATATCCGGTGTGTGGAGAAAATTACCAGGTGGTTGACATTCCGCCTGGTTACACCCATTCCATTGAAAATATAGGCAAAGGCGTGCTGGTGACACTGTTCTGGGCAAGTGAAATGTTTAATCCTGAAAAACCAGACACCTGTTTTGAAAAGGTCTAATTGCCAATGAATTACATCCACTTGATGATCTAAATTTTCAGCCTCTCTGTTTGGGTAAACGGGCTCAGACGATTATTTGTGATTTTTGATTAAGAAAAGGCAACGATGAATAAACTCAAAGTAATGACAGTTGTGGGCACCCGCCCTGAAATTATCCGTCTGTCCAGAGTCATGGCAGCACTGGATAAATATATGGAACAGATAATAGTCCACACCGGCCAGAATTATGATTATGAGTTGAATCAGGTCTTCTTTGATGATCTGGAACTTCGTAAACCCGATTATTTCCTGGAAGCAGCTGGCAAAACCGCCTGTGATACAGTGGGGCAGGTCATTGCCAAGGTGGATGAGGTGTTGGAAAAGGAGAACCCCGATGCCCTCCTTGTGCTGGGGGATACCAACAGCTGCCTGTCCGCCTATGCAGCCAAACGTCGAAAGATTCCCGTCTTCCACATGGAAGCCGGGAATCGCTGTTTTGACCAACGGGTACCCGAGGAGATCAATCGCAAAATCATTGATCACATCAGTGATATCAATATGCCCTACAGCAGCATTGCCAGGGAGTACCTGCTGCGTGAAGGCCTTCTTCCGGATCGTATTATCAAGACCGGTAGCCCCATGTATGAGGTGCTGCATCATTACATGCCCAAAATCATGGATTCCGATGTGCTTGGGCGGTTAGGTCTTGAGCCTGGGAAATATTTTGTTGTCAGTGCCCATCGTGAGGAAAATATTGATGCTCCGGAACAATTCTCCAAGCTCATAGAAATTTTAAATCAGTTGGCAGAAACCTACAACCACCGCATCATCGTATCCACACATCCCCGGACCCGGAAACGTATGGATGCAGAAAAAGTACAATTGAATGGTTTGGTGGAGCTGATGAAACCCTTGGGATTTAATGATTATGTCAAGCTTCAGATGCATTCCAGGGCAGTGCTGTCAGACAGCGGGACCATTAATGAAGAAAGCTCTATCTTGAATTTCCCCGCTTTAAATATCCGCAATGCCCATGAAAGACCAGAGGGGATGGAAGAGGGGGCGGTGATGATGACGGGTTTTGAATGGAAAATCATTCAAAATGCAATCCAGATATTGGAAGATCAACCCACAGGTAGCGACAGAAGTTTGCGCATTGTAAATGATTACGCCATGCCCAATGTCAGCCAGAAAGTCGTACGAATTATTTTGAGCTACATAGATTATGTAAATAGGTTTGTTTGGCATAAAGTATGAGAATTTTAATTTTATCCCAGTGGTGTCAGCCAGAGCCTTTTTTTAAAGGTATACCTTTTGCCAAAGCCTTGCAGGCTCGGGGTCATGAGGTGGAGATACTTACCGGGTTCCCCAATTATCCCAATGGTAAAATTTATCCAGGGTATAAGGTTCGGTTGTTTCATCGTGAGGTAATTGATTCTATACCGGTGAATCGGGTTGCACTTTATCCCAGCCACAATCATTCAGGTTTTCATCGAATTTTAAATTACATGAGTTTTGCTGTCAGTGCAGCATTGATCGGCCCATTGCTGGTCAAAAAACCGGATGTTATTTATGCTTATAACCTCATTACCTTGGATTGGGCAGCCTGGTTATTGAAAAAAATACATGGATGTCCGGTGGTTCTTGATATTCAGGATCTTTGGCCTGATTCAGTAATTGATTCAGGAATGATGAGAAAATCGAATCTGATGCACCTGCTTAGTTTTTGGTGTAATAACGTTTACCGACGGGCAAGCCATCTGACAACACTATCCCCGGGTTTTAAAAATGAACTTGTAAAACGCGGTGTTCCAAAGAATAATGTCAGTGTTATTTACAACTGGTGCGATGAGACCAACATAAATACCTCTTCAAGTATTCCATCCAAACTCAACAAGCTGAAAAAAGAGAACCCCTTTATTGTAATGTTTGCCGGTACCATGGGGGTAATGCAGGGGTTAGATACTGTGTTGGATGCAGCAGAAAACCTGCTAAAAATTGAACCACAAATTAAATTTGTGCTTGTGGGTGGCGGCATAGAATGTGAGAGAATGGAAGAGAGCGCGACCCGGCGTAATCTTGAAAATGTTGTTTTTCTGGAGAGACAGCCCCCGGAAAAGATCAATGCTCTTTTTCAAATGGCGGATGTGCTGTTGGTTCATCTCAAGGATATCCCTCTTTTTCAAATAACGATTCCCTCAAAAATTCAAGCCTACATGGCAGCTGGAAAACCAATCCTTTTAGGTGTTAAAGGAGATTCCGCCGATATCGTTAGAGAATCTGAAGCCGGGGTGATGTTTACTCCTGAAAGCCCAGAATCAATGCTTGATGGCATATTGGAATTATACAATATGACTGAAACTGAAAGAAAGCGGATGGGATTAAAAGGATCACAGTATTATAGAGAAAACTTATCAATGAACGCTGGTGTCAAAAAATTTGAAAAAATATTTCATGAGTTGAAAAAATAATGGTGGGTCTGACCGCAAGTTCTCAATAAGTCCGGGCGTTAATAAAATCCTTTTGAATAGCACCCGGCGTTTAAAGGGTAAGCAGGCTTTATCACCCCAGGTTATTGAGAACTTACGTCTGACCCACCTAATGTGCTGATATGACAAATAAAACCCGTTTAAAAGAGCCGCTTTTGGGTCTTAGAAGCCCCTTTTCGGGGGCAAAAAGAGCTGTTTAAGCGAAAATATTGTGCTATCCACTTACGCCATTCATCCTCTTGTTCTGGATTCCCTATGTTGAAACGATTGTTTGATTTCATTGCAACCGCAGCCGGTCTGATTGTCATCAGCCCGGTTTTGTTGTTTCTTTTTTTTCTGGTGCGTCAGAAAATGGGGTCGCCGGTTTTTTTCAGGCAGAAACGCCCCGGCCTCCATGGCGATCCCTTTTACATGTACAAATTCCGCACCATGACCAATGCGTGTGATGACAATAGCTGTCTGCTGCCCGACTGCGAGCGCTTGACACGCCTGGGCCGATTCCTCCGGGCCACCTCTTTGGATGAATTGCCGGAATTGTTTAATGTTCTCAATGGGGATATGAGTCTGGTGGGGCCTCGGCCTTTGCTTCTGCAGTATCTTGACCGTTATACACCCGACCAGGCAAGACGACATGAAGCAAAGCCCGGGATTACCGGTTGGGCACAGGTAAATGGGCGCAATGCCATCACATGGGAAGAAAAATTCAAGCTGGATGTGTGGTATGTGGAGAATCAATCCCTTTGGCTGGACATCAAGATTCTTTTGATGACAGTTGGAAAGGTCTTCCATAGAGAGGGAATCAGTGCAGATGGGGAAGCGACAATGCAGGAGTTTATGGGTTCTGAGCAACACTCAGTGAGTAATAAACGATCCATTCGTATTTAGTCAAGCGAGGTAAAATGCCAGATAATCAATTCAGAAAAATTGTGGTGTATGGAGCCGGAGGTTTTGGCCGGGAAATCGCCTGGCTGGCGCAGAGCTGCAATGAATGCGAAGTGGTTGCAGTTGTTGATGATGATCCCAAATACCATGGTAAAGAAATGAACGGAATCCCGGTCATGTCTCTTGGGGAAGCCAAGGATAAATTTCCTGATGCTTGGGTTGTTGTTGCCGTGGGGTCTCCCCAGATACGAGAAAAAATTACTAAAAAGGTCCGACAAGAAGGGCTATCAATAGGGACATTGATTCATCCCCGAACGGAAATGTCTCCCTGGGTTGAAATGGGTGAAGGCACGGTGATCTGTTCGGGTTGCATCCTGACCACCAACATTAAAATGGGAAATCATGTGCAGATCAATCTGGACTGCACCATTGGCCACGATGTGATCATGGATGACTACGCAACTTTGGCCCCGGGTGTTCATGTTTCAGGATATGTGTATCTGGGCAAGAGAGTATATGTGGGAACGGGTGCGGTATTTTTGAATGGCACCAAAGAAAACCCCTTGGTCATTGGTGATGATGTGATTATTGGTGCCGGGGCTTGCGTGACCAAATCAGTCACTTCTGGAACTTGGGGGGGGTGCCCGCAAGGGAACTTGGTAAACCCCGATCCTGAGATATCTGAGAGTTCCAGCGATCGTTTCAGCCAGTGGCAATACCCGGAAATAGTGGATGGCCAACCAACAAAATACAATTGGGTGGTTCAAAATACCGAGAAATTTCAACTCGGTTATAAGACAGACATTGGGGCTTTTTCTTATATCAATGCAAAACATGGGGTTATCATTGGGGATTTTGTTCAGATTGGCTCCCATTGCTCCATTTATTCTGTGTCCACCATTGATGACAAGCAGGGGCAGGTGACCCTTTGTAAAAATGCTCGCATCGGCAGCCATAGCGTGGTCATGCCCGGGGTAACTGTGGGTGAAAACGCTGTGGTGGGGGCCTTCAGCTTTGTAAATAAAGATGTGCCAAAGAATGCTGTAGTCGTCGGCATCCCTGTGAGCCTGTGAGGGTCTGACCCCGCTAAGTTTTTGATTTTATAGGAAAGGTCGTGGTGGGGTCAGGCTTCGTTTATTGTGGTTATTGGGGGGTAAAGTATAGCCCTTTCTTTCACGGCGGCTGCGCCACCGCGAATCTCGGTGCTGACTGCGTCAGCACCTTGTCCCGGCGCTCCGCGCCTGAACAGGGTGCTGGGCTGGATACGCCACTCAGATCATCGCCGGGATTATTCAGTGTCGAGTAGGTTCAGTCTTGTATCTCTTCAATAATTGCTATAAATTCAATAGATTATGTCTATTTATTAACCAAAACTCCGCCATATCCAAACAAGCCGGCCCACGTTATTTCACCCCAAGCTGCTTTTTAATATGATTGGCAAGAATGTCCTTGATTTCTTTATGTCTTGGAACCGGTTGTTTTTCTCCATTAACTGGGTTCTGATACACATCATGCCTGGAACCATGCCGAACAAGCACACATCCGTTTCGGGTCAAATACCTAATAAACTCCTTACGCTTCACAGCGCAATTTCCTTGGTCTGGTAGTCGCTGGGGACATCATCAACATACATCATGATGTAGGCATCTTTGATATTGACTTCAAGCTCTTCCAGCGTTTCTCCCTGGGTCATTATTTCAGGGTTTTCTAAAAGCTTGCCTACATACCAGCCATCATCTTTCCAATATATCAATGTGTGATTCCTCATTTTTGAACCTCTTTTATCTTGTCTGTTTTTGCCATATATCCACCTAAATACAACCCCAAAACTTCATGAAGCTGTAGTATTTTACGCCTGTATTTCATAAAAAATATATTAAAATAAACTGGATATAATGTCAATCAACATCAGTATTGTGGGGGTCATGGGGGTCATCATGGGGGTCAGGCTTCGTTTATTGTGGTTATTGGGGGGTAAAGTATACACCTTTCTTTCACGGCGGCTGCGCCACCGTGAATCTCGGTGCTTACTGTGTCAGCACCTTTTCCCGGCGCTCCGCGCCTGAACAGGGTGCTGGGCTGGACAGCCCACGCCGTTCAGTACCGAGATTAATTAGTTGTTACAGGCCTGGCCCTCTGGATCAGGTTTTTTATTTTAGGCGTTCCAGCCAGAGTTATGAAAATTGATCAAATTGAATATCGTGAAGCGTCCAAAAAATGAAAAAAGGTAACGCATAAACCCATGAAAAATCGAATATTTTTATCTCCTCCCCATTTGGGCACTCTTGAACAGCAATATGTAAATGATGCCTTTGAGAGCAATTACATAGCCCCCCTGGGTCCCCAGATCAACGCCTTTGAAAAAGAGTTCGCTGAATACACCGGCATAGAACACTGCGTAGCCCTCACCAGCGGCACAGCCGCCATGCATCTGGCATTAAAAGAGCTTGGCGTAGGCCCGGGTGATGAAGTCATCGGTTCCACCCTGACCTTTGTGGGCAGCATCAGCCCTGTGATATTTCTGGGGGCAACCCTGGTACTGCTGGATTGTGACCGCACCTCATGGAACATGGACCCGGCATTGCTGGCCCAGGCCCTTGAATCTGCCAGCCAGCGAGGGAAATTGCCCAAAGCCGTGGTGCCAACGGATCTCTATGGCCAGTGCAGCGATTATGACCGGATCTTTGAGATCTGTGATGCTTACGGGGTGCCCGTTGTCATGGATGCCGCCGAGGCCATGGGTGCCCGATATCTAAGTAAGAAGAGAGCAGATAAAAGCAACCAGGGTGCAGCTGACAATACCCGGGGCTGCCATGCCGGGGTGGGTGCCCGGGCCGCTGTTTTCTCCTTTAACGGCAACAAGATCATGACCACCTCCGGCGGGGGCATGTTGGCCTCCCATGACAAGGCGTTGATTGATCGTGCACGGTTTCTGTCCCAGCAGGCAAGGGCGCCTTTCCCCCATTATGAGCACACCGAGATCGGATTCAACTATCGCATGAGCAATGTCCTGGCCGGCATTGGCCGGGGGCAGCTTAAGGTGCTGGATGATCGGGTGCGCCGCAAGCGGGAAATCTGTGCCTGGTATGAGAATGCTTTAAAGGATGTGCCGGGCCTGACCTTCATGCCCCAGGCAGCCTATGGGATTCCCAACCGGTGGCTCACCGTGATCCTCATCACCCCGGAGCTGTTTGGTGCGGACAGTGAAGCCGTACGTCTGGCCCTGGAGGCCGAAAACATTGAATCCCGTCCCGTGTGGAAGCCCATGCACCTGCAGCCTGTGTTCCAGAAAACCTACCCCTGCCGTGTCCTTGGCGGCGCAGTAAGCGAAGATTTCTTTAACCGGGGCCTATGCCTGCCCTCGGGCACAGCCATGACCGAAGAAGATCTCCACCGCGTGGTAAACATCATATTGGGGGTCTGATTTGGGGTCAGGCTTCGCTTATTGTGGTTATTGTATTGTAGATATATTCATGGTATGTGAATAATTATGGCAAGAAAACCTCGCATACATTACCCTGGAGCAATTTACCATGTGATGATCAGGGGTAACGCAAAGCAGACTATTTTTCATAGGGATGAAGAATATCGGTATTTTGAAGATATTCTGGCCCAGGGGCTGGAGCAATACTCGCTCATGCTGCATGCGTACTGCTGGATGGAAAATCATGTTCACATGGCACTACAGGTCACAGACCAACCACTTTCAAAACTGATGCAAAATATTTCCCAGCGTTATACACACTGGTTCAATAAGCGGTACGATCGGGTCGGGCATCTTTTCCAGGGGCGGTACAAAGCCATTCTTGTAGACAAAGATGCTTATTTGAAAGAGCTGATCCGCTATATTCATCTTAACCCGGTACGAGCTAATCTGGTAAGTGATCCAGTTGATTATCCGTTGAGCAGCCATGCTGCATATACCGGGCGTGTGAAATCACCCTGCTGGTTAAGCGTTGATAAGGGTCTGGGACAATTTGGCAAAACAGAATTGGCTGCACAAGCTGCGTATTTGCATTTTATGGGACAAACTACAGAAGAAGAACTTCTGGAGCAGCTCCGCCATGGCACCAAGCAGGGACGGATACTCGGCAGTGAAGACTTTATTAAAGGTGCACTCAAACAAAACAAAGAAAAGGTTTCAACTGAGATTACAATTGAGCAGATAGTGGATGTCGTGGCAAAGGTATATCAAGTTTCACCTATGGAACTGACAAGTGCCAGTCGCGCAAGGCATCCGGCAGAAGCAAGAGCCATCATCGCATTGATCGGTATGGATTATTGTAATTTTTCGCTGTCAGATTTTACACGCTATTTTAACCGGAATCTGCCATCAATGAGCAGGCTGGTCAAGGATGTGCGTACTCGCCTTACAAAAAACCAGTCAATGCTTGAAAGAGTGGAGCATATCAAAGATCAAATAACCGCAATAAGCGAAGCCTGACCCCCACTAATGACCCCCACTAATTTTAAAAAACAAATCTTCAAAAGAGAGAATTCACATGTTTGTTCAACTAAAGAATGTTAATTTCTATGTGATTTTTTTTATTGACCTGCTTCTTTTTTCCCTGTCGTTGCTGTGCGCCTATCTCATACGGTTTGAGTTTGTGATGTCCCCGGGGATGTGGGATCAGTATGTCCATCTCCTGCCCCTTGTTCTGACGGTGAAGTCCCTCAGCTTTTTGTTCATGCAGATGTACAAAGGGATGTTTCGCTATGCCGGGCTGGCAGATCTGTGGCGATTGGCTAAGGCCGTGGCCATATCCACCCTGGTGATGCTGTCTGGGGGGCTTTTGCTCCATCGGTTCCAGGGGTTTTCCCGGGCCGTGTTTCTCATTGATGGCGTGATGACCCTTCTTTTTGCCGGTGGGCTTCGGTTGTTTATCCGCTATATTTTCAAGGAATACATGGTGCACAAGGGCGACGGCAATGGGCTGCCCCTGTTTAATATGAATAAAGACAAAACCCCGGTGTTGATTTACGGGGCAGGCAGTGCCGGAGAAAAGCTCTACCGGGAGATTGCAGAAAACCCCCGACTCAGGTATCGGGTGGTGGGGTTTGGGGATGATGACCCCCAGAAAAAGGGCCGATCCATCCATGGGGTGTCTGTGCTGGGCGGGGCAAAGGATATCTGTGCCCTTAAAGAGACGCACAAGTTTAGTCAGGTGCTCATTGCCATGCCCTCCTCCACCGGTCGTCAGATGCGGGCCGTTGTGGATGAGTGCAAATCCTGTGATTTGCCCTTTAAAACCCTGCCCGGCATGGGCGAGCTGGTGAACGGTAAGGTCAATGTCAAGGTGCTGCGGGATGTGAGTTACAGGGATCTTTTGCGCAGAAAGCCGGTGGAACTGGATCGAGAGAGCATCAGCGGGTATCTCAACGAAAAAGTGGTCATGGTCACCGGGGCCGGGGGCAGTATCGGCAGCGAGTTGTGTCGGCAGATTATCCGGTTCAATCCCCGACAGCTGGTGTTGCTGGACAGCTGTGAAGCTGCCTTGTACCATGTGCAGATGGAATTGAAGCACCGGGCCAAGTATCAGCGTTATTCAACGGTGCTGGCAAAGATCCAGGATGCCAATCTCATGGACAAGGTGATGCAGCGCCATCGGCCCCAGGTTATTTTCCATGCGGCAGCCTATAAGCATGTGCCCATGCTGGAGAAAAATCCATGGGAGGCGGTGAGCAACAATATCTACGGCAACCAGGTGATGGTGGAGATGGCCTTATCGTGGAATGTGGAACGGTTTGTGTTGGTTTCCACGGACAAGGCCGTGCGGCCCACCAATATTATGGGGGCTTCCAAGCGGATTTGTGAGTTGATTGTGCATTCTTATGTGGGATTAAATGCCGAGACGTTTAAGCAGATTCTTTTTCCTGTGCCGGATCAGGATAAATCAGATCAGGATAAACCGGATCTGGATGAAAAAGCTGCCCCTCCGGTGCCGGATTCAAAAAGTGCTGGGCCTGATACCCCGGAAACAAAGTTTATGGCCGTACGCTTCGGTAATGTGGTGGGCTCTTCCGGATCTGTGATTCCCCTGTTCCGGGAACAGATCGAGCGGGGAGGGCCCGTCACCGTGACCCATCCCGATGTGACCCGGTATTTCATGACCATTCCCGAGGCAGCCCAATTGATCCTCCAGGCCGGTTCCCAGGGTGAGGGGGGCGAGACCTTTATCCTGGAGATGGGCCAGAGCATCAAGATTGCGGACATGGCAAAGGATCTCATCCGGCTGTGCGGTCTGGTGCCAGATGAAGATATTGAGATTGAGTTTACAGGGCTGCGCCAGGGAGAAAAGCTCTATGAAGAGCTGATCACTGAAGGCGAAGGCATTGTGCCCACGCCCCACAAAAAGATCCTGGTGCTCAAAGACAAAGACGCATGGAACGGGTACGGCACCCGGGAAAATTTCCAGAACTGGCTCATGGAGCGCCTCAACGAGCTCTATGCCGCAGCAGACTCCCATGACATCTGCGCCATCCGGGAAAAAATGCAGGAAATTGTCCCTGAATTTGATGTCCAGGACAGCACCTGCGTCCTTTAACCGACGGGGTCAGGCTTCGTTTATTGTGGTTATTGGGGGGGGTGCGGACTTTCGTCCGGCACCTTGTCCCGGCGCTCCGCGCCTGGACAGCCCTCGATCAGACCCCGAGATTGGTTTCTCAAACAGGCCTGAATTCAATATCAACCTTGTAGCCCAGGGCAGCTGCATATTTTGAGATTGTTTTAAATGTGGGATAGGAAATATTCTCGTAATATGGGGGTCTGACCCCGATAATTTTTTGATTTTATAAGAAATATGCTCTAAATTTGGGGTCAAAATCGTCTTAAAGTGTACTTTTGGGTGCTGAAAAAGTGGTTTTAAGCATCAAACTACGTGTGATCAGGCTTGGCTTATTGCTGGTAAAATAAAGTGTCGGTGTGTGTTTTGCTTGTATCAGAGTTTTCGTTACGATGTCTGATTCCGTTGCTGAGTGAAAAACATGAATCAAAGTCTGTTTAAAAAATCAGGCCTTTAATATGAGCCGCTTGTATTCGCAATTCCACATACAATTATCTGTAAAATTAAAAAAATATTGCATTAATGCATACTATTATGATATTTTGTATGCGATAGTCATAATTTTATAAAATATTTTACTTGATTGGTTGTTAAAAAATGAACATGCCTGAAGATAAGCGATTTATGAGCATTGATGAGCACTTGAAAATTATTCAGGAGAAGTACAATCATCTTGCCGGCAGGCTTCACCAATCCGAAACGTTGAAGGATGCCGTCAGCATTGAAAAAACAGGTGAAGTTGTCAGAGCGGCGAGAAAGTCTCAAGGGCTGACCAGGAAGGCATTGTGCCAATTAAGTGGTGTATCATACAGTACACTCAATAAGGTTGAAACCGGTTCGGTCTCAATCCGTTTGGATATTATGATGAAAATTGTAAAAACCCTGGGACTTAATCTATGGATAGGATAGCTAAGGTTTTTTTCAATAAACAGCTGGCCGGGATTTTAAAACAGACCCGGGCAGGATACAGCTTTACCTATGATCGGTCATATCTTGCCGAAGGAACGCCCTTAAGCTTTAATCTACCATTGCAGGAAGATCCTTTTGTGAGCGATCAGCTGTTTTCTTTTTTTGATAACCTGGCCGCTGAAGGGTGGCTTAAAAAGGTACAGACAAAGACTCAAAAAATTAATAAAACTGATAAATTCGGCCTGATTCTGGAGAATGGAAAAGACTTGACAGGTGCGGTAATGATTTTAAGGAACAGCAATGGAATATTGTAGAATCAGCCTTAAACCGATCAAAACACATTCAAAATATCCGGGTTATTTAGATTCTGAATTTAGAAAATTATTTCAAAGCCTCAGGGTTGATCCTGTGCTTTCATTTACACGAAAAGATTTTTTCAGACAAAGTCCGATTAAATCCAAAGGCATTTCTATCTCCGGGGTTCAGCAGAAACTGTCCGTTAAAATTGATTCAAACAAAGAACTGCAAATAACCGCCACTGATGGTGAGTATATTCTTAAACCCAGCCCTGAAATTTTTCCCCATGCTTCAGAAAATGAACATTGTGCCATGTTAACCGGCAAACTGCTTGGAATTGATACAGCAGCTTGTGGTCTGATCTCATTTTCTGATGGCGAACTTGTCTATATTACAAAACGATTTGACCGCAAAGATGATGATAAAATTCATCAGGAAGATCTTGTTCAGGGTTTTGGAATGAAAAGTGAAGACAAATATTCACACAGCTATGAAGCGGCCGGTAAACTCATCAATACCATGACCAATGGCAAAGCTTCTGTTGTCTTTGATTTTTTTCATCGTGTCGTTCATGCATACATCATTGGTAATGATGACATGCACTTGAAAAATATAAGTTTACAAAAATTTCCTGGGAATACCGGGCTGTATTATGATCGGATGACACCCAATTATGATTGTCTTTTTACAACTGCCTTTGACACTGGTTCCAGCTCTGATTTCCTGGCGATTGATCTTCTCGAAGAAGAAAAAAATGGGATATTCTCTAAAGTCTATGAAAAATATGGATTTTATACCGGACATGATTTCAAAATATTAGGCAGCAGGCTGGGTCTGAGAGAAAAACCGATTACAACCCTTATCAATACTATGATAAAAAAAAGAACCCTTTTGATTGATTTAATCAAATGCAGCGTCATGCCTGAAAAGATGAAAGAAAAAGCAGGCGTTATAATTTCTGAAAGAATAAAGGCGCTTGGAATACTGTGAGGCTGTGAGGGTCTGACCTCGATAAGTTTTTGATTTTATAGAAAATGTTTGCTAAAATATGGCTCAAAATGGACTTAGAGTATACTTTTTGATGCCAAAAAGGCGCTTTTAAGCTTTTTAAAATTTTAAGGTGACCAAAATGCCACGTAGAAAAAGACTACATATTCCAGGATTTTTATGGCATATCACCCACAGATGTCATAAAAAAGAGCATCTCCTCAAGTTTGACAAGGACAGAAAAAATTGGCGCAATTGGCTTTTTGAAGCCAAAAAACGGTTTGGACTAAAGGTGTTGACCTATGCGGTCACGTGCAATCATATCCATCTGCTGGCCGCGGACAGTGGCAGAGACGTAATTTCCAAGAGTATGCAGCTGGTGTCCGGCAACACGGGGCAGGCGTACAATGCCCGGAAAAACAGGAAAGGCGCTTTTTGGGAGGATCGATTTTACACAACTGCCATTGAAAACGGTGTTCATTTATTGCGGTGCATGGCCTATATTGAGATGAACATGGTGCGCGCCGGCAGGGTGAAACATCCCAAGGACTGGGAATACTGCGGGTATAATGAAATTTTAGATCCCCCGGAGCGGTATCGATTGATTGATCACGATGCGCTTTATTCCTGTTCCGGTATTTTTGATCAAGATGAATTTAAAAGTTATTACAAAGACTTGGTGGGATATACCTTGAATTATGGCAGTTTGAAGCGAGAAAGCATATGGACCGGTAGCCTGGCTGTGGGGAGTCGCAGATATATTGAAAGCAATGGTGAAAAATTTGGAAGAAACCACAAAATTCAAAGGGTGAAGGCACCCTCATTTCCAGTGAAACGATATGGGCAGATTCGATGTCGGGACAGGGCTGATTTTATCCCCGACCTGGATGGAGTTGTGCCTCCCCCTGTTGAAACTTCCCGGGAAGATTATGCAATTTATGAAGACCAAAGTTCTTACAATGCTGTTTTTGCCCCCGAAAACTGGGTTTTAAGAGGTGAAAATGCTGTTGTTTGGGAAGAATAATTATCAATTATAGATACTTATCGGGGTCAGACCCGCACTAAAAGCACTACACTAATATGATTGGTTTCTCAAACAGGCCTGAATTCAATATCAACCTTGTAGCCCAGGGCAGCTGCATATTTTGAGATTGTTTTAAATGTGGGATAGGAAATATTCTCACCGGATTCCAGCCTGGAGATATTGCTTTTGTTGGTTCCCATTATCCGGGCAAGTTGTTCCTGGGTTACACCTTTGGCTGTTCTTAGCTTAATTAATTTGCGTCGTAGTTCAAACACCGGTCCAAGGGCGTCATATTCTTTTTTTACTGCTGTATTTTTCAATGCTTCATCTTTAAAATTTTCAAAACTGAGATCATCCATTTTTAACCTCCTTCATTCTTTTAACGACAAGGCTCATATCTTTTTTGGGCGGCTTCATACTTTTTTTGATTATTGAGTGCAAGACGACGATCTGCTTTTCTTCAATGGCGCAAAAAAACGACCTTGCGATACCTTCACGTCCTTTTGCTCTTATCTCAAACAGCCCTTTCCCCAGCGGCGCGGTGTGCGGCCTGCCCAAATCCGGCCCGAACTCTTCAATAAGCTCAAATGTTCGGATCAAATTGGCAACAATACCGGCGGGGAGTTCTAATGTTTGTTTTTTGACCTTATCATTATAAAATTTTATTCTCCAATTCATAAGTTGAAAGTTATCAAATTTGATAACACCTGTAAAGGTTTTTAGTCTTTTTAGTCGGGATAATGGTTTCTGGACCCCGTTAAGTTTTTGTTTTTCCCTATAGCCGGGTCTGACCCCGATAAGTTGTTGTTTTTATGCATAATGTTATCTAAAATATGGGCAAAAAAGGGCTTAGCGCATACTTTTCGATGCCAAAAAGGGGCGTTTAAGCCAAATCTGACCCCAATTGAATTTTGATTTAAAAAGGTAAAATTGATGAATAATCAATCTAAGATAGCTGTTGTCGGGCTCGGTTATGTCGGGCTGCCCCTGGCAATTCATTTTGGTGAAAAATTTGATACTGTGGGATTTGATCTCAAGGAGAGCATTGTCAAAAATTGTGGGGAGATGAAAGATCCCACCGGCGAGGTGAGTCAAGAGGAGTTTCAACGGGCCGTTCGGTTTACGGCAACCTGTAATCCTGCCATGCTTTCCGACGCCGATTACATTGTGGTGGCCGTGCCCACCCCCATTGACCGCGCAAGACGTCCTGATCTGGGGCCGGTGGAAGGGGCATCCAGAATCGTTGGGAAAAACATGAAAAAAGGGGCTCTGGTGATTTTTGAGTCCACGGTGTATCCCGGGGTGACAGAGGATCTTTGTGTGCCCATTCTGGAGCAGGAGTCTGGGTTCAAGTGGAAGGAAGATTTCCATGTGGGCTATTCCCCCGAGCGCATCAACCCCGGTGACAAAGAGCATACCCTGACCAAGATCATCAAGGTGGTGTCCGGGGATGATGAACCCACCCTGGAACGGGTGGCTGCATTGTATGAATCCATTGTCACTGCCGGTGTGCATCGCACGGTTACCATCAAGGAGGCCGAGGCAGCCAAGGTGATTGAAAACACCCAGCGGGATCTCAATATCGCCCTGATGAACGAGCTGGCCCTGATTTTTGATCGACTGGGCATTGATACCAAAAATGTGCTGGAAGCGGCGGGTTCCAAGTGGAATTTTTTGAAGTTCTCACCGGGGCTTGTGGGGGGGCATTGTATTGGGGTTGATCCCTATTATCTGACATTCAAGGCGGAATCCGAGGGGTATCATCCCGAGGTTATTCTGGCAGGCAGACGCATCAATGACAACATGGGCCGGTTTGCGGTGGAAAAAACGGTGAAGATGATGATTAATGCAAGCCAGAATATCAAGAACGCCCGGGTGGGGGTTTTGGGCCTGACATTTAAGGAGGATTGCCCGGATCTGCGTAATACAAGGGTAATTGATATTGTCTCTGAATTAAAGGATTATGGTGCTGATGTGCTGGTCCATGATCCCATGGCCGATGCCGCCGAGGCCCATAATTACTATGGTGTGGATCTGCAGCCCTGGGAAAAGATGACCGATCTTGGTGCCTTGATCATTGCCGTACCCCACCGCAAGTATAGAGAGATGCCTGTTTCAGACTTCACCGCCTGCCTCAATAAAAAGGGCTGCCTGATAGACGTAAAGTCCATGCTCGACGTCAATGCCGTAAACAAAACCGGCATAAACTTCTGGCGCCTGTAATTGGGGTCAGGCCTGCGTTGTTGTCGTCCCTGGGGGGTAAAGTATCTCCTTTTGTACGGCGGCTGCGCCACCGTGAATCGCAGTGCTGACTGCGTCAGCACCTTGTCCCGGCGCTCCGCGCCTGAACAGGGTCCTGGGCTGGACAGCCCACGCCGTTCAGTACCGAGATTATTTAGTTGTTACAGGCCTGGCCCTTTGGGCTATGTTGTTTATTATCTGATTGCTCTGCTCATTGACAAGATAGCGTGGGTACGTTGACCGGCACCGGAATTATTCAAAACTTAACACAAGCTTTTTACCAAGGGCAGCAGCCTTATCAATCATTTTCAAAGTCGGCGAATTGTGGGGATTTTCAAGGCGTTTGACCGAAGGCCATGAAGTTTCAAGGGCGCGGGCCAACTCTGCCAATGATTTGCCCTTCCGCGCCCTGCGAACAAGCAGAGCCGCCTGAACCTTCACGTCGGGAGAAATTAAATAAATATTTTTACCGGTTATGTTGGAAGGTTCTGGAATTTCCTGTTCTTCATCAAGGCGGTACTCCATGGTGAGAGTGAGAACTTCAGAAGCGTTAAAAAGTGCTTCCTCCATAGTTTCTCCCTGGGTCATTGCCTCTTCGATGTCGGGAAATGAAACAAAGAAGATGCCGTCTTCTTCTTCAGTTATCTGTACCGGATATTCGATTTTCATTTTAGCTTTACTCCTGTTTGTTTTTCGATTGCCTTTAACAGGTCACTTCCTATGGATAATAAATGGTGGCTACCTATGGCCGGGTTCTATGGCCGGGTCTGATCCCGCTAAGTTTTTGTTTTTATAAAGAATATTGCCTTGAAAATGGGCAAAAATGATCTTAGCGTGTACTTTTTGAGGTCAAAAAGTGGCTTTTAAGCAAGGGCCTATTGGGGTTAGGCTTGGCTTATTGGTGTTTTTGGGGGGGGGCGGGGACAGATTTAAAAATTTGTCCCTAAGCGCAAGGGGGCAAAGCATAGTCCTTTCTTTCACGGCGGCTGCGCCACCGTGACGTTCAGGTTGAGAGCTTGCCTTGATGATTAATGGGTGCAACCATCGGGTACCGTTATTCCCTGGCTGCGGATAACTCCTCCCTGATGATTTGTCTCAGCATTGTTTCCATATCAGGCGCGGAGTGTGACGGCGTTGAGATTACGCGTCTCAAGGTGTCATTGATCAGCGTTTGATAGCCTCTTTTACCGGCTTTGGCTTTGAAGTACTTGACGAGGTCGGCGTCAAGCATGATGGTGATCCGCTGTTTTTTCTTCAAAGGCTTCAAAGCCCTGCGGAAAACAGCCTTGTCAAAATCTGCCTGGGTAACTTCGGGGTATTCATCGTCCATAAAGGTTTCTGAAATAGAGTTTTTGTTCATTTTGATATTATGCATATTGTTATGCATATTGTTATGCATATTGTCAATCAGGTTTTTTATTTTAGGTGGCCCAGCCAGGACTATGAAAATTGATCAAACTCAAATATCGTGAAGCGTACAAAAAATGGAAAAGATAACCCATAAACCCATGAAAGATCGAATATTCTTATCTCCTCCACACTTGGGCACTCTTGAACAGCAATATGTAAATGATGCCTTTGAGAGCAACGTCTATAGGCCGGGTCTGACCCCGTTAAGTATTTGTTT
This sequence comes from Desulfocicer vacuolatum DSM 3385, assembly GCF_900176365.1. GTDB lineage: Bacteria > Desulfobacterota > Desulfobacteria > Desulfobacterales > Desulfobacteraceae > Desulfocicer > Desulfocicer vacuolatum. The sequence goes on along the minus strand of NZ_FWXY01000002.1, from coordinate 50,304 downwards.
TTATGTGTAATGTTGTCTAAAGTATGGCCAAAAACGGCCTTAGAGTGCACTTTTTGATGCCCAAAAGGGGCTTTTAAGCAAGGGCATAGTGGGCTTGGCTTATGGGCGTTGTTGGGGGGGTAAAGTACAGCGCTGATAGATCCAATGAATATGCTCTGCCGACCTTCGGCCTTGTAAAGAGGTAGATTTCGTTTATTACCTGTTCTGCTGTTAACATGTTGATCCTCTTTTTTATAGGTGTTTTTTTAAATTTTTATGATTTGTTGTTGTTATAAGTTCAACTGTGAGTTGGGCCTGACCCCACACTCCTGTAGTTTAACTTGCTTTTTTTGTTGAAAAGGATAGTATTTACCCTACTTGTAAATATATAGGGAACTTATTATCCATGATCAAAAAGAAAAATAAGAGCAACGCCTGTGAAAAGGCCAGGCTGATCATTCGTGAAGGCGGAGGGATGATTAAAACGTCCGAGGCGATTCAGGCCGGAATACATCCCAGAACGCTTTATCAGCTGCGGGATATGGGAGATCTCGAGCAGATTTCCAGAGGGATTTACCGACTGGCGGAGATTGAAACCGTTTCAAGCCCCGATCTTGTTATTGTTGCCACCAGAATTCCCATTTCGGTCATCTGCCTTATATGCACTGTCCTTCCATGAAATTACAACACAAATTCCCCACGAAGTTTCTGTCGCAATACCACAGGATAGCAAACCTCCTGTGATCCACTATCCACCAATGCAATTTCATAAATTTTCTGCAGGGTCGTTTCAGGCCGGCGTTGAGAGTCATCAAATTGACGGCGTTACCGTCAAGGTTTACAGTCCGGAAAAAACACTGGCAGACTGCTTTAAGTTTCGGAACAAAATTGGAATGGATGTCGTGCTTGAGGCTCTGAAACTCTATAAAAGCAGAATGAAATTCGATCATAAAAAAATTCTGGAGTACGCCAGGATTTGCCGCGTGAATAAAATTGTGCTCCCTTATTTGGAGGCAAATATATGACATCTCGCCAAAACATATCCGCTTCGGTGAAACGTGGGGTCAGGCTTCGTTTATTGTGGTTATTGGGGGGTAAAGTATACGGCTTTTATCTGCCCTGAGATCTGTTGCGTAATTTTAGAAAGCCCTTTGGGAGCTTTCCCGACAGGGCGTTATATTTGACAGCAGTACTTCAATACGGTACTGTTGTGTGAGAATCATCTGGAAACGGGGAGAAATGAAATGAAAGAGACAACAGCAAATGAGTTTCGAAAGAAACTGAAATATTATGTGGATATGACCATTGAAAATCATAAACCTTTGAGGATCAATCGTCGCAATGGACAGAATTTTGTAGTTCTCAGTGAATCGGATTGGAAAGCAATTGAGGAAACTTTGTACCTGAATCAGTTTGCCGGTCTTGTTGAAAGTATTCACGATGCGGCGGCAGAATCTTTGGATGAGGGTACCGCCCTTGAGGACCTGGACTGGTGAGCTGGAAGGTTATCTTATCAAAAAAAGCCGTTAAAGATTCAAAAAAAATCAAATCCGCAGGACTTAAACCCCAGACGGAAAGATTGCTTCTCCTACTTTCAGAAAATCCCCTTCAGTCACCGCCAGCTTATGAAAAATTGGTTGGTAACCTCAATGGCTTTTACTCCCGACGTATCAATATTCAACATCGGCTGGTTTATGATATTGATAAAACAGCCCGGATTGTACATGTGCTCAGGATGTGGACGCATTATGAGTCAGGCTTCGCTTATTGTGGTTATTGAGTGTAAAGTATCGGCGGTTGTGCAATAACGCTAATAAGCGAAGCCTGACCCCCTCATTGTGACCCCCTCATTGCGTGAGGATATTATAATGGACGATGTTCATTCAGTATTTAAAACAGTATTTAAAAATTCCGGGTTTTTGGTGGTATGCTCACTGGTGGTGTTGACGCCCATGTTCAGGGGGGCTGTGCACTTGTGGGCAGAGACTGTGATTCAGATGCTGGTTTTGACCGGGGGATTGTTTGTTTTTCTGGGGAAGTTGTTATCCAGGGATCCATCAGAGGCTGTCCCGACAGCGGAAATCCAGGGCCCAGGGGTAACAAAAAGGCGTTCAAAAGGGCGGATAGATTCGGAAAAGGTCAGTCGTTCCATGGGCTCGTCCGGTTCAAGAATAACTAAATCTTCCGGGAGAGGGGCAGGTTTAGGGCTTTCGGCAAAGCAGATAGGTTGGTTGGTGGTGGTTCCCTGCACCTTGCTGGGGGCGTGGGCCACCTTTTTTTCCCGCCAGGGTAGCCTTGCCATGGAAGGCATGATCATGCTGGTGACCTATCTGGCCTTGTTTTACATTGCCTGTGATGTGGTGCGAACCAGAAAGGAGCAGCGTATTCTGGTGGGGGTTATTGTGGGCATGGCTTTGTTTTTGTCCATTATTGGCATGCTGAAGCGTTTTGATCTGCTGGTGTTTCCCTGGTGGGATTACTCCGAAGAGCTGGGAAAGGGGGGCAGGGGGCTTTCCCTGTCAGGCGTATATGTGAATCGTAATCATATGGCCGGTTTTCTGGAGATGTCTATTCCGGTGTTGCTGGGGCTGTTTCTCACCCGATCCCGGAGTATTGAAGTGCGCACCGGTATGATCTGCCTGGTGTTGTTTTTAATTGTGGCCCAGGCATTGACACTTTCCCGGGGGGGATGGACCGCCACCGTGGGGGCCCTGGTTTTCATGATGGTGGTGCTGCTACTGAAAAAGGGGTTTCAGCAAAAAAGGCTCATTGCGGGTATTGCCGTGTCCGTGGTTGTGGTGGGGGCAATTATTCTTGCCAGTACGCCGGTGGTGCAGAGGATTACAACCCTGACAAAGGTGGAATTAGATGATAATCTTATCGGCCGGATTACCTTTTGGGACGGGACGGAAACCCTGATTAAAGACAATCTTTACACCGGCACAGGGCCTGGCACCTATGCCGAGGCGTTTCCCGCCTATCAAGCCCCGGGCATGGCCGTGCTGCCGCTGTATGCCCACCAGGATTATCTGCAGTTCATGGCCGACACCGGCATCTTTTTTATCCCGCTGGTGCTGTGGCTGCTGTTTCTCTTTTTCCGGGAGGGCTTTCGAAAACTAAATGGCCGAAGCCGCCAGACCATGGGCATCACCCTGGGCTGTATGGCGTCCATGGTAGCCATTCTAATCCACAGTTTTTCCGACTTCAATCTTCACATCCCCGCCAATATCGTCCTATTCACAGTCTTAACCGCCATGGTCTTTAAGCGGGTCTGACCCCGTTAAGTTTTTGTTTTTATATGAAATGTTTGATTGAATATGAGTCAAAACGGCCTTAGCGTGCACTTTTTGATGCCCAAAAGGGGCATTTAAGCAATCTGATTTGGGGTCCGGCTTGGCTTATTGTGGTTATTTAGGGGGAAAAGTATCGGCAGTTTTACAATAACGCTAATAAGCGAAGCCTGACCCCCATTTTATTTAAAAAGGTAAAATTGATGAATGATCAATCTAAGATAGCTGTTGTTGGGCTTGGTTATGTTGGGCTTCCCCTGGCAATTCATTTTGGTGAAAAATTTGATACGGTTGGGTTTGACCTCAAAGAGAGTATCATTGAAAATTGCCGAATTATGGAAGATCCCACCGGTGAGGTGTCTCGGGAGGAGTTTGCCCGGGCAGTTCGGTTTACAGCCACCTGCGATCCTGCCATGCTGTCCGATGCCGATTACATTGTGGTGGCCGTGCCTACCCCCATTGATCGCGCCAGACGTCCGGATTTAAGGCCCGTGGAAGGGGCCTCCAGAACCGTTGGAAAACACATGAAAAAAGGGGCGCTGGTGATTTTTGAGTCCACGGTGTATCCCGGGGTGACCGAGGATTTGTGTGTGCCCATTCTGGAGCAGGAGTCGGGACTCAAATGGAAGGAAGATTTCCATGTGGGGTATTCCCCCGAGCGCATCAACCCCGGTGACAAAGAGCACACGTTAACAAAGATCACCAAGGTGGTATCCGGGGATGATGAACCCACCCTGGAACGGGTGGCGGCATTGTATGAATCCATTGTCACCGCTGGGGTGCATCGCACGGTTACCATTAAAGAAGCCGAGGCCGCCAAGGTGATTGAAAACACCCAGCGGGATTTGAACATTGCCCTGATGAACGAGTTGGCCCTGATTTTTGACCGATTGGGCATTGATACCAAACATGTGCTGGAGGCGGCAGGGTCCAAGTGGAATTTTCTGAAGTTTTCACCGGGTCTGGTGGGGGGCCATTGCATTGGGGTAGACCCTTATTATCTGACATTCAAGGCAGAATCCGAGGGGTATCATCCCGAAGTGATCCTGGCAGGCAGGCGCATCAATGACAACATGGGCCGGTTTGTGGTGGAAAAAACCGTGAAAATGATGATTAATTCCAGCCAGAATATCAAGAACGCCCGGGTGGGGGTGTTGGGCCTGACCTTTAAGGAGGATTGCCCGGATTTACGAAATACCCGGGTTATTGATATCATTGATGAACTAAAAGATTATGGTGCTGAGGTGCTGGTGCATGATGCCATGGCCGATGGGGCGGAAGCCCTTAACTACTATGGTGTGGAGCTACAGCCCTGGGAAAAAATGACCGATCTGGGTGCCTTGATCATTGCCGTGCCCCACCAACAGTACAGAGAATTATCCGTATCAGACTTCACCGCCTGCCTGAATAATAAAGGCTGCCTCATAGACGTAAAGTCCATGCTGGACATGGATGCCGTCAACAAAACCGGCATAAACTTCTGGCGCCTCTAATGGGGTCAGGCTTCGTTTATTGTGGTTATTGTATTGTGGACATATTCATGGTATGGAAATAGTTATGGCAAGAAAACCTCGGATACACTACCCAGGCGCAATTTATCATGTGATGATCAGGGGAAACGCAAAGCAGCCTATTTTTCATGGTGACGAAGAATATCGGTATTTTGAAGATATTCTGGCCCAGGGGCTGGAGCAACATTCGCTCATATTGCATGCGTACTGCTGGATGAAAAATCATGTTCACATGGCATTGCAGGTTACAGATAAACCACTTTCAAAATTGATGCAAAATATCTCCCAGCGTTATACATACTGGTTCAATAAGCGGTATGACCGGGTGGGGCATCTTTTCCAGGGGCGGTATAAAGCCATTCTTGTGGACAAAGATGCTTATTTCACGGAGTTGATCCGATATATTCACCTTAATCCGGTGCGATCGAATCTGGTGAGCGATCCAATTGATTACCCGTTGAGCAGCCATGCTGCATACACCGGGCGTGTGAAATCACCCGGTTGGTTAACCGTTGATAAGGGGCTGGGACAATTTGGCAAAACAGAAATTGCTGCACAGGCTGCCTATTTGCATTTTATGGGACAAACCACAGAAAAAGAGCTTCTGGAGCAGCTTCGCCATGGCACCGGGCAGGGTCGAATACTCGGCAGTGAAGATTTTATTAAAGGAGCACTGAAACAAAATAAGGAAAAGATTTCAACGAAGATTACCATTGAGCAGATAGTGGATGTTGTGGCAAAGGTATATCAAGTTTCACCGATGGAACTGACAAGTGCCAGTCGTGCAAGGCATCCGGCAGAAGCAAGAGCCGTCATTGCACTGATCGGTATGGATTGTTTTGATTTTTTGTTGTCAGATTTTGCGCACTATTTTAACCGGAATATGCCATCAATGAGCAGATTGGTGAAGGATGTACGTACCCGTCTTACAAAAAATCGGTCAATGCATGAAAAAATAGAATGTATCAAAAAACGAATAACCGCAATAAGCGAAGCCTGACCCCCATTTGGGTTTACCCCGTAAGGGGTCAAAAAGCTGTTTTTCAAGTTTTCCGTTTTTAAGAAGGATAAATAAATCAGACCTTGGTGTCATCCGTTTCCAGTTCGTGGATGTCGGGGTGGCTGTGCATGGATCTCAGAAACTGTTCGGTTCTGAGGATCACGCGGGTGTTCAGAACCCGGGCAGCCTGTTTCATGATGAAGTATCCCATGGAGTGGTCATTGTCCATGAGGTCCAGCAGGACGTCTTTGTGTATGGCATACACAATGGCACTTTCACTGCAGATGGCCGTCATCACCCGTCGGGGTGCATATAATAGAACGGACAAGCCAAAGGATTCCCCCGGGTCCACCGTACCCACCGTTGCAATGATGTCCTCGGATATTTTCTGCTCCAGCAGAATTTTTCCTGATTTTACCATGAAAAAATTATCAGCCGGATCTCCTTCATTAAAGATGATTTCACCGGCTTCAACCCTCCATTCTTCGGTGACGGGTACAAATTTTTCAAGCATTTCATCTGTGAGAGATTCCAGGAATTGGTCTTTTCTGAGTTCAGCCTTGGTTATCATATGCTCTCCACATTGTTATGATATTTTTTTATATGAAATTCCGTTCAAAATTCTGTAATCATGGGAGTTTCAAACTTTGTTGTGGCTGGTATTCACAGCCATCTATCTTTCAAATATTCCATAATTGTAATTCGCTGGGTCATGCTCAATCCTAAACATTAGCTTTGAGTGTGCAGTAGCCTTTAAGTTTACCTCAGCAGAGCCGCCCCCCCGATGGGGAATAGGAACCGGACAATTGAGCTGTCTACAGTTCCGGTCCGGGACCATTGCCCATCGGGGGGGCGGCGGTATAATACCATTTGGCTCCGCGTCTACGACCCTATATTTGTTGTGTCCGGCAGGACATGTGGGTTATACAAAAAAGTAAAACACCACAATCATCAAGCCCGCACAGGCGGCAAAAATGCCAATGGGAGATGTACCGGTGTTAAAGGCCTTTTCCACATCCGGACCTGATGCATTGGCCACATCCGGGGATGCCCCGTTTTGATCCTTGCCGCTGCCAATGGGCTTACCGCCATTGGCGCGCAATATGGGATATAAAACCGCACCGGTCAGCTTCACTGTGGCATTGGTGGCAAATTCATTGATTTTAACGGTTAATGTTTTCACAAAAATAAGGTCACAAACTGTGTTGATACCGTTGAAAATCCTGGCACAGACAGCCTCAAGCCCCTTGAGGGGTTTTCTGTAAAACCAGTCAAAATCTATGTTGATGGCCCGCATTTCCGCCGGATAAATCCCGGACAGTAACAACAGAGTAAAGGCCAGGGCAGAGTAAAACAACAGCTCTGTCTGGGTGACAATGTGGGACAATGTATAGGGCTCATAAGTGGCCGCATAGGGTAAAATGCTGTAAAGCGGTTTATAAAAGGTGCCGTTAAAGATGCATAAAAACGCTGCAAGACCCATGGCAATGAGCATGTGCGTGGGCGCTTCCTTGACCTTATGCCCGGCATCATGGCCGAAAAAGGCAAAAAACGGAATCTTGATACCGGCATGGTGAAACACACCGGCAGATGCAAAAAGCAGCACCAGCCACACAGCAATCATGTGGTGGTTACCGGCCGCAGACATCACCATGGATTTACTGACAAACCCGCTGAAAAGGGGAAAAGCCGATATGGAGGCGGCCCCCACAATACAAAAGGCAGCGGTCCAGGGCATGCATTTATAAAGTCCCCCAAGGTCCGTGGCATTGATTTTTCCGGTGCGGTACATCACAGCCCCCATGGACATGAAAAGAAGGCCCTTAAATAAAATATCATTAAAAGCATGGGCCACAGCCCCGTTAATGGCAAGCTCCGATCCAATGCCGATGCCCACCACCATGAATCCCACCTGGTTTACCAGACTGTATGCCAGTACCCGGCGAAGATCATTTTCAATCACAGCAAAAAAGATGGGAAAGGCGGCCATGCCCACCCCGATCCAGATGAGAAGCTCTGTGCCGGGAAAGGCCCTTGCCAGGGCATAAACAGCGGTTTTGGTGGTAAAGGCACTTAAAAACACTGTGCCGCCGATGGTGGCTTCGGGATAGGCATCGGTGAGCCAGGTGTGAAGAAACGGCCAGGCGCAGTTGACCCCGATACCCATGAAGATAAACCAGGACGCTGCATCGGTGAGTCCAATAAATCCAAATTTAATGGAACCTGTTTTCATCACCATCATCACAATACCGGCCAGCAAACTCAACCCGCCGGTGACATGGACCAGTAAATATCTAAACCCGGCAGCAGCAGAGGCCTTGGTGCCCCTGGCCCAGATGAGCATCACAGAGCCCACGGTGAGGGTTTCCCAGAAAACAAAAAACGAGAACAGATCCCCGGCAAATATGGTGCCAAGGGCAGCCCCGGCATAGACAAACCCTGCCACATATTCAAGGTTCTTTTTCACATGCAGGATGTAAATAATGGTGATAAAGGAGACGATGTGAAAAATATAGCCAAAGGCAAGGCTTAAGCGGTCTATGCGCACAATTGTAAGGGTGTAATCCAGAAACGGCACAGTCATCAAGGTGCCCATGGGAATGGAAAGCAGGTTGATAAACCCCAGCACAGGCAAAATCACCACATAGACGGAGCGCGCCTTTCCACTGAGAAAGGGAATGAGAAATGCACCGATGATGAATATGAATGCCGGGGGGATACAGACGTTATTCATAATAATCCTCCTTTCGTTTCACCAGGGGCCGCAGGATAAACCGTGACACCAGCACCAGCAAAACACAGGCCACAAATCCGAAAATGGCATAAAAAACCGGCCAGTTTTCCCAGGGAAAGTGGGCATGTTTATGAACAAAAAAATCCAGGATAAAGAGAATCACCACAGAGGTGAAAAAAATGGCCAGGAGCCTTTTCACATTTTTGGGATTGTCAAACATATGCTTTTTTTCATTTTTCATGATCAATGAATCCTTAAATATCGGGCCCCGGCCCCACCGGTGTTATCCATACTAACAACACAAGACGACAAAGACCCAGGGCTGACCCCACAGATTTTTAAAATGAGCTTAGGAACACCATGCCAAGGTAGAGGACACTTAAGGTGAAAACCACCAGAAATACAGGTTTATATCCCGGCACGGCATCGTGTTTGAGTTCCATTTTTTCTTTGTGTCTTTTTTTTTCTTCCATTATTTATCCTCCCAGTACATTTTGGACAGCAAGTTTGGCAAGGTTGAGAAAGGGCTGGGGATAGAAAAACAGAACAACGGAAATACCCGCCGTGATAACCAGGGGCACCACACACCACAATGGGGCCTCATTTACTTTATCTTCAAACAGCATCTCCTCCGGGCTGCAGAAAAAGGCGTTGTAAAACACCGGGAAAAAATAGGCGGCATTTAAAAAAGAGCTGGACAAGAGCACAAACAAAAAGGCGATGTGACCCGCTTCAATGGTGCCAAGCACCAGATACCACTTGCTGATGAATCCGCCGCAGGGGGGAAGCCCCACCACACTTAAGGAGCCTATCAAAAAGGCGGTCATGGTGATGGGCATGCGTCTGCCTATGCCCTTCATTTTGCTGATGTACTTGATGCCCGTGGCACAGAAAATGGCCCCGGCACAGAAAAACAAAGTGATTTTGCCAAAGGCATGCATGGCAATGTGGAGCATGCCGCCGGTCATGCCCGATTTTGATAAAAGGGCCACACCCAGAACAATGTAAGAAAGCTGGCCAATGGTGGAAAAGGCCAGCCGCCTTTTAAGTTCATCCTGGGAAAGGGCAATCATGGAGGCCACAATAACGGTGAAAGAGGCAATGACACACACAACAAGGCTGATATTATAATCGGCCAGCACCCCGGTGCCCACAATGCCTGTGAACACCCGCACCACACTGAAGGCACCCACCTTGACCACGGCAACGGCATGGAGAAGGGCACTCACCGGAGTGGGGGCCACCATGGCCGCCGGCAGCCAGGAGTGCATGGGCATGATACCCACCTTGGCAAATCCAAAGAGAAACATAAGGCTAAGCACCAGGGCCGTGCCCGATGTCACATGGCCCGCCATCACTCCATGACCGGTGAAATCCAGGGTTCCGGTGAAGTGGTAGGTGATGAGCATGGCAGGCAGGGCAAACCCGATGGAGCCGCCAAGGATGTAAAACAGATATTTTCTACCCGAGCTTCTGGCCTCTTTGTCCTGGTGATGGGTGACAAGGGGGTAGGTGGCAAGGGAGAGCATTTCGTAAAAAAGATACATGGTTAAAAGGTTGGCGGAAAAGGCAACCCCGATGGTGGCGGACAATGCCACGGCAAAGAAGCAGAAATACCGCGTCTGGCTGTGTTCATCAAGACTTCTCATGTACCCGATGGAGTAGATGGACGTGACGATCCACAGAGAAGATGCCACCAGAGCAAAGAGCATGCCAAAGGCATCCACCCGAAAGGTGATTCCAAGATTGGGAAACACCTGGAACACCGTGTATTCCACCACCCCTTTGTTAAGTACCAAAGGAAGCATTGATAATACCAGGACAAGCTTGATGCCTGCCGCAGCAAAGGTCCATGATTCCCTGATATTCTGTGATCGGCTTGAGATAATACCGGGTATGGCAATCAGAGAAACAAGAACGGCCAGAAAGGGCTTTACAGAGAAGACGGTTTCCATTGGCATATTAGATCACCCCTGTCGGTATGGCAAATTGAATGATATTGGTAATTATTGTTCCTGAATAGAGCCCCAGCACAATAAGGGCCATGCAGGCCGCCAGAAACGGCACCAGCATGTCCAAGGGGGCCTCCTTAATGGCAAGGGCCCCCACATGGTGGTGACTTCCGTGGCTGTTTCCATGGCCATGTGCATGGTCTTCGTCTTCGCCAAAGGGTTCAAAATAGGCAATTTCAAACAGCCGGAAAAACAGAACCGCATTGACAAGGGAGCTGAAGATCAGGGCCGCCACAAACAGATAGTTGCCTGCCTGGACCCCGCCGGAAATCAGGTACCATTTGCTGAAAAAACCGCAGGTGGGGGGGACCCCCACAACGGACAGGGCCGCCAGCACAAATCCTGCCATGGTAAAGGGCATTTTGGCAAACAGTCCCTTGAGATCACTGCGGGATTCTCCACCGGTTTTCCAGATAAATATGCCCGCAGCAAGAAAAAGGGCCAGGGTCATGGCCGCATCATTGATGATGTGGAGAATGGCTCCGGATATTCCCAGACGATTTCCAAGAAAAAATCCACCCACCATGTATCCCACCTCGGCAATGATAATATAGGTGAGCATCTTTTTAACGTTTTTCTGGGCCAGGGCTGATAAGGAACCAAACACAATGGTGACAACGGCCACAAGCACAATAAACCCGCTGATATCCAGATGGTCAAAGGTGTACTCCGGTGTGAACACCGTCATGCAGATGCGGATCAGAATATACACCGTGACCTTGGTGGTCAACGGCGCAATGAGCCCTGCCGCCGCCGGTGTTGCCTGGGAATAGGCATCGGGAAGCCAGCCGTGCACAGGGAAAAGGGCCATTTTAACAAAAAGCCCGGTGACACAGATGATAAAGGCAAATAAAATCACCCCGGAGTCCATGAGCTTTGGAATCATGGTGGTCAGTTCCGCCATGTTCAAGGTACCGGTGGCAATGTAAAGGTACCCCACACCCAGCAGATAAAAGGTGGCTCCAATGGTGCCAAGGAACAGATAGTTCAAGGTGGCAAGGGGTGCCCGGGTGTTGCCAAGGCCGATGAGGGCATAACCGGACAGGGAGACAATTTCCAGAAGTACATAAAGGTTAAAAGCGTCCCCGGTGGCGGTCATGCCGATGAGCCCTGCGGTGAACAATACATAAAGGGCATTAAAGGCACCTTGTTTGTCCTTGAACTCCGCATGGATGTTTTTTCTCTGGGCCACAAGATTAAGGCAGGACACCGAAGTGATCACCACAAGCACAATGGCACTTAAGTGATCAATGACATACACAATGCCCATGGGACCGGCCCAGCCGGCCATTCTGTACTCCATGGCAATACCGGTGGTGACCACCTGTATCAACATCAGAACAGCACAAAGCAATGATAATAACAGCGCTGAAACGGCAATGCGAAACGGGGCTTTCTGGTTGAACCAACCGGAACCGGAGGTGACAAGGGCCGACAAAAGGGGGATCACAATGATTAACGCAGGCAGATGACGGGTCATGGGTTTTATCCGCTCCTCAGCTGTTGGTTAATTTCATCTTCCTCCAGGGTGCCATAGGTGTTGTAAACCCGTATGGCCAGGGCCAGGGCCACACCAAGGGTGGCAACACCCACCACAATGGCCGTGAGCATGAGCACATGGGGAAGGGGATTGATATAGTCTGCAACATGGACCGCATTGTGGGCCGCATCCACGGCATGGGCCACAACTTTTTCTGCACCGTGGGCCGCATCCATGGCGTGGGCGCCTGCGTTCTCCGCAGCGTGGCCCACAGGTTCCGGATGACCATGGTGGCGCAGTATGGGAATGGTGGCGCCTTTTTTACACCCAATGGACACATAAAACAGGATCACAGCGGTCTGGAAGATACTCATTCCAACGATTTTCTTGATGAGATTATTTTTGGCAATCATGGCATAAAGCCCTATCATCATGAGGATGATGTAGGCTGCATAATTTGCCTTGGCAAGGACAAGCGAAAATATTGATTCCATAATCAGAGTCCCTCATCCTGTTTTCCGGCGGAAGACAGGTTGTAATAGATCCATATCATCACCGCAGTCACTGCAACGGCAACACCGATTTCCACCACCAGAATACCATGGGACCGGGCCATTACACGATCACCGCCCAGAATGGGTGCAAGGGCGCTGTAGTTTAAAAAAACCTCGCCAAACAGCAGACACAAGGCGCCGGTACCGGCATAGATAAAGACCCCGGTGACACTGAAAAGGGCTGCTGTTTTTTCGCTGAAATTTTTAATGGAGGTTCTTAAGTTATGGGAAATGGCAAACAGAATCACCGACGCTCCCATGATGACCCCCCCCTGGAATCCGCCCCCGGGGCTGTGATGGCCATGGGCCACAACATAGAGGGCAAAAATCTGGATAAAAGGGATGATCAGGCGGCAGGTGCGGCTGATGACAAAGTCATAGGGAACCCAGTTGGCGTCCATGCGTTGGAATACAGCGGAATTTTTTGGATATTTTTCCCCTTCCATGCGAAGAGTCACCCCGGTGGGCTCATGGCGATAATATCGATGGGGTATCTTTTTCCTTTCAATGCGCAACAAAAGAAAACAGGCCAGCCCCGCCGTTAAAATCACCGTGGTTTCAAACATGGTGTCGTAGCCCCTGTAGTCTGCCAGGACCGAAGTGACGATATTGGGTACGGCTGTATCTTCCATGGTGTGCTGGATGAAATAGGGGGATAAATGGGTGGATGCCGGGGATTCCGGGTCCCCCCAGTTGGGGAATTCCATGGCGAAAACCATGAGAAGCACCCCGCAAAGCAGTATGGTCAGTTTCCCAAGAATTTTCAATCTTTGGTCCTCCTTGTTGTGTGAAATACCGCAGCAACACAAAAAACCGTGCTGACGCCGGCGCCCACTGTGGCTTCGGTAAAGGCCACATCCACAGCCCCCATCACGGCCCACGCAAGGCACATGAGAAAACTGTAAGCCCCCAGAAGCAGGGCCGCACTTAACAGGTCCCTTACTTTGATGGCTGCAAAGGCGCATATGATAATCAGTATAAGAATAATCAATTCAACTTGCCAGATCATGGGATATCACCTATGCGGTTTAATTTTTTTTGGTCCAGGGTTTCAGGCCGGCACGAACCCCTGCGTCCACAATGGCGTGGGTGGCTGTGGGGCTTGTGATGAATACAAACACCACAATGAGAATGATTTTAAGGGCAGATAGGAAATTTCCCAGGGTAAAATCGTGGACCACGTACAGGGCAAGACCTGCCATGGAAAGAAAAACGCCCATGGTATCCAGCATGCCTGCGGCATGGAGCCTGGAGTAAAAATCGGGCAGGCGGATCATTCCCAGGGAACCACCTAAAAAAAAGACAAAACCGATAATAATCAACAAAGCAGATATCCAGATTATCATTTCATCTCCTCGCCTAAACCTTTTCTTTTGTGAAAATATCGTGAAGAAGCAATAACGGCGATAAAATTGAGCAATGCATAGGCAAGGGCGATGTCAATGAACATATCCACCCGGTTAAAGATAAAGCCTATCATGATCAAAAGAACCGTGGTTTTGCTGCCAATGGCATTGACACCCATGAATCGGTCCAGGATGGTGGGGCCCATGACGGCCCGGTAAAGCGGTACCACCATTAATATGGTGAGTACCATGGCTGAAAAAAGAATAAAATTGTCCATTATTCACCAAAAATTTTTGCAATCCGTTTCTCCATGTCGCCGGGAAGCGGGGCTGCGGATTCATTGTCAATGGCGTGTATCGCCATATCGCCGTATGTGGTGGCGGCGACGGTGATGGTACCGGGGGTCAGTGTGATGGAGTTGGCAAAGGTGACCAGCCCCATTTGAGACTTGATGGTACTTCTGAATTTGATGATCTGGGGATTGATTCGACTGTTCATATCACGGCTTAAGACCAGGCGGAGTACATGGATATTGGCAAGGACGATTTGCCATAGAAGCCATGGAATATACTTGGAAAACCCAATCCATTGTTTTGCAATGGTGGCAAAGCTGGGGGCCGTGATGAGAAAATCAGCGGCCATCCACGCCACAAGGCTACAGGAAAGAACCCCCAGGGTGAGGTGAAAGGCATCGAATTTTCCGGAAAAAATCATCCAGAAGAAGAACAAGATGAGAAAATTCGTAAAAACAATTGATTTGCGTCGTGTTTTTTTCAAAGTAAAGCTCCATTTAATGGGGTTATGGCACCGGATTACTGAAGCGGAATTACTTACTTATCAACATAGAAAAAATGATGCTCTATGCATATGTAAAAATTACCGAAAGGTCAACCATTTTTTTAAAAAATCATCACAGAAGTGTGAGGTCCCAGTTCCACAATCCCTGCCGTTTCTTTAATGAAATTTCTTTGTTTACAGGCTCTTCCATGGTGAAAAAATGGCGGTATCCTGCCTGGTATAATGTCTCTTTCACCGGGGTTAAATTTAATCGCCAGCCGGGAAAAACCCAATGGTTATTTTCCCGGCGGGAAATCCATGATGACTCCCCCATGGGGCTTAAAAACGGTGAATCCGGGGAAATATCCGGGGAAATAATCCGCGATATGGCAAGGGGCCAGTTGCCTTCAATGACCACCCCCAGGGAAAGGGATGTCACAGCCGGCAGGCACAAAAAATCTTCCCGGGTCAGTTCCGGGCTGACAACGGCACCGGAAAAGCCCATTTTTTCCAGCCATGCCAGGTGGGAGCCATTGGCAATATTGCAAAAGGGACCGGCCCAGACATTGAGTTTGGCCGGGGTATCAAAAAGGGCAATCTGCCACGGGATGTTTAATACAAAATGCCGGGCATGGCGTTGCTGTGCAATCTCAATGGCCTGTTTCAGCTCTGTTTCCTCTTCGGGCCAGAGCACCGGAGGAAGAAACCACCAGGTCTGTTTGAGTTTTTTACCGGTTTCATTTTTCACAGCCTGGAGGGTGAGCCACCGGGCAGGGGTTCCCTGGGTCCGCCCCTTGGGTGGGGAGCGAAAAAGGAAAATTTCCCGGGGCCGGTCCGGCGGGGGCTGATTTTTTTTGCGTTGGGGGGTGGATTTTTCCCCGGCATCCCCGATCATGGGGGATATGTCCGGGGAGCTGAATTTTTCCAGGGTGGTGGATAGATCCCGGATCAGCGCATTGACTTCGGGTTCCCGGCGATCCACAATGAACACCGGTGTGCCTTTGCCGGGCTTGATCCCTTTGCCCGGTTTCAGCACCAGTTTGCCTTTTTTGGGCATGGAACGGGTGACGCGTTGGATAAAATGTCCCCGGTCATCCTCATATCCAATGCGCAGCAGATCCCCCTGTAACAGGGGCTCTCTTGTGATAAAATGGATGTTTTCCCCTTTTTTCACCCGGCCGATGAACAGACCGGACCCGGTTTCTGTGTCTTTTTGCAACGGGCTTTGGGGTCGCTGGGACAACAGATTGTAATGGGTGGCAGGTCTTCCCATGGCATACTCAAGAAAGGAGAGGGCAATTTTTTTCTTTTGGGGATCATGGCCGTGGTCCCGGAGCATTTTATATGCTTTCACCGTGTAAAACACATAATGGGGACTTTTTTTCCTGCCTTCAATTTTCCAGGTGGTCACCCGGGGAATCTCTTTTAACACCTTGACCAGCACATCTGCGGAAAGGTCAAAACAGGAAAAATAGCGCTGGCGGTTATTTCCCTGGCGGTACATGCGTCGACAGGGTTGTACACAGCGTCCCCTGAGGCTGCTGCGTCCCCCGAACCAGCTGCTCCAATAGCATCTTCCTGACACCCCGTAGCACAGGGCCCCATGGATGAATGTTTCAAGGTCCAGATCTTCAGGGGTGTTTTTTGCCATGGTCTTGATTTCATCAATGCTGAGCTCCCTTGGCAGCACCACCTTGGAAATACCCATTTTTTTTGCCGCTTCAAGTCCCCCGGGAAAGGTGCAGTTGGCCAGGGTGGACAGGTGCAACTCTCCTTTGAAACCGATCTGTTTAGCCATGGCCGCCACCCCCGGGTCCTGGATGATCAGGGCATGGGGGTGCACATATTTATTGAGCTTGGTTAGCAGGCGCCGCACCTTGTCTTCTTCTGCATGTTTCACAAGGGAGTTAAAGGCCACATGGACCTTGACACCTTTGGTTCTGGCCAGGGCATTTAAGCGGGAAAGGGCTTCCATGCTGAAATTGCCGGCTTCCATGCGGGCGGAAAAAATTTTAAGGCCGCAGTAAACCGCATCAGCACCGGCGGCAACGGCCGCCAAAAAGGTGTTTTCATCTCCGGCAGGGGCCAGAATCAGGGGTTTGTTCTTTTTGCTCATTTTATGCCCTTTGCCGTTTGTTTAAGGTTCATGTGAAAAACCTGGAGTTTACCTGTTTTGACTTTAATAATCAATGATTTTATTTAAAAAAATACCCGTGCCACAAAATTGCGGCGCGGGTATTTTGATCATTGGTGTGACCTTCACCGGTATCAGCCGGCAGTGGCATCCTTTGAGGTTTCACCGTTTTCAGTGACAATGTGATTGATAAGGTCCAGGCTCACAAGGTCATGGGAGTGGCTGGTGATGGAAAAATCCATGTTTGCACTGTGGGTGTCTTCCTCTGCCTCATAGATATACTGATCTGTTGAGGTCCGGTGGGAGTAGTGCAGGGTATTGGCAAACAGATGCACGGGGATGCCGTTTAAGTGGCACAGACTCACAGTGCCCGCCGTACCCGATGGTGCCACAATTTTTCGATCCGAAGTGATGGTCAAGGCCCCCACAAACATTTTGGTGGCCCGGTCAATGTGATGGCTCAGGTCATAGGCCGGGGTGACAATGTGGTCAATGTCGTTGTCCCGCAGGGCCTGGATGATCTGGCGGGTTCTGTCCCGGTTGTGCTCCAGAATCACCACCTCAAAACGTTTGTTCCATTTTTCCTTGGCCTGGACAAGGATATCGGTCACCACGGAACTGGCAGAATGGACAATGACCACATCGTGGTTATTGATGAATTTCAAGCCGTTTTCCGTTACCTTGGCCGCATTGTCCTGGAACTGCCGGATTTTATCTTCAAGGCTTTTAATGGCGGTTTCCCGGATCTCTTCCAGACTCTTTTCCGGTGTCATAACCGCTTCCATTTCCTCCTCAAACTGTTCCAGCAGATGTATCAGGGGAATGATTTTGGGCTGGGAGCTCTTCAGGGCCTCGGCCAGTTCAAAATAAAGGGGTTGCAGTTCTTGCTTTGTACATTGCAGCTGGCGGATGGATTCAATGAAGCTGTTCAAGGACAGCACTGTCATCCGGGCAATACCCTGTACATCGCCAAGTTCTCTGAGCAGTTTGTACATGTTTTGTCTATTTTTATCATTCATAGGGATATCCATAGATAGAGGGTGAGAAATGCAGAGGCAATCATCAATGTGATGATGGTGATGGCCGCACTGTCCTTCATGAACTCAAGAAAGCTTATGTGCACACCTGCCTGTTTGGCCATGCCCACGGAAACAATGTTTGCCGAGGCCCCGATCATGGTGAGGTTGCCGCCAAAGCACGCCCCCAGGGCCAGTGCCCACCACAGAATGTTGTTGGGAATGGGGTTCACTTCCAGCATGAGGTGAACAATGGGGATCATGGTGATGGTAAAGGGAATGTTATCCAGAAAACCCGATACAATGCCGGACACCCACAATACGGTTAACACCATGATATATGGATTGTCGCCAATGCGTAAAAATACCTTGTGGGCCACCCATTCAATGACGCCCTTGTGTTCCAGAACACCCACCAGGATGAAAAGACCGGCAAAGAACAGCAATGTGCTCCACTCCACCTCTTCAAGCATGTGTTCCACATCCACACCGGAGATGGTGAACAATACCATGGCCATGAAAACCGCCACAACACCCGGGGACATCTTTGTCACTGTCTGGGTGACAAAGAGTAAAATGGCAATGATAAGACAGCTCAATCCTTTGACC
Organism: Desulfocicer vacuolatum DSM 3385; assembly: GCF_900176365.1. Taxonomy (GTDB): domain Bacteria; phylum Desulfobacterota; class Desulfobacteria; order Desulfobacterales; family Desulfobacteraceae; genus Desulfocicer; species Desulfocicer vacuolatum. Next base: position 31,861 of record NZ_FWXY01000002.1, on the reverse strand, counting down.
AGAAGTTTTTGATCAATGCGGGTGTTGAGAAATTCCACCTTGATTTTTTCCAGCAAAAGCTGAACAGAAAAAAGCTTGGCAAGGTTATTGTCAATGGGTTTAAATTTATCCCGGTTGGTGAACCACATGAAAAGCAGGGTGGCAAAAAAGGAAATTATCACAGGGATGATAAGGTTGCCGATGAACTGATTAAAGGTCAATCCCACCTTGGAGCCAATGATGATGTTCGGCGGATCACCAATGAGTGTTGCCGTGCCGCCCACATTGGAAATCACCGCCTGGCTGATGACATATATTTTGGGGTCCAGTCCCATGCCCCGGGTGAGCTCAATGATGATGGGAATGATGATGAGCACCGTGGTGACATTGTCCAGAAATGCAGAAAGCACTGCTGTTACAACGGAGAACAGGATTAAAATTTTCAGCGGGTTTCCTTTGGTCATCTCTGCAATTCTTACAGAAAGGATGGAAAAGAACCCTGATTTTCTGAGCACGGCAACAATGGACATCATGCCCAATAACAACATGATGGTTTCAAAATCAATGAGGGCTGCCGCATGGTGCTCATCCACAACGTGCATGATCAAGAGAACCATGACGCCCAGAAGCGCAGATACTGCCTTGTTAACCAGTTCAAAGGTTATCAGGGCATAAACAATTAGAAACACAATGATGGGTAGTGTTGCACCTTCCATGACAATTCCTTTTTTGAAAATTCCCCCCAGAGGCAATCTGCCGCTGTGGAGAACAGTCAGTTAGAGGTGGTTAAACCGTTGAGTGAAATTCAATGGTACGTTTAAAAAAATAATGCCCGGAACCGTTGGTTCTGTGTGGAAAACGCATCATCGAATAAAACAGAAGTTGGAGGGATTCATCGCAATATGGGCAGCATCCCGCAAGGGTGCAGAAAAGTGCAGCGGTGGGGGGCTTGATTTTTGTGCTTTTGTCCATGTCAATCCCGGTATGGAAGCGTATGCCAAAAGCGTGGTGCCGGGTAAACACCCCGGCCACCAGATAAAATAAGCCCGGCCCACGATTTCTGACCCAGATTCATGGTGGCCGAATATTGTAAAAATTTCCTCGTAGTACATTAACCGTGGCAGAGCATTTGAGCTGTAAGAGCATAATGTAAAACAGCCTCAGATGCCCACACCGGGAAACCCTATAGCCTAAAAAAAAGTTAAATGCAATGATGAGGATGATTTATTTTATGAGACGCCGCCAAGGTAAGGGCCGGGATTAAATCCCAGTGTTGGTGTGTAGTTTTAAAAAAGCTTTTTATCTGCTTGGAAGCAGCCCTGTGGGGTTAAAAAAAACATGCTGGAATCTTGCATACTTGGATGAATTGTGGTTTTATCCTGTCCATGGAAAAAAAAAGATATCATCGTGGAAAAAAACGAAAAAATAATAGAGGCGGCTTTGGCCCCATGAAGCCCGGGGCAGACAGCTCACTTAAACCGGTATTTAAAAAAATCGGTGTACCCCCGAGCCGCCCCTTTACCCCGGACCCCTTTCAGGAAGAAGCAGTAAATGCCATTGCCCAATGGGATTGTCTGGTCACAGCCCCCACCGGGGCCGGAAAAACCTGGATTGCCCAGAGCGCTGCCCGGGCGGTCCTGGAAAAAGGAGAGCGGGTGTGGTATGCAACGCCCCTTAAAGCGTTGACCAACACCATCTATGCCCAGTTTATAGATGCCTTTGGCCGGGATAAGGTGGGAATACTCACCGGCGATAAAAAAGAGAACGGGGATGCCGATATCATCATCGGCACCACAGAAATATTAAGAAATCAACTCTATGATGCCATGCACACAGGGGAGGATATTTCCTGCAGCCTGGTGATCCTGGACGAGGCCCACTATCTGGGGGATGCCGAACGGGGGGTGGTGTGGGAAGAGACCCTTATTTATATGCCCCAGCGGGTCTCTTTGCTGTTGTTGTCCGCCACCATCGGCAATGCAGATCACATTGCAGGCTGGCTTGAATCCATGCGGGGAAAACAGTGCCGGGTGATCCAGGAAACCAAACGCCCGGTGCCGTTATTTCCGCTGTTTTTTCATCCGTCGGGCACCTTGCACCCCCTGTTAAAGAAAAAAGGGTCCCGGGCCAAAAACATGGTGCACAGAAATGTCATGGAGTACATCAAAGCCGGGCAGTTTCCAGCCATATCAAGGCCCGGGCGTCTGCCCCTGTTTGGTGAAATCTTAAAGGTGCTAAGGGCCCATGATCTGTTGCCCGCCATTTTCTTTTTAAAATCCCGGGCAGACTGTGACGGTGCCATTGGGCTTTGCAATGGAAAGGTGCTCCGCCAGGATCCCAAACGAAAGGCCCTTCTTGCCAGGAGAATTGATGAACTCATTGGGGATAATCCCCATCTTTGCGACCATGAACAGCGCATGCACATGGAAAAATTCGGGGTGGGTTCCCATCACAGCGGTCAGTTGCCCGCCTGGAAGGTGGTGGTGGAAACTCTTATGTCCGAAGGGCTGTTGGATGCCATGTTTGCCACCTCCACCGTTGCCGCCGGGGTGAATTTTCCCGCAAGGAGTGTGTGCATTTTAAATTCCGATCGATTCAACGGGGCATCCTTTCTTCCCCTGACCGCCAGTGAGTTCCAGCAGATGACCGGCAGGGCCGGACGGCGGGGCATGGACAATATCGGGTTTGCCATTGTTCTGCCCGGTAAGTTCATGGACCTTAAACATGTTGCAAAGATGGTGACAGCTCCCCCCATGGATGTGAGCAGCCAGATAAAAATAGATTTTTCCATGGTGCTCAACCTGTTGTTGTCCCACACCCCCCCCCAGATCCACGAGCTTTTGGAAAAATCCTTTGCCTCCTATCAGATCTCCCTGGGGAAACAGGGTCGCCGGGCCAGAAAAGAGTATGGCTATGATTTGAAATTTTTGTGGCAGGATTTTCTGGCCCATCTGGCCTTTCTAAAGGAGGAGGGCTTTGTCACAGAAAAAGGCACCCTCACCGAAGACGGGGAGTGGACCTCCCAGCTGCGCATGGATCAACCTTTGATGGTGGCCCAGTGTCTGCGCCAGGGATTGTTGCCGGATCAAGATCCGGTGATGCTGGCCGCAGTGATGGCAGCCTTTGTCAACGAAAAGGTGTTTGATGATGATCTTGCCTCAAGCCGTCGTGTTCCCAAACGCTTAACCAGGGAATTTGCAAAGCTGAGGGAAAAGCTCTCCCCCTTTGCAGAACGGTTGCTGGAGGGTGGGTTTTCCGCCCCCAATCTCTATCTTCAGCCGGCCCTTCCCGTGTTTTCCTGGGCCATGGGGGTTCCCTGGGACCAGGTGGTGGAAGAATCGGTGTTTGCCGAAGGGGATCTTGCCCGGTTGGTTTTAAGAACCGGAGAAAATTTGCGACAGCTTTTCGGGGTCAGTGACACCTTTCCCCGCATTGCAGAAAACAGCAGGGAGGCCATTGACATGATTTTTCGGGAGCCTGTTATTTATTAGACTGGGTACCCAGCACCCAGCACCTACTTTGTATATAAGAAAAATATAGATTAATATAGGAGTTTAACGTTATGTCGGAAGATACAAAAAAAGTCATTTACTCCATGATCAGAGTGAGTAAATTTTATGATAAAAAACCGGTGCTGAAAGATATCAGCCTGTCCTATTTTTACGGGGCCAAGATCGGGGTTCTGGGTCTTAACGGGTCGGGTAAGAGTTCTCTTTTGAAAATCATGGCAGGCATTGACACAGAATACAATGGCGAGACCATCCTTTCCAAGGGTTTTTCCGTGGGGTATCTGGAGCAGGAGCCCCTTTTGGACGAAGATGCCACAGTGCGCCAAATTGTGGAGCAGGGGGTCCAGGACACCGTGGATCTCATGAACGAATACGAGGCCATCAGTGAGAAGTTTGCCGAACCCATGTCCGATGATGAGATGGATAAACTCATCCAGCGCCAGGGGGAACTCCAGGATCAGCTGGATCACCTGGATGCCTGGGATCTGGATGCCCGTCTTAAAATGGCCATGGATGCCCTTCGCTGTCCTCCGGAGGATATGCCGGTCAATGTGATCTCCGGTGGTGAGAAGCGCCGGGTGGCCCTTTGTCGCATGTTGCTCAAGCAGCCCGATATTCTTCTTCTGGATGAGCCCACCAACCATTTGGATGCCGAATCCGTGGCCTGGCTGGAGCACCATCTGGGTCAATACCCCGGCACCGTCATTGCCGTCACCCATGATCGTTATTTCCTTGATAATGTGGCCGGATGGATTCTGGAGCTGGATCGGGGGGAGGGTATTCCCTGGAAGGGGAACTACTCCTCCTGGCTGGAGCAAAAGGGCAATCGTCTGAAAAACGAGGAAAAGCAGGAGAGCAAACGCCAAAAAACCCTGGAACGGGAGCTGGAATGGATCAAGATGTCCCCCAAGGGCAAGCGTTCCAAATCCAAGGCCCGCCTGAGTTCCTATGATCAATTGTTAAAGCAGGACACCAAGGACCGGGAACGGGATCTTGAGATTTTTATTCCCCCGGGACCCCGTCTGGGGGACAAGGTGGTGGTGGCAAAGGGTATTTCCAAGGCCTTTGGGGAGAAACTTCTGGTGGAAAATATGGAATTTATCATCCCGCCGGGGGGTATTGTGGGGGTGGTGGGACCCAATGGGGCGGGAAAGTCCACCCTGTTTAACATGATCACCGCCAAGATATCACCGGACAGCGGTACCATGGAGCTGGGAGAAACTGTGAAACCCGCCTATGTGGACCAGGAACGCAATGTCCTTGATCCGGATAAAACCATCTGGGAGGTGATTTCCGGGGGCAATGACACCCTGCTTCTGGGGGGGCGGGAAATCAACTCCAGGGCCTATGTGTCCAAATTTAATTTTTCAGGTTCCGATCAGCAGAAAAAAGTGGGGGTACTGTCCGGAGGCGAGCGCAACCGGGTACACCTGGCCAGGATGCTAAAAGAAGAGGCCAACCTTTTGCTTTTGGATGAGCCCACCAATGATCTGGATGTCAACACCATGAGAGCCCTGGAAGAGGCCCTGGAAAATTTTGCAGGCTGCGCCATTGTCATCAGCCATGACAGATGGTTTCTGGACAGAATCGCCACCCATATACTGGCCTTTGAAGGGGACAGTCAGACCGTGTTTTTTGAGGGGAGTTATTCCGATTATGACAAAGATAGAAAAAAACGGCTGGGTATAAAAGGGGATCAGCCCCAGAGAATTAAATACCGCCAGCTCACCCGGTAGGACATCCGGTGTCCTTTTCCATAAAATCAGCCCTGGCCCCCATGGTGAAGCCGGGGCTCCGGGATGTGCACCTGGCTGTTTTTCTGTTTGGGTTTTCCGGACTGTTTGGGAAGTTTCTCCTGTGCAGTCCGGTGCTCATTGTGTTTGGCAGAACAGTGTTTGCATCCCTTTTTTTATTGCCTTTTTTTCTCCGAATCCGCCGGGATAATACCGTGCCCATGGTCATGTTTCTGGCCCAGGGGGCGCTGTTGGCCCTTCACTGGTGCACCTTTTTTATCTCCATTCAGATTTCCACCGTGGCCATCGGGCTTTTAACCTTTTCCACCTTTCCCCTTTTTGTCACCTTTATGGAGCCCTTTTTTTTCAAGGAGACCCTGGCATTTAAAAATTGTGTGATATCCCTTGTGGTGTTTGTGGGGCTGGTCCTTGTGATCCCAAGTTTTGATTTTTCCCGGGAGCCTGTGCAAGGGGCCATGTGGGGGGTGGCATCGGGGTTCACCTTTGCCCTTCTGGGGCTGGTGAATCGAAAAAATGTAATATCAGTGTCGCCCATTGCTGTTTCTTTTTATCAAAATTTTTTTGCGGCATTGTTTCTGCTGCCCTGGACCGTGTGGTTTGTGCCGGGCATCTCCTTTCCCACCCCCGGGGAGCTGATGCTGCTCATGCTTTTGGGTGGGGTGTGCACGGCCCTTGCCCATTCGCTGTTTATAAAGGCCCTGGTGCACATTAAAACCCGCACCGCCGGGGTGATCACAGCCCTGGAACCCTTGTACGGCATTTTAATGGCAATGATTTTTCTGGGGGAAATTCCCGGATGGCGCACCGCATTGGGGGGCGTTATTATCATCGGAGCCACCCTGGTGGCCATGACAGGTCGTGATTAAACGGGATATTAATTGCGCAAAACATCAATTTTTGGATGGAAAAACTTTTATAATCACCAAAATTATGAATTATATCCTTATAAGCCAAAGGGTTGCAGGTTTGATGAATTCCGTGGCGGCCTGGAAATTAAAAGAATTAATTTATTGAAAAAAGCCCGCTTATGGACTATATAAACGGGCTTGGTTCTACAATACAACATTTTTGAGGAATCCATGAAAACAGATCCACACACGGCAAAGGAGACGGCAAAACGCCGCACCTTTGCCATTATCAGCCATCCCGATGCCGGAAAAACCACCCTCACGGAAAAGTTGCTGCTTTTTGGGGGGGCCATCCAGCAGGCAGGGGCTGTGAAGTCCAGAAAAACAGAGCGCAAGGCCACCAGTGATTTTCTCTCCATTGAGCAGGAAAGGGGAATCAGTGTCTCCTCCTCGGTGATGAAGTTCAATTATAAAGGATTTGAGATCAACCTTCTGGACACCCCGGGTCACAAGGATTTTTCCGAAGATACCTACCGGGTGCTCACGGCCGTGGACTGCGCCGTGATGATCATTGACAGTGCCAGGGGGGTGGAACCCCAGACCCGGAAATTAATGGAGGTGTGCCGCATGCGCAACACCCCCATCATTACCTTTATTAATAAACTGGACAGAGAGGGCATGGAGCCTCTGGATCTCTTTGCCGACATTGAAGAAAAACTCCAGATTGAATGCACCCCCATCACCTGGCCCATTGGCATGGGAAAAAGGTTCCGGGGCGTGTATCACCTTGATACAAAACAATTGGGGCTTTTCTCTCCGGGTTACTCCCCCCGGGACGGGGACGGAGTGGTGATCGATAACCTGGATGATCCCATCCTGGACCGGGAGCTGGGGGAGCAGGCCCGGGAATTAAGGGACGATGTGGACCTGATCCAGGGGGCTGCAGATCCCTTTGACATGGATTACTATCTCAAGGGGTCCCAGACCCCTGTTTTTTTTGGCAGTGCCATTAACAATTTCGGGGTCCGGGAGATGCTTGACTCCTTTGTTCAAATGGCCCCGCCACCCGGGGTAAGACAGACCCTTACCCGGGAGGTAAAACCCGAAGAACCGGGATTCTCCGGATTTACTTTTAAAATACAGGCCAACATGGACCCGGCCCACAGGGATCGCATTGCCTTTTTCAGGATCTGTTCAGGTAAATTTAAAAGGGGTATGAAGGTGCGTCACCACCGCATAGGAAAGGATGTGATCATTTCCAATGCCACCATATTCATGGCCCAGGAGCGCAGCAATGTGGATGAAGCCTTTCCCGGTGATATCATTGGCATTCATAACCATGGGACCATCAAGATCGGGGATACCTTCACTGAAAAAGAGGAGCTTAAATTCACGGGCATTCCAAGCTTTGCACCGGAACACTTTCGGCGGGTGATTTTAAAAAATCCCATGAAAACCAAGGCATTGCAAAAGGGGCTCACCCAGCTGGCAGAAGAGGGAACCATCCAGGTGTTCCGGCCCCGCATTAACAACGATTATATCATGGGGGCGGTGGGGGTGCTGCAGTTTGATGTCACCATGGCCCGTTTAAAGGCGGAATATGGGGTGGACGCCGGATCTGAGCCGGTGGATCTTTCCGTGGCCCGGTGGATCACCTGTGACAATGAAGAGATGAAGAAAAAGTTTATTAATCAAAATGCCGGCAGCATTGCCGTGGATTCAGAAGGGTGGGTGGCCTTTTTAACCACCAGCGAGTATCAGCTGGGGTTTGCCATGGAAGCGTGGCCTGATATACAGTTTCATAAAACACGTGAATATAACTAATTCAAGGGTCTTGAAGTTTTTTGATATGAAAAGGTAGTGTTCAAGTATCCTCAGCAGAGCCCCCCGACGGGCAATGGAAACCGGCCCATTGAGCTGTCTACAGTTCCGGCCGGGCCCATTGCCCGTCGGGGGGCGGCATATTACCGTTTTCAATATTCGTTGTGGGCAGACCGAGGTTAGAATAAGGTCTGCCCACGGCAGTTATAACCATTTAAAATAATTGGTTCCCATAAAATTAATTTTTGGGATCTGGTTTTAATTATTTCCATGGGTTAACCAAAGCCACAGCAACGCAATCGGAGGACTTATAACCCATGAAAAACCTAAGGAGAATTGTGTCATGACCGAAGAACGAATTTTTAACTTTAATGCAGGGCCTGCAGCCCTGCCCCTGCCGGTGCTCCAGGAAATCCAGGCCTCTTTTCTTAACTTCAAGGGAAGCGGCATGTCCATCACCGAGGTGAGCCATCGCTCCCCATGGTTTGATGATGTCATCAACGATGCTGTTGACCGCACCAAACGCCTGCTGGGTCTGGATGAGCGCTATCATGTGCTCTTTCTCCAGGGCGGCGCCAGTCTCCAGTTTGCCATGATCCCCATGAATTTTCTGGGGGAGGGTAAATCTGCCGACTATGTGAACACCGGTACCTGGTCCACCAAAGCCATCAAGGAAGCTGCCATACTTAACAAGGCCCACAATGTGGTTGCCTCCTCCGAGGATAAGAATTTTTCCTACATTCCCAATGACATCTCCTTTAATGCCGATGCCGCCTATGTTCACATCACCTCCAATAATACCATCAAGGGAACCCAGTGGGAAAGCTTTCCCGACACCAACGGCGTGCCCATTGTGGCGGACATGTCTTCGGATATTTTAAGCCGTCCCCTTCCCATGGATAAATTCGGCATGATCTATGCCGGTGCCCAGAAAAACATGGGGCCGTCCGGTACCTGCATGGTCATTGTCCGGGATGACCTTCTGGCCACAGCAGAGAAAGATCTGCCCTCCATGCTGAAATATGACACCTTTGTATCTAAAAATTCCATGTACAACACCCCGCCCTGTTTTGGGGTATACACCATCCAGCTGGTGCTTAAGTGGTTGGAACAGGAGATGGGCGGACTGGAAAAAATGCAGGCCCACAACGAAAAGAAAGGGGCCATGCTCTATGAATTCATGGATGGCAGTGATTTTTACCGGGCCACGGCAGAAAAGGGCAGCCGTTCTTTGATGAATGTCACCTTCCGTCTGCCCACCGAAGATTTGGAAAAAGAGTTCATTGCGGCAGCCACCCAAAAGGGACTGGGGGGGCTTAAGGGTCATCGCTCCGTGGGCGGATGCCGGGCATCCATCTACAACGCCACCACCATGGCTGCTGTGGAGGCCTTGATCGATTTCATGACTGCTTTTAAGAAAAAACAATAAATCATGAGGCTCTCCACCTTAAAAACGGTGGGAACGCCATCACGCATATAACCGCCACGGGCGGATCGCATTTTGACCTCGGTCTGCCCTTAACGAACCATGAAAGCATGCGCAGGTTTGCCTGCACTTTCATGTGAAAAGGAAACCATTGAGATGAAGGTTCTTGTAAGTGATAAACTGGGGGAAGCTGGACTTGATATTTTCAGGAATGAAGAGGGCATTGAGCTGGATGTAAAAACCGGTCTTGCCCCGGATGAACTCAAAGCCATAATCGGAGAGTATGACGGCCTTGTGATTCGAAGTGCCACCAAGGTAACCGATGAAATCCTGGGCGCTGCCACCAATTTAAAGGTGGTGGGCCGGGCAGGCATCGGCCTTGACAATGTGGACATCCCCAGCGCCACCAAACACGGCGTTGCCGTGATGAATACCCCCGGAGGCAACACCGTCACCACCGCCGAGCACAGCATTGCCATGATGATGGCCCTGACCCGGAATATCCCCCGGGGAACATCCACCCTTAAGGGGTCATTGTGGGAAAAGAAAAATCTCCAGGGTCGGGAGCTGTTCAATAAGGTGCTTGGCGTCATCGGATTTGGTAATATCGGTTCCATCGTGGCAAGCCTTGCCCAGGGATTGAAGATGCAGGTGATTATCTATGATCCTGCGGTGACAGCAGAGCACATTGAAAAGCAAGGGTTTGAAAGTGTTTCCCTGGAAGAGCTTTACAAACGCTCTGACTACATCACCATCCATGTGCCCAAAATTGAAAGCACCACCCATCTTCTCAATAAAGAGACCTTTGCCATGATGAAGGACGGTGTCATGGTGATCAACTGTGCCCGGGGCGGTATCATCCAGGAGCAGGATCTCTATGATGCCATCATGTCCGGCAAAGTGGCCGGGGCTGCCCTTGATGTGTTTGAGGTGGAACCGCCGGTGGATAACCCGTTGCTGGAACTGGACCAGGTCATTGCCACTCCCCATCTGGGTGCTTCCACCCAGGAGGCCCAGACCAACGTGGCTGTGGCGGTTGCCAATCAAATCATTGCCTATCTTAAGCACAACACTGTCATCAATGCCGTTAATGTGCCCTCTGTCACCGGTGAGCTGCTGAAAAAACTACAGCCCTATCTCTACCTGTCCGAAAAGATCGGTGCCATGCATGCCACCATGGCCAAGGGTCCCATCAAGGAAATTTCCGTTGAATATGCCGGTAATTTTCTGGATCTGGATCTTAAGCCGGTGACCCTGGCAGCGGTGAAGGGAATTCTTTCTCCCATGGTGCCGGATGAGGTTAACTCTGTGAATGCCAATGCCATTGCCGGGGATATGGGTATTAAAATTTCCGAGATTGCCAGCCAGGAAAGTGCCCATTACATTAATTTGATCCGCATCCGGGTGGTGTACGAAAATGATACCAATTTGATTTCCGGAACCATTTTTGGTAAAGATGATGCCAGAATCATCCGCATCAACAAGTTTCGCCTGGAGGTGATCCCGGAAGGTTATCTCTCCTTGATTCACAACAAGGATGTGCCGGGGGCCATCGGCAGCATTGGTACCTGCCTTGGGGAACATGACATTAACATTGCCCGGATGATGGTGGGTCGAGAGGATGACGGGGATCGCAATATCATTTTTATCCGCACAGATACACCGGTTCCGGAAAATGTGTGCCAGGAGTTAAGCGCCCTTGACAAGGTGCACTCCATCATCAATTTTGAACTTTAAGCAGGCCCTTAAGGTGGGCGCATGCCCGGCTTCCTGACATGTTATTTTAAAATAACGGCCAAGGGTGGACCGTATTGTGATCTCGGTCTGCCCACAACAAAGCTTACATACGCCCCTGATTCACGGAGTATTTCATATAACGGGCATCCTGGATCTCTCCCCCATTTATGAACCTTATTTTATTATTTAAAGAAGATTATATCGAGCCGGGAGTGGTGCGCCTTGGGGGCCGTCGCATGACCCACATAAAAAAGGTTCACCGGGCCGGGGTGGGGGATATGCTCACCGTGGGGATGATCAATGGAGATATGGGAAGTGCAAGGGTTCTGGAAACAGCCCCTGGTTATGTGGATATGGCTGTGATCCTGGACACGCCTTCTCCGGCCCCTTTGCCCCTGACCCTGGTGCTGGCACTGCCCCGGCCCAAGATGCTCCGGCGGATTTTGCAGACTGTGGCCTCCCTGGGGGTGAAGGAGATTTATCTTATCAACACCTGGCGGGTGGAAAAATCCTTCTGGTCCAGTGCCCTGCTGGAGCCGGACCGCCTGGAAAATGAGTTGGTCCTGGGGTTGGAGCAGTCCCGGGACACCGTCATGCCCAAGGTGCATCTTCGGCGGTTGTTTAAACCCTTTGTTACCCGGGAGTTACCGGAAATTATCCAGGGAAAGATGGCCTTCACAGCCCATCCCGGTCCCTGGGATGTGTGCCCCCGCTCTGTTTCCAAGCCCTGCGTACTTGCCATGGGGCCCGAAGGGGGATTCATTGAACGGGAGGTTGCCACTTTTTTGGACATCGGCTTTAAAACAGTGAGTCTTGGGGAGCGTATCTTGCGCCTTGAAACTGCGGTGCCCTATATCATTTCCCGTCTTTATTGAAAAAGGAATCCCGTTTTAAAATGAGCATTTCATCGCCTTTTACTCTGTTGCCGGGGGATACCATTGGTGTTTGTGCCCTTTCAGGGAGCTTTGATCCCGATATTTTTGCCCGGGGGGTAAAGGTGCTGGAACAGATGGGGTTCAAGGTGCATGTGCCCCAGGAACTTTTTGCCTCAAAACGATATCTTGCCGGTGACGATGAACACCGGGCAGATATTTTCCATGGCCTGGTGTCCAGAAAGGGGATAAAGGCAATCATGTGCGCCCGGGGAGGGTTCGGGGCCATGAGGGTATTGCCCTTTCTGGATTTTGACAAGCTCCGGGAATGTTCCAGGCCCCTGGTGGGATTCAGTGATGTCACCGCCGCCCTTGTCACCCTGGGGCAACGGGTGAATTTCCCGGTGATCCACGGTCCGGTGGTCACCTCCCTTGCCACGGCTGCACCTGCCACCCGGCAATCCCTTTTTGGGGTGTTAACCACCCCCTGGCATGGGCTTTTCCCCGTTGCGCTGAAAAATGGTATTACCTTGACCCCGGGGAGTGCCCAAGGGTTTTTTTACGGAGGCAATCTTGCCACCCTGTGCCATTTGTGCGGTACACCGTTTCAACCGGATTTGGCCGCAACAATTCTTTTTCTGGAAGAGATCAATGAACCCCCATACAAAGTTGACCGCATGTTGACACAGATGGCCCTGGCCGGGTTTTTTCGGGGGGTAAAAGGGGTGGTGCTGGGGCAGTTTCAAAACTGCGGGGATGAAAAGATTGTCCATGAAATCTGCCATGAACATCTGGGGCACCTGCCCCTGCTTGCCGGAATGCCCTCGGGGCACCATGCTGTGAATTTGTCCCTGCCCATGGGGGTGCCTGTTTTAATGGATGCGGATAAACACTGTCTTTCCTGGGCAGGGAGGGGATAGATGGCCATTGATGCGCTTATGAGGGCCGGTGTCCGGGAGGGTGTGTTTCCCGGAGGCGTGCTTCTGGTTTCCCGGGGGGAAGAACTGCTTTTCCACAGGGCCTATGGCCAACAGAGCCTTTTTACCCATGATCCTGTGACACTGGATACTTTTTTTGACCTGGCCTCCTTGACCAAACCCCTTGCCACGGCCCTTGCCGTGGCCACCCTTGTGGACAGGGGCTGTCTTTTTCCGGACCGCCCCCTGGGTTCCCTGGTGGATTGCGGCAAAGATGACCATAAAAAAGTGATCACCATTGATCAATTGCTTCGCCACACCGCCGGCTTTCCGGCCCATCGTCCCTTTTATTTATCACTTGTAAAAATGCCCCGGACCCATCGCAGGCAGGCCCTGCGACAGCAAATCATGGCAGAGCCGCTGATTCATCCCCCCGGAGCCGGACAGGTATACAGCGATCTTGGGTACATGGTATTGTCATGGGTTGTGGAGTCCATCACCGGGTTGCACCTGGATCGGTTCGTGAAAGATACTTTTTTTGACCCCCTGGGGCTGGATCTGTTTTTCAGGCCCCTGGGGGAGAGTGATGTTTCTCCGGGGCCGGAGCAACGGTTTGCCGCCACAGAAAAATGTCCCTGGCGGGGCCGCATACTCACAGGCGAAGTCCATGATGACAATGCCTGGGCCGTGGGAGGGGTTGAGGGTCATGCCGGGCTTTTTGGCACGGCCCGGGCCGTGGGAAAGCTGCTGGTTTACATCCTGGCGGCCCTTAAAGATACATCCATCCCACACCTCCCGACACCCAAAACCCGGCACCCAGTACCCAGAATCCAAAATCCGGCACCCAGCACCCAGAACCCAAAACCCAGAACCCAACATCCATTTTCCCCCATCCCCGGAAGGGTTCTCAGGGAATTTGTAAAAAAAGAATCCCATGCAGAGCGGGTGGCCGGATTTGACACCCCGTCTCCCAGGGGGTCCTCGGCCGGTACCGGCTTTTCCCCCGGGGCCCTGGGTCATCTGGGCTTCACCGGCACCTCCTTCTGGATGGAGCCTGACTCCTCCGTTATTGTGGTGCTGCTCACCAACCGGGTCCACCCCTGCCGGAACAATATTAAAATAAGACAATTTCGTCCCCGACTCCACGATGCGGTTATGGAAACGGTTAAATAATTTGAATCAGTGAAGTTACCCTTGTAAATTGTTGCTATTTCTGTTAGCAGGTATTGGTTAATCTTTATTTTTACTCATGAGTCCGAAGTTCTCATTTCTCATACCGCATGGGATATGTTCAATTTCAAAGAAACACATTATGTGGCATCAAACTGGAGAGCTTATGACTGACGAGATTTTTACATGTGAATTCAATTTAAAATATATATCCATGGGGAAGAGGTAATATGAACCTGATAATTGATTCTGTTCTGGGCGTGTTCTCAAGTGATCTGGCCCTTGATCTGGGAACTGCCAACACACTTGTATATGTTAAAGGTAAAGGCATTGTACTCAGCGAACCCTCTGTGGTGGCTGTGCGCAACGATCCAAGGGTGGGCAAGAACAGGGTCCTTGCCGTGGGGCTGGAGGCCAAGAACATGCTGGGCAGAACTCCGGGGAACATCACCGCCATCCGACCCATGAGGGATGGGGTGATTGCCGATTTTGAGGTCACCGAAGCCATGCTCAAGCACTTTATCAGAAAGGTTCACAACAACCGGAGAACCATGGTCCGGCCCCGGATTGTCATTGCTGTACCATCGGGGATCACCCAGGTGGAAAAAAGGGCTGTACGGGAATCCGCAGAGCTTGCCGGAGCAAGGGAAGTGTTTCTTCTGGAAGAGCCCATGGCAGCGGCCATAGGGGCCGGTATGCCTGTGACAGAGCCCACCTGTAACATGATCGTGGACATTGGCGGGGGCACCACCGAGGTGGCAGTGATCTCCCTTGCCGGTATTGTTTACAGTCGATCCATCCGGGTGGCCGGGGATAAGATGGACACCTCCATCCGCCAGCACATTAAACGAAAATACAACCTGCTCATTGGTGAAAGAACCGCTGAAACCATTAAAACCACCATCGGCAATGCCTATCCTGAGGCGGACAGTATTGAGACCATTGAGGTAAAGGGCCGGGATCTGATTTCCGGTATTCCCAAAATTCTCACCATTGATTCCGAAGAGATCTGCCTTGCCATTTCCGAACAGATTGAAGCCATTGTGGAAACCGTTAAAATTGTGCTGGAACAGACACCACCGGAGCTTGCCGCGGACATTGTGGACAGCGGCATTGTCCTCACCGGTGGGGGAGCCCTTTTGAAAAACCTGGACAAACTGCTCAGGGAAAAGAGTGGTCTTCCCATCATTGTGGCGGAAGACCCCTTGACCACGGTGGCACTTGGGTGTGGAAAATCATTGGATTCCCTTGAAATTCTCAGAGAGGTGGTCATCGACTGATGCCATGTTTTCAAAACGATTTGTCTTTTTGATTCTTGCTGTTTTTGTTGTCCTGGCCAACCTTGTGTATCTGGCCGTGGGCAGTAAAGGCGGTGTGCCGGTGAGCCGTCTTGAGCGCCTCACCATTGCCCTGGTGGCACCCTTTCAAATGGCGGTGACCCGCACAACAGACGCGGTGCAGGATGTGTGGGCCGTGTATTTTGCATCGGTGTCCGCAGCCAGGGAAAATAAAATGTTAAAAAAAGCCCTGGCCCTGGCCACGGCGGATCAGAACCGATGCCGGGAGCTTGCCCTGGAAAACCAGCGGTTGAGAAAATTTATTTACTTTAAACAAGCTGAAGCACAAATCATGGTGGCGGCCAAGGTGATTGCCCGGGACCCCTCCCCGTGGTTCAGCACCATGATGATAGACAAGGGAAACCAGGACGGGCTGTGCAAGGGGCTTCCTGTGGTGGCGGCCCAGGGCATTGTGGGGCAGGTGGTGGCTGTGGCCGGACGATACAGCCGGGTCCTTCTCATCACCGATCGCAACAGTTCAGTGGATGCTTTGGTGCAAAGTACCCGGGCCCGGGGAATTGTCCAGGGAGATAACACAGAAACCTGTTTTTTTGACTATGCCCTGAGAAAAGAGACCGTCACCGTTGGGGATGACATTGTGGCCTCCGGCCTGGATCAAATTTTTCCCAAGGGGGTTAGCATTGGAAAAGTGGTGGATGTGAAAAAAGAAAATTCTGATCTGTTCCAGCATGTCCGGGTGAAAACCAGTGTGGATTTCAATACCCTGGAAGAGGTGCTGGTGTTTGTAAAGCAAACCGGACCCACAGAAGATGTTCGCCCATGAATGCACTTTTTTATCTGTTTCTCTCCCTTTTCCTGGTGATTGTTCAAACCACCCTGGTCCCTGAAATTGCTTTTTTAAACTGCTGTTTTGACCTTCTCATTGTTAATGTTCTTTATGTCAGCCTGTTCACCTCCCATGGTATTTTTATTCTTTATGTGGTGGCCCTGGGCTGGACCATGGATTGCCTGTCCGGTGTTCCTTCCGGTTTTTATATCTCTTCATATGTGTGGATTTATCTTTTTGTATTCATGCTCAGGCATGTGATTCATGCGGGGAATTTTATTTTTATCCCGGTGATCAGTGCCGGGGCCGTTGCCATGGAGCATGGGTTCTTGATTTTTACCCTTCTGGTGAAACAGGACGGCTGGTTTTTTTCCACCGCAGATATTGTGTTCATGGGTAAACAGATCGTGGTTGGTTTTTTTATGATTCCCCTGTTGTTGGTGGTGGTTAATAAATGTAAAAAAGGCTGGGATAAAAAAATCCAGCGTGTGACAGGAAGAAAAATGGGAATCAGGGGGTAGGGGTGTCTCAATATGTGAAACCACCGGGAAGGGAATGGCTTAAAAAACGGTTGATGGGCGGCACCCTGTGTGTGGCTGTGGCCTTTTCCATTCTTCTTGCCCGCTTTGTTTATCTCCAGGTGATCAAGGGGGAATGGTATCATCATTTGTCGGCCAATAACTGTATTCGACTGCAAAGCATTCCAGCTCCCCGGGGCTTGATTTATGACAGAAACGGAGCCCTTTTGGTGGATAATCGTCCCTCCTTTGACCTTAAAATTGTCCTGAAGGATGCCGTTCCGGTGGACCAAACCCTTTCCCGCCTTGCCCGGTTAATGGCGGTGCCTGTTGAAGAGCTCCGGGAGAAAATTGACAGCAAATCCCGGCGGACAAAATTCAAGCCCATTTTGTTAAAGCGAAATATCTCCAGAAACCAGCTTGCCGTGGTAAAAGCCCATGGATTTGATTTGCCCGGGGTGATCATTGATGTGGAGCCCCGGCGAAATTATATCCATGAAAAATGTGCGGCCCATGTTCTGGGCTATCTGGGTGAAATTAATGCGCAAGAGCTTAAAAAAGGGAATTTTCCCGATGTGAGAAGCGGGGATTCCATTGGCCGGGACGGGGTGGAAAAAGAGTTTGAATCACTGCTCCACGGAAAACGGGGGGGGCGACAGGTGGAGGTGGATGCCACAGGTCGACTGGTGCGGGTGCTGAACACCGTGGACCCGGTGCCGGGGCAAAATATTTTTTTGACCATTGATCTTGAGCTTCAGCAGGCTGCAGAGGCGCTGATTCAGGGGCGGTCCGGGGCTGTGGTGGCCCTTGATCCTGCCACCGGCGATGTGTTGTGCATGGCCAGCAGCCCTGCCTATAACCAGAATGATTTCATAGGCGGTATCTCCCATAAGAAATGGCGGGCACTTCAAGAAAACCCCGGACGTCCCATGACCAATAAGGCCATACAGGGTGAATATCCACCGGCCTCCACCTACAAGATTGTTTCCGCCATTGCCGGGCTGGAAGAAGGCGTGGTGAGCACCCACACCTCCCGGTTCTGTTCGGGTCGCCACAGGTATGGCAATAGAATTTATCGATGCTGGAAAAAATGGGGCCACGGCGATGTGGATATCTTTGGTTCCCTGGAAAAATCGTGTGATGTATTTTATTACCGGGTGGGGGAAGATGTGGGGGTGGATACCCTGGCCCAGTATGCCAGGGGATGTGGGCTGGGCAAACCCACGGGCATTGAGTTGAGAAAGGAACGCCCCGGATTGATTCCCACGGCTGCCTGGAAGCGGAGGCGTTTTGGTGTCTCCTGGCAGGGGGGGGAAACCCTGTCCATTGCCATTGGGCAGGGGTTTAACCTGGTGACCCCCCTTCAGATGGCGGTGCTCATTGCCGCAGTGGGAAATGAAGGCACCCTGTACCGCCCCAGAATATTGCATGCTGTTCAGCTCCGCCAGGGGGAAACCCCGGTGCCGCAGCCACCGGAAATCACCGGGGGACTGCCCGCAGGAAAGGAGACCCTTCGCATTGTGCGGGAAGGATTAAGACGGGTGATCCATGGAAAGCGGGGCACCGCCAGGGCCGTGAAAATAGACGGGATCACCATGGCAGGAAAAACCGGTACAGCCCAGGTGTTCAGCATGAAAAAAAAAGACCGGGAGCGCAGCAAGGATGAACCCCTGGATTATCTGCTGCGGGACCATGCATGGTTTGTGTGCTATGCCCCGGCAGAAAATCCCGTCATTGCGGTGTCTGTGCTCATTGAGCACGGTGAGCACGGTTCCACTGCTGCGGCCCCTGTGGCCAGCCAGGTGGTGAAGACATGGCTGGATCGCATTGGTTACTTTGATAAACAAGAGTAATGGGGCCGGTGTGATCCCATTTTTCCTGGAGATGTGTGATGTTTGATCGAAGACTTTTAGAATGTTTTGACTGGGGCCTTTTTTTGTTGACCCTTTCCATCTGCGGCCTGGGGCTGGGGGTGTTGTACAGTGCGGTCAACGCTGCTGAAGTCCAGGGAATGGCAGTGATTTTTAAAAAACAGATGATATGGATGGGGGCAGGGTTCTTTATCATGTTTTCCTCGTTTCTGGTCCACTATAAGTTCATAGACAAGGCCAGTCTTCTGATCTATTTCATCTGTGTGGCCCTGCTGGCAGCGGTGCTTATCTTTGGACGAAATGCCGGGGGCTCCACCCGCTGGCTTGCCCTGGGGCCTTTTACTGTGCAGCCCTCGGAATTGATGAAGTTGTCCATGATCATTGTGCTGGCATCGGTGTATTCCACCTGTGTCACAGAAGAGGGCCTTGGATTTCACGGGCTTTTAAAACCTGTGGGATTATTGGTTCTGCCCTTTCTTTTTATCCTTAAGCAGCCCGATCTGGGCACGGCCATGCTGATCTTATTCATTGCCGCCTCCATGACGCTTTTTGTTCATGTGCAGAAAAAAGTATTTTTTTCCTGTGCCGCTCTGGCAGCGGGGGCCGCCCCCCTTTTGTGGTTTTTTGTTTTAAAGGAATATCAAAAAGCCCGGATCTTAACTTTTCTTAATCCCGATCGTGATCCCCTGGGGGCCGGGTATCATATTATTCAATCCAAGATTGCCATTGGTTCCGGCATGATGTACGGCAAGGGGTTTTTAAAGGGGACCCAGAATGCCTTGTCCTTTTTGCCGGAACAGCACACAGACTTTATTCTTTCGGTGCTGGCCGAAGAGTGGGGGTTTGTGGGGTGCTGCGTCTTGCTCATCCTCTATTTCCTCTTTTTGCTGTGGGGATTTAACATCGCCTACGGCTGCCGGGATATGTTTGGTTCCATTCTTGCCTTTGGTATTACCATTATGATTTTCTGGCAGATATTCATCAACATCGGTATGGTCATGGGCCTGATGCCGGTGGTGGGTGTTCCCCTTCCCTTGATCAGTTACGGCGGCTCTTCGGTGATCACCAATATGGTGGGCATCGGCCTGTTGATGAATATCAGCATGCGGCGATTTCTTTCCGGGTGACCCGGAGCTGTCAAGGGTAGAATTATTTGGATGTTGACAAAAAACCATCTTGGTGGTACTCAAATTTCGATTCTCTTTGTATTTAAAGTTGCCGGTGACGGCACCGGGCAACTGTGTGGAATATAGGTTAGTGTATTTTTTTTAATTATTAACTGGCGGAGGGAAATGTATGGTTAGTGTTGATGGGTCATTGTTTATTCAGATCATCAATTTCCTTTTTCTCTTGTACGTGCTCAATCGGGTACTGTTCAAGCCTGTTCGCAAAATTCTGCTGGATCGAAAGGCCAAGGTTGATGGACTTCAACAGGGCGTTGAAAGTCTTTCATCCGAAGCGGTCCTTAAGGACAAAGAGTATGCGGAAGGGTTGAAGGGTGCAAGGGCAGAGGGTCTGAAACAAAAAGACGCCTTTGTCGAAGAAGCATCCCAGGAAGAAAAAGAGATCATTGAAAGGATCAACAAAAAAGCTCAGGCCAACCTTGCTGAAATTCGTAGTCAGGTTGTTACTGAGACCCGGAAGGCTCAATCTGCTCTTGAACAGGAGATTGATACTTTTGCCAAGGCGATTGGTGAAAAAATACTGGGGAGGGCGTGCTGATGAAGATTGTACGGTTTATGAGGAAACATTCCAAGACCATCATTCCTGCAGCATGGACCTTCCTTTTTGTTTTTGCCGGAATTGCCATGGCCTCAAGCGGTGGAGATCATGGTGCGGCAGCCCCCAAAGGCTGGGTGGTTACTGACACCTACAAGGTGATGAACTTTGCGGTTCTCATGATTGCACTGTTTTTCATTGCCCGCAAACCTGTTGCTGAGTTTTTTTCTTCCCGGGTAACGGCAATCAAAGACGAGCTTGCCGAGCTTGAACAGAAAAAAGCTGCTGCGGAAAAAAGTCTTGCCGAATATGCCGAAAAGATGGCAACGCTTGACCAGGAAACCCAGAGAATCGTTGAAACCTATGTCAAACAGGGCGAGGTGGCAAAACAACGGATTCTTGCCGAGGCCGAAGCCCAGGCTGCCAAACTTGAAGAATCTGCAAAGAGAAACATTGAGCAGGAGTTCAAGGCTGCAAAGTTAAGCCTGCAGCAGGAAATTGCTGAAAAGGCCCTTGAACAGGCAGAAACCCTGGTAAAAGAGTTAATTAACTCCGAGGATCAGGATCGTCTGGTTGATGAGTATCTGGACAAGGTGGTGGCATAATGAAAAATCTATCTATTTCACGGCGCTATGCCAAAGCATTGATGCTTATCGGCGAAGAGGACGGCAATGCAGATCAGTATCGCAAAGAGCTGGATGAGATTGTGGAACTCTTTGACACCAATGTTGAACTTGAAAAAGCTGTAAGTAATCCCTTGTTTGACAAGAACGACAGGAGAACCGTATTGATTTCCATCCTGGAAAAGACCTCTTTTTCCCAGGTGATGAAATCTTTCCTGGTGTTGTTGTTTGATAAACGGCGCATCGTTTTTCTGCGGGATATCAGTGAGTTTTATAAGAAACTGGCAGACGAACTGAACGGCGTGGTTCATGCCACCCTGGTATCGGCCACAGAGTTGTCCGCCGAGGCCACAGAGAAAATTAAACAGGGCCTTGCAAAACGAATCGGCAAAGAGATTATTCTGGATGTTGAGCAGGATGCCGAGCTCATTGGCGGAATTGTGACCAAAATAGGCGATCTTGTGCTGGATGGCAGCGTTAAAACTCAACTGTTCAATATGAGAGAATCATTAAAAAGGGGTGAGAGAGTCTAATGAAAATAAGAGCTGAAGAAATAAGCCAGATTATAAAAGAGCAGATTAAAGATTTCGACAAAGAGGTTGAGCTCAGCGAGACCGGGGTGGTGCTGTCAGTGGGTGACGGTATTGCCCGTGTATATGGCCTGGAAAAAGTAAAAGCCATGGAGCTTGTGGAGTTCCCCGGCGGCGTTCTGGGTCTGGCACTGAACCTTGAGGAAGACAACGTGGGTGTTGCCATCCTGGGTGAAGATAAAAAAATCAAGGAAGGCGACGTTGTAAAACGCACCGACCGCATTGCATCTGTTCCCGTTGGTGAAGCGGTTCTGGGTCGTGTTGTTTCCACCACAGGTGAACCCATTGACGGTAAAGGTCCCATTGATTCCAGCATCACCATGAACATGGAACTTGTGGCTCCCGGTGTTATTGCCCGTAAATCTGTGCATGAACCCTGCTACACCGGAAGTAAAGCCGTTGACGGCATGACCCCTGTGGGACGTGGCCAGCGTGAGCTGATCATCGGTGACCGTCAGATCGGTAAAACAGCCATTGCCGTTGATGCCATCATTGCCCAGAAAAACACAGACATGAAATGCATCTATGTGGCCTGTGGACAGAAAAAATCCACCGTGGCCCAGGTGGTTGCAGCCCTGGAAGAGCATGGTGCCATGGAATACACCACCGTTGTTGTGGCCTCTGCTTCTGAGTCTGCTGCCATGCAGTATCTGGCTCCCTATGCCGGATGCGCCATGGGCGAGTATTTCCGTGACAAGGGTGAGCATTCTCTGATTATCTATGATGACCTTTCCAAACAGGCTGCCGCCTATCGTCAGGTGTCTCTGCTCCTGAGACGTCCTCCGGGACGTGAGGCGTTCCCCGGCGATATTTTCTACAACCATTCCCGTCTGCTGGAACGGTCTGCTAAGATGTCTGATGATCTGGGCGCCGGTTCTCTCACGGCCCTTCCTATCATTGAGACCCAGGAAGGTGACGTATCTGCCTTTATTCCCACCAACGTTATTTCCATCACCGACGGTCAGATCTATCTTGACAAAGGCCTTTTCTTCTCCGGTGTTCGTCCTGCCATTGACGTTGGTCTTTCTGTATCCCGCGTGGGTGGTGCTGCCCAATGTAAAGCCATGAAACAGGTGGCCGGTACCCTGCGTCTGGATCTTGCCCAGTACCGTGAACTGGAAGCCTTTGCCGCCTTTGGCAGTGACCTTGATGCCGCCACCCAGCGTCAGCTCACCCGTGGAGAACGTCTGGTTGAACTGTTGAAACAACCCCAGTTCAATCCCCTTCCCATGGAAAAACAGGTGGTGATTCTGTTTGCCGGTACCAAAGGATACATTGATAAATATCCAAGGGAAGCCGTGGATAAGTACGAAGCCGGTCTTTATCCCTTTATTGAAAACAGATTTCCCGAGATTTTCACAGACCTTGTGGAACAACAGGCCATCACCAGCGACATTGAAGCCAAGCTGAAAAAAGCCCTTGACGCCTATGATGAAGAATTTAAGGCTGCGGTATAACAGCATCCTTAATATTTTTCATGTGTAAAATGAATATCATTTATAAACAGGTGTAAAAGGGAAATATTATGGCAACGTTAAAGGAAGTCCAAACAAAGATAGGCAGTGTAAAAAAGACCAAGCAGATCACCTCTGCCATGAAAATGGTCGCCACTTCCCGACTTCGCGGTGCCCAGGAGAGTATGGAGGCCTTTAAGCCCTATGCGTCCAAATTTTCCGAAGTACTGGGGAGCATTGCAGGTAAGGCCGGTGAAGATGCCAGCCCCCTTCTTGTTCCAAGGGAAGAAGCCAAAAAGGTGAACATCATCCTGTGCACTTCAGACAGGGGCCTTTGCGGTGGTTTTAATGGAAATCTCATTGAAAAAGCAGACAAGTTTATCAAAGAGTCCCTTCAGGATAAAGAAGTGTCTTTTACTTGTTTTGGCAAAAGGGGCCGTGACTGGGCCCGGAAATCCGGCATGACCATTGAGGATGAATATCTCGATGTTGTGGGCGGACAATTTGATTTCAGTGTGGCATCAACTTCTGGACAGAAACTGATTAATAATTTTCTTGAAGAAGCTGTTGATGAAGTATATCTGGTATGTTCTGAGTTTAAATCCCTGGCCCGTCAGGAGCCGGTGGTAAAGCAGATCCTTCCCATCCCTCCCATAGAAGTTGAGGAAACAGACGGAAGTGCAGCAACGGATGACGGTGTCTATCTGGCAGAACATATCTGCGAGCCCTCTTCCGATGAATTGCTGGGGGAGATGCTGCCCAAGAATATCTTTATTCAGATATATGATGCGCTGCTTCAGACCTCAACCAGTGAGCATGCCTCCCGGATGAGGGCCATGGAGAACGCAACCAAGGCATGCGAAGACATGATTGATGAACTGCAGACCATCTTTAATAAGACACGTCAGGCAGGTATTACAGCAGATCTCATGGACATTGTCGGCGGTGCTGAAGCGCTCAACGGATAATCATACCAAATATAAAAAAGCAAACAGCTTTAACAGGAGGAATACATGGCTGAAAATATAGGAAAAATAGCACAGGTGCTGGGTGCTGTTGTTGATGTTAGATTTGAACCTGGAAAGCTTCCCCCCCTTCTTACGGCCCTGACGCTGACCAACCCCGTTATTGGTGAAGGCGAAGATAATCTGGTCATTGAAGTGGCCCAACATCTGGGTGACAACGTGGTAAGATGTATCGGTATGGACGTCACCGACGGTCTCCAGCGGGGAATGGAAGTAAAGGACACCGGCGCTCCCATCATGATGCCTGTTGGTGAAGCCTCCCTTGGCCGGGTTCTCAATGTTGTGGGAAAACCCGTTGACGGTCTGGGCGATATTGATCGCTCCAAAACGCTTCCCATTCACAGGGCAGCTCCTGAATTTATCAACCAGGATACCACAGTAAGGGTACTTGAAACCGGTGTTAAGGTTATCGACCTTCTGGTTCCCTTTCCCCGTGGCGGTAAAATGGGCATGTTCGGCGGTGCAGGTGTTGGTAAAACCGTTATCATGATGGAAATGGTAAACAACATTGCCATGCAGCATGGTGGTATCTCCGTGTTCGGCGGCGTAGGTGAGCGAACCCGTGAAGGTAATGACCTTTACCATGAGATGAAAGACTCCGGCGTTCTTCCCAAATGTGCCCTGGTATACGGCCAGATGACAGAACCTCCGGGAGCCCGTGCAAGGGTGGCTCTTTCCGCGCTGACATGTGCGGAATATTTCCGTGATGAAGAAGGCCAGGACGTGCTTCTCTTTGTTGATAATATTTTCCGTTTCACCCAGGCCGGTGCAGAGGTGTCAGCCACCCTTGGTCGTATGCCTTCCGCTGTTGGGTATCAGCCCACACTGGCCGTTGACATGGGTGAGCTCCAGGAGCGTATTACTTCAACAGATAAGGGTTCCATCACTGCGGTACAGTGTGTATATGTACCTGCAGATGACTTGACCGACCCTGCCCCTGCCACCACATTTGCCCATCTTGACGGTACGGTTGTACTTTCCCGTCAGATTGCAGAGCTTGGTATCTATCCTGCGGTGGATCCCCTGGACTCCACCTCCCGGATTCTGGATGCTGCCTACATCGGTGAAGAACACTACCTTGTGGCCAACACCGTGCAGCAGACCCTGCAGAAATACAAAGAGCTCCAGGATATCATTGCCATTCTGGGTATGGATGAGCTTTCCGATGAGGATAAAGTTACGGTGCAAAGAGCCCGTAAACTGCAAAGATTCCTGTCCCAGCCCTTCCATGTGGCAGAAACCTTCACCGGTATGCCCGGTAAGTTTGTAAAGGTTGAAGACACTGTAAGATCCTTTAAAGAGATCATTGAAGGTAAACATGACGATCTTCCCGAAACAGCATTCTACATGGTGGGTTCTATTGAAGAGGCCGTTGAGAAAGCTGCTAAAATGAGTTCAGATAACTAACTCAAGGGGGATAAAATGGCTGAGAATATATTTCTGGAAGTGGTCACCCCCCAAAAGGCGGTGGTCAGCGAAGAAGCTCAGATTGTGGTTGCTCCGGGTACGGAAGGTGAATTTGGCGTGCTTCGTGGCCACACCACCTTTCTGACCTCCTTGAAGGTTGGCACACTTCGGTACAAAGACGCATCAGGCAAAGAACGTTATCTTTTTGTCAACGGTGGATTTGCCGAAGCACTGCCCAACAAGGTGACCCTGCTTGCTGAATCAGCTGAACGCAGGGGAGACATTGATGTGGATCGGGCCAGGCAGGCAAAGGATAGAGCTGAAAAGCGAATTTCTGCCGCTTCCGATGACATTGACCTTGTCCGGGCCGAAGCCGCTTTAAGGCGGGCCTTGCATCGACTGGATATTGCATCCATGTGATGATGTGATTGCATGACATAGTCTGTTAAGACATATATGATCGAATAAAGGGGTGCTCTGTGTGGTTTGGGGCACCCCCTTTTTTTGAGCGTCTGTCTTTAAAACTCGGGGTTGAATATGAAAAATAATTACAGTGATGTGGGAGCCATTGTGCTGGCAGCCGGTAAGGGAAGTCGCATGAAATCGGATTTGCCAAAGGTACTTCATGAAATTAACGGGCAAAGCATGATTTATTCGGTGCTCTCCTGTGCGGTGTCATTGCTGGGCAGGCAGGTGGTGGTGGTGGTGGGACATGCTGCCGCCCTTGTTCAAAAGTCAGTCTCCCGGGATTTTGATGTTTTGTTTGCCCGCCAGGAAGCCCTTCTGGGTACCGGTGATGCCGTTAAGTCCGCATTGCCCGTACTGCCCCGAAAAGTGGCACATGTGCTTGTTTTATGTGGGGATGTGCCCATGATCCAGCCCCGGACCCTTGCCGGTCTCATTGAATTTCATCGGCGTGAACAAAATGATGTGTCTGTGCTTTCCGTACACCTTGAGAATCCCACGGGGTACGGTCGGGTGATACTGGATAAAAACAACCAGCTCACATGTATTCGGGAAGAGGTGGATGCAACCGATGCTGAGCGAAAAAATACGCGGATCAATTCAGGCATCTATTGCATAAATAAAGAATTTTTGATAGATGCTATTGAAGGAATTGATTGTGACAATGCCCAGCAGGAGTATTACTTGACAGATATTGTGAAAATTGCTGTGTCACGGGGTGGAAAGGCAGGCTCTCTTTCTGGACACAGTGCCGTTGAGGTCATGGGCGTCAATACCCCGGCAGATCTCCATAGGGTGGCTTGCTGTATGGCTGAAAAGCCGAATGAATTGTCTTGACTTTGTTAAATATTATGAACTATAGTTAAGCTAAATATTGTGAGGTTCAGGGAATGGAAAACGAGCATGAGTTGTTAGAAGATAAGTTTAAAGATATTGACGAGAAAGTCGATTTTTTAATAGAGCTTTGTCAGACACTTCAACAGGAAAATGAGGAATTGCTGGGCAAGGTAAAGACCCTTGAAGGTCAGATTGCTGAAAAGGATTTGTCTGAAGAGCACTTTGCAAAAAAAGAGGCGGCTGTTCAATCAAAGATTGATGGTCTTTTGACTAAACTGAACACCTTTTCAGAGACGTCTTAAAACAGAATGAACCCAGTGGAAAATGGAGTTCCGGATATTAATAAAGATGTAACATCAGAAGAAATTGTCAGTATAGACCTGTTTGGCAGACAATTTCAGTTCCGGGCAGATGATGCCCTTGATGACCCCGGAAAGGTTGTTGAAAAATTAAAGCAGTATGTTGCCCGGGCGGAACAGGGGATGGAAGGTTCTGTTTCAGTGCAAAATTCCTTGGTTGTACTGCTTTTGGCCGGTATGAATATGGCAAATGACCTTGCTGCATCGGAATCTGAATTATTGGAATTCCATGAATGTGTTGACCATAAATCCACTGCGCTGCTGAATAAATTAAATGCATTTGCTTCAAATGCAGGGTGATACCACACAGGATTATCCTGCACATAAATAAAAACAGAAACACCCCTGCGCTACTTGTGATTGCTTAGAGTGCTTTGCCTAACGCTATATACAAGGGAGCCCACCCTGGTGCCGGTGTGCAAGTTCCACATTGCATGGAAAAGCCTGAAGGTGCTAATTATATGGGCGCCCGACCTTTTGAACTACTGGTTCAAAGACATGGGCAACACGGTATGCTGTGGGGGCTGTATCTGATTTTATTTCTGATTTCCCCTTCCGGGAAAAAACACCACGGCAGACGCCATGGTTTTTTTCTTGCTGTGGGTAGAGCTGAATCAAAATAAGCTCTGCCGTGGCGCTTATCCGGTGGTTTTTTTGCCGTCATCACCGCTTTACTCTTATCCCCTCCTTTTTTTGTCCCCCTCCAAAATAATATTTCTTGCATTACGTGTTAAATAGGCTATCTTGTGATGTTTGATCCATTCATTCTTGTTGTCATGCCGGTGAAGCATTCAACCGGAAAAATGGAATACGTCCCGGGAATTTATAATTGCTGCATCCTGTGGTTTTGTTGTCATGTAATAGCTGGATGCTGGGTGTTATGCTTTTGCTCGAAAATTCCGGCAGACCCAACGGATTTTGAAGATTTGTTATGGGCAGACTGAAGTCACAATGAGGTCCGCCCGTGGCGGTTATAATAATTATCTGATACCAAATATTGAAGGGAGTCATTAATGGAATATACTGTGTTGTTTTTTTCACTGCTGATCTCAACTGCCTCGGGTTTCGGGCTGGCCTACTGGTTAACCCAGAAAAAACTTGAAAGCCGAATCGAAGAGGTTGAAAAAGAGCAGATGGCATTGATTGACGATGCCCGGAAAAAAGCCGGTAACCTGATTAAAGAGGCTCAGTTGGAGGCAAAAAGTCGTCTGCTTGAGATGAAGGGGGCCTTTGATGCCGAAACCGACCAGGCCAGGGCTGAGCTGAAAACAGAAGAGCGTCGTGTATTAAACCAGAGCGAACGACTGGACAAGCGTAAGGAGCAGTTTGAAATCCTGGAAGTTGAGCTCAAGCGAACGGAAAAAAAGATTCAACAACAGCTTAAATCCCTGGATGAAAAGGAATCCGACTACAATAAATTGCTTTCTGATGCCCGGAAAGAGCTGGAAAAAGTGGCCAGCCTTACCTCTGAAGAGGCCAAGGATATATTGCTCAAAAGCATGGAAAACGAAGCCCGGCATGATGGGGCAAAGCTGGTAAAGCGTATTTCCAGCGAAGCCATGGAAAAAGCGGACAAAGAGGCCAAGAAAATTATTTCCACAGCCATACAGCGCTATGCCGGAGATTTTATTGCAGAGCGCACTGTGTCTGTGGTGCAGTTGCCCGGGGATGAAATGAAGGGACGTATCATTGGACGCGAGGGGCGTAATATCCGGGCATTGGAAGCTGCCACCGGTATTGATCTGATCATTGATGATACCCCTGAAGCTGTTATTTTGTCCGGTTTCAATCCCGTTAGAAGGGAAGTGGCAAGAATTGCGCTCACCCGTTTGATTTCCGACGGCAGAATTCATCCGGCCCGCATTGAAGATGTGGTGCAGAGGGTCACCGATGAGGTGGATGTCACCATCAAGGAAGCCGGAGAGCAGGCTGCCTTTGATCTGGGGGTCCATGGCATTAATTCCGAGTTGATCCGGGTGATTGGAAAACTTAAATTCAGAACCAGTTATGCTCAAAATGTACTGCAGCACTCCGTGGAAGTGGCTTTTCTGGCTGGCATCATGGCAGCGGAATTGGGGTTGAATGTGAAGCTTGCCAAAAGAATGGGACTGCTGCACGACATTGGAAAGGCCGTGGACCATGAGGTGGATGGTCCCCATGCCCTGATCGGTGCCAAACTTGCCAAAAAACACGGAGAGTCCAACGAAGTGATTAATGCCATTGCAGCCCACCATGAAGATCAAATGCCCGCCACTGTGTATGATTTTCTGGTGCAGGCGGCAGATGCCCTTTCAGGTGCCCGGCCCGGAGCCCGGAAAGAGACCCTGGAAAATTATATCAAACGTCTTGAAGAGCTTGAAGGACTGGCCAATTCCTTTGATGGCGTTTCCAACACCTATGCCATCCAGGCCGGACGGGAGATTCGTGTGGTGGTGGAAAGTAAAAAAATATCTGATACCGATGCTGTGTTGTTAAGTCGGGATATTGCATCCAAAATAGAGGAAAATCTTACCTTTCCGGGCCAGATAAAGGTGGTGGTGATCCGGGAAACACGGGCTGTGGAATATACCAACAAATAATCGTAGTAAAAATAGAAACGCCCCTGTATGGCGGGTGCCTTATAACGGGCGTGGCCGGTGGAACACAACGAATATGGAAAAAGGAGAGTGATACAGAAAATGGGGGTTCTTGAAATATTAAAGGAGCGTGGTTTTGTAGAGGCGGTGACCCATGATGAGGAATTGAGCGCCTATCTGGACGGGGGAAGAGCCACCTGTTATATCGGGTTTGATCCCACAGCTTCAAGCCTTCATGTGGGCAGCCTGGTCTGTATCATGGCATTGGCCCATATGCAGCGCAACGGCCACCGTCCCATAGGGCTTGTGGGGGGCGGGACCGGTCTCATTGGTGATCCCAGTGGTAAAACAGAAATGCGTAAGGTGATCACCCAGAAAGAGGTTGATGTGAATCGGGCCGGTATCCGAAAACAGCTGGCCCGCTTCATTGATTTTAATGAAGATAAGGCCCTGCTTCTGGACAACGGTGAGTGGCTAAAGGGACTTGAATATATTCCTTTTCTAAGGGATATTGGCCGCCATTTCAGTGTCAACCGCATGATCAAGGCGGAAAGTTATAAAATGCGCATTAATTCCGATGAGGGGCTGACCTTTATTGAGTTTAATTATATGCTGCTCCAGGCTTATGATTTCATGGAATTGTCCCAACGGTACGACTGTCTTTTGCAGATGGGGGGAAGCGATCAATGGGGAAATATTGTGGCAGGTATTGATCTTGTGCGCAGAACTCAACAGAAAAAAGCCTTTGGCATAACCTTTCCATTGATTACCACCAGCAGTGGCATAAAAATGGGGAAAACCCATAAGGGAGCTGTATGGCTGGATCCTGAAAGAACCCCTCCCTATGAATATTATCAGTTCTGGGTGAACTGTGATGATGCCGATGTGGCACGATTTATGGCCCTTTTTACCTTTTTGCCCATGGAAGAGATAGAACAGGTCAAAAAAATGGAAGGGGCCATGCTAAACAGTGCCAAGGCGGTCCTTGCCTGGGAAGCCACAGTTATTGCCCATGGCATGGATGCGGCAAAGGCGTCCTATGAGGCCGCTTGCGCCATGTTTGGTGCCCCGGAAATCCCTGACACCTGTTTTTCTTCTTCCACCATTCCCAGAAGTGCCAAGGGCGGTGCAGATGCGGTTCCCGGCACTGCCTATGACAGGGCTGCCCTGGACAAGGGGATTGCTGCGGTGGATATCTTTGCGGAAGTGGGGCTGTGTAAATCTAAAAGTGATGCCCGACGTCTACTGAATCAGGGTGGTGGATACCTCAATGATGAACGCATTGCTGCCTTTGATCAACTGATTTTAACCTCCCATGCCACAGATGGAGAGATTCTGCTGCGGGCCGGTAAAAAGAAATACCATAAACTTATTTTAAAATAACTGCCACGGGCAAATCTTGTTCTGCCCACAACGAATATAGAAAATGGTAGGCATCCTTCACCAACCTCAATAGTAGTTTACACTTTTCGATCAATTTTTCCCGGGAAATGGGTATATTTTTTTGAAAAGTGTAAACTGGAAAATGAAGCATGCCAAATGGTATTCTGCCGCCGCCCCCCCCGACGGGCAATGGTCCCGGACCGGAACTGTAGACAGCCCAATTGTCCGGTACCGATTGCCCATCGGGGGGACGGCTCTGCTGAGGTTGCTTTGGCGGCTGCATTGTATATAACCGCCACGGGCGGACCGTATTCTGATCCCGTTTCGCCCACAACAAAGCTTGAAATACGCCCCTGATTTGCAGAGTATTTCATATAAAACATACATGGCTGTAAACACCAGCCACAACGAATAATGAAAAAGTAGTTGCTGTGAGCACCCGGAACCTAATACATAGAACCCGGCACCCACTTTTACATATAAAAAAAATAAAAATATCAGTTGACAAGCTTGGATGCTTTCTATATAAATCGTTCTCACCTACAGGGAACACGCCCGACGGTTCCTTGCAGGTTTTTTTGTGGCCAAATTAATTAATTTCGAACGGTCCAAAAAAAAGCTTGACAATGTTTTTTGTGAGGCGTATAAAGATCGGGTTTTGTGAGTCGCTTTGGCGGCTTTTTGAAAAAATTAAGAAATTGATCTTTGAAAACTGGTTAGTGAATGAATTGAGTAAAAAGATGTTTTAAGTGCAGCCAAGCACATGAAAAAACATTTTAAAGGAATTATAACTGGAGAGTTTGATTCTGGCTCAGAATGAACGCTGGCGGCGTGCTTAACACATGCAAGTCGAACGAGAAAGTTCCTGCTTGCAGGA
>NZ_FWXY01000014.1 GCF_900176365.1 Desulfocicer vacuolatum DSM 3385 | reverse complement strand
ATCCCAGGACCATTTAATCTGATATATTTTGAATTTGGTCAACTTATTCTGAAAATTTCTGCATTCAAGTAGTTATTTTATTGTGGCACTTAACACTCCGCAGATCAGGTATATATTTCAAGCTTTGTTGTGCTTCTATGATACCAAGGATCTTGTTTATTAATTTTTTCAGGATATACGAGTAGCAGTGAATAATGAGTGGATAAGACACAAACTAAATGTAACCTTCTAAATTCCGGGAACACCACACTTAATTCAAAAAAAGGCTGAAAAATAACGTGGCAGCAAAAAACAGGATATATCGAAAATTACAAAAACATCTGGACGGGCAGGTCGTGGGGTTCCCCGCTGCCGCCAACGGATCGGATATTCGGCTGTTAAAGCATATTTTCACACCGGAAGAGGCTGAAATAGTCTGCTGTTTAAGCCACAATTTTGAATCTGTAGACCGATTGTTTCCCAGGGCAAAATTCCTGGTCGACACTCCTGAAATCCTTGAAAGAATACTGCACCGCATCCAGAAAAAAGGCGGCATTGAATCCAGAATCAGGGACGGCCGGTATCAGTACTGCAATGCCCCTCTGGTGGTGGGAATGTATGAAATGCAGATGGAACGCATGTCCCCGGAATTTCTCAAGGACTTTGACGATTATACTGCCTCCATGGGATTTGGCATGGAATTTCTGGGTACAAAGCTGCCCCAGATGCGCACCATCCCCGTGAAAAAAAGCATTCCCATTGAAAATCATGTGGCCGGATTTGATGAAATATCAACCCTCATGGCCCGGACAGACGGCCCCTTTGTTATTGTTACGTGCATCTGCCGAAAAAAACAACAAATGCAGGGCCGTCCCTGCCGGGTGACCCGGCGCACCGAAACCTGCCTGGCCCTGGGGGACATCGCCGCAACCTGTCTCTCCGCCGGGATGGGACGGGAAATTTCCCGGGAAGAGGCCGTGGCCATCCTTGATAAAAACCAGAAACAAGGGCTGGTTCTACAGCCATCCAACACGGTGAAACCCGAATTCATCTGCTCGTGCTGCGGCTGTTGCTGCGGCATGCTCAGTCTTCATCAAAAACTGCCCAAACCCCTTGAATTCCAGATATCTAATTTTCAAGCCGGACTGGACAAATCCCTGTGCAACGGTTGCGGGGTGTGTGAACAAAGGTGCCAGGTTAATGCCGTCAAACTTGCCGGTGATCCCCCCCGGGCAGAGCTGGATCTCAATCTGTGTCTTGGATGCGGAGTATGCGTTACCACCTGCTCCCCCGGGGCTTTGGGCCTGGTGAAAAAAAAGCGGATCACCCGCCCCCCGGAGGACCGTGAAAAACTCCACGCCGTTCTTCTTGAAAACCGCAAAGGCCCACTTGGCAAGGCTACATTGGCAGGCAAGCTTCTAAAGGATATGGTGCAGACCGGCAGAACCCTGCTTCTCAAATAATTTTGGTTTCATGCCACTTCTCCCTCCAAAAAAAATTGAATTTCTAAATTTTTAAAAAAACATTTGACAAATGATCTTCAACGAATATAGTATCGTTTACCATAAGACCGAGCGCTCGTTCGGTAAGCAATAGCTTCTAAGTCCAGAAATAGAAATATTTGACCCAACTGAACGGCACTGCCCATTTCCAACAATAACTGTAATGTTCATTTTTCCGTTTACACGGCGTGCCTTTTAGACAAAAAAGTCAAAAATTCTACATCATTGACCACAAATATAAGGAGGAGAAAGGGTGAATTTTGACCTTACTAAGGAACAGACGATGATTCGTAAAGAAGTGAGAAAGTTTGCCCAGAAAGAAATTGCCCCCATTGCAGGCGAACTTGACGAAAAAGAAGAATTTTCGTCCGAACTCACCCGCAAGATGGGTGAAATTGGTCTTTTTGGCATGTTTGTGTCGGAAAAATACGATGGCCAGGGCATGGATTACATTTCCTATATCATCGCTGTTGAAGAAATCGCCAGAATTGACGGTTCCCAGGCGGCCACCATTGCCGCAGGAAACTCATTGGGTATCGGCCCCCTTTACTATTTTGGTTCAGAAGAGCAAAAACAAAAATATCTGCCAAAACTGTGCTCCGGGGAAGCGCTGTGGGGATTTGGACTCACCGAACCCACTGCCGGTTCAGATGCCGGTGGCAGTAAAACCACCGCCGTTCGCGACGGAGACGACTGGGTTATCAACGGTTCTAAAATATTCATCACCAATGCAGCCTGCGATATGACGCTGGGTGTTACTGTGCAGGCCATCACCGGTACCCGGGACAACGGAAAACCGGAATACACCTGCTTTATCGTGGAAAAAGACACCCCGGGATTCAAGGCAGTTCCCATGCATAAAAAAATGATGTGGCGGGCCTCCAATACCGCAGAACTCTATTTTGACAATGTCAGGGTTCCCAAGGAAAATATGCTGGGCAACCAGGGAGACGGATTTCATCAAATGCTCAAAACATTGGACGGTGGTCGTCTCTCCATCGGTTCCATGGGGCTTGGTGGAGCCCAGGGCGCCTATGATCTGGCACTGAAATATGCCAAGGACAGAAAACAATTCGGTCAATCCATTTCCAAATTCCAGGCCATTGCCTTTAAGTTGGCAGACTGTGCCATGGAAATCGAGTGTGCCCGCAATTTAATGTACAAGGCCTGCTGGTTGAGAAACGAAAACCGCCCCTTTGAAAAAGAAGCAGCCATGGCTAAACTGTATTGCTCAGAACTCATGGGCCGGGTGGCCAACCATGCCGTTCAGATCCATGGTGGATACGGCCTGATGAAAGAGTATAATGTTGAACGATTTTATCGGGATCAGAAACTTCTTGATATTGGTGAAGGGACCTCTGAAGTGCAGCGAATTGTTATTTCACGTCACATTGGGTGCTGATTTAATAACCCCAAAAGATACACCAGGTAGCACAAATGTTTTAAGTCAGAAAAAAGCCGGATTTAAGGATATAAGGGCGATACATCAAAAGCACCTTCCCAATGTAAATGTACCTTGCCTGTTGATAGCTGCCCTCTTTCTGTAAATGGGTGGATGAATTGATGTAAAGCCTTTTGGCAGGGAAATGTGCCCCACGTATTTAAACCATAACCAAAAGAGGGACCGAATGCAAAAACCAGACATTGAAATAGGCAAAACCACCATTGGCAACATCGTAGACATGCTGGCAGAAAACCTGGCAGACAACAGTGCTCTGGAGTATT
The DNA here is from genome assembly GCF_900176365.1 of Desulfocicer vacuolatum DSM 3385. GTDB lineage: Bacteria > Desulfobacterota > Desulfobacteria > Desulfobacterales > Desulfobacteraceae > Desulfocicer > Desulfocicer vacuolatum. Next base: position 144,640 of record NZ_FWXY01000014.1, on the reverse strand, counting down.
TATCGCTGGATATCAAGTATAATTTTAAGGAGTTCAGAGACATTTGCGATAAAGTTGCCAAGGGGCTCATGGCACTTGGTATCCAACGGGATGAAAAGGTTGCCATCTGGGCCAACAATATTCCGGAATGGGTCTACACACAGTATGGCAGTGCCCGCATGGGCGCGGTTCTGGTGACGGTGAATACAAGTTATCGAAGTGCGGAATTGGAATATCTTTTGGAGCAGTCCGATACCACCACCCTCATCCTCACCGGAGGGGTCAGGGAAGCTGATGAATACCTAAAGGTCATTAACAAAGTCTGCCCCACCCTTAAAGACAGTGAACCCGGCAAATTAAATAATCCCAAACTTCCCTTTCTTAAAAATATTATTTACATGGGAAAAGAGAAAATCCCCGGCATGTATAACTGGGATGAAATTATTGAAATGGGTAAAAAAGTTTCCGATGCACAACTTAAAGAACGTCTCGATTCCCTGGAACCCGACGATGTCATCAACATGCAGTACACCTCAGGAACCACCGGTTTTCCCAAAGGCGTCATGCTGTCTCACACCAATCTCATCGGCAATGCCATGAGCCTTGCCACCTGTATGAATCTGACCCCGGACGATGCCATGTGCATCCCGGTTCCATTTTTCCATTGCTTTGGGTGTGTCATCGGCACCTTGACCTGCATGGTTTCCGGTGCCACCATGGCCCCGGTGGTGGCTTTTAATCCGGTGGATGTACTTAAAACAGTGGAAGCGTCCAAGTGTAACGCCCTTTTGGGGGTTCCCACCATGTTCATAGCAGAATTTGAAGAAATGGACAAAAACAGCTATGACACATCCACCCTTAGAACCGGTGTCATGGCAGGCTCCACCTGTCCCATTGAGGTAATGAAACGGGTGATCAAAGACATGGGTGCCAATGAAATGACCATAGTTTACGGCCAGACAGAAGCATCCCCCGGCATCACCCAGACCCGTGACAACGATTCTTTGGAACTGAAAACTTCCACCGTCGGCCGGGCGCTTCCCAATGTGGAAGTAAAAATAATTGATCCCATCCTCGGTAACGAAATGCCTGTTAACGAGCAGGGTGAGCTGTGCAGCCGGGGGTACCATGTCATGAAGGGCTACTACAAAAATGAAGAAGCCACAGCCCAGGCCATTGATAAAGACGGCTGGCTTCACACCGGCGACCTTGCCACCATGGATGAAAACGGATATTGTAAAATCACAGGCCGCATCAAAGATATGATAATTAGAGGCGGTGAAAACATCTACCCCAGGGAAATCGAAGAATTTCTCTACACCTTTAACAAGGTTAAAGATGTCCAGGTGGTGGGGGTTCCAGATGCAAAATATGGAGAAGAGGTGGCAGCCTTCATTCAGCTCAAACCCGGCGAAAGCGCCACAGATGAAGAGGTCAAGGCATTTTGCAAAGATAAAATTTCCTATCATAAAATCCCAAGATTTGTATTCTTCATTGAAGACTATCCCACCACGGCAAGCGGTAAAATCCAGAAATATAAACTAAGGGATATGGCCACAGAGGAAATTGAAAAATAAGTGTCACAGATTTCATAAATAGAGATCTGATAAACCAATAACAGCCATGGGCAGATCGGGGGATACACCCTGGACTGCCCGGAATCAACATTACAATTGAGCACTTTGGGTTACCAAAGATTTTCATATGTACAAGGAGGTAATCGTGGACCGTGAAACTGTTCTGATAACTGAAGAAAGGGGAAGCGCCGTTGTTCTGACTTTGAATCGCCCCAAAGCCATGAATTCCCTCAACTTTGAACTGTTAAATGCCATTAAAGAAAAAGTGGATACCCTGCAATACCGCCCGGACATCCGCACGGTTATTATCACCGGTGCCGGTGAGCGGGCATTTTGTGCCGGAGCCGATTTAAAGGAACGGGCCACCCTGTCCCAGGATGAAGTTAAAAAGTTCATCCTCACCATCCGAAATTTGCTCACCTCCATACAGCACCTGAATAAACCGGTTATATCGGCGGTGAACGGCATCGCCCTTGGCGGCGGCACCGAACTTGCCCTGGCATCGGACATCCGCATTGCTTCAGAATCTGCGGTGATGGGTCTGACAGAAACCCGTCTGGCCATTATCCCGGGCGGGGGCGGTACCCAGAGACTGCCCCGCATCATCGGCGTGGCCAAGGCCAAAGAGTTGATCTTCACCGGTCGTCGGGTGGATGCACAAGAAGCACTTAACATCGGTCTTGTGAACAAAATATGCAACCCGGAAAATCTCATGGATGAGTGCATGGCCATGGCAAACATGATTGCAGAAACCGGTCCCATTGCCGTTGAAATGGCCAAATACGCCATTAACCAGGGCATTGAAACAGATCTTGCCACAGGCCTTGCCATTGAATCCAATGCCTACCGGGTCACCATCCCCACCGAAGACAGGGTTGAAGGACTCACCGCTTTCAGAGAAAAAAGAAAACCGGTTTACCAAGGAAAATAGGGGAACAGATATGAGTGAAAACAGAACATTCTGGGAAAATGAAGAAGTAAAACTTGCCCAACGTCAATACGAAGCCATCTGGCCCGGTGGGCAAAAGGCAGTGGACCGCCTGGCCAAAAAAAACAAACGCCCGGTGAGGGAGCTGATACAGGATTTAATTGATCCGGGGACCCAATTCTTTGAGCTTTCCCTGCTGGCGGGCTTTGGCATGAACTATCCCGGAATTCCGGATGTCCCCTGTGGCGGCATTGTCACAGGTCTTGGTAAAATCCACGGCAACTGGACCATGATTCTGGGCAATGACTCCCGGGTCAAGGCCGGAACCTATTTTCCCATTACCTTGAAAAAACACATGCGAGCCCAGGCCATTGCTGAAAACTGCGGCATTAACTGTGTTTATATTGCCGACTCAGGCGGTGCATTCCTTCCCATGCAGGTGGAGGTTTTCCCAGATGATCAGCACTTTGGTTCCCTTTTTTACAACATGGCCCGGATGTCGGCCAAGGGGCTCAAACAGATCACCATGAGTACCGGTGGAAACACCGCAGGCGGTGCCTACATTGTTTTTATGGCCTGTGAGTCCATCATGATAGACAAGCAGTCCTTCTCATTTCTGGGTGGACCTCCACTGGTGAAAATGGCCACAGGTGAAACCATTTCTGCAGAAGATTTGGGGGGGGCAAAAACCCACACACAGATTTCAGGAGGTGCAGACCATCTCTGCGCTGACCAGGCAGATGCCGTGGCCCGGGTCCGTGATATTCTCTCTTTGACCAAACCCCAGACCACCCATCTGCATCGGTACCAGGAACAAGAGCCGGCAGTACCAGCTGAATCCATTTATGATTATATGCCGGTAAATTTTGGTCAAAGTATCGATACCCGCAAAATCATAGAATGTATTGCCGACGGCAGTGCATTTGTGGAATACAAAAAAGATTTCGCCGTGGGAAAAGCCAGCAATATTCTCACCGGCAAAATTCGAATCAAAGGCCTACCTGTGGGCGTTATAGCCTCCAATGGAGTGGGTATCATCTTCCACGAGGCAGCCAGAAAAGCCACGGAGTGGATTGTTCGATGCAGCCAGGAAAAAATTCCCCTGTTATTTATCATGAATGCCCCGGGGTTCATGGTGGGATCTGAAGCTGAACATGCAGGCATCGGCAAATATGGATCAGATCTGGTAAGGGCTGTCTCCTGCGCCCAGGTTCCCCGCATTCAACTGGTCATCGGACCGGACAACGGGGCTGCCAATTACGGCATGTGCGGCCGGGCCTATCGCCCCCACTTTTTGTTCTCCACCATGCGATCCCGCACCTCGGTGATGAGCGGAAAAAGCGCAGGGGGTGTGCTTCTCTCCATAGAAGAAGTAAAAAGAAAACGGGCAGGCAACCCCATGACCCAGGAAGAAAAAGATGCCTTCCAGAACAAGATGATTGAAAAATACGATGGGGAAGCCCACCCCTTCTATTGCTCAGCAAGGCTGTTAAACGACAGGGTTCTTAAATTTTCTGAAATCCGGGACTGGCTTGCCATGGGCTTTGAAGTGAGTCTGCTCAAAGAGATCGGCGATCCTGCCTTTGGTAATTTCAGATTCTAATACCAAGACCAAGAGTGGGGTCAGGTCCGGCTTATGGATGGATGATTTTATCCATAACCCGGACAAACAACAACATTCATAAACCAGGCCCGGCCCTTAATATTAATCCCCAAAAAACATAATCCATAAACCCAGAACCCTCTACCCAAGCAGTACCCAGTACCCAGTACCCAGTATCGATTAACCCAGTATCCAAAAACAATCCAGCCATAGGAGTTTCAAATGACTGAATATGATATGTGGAAAGTTTTTCCAAGAATGCCAAAAAAAGTAATCATCGGAGATATCACCGTTCGTGATGGATTCCAGCACTCAGAAAAATTTATCTCCACCGAAGCCAAAAAATTCTACCTGGAAGAATTGATTTTTGCCGGATGCCGAAATATTGAAATCACCAATCTTGGTAACCCCTATCTCATGCCCCAGTTCAGCGATGCAGAAGAGTTGTTAACCTATGTAAGGGGAGATCTGTTTAAAAAGAAATGCACCAGACGGGGCATCAATGTAGACGACATCTGTTTTACGGCCATCACCATCCGCGAACCGTCAGTGGATCGGGCAATTGCCCTTAAAGAAAAAGGTATTGGACCGGATCGGCTTTTAATGATGGTCTCCACCGAAGAGCAACACCATTACGCCAATTCCGGCACCACCCTTCCCAATTATTGGAAGGAGTGTGAACGCAGCATAAAAAAATGCAACGATGCGGGCATGAAAATGTGCGGTACGGTGAGCACCATCTGGGGCAGCCCCATTGGCGGCGCCACAGACATGAAAGATGCTGTAAAATTCACCAAACGATGGCTGGACATCGGTGCCCATGATGTGGAACATGCCGATCATGACGGCAGCGCCTCTGCAGCTGATGTGTATCGTTATTTCTCCATGGTGCTGGATGAACTGCCCGATGTCAATCTTCACATTGCCCATTTCCATGAGACCAAACGGGTGGCATCAGCGTCGGTGCTGGCAGCACTCCAGGCCGGTATCAGAAATTTTGAAGCCACCCTGGGCGGACTGGGCGGACAACCGGCCAATTTCCTGGATGACAGACCCATCAAGGGCACCGGAGAATACTACTACGATGACCCGAGATATGTGGGACTCATATGCCTTGAAGACACTCTGGTTCAGGTGGATGAAATGAATATTGAGCATGGATGGGATGTGGACCGGGTGTTGTGGCTTGGTAAACAGCTGGAAAGAACCATGGGACAGCGTCTGAGAAGTGAAGCCATGATCAACGGACGTACCCTTAAAGAAGGCCACATGCACTACGCCCGCCCCGGACTGAAAGAACTCAAGGAAAAACTGGGTGAAACACCGAATCAGCTGCTGCCTGAAGGTTGGGTATAATTGCCATGGGCGGACCGTATTCTGATCCGGCTCTGCCCACAGCAAAGCTTGAAATACACCCCTGGTTTACGGAGTGTTTCATATAAAAACCCATGTGTCTTGGCGGACACAACAAATATAAACAATGGTATTATACCGCCGCCCCCCGACGGGCAATGGGCCCGGACCGGAACTGTAGACAGCTCAATTGTCCGGTTCCTATTACCCGTCGGGGAGCGGCTCTGCTGAGGTTGCCTTGGAGGCTACCTTTTTATATAAAAAAAAATAGATCATTGATGATCCTGAAACATCATGTAAATTGATAAAAGCGTTGGCATTCTTTATTTCACCGTTTACACTGCGCACAAACCCGGCCCCCAACCGAGGGCACTGATTAAATTACGTTTACTTTTTCCATTGATAAAAGGAATACCAACGCTTCATCCAAGGAGAAAACATGAAAAAAGAGGAACAAACACCCCACATTAATGTGGATTATTTTGAAGACCTCACCGGCAATATCGAAGATGGCGCCCAGGGCGATGTGGAAGAGGTGGGGACACGCATTAAGGAGTTGAGAGAAAAAAAGGGCATTTCCATTGAAGACCTTGCCAATCTCACCGGATTTGATCAAGAACGTCTTGAAAATATTGAAAAAGGTGTTGTAAAGCCCCAACTGGGAACGGTGATGAAACTATCCCGGGCCTTGGACAGTGCACTTGGACGTCTTGTATCCGGCGTGGGAGACAAACTTTACTCCATCACCCGCAAGGCAGAGCGTAAAAAAATATCCCGTTCCACCTCCCCCAAGGGAGAAAAAAATCTTTATGCATATATGAGTCTTGCCCCGGAAGTCCAGGGACGTCATATGGAAGCATTGATCGTGCAACTTGAGGCAAACCCTGCCAAAGATGTGTCTGTGCACAATGGTGAAGAGTTCATTTTTGTGCTGGAAGGAACAGCCCTTTTGCACATTAATGACGAAGTATTTGATCTGGAACCCGGAGACAGTGTTTACTATCTGTCCACCACCCCCCACCAGATCATGGCAAAAGAAGGCAAAGCCACCATCCTTGCCGTACTTTATGAATAAAACCTGATCATTGATTAAAATCAAGCCCGTGGATCGCATGAAATAACGACCTAAAAATATGAAACCCCGGAAATCGGTTTTCATCTCTAAATGGAGGAGCAGACCATGGCAAAATGTTTATGGACGCCATCGGAAGAAAGAGTTCAGCAAACCAACATGTACCGTTTTATGCAGGTGGTTAACGATAAATTTAAGAAAAAATTCAATGGCTACGATGCCCTCCATGAGTGGTCCACGGATAATCTTGAGGATTTCTGGGCAACCATGTGGGATTTTGCCGAAATTAAAGCATCAAAACCCTATGATAAAGTCATTGATGATCCCACTAAAATGCCCGGTGCCAAATGGTTTGAGGGGTCAACGCTCAACTTTGCAGAAAATCTTCTGCGCTACAGAGATGATAAAACCGCCCTGATTTTCCGGGGAGAAGACAAGGTCAGGCGAACCCTTACCTACAAAGAGCTTTATGATGAGACATCCCGGGTGGCAGCATCCTTAAAAGCCGCCGGTATCAAACCCGGAGACCGTGTGGTGGGCTTTGTTCCCAATATGCCCGAATCCATCATTGCCATGCTGGCAGCCACCAGTCTGGGTGCGGTGTGGTCATCCTGCTCTCCGGATTTTGGTATCAAAGGCGTGCTGGATCGATTTGGCCAGACCAAACCCAGAATTCTTTTCACGGCTGATGGATATTTTTTCAAGGGCAAAGTCATGGACAGCATGGAAAAAATTGCCGGTATTATCCAGGAGCTTCCCTCCATTGAAAAAATCGTGGTAATTCCCTATGTAAGTGAAACCCCGGACATCTCTGTATTGCCCAATGCCGTACTCATGGATGATTTCAAGGCCGATGCCCCGCAAGAGATTGAGTTTGAGCAGCTTCCCTTTGACCATCCCCTGTATATCATGTACTCATCCGGCACCACCGGGCTTCCCAAATGCATGGTCCAAAGTGCCGGCGGGGTTCTCATGCATCAGATCAAGGAGTTAATGCTCCACACAGATCTTAAAAAAGAAGATACCATATTTTACTTCACCACTTGCGGATGGATGATGTGGAACTGGCTCACCACCTCCCTTGCCACCGGTGCCACCCTGGTACTTTTTGACGGAAATCCCTTTCACCCCGGCCCCGATGCCCTGTGGCACATGGCCGAAGAGGAAAAGATAACGGTGTTTGGCACCAGTGCCGGTTACATTGCAGCCCTAAAGGCCGCCGGGGTAAAACCGGGATCAAATTTTAATTTATCTTCCATAAAGGCATTGCTCTCCACGGGATCGCCCCTTTCCCGGGAAGATTTTGAATTTATCTATGATGAAGTAAAATCAGATCTCCAGCTGGCCTCCATTTCCGGCGGCTCAGATCTCAACGGCTGCTTTGCCCTGGGTAATCCCATGGGGCCTGTGTACTCCGGAGAGCTGCAATGCCGGGGCCTTGCCATGAAAGTGTTTGCCTATGACGATGACGGCAAGCCCATTGTGGGAGAGCAGGGCGAACTTGTCTGCACAGCACCTTTCCCCTCCATGCCCATCTACTTCTGGAATGATGACGACGGTTCACGGTATCACTCTGCTTACTTTGAAACCTATCCCGGCATCTGGGCCCACGGTGATTTTGTTGAAGTCACGGAAAGAGGCGGGGTGATCATGTATGGAAGATCCGATGCCACATTAAATCCCGGTGGGGTGCGCATCGGCACCGCAGAAATTTATCGACGTCTGGAGCAGATGGAAGAACTTCAGGACAGTGTGGTGGTGGGACAGAAATGGAATAATGATGTAAGGGTTATCCTGTTTGTCACCATGCCTGAGGGACAAACCCTCACCAATGAACTCATGGGGAAAATCAAAAAAGATATCCGGCAGAATGCCTCCCCCCGGCATGTGCCTGCAAAAATCGTCCAGGTACCGGACATTCCTTACACCTTAAACATGAAAAAGGTGGAACTGGCCGTAAAAAAGGTGATCCACGGCCAGGCAGTGAAAAACAAAGACTCCTTAAAAAATCCGGAATCCCTGGATTTCTTTGAGAACATTAAAGAACTTCAAAATTAACCCCCCAGGCCTGATTTTAAACCGGCAATGAAATAACACAAAGGCAATTAGCATGGTATATGCTAATTGCCTTTGTGTTTTTTGCGTAATTGAATCGCCGCAAGCGGATCTTATTCTGATCTCGATTTTCAATAATTGTTGTGTTTGTGAGAAAATAAACGGTATGGAAACTTTAATGGACGGTACTATCAAGAACAGACCGGGCCATGCCGGATATTTCCTGCATGGTAAAAGGTTTCAATAAAAAACCATCGGCAGAAGATCTTTTCACACTGTTATCCACAATACCTTCATCACTGCCTGAGCAAAGTAAAACAGGAATATTCCGTCGGATTCGTCTTATTTCTGTTATCACATTATACCCATCCATGCCGGGCATGCCGATATCACTTATAACAAGATCAAACTTATCAGGAGAGGCCTTAAAGCTTTTAAGGGCATCGACTCCGGAAAGCTGAATAACCACGTTGTACCCCAACCGTTGAAGTAGAAGTTTTGCAACCATGGCAATATCTTCATTATCATCCACAAATAAGATGGTTTCCGTTCCGGTATTCTCCATAACCCCTCCTTCATAACGCCCCCATGGTCATGAAACGCTATTGCCAATGTACTAAGGGCTATTTATGTCAAAGAATATACCGGTCTGTTTGTCTTTTTATCCGTCTTTTGGTTGGGACGTCCATACTATAAAACCACTATATATGGAAAGCCCTGCCTTGAATACGAATAAAAATCCTACCCTTCCCGATATTCTTATCTACCAATAGCCTAAAATAAGCCAATCACCAATTTTCATAATATGCAAACTACATTCCCATGGACCATGAAATTGAATTTTTATTAAATAAAATTTCAATTATTGGCAAATATACTCCTTCATTCCCCCAGACACATACTATTTGTATGGAGAATGCAATTTATCAACACCCATTTGTAAAATTTAAAACCATATCTGTTCATTAAAGGTAAATGGGCTAAATAATAATTGCACAAATTCATCAACAACTCTAAATTAAAATAGCGTTTTTTCCATTAACTTCCAATAAATTCAGCAAATTTCATTGCCTATTTCCATGGGCACCCTGCACACATAAATGTGCAATTCATAAAAAGACAGCCCTCCCGGATTTAATTCCTTCTTTAAGCTTGCAGCCTCCCGAAATGTGCACATGACCCTGTGCGTTTCACCTCCGGAATCATCTCAACTCCAAAATAAAAAAACCCATTATTTTCAATAACATATATAAAAATATCCATCTTTTTTTTATGTGGTACAGCCCTTGCTATTACTTAATGCAGACAAGATGATTACAAAGAAAATTAAGATAAAAATAAGGAGTTCAAAATGAAAAAAATCATGGTTCAATTATTTGTCATCGGCGTTCTGGTTGCCACTTGTGCTGCACCTGTTCTTGCAACGGGCGGTGGTGGACCGTAAGCCCTGTACCCGGACAAAAAAACTGCAATACCCGTTATAATTACAAAAAAATGATACTTAAAATAAGGAGTTCAAAATGAAAAAAATCATGGTTCAATTATTTGTCATCGGCGTTCTGGTTGCCACTTGTGCTGCACCTGTTCTTGCAACGGGCGGTGGTGGACCGTAAGCCCTGTACCCGGACAAAAAAAACTGCAATACCCTTTATAATTACAAAAAAATGATGCTTAAAATAAGGAGTTCAAAATGAAAAAAATCATGGTTCAATTATTTGTCATCGGCGTTCTGGTTGCCACTTGTGCTGCACCTGTTCTTGCAACGGGCGGTGGTGGACCGTAAGCCCTGTACCCGGACAAAACAAACGCGATCATAACAACACCTGATAAGACAGGTGGATTGCCAGGGGAATCGATATATTGTCGATTCCCCCGGTCATCCTTTTCCCCTTTTGTATTCTATCCTTTCATCTTCCTTCTTTGATATTTTTTTATCCCACAGATTACCTTTTCAGCTCTCTCTCCAACATCAAGACAAAACATACAAAGAAAACCACCATTCGTTATTCACTCCAATACCCCGAGGCACTGAAAATTCAATGCTGTCAACACGCAGCCGGTTGCATTGTTCACAGCTATGTGGTAGCGTCATAAGCTATTATTAATTTGGTAATCATGGAAAGGCTCGCCTTGAATACGAATACAAATCCCGCGTATCTCGGTATATTGTTATCAGCCAATAGTCTGCTAAGTTGGAGAAAAAAAATGATGCCCCCACGCCTGTTATCTTTTTTATTATCTGTTCTGGTATGCGCAGGTATTCTGGTGACCGGCGGATGTAATAAAACAGAAGAAAATAATTCCGCTGAAAAGAGCCCGCAAACCAAGACTGATACAACACACATTGTTGAGAAAACAGGAGGAATATACCGAATCCCCCTTAGAAGTAATCCAGCAACACTGGATCCGGCACAGGTACGGGACTGGTATGGAGAAAGCCTTGTACACCAGCTTTTTGACGGCCTGGTGAAATTTGATCAATATCTGTCAGTGATGCCAGCCCTTGCCAGAACCTGGCAGGTGGAGGATAATGGCAAAGTGTACCGTTTTTTTCTTGAACCCAATGCCGTTTTCCATGACGGAACACCGGTAACCGTTGATGATGTTATTTTTTCCCTGAGTCGTTTGCTACAGGTGGAAGATGCGCCGGTTATATTGCCCCACCTGCTTAAAATAGAAGGGGCCATGGCCTATAGAACCCATGGAGCAACAACCGTTACCGGACTTAAGGCGGTGGATGAACAGACCCTTGTTGTGCGCCTCACCGCTCCCCATGTGCCTTTTCTAACGGCCCTTGGCATGTGTTACGCAAAAATTATTCCCAAAGAGGCGGCAACCCGCATGGGCAATGATTTTGGAAAGACACCGGTGGGAAGCGGCCCCTTTTGCTTTTTGTCATGGCACACCGACAACACCATCCAACTGAAACGCTTTCCTCACTATTATGGAAAAACAGCCCTGGTGGATGAACTTGAATATAAAATCTATCCAGGGGGCAAGGATGAAAAAATACTATCTGATTTCCAGAGCAATCTCCTTGATGAAATGCCGGTGTTCGGAAAGGTCCGCCAATCCCTGGCCCATGCAGAAAATTTTCAATGGATCCATCGTTCTTCTTTGAGCCTGTTCTTTTACGGCATGAATACAGCCCATCCCCATCTTCAGAACAAAGATCTAAGAAAAGCCCTGGCCCTGGCCATTGATCGCCAGGCCATTGTCAATGAGATCTACCATGGCCAATATGATGTGGCCACAACCATTTTGCCTCCGGGCATGCCGGGGTATACGCCAGCCAATCAGATGGAAGCCAATAACATGGCCATGGCAAAAATCCTTGTAAAACGTGTCGAAAAGGCCCTGTCTCAGCCCATGCCTGCCCTGGAAATCGTTTCTGCCATCCAGTCACCATCATCAACGGCGGAGCTGACCCTTGTCAAGAAAATCTGGGGACGACTGGGCATTGAGTTGGAAATAAAATATTTAACCGACTGGACTGAGTTTGAAAATTATCTTAAATCCGATGCAGTTCAGCTATATCGGTATGCCTGGTTTGCAGACATGCCTGAGCCGGACAATTTTCTTTATGCTCTGTTTGGCTCCAGTTCACCGGTTAACTTCATGCGGTACAACAATACCGGAACAAATGAAATGTTCACCACGGCACGACAAACCGTGGAGACCGTGGAACGCTCCAGCATATACCGGGGAATTGAATCCATAATACTTGAATCCTTTCCCTTGATTCCCCTTTTTTACATGAGCGTTGACCGGATATATCAATCCCGGGTCAAAGGTATCATGGTCAGTGCTCTGGGTGCGCATACCATGACACTGAATCATATCTGGCTGAATCATCCTCTCTGAATTTTAAAAAATATCAGACCTTTTTGATTTAACGTTTTTAAATCAAATCTCTTTAAACAGCCCAAAAAATATTAAACGCTAAACCGGAACGGCTGCCCCCTAAAACACCGGACCATGGAAGTGTTAAAGGAACCCCACTGTCATGCCTGAGCCAAAAAATGAGATCCGCCCCTTGTTCATCCCACTGAAATATCGTTTTATTCTCATGATAACGCTGATGCTGATCCTGCTGCTGGGCGCTTTGATCCTGGTGCTGAATGTTCTCCAGAGCCGTACCATCAAAACCCGCATCAAAAGCCAGGGCCTTTTTATTGCACAGAATCTTGCCATGACATCCAGGGATGACCTGGTGACCTATAATTACATTGCACTTGAAAAAGCGGCCAATCAGGCAGCAGAACACCCGGATGTTATTCATGTGGTTATCCATGATAAGGAAGGAAAAATTGCCGGGTTCAGCAACCGACCGGATCTACAGAACCGTACCCTTACAGATGAAATAAGCCTGCTTGCTGTTTCAGCCCAGACACCCCAGACCCATGAAGGTATATCTAATTCAGCCACCGGTCCCACCATGACTATTATTTTCCCTGTATTTTTAAAAGATAAAAAAACGAGATGGGGCACCATCCGGGTCCAGCTCACACTGGCACCCATGAACCAACAAATACGCCAGACACAATGGACGGTTCTGGGACTGGGGTTCATTGCCCTTATTGGGGGAATTCTTTTTGCCAACCTGGCTGCAGGAAGAATCACAGCTCCACTGCGTCAATTGATGGATATAACCAAGGAGGCATCCCAGGGAAATTTAAAACAGGATATTAATATCCCGGCCGGTGATGAAGTGGGGGTTCTGGCATCTAATTTTTCCATCATGGTCAAAGAGCTCCTGACACATAAAACTGCCCTGGAAGAGCAGCTGGAAGAAATACATCAGCTACAGCAATATTCAGAAAAAATTCTGGACACCATGGGAGACGGACTTTTGTCCGTCACCCGGGAAAAAAGCGTAAAGCAATTGAACCCGGCAGCCCGCAAAATATTAAATATTTCCCAGGAAATCACCCCCCGGGGCCTTGATATATCCCAGGTATTGAGCCATACCCCGGAACTCCATGACGCCATGGTGAAGATCCTTGATGATCCCGGCTTAAACCGTCAGCAGGAGATAACCATTTTACAAAACAAAGAACCCCGGGTGATCCTCATGGGCTTCGGGGTTCTGGATGCACAGAACAACCGCAGTGTGGAGGTTATTTTTAATCTCCATGATATCACCGAGTTAAAACAATTGGAATCACGCATGCGCCAGTCCCAGAGGCTGGCAGATATAGGAATCATAGCAGCCGGTCTTGCCCACGAAATACGGAATCCTTTGTCTGCCATCAAAACCTTTGCAGGCCTTTTGCCCCAAAAAGTTAACAAACCCGGATTCCTTGACAAATTTCAGCGCACAGTTCCCCGGGAAATCAACCGGCTCAATGGATTGGTGGAAGAACTGCTGGAGCTTGCCAGGACACCCAACTATAATTTCACCATGATCAATGCTGCCAGGCTTCTGAATGATATTGTGGATCTCATTGAGGTGGATCTTGACGCCTCGGACATAGTCTGTGTCCGGAACTTTGGAGATAATCTGGGAGAAATCCGGGCCGATGGTGACCAGCTGGCCAAGGTGTTTCACAATCTGATTCGCAATGCAGCCCAGGTCATGCCCCAGGGAGGTACACTTACCCTGGAGGCATTAAGGGACAATGATAAAATCACCATCGCCGTAAAAGATACAGGCCCCGGCATGCCCCGGGAAACACTTAGCACCATTTTTACACCTTTTTTTACCACCAAGCATAAGGGAACCGGTCTTGGCCTGGCCATCACCCAGAAAGTTGTCTCTGAGCATGGCGGTGATATAAAGGCCACCAGTGTCCAGGATCAGGGAAGTTGCTTCACCGTAACATTACCCGCAGACGCATGTTAACAGCCATGGTCACTGGGTATCATCATTTTTCAGATCCAGGGATTTCATTTTCTGGATCAATGTATTACGGTGGATATCCAGCTGCCTGGCTGTGCGGGTCTGGTTCCAGTGGTTATCCTGGAGTGCCTTGAGAATATAAAGCCGTTCAAAGGTGGTCCGGGCCTGGATCAAGCCCCTGCCCGTTGCCAGGGAGGATTTTGCTCCCACAATGGATTTTTCACTGAATAAAATTTCAAAAGGTAAATTCTTAAGGTCAATACTCTGATCATCCGGAGTCAACACCACCATTCGTTCCAAAAGATTTTCCAGTTCACGGACATTTCCCGGCCAGTTATACCCGTCCAGGGCTGACATGGCAGATGGGGTAATTCCGGCGACATTGCGATTCATTTTTTGATTAAGTCGTTCCAAGAAAAACTTTGCCAGAAGCGGCACATCGCCTGTTCGCTGTCTCAAGGGAGGTAATTCCACAGGAACCACATTGAGTCTGAAATAAAGATCTTCACGAAAACTGCCATCTTTTACCATATCTGTAAGATGAATATTGGTGGCTGCAATCACGCGAACATCCACCTTCACTATTCGATTACTGCCCACCCTGGTGAATTCACGCTCCTGGAGCACCCGGAGCAATTTTGCCTGAAATTCAGGCTCAAGGCAGGATATTTCATCCAAAAAAATGCTTCCCTGGTGGGCAAATTCAAATTTTCCCCGGGACTGTTTGTGAGCCCCGGTAAACGCCCCCTTTTCATATCCGAACAATTCAGATTCCATGAGTTCCCGGGGCATGGCCGCACAGTTAATGGCAACAAAGGGTCGCGATGCCCGTGAACTTTTATTGTGAATTGTCCGGGCCACCAATTCCTTTCCCGTACCGCTCTCACCGGTGATGAGCACACTGCTGGATGCCTGGGAAACCTTGTCAATGATATCAAAAATAATGGCCATGGCACTGGAGCGACTCACAATATTGGTTGATTTTTCTCCTTTTTCCGCCTGGGCGCGATGATAATGAACCTCGCGATTCAGAGAACGGGTTTCAAGCACCTTCTCCAGCCTGTTGAGAATCACCTCATGATCAAAGGGTTTGGTAATGTAATCATAGGCACCCTGGCGTATGGACTCTGTGGCCTGCTGAGCACGATCAATGCCTGAAATCATGATCACATCAAGATCTTTTTCAACTGCCTTGATCCGTTTTAATGTTTCAATTCCGTCCATCCCGGGCATGACAATGTCCAGGAAAACCAGGTCAAACACCTGGGAACGAACCTGTTCAACAGCATCAGCGCCGCTGTCAACGCACACCACGTCATAGCTGTCTTCAAGGATCTCCTCCAGGGAATCCCGAATGGCCGGGTCATCATCCACCACCAGAATGGTTGCCTGCTCCACCACTGCCTGTGTCATCATAAAATTTATAGATACCTGTTTTGACTGATTGAACAATGGGATCTTTGTAAACGCCCACTGAATTTTCGCGCTCAGTTCAGCATCATCATCAAAATATTAACCCGTGTTTTCATTCATCAGGCTTCTGCGATCAGCTTTAAGCAATTTTTTTTCCCCGGAAGCGGGCATACCCCGATGTGCTGTAGAAAAAAAACTCAGCACCACAGCCATCGGTTTAACAAAATAGAACAAATGATAAACGCGCCTGAAGATTTATAAACATATTCGCCCGGCCCCATGCTGTCAATGCTAAAACGACAAAGGGATTTCTCCACATAAAGAGGTTTGTGGATAAAAGTAAAAAAATTAGGTTTCAAGCACTGAGCTCCGTCGGTATGATTTAATTTTTTAAATTTCGTCCAAAGGGGATATTGAGTTTTTTCATTTTTTTCCTCAGGGTGGAAGGATGGATGTTTAATATTCTGGCAGCCCCCTTTTCACCTTCCACCCGGCCCTTGCAAAGATTCATGACGCTTTGAATATGCCCGGCCATGACCTGATTAAGCTCAAGGGGCTTTTTCATATCAACGCCACAGGAAGCAGGGATAGGGGGTGGGCCTTCAGCTGGATGCTCTCCAATCCCTTTAAAAAACAGCAAGGGCCCCCTGTCAAGAATCAAAGAGCGTTCCACAGCATTTTCAAGTTCCCGGATATTTCCCGGCCAGTGATAATCCATCAGTCGCCGGATGGCATCAGGACTGGGGGCCGGCATCATGGTTCGTTTCATTTCTTTGGACTTTTTCATAATAAAATACTCAATTAAATCGGGAATATCTTCCCTTCGATTTTTTAAAGGGGGAAGTGTAACGGGAAACACCCTGAGCCTGAAAAACAGATCTTCCCTGAATTGAGCTTTCTCCATCATCTTTTCAAGATTTTGATGGGTGGCCGCAATAACCCTTATGTTTACCCGGACAGTTTCACTGCCCCCCAGCCGGTCAATCTCTTTTTCCTGCAATACCCGCAAAAGCCGAACCTGGGCTTCGGGTGTTAACTCTCCAATCTCATCCAGGAAAAGGGTTCCCCCATTGGCACGTTCAATGCGCCCCCGTTTCTTGGAAATGGCTCCGGTGAATGCTCCTTTTTCATAACCAAACAACTCACTGTCCAAAAGGGATGTGGGAATCGCACCACAATTAACCGGTATAAAAGGCCTGTTTTTTCGATGGGACAAATTATGAATGGTGTTTGCAATGACTTCCTTGCCCGTTCCTGTTTGGCCCAACAGCAACACTGGACTTTCCAGGGGAGCCACCCTTTGAACCATCTGCATCACTTTTTTTAATCCCCTTTGGGCGCCGATGAGTTTTTCCCCGGAAAACTTATTTAATTCCTTTTGAAAATATTTATTATCATCAATGAGAAGTTCCTTGATTTTTTCCAACTCCCGGAATCTCAAGCTGTTGGTAAGGGCAATGGCGCAAGGTTTGTTTAAAAGACTTAAAAGATGGACATGTTCTTTGTTAAATTTTTGTTTTCCATTATTAAACAAAGAAACAACTCCCAGCATGGTCTTTTCCAATACAAGATCCATGACCAGTCCAGATAGATCAGAAGCACCAAAATTTTCCGCCACAGGACCTGTCACAGGATCATCACCCAGCCGATCTATGACCCGGATGCGAAGGGAACGCTGATCTTCAACCTGTTTTTGCCCTTTTTTTGACAAAAAATTTTTAATGGAAGCGGCATCATATAGTGAGGAAGTTGCATGGGCCACGGTCTCCACAATACCGGGTTCAGGATGATATACATGAAAGCCCATCTGTCCCACCGGTATAAATTTGCGAATATACAAAAGACATTGGTGTAACGCTTTTTCAATCTCAAGACTGCCGCAAATCTTTAATGTTGCTTCACTGAAAAATTCTTTTTCATTAACTGCCATAAAAAACTCCATAAATGGGCGGTCTCATTGTGGACCGTCAAAGGATCTGCCGGGGGTGGTTGCTCCTTTATTTTCTATCCTATTTTCCAGATTAACTCAAATCTGGAAAATAGGATAGAATTTTCTTTACCATAGCATAGTTTATTATTCAACAAAGCTTATTATCCTTTAATAACAGGTATTTTCAATATGGCACATATTATGCTTTAGCATTTTAAAATGAACTCAGGACAGTGTTACCTTTTCACTTCAGGGTAACCTCAGCAGAGCCCCCCGAGGGGTAATAGGAACCGGCCAATCGAGCTGTCTACAGTTCCGGGCCGGGACCATTACCCCTCGGGGGGGGGCGGTATAATACCATTTTCAATATTTGTTGTGTCCACCAGGACATGCCCGTTTATATGAAATACTCCGTTAACCAGGGGAGTATTTCTAACTTTGTTGTGGGCGGAGCGAGGTCAGAATGCGGTCCGCCCGTGGCGGTTATATAAAAAACGTATAGAGTTTGGGATCGTAAATGTTGTGCCATTCAACTCAATTAAAAGGAAAAACACGATGGAAATCAAAAAGATTACTGTTTTAGGTGCAGGTATTATGGGTGCAGGCATTGCACAGACAGCAGCCCAGGCAGGGTTTGATGTCATGATCCGGGATATGGAAGACCGTTTTGTGGAAAATGGTCTGGCAACAATCAAAGCCAACCTTGACAGATCTGTATCCAAAGGCAAACTGGCCCAGGAAGAAGCAACTAAAATCATGGGACGCATCACAGGGACCACAGATTTAAACGAGGCTGCCCAGGATGCAGACATGGTCATTGAAGCCATTGTTGAGCTCATGGAAGTGAAAAAACAGGTTTATGAGGAGCTGGATCACATCTGCAAAAAAGAAACTATTTTCGCATCCAATACATCCGGTCTTTCCATCACTGAAATGGCAAGCGTCACCACAAGACCTGACAAAGTAATCGGCATGCATTTTTTCAATCCGGTGCCTGTGATGAAGCTGATTGAACTGATCAAAGGGTTTACCACATCAGATGAAACCCTTAAAATTGCCACAGCTTACGTTAACACCATTAAAAAAACACCCATTGAAGTCAAAGAGGCTCCGGGTTTTGCTGTTAACCGCATACTTTGTCCCATGATAAACGAGGCTATTTTTGTCCTTGCAGAAGACATTGCCTCTGCAAGGGATATTGACAAGGCAATGACCCTGGGAGCCAACCACCCCATAGGTCCCCTTGCCTTGGCAGACATGGTGGGGCTGGATACCATGCTCATGGTATTGGAAGGATTCCATAAAGAACTTGGAGAAGATAAATATCGTCCTGCTCCGTTGCTCAGAAAAATGGTACGTGCAGGCCATCTTGGCAGAAAAACCGGCAAAGGGTTTTACGATTACACAAAATAATCGTGGCCCCGGAACTCCTGAACTTAATTTTTTCAAGCTTTGCTGTGGGCAGACCCGATCAAAAATAAGAGTTGCCTGCGGCAGTTTATAGGATAAAAATGAAAGAAATTGTCATAGTTTCCGCCTGTAGGACAGCAATCGGGGGATTTGGCGGTACCCTGAAAACCATGAACGGTGCGGCCATTGCAGCCGTTACCATGAAAGAGGCCATAAAAAGAGCCAAAATAGATCCGGCCCTGATTGATGATGTTCGATACGGCTGCTGCCTTGAGCACCATGATACCTTGAATGTGGCAAGGGTTGCTGCACTCATGGCCAATATCCCCAATACGGTTCCGGCAGTCACCATAAACAGAGTCTGTATCTCAGGAATGGAAGCAGCTCTTTCCGGGGCCGCCATGATCCAGGCAGGCATGGCTGAAATCATCCTTGCAGGGGGTGTGGAACATATGTCAGGTGTCCCCTACTCCGTTCCCAATGCAAGGTGGGGATGCCGACTCCAGGATCAGCAATTTGTGGACGGCATGATCCATGCGCTACACTGCGGTTCCCATCTTCTTCCCATGGATGGTGAAACACCTTTAAATACAAATGAAGCACCGGCAAGCTATTTCATGGGAAAACCGTATATCATGGGGCATACTGCGGAATTTGTGGCCCAGCATTTGGGAATTTCAAGGGAAGAGATGGATGAGATTGCCCTGCGAAGCCATAACAACAGTGAAAGGGCAACAAAGGACGGCTCTTTTAAAGAAGAGATCGTACCCATTGAAGTGCCCCAGCGAAAAAAAGATCCCATTATTTTTGATAAAGACGAGCACTTCCGACCCGGCATGACAATGGAAAAACTGGCCGGTCTCCCATCGGCCTTTGTACCCAAAACCGGAAAAATAACAGCTGGTAATGCAAGCGGCCTCAACGATGGATCGTCCGGTATGATCATCATGTCGCTGGACAAGGCAAAAGAGCTGGGACTGACCCCCATTGCCAAAATAAAAGCCACGGGCATGGGTGCCTGTCACCCCACCGTTATGGGGCTTTCGCCGGTACCTGCCGTGAAACAGCTCATGGATAAAAGCGGCCTTTCCATAAAAGATTTTGAACTGGCAGAGGTCAATGAAGCCTTTGCCGCGCAATATCTTGGATGTGAAAAAGAGTTGGGGTTGAACCGTGAGATCACCAATATTAACGGTTCCGGCATCGGCCTTGGACATCCCATCGGTTCCACAGGCTCAAGAATCATGGTCACCCTGATCCATGCCATGAAAAAACGGGGCAACACACTGGGACTTGCCACATTGTGCGGCGGGGGCGGTGTGTCACTTGCATGTGCCATTGAAATGCTTTAACCCATAATCCTTCAGTAATCCTTCAGACAAATATGGTGGGTGCATGTTCCATGCCCCCACCATTGAATGGTTTAACAACCCAGAAATCATTAATCAAGATGGCCCGACAGCCTCACAATCGGTTTAAAGAATATGGGAACGGCCCCAATTTTCGGTCAATTGTCCGGCGATCAACAAGAATCTAAGAAAGTTGATTCTCGCTCCCATGGGATAATTGAAAATTAATTTAAGTTCTCTCCGTATGTACCTCTGATATCCTTTTTACTGATTTTACCCACCGAAGTTTTGGGGATAACGGCATCCAATACGATTTTACCGGGAACCCCGTATTTGGGGATCTGCCCTTTTTCCACAAAGGTCATGCAGAACTCCTGGATATCTTTTTCAGAAATTTTACCCTGGAACTCCTCTTTGAGAACCACCATTGCCATGGGACGCTCCCCCCATTTTTCATCTGTAATCCCCACCACCGCAACTTCATTGACGGCTTCATGCTGGCTGATGATATCTTCCAGCTCCAGGGAGGAGATCCATTCACCACCGGTCTTGATCACATCTTTAAGGCGATCGGTTATTCTTAAATAGCCTTCCTGATCAATGACACCGATATCACCGGTGTGAAGCCAACCGTCTTTCCACAGCTCTTCACTTTGCTCCCCGGATTTGACATAGCCCTGGGTAAGCCAGGGTGTCCGGGTAACCACCTCCCCGGGGGTCTGGCCGTCATGGGCAACGGGATTACCCTCAACATCAACCACCTCCAATTGAACCTCGGGTATGGGAAGACCTGTTTTGCAACGAATCTCCACCTGCTCATCTTCCCCCCATTCCAGCATGTGGGGTTTAAGGTTGGAAAGGGTCAAAATGGGGCAGGTTTCTGACATGCCGTATCCGGTAAAAAGGTTAATGCCATGACCAAGGGCTTCCTTGCAAAGCCCCTTGGAAAGGGCAGATCCCCCGATGATGACCTTCCAGCCCTTAAGATCCACATCTTTTATGGATGGGCTTGTGATCAGCATGTTCATGATGGTGGGAACACAATGGGAATATGTCACCTGTTCTCCAACAATGAGCTTTAACAAGGTTTCGGGTTCATATCGTCCCGGATACACCTGCTTTGCTCCCAGCAGCGTCATGAGATAAGGCATGCCCCAGGCATGGACATGGAACATGGGGGTCATGGGCATATAAACATCCGCCGACGAGATATTGGCCTGGGATTTATAGGCAGTAAGTCCTGCCATAACCCCATAGGTATGAAGTACGATCTGACGATGGCTGAAAAACACTCCCTTGGGAAGACCGGTGGTGCCTGTGGTATAAAAAGTGGTTGCCATTGTGTTTTCGTCAAAATCGGGAAAAGTATACTCAGGAACAGCATCAGACACCAGGGCTTCGTACTCACCGCTGAACTCAATGGAGGAGGCAGGAATTGCACCCTTGTCAGATAAAACAATGACCTTTTTCACTGTCTCAAATCTGTCTTTCACCGATTCAAGCAGGGGTAAAAATTCTTCATTAACAAGAATGATATCATCTTCGGCATGGTTAATGGTGTAAATAAGCTGTTCTGATGTCAGACGAATATTCACAGTGTGAAGCACAGCCCCCATCATGGGTACGGCGAAAAAACATTCCAGGTAACGATGGGAATCCCAGTCCATGACGGCAATGGTATCCCCGGGCTTAACCCCCTGGGCTTTGAGCATGGATGCAAGCTGTTTTATCCGTTTTCCAAGGGTTTTATAATCATAGCGAAAGCAGTCCCGGTATACAATTTCCTGATCCGGAGAATAAATAAGGGGGGTGTTTAAAAGATGCTTTATAAGAAGGGGGTAGGCATAGGCACTCTGGGTGGGGGTAATGAGTTGTGTTGTCATCATCTCTCCTTTATCCATTATTCATTTGGGGCCATACAGACCTTTTCAGATTGTCATTTCCATTGCCGGGAAGGAATCCGGATACGCCGAAGGCGTTTTTGAAGATCAATGGGATTATGGAATTTTCTTAATTATAATGAATCAATGGAGATAATAAAATCGGTGTAAACACCATAATGAGGTGGGTGAAAAACAGAAAACCCTGTAGGTAATTTACCTACTGTATCGTTAAAATAGATTTTTTTAGGGATTCTGAGTCACCTCAGCAGAGCCGCCCCCCGACGGGCAATAGGAACCGGACAATCGAGCTGTCTACAGTTCCGGTCCGGGCCCATTGCCCGTCGGGGGGCGGCGGTATAATACCATTTGGCTCCGCGTCTACGACCCTATATTGTTGTGTCCGACAGGAAATGCCCGTTTTATGAAATACTCCGCAGATCAGGGGTGTATTCCAAGCTTTGTTGTGGGCGGAACGGGATCAGAGTACGGTCCGCCCGTGGCGGTTATATGAAAATCCCAGGCGATTATGCATCGCCCTTGAAAATACCGGTCTCCACCCAGATCACAGCATATCGAACCAATTCGCTGGCATTTTTTAAATGCAATTTTTCTTTAATACGTTCCCGGTGGGTGCCGATGGTCTTAATGCTGATATTGAGCTGGCCTGCAATTTCCTTGGAAGAAAGTCCCGCACCTATGAGTTGAAAAATTTCAAGCTCTCTATCAGTAATCTGCTTTAAACGGGATTCATGCACCAGGCTTGGCGTCTTTTGAAAGGCATGGAGAATCTGACTCATGATATTAGGACTGACATGAATATGACCGTCCATGATACGACGCAGGGCGGTGACAACGGATTCAGAGGCTTCCTGCTTCATGATATAGCCCTTGGCCCCGGCCATGATGCAGCGTTCAGCATGCATGGCTTCATCATGCATGGAAAGCACAAGGGATGCCATGGGTTTATGGCGGAGATGAATTTCTTTAATAAGATCCAGACCGTTACTCTCTTTTAAAGAAAGATCCACAATAACAAGATCAGGTTTTTCAATGTTTATGAGTTTTATGGCCCCCGGCACATCCTCGGCATGGCCGCATATGGTCATATCAGGTTCCTGATTGATCATTTCCTCTATTCCCATGCGAAAAATGGGGTGATCTTCAACAATAAATATGCGAATCATCTATTACACTCCGGTTGACACGTCTATTTCCAGGGTCAGTCCCACAATGGTACCGCCGTTGGGGGCTGCCTTAACATCAAGCACCGCACCGATCCTGCCTGCCCGGTACCTCATGATCTGCATGCCCATGCCCCGGAACACAGCAGATGTCTTAAATCCCATGCCGTCATCTCTAACCTCTAATCTGGCGGTTTCATCTTCATTGGTCAAGGAAATATATATGTTTTTTGCCCGGGCATGTTTCACTGCATTGTGAACGGCTTCATGGACGATGTAATAGGCATGGGTGGCGATGGTGATATCTTCAAAGGGCGGGCTTACATCATAGCAAAGGGTGCAGGAAATATTAAAAACCTCCCTGACATATGTGGCCAGTTCTTCCAGGGAAGCATCAAATCCCAGTTCTGTGAGATTCACAGGGGAAAGTCCCCTGGACATACGACGGGTTTTTTCAATGCTGTCCAGAATCAAAGAACGAATTTTACCCGCGCGATCTGCCTCATTGTCCAGGCAACCATCACCTTTGTTTCCATGGAGGCGTTGTTGCAGCATTTTGGTCATCACCTCAATGCCGATGAGCTGGGGGCAAAGATCATCGTGCAGTTCCATGGCAAGCTTCTGACGTTCCCTTTCGCTGATGATGAGAATTTCCCGCTCCAATCGTCTGGAATCGGTCATGTCCTCAATGGCCCCGAGAATACATGATTCACCCCACAAAAAGATCTGTTCCATGGAAATCATTCCCGTGCGTTTTTCTCCGGCGGCCGTTAAAAATGTGATTTCCCGATTTTTAATCAACGCTTTTTCTGACAAGGATGCCATCATTTTTTTCCAGTCCATGGAATGGTAAAAAAAATGATTCCCTGACAATTCTTTGCCGATGAGTTCAAACAGGCTGTGGCCGGTGACCGCCAGAAAACGATCATTGACATTGATAATACGGCTGTCCTTTAAAGCGGCAATGAACATGGCAGAAGGGCTGCTCCTAAAAGCCTTTGAAAACATCTCTTCTGACAGACGAAGGGCTTTTTCATTTTTTTTCCGCTCACTGATATCCCGAAGCACTCCGCTGAACCCTTTGGGTGTATTGTCTGAAGATTTTCTTAAAGATACTGAAGCCTCCACTGTACAAAGGGTGCAGTCTGACCGGATCAACTCAAGATCGCTCAATTGTTTTGCCTTGCCAGACTGCCTCACAATGGTAAAAATTTTTTCCAGGGCCTGGCAATTTTTAAGATTCATGCAATTATAAATACGGGTACCCATGATCTCATCTTCCTTTTTCCCCAGCATCCTGACCATGGCATGGTTGCAAAAGCTGAAAGATCCGGACAGATCCACTTCAAAATACCCTTCTTCCATGCGCTCCAGAATGGTGCGATATTTTTCCTCGCTGGAACGAAGGGCCTGGGCCGTCATTTTATGCTGATTCATTTCCAGGTGCAAATTGGTGGCATAGTTATTCAGGGTATCCATGAATCTATTAAAATAATCTGCAAGTTGCCCGATTTCATCGGTGGATTTTACAGGCATGCGAATATTAAAATCCCCGGATGCGCCCAGGGCAAACTGCTTCATAAAATTCTGCAACGGCCTTATAACACCGGCATTAATCCACAAAGATGTGCAAAAAACAAAGACACAGATTAAAAGGATAATGGTGAAGACAATGTTTCGAACCGTGTTTAACGGGGCAAAAATTTCGTCAAGATATGTGGTGGATGCCACAATCCAGTCATATTCCGGAATATATTTAAAAATCACCATTTTATCGCGCTCAATGGTCTCCCCGGGATTTTTCCAAGTATAGACAGCCTTTCCGTTTTTTAACCGACAGATTTTTCGAACAAAATATTCACCGTATTTGTCCTTTGCATCAAAGTAATTACCTGTCATAAAAGGATGAACAATGAGATTTCCAAGGCTGTCTTTAATATAAGTATACCCGCTTTTCCCAAAGGTCAGGCTCAGAATACTTTTCCTAAAATCAGAGATATTGATCAATTCTGCAAACTCTTCCCTATAGGAGGAGGCGGCAATGACCCAGTCCCATGGTTTAAAATAGGAGATGTACATGGCTTTGGGCTTTAAGGCCACATCTTCTGGATTTTTCCAGTCATACTCAAGATAGCCGGTTTTCATCTCTATCATTTTTTTGACAAATTGCCGGTTTAAAAAATTTTTTCCCACCACCCCGGGATTGGGATGTTCCGTGGCTATACCCGATGAAGTGACACAAAAAATATATCCGGTTTTACCAATGGACTGGCTAAAGAGAATTTTCCGGCATAAAAGTTTGGCTTCTTCCTCCGTCATCAGGCCTTTGAGAAAATCTGCGTAAATGTTTGTCACAATCTCTTTGTTTTTTTCGGCAATGGCCCTTAGATGATTTTTAATGGAGGTGGCAGCTGCCGTTCTTACCATGTTCTGAATGGCAGCTGTGGCATTGGTCAGTTCACTTTCAATATTGGCTTCAATGGTGATGCGCACCTGGTGATAAATCACTGCACCGCCCAGAAAAATGGCCAACACGGAAATCAGGGTATAAGCGCCCAGCAGTTTTGTCTTGATTTTCAAGTTTGCAAAAAAATGTAAAATATCACTGACAATGGGAATAGACAAATTCAAGCCCCTTTGAAAATGCAATGCAGTACATGCTTTACCCATGAATTTTGCAAACCAGGGAATCCATTAAGTTGATTTTTGACAATGACACCCCGTTTACTCACTTAGAAGCCGCATAGAAATAAATGGCTGCTCTTTTTATTTGGAACCTGCTGAATTTTAAATAAATACAAACAAAAAGGTCATACCTTTTATTGTCATGAAACTCCTTATTTCATCAACTGACTTTTGGATAACACTTGATGATATACTGAAAACAAAATCAATGGTCAAATGAAAGAACATACAATGCTTGATAAATTTTTATCTTTATGACAAAAAATAGCCACAAATTCATGATTCATAAAAATTCAAAGGAGTGATTATGTTCATCAACGGCCAATGGGCAATTCCAGAAAAAAAAAACACATTTACCGTATTAAACCCCGCCACGGGTGAAACCATTGCCACGGTTCCCGACGGTGGCGAAAAAGAAACACGCCTGGCTGTAACAGCGGCCCATGATGCTTTGGATACATGGGCCGCAGCCACAGCCTACCGGCGCTCGGATTTTCTTTACCGTGCCCACACTCTTATGATGGACAATCTCGAACACCTGGCCCAGACCATGACCCTGGAGCAGGGAAAACCCATTAAAGCTGCCCGCAATGAAGTGAAATACGGCGCTGATTTTCTGTTGTGGTTTGCCGAAGAGGCAAAAAGAGTATATGGCAGAACCATCCCCTCAGCCCGATCAGATCAACGGTTCATGGTATTAAAACAGCCCGTGGGGGTGGTGGGGGCCATTACCCCCTGGAACTATCCGGTGTCCATGATCACAAGAAAAGTGGCCCCGGCCCTGGCCGCAGGATGCACCATTGTTCTCAAACCCGCCGAAGCCACGCCCCTTTGCGCCATTGAAGTGTTCAAACTGCTGGAAAAAGCAGGGCTTCCCGCAGGGGTGGCCAATCTTGTGACCGCCCGGGACCCCAATCCTGTGGGAGAAGTGTTTTTAACAGATGAAAGGGTGCGGAAACTGACCTTCACCGGTTCCACACAGGTGGGGAAAATGCTGGCCCGGGAAGCGGCGGCCCAGATGAAACGGGTTTCCCTGGAACTGGGTGGGCATGCCCCTTTTATTGTATGCAAAGATGCTGACCCTGTGCATGCGGCCAAGGGACTTTCTCTGTTAAAATTCTTAAACACGGGCCAGGCCTGCATCAGTCCCAACCGGATTTTTGTCCATGAAAGCATGAAAGAACCGTTTTTAAAGGAATTGTCCAGCCGGGTATTTAAAATGAAGGCAGGTCCCGGCAGTGAGGCCGGTGTGAGCATTGGCCCCCTGGTCAATGACACTGCCGTTGAAAAGGTGGATAACCAGGTGAAAGATGCTGTGGCAAAGGGTGCCAAGCTTGTCACAGGTGGTTTCAGGCTCATGGAAAACGGCCTTGATAAAGGTCATTTTTATGCCCCCACCATTTTGGATAATGTTACCCCGGAGATGCTCATTTACCGGGAAGAAACCTTTGGACCTGTGGCCCCTGTTATTTCCTATCAGGATGAAAAAGAGCTGTTAACCATGGCCAATGATACCCGTTATGGCCTGGCAGCCTATGTTTACAGCCAGAATCTATCCAAGGCCATGCTGCTTTTTGAGGGGCTTAATTTTGGCATCATCGGCATCAATGACATCAATCCCACCTCTGCTGCGGCCCCCTTTGGCGGTATGAAGGAAAGCGGCCTGGGAAGAGAAGGTGCCATTGAAGGCATTGAAGAATATTTGGAAACAAAACTTGGGGGATTTTCTTTAAAATAACCGCCACGGGCGGACCGCATTCTGACTTTGGTCTGCCCACATTTTTTTACAAAATGGGACAGATATCAAAACTGGGCTGGGACGCAATAAGGGTTTTGGTGTAGGGGTGTGAAGGGTGATCAATAACATCCCGGGTGTGACCTGTCTCCACAATGACGCCATTTTGGATGACAGCAATGCGGTCGCACAGGTATTTTGCCGCAGCCAGGTTATGGGTGATAAACAAAAATGTCATGCCCAATCGTTCCCGGATGTTGAGCAGTACCTGGAACAATTGTATGGCAATGGTGGCATCCAGCATGGAGCTGGGCTCATCTGCCACAATGAACTCCGGTTCCAGAACAATGGCCCGGGCAATGGCCACCCGCTGGCGCTGCCCCCCGCTGAGCCGGTGGGGATATCGATCATAAAAATCAGTTGCCGGCACAAGGCCTGTGGTTTCCAGGGTATCCAGAACCTTTTGCCGTCGGCTTTCCCGGGTGCCCGCACCATGCACAATCAGGGGCTCCATCACGGTTTCCGCAATGGAAAGATGGGGATTTAATGATTGATAAGGATCCTGGAAAATCATTTGAACCTGTTTTCGGTATTCTTTTAGTTCCCTGCCCTTTAACCCGGACACCGGAGCACCCTTTAAGTAAATCTCTCCCCGGGTGGGATTTTCAAGTTTCACCAGCAAGCGCCCTGCAGTGGTTTTCCCGCTGCCGCTCTGCCCCACAAGCCCAAATATTTCTCCCTTGTTAATGGTGAGATTAATATCTTTTAAAGCCACCACATCACCGGCACCGGTATGAAAGAGCTGGGATTTTTGATAATAAATTTTTGAAATATCCGCCAGCTCAATGATGGCATTTTGTTGTTTTTTCATTATTTTTTCCAAAAATGTACATATTCGGGTTGGTAATATCTGGCCAATGCCCCATCATCGTCATTTTCTATACTTGTTGTGTCCGCCAGGACATGTGGTTTGTTTTATATGAAACACTCCGCAAACCGGGGGTGTATTTCAAGTTTTGTTGTGGACAGGCCAAGGCCAGAATATGGTCCGCCCGTGGCGGTTATATGGTTGATTTCTTAAAACACCGAACCCCGTGGGTGGGGGAT
Organism: Desulfocicer vacuolatum DSM 3385; assembly: GCF_900176365.1. Lineage (GTDB taxonomy): Bacteria > Desulfobacterota > Desulfobacteria > Desulfobacterales > Desulfobacteraceae > Desulfocicer > Desulfocicer vacuolatum. The sequence goes on along the minus strand of NZ_FWXY01000014.1, from coordinate 115,538 downwards.
AATTGCCGCCAGCCTGGGCACAGACGATCACATTTATCCATGGGGTTATCGCATAAAGGTGCAAGTGCACATCCATGTTCCCACCCCTTTTGTCCCAACCGGGAGTTAATATAAGGAACTTTAATATTATTACAATTATCCAGTGTGAGGTAGGAGCCCAGCAACTGCCGGGTATAGGGATGCACCGGTGCCTGGAACACTTCTTCCCTGGTGCCGGTCTCCACAATCTTTCCATCATACATCACACATATTTTTTCACACACCCGGGCCACCACCGCAATATCATGGGAGATAAACACAAAACCGGTATCAAGCAGATTTTGTATTTTTATGATCTCCTTTAATATCTGATCCTGAACCACCACATCCAGGGCCGTGGTGGGTTCATCTGCAATGATCAAACGGGGATTACAGGCCAGGGCCATGGCAATGATGGCCCGCTGTTTCATGCCGCCGCTGTACTGATGGGGATAATCGTTGATGCGATCCCCGGGTATTCCCACAAGATCAAATAACTCTTCTATTTTCACCGATATTTCCACAGGAGAGACAGCGGTCTGGTGGGTGGTAATCATCTCCGCCACCTGATCCCCCACCCGGACAACGGGATTCAGCGCATTCATGGCTGCCTGGAAAATCATGGCAATTTTTCTGCCCCGTATCTCTCTAAAATCTTCCTGGGAAATTTTTATAAGATTTTGATCGTCCAGAATGATATTGCCATGTAAAATCCGGGCATTATCCGGCAAAAGTCCCATCAAAGCCATGCCAATGGTGGTTTTGCCGCATCCCGACTCCCCCACAAAGCCCAGGGAAGTACCGGATTCTATGGTAAAAGAAACATCGTCCACAGCCCGGGTCATGCCCGTTGCACTGTCATATCCCACGGTCAGGTTGTCCACGGTGAGTAATGCCATGCTTATTGCCCCTCCCTTCTCAACCTTGGATCCAGCACCTCGTCCATGGCCCGTCCCACCATATAAAAGGAAAGGGTGAGAAGGGAAATACAGATCCCCGGGGGCAACAGCCAGTAAGGGGCCTGGAACATGTGGCCGGAACTCCACACCCATTGCAGCATCATACCCCAGCTGATCTGACCGGGATCACCAAACCCGAGAAATGATAAAGAAGCCTCCACCAGAATGGCGGAGGTGACCCGAAATGTCATGTAAAGAAAGGCAAGGGGCAATACATTGGGCATGATGTGCTTAAATATAATACGGATATCAGAGGCCCCGGCCACCCGGGACGCTTCAATAAAGGGACGTTGTTTCAAAGACAGGGTCTGGGACCGGATCACCCTGGCCACTGCCGGCCATCGCAATATGGCAATTAAAAAAACAATCATCCAGATGTTAAGCTGGCCAAAAAGCGCTGCAATGATGAGCAGAATCACAAGGGAGGGCAACACCATGACCATATCAGCCAGACGCATGAGAAGAATATCCACAATCCCTCCGGCATATCCTGACACCATGCCCACCACAGTGCCGATGATGATGCTGATAAATGCCGAAGCCAGTCCAACAATAAAGGCAATTTTGGCCCCTTCCAGCAATTGACATAAAATATCTCTGCCAATAAAATCGGTACCCAGCCAATGGGATGTACTTGGCCCCACAGAGCGCGAAACCACAGGGTCCACACCGGTCATGGGATCATACATGGGGCCCAGCAGGTGCAGCCCAAAACTGGCCACGGCCATGAGAGCAAACAAAGACAAAAGAGCTAACCCGGCTTTTCCCAGTGGATTTTGAATAAAAATTTTCCAGTTGGATGAAAACCGATGCATAAAACCAAAATAATAACTCATATTGACAGGGTATCCATTGATTTGAGGAGTATTTCATATAAAAAAAATAATCTTAATAATGAATCCGGGGGTCCAGCCAGGCATAGAGCAGATCCACAATAAAATTGGCTGACAGCACCACCGCAGCAATGAGCAGAAAACAGCCCTGGGCCAGCGGATAATCATTGTTACTCACGGCAAAAATCAGCTCCCGCCCAATACCGGGCCATGTGAAAATCTGCTCGGTCAAGGCCCCGCCGTTAATGGAGAACGCAAGGCTTAACCCCACACTTGTCACCACGGGAAGGGCTGCATTTTTTGCCGCATGGCGGTTGCGAATCACCCGGTCTGTAAGGCCCTTGGCCCGGGCCGTTAAAATATAATCTTCCTTTAACACCGACAGCATGCTGCTTCGCATTAATAAGAGATAACTGCCCACATGGATAATAAAAAGGGTTAAAAGGGGCAGTATCATATGATGGATCACATCCAGGACCTTCAGGCCAAAGGGGGCATCTTCGATCCAGAGCTCAGGAGAAATAATGCCCCCCAGGGGAAACCATCCCACTTGAAATCCCAGCATCCATAACATCATCAAGGCAAACCACGGCACAAAAAGCGTATGACACACCAAGGCAGAGATGGAAAGCACCCCATCCATGCGGGACCCCTTTTTCCAGGCAGAAATTTTTCCCAGAAACACCCCGGCCAGGGCCGCCAGAAGGGTGGATGTGGTAAATAGTAAGAGCGTACAGGGCAATCTTGCCATGATCACCCGGGCCACGGGCTCTCCATAGTGAAAGGAAAATCCAAAATTACCCGTAAAAAAATTTTTAACATAAATCATATACTGGGTGGTCAGGGGTTTATCAAGGCCCATCTGTTCTATAATATGGGCGGCATCTTCGGGGGTGAGCATGGGGTCCACCATGCGGGTCACAGGGTCCCCCGGAGCCAGGCGAAATAAAAAGAAAAGAACGGTGAGAATCAAAAAAAACAAAATAAACAGTTCCACCGCTTTTTTGGATATAAACACAATGCGATTCATGGATTAAGTTCCGTTGCCGTTACAGGTTTAACCATGCAAAGGGACCAGATATTACCGATGCCTTCCAGGCTTTCCACCCATCCGTTAAAGCGCTTCCGGGAGGATGCCTCCAGGATATCAGGATTATACAAAGGAATATAGGGCACATCATCAAGGATAATGCGCTGCATTTCAATCAACAGTTCTCTTCGCCTGTTTCGATCCATTTCAGCCCGCTGCCGGTTGGCCAGGTCATCAAACAGAGGATTCTTATATCCACTCATATTCCATCCCCGGGGCTTGTCATTTTTAGAATAAAAAAAGGTTCTCACATAATCGGGGTCCAGATTGAGTCTGCCGTATCCCAGAACAAAGGCATCAAAATCATGCTTTCCCTTGACCTTGTCCAGGAGCGCCCCAAAGGACATGGGCCGGGCAAAGGCGGGAATCCCCATCTCCCGCATCCATTCCTGTATCATCATACCGGCAAAGGCCCGTTTGGGATCATAGTCCGCCGGTGGGGTCAGGATAATCATTTTTTCCATGGGATTCCCATTGGGAAGACGGATATTGCGGGCCGTTTGGATGTTTCCATTTTCGTCCACCGGAGGAGTTTCCCAGGTGTATCCTGCCTGTTTTAAAAGGTCATGGGCCTTTGCAATGCGCTGATCACGGTTTAACCCCTCACTGTACCGGGGCACATCACGATTATGCCAGAATGCATTGCCCGGGGGTACAATGGAGTGCATGGCAATGCCGTAATTTTGAAGAAGACGGGTGACAATGAATTCTTTATCAATGAGGGTGGCAACGGCCCGCCGGAGTGCCCTGTCATCAAAGGGGGCTTTTCTTACATTAAATCCCATGAAGTACAGGGCACTTTTGTGGTTATGGAACAGTTCAATGTCCGGGGTTTGAGTCAACTGGGCCACATATCCCGGTTGAATACCCCACCAGTACATATCAATTTCTCCCTTTTGCAGGGCAAGAATGGCCACATCACCGGTGCCGTACATTCTGTAGATCACGCCGTCCACCCATGGCCCCAGACGACGGTGGGCCATGGTGCGCCCTGTGCCGAAAAACCGGGGATTTTTCTCCATGTAAATAAAAGTGCCCTTTTGATATTGCGAAAGCACAAAAGGGCCTGTGCCCAGGGGGGATTCAATTTTATGATTCTGCAGGGTCCGCAGGGGTTTCCGGGTTTTTAATGCCGCATCCACCACCGGCTGCCATCGTTTTTGGGAAACCATGGGAGCAGTGAACACCCGGGATAAAATAATGGCAGAGGGTTTTTTCAGGAAAAAACGCACTGTGTGATCATCCACCACTTCAATTTTTTCAACGGCCTTCCATTTGCTGTAGTACCGGGGGACTTTAAAATCGTGAAACACCCCGGCGGTGAAGGCCACGTCATGGGCAGTAAAAGGGGTACCGTCGGACCATTTTGCCGCCTTTAATGTCACAAGGTAACTCATGTTTTCCCTGTCCAGCACCGGCATATCCTTTGCCAGCCAGGGAATAAGTTCCAGGGTGTCCGGGTCCCGCAGGTACATGGGCTGGTAAATCTGGGATAAAATTTTCCAAGAGTTGGAGTCACTTGCCAGCCACACATTAAGGGTGCGCGGCTCTTCTGGAAGCCCTATTTTTAAAATCTCTTTTGTGGATTTCTCCTGACAGGAAAGCAAACAAAACACCATGAAAACAGTGATCATAAAAAAAGCCTTCAGACGCACCCGTACCCAGGTGTGATACAGATCAATGGAAGTAATGTCGGCACTGGACAGCATTGTTTTCATATAAAAAAATCCGAAAAAATTATGGGCAAAACCGAATCAGGCACGGTCTGCCCGTGGCGGTTATTTAAAAATCTTATGCTCAATAAAATCAATCACCCGGGTTTCAATCTTCTGCCCGGTGAGTTGATTGATCCGGGGAATGCCACCGGGACTGACACAATTAATTTCAAGAAGTTTGTCTCCAATGACATCAATCCCCACAAAATAAAGCCCATCTTCCATGAGTCTGGGCTTAATGATATCGCAGATTGATTTCTGGGCAGGTGTTATTTCATGGAAAAGCACTTCGGCCCCGGCATGAACATTGGTTCTGAAATCTTCGGACACGGATTTACGTTTCATGGCACCGAGGATATCCCCGTTAAGCAGCAGTATTCTTACGTCCCCGTCCTTTTTAACATCTTCCAGGTATTCCTGCACCATGATGGGCTGACGCTGGGGATAGGGTCGATTGGCCCGGATATAATAGTTAATCAAGGAATTTAAATTTTCAGGGTCACGATTGCTTACCTTGATGACTCCCTCCCCGCCATGTCCCTGAAGGGGCTTTATAATCATGTCACCCCCGAAATTATCAATAATTCGCCGCAGACGTTTGGGATCCCTTGAAATATGGGTCTGGGGGATAATATGGGCAAAATTCAAGGTATAGACTTTACTGTTACCTTTGATTTGACCCATGGGACGATTCATGACAAAAACCCGATCACACACAGGGCCTAAGAACTCCATGACCTGATAATTGATGGGAGGATCTTTTCTTAAAAAAATAACATCCAGTTCAATGACCGTTTCAAAAATAAGCTCATCCTGGACCAGGCAGTCAATAAGGGCATCCCAGTAAGCTTTAATGGATAAATCCTTTTGCACGGTGATGTTGTGCATCCTGGCCACCACCCCGTTATCTCTTATATAAAGGTCATGGGGTTCCAGAAAAAAAACAGTGTGTCCACGCTGGTTGCACTCATACATTAAATGGGAGGTGGTCTCCCAGACAGGATCAATACTGCGCAGGTGATCCATTAAAAAAGCTATTTTCATAAGGTTCCCAAAAAATCTTTTTGATTCATCAGACGATAAAACGGTAAGATCTCAATAAGTCCGGGTATTCAAGTATCCGTTCTGAATATCATCCGGCATTTAAAGCACTGTCAGGGGGTATCAACCCGAGGTTATTGAGAATTTACATAAAACGCTTTTAACCTGTTTAATCCATTGAAAATCACGTAAAAATAAAGTAACATACTCTCACCATGAAACATATAAAAAAAAATATTTTATTGATCCATTCAAAACAACCCCCGGAAATTGATCCTCCCCTGGATAAATTCCAGCCGATTTTTCCCCCGGCAACCACCCAAATGAGCCTTATCTCCCATGATGTCGCCATGGATCATCATCTTCCTGACTGCCCACCGGAAAATTCCAGAAAAAAAATTCCCGAACCGTCCCCAACACCCTATTGCACCAAAAAAGAAGATTTCCACCCGGACATTGATTCTTTTATCAACAACATCATCCAAAGTATTGATGCCACCCGGGCAGATGCGCTTTTCTTTGAAATGCCTTTTGAAAGTGACGATTTTCTATTCCGGGTGTTGGAAGCAATTCACCGCAAAAAAAATATTACCATGGGTATTACCCGGGTAATCCGGGATGGAAAGCCCCCGTTTGAGCTTGCAGAAAATTTTTTTACCATTTCCACCCTTTGCATGATCCAATGGCAGATTCCCCATCCGGAAAAAAAATTGGAGACCAAAGCGTTATGGCAACTGTCCAAAAAAGGAATATGGAATCACTTTATTCTTGGCTTTAATGAAAATATTTCAAAAACACCCCCCTTTTTCTCCTTTGTCCTTTCCAACCCCAACATTGCCCATTCCCATGAAATGGCAGTAATCTCCCGGGCAACAAAAAAAAATGATGATTTTAATGCCCGTCCCAGGCTTGACATGGAAATACCTTACAGCGATGTTGAACAACTGCCGGGGATTCCCCTGTGGCAGGCCCTGAATGATCCCACCCGTTTACTGGGTTACCTCACCTGCTATTCCCGCAAAGAACTTTTTCCCATGCGGGTGGATACGGCCTGTGGAACAATTTTTTCCCTGGGAAAGGATATCACCTTTTATTTTGAAAAACCGGAAAACCTGCCGCCGAAATATTTAGATGAAATATGCAAAATGGTGGAGGCGGGTGGATCTGTGGCCACAAAATGGGTGAGATACAACCTGGAGCGGGCCTTTCTCATTGCCTATGCCATGGAAAACGGGGTAATTGTGGGGAATTCCAGTTTAAAACGCCCCAGAAAACCCTTTATTGAACGAATTAATAAAATATCAAACATGGATTTTACCCATTTTCTGGAACGGGGGTATACCTCGGTGAGGCCGGAATACCGGGCATTGGGGGTGGGGGCAAAACTTCTGGAAGGATTGACGGCCCGGGCAGAAGATCACAAAATTTTTTCCATCATCAGTGAGGATAACACTGCCACCCAGAAAATTGCCATACGAAACAAAACCCGCAAAGTGGTCACCTATTACAGTGAACAAATGGGAAAACCCGCCGGTATCTGGATGCCGGAACAGATGATTAACAGCAACATGGAAAAATTACACAAATGAACATCGGCATCATGACCGTTAATGATTATTCATTTCATCCCACCATGCGACTTGCCCAGGCCGCAGAACAACAGGGATGCAAGATTTGCCTGATCAATCCTTACAAAATGTTGTCCGGCATTGGTAAAGGTAAATTTCAATACACCGTTAATGACCTTGTTTCTCCTCTGGATGTGGTGTTACCCAGACAAGGTTCACCCATGGGGGAGTATGGTATGGCCCTGCTCCGCCAATTGATGCACCTGAATATTCCTCTGATCAACGGAGTTGAAGGCATCACCATTGCCAGAAACCAGTACATCACCCTCCAGACCCTGGCTGCGGCAGACCTGCCGGTACCAGACACCTTTTTTATTACTGCCGAAGAGGGGTTCCACCGGGCCGTGACACTTTTGGGCGGCTATCCGGTCATTGCCAAAAAAATGGACGGTATGGGAGGTGAAGGGGTTTTTAAAATCACCGGGAACGATGATATTTCCAAGCTTTGCCACACATTGCTAAAAGAAAAAAAAGGTGCCGTGGTCCAGCGTTTTATTCCACCGGAAAACCGCAGGGATCTGCGCATTCTGGTGGTGGGAAATGAGGTCATCGGGGCCATGGCCTTATCCCCGGGAAAGGGAGAATTCAGAAGTAATTTTCATCTTAACGGCAAGGCCCAATGCGTAGATCTATCCGCTGAATGGAAAACAATGGCCATCAAGGCCACCAGGGCGTGTCATCTGGAAATTTCCGGGGTGGATCTGATTATTACGGCAGAGGGAAGACCATATATTATGGAGGTAAACTATTCCCCGGGGTTCCGGGGACTGGAAGAGGCCACCCATATTGATATTGCCGGAAAAATCATTGAGCATGTGTGCCACCGTATAAACCGCCACAAGCGGACAAATAATGAATAATTTAAAAGGCCGTCTATGATTATCTCGCAACTGAACCGGACAAAAGACCATGCATTCACCCAGATCAGTGCCAGGGTGCAATTTGAAGAAAGTGACCATCCCGGAAAAACCATTTTCATCAAAACCCCCCATGCCACAGCAGATAAGCTGTCATTAAATCCCCATGCCTTTCTGGTGGGATGCCTCATCCCGGCCATGCATTTCCATGAAAAAAGAATTAAAATGGATGAAAAAATCTGCCCCACCCTGCTGGAGGGGCTTAACATTGCCATGGCCATCACCCAGGTGTGGAGCAAGGGGGATTATACTCCGCTGAAAATTGAAACCGATGTGCTGGATCACGCACTGTTTTCCGATAACAGGCATGCCGGCATGGTCATGTCCGGGGGTATGGATTCCCTGGCAGCCCTGCGACTTAACCGACTGCGCTACCCTGCCTCCCACCCGGGTTCAATTAAAGAGGGACTTTTTATCCATGGATTTGACATTGGCGGTGTGGTGGAGCGGGGCATGAAATATCATGTGTACGACCGGGCTGTCACCGCCATCACCCGGATCACCGATGCCGCAGATGTTGAGCTGGTACCAGTGTACACCAACATCCGGCATCTTTGCGACAACCGGGTTTTGTGGCTGGAAAATTTTTTCGGTGCTGTGCTGGCTTCCATCTCCCACGCCTTTGCAAAAGTTCTGCACATGGTTTACATCGGCTCCTGCTACGATGTTTCCTATCTTCATCCCAATGCATCCCACCCGTTAAGGGATCCGGAATACTCCAGCCATGACATGCGCATCCGCCACCGGGACCATGATCAGTCCCGGCTGGATAAAATAAAAATTGTGGCAGGCTGGGAGGTGGCGCTGAACAATTTCAGGGTGTGTCTTGCCAATGTGCCCCATCGCCTGAACTGCGGGGTGTGCGAAAAATGCGTGCGCACCATGATTGAACTTCTGGCCATTGGTGCCCTTGATAAAACAGACGCCTTTGTGGAAAATGATGTTACCCCGGATATGATCGCCAAATATGACATCACCATCCGTAAACGTCCGCCCTATTATCAGGCGGTGTTACCGCTATTGAGAAAACAGGGGCGTATGGATCTGGTTAACACCATTGAAAAATTACTGAACAAACAAAAAAGCCTTAAGCTTTAACATTATCCGGGAAAAAGCAACCATTGGCATCTTAATTGCATTAAAAATCATTAAAGTTGAACTTTTAAACCACCTCAACTTTCGGTGTTCGCATTTCGTGGTGGGGTCAGGCTTTCGTTATTGACATTATCGAGGCTTTTTTCGTTGGCAAAGGCCTTGGTCGATAACATCAACAACAAAAGCCTGACCCCGTCGGCACACTGAGCCCATCGGTACATTTAAAAATGCCGCCTTTGAAATGAAGCCCGAAAGTTGAGTAAACCACCTTGTCTGGCTGGCCGGCCACATTGAAACACCATCCAGCCGACAGGAGTCATAAGCGTTTCATTTTTTTACTGAGGCAGACAAATCTGCCATCTATTTTATAAAAAAGGAGTCGCCCATGAAAATGAATGAATGTCTTCCCGAAAGAATGTCAAAATTAATGATTGGATCGCTTTTATTAATAGGCGCCCTGGCCCTTGTGATCATCGGTTTTACCCTGCTTCCGGTGGTGGGCTTTTTGCTTGCAATCCCGGTGGCAGCACTTGGCGTTTACTTTATCCGGGTTCATCTCAACGATAAGTGTGAAATAGAAGGTTCATAGAATGTGAATCAAAACACCCCCTGGGCCTTCAGCCCAGGGGGTGTGGATAATCACAATTTTTTGCCCCCGTCAATTACTCAACAATGATCTCCCGGAGCTGAATGGGCTTACTGACATTTTTCAAGGCCTGTTCCCTGGGTGATCCCAGTTTAAATCTGTCTTCAATGTGACGCGATGTTGAAGATGTCACCAGAATCTCACCTCCCTTTGACACTGAACAGACCCGGGCCGCAATATTGGTGACAGGTCCGGATGCCGTATAGGTCCATCGATCTCCGGCAACCCCCTTGAAACGGGTGGAACCCACGGACGCTTTACCGGAATTAATGCCCATGTTCACCATCACCGGATCATATTTTTTCTTTAAGGATTCATTGATAACAAGCGTTTTTTTCTGGATACCGATGGCGGCGGAAACCGCATTAACGGCATGGGTCCGGGGATTTTCATCCTGGAAAAGAATCATGAGGCCGTCACCGGCGGTTTCATTGATATCGCCTTTATTTTCGGCAATAATGTTCAAAAATTCGCTGAAATAAGTTTCAATGAGATAATTCATTTTTTCCTGGGAGATATTTTCACTCATTTTGGTGTACCCGGCAATATCAAGAAACAATACAGACAAATCTTTTTCATGTTTGTTCAAATCCGGATTTTCAGGGTTATCCTCAATGATATCCTGCACTGATTTGGGTACAAATTTACTCAAATGGCTCTGAACACCTTCCAATAACTGGACCCGTTGGAGGGTTTCTTCCAGTTTTTTATTTTTACTTTTTATCTTTTCAAGCAATTGTTGAAGGTTAAATTCACGGGATTCAATCTTAACCACCATCATGCCAAAGGCTTCGGCAAGCTCTGACACCTGGGGAGGATATTTACCCCGGGTGGTCAGCTCCATGAGGTTGTCTACGTTGTCATAATCTCCCATGGACACTTTTTTTGCCACATCCAATAAAATTTCATACAATTTATTATTGCTGTCTAATGCCATGCAAACAATCCTTAACAGATCCGGTTCCAATGTTGATACACCTTGTTGGAAGGAGTCACAGCGCTTGCCTTCCAACCAAAAGTTGCAACAGACACACTTGGCATACTGATGAGCTTTTGGTTAATTCCACGGGGAAAAGTTTATCACTGATCAATTTTACCGTGCAGATGCCGGATACGCTGGCTGAGTATGGAACATATCTGTAATGCAATCCGGGGATACTCCATCACGGTTTCGTTAAAGGCCTGTTTGTGAAGGGTCAAAAACCGGGAAAATTCCACCGTCTGTATGGTTGCCGACCGGGGGGAATCATCTAAAAGGGCCATCTCTCCAAAGGCACCGCCCCGGTTAATGGTATCCAGAACAACCCGATCCTCCAAAGACAGCTCCCGCACCACCTCCACAAGACCGGAAATCACCATAAACACCGAATCACCCACATCATTCTGCTTAAACACTTTTTCATCCGGCGGATAGGAAACTTCCTCTGTCACTGCGGCAATGGCTGCAAGTTCAGCCACTTTAAGATCTGAAAAAATATCAATTTCCCGCAAAAGCATAATTTTTTCAGCAAGGGAAATCTCCTGTCTGGAGCTCCCTTTCTTTTCCTTAACATCTGCGGCTTTTTTGTGTTTGATCATTTCAATTTCCTTTATGATATGATGGGATGTAAAGGCATCATGGGTCTCCCAGAAGCTTACCGGTTCCTTAAGTTCAGGATCTTCCAGACTTAAATCAAGCCCCATGACAACATCCACCCAGTCCTTGGACAGCACCAGTCGGTGAAACACCTCCACTCCCTTTGAATCAAATTCCGGAATGGTTACAAAGGGGCGACCCTCCATCACGGCAACTTCAGGCGTGGGGCTTTCCAGAAGGGGACGCATGGTATCAAACAACCGACGATCCAGAAGATCTCCCAACAACTCAATGGCATTGGCATTGTGTTTTTGATTCAAAGAAAAGATCCCTTTCCATGCGGTTTTCATGCGACCTGTTTCATCACGAATCACCAGTACCCGGATCACATTTTCCAGAATCAATTCTTTTTTCTGGAATAAATGGGTTTTCACAAGTTCCCTCACAGGGGTGGTGGGCAAAGAGTCAATATTGAGCCCCATGGCAATATAGAGATAACAATTTTCAAGGCCTTTTCTGGCAAAATGGTAAATATCCCCATCTTTTATATCCAGATGTTCCAACAGTTCAAAAAGCCCTTTGCGCAGCCGGGTGTCGGGAACGGCAAGGGATTCCACCACAATGCGGTTGTTCTGATATTTGGCGTCACGGATGCGTTGTGCAGCCAGTTCCCGGATGGATTCATCACTGTCCCCCACCCGTTGAAGGGCGTGGCCAAAGGCTGTTTCATCATTAATATCCAGGGCTGTAACAGCGGCTTTCCTAATTCTTTTATCCCCATGGATAAGATAAGGAAAAATCACATCATTGATATCTTCCATGCCAAGTTTTGACAATGACACCAGAAGATCGGCAATGAGACCCGGAGAAGGAGACGCATATAAAAGGTTCAGCAGCATGGGGGTAACCACATCATCCCCCACAAATCCGGCACACACGGCACCGGCCCTTTGATCATCGTCTTCTGGAGATGCAAGCCACGCATTAAGGGTGGCTGCACATTTTTCCGGTTCTTTTGGCCACAGGCACGCCAAAGCATGACCCCGGACCCCGGCATTGGCACTGTTGAGAAACATCTCCATGGGCACCTTTTCCAGGGCATCTATCCTGCAATGATTTTCACACTGGATAAGATGGCTGAATGCAGCGATGGAAACACCGTGGGCGTCTGGATGAGCCTGCCCCAAAAGTTGTTTCATGGCCTCTTGTTCCAACTCTTTGGAAAGCATATTCACAAGGGCGATTTGCACGGATTCCTTTTGGGAGGGCAGTTTTTCCAGTATCAGGGAATCAAAATTTTCTATACCGAAATGTTTAAGCAACCTGGCATACCACACGGTATTTTTACCGTCGGCCTTTAAGAATGCGTTGATAAGGGCTTCCTGGATTTTACCGCCCTTGAATATCTGGGCAAGCTGTTTGCCGTCAAACTGTTTGAATTCAAACATGTCGGTTTTCATCAGATCCATCAAAATCCGTGTATAGGCAGACTTCAACACAAAGGGAGCCGCAGCCCAGGCAATGACAAAGGGAAGGGCCACCAAAGTCAGATAGCGGGGATGAAGATCAAAGTAGTGGGTGGAAATAAGAATCAAGCCGGAACCCAGGAAAAGGGCTGCCCTTACCACTGTTCCCCGTAGAAATGGACGCACCATGGCGCGGTAAGAATCGGGAAACAATCCCATTAAAATGGCATTGGCAGGCACATTTATGGTGGTTCGAATCACATTAATGGACATCCTGGCATACATGGCCGCAAAGATATCAAACCTGAACAAGAATCCCAGCAGGGCAATGGCATAGTTAAAGGGATGAAACATCAAAGCCACAGAGATTCCCCAGCGACCGTAAATCCTTCCCACAAACAGCAAAATAAAAAGACTGATAATGTTTAAAAAACCTCTGAAATAACCAAAAAAATGAATCATACCGGATTCACTGGCAAACTGACTGTCAATGGCATAGTTAAACTGATAATTGAGAATGGGAATCACCACATTGGGCATGAATGTCAACACCAGCACAATTTTAAACAAGGTGGACTCTTTTATCAGAGGAACCACTCGCTTAATCTCCTCAATCATGGGAGTACGGCCCTTGGCACCACCGGTTTTATGATCAGAAAAAATCAGCGTGGGAAAGCGGGAAGTCATGGCATTGACCAAAAAAGCCCCGGACAGTGTTAAGGCCAGGTAGACATAAAGCAAGTTATCCATGCGAAAAACAGAGGCCATCCAGGGGGTTAAAAAACTTCCCAGAATCATCCCCACCACCCCGCCGGCGGTGACCAGGGGAAAAAGCCGTTTGGATTGCCGGGTATTGTAAAGATCATTGGCCAGGTTCCAGAACATCAGGGCCTGGAGCATCTCAAACTGACTTTTCATCATAAACAATACAGGATAGATGATTTCAAATCCCAATGGAATGGCAAGACGCATGAGTGTGATGCAGACACCGCAGATAATAAACACCCGGGAAAGCAGCCGTGTGGCTGCCATGCGACCGGTGAACGCCGTGAGCACTCCGGTGATAAAAAAAGTAACCACCGCATTGATCATGTTCACCACCGGAAGATATTCCACGCCATAACGTTTGAGAAAAGCGGTTTCAGCAAAATTATTCAGCAGGGTTCCGGCGCTTCGAATGATGAATAAAAGAGCCACCGTCCATAACAGAAGGGCAATCTCATCTTCGTACACCTTAAACATGTTGAGAAATTTTTTTGTCATTTGGCTACCTCAAGCACCACCCGGAATCCCGTGGTTTTAAATTTCCCGCCGGGGTGGGCCCAGGCTCTGTTGGCGCTGCGACAATAATGTCCGTACATAAACCAGCTGCCCCCCCGTTTGATACGGGTATCCCAGGATCGTTCTCTGCCTGGCAGCACCCCGTCATCCTGGGCCAGATAGCCATGATATGCATCAGACACCCATTCCCATACATTACCATGCATGTCATAAAAGCCCCAGGGATTGGGAGGATAGCTCTTCACCGGAGCCGGTTTGTCCAGTTCAAGTCCCCTGGATCTGGATTCTTCAATGCAGTCGGTGCATTTCAGGCTGTTATTGCCAAACATGGCCTTTGTGCAGTCCACGGTGTCACCAAAACTATAGGCAGTGGTGGTGCCCGCCCGGCACACATATTCCCACTCTTCCTCCGTGGGCAATCGATAGGTTTGATTGGTTCTGCGGCTGAGTTTCCCAACAAACCGTCGGCAATTATAATAGGAAACCCGGGTCACCGGCATATCATCTGCCCCTTTTCGAAGAATAAAACTTTTTTTGGGCATGATACTGTGCCACTGTTTCAGGGTCACCTCCGTTGCCTGCATGTAAAATGCTTTTTTTATCTCCACCCGGTGCTGGGGTTCATTGCGGCTCCGGAAAGGTTCGTCCACCGGGCTTCCCATGATGTACCCCCCCGGATGAACCAAAATAAATTCCATGCCCACTTCATTGACAAAGGACGCTTCCAGGGCACAGATATCGTCTGTTTGCAACACCGGGGCAAACAATATTATGGATATAAGGCCTATGAAAATTTTTCTCTGGAAAATCATATGCTTCTGGAGAAAAAATTCCATAAAATTGAATCCCTTTCCATGAACTATCATAATTTTATACTCCTTAGGTTTAAATCATTCATTCAACTTTCGGGCTTCATTTCAAAGCCAGCATTTTTAAATGTACCGATGGGCTCAGTGTGCCGACGGGGTCAGGCTTTTGTTATTGATGTTATCCACCAAGGCCTTTGCCAAGGAAAAAAGCCTCGATAATGTCAATAACGAAAGCCTGACCCCACCAGGAAATGCGAACACCGAAAGTTGAGTCATTCATGAACATTGGATTTAAGATATAACCGCCACGGGCGGGCCAATAACCTTATCAAGTTAGTTGGAAAATTCCCAGGTCCACTTTTGGATCACTTCCCTGTCACCGGGGGACATGGTGGTTATAGCAAGCTTGGTCACAGTATGATTGTTATTTTCTTTTATTTCAACCACCTTGGCATAAATATCTTTAAAACAATGAAATTCCCGGCAAAACTGAAATTTGAGTTTCAAATTTGTAAAAAGAGCCGGTTTCGGTAAAAGGATCACCTCCATGTGTGTATCTGTTATGGAAAGTGTATGGCCAATCAATGGAGTCTTGTTAACCTTTTTGTCATGAATTTGCCAATATTGAAAGGGAAGCCTTATTGACAAGGCCTCTCCAGGAGTTGCAACAACATCAAGGACAACATTATAGAAACCTGCAATGGCAGACACCCCATAAAAAACAAGGGGGGATCTCATGCCCTTCATCATAACAGTTTTGGGTGGCGTGACAGTAGCAATGGATTCCACATATCTGTGGGTCCTCTCTCCCATCAAAATTTCTCCCCCAACGGTATTTGATTCTATGCGGGAGGCCTCATTCACCGTGGCACCCACAATGCCGTATTTCATGCGTAATTCCGAGCCGATATTACCCACAATCACATCTCCTGTATTAATCCCGATCCCCATCTCCATGGGGGGAAACCCCTGGGATTCAACAGAACGGTTAAGAAGATTCAAGCTGTTCTGCATCTCAATGGCACAGGCAACGGCTCGTTCGGGATCATTGCCATGGCTTTCTGGAGCCCCAAACACGGCAAGGATGGCATCCCCGATGATTTCATCAATGATACCGTCATACTTTAAAATGATTTCAGACATTTTTTCAAGATATCGATTTAAATAAAGGACCATTTCATGGGGGTCTCTATTTTCAGACACATAGGTAAACCCCCGCAGATCAGACATGAGTATGGTCACCTTTTTCCTGCTTCCCCCGATTTTCAGTCCATCCGGGGATTCCAAAATTTCATCCACCACCTTGGAAGAAAGGTATTTACCAAAGGTTTGACGTATAAAATCAATAAGATTCAAACGCTCCTGGGAAACATTTAGAATTTTTTTTAACATCTCTTCCCTGGACCACGCAATGCGCTGGATTTCCCGGGGGGCATCCCCCGGAAGCAGCACAGGATGAAAGGATTCTATCTCCCGGTGCAAAGCCCTGTTGGCACGATCAATCTGTTCCAGGGGAAAAATAATCCTCTGGGTGAGAAATCGTCTGAGACTTATCATCATAAAGGAGATGATCACAGCCACCAGGGCAACAATCCGCACCCCGTACCAGAAGAGATCCATGGCACCGGCATCTTCTGTGACGGCCCTGACTAAAAGAGAGAAAACCAGCAACACCCCCTCAATAAAAAGAATTCTCCAAAACACTCCCCTTAAAAGAATTTTTCGAACCCCGGGAGTCCTTTGTTGTTCCATTTTTCCAGCCATATATCATCACCGTTTCAACTTCTATTACCTGTGATTTTAATGAATTGACTTTTTTTCAAATGATTTTATCTGATCATGGCGGCATCATAGCATACGTATTACAGGCATGTGAGTCTTTTTTATATGAAATACTCCGCAAATCTGTGGAATATTTCTACCTTTGTTGTGGGCAGAGCCGGATCAGAATACGGTCCGCCCATGGCGGTTATATGAAAAAATAACATTATTGCAATTTACCAAAGACAATAAATTCAATTTTGTAATCCTTTTAAAAGCAATCAAAAATCACAATTTAATAATATACCTTTAAAAATCAATATTTTGTATTTATTTTTTTAGTGTGGCACGCATAATGCTTATTGAGAAGATAACAATTTAAAAAAGTTAATCACGATTATTTTACATACAACAACATCTAAGCATTGGAGTAATATCATGAGCATGAGCAAAGAAGATATCCTCAAAATTATTGAAAAAGAAAATGTTAATTTTTTTAGAATGCAGTTCTGTGACATCAATGGGTTTATGAAAAATGTTGCAGTTCCCAAAAGTCAAATTGAAAAGGCCCTGGACGGCAAAATGATGTTTGACGGCTCTTCCATTGACGGTTTTGCACGTATCCATGAATCAGACATGTATCTGGTACCCGACTACAACACCTTTTGTGTGTTACCCTGGAGAAACAAGGCCGGGGTTGCTGCAGCCAGAATCATCTGCGATGTTTATAAATCTGACGGCACCCCCTTTCCCGGATGTCCCCGTGTCAACCTGAAACGGGTGCTGGCAGAGGCCAGACAAATGGGATACACAATGAATGTGGGTACGGAAGCAGAATTTTTTCTCTTTAAACTGGATGCCGAAGGTAAAAGTACCACACAAACCGATGACAATGCAGGTTATTTCAGCCTTGATCCCGAAGATACAGGTCTCAACTGCCGTCGGGAAATCATTGAAACCCTGGAAAAGATGGGTTTTGAAATTGAAGCCTCCCACCATGAAGTGGCCGAGGGACAGCACGAAATTAACTTTAAATATGCCGATGCCCTGACCTGTGCAGACAATACACTGACCTTTAAATGGGTGGTTAAATCCATTGCAAAACAACATGGCCTCCATGCCACATTCATGCCCAAACCCATTTTTGGGGTCAACGGCTCCGGCATGCACTGCAACCAGTCCCTTTTTAACCTGGATGGCACCAATGCCTTTGCCGATGAATCCGGTCCACTGAAACTCAGTGAAGTGGCGTATCAGTACATTGCAGGCCTAATGAAAAATGCCAAAAGCTTTTGTGCTGTCACCAACCCCCTGGTCAACTCTTATAAACGTCTTGTGGCCGGATACGAAGCACCAGTATACATTGCCTGGTCTGCGTCCAACAGAAGTGCTCTGTTAAGAATTCCTGCATCCCGGGGTATCGGTACCCGTGTGGAAGTCAGATGCCCGGATCCGGCATGCAATCCCTATCTGGCATTTGCCATGATGCTCAATGCCGGTCTGGACGGCATTAAAAATAAACTGACACCGGCCCCTTCAACGGACATTGATATTTTTGCCATGGACGCTGCAGAAAAAGATGAGGCATGTATCGCGGCCCTGCCCTCGTGTCTGCGTGAGGCCATGGATGAAATGATCGCCAATCCCATTTCCAAAGAGACACTTGGGGATCATATATTTGAAAAATATGTTTTCAACAAAAATAAAGAATGGGATTCCTATCGAATTGCTGTCACAGATTGGGAAATAAAACACTACCTTGATATTTATTAATACCTGAACTTTCGGGCTTCATTTCAAAGCTGGCATTTTTAAATGTACCGATGGGCTCAGTGTGCCGACGGGGTCAGGCTTTTGTTATTGATGTTATCGCCCAAAGCCTTTGCCAACGAAAAAAGCCTCGATAATGTCAATAACGAAAGCCTGACCCCACCACGAAATGCGAACACCGAAAGTTGAGTTAATACTTAAAAAATCATTGGCAGCCTTAAGACAGTCATAAATATTCCGGCAACCATATACACGGATGGACATATTATTATATAAGCATAATAGTTAAACCGTTTGAGCAATGGACCATCCGTGTATATGGTTGCCGGACCGCTTATGTTTCATGAGACACTTTTGTGCACATTTTATGATACACATTTATACTTTCCTGGAAAAAATATCGTCAATCACGACGAAGTAATCCCCACCCCCTCCATTTTTATCACATAAAAAACTTGAACATCAAATTAAAGATATTTATTTCAAAATATCTTACATATATGGCACATCTTTTGCTTTTTAGAAACAATAAATTTAACGCCCGAATCTTTATTTTAATAAGATTCATTTATCTGATGTTTTATATGAAACACTCCGCAAATGAGGGGCGTATTTCAAGCTTCGTTGTGGGTGGAACCGGATCAGAATACGGTCCGCCCGTGGCGGTTTATACCAGTAATAATTCAACAAAAGGGGACAAAATGAAAAAAGTTTTAATCGCCTACGTGAGCAGAACCGGTGTGACAGAAAAAATGGCTAACTATCTGGCAGAAGGCATTCGCATTGCCGGACACGACGTAACTTTGAAAAAAACCGCCTCCATTAAGAACGAAAAAGAACTGGGCGGTTTTGATGGATTCATTTTTGGATGCCCCACCTATCATAAGGATATGACCTCGGGCATGAAACAATTCCTCTTTCTGGCAGAAAAAGCCAATCTCACCGGAAAAATAGGCGGTGCCTTTGGTTCCCATACCCACAGCGGTGAAGCGGCCCCCATGATATTTGATACCATGCAATATGTTTTTAAAATGGATACCGTGGATCTTGGTGCTTTAAATCTCACAGAGGCCATGATGGAAACCGACGAAGGTGTAAAGTCCTGCCAGCAGTACGGAAAAGCATTTACTGAAAAATTTTAATGAACATGCCTGCATGACTTGATAATTCAATTACTCTTCAGGAGAAATCCCCCCACTATTTCTCCTGAAGTGCCTTTCCCGTGTATTTCAGAAGGTGTATTGCCCGGAGGCGCCAGATATGCTAAGAACAAAAGAACTGCCAGAAGGCGTCATCCGGAGTAACCCTGACATGAAAACCGACACCACCGTTAGCCCCTGCCAAGGGCCCATAAATAACCTTCCCCTGGGGGCCTCACTCTATGCAACATTTTTGTGTATTCTATTCGGAGCCAATCCAACAGCCATTAAAATAAGCCTTGAAGGATTTGGAATATTCACCGTGGCTGGACTCAGATTTTCCATTGCGGCCCTGGCTCTCATTTTGTGGGCTGCCCTCACCCGACGCCCCCTGGCATTGAAAAGCAAAAAACAGGTATTGCAAATGGGCAAACTTGCCTTGATTTTCATTACACAAATCACCTGTTTTTATACCGGCTTGAGCAAAACCACCGCCTCACATGGCACCTTAATCGCCAATCTGCTGCCGTTTATTGTATTGATTCTGGCCCACTTTTATATCCCCGGAGATCGCATTACCATGAAAAAAAGCATTGGTATCGTTTTTGGATTCAGTGGGGTGTTATGCCTGTTGCTGGACCAGGGAGGGTTTTCCGGAGAGATTCACAGGGGAGATTTCTTTGTGTTTGTGGCGGTCTCTTTATGGGGATGCAATGCCGTTTATCTCAAAAGGATCATTGCCGATTATCATGCAGTTCAGGTCACCGTCTATCCCATGCTCTTTTCCATTCCCTTCTTTTTTATGGCTGGATGGTTCTGGGACGCCCCCATGGTGGGCACCATTGACACCTCTGTTTTTTTATCCATACTCTACCAATCACTTGTCACCGCTGCATATGGCTTTATTTCCTGGAATCTCATGCTCCAGAAATTCGGAGCCACGGCCATGCACACTTTTGTTTTTATTATGCCTGTTTCCGGCGTTTTTTTTGGCGTATCTCTTCTGGGAGAACCCTTGACTGCGGCATTGATCATGTCCATAATTCTCATTGCCACCGGAATCATGGTGGTACACCTCCACCTGCCCCGGCAAAAAAAACAGGCCCTGCCCATGGTCAAGCAATGATCATAGGGGCATCAGCAATTTTAAATTTACCGTTTATTCGGGGTCTCATTCACGGGAAATAACAACCATAGATTATTAAATGGTAAATCACTAAGGTATGAATCCCTAAGGGGTATCTTCCAAGGATAGTTTTAACACCGTATTTATGGAATCAAAAGGGGAACACATCCCGATTCTAACTGGATGCTGACATGGGAATGCCACCCTTTAAAATCACCATCAAGTTCAACTGGTATGGGGGTTACAGAATCAATGTCAACGATTTTTCCCTTGAAATATTTCACCCCCCTCAACCGGGTCACACGGCTGAATTTTGCATAAACACCGTATCTCAATAAAGACAACAGATTCATGTGGGGGAACACAATAATATCAAGGACTCGAGTGTCCACACCGGCATCAAAAGCGATGTCACAAATCCCCCCATAATTACGCACATTGCACACAAGCACCATGGCACCCCGGGTGCATTTTGCACCATCAACCACCACATCAAACCGGGAATGGGCAGGATTTATCAAAGCCCGAAAAATGGGCATGATATAGCTTAAATTGCTCACCCTTCCCCGTCTTATTTTTTTAACCTCTTCGGTCACCCGGGCATCAAATCCGGCCCCGGCCACCATGATAAAAGAATCATTGTTCATCTTTGCCACATCTGCCATCACCACCCTGCCCTTTTCCAAAATATCTGCCACCTTGACGGCAGATTCGGGCAAATCAAGATCATGGGCCAGAAGATTTGCATTTCCCATGGGCATCTGAATAATGGGTATGGAAAACCCCTGGGGAATACCATTGATGATTTCATTCACTGTCCCATCTCCACCAACGATAACCACCCGATCCACCTCAGAAGTCACCTGGGATATGCGCTCTTTTCCATCACCGGCATATTGTGTGAGATAAGGTTCCACAGTATGGCCCCGGTTTTCAAGGATACTTTGAAGTTCACAGATTTTCTTCTCGCCATCACCACCGCTGGCAATGGGATTTCCGATTATTAATATATTCATGCTCTGACATCCTTATGAAAAAATGGTGTTCAAGTACCCTCAAAGGTGACAAAGAAGTCCACCTGTGTGGTTTTTTTTATATGAAATACTCCGCAAACCGGAGGTGTATTTCAAGCTTTGTTGTGGGCAGGCCAAGGCCAGAATATGGTCTACCCATGGCAGTTATAGATTTTTTAAATCACGAAGATATTCCTCATACCGCATGAGATAAAAAGACAAGGGCCGTGAAAATTTTCTGCCAAGAATCCCATCCACAAACATCCTGCTCACATGTTGCTCATACCCCAACAACCCTTGAGACAACAAAATAATTTTTCGCTCCTCAGGGGTGAATCGCCCCATCATCTCCCTGAGAGTTATGCGGGCCCTGGGCTGGTACATCCAGAAATAGAGCATATCAAGGGCATTAATAATGAGCACAGCCATGAGATCCCGCACTTGGGCATTATTACTGTTCAACAACCGTTCGGGTGCTTCCAGCAAGGCAAGTTCGTCAACATCAGGATAAAGCAATTCCAACCGGGAATAGGCATCCAGAATCTCAGCAAATTTACGCCGGTAATTCCGGGTCCTGAGGGCAATGTTCTGCATACGATCCGCAGGTCCTTCAATCAAAGCCGCCACCAGATCAGAGGCGGCTTTGGAAATAACCGCAGCCCATTTTTGAAGAATATTTTCAACCCCGATCACCCCCATTCCGTTGAGGACACCACCTGTCACAGCACTGAATAAAATGGCAATGGGAATGGAAAAAAGGCTTCGAAACAGGTTACCGATGATGGCGGAACGGGGAAATCCCCTGAAAGCATTATGGCTGGCAAGATAAATACCATTGGCCGTGGCCATGATGGCATAAAGTGCTATGGGGCTGCTTGACACCGTAATGCCAAGTCCATGATCCAGTAAAAGCGTTTTAATAAAATAATCCAGCAATGGAACAGAAAATCCCGTAAATAACAAAGAGTCTGTGATTCGCTCCCAGCTGACATAATCATTCCACCGCATCAGCGGAGATCGAATGATGCCTCCCCCCCCGAGAACTGCCTGGACAATGTTTCTTAAACCGGTGATGCCAAACCAGATAAAAGCGCCAAAATAAGCCAGGACCCACCAATCTTTAGTTAAGGCAAAGGTGGCAAAGGCCGGAATAAACCCAATGAGAACTTTGAGGCTGTTTTTAACCCCGGTGTTAAGGTTGCCCCAGGATTTTTGGGGCGGTGCATCCTGTTTTTCACGCAGGGGTAAAGAAAGGGAAAGGGCCAGCTCTTCCCGGGCATGTTGACGCCCTCCCCCAAGGGTCACAATATTGCCCGGGCTTTTCATGGTGGTGGAATATTCCTCCAGAATCCATTTTTTCACCTTTTTTGCCCCCAAATACTCCAGCCCGGGAAGGGCACTCAACATATTTCGTACCCGGGCAATGAACCCATGGGTACGGCTCACCGGAATGGATGTCACGCTGGGATAGGTCTTGATGTGCAGCGGAAGAATCAAACGGGAAGAGGCACTGCGGTACACCTCCCTGCGGGCCCTGGGGGGAAGGGAGTCCACAATGCCCACGCCCATGCCATAGGCCAGTAAGGATCGGCCTGTGGAATCACTGCCAACCCGTGATTTCAAAGGAACACCTTTGTACATATTCTTGAAGGTGGCAAGATCATGGAGGATATTGACAAGTTTTTCCCGGCGATGGGCACCATCTTTATACTCTTTTTTTTCCATGCCCTGGATCACATGGCGAACCACCCGCTTAAGACGAATGAGACTCCCGTCATTAATGGCCTGCTGGAGCTCATTGATGGGGGGAATGTGATCATGGTGCCCTGCTGCATAATCTTTAAGATTCAATATTTCCAGACGAGTGATGAGTCCTCCCCCGTCATAGAGCAGCTCCAGAACATCCTCCACCTTTAGATTGCTCAGATTCAGAGTTATTTTAAAACTGTAATGAAGTTTGGCAATCCGGGCCATCAGCTCTTCCACGGAAAGGGTCAAGCGTTCGGGCACATCATCGCCGTTGCAGGGAATCCAGGGACAGGGGATGTCAGGATAATGTTCAGCGGAAAAATAATTGGCAACAATGCTTGCGGTGGTGAGGTTTTCCAGCACATCGGCATAAGATTTCACCCTTTGTTCCCCGGATGCATTCTCCTGCCCCGCTGACGGGGTGGTATTGTCTTCCCGGTGGGGAGTGTGCACTGTTTCAACAACATCAGCATCCCCTGTAGAAAAGTCATCCCCTGGGGATGATTGCTGGCTAACAAGCTTTACACACAAATGATAAACATATTCCCCCAAATGAAGAATGGATGCCTGACCCGGCAAAACAAATTTCAAAAACCGGTCAGGATCCAGGGGGGGGATATCAATGCCGGTTTCCTTTACAAATCGATTACGATGATCGCGGTTAAACGCTTTTAATAATTGCAGTACATATTTTTGCTGATACTGCATCACAGCCCTGCCTTTTTCCATGAACGCCATCACATGGGGTTCGGCCAAAAAACACAAAAAAGACTGGGAATCCATAAAGCCCCTGGAAACCCATATCAATGACACATACCGATCTCTGTAAAGGGCACTGAATTCAATGCCGATGCGTGTATCAATGCCCATGATCTCTGCAGCTTCCACAAGCTCTGCCACAAACCGGGGCTCCAGATATTGATAGTAAATCACCCTGAGCCTGCGAATTCCTTTTATCCAGGCATCCATTATAAGATGGGTGGGGGTTTTACGGCCCTTGCTGTTGGCATCATGGACATGATCGTCAAAGGTAAGTTGATTCCACTCTTCTGGCATCTCTAACAAATGATATTTCTGAAGCTGTCGACGAATCAGGCCGGGCTTGCCCGATGCGGTCTTCCGAAAATCATGGGCCAATTCCAGCTGGCGGACATAGTGCCCCCTGGCCCTTACCATTTCTTTCATCAACTGCAGCAACACCCGGGCCGAATTCATGGGCATGGGACCGGTACTGGTATCAATCACCTCATCGCGCAATCCTTTTAATGCCTGGATACGATTTTCCTCATCTCCCCGCTCCAGGGAATTGAGCAGATGCACAACGGAATAGGCAATGCGAAGTCCCTTGGACTCTGCCAATTCCTTGATTCCCAAGGGATGAAAAAAGGGATAATACAATTTTCGGGTATACCCAAGAGAGAGCGGGCTGTCATAGAGATCATTGACGATCTTAATGAGATCATGATCCCTGGTGTCAAAGAAGAAACGGAGAGGCAAAAGGGAGTTTCCTTGCCGCTGTAACGATTTTTGATCCATTAAAGTGTTCACCTTTTTATTCCTTACCATAGGGAGTCATAGGTTTTCAATTTAGCACATTTTTTATAAGAAGACCTAAGTCGGGCAAATTTTCAAGTTTTATTATGGACAGAAACAGGTTAAAATATAATCTGCCTGTGGCAGTTAAACGCCAAGCCAAGCCAAGCCAAATGATAATAGACATGCCCATAAAGCAATAGAGTTTCTTTGAATGGTTAAAGTTACTCCCCGCTGCAAAATGAAAGAAGTCAAATCTCTCAAAAATGAAAGCTGAAAATCAAAAATTGATCATAACAGTTTTCAATTATACCATGGGGTTGTCTTTTGTCATGCCATATATGACAAAATTTATAAGAAATTCAAAAATAATCCACCGCAACTTTTCCATGTCTATAGTTTTCCTGGCCTACAGAAAAGGAGTCACATGGTTAAGCGTGTGACTCAACAAATGACCCATCATTGATTCAGCACCAATATTTTCATGGCACACATGAAAATGCTTTATTTCAGAATACTTCCATAGGTATTTATTCAAAAACAATTTTGCCATTTAATTTTATTTAAACCCCAAAAATCCTTGGTTTGATCGGTTATAGCCAATGATCCTAAAAAATGGCTCAAAATCACTTCACAAAAAACAGTGGAAATCTATCTTGACATGGGTGGAGACTTTAGATATGAATGCTTATAATTACATTTTTTTAGAAAAGGCCTCTCTTGCATAGGCTCAGCAGATCACACTGAGATCTTTGCATAAGTTTGTTTTTTAAAGATTTACATATACAAACCACTGTTTTATTGAAGTATATTTCCAGAAGCGCCCATTATTTTAATATCTCATACTATCTTTGATCCGGAGTCTTTAATATGCCTTATAAATCACACACTTTCTGTACAGACTGATTGTTTTCACCCTATTTTACCTGACATTCATCAATGATGAGCTATGCACCCTGCTTTTACAATAGATTAAATTTCCCTTAGGAGTCTCGTGACAATAAAAAGCATGACTTTTTATTTATATTCCTTTAAAATTCAGTAGTTTCAAAACAAAAAGAAAAGTCATTTATTTCTATGCGGCTTATTATTATCCTTCATCTTTATTTTTATTAAAAACAAATTACCCCGAAGGTCTTATTTATGCTGTAATAGTTTCTCTGCTATCTTCTTTTCAAGTTGAATATGAACTTTGATTTAATATATTTATAACTCAACTTTCGGGCTTCATTTCAAAGCCGGCATTTTTAAATGTACCGATGGGGTCAGTGTGCCGACGGGGTCAGGCTTTTGTTATTGATGTTATCGACCAAGGCCTTTGTCAACGAAAAAAGCCTCGATAATGACAATAACGAAAGCCTGACCCCACCACGAAATGCGAACACCGAAAGTTGAGTTTATAAGGAAGCGGGTTTTATTAATAACCTACTGCTGTCAAATGCTATTTAAATTTTCAACAATATATCATACGCATCTTTATTTAAAGCATTTGCAGCTACAATATATCCAATTTAGTTTTAATGTCCAAATTTTGAATTATAGAGCCGATGCTTACTTAATTGCATCCATTTGAAAGAACAATAGATTCTAATAACCGGCCTTCACCGAAAGCTGAGGTGGTATATTGAAAACGCCTGCCTCCCTATATGGCTCACGAGAGTGAAGCAGTACACCTGACAAAATTAATAACAAACCATAGGAGGTATCATGGGTTCACATATTGTGGTTACACCGTCACACATTTGCGACTCGAAAATTGCCATCGCCGCAATTAACTCAGGTGAAACAGGTATTCTTGATTTAGGATATGGAAGCAATATGAAAAACATACTGCGGTCCATTGATTTACTGAAATATTCTGTAGGAAACAATAAAAATTGGGGTATTCGTTGGGATTCCTTAGGATCACCACTTCGCTCCCCCCAATTATTATTAGAAAAAATTAATATTCCAATACCAATAATAATTCTTGCGGGAATATTGCCTTCAGAAATGGAAAAGGCACGCCAGATAACACAACAATACTCCTCAAAAGTTTTTCTGGAAGTAACAACTCAAAAAGAGGCAAAATCCGCCCAAGAAGCAAAATTTAACGGTGTCATTCTTAAAGGAAACGAAGCTGGAGGTTATATAGGCAGCGAGTCTTCTTTTATTCTACTCCAACAACTCAAAGAAAAAATAGATATTCCGTATTGGATATGGGGAGGTATGGGTGTTCATACCACTGCAGCAGCCTGTTTAGCTGGAGCAGAAGGAGGCGTTTTTTGCGAACAACTCTGGCTTTCTGATGAATCTCCTTTTTCTATGGAGGAAAAAAAATTCTGGGAGAATATGGACGGCAGTGAAACAATATGCCTGGGACATAAAGATTGTTTTTTCAGATTATTTAGCCGTACCGGACGATACAAAATACGCGAATATGAGAGCCTGCTGGCAAAAAGCGACAATTGGCGCGTCACCATGACTCAACTTCTGCTGGATGCAAATGAAAATAATATATTTATACCTTGTGGACAAGACATCGGCTTGGCATCCCACCTCTCCAAAACCTTTGGAAGTACAGAAACAATTCTTGCTGCCATTGAAAAGAACTGTGTGGAACACATCAAAAAAGCAAAAAAACATTGTTCGCTTGCAAAACACTCTCCCCTTGCCAAAATTCATGGAACTACTTATCCCATTCTCCAGGGCCCCATGGCCAACATAAGCGATGTTGGTAAATTCAGTCTCAAAGTTGCCAATGAAGGGGCTCTTCCCTTTGTTGCACTTTCTGCCCTTCCTGGTGACCGCATCAAAGAGATTTTGAAAGAGGTACGCAATGAAGTGAAAAATTATCCCTGGGGAATAGGAACATTGGGATTTCTTCCTGGAGAGCTTCGCCAAAAACAGTTTGAGGTTTTTAAAAAATTTAAGCCCCCATTTGCCATTGTCGCCGGTGGCCGTCCCAGCTTGGCAATGGCATATGAAAAAGAAGGAATTTCAACTTATCTCCATGTGCCCTCCCCTGGTCTTCTTACTCAATTCATCAAAAAGGGATGTTCTAAATTTATTTTTGAAGGAAGAGAGTGTGGAGGACACGTGGGTCCACTTTCGAGTTTTGTTCTATGGGAATCAATAATTCATACGTTGTTATCCAACGAGATTGCTGATTTAAAACAAATTCATGTTATTTTTGCAGGCGGTATTCATGATGCCCTTTCGTCAGCCATGGTTCAAACCCTTGCAGCCCCACTTGCTGCATCAGGGGTAAAATTGGGTATTATCATGGGGAGTGCGTATCTTTTCAGCAGAGAAGCTGTTAATTATAATGCCATCACCCCTGAATATCAAAAACAGGCCCTTGCCTGTGACACCACACATTTACTTCAATCTGGAATCGGACATGCTTCTTGCTGCATGGCAACTCCATTCATTGAAAAATTCTATAAAAAAAAGCAAGCGCTGATATTAAGTGGAAAAAAGGATATGGAAATCCTACAGGAACTTGAATTAATGAATCTGGGACGCCTTAAGATTGCTTCCAAAGGAATCGCTACTTCTTACAAAAAGTCCCCAGACAAAAATGATGTGTCCCATATTCAAGTTGAAGAAACAGAGGTGGATGATAAGACTCAACGAGAAGAGGGACTGTTCATGATAGGACAAATTGCCAGACTCCATGATAAAACTTTTTCCATTAAAAAACTTCACACAGATGTCACAGAAAAAAGCCTTGCAAGCTTTGATGCCTTCACCTCAAATCCCAACCCCAAGCATGATATTTCAATGGAAAAAGCACCTTTGTCTGCGGCTGAAAATGAAGACATTGCTATTATTGGAATGGCTTCTTTTCTGCCAGAGTCTAACAACAACAAGGAATATTGGCACAATATTCTGAATCAAGTGTGTGCTATACGGGAAATCCCTGGGAACAGATGGGATATCGATATTTTTTTTGATCCAGATCGCCGATCCATTGAAAAAAGCTACTCTAAATGGGGAGGTTTTTTAAAAGATATAACCTTTGATCCGGTTAAATACTCCATGGCCCCCAAAAGTCTCGAATCCATAGACTCCAGCCAGCTGCTGGCCCTGAAAGTTGCCAGCCACGCCTTGTCCGATGCGGGATATAATAAACCAGAATTCCCTCGCAAAAACACAGCAGTCATATTTGGTGCCGGGGGGATCAACAGCCTGGGGATGGATTATGGTGCCCGTGCCATGTCAAACTATTATGCTGGTATGGTTTCCGATATCCCTGAAACACTGAAAAAAAACTTACTAAACAACCTTCATGCCAGGCTACCAAAATGGACATCAGACACATTTCCAGGTGTCTTGGGCAACGTGATTGCCGGTCGTATCAGCAATCGATTTGACCTTGGTGGTATGAACTTTACCTGCGATGCGGCATGTGCATCATCTTTTGCTGCACTGGATATTGCCGTAAGGCAACTCAGAACACAGGCATGTGATGCAGCACTTGTGGGCGCAGTTGATACTGGAAACCATCCTTTTGAATATATAATGTTTTCCCGGGCACAAGTGTTATCTCCTAAGGGGCAGAGTCTTCCATTGGATGACAGGGCAGATGGAATAGTTCTCAGCGAAGGGGCGGCGGCCATCGTATTGAAAAGATTGACTGATGCAGAGCGGGATAAAGATCGCATTTATGCCGTTATTAAGGGCATTGGTGGTAGCAGTGATGGACGGAAAAAAAGTCTGGTCTCTCCCAATGCAGCAGGACAGGTACGCGCCATGAAAATAGCATATAAAGATGCGGGTATCAATCCAGACTCCGTTGATCTATTGGAAATGCACGGAACAGGCACCATTGTTGGAGATAGAGTTGAGATGCAATCCTATCGGGATTTATTCATGCAAAATGACATAACAACAAAAAAACATTGTGCCGTGGGTTCGGTAAAATCAATGATTGGGCATACAAAAATCACAGCAGGCTTGGCCGCGTTAATAAAAACATCCTTGGCATTGGAACATAAAATTCTTCCACCAACCATGGGTGTCAAGAAACCTAACACAAAAGTAAACTTTACTGACTCACCTTTTTACATCAATACCGAAACCCGCCCATGGATTTTAAACAAACCTGAAGACACACGAAAGGCAGGTTTGAGCTGTTTTGGGTTTGGTGGCACCAATTTTCATATTGTAATGGAGGAATATGTCCAAAATAACAAAAAAAGTAATGCAAAAAACTTAATTCCTCGTGATGTGGAAATTTTTACATTTTCCACCCAAACACGTGCCCAGCTGCAAACTAAAATTCAAAATTTACTTATTCTCTTAGAAGGGGCCCAAGGGGTTGAGTTAAACCAATTGGCTTACAGTGTATTTCTTGATTCGTACCAATATCAGCCCCCAAAACCCGATTGCCGATTAAATATTGTTGCCATGTCGCTGGATGATTTGAGGAACAAGCTTAAAATGGTAAAATCGAATCTGGATGGAAATAACGACATAGAGCAAGCACATTTGGGTATTTACTACTCAGAAAAATCTTTTTTCAATGACTCCACAGCCCCATTGAAACGCATATGTTTCCTGTATCCAGGCCAAGGTTCCCAGAAAATCAACATGTTTAAGGATTTAATAATCTCCATGCCTGAAACATATAAACTGATTGAGTATGGAGATAAACTCACCCATGGAGCTTATGATCGTCCACTTTCCAACTTCATATTTCCCACACCTGTCTTCTCTGATAAGGATAGACGTAAACAGCAGCAGGAACTGAACCAGACACAAATAGCACAACCCGCTTTGGGTTTAATTAACCTTCTTTCACATGATATTCTTAAATTATTTGGAATCAAGCCAGATATGGTCGCAGGACATAGCTATGGAGAATATGTTGCCCTTTGCACCGCAGGAGTACTTTCACGCAAAGATTTAATCCAATTGTCTGAAAATCGTGGCAAATTGATTGCAAATTTATCCCCCCAGACTCCCGGCACCATGGCAGCCATCAGGGCTGATTCTGAAACGACCTCCCACCTTATTGAAAAACTGGGCCTTGATGTTTCCATCGCAAATTACAATTCTCCAATACAAAATGTAATCAGCGGTTCTGTGGACGCCATTGACAAAGCGGTTGCAGCCATTACAGCACAAAGAATTCCAATCAAAAAAATCCCCGTTACGGCAGCTTTCCACACCAATGCCATGGACAGTATCAGTACCAATCTGGAAAAAAGCCTTAAAAAAATCACTTTAAACAAGCCTGATATAAAAGTATTCAGTAATGCGACATCGCAGCCCTATCCCCACAAAAATGATGAAATATTAAACCACATTAAAAACCATGGCTCACAAGCGGTAAGATTTGAAAAAATGATTCAAAATATGTATGATGCCGGAGCACGTTTATTTATTGAAGTGGGTCCAGGCCGGGTGCTCACCGGACTGGTCAAGGCGATTCTGGGAGATGCCCCTTTCTCCATGGTATCCATGGATGCACAAGGACGTTCTGCATGGGACCAATTATCCCACTTGTTGGCCTCGGTTAAAACATTGGGTATTCCGGTGGATTTGGCCCCTTGCTTTAAAGGGCGGGGTTTGAAATCTATCAGTACAAAAAATTTAATCCAAGAAGCTCGGTCCAATTCCACCCCAGGGCCCATGGCATGGAGAATATTCGGCGGTCGTGCAGAACCCTATCATCGCGACCTTAGGAAAGATCCTCCAGTTAAGAAAAAAGACGTCAAAATTGTTAAACACACCATAAAAAATGAAGCGCCTATAAAAAAACAGCGGGCAAAGCAATCGTTTTCAAAACAAAACTCAACTATTATACAAAATAAGGAGCGCATCATGTCCTCACAAAAAACGACAACTTACTCCCCCAATGCTGCTCAGACAAACATTCCAGGCAACGAGGTTTTAAGAGTTTTGGACCAATGCAACAAAACGATGGCACATCTTTTTGAAATGCAAAAAGAACAACATCGAACAACGCAACAATTCCTGCGCATGCAGGAAAGTATGATCCAAGCAACTATCCACGGAAATTCCAATAGTAATTCTGAGCAAAATATTAATCAACAAGACAATATCCCAGCGCAGTTTGAACATGAAAACCCAATCATTGTAACCCAGGCAGTTCCTCCCAGCCCCACCCTTCCAACACTGGAAAAGACCTGGCCGGATGCAACCCCGGATGAAAAACACAATACACCATACAATGAGCCATCCCGAACATTTCAAACTGAAGTGAAATCCGATGATGTCGTAACTTCTCCAGAAAAAAATACAACACCCACTGAAGGAAAAAAAACAACCCGACAATTTTCAAAGCTACCTGATATAAATGAGTTTAAGCAAAAACTTATGGAAACCACCTGTGAGTACACGGGGTTTCCTGAAGATATGCTGGACTTAAACATGAATATGGAAGTAGATTTGGGAATTGACTCCATCAAAAAACTGGAAATATTCAGCGCATTAGACGAACAATATCAACTCATAGGAACTGACAATGAGGAAATGATTATTGATGAATTATCGGCCATAAATTCCTTGGGAGAAATTATTGAATGGTATGAAAAGAAAAGAGAAGATCTTTTAAGCTCCAAGTCAATGAGCTCACAAAGTTAGGTATATCTTTTAGAAACTAACAGTGTATGTATTTTCTCAGAACAGATACTATTTAATCCATAAACCCGAGAGAGGGTACCCGGACAATGAAAAAAAAATCATACATTGCCCAGCCCCATATTAGCGAGCAATGCAAAATCAACCAAGATGTTTCAAAAATATTGGAAGAGTACCAGCGCATGGCAGCCCTTTTTTTTGATATGCAATGCCACCAAGATAAGCTAATTCAAAGAATCATTAATCTTCAGAAAAATATGGTGGCAGCGGCACTGAACACAAATCAAAAAAATATTGACAATCTAAAGGAACCAGTGCACCGCCTGGTCCTTAAACCGTTTCTTGCAGGCATAAAAAAAAATAAAAAAAATTTACATTTTTCTCCAGAAAAAGCGATATTACTTATTGGGGAAAATCCTGATCTTATTCATTTAATTAAGAAATCTCTCTCGGATTTTAAAAATCCATTCATTCATATTGTCCCTGGAGATAATACAAAAATTCTGGGAAATAATTGTTATCAGGTGGACCTGCTCTCACCTGAATCAATAAAATCACTAAAGAACTTAATCAACAACTCTTTTCCGGGAATTGCAGCTATTATCAACTTGCTGGGTATGACAAAGCCATATGAGGGGAAAGGACTTTTGGGGGCCTACATACCCAGGCCTGAAGAAAAAAAAGACACATCCGAGCATAAGCCTTTGATGAGGCAAAGCCATGATGGAAATCTACAGGATGCCATAAAATGGTTTCTTTTTCTAAAATTCTTTATAAAAGAGCTTAAAAAAAATTCAGAGCAAGAAGATGCGTGCTTGGTGAATTTTTCATTTATGGATGGACAATTTGGTTTAAAAAAAGAACACGACTATTCTCTGGGACAGGCAGGATCAATTGGTTTGACCAAGGCTTTGGCCAGAGAATATCCTCAAATTAAAGTAAAATGTATTGATGTGGATCCTTCCGCATCTCCTTTGTATGTTATTGCCAGACTACGACAAGAGTTTGCTGCATTTGATGAAGAAATTGAGATCGGCCTGGATGGAAAAAATCGCTGGAAGTTGGATCTTAAAAAAGAGGAACCCTCTCCTGATTTGGGCATGACCTGTGAGTTGGATTCTGACTCCGTTATCTTGGCTACTGGAGGAGCATATGGTATTGTTTCAGAAATTCTTTTGGAAATTGCAGCAAGGTATGGTTCAAAAATTATCATTCTGGGCAGATCTCCTTTACCAGAAGCAGAATCACCAGAAACAAAAGAGTTTCAAACTTTTACGGACCTCCAACAATTCCTCATTAAAAAAGCAAAAAAACAAAATTCTATTTTATCTCCAAGCACTATACTAAACCAGGTTAAAAATATTTTAAAAGCCAGACAAATTCGTCGGAATATGCGTCTCCTTAAAAAAAGATGTGCTGCTGTTAAATACCATCCCCTGGATGTAAGAAATAACACAAAACTTGAATTTTTAATTAATAATATTTATGAACGATGGGGACGAATTGACGGAGTCATCCATGGTGCTGGCATTATAGAGGATAAGCGCCTTGAATCAAAATCTCTTGAGTCGTTTTCAAGGGTATTTGAGACAAAGGTTTTGCCAGCAGCTGTACTTGAAAAAATGATCCGTCCAGACCATTTGAAGTTTATGGTTTTTTTCTCATCAATTGCAAGCCGATTGGGAAATATTGGCCAGACCGACTATTGTGCTGCCAACGAAATATTGAACAAATTTGCCAATCGACTTGACAGTAAATGGCCAGGAAGAATTGTCTCAATTAACTGGGGACCATGGGATTATGGTATGATTTCTGAAGATCTTCGTAAATTTTTTACAACAAAAGGAATTCAGATGATATCTGTGGATGAAGGTGTTAAAATGTTTTTTGAAGAGTTATTTTTCTATAATAAACCAGCATCAGAGGTTGTTATTTCTGGAAGTCTTGATCTGACAAATGCAATTCAATAAAAATTAAATTGCAGAGCAAACACATCACAACGATTGTTCAATCATCACAAAAAGTATAAAGGAAAATAACAAAGTGCATTTTGGTGATATCCCAACAGTTGAAACCCAACGCTCAACAGACTTCAATGAAAACACTGCCCAACGTATGCCTTACGTGGGAGACATCCTTGAATACCAACCAGATGTCATGATAAAAATAGGCTATACACTTGACCTTGATGAAGACTTATACCTCAAAGACCATACTTTGATCCACGCATCTGAAGTCAGAAATATCTCTTCTTGTCTTCCTGTATTGCCGATGACATTTGGCCTGGAAATGATGGGTGAGGCGGCAGCCTGTCTGGCCCCAGGTCTTGGGCTCATCGGTTTTAAAAACGTTACAGCATCAAACTGGGTGGGGCTGGAAGATATTACAACCCTTCCTATTACCTTATCTGCACGATTTCAAGAAGATAATTCCATGCAGATGAGTCGTAAAATAAAAGTAGAACTTTTCAAGAAAGGATACGACTTTCCGGCAATGAGATGCGATGTTATTTTTGGGAAAAAATATCTTCTAAGTGTCTCTTTAATTTTTTCAGAACTTGTAACCCCCCAACCACTTCCCATCAGTGTGGAGCAATTATACAGTGAGCGATTTCTTTTCCATGGTCCCCTTCTACAGTGCATTTCTAAAATTCATGCTGTGGGAAAAAATGGCCTCATTGCAGAAGTAAAACTTTTTAAAACAGATAATTTATTTAGATCTACAGACACCCCCGAACTTTTAACGCATCCGAGCTTTATGGATGGCCTGGCACAACTAATGGTAGCCTGGTTTATAGACAAAGAATTCAATGCTCTTCCCATTGGTATTGATAACATTGAATTATATTGCCCAATACCAAAACTGGATCAAGATTTAGCGGTTTATCTTCAAATAAGCGAACAAAAATACAAAACCATTTCAGTAAATCTGGAAATTCATGATGGCAAAGAAAATGTATGGATGCGCATAGAAAACTGGAAATATGTCATTTTTCGGCATTGCGAATCCATGTCAAATTTTTTAAGACTTCCTGAAGTTTTTTTTGCATCAACTAAGTTGCCAGATTCTTCTGAAAACACAATTACCTTTGAAATCTCCAAATCCATCCTCCGGGACATAAATATAGAATGGCTTGCCAGAACCATTCTCCATAAAGAAGAGCTTTCTATATTCAAAAATATAAAAGAAAATTCTCCTGAGATTCAAGATTGGTTACTTCAACGTCTGGTGGCCAAAGATGCTGCAAGACATTGGATAATAACCAAAACTTCTCATTCTATGATTCATCCGGCAAGTTTTGCGCTTTCAACAAAAAAAGAGAAAACTTTTTCAATCACGCATATTCCAGATCAGACAACCACCCCAACAGTGGTTACAAAAATTTTAAAAAACAGTATAATTGCCATTGCACAAAGAGAGTAGTCTTTTTGCAAACCAATCTTTTTAAAATGGGGTTAACAAACCTCTCTTATATGCCATCACAAAAAATGAAGGAAAGAGACGAAAATATACTCCCAGAATGAAAAATTTCATTACGCCCAATTATTATTAAGGAAGGATTGAAGACTATGTCATCACTTGTTGAAATGAAGAATATAAAAAAAGATTACTACCTGGGAGAGACACGTATTACAGCATTAAAAAGCATTAACCTGTCAATACAAAACGGTGAGTTCGTTGCGGTCTGGGGTCCATCCGGATCTGGCAAATCCACACTGTGCAACCTCATGGGACTGACAGACAACCATACCTCAGGTACGCTCTTGTTTCAGGGAACGGAGGTCACATCCCTTTCTGACAACCAAAAAAGTGAAATGAGAAATCAACATCTTGGATTTATCTTTCAAAATTTCAATCTTATTCCTGTTCTTACCGCACTTGACAATGTAACGTTGCCCCTTCTTATTAAAGGTGAATTTGAAAAATCCAGCATTAACGCCGCCAAAAGTCTGCTTTTTGAATTGGGAATTGGAGATTATTTCCTTCACAGACCCCATAAATTATCTGGAGGGCAACAGCAAAGGGTGGCAATTGCCCGGGCATTGATCACAGCCCCTGACCTTATCATAGCAGATGAGCCCACCGCAAACCTTGACTCTGAAAACGCCCTTAAAATAATTGATTTAATGCGTAAAATAAATATTTCTAAAAAAACAACATTTGTCTTTTCAACCCATGACCAACGTCTTCTGGATCGTGTTAATCGTCAAATTAATCTGCAGGACGGTTTTATTACCAATGACTCTAAGGCAGATAAAAAAAATAATGATAATGTAGAGACTAATAAAAACACTAACTTCGAGACAAAACAAATGCTATAGGATAGATACGATCAAACTTTTTTCTATACAACCGCCACGGACGGACCAAAATCTATTTCGGTTTTGGTCTACCCACAACAGATATAAAAACGCCTCCCAGGTTGCGGGGACTTTCTTTATATAATATCAGGAGACAACAGTGAATTCAAAGTTTATTGTCTGGATCAAATTTGCCATGGCCAATCTTCTTAGGAACGGAAGGCGTTCTTTTTATACAATTATAGCAATTGCCATCGGATATGCAGCAGTAAATATATTTGGAGGATTTACCTCATATATATTTACGAATCTGAAAGATTCATTCATTTACTCACATGCCAATGGACATTTAACTATTTTCAAGAAAGGTTTTTTAACTGAAGGACGAATTGATCCCACCAAATATCTTATCACTTCTCAAGAATACGCTTTAATTGATGATATATGCGCAAAAATTCCACAAATTCTCATAGCAACCCCCCAAATGCAAATCACAGGACTCATCAGTAATGGAGAAGTTTCCACTGTGTTTATCGGTTCCGGTAGAGTTCCATCCCAAACCCAGGAAATACAGAGACAAGCCACTGGGATAGGTGGAAATTTAAAGTTACACAATGGTAAAGCCTTACAAGATGACATTCCTTATGGCGTGGGCCTTACCAATGGGTTAGCAGAAAAATTAAATATCGACATAGGATCAGACGCTGTGGTTATGTCCCCAACAGTTGATGGCAGAATTAATGCACTGGATGTTGAAGTTTTTCAACGGTACGATGTTCCTGTGGAAGAGCTCAATGATAAAGTTATGAGGCTTCCATTAAAATTTGCCCAGTCTCTCTACGATACAAAAAGCATAGACAGATTATCGCTTTTGCTGACTGATGAAAAACTGATTACTCCCATAAAGAAATTACTCCAAACAGCTTTTAAAAAAAACAAATTAGAAATGGAGGTCAAAACCTGGAAAGAGCTTTCACCTTTTTATAGAAAAGTAAAAGATATGTTCGATATTATCTTTATCTTCATCTTTATTATAGTATTCATCATTGTCGTTACAAGTGTTGTAAACACCCTCAGTATGTCTGTAATTGAAAGAACCAGAGAAATCGGTACACTTCGGGCACTTGGCCTAAAACGTAAAGGAATAATCGGATTATTTGCCATGGAGAGTGGCATGTTAGGACTGGTCGGATCATTTTTTGGAATTTTGATAACCATTCTGAACTGGTTGCTGATAAAACTATTCGAACCTCAATGGATGCCTCCTAACTATGTGATTAAAATTCCTCTGGAAATTTTCATGGTGCCGGTTTATATGTACTGGACGCTTTTATTTCTCGTTTTGTTATCATCAATAATATCAATAATTCCTGCAAAAAAAGCAGCATATAAAAATATTGTTGATGCACTTGGTCACACTTAAATATTAAAAATATAATAGAAACTAATTACTTATTATATTTTCAATCAAAAATTTATAAAGTTAACATCAAGTCTTTAAAAAAGTAAAACTCTAAGTCTTAATTAGTTCAATTATAATCAAAAAAAGAGGTGCAAAAATGAAATGGATATCAAGTAAAAAAACAGGAATAATTCTCTTTATATTTATTGTCTTTTTTAATACGAACAGTTTTTCAACGGAAAAAAATGGCCACACGATGGACCTTTCCATTCAAAAAATTTTAGAAAAAGCAGATAAAGCCCGTGGAAACCGTGATGGCATATCCTGGGAAGTTTCCATCCTTTCTTCTGAAAATAAAAAAAAATCAAAAATGGCTTTTAATGTAAGTGCACGTGGCTTTGACACACTGGCAGAATCAATTGCTCCCGCCAAGGACAAAGGAAACAAGATACTTATGGTCAATGGGAATATGTGGTTTTACAAACCAGGTTTAAATAAAGCCGTTCCTATATCACAACGCCAAAAGCTTATTGGAAATGCTGCATATGGTGATATTGCCGCCACGAACTATGCTGAAGATTATGAAGCAACGCCCATGCCTGATGACATCGTTAATCAAGAAGTCTGTCACGTTTTTCTTTTAAAAGCAAAAACTAAAAATGCCACATATGATCATATTCACTATTGGATTAGTAGAGATAGTGGGTTGGGCATTAAAAGCATATATTTTACGGTATCAGGTAAAAAATTGAAATCTGCAGAAATGAAATACGATAATTTTGTAGAAATTGATGGAAAGAGTCAGCCTTTTATTTCTAAAATTATAATTCGTGATATTCTAATAAAACAAAACATGACCACACTTTTGTTTGAGAACGCTCAGATAAAAGATATTCCAAACCATATTTTCAATCGTAACTTGTTAAAAAAATAATATTTTCAGTGCAATATAAAGTCTGATATGAGGAAACATTATGAAAAGACTAATCATTCCCAAATTTTTTATTATTGCTTTACTGTCTTTATCATTGACTACTACAGCGATAGCTGTAGAAAATAAAACAGCTCTTCCATCGCAAAAAGAAGTAACTGAATCCCCAAAATTCAGTAGTCAACTCATTGATAATTTCTCGTGGCGACTTAACCTTATGACACTTGGAATTATAAGAGAACCTGAAACCAATTCAATTATCAATTTCAACAATCAACAAAACATTAATAAATATCAAGCAGAAGTCAACATAAGACCCGATTTTGATCTGGATTTAGGCCCTTCAGTACATTTATCAATGAAACCCCGCTGGCGCTTACAATATGAAAAATGGACAGAAGGATCAAAAAAAAATACAAGCGACACAACGGATGAATTTTATTTTAATGAATGGCTGGCCCAAATAATGGTAACAGAGAAATTATTCGTGTCCTATGGGCGTGAAAATATCCAATGGGGTCCCTCTTTTCTGATATCCCCATCTAATCCGTTTATAAAGGATAACGGTCGTGACAACCCTAAAATAGAAGTTTCAGGGTTAGGCTATGGACGC
Organism: Desulfocicer vacuolatum DSM 3385; assembly: GCF_900176365.1. Taxonomy (GTDB): domain Bacteria; phylum Desulfobacterota; class Desulfobacteria; order Desulfobacterales; family Desulfobacteraceae; genus Desulfocicer; species Desulfocicer vacuolatum. The sequence continues at coordinate 75,533 of NZ_FWXY01000014.1, read as the reverse complement.
CTTGTATGGATACCCCATTATAACTGGAGCACATCCCTGATAGTCAATACAGATGATGGGGAATATCGTTTTCACAACGATTTTGAAAAAACATACGCCATGAAAATTGACTACACCGGATACGAAAAATACTTTAGTCTAATTCTCTCTCATAAAGAATCTCAAGGTGAAACCTTAGGTTTATTTGCAAACTGGAGTATTGCAGATGCAATTCGGTTATATGGAGAAGGAAGTGTCGCGAATGAAATCGTTGATGAAGACTCTACAGATCTGAACTTTTTGTTAGGAATTTCATACACGTTAGAACTGGGTCCCACTTTTGCTTTTGAATATTACTACAATGAAAACGGATTTACAGGTCCAATTGAAGAATCTCTCTCACCCATTGGAAACGTAAATTTTGACGATGTTCTTATTCGTAAAAATTATAGCCTTCTACAGGTGTTCGATTCCAATATTAACGACTGTTTCAATTATCTTATTCGTTGGATACAAGATTTGGATGACTCTTCAAGCAGAACCATGTGTATACTGGAATACGAATTAGGTGATCATTTTAAATTTTTTACCATCGGAGATGTTTTTATTGGTGATACTGATGATGAATTTGGTAGCCTTAACAGCTATTCAGCATATTTAGGTATGGAACTGACGTATTGAGCAATAATAAAAAAATTGATATCATTGCCAAGGCATCATGATTTAATACCTCAACTTTCGGTGTTCGCATTTCGTGGTGGGGTCAGGCTTTCGTTATTGACATTATCGAGGCTTTTTTCGTTGGCAAAGGCCTTGGTCGATAACATCAATAACAAAAGCCTGACCCCGTCGGTACACTGACCCCATCGGTACATTTAAAAATGCTGGCTTTGAAATGAAGCCCGAAAGTTGAGTTAATACATTATTCAAATACCCCGACATAATGGCTGGAAATATTGTATAGGCCAGCCTCCATAAACAAAGATTAAAATAGCAACTTGATTATTAATCATATTATTTTCAATGTTTAATTTGTTCATTTCTAAAGGAGAAAAAAATGAATCATGCTGCATTGTTTAAACCCATTCAAATTGGTGATATTGAAATTAAAAATAGAATTGCCATGGCCCCCATGAATGTAGGCTATACGGGTCCCAACGGATATCCCAGTGAACAGAGCCTTGCTTGGTATGCCATGCGTGCGAGAGGTGGATTTGGATTAATAATGACGGAATGCGTTGTGATGAACCCTCACAGGTGGGCTGGTCACGAAGCTCTCAACCCACCGCTTTTGATTGATGAACGTTACTACCGCTTTCACAGCGAATTAACAGAAACTATTCATCAGTACTCGGGATGCAAGCTCTGCCTTCAGCTTAGCCCCGGATGGGGAAGGCAAGGTCATCCACACGTCAACTCCAAAGACTGCCCAGCTGGTGCTCCATCGGCCATTCCATTGGAGGTTGATATGCGAAAACTCAACCAAGGATGGATAAAACAAATAAAACGAATAGCACCGGAAGCATCTACTCTGTTACCGGATTTGGAAACATTACAGGGAATGAAGGGGGATGAATATATTGCTTTTAAAAACTTGGTAGTTGATTACATGGCAGATAAATTTCCAGAAATGCTGCATCTCATCTGCGGAGATACTCCCCGTGAACTCACAAAAGCAGAGATTGTTGATCTTGAAGATAGATTTGCTGTCCAAGCTCAAGCAGCTTTTAAACTTGGATACGATGCCATAGAAATTCACGCTCCCCACGGTTATTTATTACATCAATTTTTATCACCCCGGTCCAACAAACGTCATGATGAATATGGAGGAACAATTAATAACAGAGTCAGATTTTTAAGCAATATTATCATCAAAACACGAGAAAAAATTGGACATGATAAAGCATTTGGTGTGCGCTTATCTGGAGATGAGTTAATGCCTGGTGGAATACCCCATGATGAAGTCAAAAAAGTTATTGGATTATGTAAGGATGCAGGGGCTAATTTTTTTAACATATCACAGGGATCAGCAGAAAATCCAGGTGCAGCATTTGCACCCGATGGCGAAGGAGAATTCACACAGTGGGCACCTGGTTTCAAGCAGGCCTCTGGGGGAATGCCGGTGATAACCCCAAGCTTTATCAATCCAGAAACTGCTGAAAAGGCTATTCTTTCAGGGGAAACCGATATCATTTCTTTGGGCCGACAGGCCATTGCAGATCCATTCTGGCCAGTAAAAGTAAAAGAAGGGCGAGTTGAAGATATTGTCAAATGCAAAAGATGTCAACGTTGTTTTATGGACCTCATGACATCAAATTGGCTACGTTGCTCAGTCAATCCGATTGTTGGACGAGAGAAAATGTATCCAGAACTTTTCTTGGACACGCCTAAACTCACTAAAAAAATCAAGCAATTTAAGGAAAAAATAAAGAATCTACCCCAAATATGATAAATTTATAAAACCGATCGAATCGCTCTATATTGTAAAATATGAAACTATCAGAATTATTTTGATTGAGAGCCAATAAATGCAAAAAAACAATCGAAAAATTTTTTTTGCCCTTTTTTTAGGATTACAAATCCTCCTATTATTAGGAAAATTTATATTTTTTCCAGAATACAATAACGAATCACTAACTTCAGACTTGCAAAATCCTTTAAGCTTACTTGGATTCTGGAGTTATTTTATCGTAACTGGCACGTATGTGCTTTCTGCCTTCTTTTTTATCCCGATACTTATCCTGTTGAATATTATTTCAGGTGCTCTTTATGGACCATATATAGGAACCATCATATCGATATCAGGAATAACCTTAGGTAGTATGGCTTCAACAATTTCCGTTCGATATGTTTTTAAAGAAATCCAATTTTCTATTAAAAAAAATCCTAATGCTCAAGAAATATATTTATTATTATCAAAACATGGATCAATAATGGTAATAATAATACGCCTTATATTCATTGTTCCATATTTATTACAAAATTTAATTTTAGCTTTGACTCCTATAGGATTAATCAAATTGGCTCTACTGACATTTTGGGGGGCACTCCCAGGGGCTGCGGCCTATAGCTTAATTGGTGCAGGTCTTGTACAAACAAACGATGTGAATAAAGCTGGATGGTATATTGGAATAGGGGTAACGATCCTGACCAGTTGCTTTCTTTTAATGAAATATTTACGCAAAAAATTTCAAATTCCACCGAACAAACTTTAAAAATTGAATCAAAAACTGCGGGAAAATCAGCCATAGCTTGGAAAGCTATAACACCACAGAATTTAATTTTGGGGTTGATCATAAGCTGGGCCACTATGCGTTAGATAAAATCTGATCAACCGCAAGGGGACTGTAATTACAGAAAATAATCTCTAACACTAAATTTTTATCACAAAATGACCCACGTTATGACCAAACTCATAATTTTTAATCAACTAATTTTTTGGTTTCTGGCTTCTCCAGGTTAGAATTCAGGAGAGTAAAATGTTCAATCGCAAACTTAGACAACATATTTATAAAATTTCAAAAAGAAACATTCTCACCACTTACCGTGAACTTGGATTGAGTAGAGTAGCGGTTGCTACGGGAATGTATCTTTGGATGCTTTTAGTACGTTTTAGTATGGTCCTTGACCAATTTTTTTTTCCTAATATTAATAAAATAAATATCAAACAGCCTATATTCATCATGGGTGCTGGCAGAACAGGATCCACTTTTCTTTATAGACTTATTAATCGTCATAATGATTATGTGGCTTCAAAATTTTGGCATATTCTTATACCGTCACTTACACTAAGAGTATTACTTCATCCCCTTATTCACTTTATTGAGCGAAAGGAATCTAATGTGAATTATGAAGTTTTAGGAAGTGGGGAAGGCCATAAAACAACATTGACTACATTTGAGGAAGATGAAATGGTTCTCGGGCACATAATGGATACCCAGCATTTATCATTTTCAACATCACTTGGATTGCATCCAGATGGATTTGATGAGCTCGTTTATCATGACCAGCAACCTCACAGACGCGAAGCAGTCAAATTTCTAAAAGCTTATCTTCAAAGGCAAATTAAATTCTTAAAAAAAAATCAAGTCATATCAAAAGCTGTATTCTCTACTTTTCGTTTAAAAACACTTTTAGAAATTTTTCCAGATGCAAAATTTATTCATCTGATTAGATCTCCTCTTGATGCAATTCCCTCACATATGACTCTACACAAGAAAGTGAGTGAAAAATTTAATCCGGGTGTTAGCTCACAAGCTATTTCTACCTTTTTGAAGTATCGTTATCGCTATAATTGTGAAGCCTTGTTGCAATTTGAAAATTTACGATCACAAGGCATAATAGATGAAAAATGTTTTTTAGAAATTCGTTATGAAGATTTAAGAGATAATTTGGAAATGACAATGAACCGCATAGTTGATTTTACTGGCATTAATGTAGATAAAGACCTTCAAGCACATTGGGAAAAACAAGCACGCCGACAAAAATCATATAAACCAAATCATGTCAACTTAAGTTTCGAAATGCTTGAAATAACACCAGAGTTAATACAACAAGATCTAAAACAAATTTTTGAAAAATATAATTTTAAAACAAACGATCAATAAATGTTTCTTTGTGCGGGAATTGAACAATATCAGCCCTCCCCTGTGCCAGAATACTTGTTGCCACATGGATTTTAAACAGCTACTACAGGGCTCAGAAGATAATTAGTTCACGTGACCTCCCCAATTAGGTATTTATACGATATGCACCCGAAAAAAAGAAGCCGTAATCAAAAAATAATACCACCACATTCCAAACCAATCAGCCAGTTGGATAAAGGAAAAAGCATTAGAGAATCCATATTACACAAATAGAGCCAAAATAACATTTTACTATCAAATGCCAACACCAAAAATTGGAGTACCCAAGACAAATTTCAAAAAAAGCGATTGAAAATCAAGATGATGAAAATCATCTCGTATTAATCACAAAATCCTTAATAAAAAATGCGACAGGATTCTTGACAGACACCGATCATTACACAGTCAACCCTTCAAAAGTAGACTGACTGCACGGGAACAAAATATAGTCTTACCTCTCAAGAACAAACGTCACAAAAGAAAAAGTAAAACCACCATCTAAAGTTAATTTCAATAGAATGATTCAAAAAAAATTACATGGATTTTTGTTTAGCCAGACTCGCTTCCTGAATGCGTCCCTGTTTTTCCAATGCATTGGCAATCAACCTCCAGTTCTTCTTTCTAAGTGAGGCATTATCCGCTGACAGGGTATTGGACTTTCTTGCCAGGGATTCAGCCTGGCCGTATTGTCCCTGCACAGACCTTGTCTTTGCCATGAGGTGCCAGACCAGAGAATCCTGTCCATCAATGTTGAGGGCACGTTCCAATGTCTGAAAAGCGGCTTCAGGCTGCCCATGGTGCAATTCTTTCCGGGCGGTGCGGATAAGGCTCTCCACAATACCCGGCCGACTTTTTTTATGATGATACCCGGCCGGTATGGTCTTTGACGAAGGGGTGCCGATTTCCGGAGGTAGATGGGTCTGGGGAATGGATGCCACCCGGTGATCGGCGCAGGAAGCTGTAAAAAACAAAACAATTACAAAAAAAATCCATTGAGTGGATGTTAAAACGGCTCTCATTTTAAAACCTCCTTTAACCAGTCCATTAAATTGGCCGGTTTCAGTTTTCTGGATGGTTGTGTTTTTTCTTTTTCCCGAATCTGGTTCCCCCGGGTACAGGGACGATATTTTTCCGGAACAAATCCCCGGATAAAAGGAACAGACATCGCCCCGGAACAATTTTCATCTGTCCGGGCACCGGTTGCAGGATCAATGATTCCCCACTCAACATTTTCCGGAACCGCCAGAACCAGTGGCGCATTGGAAATTTTTGACATAACCCTTCCAAATATCTGCAAGGCACCGGTGGCTCCGGTGAGTCCACAGGAACGATTGTCGTCCCGTCCAACCCACACCACTGCCAGTCGGCTGCCTGAAAACCCGGCAAACCAGCTGTCCCTGTAACCATTGGAAGTACCGGTTTTCCCGGCAAAGGCAAGGTTTGAAGAGACCCATCGGGAAAGCGATTTCCCGGTTCCCTGGAGAACGGCACCCTGGAGTATTTTGTTCAATAAAAATACGGCCCCGGGATTCAGACGCTGTTCAATGGTCAGTGGATACCGCTGAAGACGTTCTCCGTCCGGTGTATAAATCACCCGAATGGCCCGGGCCGGGGTGTAAAATCCCCCTGAAGCCAGGGTATGATAAATCCTTGCCACCTGCACCGGTGACATCTCAATGCTTCCAAGCAACATGGAGGGCAGCCATGGCTTTGGGGGTGCCTGACCCATTCTTTCCAGGGTATCTGCAACAGCATCAACTCCCAGAGCCATGCCCAACCTCACAGTGGATACATTATAGGAATTGGCCAGGGCCTTATAAAGGGTAACAGTGCCGTGGGATTTTTTATCAAAATTTTGGGGTTGCCACATGGTGCCATCGGCATTTTTTATTTTTATGGAATTATCATTGATCCGGGAAATCATGCTGTAGATATCCGGGCGGTCCAAAGCAGTGAAATAGATGGCCGGTTTCACCAGGGAACCGATGGGACGTGTGGCGTCCAGGGCCCGATTAAATCCCCCCTTTGCTGATGCTCTTCCCCCCACCAAGGCCTGGATCTCATTGGAAGCCCTGGAAGTCACCACAAGACCGGTCTGAATTTTTTTATTCCTTTTATTCAGAAATCCTGCCACTGCCTGTTCCGCAGCCAGTTGAACCTGGGGATCCAGGGTGGTAAAAATCCGCAATCCCATGGCCCTGAGATCTGCTTCATTATACTCTTTTAACAATTGACGCTTAACCAGATCCAGATAATAGGGGAAGGGAGAATGGCCCAGGCGTGTTTTTTCAATTACATTCAAAGGGGCTGCCAGAGCACGTTTAAGTTCGGATGGGGAAAGCAGGTTCTGATCTGCCATCAGGTTTAATACAAGATTTCGGCGCTCCTTTGCACGGTCCGGATGGAGCCTGGGATTATAACCGGACGGTCCTTTTAGCATGCCCACCAGCAAAGCCATCTCCTGGGGGGCAAGGTCTGCCGGGGATTTACCAAAATAAAAATCAGCTGCCAGTCCAAAACCGTGGATGGCCCGTTTCCCGTCCTGACCCAGATAAACTTCGTTCATGTAGGCTTCAAGAATCTGCTCTTTGGTGAAATGAAGTTCCAAAGCTGCGGCCATGAACACTTCATTGATTTTCCGAACAAAGGATTTTTCCCGGGTCAAAAAAAAATTTTTGGCCAATTGCTGGGTCAAAGTACTGCCCCCCTGGGACAAACGCTTTTTTTTCACATTGACCACCATGGCCCGGAGAATGGATTTCGGATCAATGCCGTAATGTGTGTAAAAAGTCCGATCTTCCACGGCCACAATGGCCTTGACCAGCAAGGGAGGAAGTTGATCCAATTTAACCAGAACCCGGTCTTCCATGGATGAGGGATAAAACCGCCCGATCACCACCGGGTCCAGTCGAACCATTTTTACGGCTGATCCGGATTTTGGGTTTCTCACATCAACCACTTCATTGTTTTTTATGCGTATCCGTATATGGCGGGCAAGGGCCTGATCATCCCCGAAATTAAAGGATCTGCAAAACAGATCAAAGGTGTTTTTCATTCGAACATAACTGCCGGGATTTTCAAGGCCCTTCCAATCCTTTTTCCGGCGGTATCCCATGAGGCGCAGCTCTTTTTCAAACAGATCCGGCACCAGATGCATGGCAGGATAAATCTCCAGGGGACGGGCATAAATCTGGGCCGGCAGCTCCCACAACCTACCCTGGAACCGCTCTTGAACCACTGTATTGAATTTATAAAAATACCCCAGAAAAAGGGCTGTACATCCCATGAGAAGCAGTATTAAAATTTTTTTTTTCATTTTTTCCGTATCATTTTTTATATATGAAAAGCTCGCCTTCAAGTTTACCTAAGGAGGGGGCGGCATAATACCAGCTCCTTTTCCCTGAAACCACCCCGCAAAGCAGGAAAAAAAAGATAGACAATGTCGATTATCTTAGATTCTCAGGACGGTACCAAAATATGGGCATACAGGCAACATTGAAAACAAATAGCCTTCTGTAATATACTCAACTTTCGGCATCCATCCAGACGGCCCCCACAGTTCCGCCCTTGTTTTCGATTAAGAGTTGTGCTAACAGTGGGCGCGTTAATGACCCTTATTATTTAATGGTGACTGCGCCAAGTGCGCCCCAATCTCTGGATATTATTTAATGACACACTCTCAACATAATACAGCAGAAGAAACACCCCTTGCCAATTACAGGATGGATATCCGATATGATGGACAAGATTATTACGGATGGCAACGCCATAAAGAAAAACCAACCATCCAGGGGGCTTTGGAAAATGCCGTAACAGAGTGCTTTGGATTGCGGTGCAATGTGGAGGGCTCCGGACGCACAGACCGCGGGACCCATGCACTGGGACAGGTGGCCACCGTTCGTCTCCCCAAAGAAGTTGATGAAAAAAAAGCCTTGAGAAGCCTTAACAAGGCCCTGGATGATCCCATTGAAATTACCCTTCTTCAAAGAGTGGAAGATAATTTCCATGCAAGGGATTCTGCCCAGGGCAAGTGCTATTGTTATAAGATATGGAACCATCCTGATTTGCCACAAGCCATGGACGGCAAGGTGTGGTACATTCCCGGAAAACTCAATGTAAAGGCCATGCAGAAAGCCTGTCCTTTTTTTGTGGGAACCATGGACTATGCATCCTTTGCAAAGGTTCCCAACTATAAAAGAGCCACCACCATACGAACAGTGCACGCCCTGAATCTAAACCGGGATGAGGATCTTTTAACTTTTTCAATCATAGCAGACGGTTTTTTATACAAAATGGTGCGAAATATTGTCCGTGCACTGGTCAAGGTGGGAGAGGGAAGAACTCCAATTAAAGAGCTCCCTCGTATTATAAAAGCAAAAAATCGTAATGCAGCGCCCGGTACGGCCCCGGCATCGGGACTTTACCTTGATTCTGTTTTTTATGATCAAGACACCATGAATGCAGCCGTCAAAAGAAACCGGGAGAATAAAAAGTAACCATGAACAAATTTGTCCACCAGCGGCATAAGTCCCCCACCCACCTGACCCGGCCCCGGGAATTGATTGTTGCCTGTGTACCCATGCGAAGCAATGTCAACATCTCCCAGATAGCCCGCACAGCCAGTGCCTGTGCCGTGGAAAAAATGATTATCTGCGGAAATGCCTCTTTGATCTCTAAAATTGCCAGGGATGCCACTTCTGAACTTTCTGTTTCAACACACAGATCGTTGGCTCCTGTGCTTAAAAAATTAAAACAAAACGGCTACCGTCTTGTTGGAATAGAACAGACATCCAACTCCCACAATATACATGATTTTTCATTTCATCGTCGCACCGTCCTGGTCATCGGTAATGAACGCCTTGGCATCAATGATGAAATTTTAAATCAATTGGATGATGTCATTGAGATCCCTGTATGGGGAATGCCCCATAGTTACAATGCGGCGTCGGCAGCCAACATGGCACTTTATGAATATTGCCGCCAGTTTCCCCAAGGATAATAGAAATAATTACTTATTTCGATAAAACCTTCACAGCAACCTTTCCATCAAGGCCCTTTTGAAAAGCAGCCGCGTCCCCTTCATCCCCCACAAGGGAGCCGTAATGCATGGGAATGGCAAGTTTGGGCGCAATCTTCAATGCGGCCTGCACAGCTTCGTCTGCCGTCATCACATAGGTACCGGAAACAGGCAGCAGAGCAATATCACAGGAGACATCCGCCATTTCAGGAATCAAATCCGTATCCCCGGCATGGTATACAGTCCTCCCCTCCACATCCACCACAAACCCCAGCCAGTTTTTCTCTTTGGGATGAAACTCTTTGTTTAAATTGTATGAAGGCACTGCGAAGATGGAAACCCCTTTAATTTCAATTTTTTCCCCAGGTGCAAGAATATTAATTTGACCTTCAATGGAAGGTCCAAGGGCATGGGTAAGGGTGGCGGCAGAACCCTTTTCCGTGACAATCACCGTGTCTTTACCCAGAATTTTTTTAACATCATCCACTGAACAATGGTCATAATGATCATGGGTGATGAGTAAAATACCTGCTTCAACCCCGGGATCAATCTCATAGGGATCAAAATAGATCACAGGATCACTGTCAATGCGGATGCAGTCATGTCCCAGCCAATGAATTTTTTCAACAAATGTTGGATCAATCATTTAATTTTTACTCTCCTTTTTGGTGTGGTTCGCAATCACAAGTTAATGACTCAACTTTCGGGCTTCATTTCAAAGCCGGCATTTTTAAATGTACCGATGGGCTCAATGTGCCGACGGGGTCAGGCTTTTGTTATTGATGTTATCGACCAAGGCCTTTGCCAACGAAAAAAGCCACGATAATGTCAATAACGAAAGCCTGACCCCACCACGAAATGCCAACACCGAAAGTTAAGTTAATGAATGACTTTGGGGCAGACCCGGGCGGGAATGAAGTAAGTCGGGATCGGTATTGCACCATTCCCCATTATCGGCTGCTGTTTCGATTCTCCGGGCATGGTTCTTAATGATGAAAAAAAGGGTGATGAATCAGGCCATTTATCAATGGTACATTGAATTGTTTTTGAAATCAAATGTGAATTGAGCTTCTTTCATAATTTTCTGTACATGGTCTTAATTCTCATGTATGGTGCTCGGTTTTAAATGAGCAGGGCGGGCTTGAAAAAGCACCTTATTTACAATATTTTACATGAAAAATCACAGGGAGCGGTTAAAATATGTCTGCCATATTTGGTATTGATTTTGGGACATCCAATTCGGCATTGTCTGTAAGCATGAACAACGAGGTAAAATTATTAAATGTGGACAAAGAAAATCCCATTTCAAACTCATTAAAATCCATCCTCTATTTTTTAAAGGAAGATGGCCGGGCCAATTCCTATGTCGGCCATGAAGGGGTTCAAAAATACATTGAAAATGAGGCAGATGGAAGGTATATACAGTCCATAAAAACATTCTTGCCCAATAAAGAATTTGATAGAACCTCCATCTATGGAAAACAATATACCCTGGAGGCATTGATTTCCATATTTCTTACGGTGATGAAAGAACGGGGGGAGAAAATCATCAATCAGGAGGTGTCGGATCTGGTATTGGGGCGTCCGGTGATCTTCTCTCAGGACCCGGAAAGGGATCAACTTGCCCAGGATCGTCTGATTCGGGCCGCAAAGCTTGCGGGATTTAAAAACATCTCCTTTCAACTGGAGCCCATAGCAGCGGCCCTGGCCTACGAAAAAACCATAAAAGACGGAAAAGAACAACTGGTGCTGGTGGGGGATTTTGGGGGCGGCAGCTCAGACTTCACCATCCATAAAGCAGGGAACAATAGCAAAAGCAATAGAGAAAAGGACATCCTTTCTGTGGGGGGTGTTTATATTGGGGGGGATATTTTTGATTCTCAAATCATGCGGGAAAAAGTGGCCACCTACTATGGAAAAAATGTTAAGGCCAAATCCATGTGGAGTGATAATTTTTTCGGTCTTTCTCCCATTGTTATCAGCAAATTGACCCAATGGCACCTCATTCCCCAGCTGCGGTTACCCAGTACCTTAAAAAATATTAAGGAACTCAAAGTGAATGCCGGTCTCAAAGACCAGAAACTTCTGGAAAATCTGGAAAACCTCATTGAGTCCAATTATGGGTATCTGCTTTTCCAATCCATTGAGAAATCAAAATGCGAACTGTCCCACAAAGAGTCATCCCATGTCTATTTCAATGATTATGAGATCTGCATTGATGAGTTAATCACCCGGGATGAGTTTGAAGGCTTTATTCGCGAAAAGGTAAGCAGTATTAACACCTGCATTGATTCAACCTTAAGGGATGCAGGATTGACATCCTCAGATATTGACGTGGTGTTTTTAACCGGGGGATCATCCTATATTCCTTTGATTCGAAGCTTGTTTGACCAACGCATGGGAGCAGACAAAATACGCACCGCCGATGCATTTACCAGCGTTGCCTACGGCCTGGGTCTTCATGGTTCCATGATTTAAAACGAATATTGACAGATGGTATCATGCCGCCGCCCCCCCGATGGGCAATGGGCCCGGCCCGGAACTGTAGACAGCTCAATTGTCCGGTTCCTATTGCCCATCGGGGGGGGCGGCTCTGCCTTAGCTTGCCCGGAAGTTTTATTTTCTAATAGAAAAGTAGTTGCTGTGAACACCCAGCACCCAGTACCCAGTACCCAGTACCCAGTATGGGAGATTCTAAAATGAAAAAAATCAACATATTTCAAACGGCAATGGAACAGATGCTGACAGGTCTTTTGATCTCCCGCCAGGCAGACAATAAAATACTATGCATCAATAATGAAGCATGGCGAATTCTGGGCCTTGACCCCACCCCTCAATTGGGTAAGCTTTCTTTTAAAGAACTTTTCTTTGATGCCGGGGGAAAACTGTTTTACCCGGATAAAAGAATTCTTAACAATACAATTTTTGATCCCAATCTCCTGTCCCGATCACATGTGATTGTTAAAAATGTTGAAACCCTGGTGCAACAACCCGGGGGGAAAAAAATCCATGCCCTGCTCAGTGCCTCTCCGGTGTTGGACAATGCCGGAGAAACCATTGCCATGGTAACGGTTTTACAGGATATCTCCCAAAAAAAAATCAAGGAAATGGCCCATCTTGAGCATGAAAAAATGCTTGAGATGAAATTTTCCAGACAGACCGATAACCTTGAAAAAACCAACCGCCAGCTGGAAACCATTCTCAATGCCTCATCGGAAAGCATATGGATCTGCGATGGACAGGGAATTGTGCTTCGCATCAACCGTGCCACGGAAAATCTCCTTGGTATTTCTGCCCAAGAGGTGGTGGGTAAAAAAATCGATGATCTGGTTAAAAAAGACTTAATGGATCGCTCTGTCACCCGGGAGGTGCTCAATCGTAAGTGTCAGGTCAATATCATCCAGAAAACGGCCAAGACAAATAAACAGCTCCTTGTCACCGGTACACCGGTATTTGATGATGATGGATCCATTTCCATGGTGATCACCAATGAACGGGATATGACCCAACTCAATGATCTCCATGAAGAGCTGGAACTGGTGCGTCTGGAGAGTAAACAGATAAAGGATGAACTCACACAACTCAACCTCAGGGAACTCAAAGAACAGGAGATTGTTGCACAAAGCAAAGAGATGCAGCATATACTGCTGACATGCCAGAAACTTGCCAACCTGAAAATTTCCAATATCCTTATCATGGGGGAATCCGGCACAGGCAAGGGATTTCTTGCCAAGTTTATCCATTCCCGGAGAAACAAGGGGCCCTTTGTGCAAATCAACTGTGCGGCCCTTCCTGAATCTCTCATTGAAGCTGAACTGTTCGGCTATGAAAAAGGCGCCTTTACCGGTGCCGGAGAACGGGGGAAAATAGGGCTTTTTGAGATGGCACGGGGGGGCACCCTGTTTCTGGATGAAATTGGAGAAATGACCCTGCCCATGCAGGCAAAATTGTTAAAATGCATAGAAGATAAAGAAGTGATGCACATCGGCGGTCTGACCCCCATTAAAATAGACTGCACCGTCATCGCCGCCACCAATGTTAATCTTGCGGATCAAATAAAACATAAAAAATTCCGGCAAGATCTTTATTTTCGCCTGAATACCTTTACCATCACCATCCCTCCCCTGCGGGACCGGCTGGAGGATATTCCCGAATTAACCTTTTTTTTCCTGAAAAAATATAACAAAGAATACAGCCTCAATCGAAAACTCTCCCCCCGCAGTGTCAATGCCATCCAGGATCACGAATTCCCCGGTAATGTTCGGGAATTACAGAACATGATTAAAAAAGCGGTTGTCATGGGAGAATCCGCCATCATTGAACAATTTGACAAAAAAAACATTAAAGATCCCTTTTTTGCATCTTCCCATGACAATACATGGAAAATGGAAAGCGGTTCCTATGTTTTTAATGACAAGGTTCTTGCCTATGAAAAAAAACTGCTCTCCCGGGCGGTGAAGGAATTTAAGACCACCCGTGCCATTGCAGCAGCCCTTCATATGACTCAGTCCCAGGTGTTTAGAAAATTAAAAAAACATGGCCTGAAGACAGGCAAATGATTCAAAAAAAAATCGTTTTTCTCCATTCAAAAGTCTTCCTCCCCGTTAAAACGCTATAAAATCAGCGAAATACTACACTAAAAGTCCCCCTCCATTGTTCCACCACCTGTTTTTGATTCAAAATTAATTCAAAAATACACCATCTCAAGATCTTAACCACCCAATTAGATTCGATATAGAATCAAATCCAAAATCATTCCAAATAAAAACAAAGAACAATAAATTTTAATCATTATATTTCAAATACTTAGAAACATACATTGCATTAATTAATTTTCCGGTATGGAATCTGCATTAGGTAGTATTCACAAAACAACAGATTATTTTAAAATCATAATCACACAGGGCAATCTTCCCTGATCTAACTTTCACAGGAGAGTGTAATGAACACGAACAAGGAAATCCAAGATCTCAGAGCCAAAGTTATTCCCAATGGACATGCCAGTGGAACCGCCTGCTATGTTGAATCTGCAAAAGGTGCCACTTTCACAGACGTTGAAGGCAACGAATACATTGATTTTGCCGGTGGCATTGCCGTGATGAACGTGGGCCACAGTCATCCCAAAGTGGTTGAAGCCATTAAAGCCCAGGCTGAAAAATTCACCCACACCTGTTTCATGGTCAATCCCTATGACAGCGCCGTACTACTGGCAGACAAGCTCTGTAAGGCCACCCCCGGTGATTTTCCCAAAAAAGCGTTGTTCATTAATTCCGGTGCAGAAGCCGTTGAAAATGCTGTAAAAATAGCCCGTTACTACACCGGGCGTCCTGCCATTGTGGTGTTTGAAAACGCCTACCACGGACGTACGGCCCTGACCATGACCATGACAGCCAAGGTTAAACCTTATAAATGGAAATTTGGTCCCTTTGCCCCGGAAATTTATCGTGCTCCCTTTGGCGATATTGAGGCCCTTAAAGAATTTTTCATCACCGGCATTGATCCGGAAAGTGTGGCTGCCATCGTGGCCGAGCCCATTCAGGGTGAAGGCGGATTCATTGCCCCTCCTGACGGTTATTTCCAGGAAGTGGCAGCCCTTTGTAAAGAACACGGCATTCTCTTTGTTGCCGATGAGATCCAGAGCGGCATGGGCCGCACCGGAAAAATGTTTGCCATGGAGCACTGGGGTGTGGAGCCGGATTTAACCACTGTTGCCAAGAGTATTGCCGCCGGTATGCCCTTAAGTGCTGTGGTGGGCAAAACCGAAATCATGGACAGCGTCCATCCCGGAGGGCTTGGCGGTACCTATGGTGCCAACCCGGTTGCCTGTGCCGCAGGACTTGCCGTCATGGAGATCATGGAAGAAGAAAACCTGGTTGAAAAAGCAGAAGAACTGGGAAAAACCCTGATGGAAAGATTTGGCAAATGGCAGTCTGAGTTTGCCCATGTGGGTGAAGTCAGAGGCATCGGTGCCATGTCCGGCATCACACTTGTGGATGAAAAAGGCAATCCCTCTGCGGACGCTGCCAAAGAACTGGTGGGATTCTGTTTTAAAAAGGGCTTGTCCATTCTGGCCTGCGGCATCCACGGAAATGTAATTCGGGTATTGATGCCCATCGTCATCACCGACGAACAGCTGGAAAAAGGACTTTCCATCATGGAAGAAGGTCTGGCAGCACTGGCCTGATTGCCTTTTTCCCTACTTAAGAAATCTAAAAGGCCCGGCAACACCTTATATATACCGGGCCATAAATAATAAGATTTCAATAACTGCAACGGGCAGACCATATTTTGATCCGGTTCTGCCCACAACGAAGTTTGGAAAATTTTGTGGTTCTCAAGAGTTTTTATATAAACACTGTTAAAGGAGAAAACCATGTCTAAAATTTTTACCCGTTATGGAGACGGGACCCCCGTGGAGCTCAGCGAAAGCGAGCTCTGGGAAGATATGCGGGCGGGAACGGAGGATGCGGCAGACCGTGCCAATGTCCCCGTTTTAACAGACGATGATCTCAAATACATGTATGACATTCTGGCAAGCCCTTACAGTTTTGTCAGCTGTGAGCGCGGTAAAGAGGTCATTCTCACCTATGATGCCGGTACCTTGAAAATCCGGCGGGTGGGTGTCAATGTAGATCGCATCCAGGCACTGCAGGTATATGAGAAAATCATGGGTGCGGACACCATGGAACTTTGCCATGTGGATTACAGCTACAAACCCATCAAACCCATTATCACCATGGAACAGCCCATCATGGAACAGGCATTATTGTCCACCCATATTCCGCTGCTCTACGGTGCCATGCCAAACCTTGGCCTTTACAGCCAGCCCGACGGTCCCTTTCCCAACCCTGCGGAACTTCTGCCCATGGGCCAGATCAAAGAGGCAAGGGAATCCCTTGAAATGACCGTTGAAGAAGCGGTGAGAGACATTGTCTTCACCGGTTCTGCCATGTACGAATCCGGTGCAGACGGCATTAATCTTGATTCTGTGGGCGCTGCCGGTGATGCTGATTTTCTGGCCTCCCTCATGGCCTGTCAGAAACTCAAGGAAAAATATCCCGATATCTGCATCCAGATCGGCATGGCCGGTGAGTTCATCCTGGGCATGCACGGAGAGCTGGAGTATGACGGTGTCCGTCTGGCAGGTCTCTATCCCCAGGATCAGGTGGTGCTTGCCAAAAAAGCCGGTGCCACCATCTTTGGCCCTGTGGTTAACACCAACACAACTGAGTCAACCCCCTGGAACCTGGCACGGGCCGTCACCTTTATGAAAGCGTGCGGCGAAGTGGCAGAAATTCCCATCCATCCCAATATGGGCATGGGTGTCGGTGCGGTACCGGTGAACGATCACCCGCCCATTGACACCGTGTCCCGTGCATCGGCTGCCATGACAAGCCTTTGCAAACTTGATGGACTGTAGGTTGGCGTGGGTGATCCCGTCTCCATGGCGATCACCCACGCGCATGCATCGGGCATGGGCGGAATGCGAGGAGCCGGAGATCTGGTTGCTCGTGCCCAAATGTCCCGGGGTATGCGAACTTGGGAAGCAAAAGAATATGTGGCTGAAAAACTGAAAATTTCCGTGGCGGACCTGACAGACCCCGTCATCATGACCGAAGTCAGAGAGGATCTGCAGATCGGTCAGATGACCCCCATGCCGGGCTGTGCCAAGGGAATTGAAGCCAAATTCAACATTGCAAGGGAACTGGATTTCAATATCAACTGCGTTAACAGATTTAAAACGCGGACATCCATATAACCGCCACGGGCAGACCGTATTTTGATCCGGTTTGCCCACAACAAAGATTGAAATACGCCTTAGATTTTCGGAGTATTTCATATAAAACCGCCACGGGCGGACATTGCAAAAAGAAAACCACCATGGGATATCCTGATACCACACGCAAAAAAGGGTATCCCATGAAACTAACCGGGTTGCGCATTACAACATTCCTCAAGTGTCTGATGATCCCCGGCGATCATTTTAAAACAAAAACTGCAACCCGGCAGTTTCTTTCCCCCCCTTTCCGGTGATCCGGTAACACAAACATAAAGGGTCCAGCCCTGTGTGATAAAACCACCAGACCGGGGAAACAACATTAAAAGCAATACCCAATTTATATGACATCATCCAAGGAGAAAATAATAAAATGATTGATGCAGCCCTCATAGAAGAAGCCAAAAACTTACTGGTGGCCCAGAAAAAAGATGACGTTGAAGCCATTGCCAAAAAAATAATTGCCGACGGTGGCGATCCTCTGGAATTGATGAACAGTGCCTTTATTCCGGGCATCAACACAGTGGGAGATCTCTTTGGAAGGGGCCAGATGTTTCTGCCGGAACTGATGCAGGCAGCCGATGCCATGAAATCCGCCACAGATGTTGTCAACGACGCCCTGGCCCTGACCGGCGGCTCCCAGGAAGAAAAGGGAAAGGTGCTCATTGCCACGGTAAAGGGCGATGTCCATGACATTGGAAAATGTATTGTTGTCTCCTTGATGAAAGCCAACGGCCTTACTGTATTTGATCTGGGTCGTGATGTTGAAATCGACACCATCATTGAACAAGCTGTGGAAAATGATGTGGATGTCATTGGTACCAGTGCCCTTCTCACCACCACCATGAATCAGCAGAAATCCCTGGAAGAAGCTTTGAAATCAAGCGGTTACAAAGGTCGATTTGGAACGGTTGTGGGTGGTGCTCCCTGCACACCAAGATGGGCGGCCCGCATCGGTGCAGATGCCTATGCAGAGGATGCCCAGGACGGTGTGGTCAAAGTAAAAGAGATGATCGCACAAAAGAGATAATCACTGTACCTGGAATCTGTTTTACATTATAAAGGGCATGCCCTGGCGGACACAACGAATATAAAAAATGGTATTATGCCGCCCCCCCGAGGGGCAATGGGCCCGGCCCGGAACTGTAGACAGCTCAATTGGCCGGTTCCTATTGCCCCCTCGGGGGGGCTCTGCCGGGATAAACTTGAAGGTGGCATTGTATATAAACCGCCACGGGCGGGCCGTATTCTGTTAGAAATACGCCCCGGGGTTGCGGAGTCGTGGTGGGGTCAGGCTTTCGTTATTGACATTATCGAGGCTTTTTTCGCTGGCAAAGGCCTTGGTCGATAACATCAATAACAAAAGCCTGACCCCGTCGGCACACTGAGCCCGTCGGTACATTTAAAAATGCCGACTTTGAAATGAAGCCCGAAAGTTGAGTCATATAAAAAAACAGGTTCCTTTATATTATAATTTTCAGCATCATAACCGCCCGACAGGTCTTCCAATTTGCGGGGGATCTGTGGAAATCAGTAAGGAGACGAGGCCATGCACGGCTATTACGGTAAAATTTTAACCATTGACTTAAACAGCCGGTCATTTGAGATCGAAACCATCCCGGAAAATATTTACAAAACCTACCTGGGGGGCAAAGGTCTTGCCTCCTGGCTGCTGTACCGCTTAAACCCCAGAGGGGTTGATCCGCTGGCCCCGGAAAACCATATTATCTTTGCCACAGGCCCTGTCACCCAGAGTTCTGTGTGGGGATCTTCCCGGTACGGCGTATTTACCAAATCCCCCCAGACCGGTTTTTACTCAGAATCCTATTCCGGCGGCAAAACCCCGGAAGCTGTGGATGCCGCCGGATTTGACGCTGTTGTCATCCGGGGAGCCTGTGACACACCCACCGTCCTTGGCATTGGCCCCATGGGGGCAAAATTCCACGATGCCGGAGATATCTGGGGCATGGAAACCTATGCCGCAGAAGATGCTGTAATTGAACGATTTGCCACCCCTTCCGGTTACAAACGAAAAGGAGCTGTGGTCATTGGGCCCGCTGCGGAAAACCTGGTGGTATTTGGCGTCATTGAAAACGATTACTGGCGCTCTGCCGGGCGCACCGGTGTGGGGACCATACTGGGTTCCAAAAAAATCAAGGGTATTGCCTTTTACGGGGATGAAAAACGGGAACCTTTTTCCAAGGAAAAAGTTAAAGCCCTGACCAAAAGAATATCTGCCGAAGGCAAGGAAAACCCCGGTGTAAAAGCATATAAAAGCTTTGGTACCCCCATGATGGTGGACATGCTCAACAATGCCAAAGCCTTTCCCACCAAATACTGGTCCCAGGGGACCTGTGACCACCGGGAACAGATCAATGCCGCAGCTCTTCATTCCCAGTGCGATGTCAAAGCAAATGCCTGTGCCAAATGCCTCATGGCCTGCGGACGGCTCACCACGGTGAAATCAGGTCGCCATGCCGGTCTTAAAATAGAAGGTCCTGAATACGAAACCCTCTACGCCTTTGGGGGACTTTGCATGATCGACAGTGTTGAGGAGATTTGCCACCTCAATGACGTATGTGACCGCCTGGGCATGGATACCATCACCGCCGGAAACCTTTGTGCCTTTACCATGGAGGCTGTGGAACGGGGTGTGGTGGATTATGATATCAGCTATGGGGATGTGGACGGCACCGTGCGGCTGCTCAATGATATTTCCCAGCGAAACGGCATCGGCGATGTTCTGTCCCAGGGTATTAAAAAAGCATCCATTGCCTGGGGCCTTGAAGACATAGCCGTCCATACCAAAGGGATGGAGCCTGCGGGATATGATCCCCGGGTGTTAAAAGGGATGGGTCTTGCCTATGCCACTTCGGACCGGGGTGCCTGCCACCTTCGGGCCACCTTTTACAAGCCTGAACTTGCCGGTATGATTTCCCCGGATCAAATCAATGAAAAGGCAGACCTGTTTCTGGATTTTGAAGATCGTCTGACCTTGTTTGACACCCTTACCTTATGTCGTTTCTACCGGGATATGTACACCTGGGAAGGACTGGGGGAAATGATCCACGCCTTGACAGGATTTGACGGAGACAAGGCCACACTGCAAAACAATGCCAAATCCGTTACCAATATTGTACGTCAGTTTAATCTGCGGGAAGGGTTGCAACCGGAAGATGACCGCCTGCCCAAGGGTCTTTACCGGGAACTGAAAAACACCCCAAACCCCCTGACTGAAGAAGAACTGGAACAGATGCTCCAGGATTATTATCGCCTGCGGGGCTGGAACAGCAAGGGTGAGCTGGCTCCGGATGAGTATGTGGCATAATACCATACAATCCCACATGGTAGTTTGACCCACCACAACAAATAGGTATTGTTACTCAATGCCTGCTGTTGCATATAACGGGCATGCCCTGTGGGACACAACAGATATAGGGTCGTAGACGCGGAGCCAAATGGTATTATACCGCCGCCCCCCCGATGGGCAATGGGCCCGGACCGGAACTGTAGACAGCTCAATTGTCCGGTTCCTATTACCCATCGGGGGGGCGGCTCTGCTGAGGTTGCCTTGTATATAAACCGCCACGGATGGACCATATTCTGATCCGGTCCTGCCCACAACAAAGCTTGAAATACGCCTCTGATTTGTGGAGTATTTCATATAAACGGGCATATTTTGTCGGACACCCCGAATATTGGAAATAGTATGATGCGGCCCCTGACGGGCAATGAAATCAGAGATAAAAATCTAACTTTGAATTCGATTGCGGTAAGCAGTGTACCGCGCCAGCAGACTCATGGCCTGGCGTGAGGTATTAAAAATCGGTATACCCTGTTGCCTTAACCAGTTATTAATGGGTTCATGGGCACTGCCTGCATCATTGAAAACCACCAGGGGTTTCTCAAATTTTGCCATCAATTCCGGCAACAAGGACGTCAAACTGTTTTTATCTGTGGTAAATCCCTTGGGGGAATCAGGGTCAAGTATATCTGAAGTGGCCGGAGCCAACGAGCCAAGGGAAGTAACAATAATATCAATCCCCTCATCCTGCATCATGGCCTTGATGGATTCAACATAGATCATATCCGGCGCTGCCGGGGTGATGTCCAGGGGATTTTTAACATCCATGATATTTGCAAGACCGGATTGTTCAAAAAGAGCGGCAATGCGTTGTTGGGTTTCAGTGGAAAACAACGGTAATTCCAGGCTTGAATCCCGGGACTCAAGGGCATCTGCCACCCCCACACATTCAAACCCCGCTGAACTCAATGCACCCACTTTATATCCTGACATCTTTTTTGAATGCAGGGACAAGGCCATGTTGGCAAGACCGTCAAACTCCTGAAGACTGTCCGCCACAAGGGCTCCTGCCTGCCTGAGGCAGGAGGTGCAAACCACATAATCCCCGGCAACGGAGGCGGTATGCCCGGAGGTGGCCTTTTTTCCTTCCGGGGTGCGACCTGCTTTATAAACCAGAACCTCTTTTCCGTTTTGTACTGCTTTTCTGATGCCCCGGCAGGCATGAAGACCGTCAAGATCCTGGAACCCTTCCACATAGACACAGATCACGCCGATATCTTTGGCATCCGCCAGCCAAGTAATACAATCCCCAATGGTAAGATCCAGTTGATTGCCAACGGTGATGTTGTATGCAGGATCACCAGATACCAGGGATGTCATGCGCACAAGCCCAAAGGCACCGCTCTGGCTCACCAATGCCACGGGGACAGCATCCCGGTCCCGTCGTTTGGGGGAACACATTTCAGGGGTAAAAAAAGAATCAAGCTTACCCGGCCTTGAAATAACGCCCAGGCAGTTTCCCCCCAGAAAAACAGGTCCCCCCTGTTCTCTGGCATGGGCCTTGGAAATTTTTTCCACCACCTGCCGGGCTTTTTCCCGGCTGTCTGCTGTTTCTCCCAGGCCGCCGGAAATGAGAATTACACTTTTGGCCCGGTGATTATCAATGATTTCATCAATTAACTGTGGCACCTGCCGGGCACCCACGGCAAGGATGATAAGATCTGAATCATGGATAAAGGTAATATCTTTAACACATTTTACCCCGTCAATCTCCTGTGCGCCCGGGGATACAATGGTGATATCATCTTTGGGAAATCCTGACTTGATCATATTTTGTAAAATATTTCTGCCAAAGTTTTCCTTGGTTGAACTGACCCCGATGACGGCAACCGTTTCAGGATGAAGAAGGTAGCTTATGCGCTGAACACTGCGGGAAGCCCTGGGGGAAAAAGGTTCTGAAAACCGGCATAAACCGTCCAGGGGAACCATCTCATAATCCACCAGGGCATAGGGGTTCACCTCAAGCTCTTCAATAATATAAGGTGCCTTGTCATTTAACGGAGAAAAATAGTTACCCACGGCAATGAGCGCACTGAAACATTCCACGAGCTGCTCGTCGGAAATCAGACGTGTTGCCCCCCGGGTCTGGCCGGAAAGTTTTTCATAGGCAATGGTTTTTTTAAATATCTCAAAAAAGGCCTCCCCTGATACGTCGGCTGTGGATGCTGACACCACTGCCTGACCGGAGCGAAACCTTTCTGCATAAAGTTCAGTATCGGTTCCGCCAAGTCCTGCGGTGATGACCATGCCAAACTCCCTTGTCCATCGAAGACTTACCAGTAATTCATTTCCCAGGGAATTTGATTCCGGGGGCAAAAACTGGGAAATCAGAACCCCTTTAATTTTTTTGTTAATGGCGCTGCACAATTCATCCCTGGAAAGTGTGGCATATTCCTTTAATGACGGATCTTGATTACCATTTTTTTCCAGAAATGATGCAAAATTGCCACACACGGCATCCACCATGCGCCGGCTTTCACTTCTGACCTTTCCCAAAATCCGGGGCACCACCTTTACCCCACCCACATCGGACTTATGGACAACATCCTGGCAGACAATTTTAAGCACCACTTTTTCTTCAAGGAACTGGGCAAGTAATTCAGATGTCAAACGATGGTTGCGGGCAAGCAGATGATGCCGGGGAACCGATTCCGACCCCAGCGCACTTAACACCTCATATGTTTCATATTCAAACAGCTGGAACCGGCCCTCACTTGCTGCTTGGGCAAACACATGGGTAATTTTGTCAAAATTGATAAATAATTGCATATTTCATCTCTCTTGTTCTGTTTTTTTGATATCCCCTTTCGTTGTCCAAATACAGCTACCCTTAAAAATTTAAGACAGCTGTAAATCAAGGGGGCTTTTTAATTCTTTAACAGTTTTTGACTTGATGGTGTGGGTGTAGATCATTGTGGTTCTGACATCACTGTGGCCCAACATTTCCTGTATGGTCCGAATATCATAATTGGCCGCCAGAAGATGACTGGCAAAGCTGTGGCGTAAGGTGTGGGCCGTTGCCCGTTTAAGAATTTTGGATTTACCCACTGCCCGCTTAATCGCTTTTTGCACATGGGTTTCATGCAGATGATACCGTCGGTATTCATTTGCTTCTGGAACAAAGGTTAAGGTCTTGGCCGGAAAAAACCATTGCCATATCAGCTCTTTGGGAGCATTTCTATATTTTCCTTCAAGCCTATCCGGCATAAACACACCGGCATAACCGTTTTTCAGATCTGTTTCGTGGAGTTCAATTACTTTGTTTACTTGATAATGCAGGGCATCATTGATGGATTCCGGCAGGGGAACTGTTCTGTCCTTTTTGCCTTTTCCATCATGTATTGTCAGGACCTTATGATCAAAATTAAAATTGTGAATTCTCAATTTCATGCATTCTGACAGCCTGAGGCCGCAACCATAGAGCAATTTAACAATAATATCATAGGGATATTGCAAGTTTTGAAGAATACGATGAATTTCATCCTGGGAAAGAACAACGGGAATATAGGGTTTTCTTTTTGCCCGGACAACACCTTCTATCTTACCGAATTCTTTTTCAAGCACATGCCTGAAAAAAAACAATAATGCGTTAAATGCCTGATTCTGGGAAGAGGCAGAGACCTTTTTTTTCACCGCAAGAAAGGTTAAAAACGCCTTTACATCATCCGGGGTCAAGTTTTCCGGTAATTTATCTTTGATAAAATAACGAAGCTTCTCTGCCCATAAAGAATATGCTTTTAATGTTTTTTTTGAATAATGACGCACCATGATTTCATTTTTAAGTTTCTCAATGGCTATATCCCATGGGTGAACTGTTTTTTCTTCAGTGGTTGCATATCCTTTTGAACCCTCCCGGACATGGGCCTCTTGAGGCAAAACAGAAAATGTATCAGTTGGTGAAGTTAAAATGAATCCGGAATAATATAATTTTACCGCCAATCGGGCCTGTAGGCGCTGTGCATCACTTTGGCGTTTTTCTTTTAGTTTATCACAAAACAATGAAAGACTTTTGGCCCCGGCATAGGGATGATTATATTTTTTGCAAAAATCCAGATAAAACAGCAGCCATTTCTTATAGGCAACATATTCCTTTGGAGGAACACTGCTTTTTACCAAAAGGTGATCATATTTTTTTCTAAGTGGTTCTGGAATTTTTATCATGATATCTGAATCTCGATAATGTTAAAATTGTGGTGTTATCCAGTTAGAAAAAACCATACTTGACTTTTATTATTTTGTCAAATATAACAAATAAATCATAATGCTGTGGGTTATACAGAACCACACAACACCTTGTTACGTTGCCTTTTTGAAATAAATGTCCCCGAACTTTTTTTACATGGCAAAAGGTAATATTAAATCAAATTCACCTCTGTTAATTAGTTTGTTCGAAATTATGTAGATAGTAGTAGCTATAATTAGGAGAAAACATGTATCTCAAAAATTTACAATTGTCGAATTTTCGTAAGTATAAAAGCCTTTTAGTTGAGTTTAAAAATGGACTTAATGTATTAATCGGTGAGAATGATTCAGGAAAAACAGGCATCATTGATGCAATTCGGTATTTGTTAAATACTAAAAGTTTTGAACCTGTAAGATTTGATCCGAAGGACTTTTATCAGAATAATAGTTCATTGGTAAGAGCAGAAAGCTTTGAGATTGCAGGTGTCTTTGATGGATTTAATGATTCAGAAGCAGCAAATTTCCTTGAGTGGGGATATTTTAACCAAGATAAAAATTTTGAATTGCGACTGCTTTTAAAAGTCAATCTTCAAAATAACAATCGAATAACTTGGGATTTAAAAGCCGGACCAGAAAATGCTGAGACTCAGATGGATGGTAATGCTCGTGAGTTATTACAAGTTACCTATCTAAAACCGTTACGTGACGCTGAAACGGAACTAACACCGGGGTATCGGTCACGTCTCGCACAAATACTTCAAAGCCATAGAAGTTTTCAAAAAACAAAAGATAAGAAAGGACAGACTACACAACATCCTTTAGAAACGATTATTAAAGAAGCAAATAAAAACATTTCTAACTTCCTTGGTGATGTTAAGGCGAATGATCAAAAAGAATCAGAAAACATTATTACCCAAATCAATCAATATATTGAAGGGTTTAAACATAAAGACGATCCGCGTCTTGCAGAACTAAAAATCGCGAATCCAGAATTAAATAAAATACTTCGTTCACTTGGACTATCGATAGAAGAAAACAGTTCAGGCCTTGGCACTCTTAATAAACTATTTATGGCAGCGGAACTCCTACACCTTGAGACTGATCCATATAACTCGATACGTCTTTGCCTTATTGAAGAGTTAGAAGCTCACCTTCATCCGCAGGCTCAATTAAGGGTGATCAATACATTAAAAAATGTAAGTTCAAAGAAGAACACACAATTCATTCTAACTACTCATAGCACTACTCTTGGGGCATCAATCGATTTACAAAATTTAATTCTTTGTAATGATGGTGGCGTTTATCCAATGGGGGAAGGTGAAACTCAATTGGATAAAGGGGATTACAAATTTCTACAGCGTTTTCTCAATTCAACCAAGGCAAATCTCTTTTTTGCAAAGGGAGTAATTATGGTTGAAGGTGATGCTGAGAATATACTTATTCCGACTATTGCAGAACTTATTGGTATGCCACTTCATCAGTATGGAGTCTCAATAGTGAATGTAAGTAGTACTGCATTTTTACGATATGCCAATATATTCATGAGAAAAGATGATAAACAATTAAATATCCCAGTAGCTGTTGTTACAGATTTAGACGTTAGGGCTATGGAGTATTACACTGATAGAACAAATGATAGCAAAATCCCTTTATATCATAAAGTGCAAGAAAAAAAAATAAAGACAAAAGATAAAGACTTTGACGTAAGTAGTATTTACGGAAACTACTATTCAAATGAAAAAGAATTCAAAGATGCTATAAAAGGTATCATCACAAAAGGGCAAACGAAGACCAGCAGAATGCCAAATGGTGTAAATGACACTGTCGACAAATGGGTTCAAGAAGAATTGAGCGTAGGTACCATTGATTCAATCAGGAAAGCAAGGTATAAAACCATAACATCCAAATTTGATATGCCTGTTAAAGCCTTTTTATAAATCTGAATGAACCAATTGGAGACTCTTCTCATCACAGAGACTGGGTCAGACTACACGGGGGATGACTGAGAGTTTGCTGTATCTTTAAGTGTCAGGAATTAACCTTTTAAAGTCCTTGACAAGGACAATTATGGCAGTTGGAACTCTGCCATGGTTTCATTGACGATGGCTTCGTCAATGCAGTTAATATTGATCAGGCATGCCGTGGCAATATTGTCCAAAGCGGAAGTCGACCACTGGACCGGCACCCTCAACCACTGGTGCAGATTGAAGGAGCTGCCCACCGGTTGCCGCAATGGGAGAGTGAGGTGCCCATGCTGCGGCTCGACCGCAGCATATTTTTGTTGGACATCGCCTCTTTTTTTTGGTTATATTTTTCATCATATTGTTGTATATTTTCAACAAATAATTTATCCTTTATTACCAAGCCTTGAATCAGAACCAAACAGTCACGATAAATTTATTATTTTCTTCGATTTCGCTATGGTTCAATCAACACCCCATAATCTTGATGTCTATCAGCCGCGCAATCCTAAAGCAAGCGCATATTACAAGTGTGTTGAAAACCATTTTGAAGAACTGGAACGGGCTTGGGATGACAGGTACGCTCCCAGATATGGATTCTGGCGGACGTACGTCATGACAGTGATCTATAAATATCTCGACTGCGGTGATCTTCACATGGGGTTTGCCCGGGTCCGTTGTGAAGAATGCGGCCATGAGTATCTCCTTGCTTTTTCTTGTAAGCGCAGGCATTTTTGTCCATCTTGCCATCAGAAACGGGTGATTGAATATGGCGAATGGCTTCTGACGAATGTTTTAAAAGATGTTCACCATCGGCATTGGGTTTTTAGTATTCCAAAACGACTGCGGATTTATTTCCTTTATGACCGCAAGTTGTTGGCAAAATTGTCAGTCTGCGCCTGGAATGTGATAAAAGGGTATTTACAATCCGTAGCTCCAGGCAGTAATGCTGTTCCTGGTGCAAGTATTGCGGTCCAGACCTACGGGGACTTTTTAAACTTCAATCCACATCTGCATGCTATTGTTTCAGATGGCTGTTTCCTTGACGACGGCAGTTTTAAAGCGGCTCCAGGCTTTATTCTGGAAGATTTGGAAGAGATCTTTCAATATGAGGTTCTCAAAATGCTCAAAAAGGAGGGGAAAATAAATGATGCTGTTATCGAAAATATGCTTTCCTGGCACCATTCCGGCTTCCATGTTTATATTGGTGACAATATCACACCTTCAGACAAAAATGGCCTTGGCAATCTGGCTCGTTACATTATCAGAGCCTGCTTTTCTCAAGAACGTATGGTTTATATTCCGGCTGAAGAATCAGCAGATGGTATTGCCAAAGTGGTTTATACATCAAAAGACGGGAAAAACCGTGAAGTTTTCAATGCATTGGATTGGCTTGCCAGACTGGTGACGCATATTCCTGACAGATGTGAACAGACGGTCAGGTATTACGGTTGGTATTCGAATAAATCCAGGGGGATGAGAAAAAAGGCCGGAACTGATGAAGCCATTCCGGCTGTCATGCCAAACGACATGTCTTCCAAAGAAGTAAGGCAGAACTGGGCGCGTTTAATCCAGAAAATTTATGAAGTTGATCCTCTTGTGTGTCCAAAATGCCAGGGTCCTATGAAAATTATCAGCTTTATCGAAGACCTTGACCTTATCGAAAAGATCTTGCGTCATCTTGGGCTTTGGGATACCCGTAATCATGATCCGCCTGAACCCGCCTATTCCAACACTATCCCTGAATTGATTTACGATGATTCAGATTCTCAAATTCCGTCATTTGACTATTGGAATTAATTTTTTGCGGTTAGCGGGGTTTCCGGTGAAGTATGCTCAAAATTAGCCTAAATTTGTTCTTTTTTCATGATTTTCAAAAAAAACTTATCTTTTTTCCCATACACTTATCTTACACTTGTTACCTTATATTCCCACATAACCTTAACCTGCATCCCAGTCTTCTCGCCCCTGCCCAGACACAACATGTTGTGTCTGGGCAGGGGCGAGAAGACTGTCTTAGCTTTTGACATTTTGATTGATAGTCTGGTATAGTTTGCACTAAGAAAAGCAAGTTCCTATCAAGTATGGGATTTGCCAGGGTCCGTTGTGAAGAATGCGGCCACGAGTATTTGTTGGCATTTTCTTGCAAGCGACGGCAGTTCTGTCCGTCTTGCCATCAGAAACGGGTGATCGAATATGGAGAATGGCTGTTGACGGAGGTGCTGAAAGATGTCCCTCATCGGCAGTGGGTTTTCAGTATTCCCAAACGGCTGCGGATTTATTTTCTGTATGACCGAAAACTGCTGGCAAAATTGTCGATTTGTGCCTGGAAGGTGATGAATGCATATCTTAAATCCGTTGTTTCCGATGATACTGCCGTTCCTGGTGCTAGTATCGCAGTCCAGACTTACGGAGATTTTTTAAATTTCAATCCTCACCTGCATGCTATAACCACTGACGGCTGTTTTCTTGATGATGGCAGTTTTAAAACTGCCCCAGGTTTTATACTGGAAGATCTGGAAGAAATTTTCCAGTATGAGGTGCTGAAAATGCTCAAGAAAGAGGGAAAAATTAATGATGCCGTCATTGAGAATATGCTTTCATGGCGCCATAGCGGTTTCCATGTTTATATCGGTGATAGGATAACGCCTTCAGACAAAACCGGTCTTGGCAACCTGGCACGCTATATTATCCGCGCCTGTTTCTCCCAGGAACGAATGGTCTATGTCCCGGCTGAAGACTCAGCAGATGGTGTTGCCAAAGTGGTCTACACATCAAAAGACAGAAAGTCCCGGAAAGTTTTTAATGCACTGGATTGGCTGGCTCGCCTGGTGACCCATATTCCCGGAAGATATGAGCAGACGGTTAGGTACTACGGTTTTTATTCGAACAAATCCCGAGGGATGAGAAAAAAGACTGGTATGGATGATACCATTCCTGCCGTTATGCCAAATGATCTGTCCTCCAAAGAATCACGGCAGAACTGGGCACGCCTGATCCAGAAAATTTATGAAGTTGATCCGCTTGTGTGTCCAAAATGCCAGGGATCAATGAAAATAATTAGCTTTATCGAAGAACTTGACGTCATCGAAAAGATATTGCGTCATCTTGATCTCTGGGATATCCGCAACCATGATCCGCCGCAAAAGGTTTCAGATTATATTCTTGATTTGGTCTGTGATGAGACAGACTCTAAAATTCCGGAATTGGAGAGTTGGTATTGATTTTTTTTTAAAATTGGGCTGAGGAATTACGGTGGCCTACGCCCAAAATCATCCCTGTCTTAGTATTTTTTAAAAATTTTTCAGAAATCTCAAGTTAAATTGTTCAGGCCTTGATTTTTGTCTTGACTTAAGTTTCTCTCCCCTGATACAGGTACAACATGTTGTACCTGTATCAGGGGAGCAGTAATATTTTAAACTTTGTTTAAACTTTGGGGATTTTCGATACTTTCTTTAGCAAAAAGCAAGTTCCTATCCCTTAATAAAAACGATCCACGAGGAGACCAAGGTTCCGATCAAGATCACCGATAACCTGATTCAGAATTTGAGGAATATCGAAAGCTTGGAAAGTTTGGATAACTTCATTCGCTCCCTGAGATTTGAAGTGAGAGCATGAGTGACAACATCGCTCAGATTAGGATCTAAATCTCTGAGGAAAGATCATCCTTTAATGTTAATTAGGGTAATCGTTTGCTGGTAGAATAGGGGGGGCACAATGTTTATTGAAATACATATAGACTGTTTTATGGTTAATACTGCCGCCAAGTTTTTATCTTCGCCCCCCCCTAACACTCCAGATCGGAGATGAAATAGCTGTTTTTTCTCTTTTGAAATATGTGTTTGATCAAAAATTGTGTTGTAGAGTTAAAATTTATTTAATGTTGGGCTTACTTTAAAAAGGAAGGAGGGAATGACATGAGAATTAACCTTTTTACCAGAGTTGAGAATATTTTGAAGGGGGAATGGATAATAATATTAACGGTCATGATTTCAATTTTTTTGATATCTGGTATGGCACTCGCTGAAACAGATCCAAAAGATTTAGTACCCATTCCTGCTGGGACAGATGTCTTCCTCGTTTATCACAGAAGTATTTCCGGTAGTGATATGTATCAAAATGGAGATGAGGTGAGCAATAATGCTGATTTTAGCTGCCAATTGACCATGGCCAGATATGTTCATGCTTTTGGTGTGTGGGGAGGGACTCTTCAGTTGAATATTATTCAACCTTTTGGCTCTATTGATCTTGAATTGGGAGAGTTAGATGACAGTAATAGTGATCTTGGTGATACCGTTTTAAATGCAAGTTATTATTATCCGTTTATTAACGAAGACAAAAATAGGTTATTCTTGGGCGCGGCCATTTATGTAATCCCCCCTACCGGTGGATATGACTCTGAAAAATCAGTAAATCTTGGTAGTAATCGCTGGGCGTATCGTCCTGGGGTTTTTTTTGCATGGGAAATTGATCGTCTACTCATCGAAGGAACTGGCACTATCGATTTTTATTCAGATAATACAGACTATTCTGTAGATTCTCTCACGGAAGAAAAGGATCCGCTTTATGTAGCTGAGTGTCATTTTAGTTATAATTTTACCCAATCCTTTTACACTTCACTGAGCTATCGATGGTCCAAGGGAGGGGAGGCAGAATTAGAAGGAGTAGGATCAATGGACGATGAAACAGATACGAAAGAAATGATGTTTACGGCAGCGGTAACGATTACACCGCAAACCCAATTGATGCTTCAATACAGTACTGATTTGGATGTGGAAAATGGAATTAAGCAAGATTATGTTGGAGTTAGATGGGCCTATTTTTGGTAAAATAGATTTCTATTTGGAAAACATTGGCGTACTTGTTAATTACTTAATATTCGGAGGGGAAATATGAGCAGTAAAGATAATTGTACCAAATCGTCACATGTAATAGGTAAAGAGGATGATTTTGCTCAAGGGGAAGATAAAAAATGCGTTTGATAGCCTGGTGGTAACAGGGAAAGCAGATAAACCGATCTATATCCATATGAAAGAAGGGCAGGCCAGTGTAAAGGATGCCACTCATTTGTGGGGGAAGGATATCTACGAGACCCAGGAGATTCTAAAAAAAGAATTGGGCAAGGAAATCAGCGTGGCCTGCATTGGGAAAGCAGGCGAAAATCAGGTGGCCTATGCCTGTGTAATGAACGATGAGGGGAGAGCCGCCGGCAGATGCGGATTTGGGGCACTTATGGGCTCGAAAAATCTTAAAGCCGTTGTATGTGAAGGGAAACAAAAAGTCACTGTAGCTTCTAAAGAGACTATCTCCGCTTTGAATAAAGACGCAATCCCTGCATTAAAGGGGAATGTGATTGGTATGGCCCTCAACGAGTTTGGTACTGCTATGTATACCATGGCTGGAATGGCGCTAGGGGATGTACCTAGTCACTATTTTACCAAATCTGTTTTCCCGGCTGAAAAAATAGACGGCCTGGCAATGCGCACCAAATACGATGTGTCCAATTATTTTTGTCA
Source organism: Desulfocicer vacuolatum DSM 3385 (assembly GCF_900176365.1). Taxonomy (GTDB): domain Bacteria; phylum Desulfobacterota; class Desulfobacteria; order Desulfobacterales; family Desulfobacteraceae; genus Desulfocicer; species Desulfocicer vacuolatum. Next base: position 43,112 of record NZ_FWXY01000014.1, on the reverse strand, counting down.
GGGGTGTGTGGTGGGCTGCGGCCGTGTCCTCAAGGATGTGGCACCGGACCTGCCAAAGGTGGATGGGCCGGAATATGAAACCATTGCAGCATTGGGGCCTTTGTGCGGTAATGTTGATCTGGAGTCAATCATCCGTGCCAATCATCTGTGCAATTTGCACGGCATTGATACCATCTCCGCTGGTGTGAGTATTGCTTATGCCATGTATTTATACGATAAAGGTGTGATTAATGAAGAAACCACCGGGTTGTCGCTCAAGTGGGGGGATGAAAATGCTATCCTGAAACTTTTAAAGATGATCATTGACAACGATGGCTTTGGTAAGCTGGTGGGCAGGGGCACCCTGGCCATGGCTCGGGAGCTTGGCCGGGACGAAGGAGAAGCTGCCCAGGTCAAGGGACTTGAAATACCCATGCATGACCCCCGGGCGTTTGCAGGCCAGGCGATCTGCTATGCCACAGGGCCCAGGGGGGCTTGTCACTTGAAAGGTGATTATGTCATGGTTGATAGCGGTATGCCGGTGGAGGAATATGGGGTCATCCCTGGAGACCGATTTGCCACTGACCGGAAAAAAGTGGAAAGTGCGGTTAAATTTCAGGCCTATAAGGAACTTTTTAATTCCCTGGCAATGTGCATAATGGCCCCGGTTCCGCCGGCTTTGGCCTGCGGATACCTGAATGCAGTAACCGGTTGGGATATCACCCCGGATGCATTACTCCAGACAGGAATGAGATCGCTTGCCATCAAACGAGTCATCAGTAATATTATGGGGATGGATGCTAACCAGGATACCCTGCCTACCATTGCCAATACAGCCCTTACAGAAGGCTCCACTGCAGGGGTGACTTATCCTATTGAGGAGATGGTACAGACATATTATGAAATTATGGGTTGGGATACTGCTACGGGAAGACCAGGAAAAGAAAAGCTGATTGAGCTGGGCCTGGAAAACCTGTCCGATACGTTATGTAATTCAACCAAAAGTTGATTTTTTTACAGTTTGTTAGGGTTTGAATTGCTTAAATAGTATAAAATTTGATGGAGTTCTCTAAATGCAAAAAAGAAAAACCATACTTCAATTGATTGGCGTGCTTATACTGATCATGTGGTTCCCGATAAACGGATTTGCGGCAAAAAAGCCAAATATCCTGGTGATCATGGGAGATGATGTGGGCTGGTTTAACATCAGCCATATCAACAGGGGAATGATGGGGTATGACACCCCTAATATCGATAAAATTGCCAAGGAAGGTATTTTTTTCACAGATGCCTATGCAGAGAAAAGTTGCACTGCGGGTAGGGCCGCCTTTATCACAGGTCAGCATCCTTTCCGAACCGGGCTTTTGAGGGTGGGCCTGCCCGGTGCGGATATCGGTTTAAGGCCCGAAGATCCAACCATTGCTGAATTGCTCAAGCCCCTGGGATATATGACCGCCCAGTTTGGGAAAAATCACCTGGGGGACAAGGATGAATTTTTACCCACTAATCGGGGATGAAAAGGTCGGGCCCAGAAAGGAATTTTTCTATTTTTCAGATGGCGGCGTTCCCACGGGCATCCGCAACGGTGATTGGAAAATGGTTTTCCAGGAGCAGCGGGCCCATGGGTTCTCTGTCTGGCAGGATCCCTATTTTGCCCTGAGGTTACCCAAAATATTTAATCTGCGGAGAGACCTCTTTGAACGGGCCGATCAAGAAGCAGCCGGATATAATAATTGGCTCGCGGAAAGATTGTTTTTATGTGTCCCGACCCAACAGGTTTTTACCAAATTTCTAATTTCTTTTAAGGATTTTCTGCCCAGGCAAAAGCTTTCTGCCTTTAACCTGGACAATGTCATAGAAAAATTCATGCCGGATTAAGCAGCATCCAGTTTACACCAGATCTTCTTGCCTCTGATATCATCTGGCTGGGGATAGGGGAGAATAAAAAAGAAAATGCCAATGTCTGTTTGAGTAATTGTTGTAACAGGTATCGGCATTTTTTTATTCAGCCGACAATTTAAAAATCCAGCCTAAAAGCTAGGTGAAACCCCGAGTGCCTGCAAATGATTTCGTCCAATTTATTGTGTCATGGATCTTTATTTAAAAAGAGCAAGGGCGTTTTCCCCAAGTACTTGTGCTTTTTGGAGGTCTGTCATGGCTGATTTATCCATGTCTGCGTAATACCGGTCCGGTGTTAGCAGGGGAAAATCCGTGCCGAAAAGAACCTTGTCAATGACCCCGGCCCGGACTGCCATGTCATAAATTTCAGGATCATAGAGATAAACCGAAGCAGCCGTATCATACCAGATATTTTTCAGGTTTTCCTTTACCTGTTTTTTCATGACATGGTAGAAGAAAATGCCTCCACCCCAATGGGCCAGGATGATTTTGTTGTCGGGAAATCTTTTTGCCAGGGTATCAATCTGTTCCAGCGTCACCGGGGTTTTGCCGGGATAGGGATGGCCCACGGGTTCATTGGTGTGGATCATGCAGGGGCGGTTTCCATGGGACCGCAGGGCTGCCATGACAGGTTCCAGAAGCGTGAGGGCTGTTTCATCAATGCCGGAAAGATAAAAGGCCAGTTCTCCTACGCCTGACAATCCTGCATCCATGCACCGGACAGCCTCATCTGCCGCACCTTCCCAACTCAGGTCAAAACAGGCAAGTCCCCTGATCCTGTTTGGATGGGCCTGGACAGCTTCAAGTATATAATCATTGTTTTTTCTGGCATGGTCCGGGTTTCTCCAGGGGAATCCGCTGACTACAGAAATATCCACCCCATGGATATCCATGGTGTCAACTAATTCTGAAATTGTGGATATTTTTGCCCTGGGGGAGTTGTAGAGCAGTTTGAATTCAGGTTCTTTGTCAAAGAACAGGGATCGATCATTTCTTACGGGTTCCGGAAAAAGATGGGTGTGGGAATCAATTATCATGAAGGCTATCCTCAAGTATCAGGTGAATAGATATTGAAAAATTATAGACGGCAATATATACTAAAATTTTTGTTTAAACAAGATGAGTGAATCAAAGGGTCAGGGTAAGGATGAAGTATTATCCCATTTTTCTGGATTTAAAGGACCGCGACTGCCTGGTGGTGGGTGGCGGTGGCGTGGCCACCCGGAAAACCATGGGGTTGTGTCGGGCAGGGGCCAGGGTTCGGGTGGTTAGCAAGGGTTTTTCCCAAAAGCTTGAAGCCCAAAAAAACGATAACATCCGCCTGGAGTGCAAGCCCTATGAAACATCGGACCTGGGTGAGGTTTTTCTGGTGTTTGCCGCTACCAGCAGCAGGGAGGTGAACCTGCGGATCCAGGAAGATGCAAGGGATCGGGGGATCTTGTGTAATATTGCCGATGCCCCGGAAAGGTCTGACTTTATTCTTCCTTCTGTTGTGGAGAGGGGGGATCTTGTGTGTGCTGTGTCTACATCCGGGTCCAGCCCGGCCCTGGCCAAAAAAATCAGGAAAGATCTTGAACAGATGTTTGGTCCGGAATATACCGGTTTTCTTCTGCTCATGGGCAATATTCGGAAAAAAATGCTGGAGGAGGACCATGATCCCGTCTCCCATAAAAAAATATTTACCGCCCTTGTTGAAAAAAATTTACCTGCCATGATCGCAGCCAATGATGAAACCCGGATAAACTTGGTTCTCGTTGAACTGCTCGGGCCTGGGTTTGATTATCAAAGCCTTGTACCACAGGAGCAATAAATGGAATTAGCCAGTATCAGTACTCTTACTCTGCAATTATCTACCCTGTTGAAATGAGCGCGGTCTCAAAAAATGATGGAAAAGAGGACAACATTACCGATGGTAAGCTTTATAAGAAAATCATGCAAAGCAGTAGAAAATAAAAAATATTTTTCAACTATAGATTCATCAGCATTCAGGCAAGGTTTTTAAGAAGTTTTGACCAACATTTTGGCCTTGGAAATTGTCCTGTTTAAATAGGCATCCTTCTGTTTTGGGTTTGAATGGTTTTTCCAAATGGTTCTTTGTTCCAGTATTTGACGCCTGACTTCATTTTGATTCAACCCTCTTCTGAATAAGGCCATGGAAAAAGCAAAATCAGTAGCCGATTCATCACCCCGATCGTAATGCGAACGGGGAAAAACAGGAAGGTGACACACGCCCCCCTCCAGGGGGAGATGGGAAAAGTGCTCGGGTTTGTATGGGGTTTTGATAAAAGCCGGTGGTGGGATGTGAGCGGTGTGTTTCCAGTCTGCCCATATAAGTCTTGCCAGGGGATAAAACCCTTTACTGTTGCGATATTTGTTTTTCCGATTTCTAAAGCCTGGGCATCGCCCCCATCGGTTGCAGGGGTCAGCACCGGGATCTGACTTCATTTTTTTCAACCAATAGCGTTTTTCTTCAAGTGGAATGGGACGATGAGCATGTATCCAGACCTGAAAATTTTCAGGTGATGTTTCCACCACCATTCTGCCGGGTTTCCAGGTGCTATTTGGTAGCTTGTGGTGTTTTTGCAAAAGTTCAGGAGTGATGTCATCTGCCACCAGGTACAAAGCTTGTTCCAACGGCTGAATGAGAATATGATTATTTCTTGTGTTTTCACCTTTTAGATATGGCAGATTTGAAGAGAGAGGTTTTACACGCCATCGTTTACCGGCGGCCATGTCCAGCACTGCCATTTCATATGCGCCGTTGAAGAACTGACGCAGCTTCCATAATATTTTTTCCATGGGCAGAAAAGCCCCGGAGTTATTTTGTGGTCTCCGGGGCGTAAGCAATGGGGTTAGAATATTTTTTTAAGACGATACTAACATGTCTTACCGCTTTCCAATTTTACTGCATGTTAACTTTCCTGTTTCTATCTGGTTGAGATCGTGAAGGGGAAAACAATTGAAAAAACAAAGATTCGTCTATCCTGGGCAGTTCCTTTATGGATGCAGCATTAAGTAATTCAGCCGCCATATGGTTGAGGACCCTGAGATTGTTGGCCACATGACTGGCCAAAGTACGAATCAATTCATCGGACATCAACTGACTGTTTCCCGCCTGATCCAGTGCAAAATGCAGATAATTCTGCAGCTGTTCGGGGCTGAGGGGCTCAAGCACCAGCCTTGGGCCGATCCGGCTTCCAAGTGGGAGAAGATCCGGTGACCGGAACCTTTCCGGGAGTCTGTTGTCGCCGCACAAAACGGTAAACAGGAGATTTTGTGAATCAAATTGATGACTTTGGAGAATCCGCAGCTCTGTCAGACATTCATCAGAGACGTGTTGAGCCTCATCAATAAGCAAAACCGGTTTGAATAAGGTGGATTGACAATGGTTTATCCAGCGCTCACGTAGAATCTTGAACCCGCCATACCGATTGGCAGGAGAAAGCGCCACGTTAAACAATTCCCCTAACTCCCGGTAAAAGTCTCCCAGCCTGCTCTGGGGGCGCTGCATAACACCTACGGCCAGATCGGGAATTCTTGCCAGGTTACAGGCAATTTTATGAAGGGTTTTACTCTTGCCGAGTCCCGGATCTCCGGTAATCAGAGCAAAACCTCCCTGGGCTGCCATGGAACTTATCCGAAGTTCAAAGCTCTCCGAACCTGGTAGGGAATAAATGGCTTCTTTGGGTATGTCGGGCAAAAAAGGATTGTATTTAAGGCCATACAGACTTTGGATATCGATGTTATTCAATGGAATTTTCCTCCTTTGGAAGATAGGCAGGGGGCAAACCGGAGGCTGCATAATCAGCCATCCACTTTTTTAACAGAGCAGGCTGTTCTTGCGCTTCAACAGAATCAGAAGAGGGTGATGTGAATGAAATGACTCGGCGTTTGCCGGATGAATTAGCTGTTTTATCCTGGGGTAAAATTCGGGTAAGGGGGGCATCTGTTTTTGCATCAACCAGTATCATTTGGCTTTTATCCCAGCTTGATGCCCTCAGAATCACCGATTCCATATGGGCAAAACGAACCGGCAGTTCATACCGGATACCTTCGACCGTCACTGTGGCGTCGCTGCGCCTTGGCTTTCGAGTAATCCTGCGTGTAAAGGCAAGCTGAAGCGTTTCGCTGTCAGGAACCTTTCTGGCAACGCTTTTATGGTTCATGAGGCGGTCCAAAGGCGTTGTTTTAATCTCTCGATTGCATCTGCGGTGATAATCCTGCTCCACCCAGGCCTGGCCAGCCTGGTTGAGATAGGAAAGGGTCAAGTCCTTTTCCTTACGCAAAAGTTCCAGAAGGCGTCCTTCAAGTTGCCCCCAGAAGACCTCCTGCTTCCCATTTTGATATGGTGAATACGGAAGGGTCGTTTTATGGATAACACCCAGACGTTCTAACCCCCGGGTGGTCTCCTCCGCCAGCATGGCCGACCCATTGTCGGTCATCAAAGCCCTGGGAAGTCCTCGTTTCATGATTGCCTGAGTTAATCCATGGACCAGACATTCCGCCGTTTCAGCCAGATAAAACTGCAGATGACAGCAGATGCGGGAATGATCATCAAGAATAGCAAGGGCCATAGGTTGGAACCAATTGCCCGAGGCGTCCACAATGCGAATTTTTGCATGATGAAAATCCAGATGCCAAAGCCCATGGAGATAGGCGACTTCAAAACCCCTTATTTCTTTCTTCTCCCGACGCTCTTCAGCTCGTTTTTGTCCCAGTGTGGGTTGGGCCGGTTCGTGGGATCGCAACCAGCCATTATCTCGTACGCAGCGTAAAACTGTCTTATAACTTGGAACCTTACCCCATTCCGGGTGTTCTTTTGCCGTAACCTTGAGGTTGTCGTAGTGCAGTTGGACGGTCCAGCGGGAATATTTTTTGTATTGGCTTTCCAGCGCATTGAAAAGCGCATTGGACATGGACCAGCGAATTCCGGCATCGGATCGGATTTTGCGGCCCAGGACAGCCACTGGATCATCGGCTTTTCCGGCCTTATAATACCAACGTTCAATGGTCGACGATCCAAAAGTAATCTTCTGGTTTTCATCGATGGGATGCTGGTAATTTTTTTTTGAAAGCCGGGCGAGGGTCTGCTGTAAGTCTCCCTTGTCAGGGGGGCTGGACAACAGTTCTCCTATCACAGCAAGCCGGAACTGTCCCCAGTGCAGCCAATTGCATGTTTTAGTATTACCCATGAAGTCTCTCCTTTCGGTTTGCTTCCTCAAACCCTCCCCCATGGAGGCAAACGGGCGCCGTCCCCAGAATCGCACCGACGGAGGCATGGTTCTACTGCGACAGCCTTCACGGCCGCAACACAAGCTGAAACGGACTGCAAAAGCCTCTTGTAATTCAGGAGGGCCGCCCCGAGGCTTGCGCTCATAGTTGGCAAAATGTAGCGGCCCCCCGCAATAGGGCAGCCGACATCTTTTGTTTCTTCTGCCAGTTTTTGGTCTATTGTGTAAAGAAGAGAAAATAACGATTGGCGAGTGAGGGTATCAAGTGATATCATGGTTCCTGCCATTTAGGGTTATAGTGGCAGGAGCCCCCGTCGACGAACTGGCCAAAGAACGTGAGGGGGCTCCTTTCTTTTTCACTCACTGTTCTGGACCATTTTATACTTTTTTTCCATCATTTTTTTCGTCCGCACTCAGGATAAGAATTTATCAGTTATCTTTTTTAATGGTGGTAGACGCATTGAAGTACCTTCTTAGTTTTTAGATTCCAATGTTGAGCTCACTATCTCGCCTACGTGCAGCGGCTTGTTAACAGGCCCGAGGAAAGTGGGATAAGGACTATCATCCTTCCTGCCGCTTAAGTTTTTGAATCGCTGTCTACATTAACGAAGTTATGCTGCTGCGCTTCAAAAGCTTAAGCGGTAGCATATAATCGGGCGATTATCCATCCCGCCCCCGTGTGTCCGGTCATGAACAAGTTGTTGTGTTGGTCTGGATATGATTCACAATTTATTATCTAACTGGATAATAAACATAATATCCAGATCCACACATCAGTTTTATATAAAAAAAGACATATCAGGATTTGCAAATTATGTAAAACGATACCGAAAACAAACTTTATAATATACAAAGTTGAATCCTGGTAAACCGACTCCCTTTGCGTAAATGGGGCTTGGTCACAACATGGGCCACTTGGGGGTGGGGTCAGGCTTGCGTTATTGGCATTAGCGGCATGCCCCCCGGCGCTGCCAGTCTTGAATTACCATCTTTGGTTTTCCACTCGACCAGACAATTGTCACTTTCTCCCATGACAATACCTGCGGCAGTGAAATTGAAACCTATACCACCCGGTGTTATGACATGCAGATATGAAACGCTTAATGACAAATCATTTTTTAAAATGGGTATCAAAACAAAAGAGTTCTGATGATGAGCTTGAAACTTCGCTTTCAGAGTTGCAACATGTTGGACGATGTTTTATATAAAACACCCACAGCCCAGACGAAAAACTGACAGGGAGGGTTTCAGAGCAATCCTCCAAAGGACTTATCCCGGTTGATGCCAGGTAGAATTTGAGAATTGCCAGAAACACAAGACCTTATGGAGAAAACAGTGAAAATACGTAAAACAACCCCGGAAACCCAGGGAAAGGTATCCGCCCTGCTGAAGTCGGCCTTTCCCAAAAGCAGATACGAGGCCAGACTCGTAGAAAATTTCCACCGCAACAACACCCAGATCCATGAATGGGTCTGCATCCATGTGAACAAGGTCATTGCATACATCGCATTTTCCAATGCGTACAATGATACACAGGTGTGCGGCCTGCACCTGGCACCTGTGGCTGTGGCACCGCAGTTCCAGCGCCAGGGCATCGGCTCTGAATTGATACGATTTGCCCTGCGCCAGGAAGCCATCAAAAAAAACACCCTATTTGTTCTGGGTAATCCTGAATTTTACAGAAAGTTCGGATTTAAACCCTGTTCAATGCCCATCTGCCCCTTTGACAAGGATAACAGACATTTTTCAGCCATGGGCAACACCGCCACAACGCCCTTTACTGTGGGATATGAGCCTGAATTTGATCAATAGATCACCATCGCACACAGAAAAGAAAGGAGAAAGTCGTTGAGCGACAATTACACAAAAATAGTTCAGCAAAATTTACACAAATTGTACACCAAACTTCCCCCGGATCTTGAAAGAAATTTACCGGGCCACCGGAATGGCCAGGAATTTATGTTTAATGCCTTTGGTGAGAAATGCACCATTACCCCCCGGGCTATCACCCTGGGAGATGCAAACTACCCTGCCATCCACGGTATTTTAATCTCCCTTTATGCCTTGAATGCCACCCCGGAAATCTGTCTGTTATCTCCCTTCAAGTCCTTTCGGGAATTTCCCGACAGCATGCCCTATGTGGGGGCTTTTACCACGCACACGGAACAATTACTGGAACCCCATGTCCCAGACATAAGAAAATCAGCCGCTTTGATCACCCGCTATTTCAACGGTGAAGATGTGCCGGTTCAGGGCGGGGGCGATTTTGCCTTTACCCTGTTTCCCCTGCCTAAAATCGCCCTTTGTTATATTTTTTATGAAGCGGATGAGGATTTTCCGGCATCGGTGAAATGCCTGTTCTCCAACAATGCCAACCGGTTTTTACCCATTGATGGCCTTGCTGATGTGGGAGAGTATACCTCAAAGAAAATTGTGGATCTTATTTGTGACGTCAACTCCCCCTCCTGAATCAAAGATTCAGAAAGGGCCTATAAGAGCCCAAGTTGACCAGCCTGAGTCTTAACTGACTACGTTCGGCGGGATGTAGATATCTTTGGATGTAATCGCCAGACCAAAGCGCTATCGTGGCTCTGTAAAAGCGCTGTGAGGTAGGAGCGGTCAACCACATTGCGAAACCTGCTGGACATTGGCGAGGCGAACCTTACCCCTCTTTGGAGGGTGATAATAACCGCAAGGTTTTGTGCCCACACTATAATCCGCGAAGAGCCGGAATCACTTTCTGGGATGCTTCTTTCGCCACAGACGCGGACTTTCATACGCCTTGCCAAGAGACCAGATGCCCCGGCGATGTTGCCGGGCCTCTTTCTGGGCTTTTACATAGGCCTTTTTATCAACCCCTGCCTGCATCTTTCCCTGGTATACCTCGGCAAGTCCCTCACGCAGCAGGGCCAGATTAACGTTTTCACTCCCCACAAACAGCTCTGCCAGAACACGGTTATAACTTCCGGTGCCATAGCTTTTAAGGGTAAAAGGCCCCCCGGCGATCATGCGGGAAAAGGCCTCTTTGGATTTTCGGCTGAAGGGTTGGGGTTCATGCTTTCCCCCGCCGGTTTCCGGAGCATCAATGCCCACCAGGCGCACCATAAGGGTCAAGCCACCCCCGGAGACTTTCAGGGAATCCCCATCATAGATTTTTACGGCTTTAAATAAAATACCCTCCCGAGAATTGCGGGAAAGCCCCTTATACCGGGAATGATCCTCCTCAAATGTTTCCAGATTTTTCCCGGAAATGGAGGGGGTGACATTGCTGTAATGCCTGATGCCCCCTTCATCCGTCCAGGAAAAAATCCCCCCGGCAGCCAGGGCCCCCCCAACACCCGCGCCCCAGATAATAACTAGCAGCAGATATTTTATTATTTTATTCCCAAGGCCGGTCATGTATCCTCCCAGAGTCCCGGGCAGCGAGCAGCAGCAGCCCCCAACGGACGGGTGATATCAACACTTCCAGAGAAGATCCCCGGTCTTTTCCGTGCCATAACCACCAAGGGCCTCCACCCGCTGTTTAAATTGACGGGTGGAGATGGTATTTAACAGCACCTGCACCTTTTCCGTGGCAATAAACCGATCCGGAATCACCAGATCATAGGATTCGGTGATCACCGGGATAAAATCCAGATCCAGGGCCTTGGCCGCCGCATAGATGCCAAGACCGGCATCGGCCCGGCCGGACAGAACCGCCACAGCCACGGACATGTGGGTGTACTCCTCGTTGGTGTACCCCTTTATCTGATCCCGGGTCAGGCCCAACTTTTCAAGCTGGTAATCAAACAAGATCCGGGTGCCGGAGCCGGGCTGACGATTGATGAAAAAAAGCGATTGTTCCGCCACATCAGACAACCCCTTAATTCCCCTGGGATTACCCTTGGGGACAATCAGGCCCTGCTCTCTCATCACCAGATTAATCAGATGCACCTTCATATCAGGAAGATATTTTTTAAGATACGACACATTATAGGACCCATCCTCCGGCGAAAGCAGGTGGGCACCGCCCATGTGACAGGCCCCCTTTCTAATGGCCATAAGTCCCCCCATGCTGCCCACATGGCTTGAAGAAATGCTCACTCCGGGGTTGGTGCGCCGGATCTGATCTGCCAGAACATCCAGGGTATTGTCATGGGAACCGGTGATCACCACCGTGTTTTTAATGGCTGACAGGGGCCGCAAAAGTTCAGCCGTCACGGTTTCACCTTCGGAAATACCCTCCACATGGGTGGGAATGCGGATGATGCCGTCGGCTTCGGTGATGGTGGTGATACTGCCGGCCCCCCGGGGAAGCTGGGAGGCAATCAGTCGATCATCCACGGCACCGATTTTCACCCGCAAAAATTCCTCCATGCCAAGCTTGGACGCCATTTTCCGGGCGGGCTGCACCTGTACAAGATCCCGGTCCATGGGCCCCCGTCCCTGCATTTTTAACAGCAGAGGCCCAGCCAGCTGTTCAAAGGCCACAATGGCGGATACGGGATACCCGGGGATGCCGAACACCGGCTTGTTGTTCACCCGGCCAAAGAGCACGGGTTTACCCGGCATCATGGTGACCCCATGGACAAACACCTCACCCAGGGTGGATATCACCGGCCGGGCAAAATCCATGGAACCGGCGGAAGATCCGCCGATGATCATGATCATGTCATAATCGGATTTTGTGGCCTCATCCACGGCCGTGGTAATCCACTCCAGCTTATCCTCCACCATGGGATGACGTTCGGGCTTGCATCCATACTCCCGGCACAGGGAAAGCAGCACCGCAGAATTGGATTCAATGACGTCTCCGGGGGTAAGGCCCTTGTCCCGGGCCGTTTGCCAGGTGACCAGCTCATTGCCCGTGGGAATGACCATTACCTTGGGTTGTTTGCGAACCTTTACGGAAAACACCCCACCGGCAATAAGCGCTCCCACAGAATAGGCACAGATTTGATGCCCCCGGGGAAACAAAAGCTCCGTGGCCACAATGTCTTCCCCCATTTTTCTGACATTCTGCCAGGGAAATGCCGGGGCTTCAATCTCCACCAGATTGTCATCCATGATCTGTACGTGCTCGATCATGATCACCGCATTGGTGTTTTCCGGCATGACATGGCCGGTATTGATCCAGAACATGTCTTTGCCCGGTACCAGGGAACGGGGAGATTCTTCACTGGCCCCAAAGGTGTTTTTGGCATCAACGGCAATGCCATCCATGGCGGCGGCATGGAAATTGGGGGAAGAGAGTCCGGCCACGGCTGGTTCCGCCAGCACCCGGCCCAGGGCGTCACAGCTGTTGATCTCTTCCCACTGTACCTCCCCGGTTATGGGAAAGGCATCAAAAAGGATGGTTTTTGCCGTTTCAACGGGCTTCATGTCCAGGTATACATTTCTTTTTACAGTCATTTTTTTCTCTGTGTATTTTTATGTGAAAAATCAGGTACTGGGTTTTGGGTACTGGGTTTTGGGTGCTGGGTGCTGGGTGCTGGGTGCTGGGTGTATACTGGGTACTGACAGCGACTGCTTTTCCATTATTTATTGTGGCAGGTCTTACATGCATCGAACATTTACCACAGCCCCTTTGTCCAGGCCTTCCACATTCTCACCGATTTCAACAAGTCCCTGGGCCATGACCATGGTGCGGATCAGACCGGACTTTCCCAGTACCGGTGCGGCATACAAGTGTCCCTCTTTTTCCTGGATTGCCACCCGGATAAAATCCGTACGGCCCTGGGCCGAGGCCACGTTGCGGGTAAGGATGGCCGGAAGCAGCGCACCCGGACTGGCCCAGGCGTTTTCCCCCATGCGTTTTCGCAAAAAAGGCAGCACCACCACCTTGAACACCACCATGGCCGACACCACATGTCCAGGCAGGCCCCACACGGGCTTATTGCCGGAACGGGCCAGAATGGTGGGTTTCCCGGGACTGATGGATATGCCGTGGACCAGAAGCTCCGTATCGACAAGGTCGGACAGCACCTCCACGGTGAAATCCCTCATCCCCACGGAACTGCCCCCGGAAATAAGCACCATGTCCGCCATTGCCACGGCCCGGCTGCAGGCATCAAAAAGATCATCTCGATTGTCCTTTACAATGCCAAGCTGCAGGGGAATGGCTCCGGCTTCTGAAATAAGGCCTGCCAGGGTGTGGGAATTCATGTCCCGGATTCTGCCGGGGGCCGGTGTCTCTTCCACGGGGACAATCTCATCTCCTGTGGAGATAATGGCCACGGTGGTTTGTTTGAACACCGTCACATGGGTCTTTCCCAGGGCCGCCAGCACCCCGCTCTCCTGGGGACGAATCCGGGTACCCGCCTTTAAAATCTCCTGGCCCTGGCGATAATCTTCGGCACTGTCCACCACATGCTGCAGGGGGGCCACACTTTTATAGATCTCCACGGTGGCGGCATCAACGGCTTCGGTGTGCTCCACCATGACCACACTGTCGGCGCCATCGGGCAGCATGCCGCCGGTGGAAATGGGGGCGGCTTCATCCGATGTCAGGGAAAAACAAGGGGTTTCGCCCATGGCAATGGTGCCGGCCACTTTCAACCATGCCGGGTTGGCCTCGGAGGCCCCAAAGGTGGCAGCGGACTGAACGGCATAGCCATCCATGGTGGATCGCCGAAACCCCGGCAGATCCTGGTGGGCGACGATGTCCTGGCCCAGTATTCTTCCCGATGCCTGGGGCAGCGTCACTGTTTCTGTGGGCATGGCGGAAAAACGGCCCACCATACCCATTACGTCCTCCAGGGTCTTTACCTTGAAAAAATGGTTCATTTAAGGGCCTCGGCAATGCGCATCATGGCCTTTTCCACATTTTCACGGCTGTTGAATGCACTGATGCGGATGTAGCCCTGACCACATTTTCCAAACCCGGCACCGGGGGTACACACCACACCGGCCTTGGACAGCAGCATATCAAAGAACTCCCAGGAATCCCGGCCCTGGCCGTCAACCCAGATATAAGGAGAATTGTCCCCCCCCACAAAGGTAAATCCAAGCTCGCCCATGGACAGACGGATGAGATCGGCATTTTTAAGGTAATAGGAGACCAGGGCCTTTACCTGGATCTGACCTTCCTGGGAATAGACCGCCTCCACAGCCTTCTGAACCGGATAGGAGACCCCATTGAATTTGGTGCAATGCCGTCGGTTCCACAGGGCATGAAGCGAAACCTTCTCTCCGGCCTCATCATAGACCATGCACTCCTTGGGTACCACGGTGTAGGCACATCGGGTACCTGTAAAACCGGCGGTCTTGGAAAAACTTCTGAACTCCACGGCCACCTCTTTGGCCCCTTCAATCTCATAGATGGAGTGGGGAAGATCTTCGTCTCGGATAAAGGCCTCATAGGCCGCATCAAAGAGAATCAACGCCTTGTTTGCTCTGGCATAATCCACCCATTCTTTAAGACCTGCCTTTGTGATGGTGGTGCCGGTGGGGTTGTTGGGAAAGCACAGATAAATCAGATCCACAGGCTCCTTTGGTAATTCCGGCAAAAAATTATTTTCCCGGGTGCAGTCCAGATACACAATGCCCTGGTATCTGCCGTCCTCAAAAATGCCGGTGCGGCCCGCCATGACATTGGTGTCCAGATACACGGGATAAACGGGATCAGGAATGGCAATTTTAATATCCTGGGCAAACAGCTCCTGGAAATTACCGCAGTCACACTTGGCACCGTCACTGACAAAAATCTCATCACCGGCAATGTCGGCCCCCCGGCTGTTGAAATCAAATTTTGCAATTTTTTCCCGGAGGAAATCATATCCCTGCTCCGGGCCATATCCCCGGAAGGTGGCATCATCTGCCATCTCATCCACCCCTTTATGAAAGCCCTCAATGCAGGCATGGGGAAGGGCCCGGGTCACATCCCCGATGCCCAGACGGATCACTTCCTTATCCGGATTTTCACTCTGGTAGGCTGCCACTCTTTTGGCAATGTCAGAAAACAGGTAAGAGGCCTTTAATTTTGCGTAATGTCTGTTTGCTCGTATCATTATTATCTTCCTGGATTTTAATTTTTATATGAAAAGGTAGCCTTCAAGTCTACCTCAGCAGAGCCGCCCTCCCGATGGGCAATAGAATTCAAAGATGCTATAAAAGGTATCATCACAAAAGGGCAAACGAAGACCAGCAGAATGCCAAATGGTGTAAATGACACTGTCGACAAATGGGTTCAAGAAGAATTGAGCGTAGGTACCATTGATTCAATCAGGAAAGCAAGGTATAAAACCATAACATCCAAATTTGATATGCCTGTTAAAGCCTTTTTATAAATCTGAATGAACCAATTGGAGACTCTTCTCATCACAGAGACTGGGTCAGACTACACGGGGGATGACTGAGAGTTTGCTGTATCTTTAAGTGTCAGGAATTAACCTTTTAAAGTCCTTGACAAGGACAATTATGGCAGTTGGAACTCTGCCATGGTTTCATTGACGATGGCTTCGTCAATGCAGTTAATATTGATCAGGCATGCCGTGGCAATATTGTCCAAAGCGGAAGTCGACCACTGGACCGGCACCCTCAACCACTGGTGCAGATTGAAGGAGCTGCCCACCGGTTGCCGCAATGGGAGAGTGAGGTGCCCATGCTGCGGCTCGACCGCAGCATATTTTTGTTGGACATCGCCTCTTTTTTTTGGTTATATTTTTCATCATATTGTTGTATATTTTCAACAAATAATTTATCCTTTATTACCAAGCCTTGAATCAGAACCAAACAGTCACGATAAATTTATTATTTTCTTCGATTTCGCTATGGTTCAATCAACACCCCATAATCTTGATGTCTATCAGCCGCGCAATCCTAAAGCAAGCGCATATTACAAGTGTGTTGAAAACCATTTTGAAGAACTGGAACGGGCTTGGGATGACAGGTACGCTCCCAGATATGGATTCTGGCGGACGTACGTCATGACAGTGATCTATAAATATCTCGACTGCGGTGATCTTCACATGGGGTTTGCCCGGGTCCGTTGTGAAGAATGCGGCCATGAGTATCTCCTTGCTTTTTCTTGTAAGCGCAGGCATTTTTGTCCATCTTGCCATCAGAAACGGGTGATTGAATATGGCGAATGGCTTCTGACGAATGTTTTAAAAGATGTTCACCATCGGCATTGGGTTTTTAGTATTCCAAAACGACTGCGGATTTATTTCCTTTATGACCGCAAGTTGTTGGCAAAATTGTCAGTCTGCGCCTGGAATGTGATAAAAGGGTATTTACAATCCGTAGCTCCAGGCAGTAATGCTGTTCCTGGTGCAAGTATTGCGGTCCAGACCTACGGGGACTTTTTAAACTTCAATCCACATCTGCATGCTATTGTTTCAGATGGCTGTTTCCTTGACGACGGCAGTTTTAAAGCGGCTCCAGGCTTTATTCTGGAAGATTTGGAAGAGATCTTTCAATATGAGGTTCTCAAAATGCTCAAAAAGGAGGGGAAAATAAATGATGCTGTTATCGAAAATATGCTTTCCTGGCACCATTCCGGCTTCCATGTTTATATTGGTGACAATATCACACCTTCAGACAAAAATGGCCTTGGCAATCTGGCTCGTTACATTATCAGAGCCTGCTTTTCTCAAGAACGTATGGTTTATATTCCGGCTGAAGAATCAGCAGATGGTATTGCCAAAGTGGTTTATACATCAAAAGACGGGAAAAACCGTGAAGTTTTCAATGCATTGGATTGGCTTGCCAGACTGGTGACGCATATTCCTGACAGATGTGAACAGACGGTCAGGTATTACGGTTGGTATTCGAATAAATCCAGGGGGATGAGAAAAAAGGCCGGAACTGATGAAGCCATTCCGGCTGTCATGCCAAACGACATGTCTTCCAAAGAAGTAAGGCAGAACTGGGCGCGTTTAATCCAGAAAATTTATGAAGTTGATCCTCTTGTGTGTCCAAAATGCCAGGGTCCTATGAAAATTATCAGCTTTATCGAAGACCTTGACCTTATCGAAAAGATCTTGCGTCATCTTGGGCTTTGGGATACCCGTAATCATGATCCGCCTGAACCCGCCTATTCCAACACTATCCCTGAATTGATTTACGATGATTCAGATTCTCAAATTCCGTCATTTGACTATTGGAATTAATTTTTTGCGGTTAGCGGGGTTTCCGGTGAAGTATGCTCAAAATTAGCCTAAATTTGTTCTTTTTTCATGATTTTCAAAAAAAACTTATCTTTTTTCCCATACACTTATCTTACACTTGTTACCTTATATTCCCACATAACCTTAACCTGCATCCCAGTCTTCTCGCCCCTGCCCAGACACAACATGTTGTGTCTGGGCAGGGGCGAGAAGACTGTCTTAGCTTTTGACATTTTGATTGATAGTCTGGTATAGTTTGCACTAAGAAAAGCAAGTTCCTATCAAGAACCAACCAGTCATGTTATATTCGCGCTCAATGGCTTCAGTTATCCATTCGACTTTTGTTTTACTGAATCATAAAATATTTACCTACTATACCCTCCTTAAACATTTTTTAAAAAAGCGTGTTGATTCGATTAATTTTCACAAGGTACTAGTTTCATACCCAATTCATCGGCCTTTTATAATCTGCAAGTGATTCGGTATATTTCTTTCTCAATCGACTTAGTTCACGCCTCTCCCGAACTTTTTCCGGGGGGATAAAACTACCTTTTAGCAACCCATGACGAAGAAGTCCTGCAAGCCATTTACTATCTGCTATATCCGTTTTCCGTAATGTATGTTTTAAATCAACCAGGGTCTGACCGTTTTTTGTTTTTCGGGCATCTTTTAACCTCATCATTATATTCCCCCAGATCGGGTGTCCTGCCAGGTTTTTTTAACGGTTCTCCCATCGATTTAATGGGACAGTTCAGAACAATATCTCCATGATCATCAGTTTTAATGAAATTTCTTTCCCGGCAAAGGTCGGACTGCATCACTTCTTTGATGCTAAGAACCGGTTCGCAGCAGGCATCAATTGTATTAAACAGATCAGCCCACTCCGACCGGGTCCGGGTTTTGAAGATCTTTGAAACTTGGGAAATAACCTCCTGGCCCCCAAATTGGAGCGGAATCAAGTCATTTCGGCTGACTGCCTCGCAAAAGGCAATCCAGAATTTGGGTTCAACTGCTCCAAGACTCATGTGGCGGTTATCCCGGGTTTCATAAATATAGTAAAAAGGCTGGTTGCCGGACAAAAAATGACCCTCGTTCTTTTCCTGGATACGGCTCTTTTTCATCTGGCAGAACGAAAGTACATTAAAGGCAAAGGCACCGTCCACCATGGAGACATCCAGATGCTGCCCCAACCCTGTGGTTGTACGTTCAATAATAGCGGCCAAAAGCCCAGTAAGGGCAAAAAGGCTGCCGCCACCGATATCGGCCATGGCCACCGGTGGTACAAAGGCTGTGGCATCTTCCATGCATCCCGAGTCAAAACAGCCGGCCAGGGCCTGATAGTTCAGGTCGTGACCACCCTTTTTTGCATAGCTTCCCTCCTGGCCGTATCCAGAGATGGAGACATAGATAACATCCGGATATATTTTGCTTACCGTCGCATAATCGATGCCCAATTTTCTGAGAACCCCGGGACGAAACCCTTCAACAACGATGTTGTATCCTTTCATGAGTTCGAGCAGCGATTCTCGGTCTGCATTCTGCTTCAGGTCAAGGGTGATGCTTTTCTTTCCCCGGTTGACTGTGTCAAAAATAGGAAAATAGGTTTCCCGGCCGGGATCGTTGAAATTTCTAGCAAAATCTCCGGTTCCCGGTTGCTCTACTTTCAAGATCTGGGCTCCCATTTCTGCCATCAGCCAGGTCATGAAAGGGCCCGGCAGGTTCATGGTCAAGTCCAGCACTTTGATCTTTAGAAGTGCGTTTTGCATGGTTCTCCCGTTACTGTTTTGTGATTACACTGATTACTTTGCTGCCATCCTGATACAGCCATCCAACCTTATAGTTTCCCCGTTAAACATGGGGTTTCCCACAATCTGCTCGACCAGCATGGCAAACTCGTCCGGATAGCCGAGCCGTTTTGGAAACGGTACGGAATCCGCCAGGGCCTGTTTGAACTCCGGTGGTATGGCATCCAGGATCGGCGTATCAAAGAGTCCCGGAGCAATGGTCATCACCCGGATGCCGTAATCGGCAAACTCTCTTGCCACCGGAAGGGTCAAGCCGATAATGGCGGCCTTGGAGGATGCATAAGCTGCCTGACCGATCTGTCCGTCATATGCTGCGGTGGAGGACGTATTGATGATTACGCCTTTTTCATTGTCTGCTGCCGGGGTATTCTCTGTCATTTTTTCAGCTGCCAGCCGCATGACATTCATGGTCCCAATGAGATTCACCCGGATAACCAGTTCGAATTTTTCAATGGGAAGCGGTCCTTTTTTACTCAGAACCTTCATGGGGATACCCAGGCCCGCACAATTCACGGCAATGTGAAGCCCACCATACTTGGCTGCGGTTCCATTCACAGCTGCCGTTACAGAAGGGGTGTCTGTAACGTTGGTTTTAAAAAAAGTGACTTTGTCCCCCAATTCATCAACCAAGGCCTGGCCGCGGGTTTCATCCAGGTCCAGTATTCCGGCATTTCCGCCGGCCCCGATGATTCTTCTCACCGTGGCCTCACCCAGTCCGGAAGCCCCGCCGGTAACGATTGCCGTACAATTTTTCATTTTCATTTTCATTTTCCTTTCAGTTACTGCTGGCTTTTCCACATGAACAAGCCAGACTCCATCCCTTTTTCTTCAAGCCGGTTCAATTTGATTCGACTGTCTGATAGGTCACGAAGAATTATCTAATTGGCGCTTCTGCTTATTTTGTCAGGATCTGAATTCCGGCAACCACAGGGGAATCAACCCCGGATAATACGCCTCCCAACATCTGGGCCATACCCACCTTTGCACCTTCGACCTGATTAGTTCCGGCCTCACCCCACAACTGGCGGGCAATATCAGCTACTACACGAACACCGGAAGCCCCCAACGGATGACCCATTGACAGCAGACCGCCGCTGGGGTTGACTGGACAGCGGCCACCCATTGCCGCAGCACCTGCGCGTGCAAAAGCGACACCTTCACCCTTTGGGCAGAGTCCAAGCATCTCATAGGCCGACAGTTCCTCACCGGAAAATGCGTCGTGCATTTCAACCACATCGATATCCTTGCCCGCCTCAACCCCTGCTATTTCACAGGCTTTGATCGCACTTCTTATATTTGTTTCCTGGGCCAGCGGGTCACAAGAGGAATCTTCGGCGCTACCGACCGAAATGACCGATGCCGCAACCTTGACTGCCGGTCGCTGTGTTTTTTGATTGAACTTTTTATAATATTCCTTGCTGCAAAGAATCACAGCGGCGGCCCCATCGCTCTGGGGGCAGCATTGGAGGAGGGTAATCGGATCCGCGATCATGGGGGAATCCATAATTTGCTGAAAGGTGACCTCCTTTTTATACTGGGAAAAAGGATTGGTTACGCCGTTCTTGTGATTTTTAATTGACGGATAACAGATATCTTCCAGGGTTGCCCCACGTTCTTCCATCAGGCGATTGCACAGCATGGCAAAGAATGACGGCATGGTCAGGGACAGCTTGGCTTGCATGTCACCTTCTATTCCGATCAGCCCCTTACCGAATTTTTTGTTATAGGCAGAGAGGGACTCGACGCCAAGCGCAATACCGATATCACACACCCCGTAGGCAATATCCCGGTGCAACAGATGCACGGCACTTGATCCGCTGGCGCAGGCATTCTCCACCGTATACATAGGGATCTTACCGATACCCAGACGGATGAGTGTGGACTGGACGACGTTAGCCGGGCCGTAAATGTTGCCGCAATAAGCGGTCTGCAATTCCTTGGGAAGGATTTCCGCGTCTCTGACGGCGGCCATAGCGGCAGCAGCCCCCAGTTCGTTTACGGTTTTGTTGTCGTGCTTGCCGAAAATTGTCTGGCCAGTACCCAGAGTATATACATCACGCATTATTCCGCACCTCCTTTTTCTTTCCCGCAAGGGGTGTAATAGTAACCGATCACTTCCGTTCCGTCCTTTTCGGTCCAAATCGTCCCGGTTTCCACCTTCAGGCTCATCCCTGTTTTGACCGCCTTGACATCTGCGCGAATCTGTCCGAATACACGGGTCCCTTCGGGCAGGTCTATATAGCCGGCGATAATCGGCGGCTTAAAGGGGCCTACAGGAACCCGGGTGACAGAATAGGAAAACAGGGTGCCTGTATTGCTCAAGGGAGTTTTGCTGCCTTCTCCAGAGGAACAAAAAGGGCAAAGCTCATATACTGGGTAGGATGTTTTTCCGCAGGCATCGCACCTGAACCCCATCTGAACCAGGGTGTTGCCTTCTTTTTCCAAGGCTTCGGAATGAAAAATTACTTCATTTCTCATTGGTTTTTATACCTTTCTTTTTTTCTGGGACCGTGCTCTATCCACCCGGCCCCTATTTTATTTTATTTTCTCGTCAGTGTTCTTCCGATAATCAGGCGCTGAATTTCCGAAGTACCTTCAACGATCTGAAGGATTTTTGCTCCTCTATAGTACCGAGAAACCGGATATTCTTCCATCAGACCGTATCCGCCATGGATGGAAACGGCATCACTGGCAGCCTTCTCGGCCATTTCTGTGGCGAAAAGCTTTGCAGCCGAAGCTTCGAAGGCATGAGGTTTTCCCTGGTCTTTCAACCATGCGGCTTTCAGATACTGGTTCCTTGCCAGTTCGATGCCCACGGCCATGTCGGCCAGTTTGAACTGGATCCCCTGAAATTCGAATATGGGTCGGCCGAACTGCTTCCGTCCCTTTGCATATTTCAGGGCTTCGTCCATGCATGCCTGGGCGACTCCCACAGCCATTGACGCGACACTGATGCGGCCAGTCTCGAGCACTGTAAGATGCTGGGCAAACCCTCGTTTGGGATCACCCAGAAGGTTTTCCTCAGGAATCCGGCAATCGGACAGGAACACTTCATGGGTGGCAGAGTGGTGCCATGCTATTTTCCGGTAACGATCGCCCAGTTTCAATCCTGGCGCGTTCTTGGGAACAATGAAGGTCGATATGGTACCGGTATTGTCGCCGTCAATAACCCTCGCAGCCACAAGCATCACAGAGGCATTATCAAGTCCGATATTGGTAATGAACTGCTTGGTGCCGTTCAATACCCATTCGCCGTCCTTTAATTCCGCTGTGGTCTGCAGAGCCCCGGCATCGGAGCCGGAGTCCGGTTCGGTCAGGCCGAAGGCGCCGATCTCTTTTCCCTGGGCCAGGGGAACCAGCCATTTTTTCTTTTGCGCTTCCGTGCCGAATGCATCGATCTCCTGAGCAACGACACTGGTGGTGACGTCAAGAAGGCCGCCCAAGGCAGCGTCGGCCCTGGAAATTTCTTCAAGGCACAGATGCATGCTGACCCAGTCTGAGCCCATTCCCCCATATTCCTCGGAGAAAGGAATGCCCATGAGGCCGATATCTGCCATCTGCTCAATGATATCATAAGGATATTCGCCAGATCGATTAATTTCTTCAGCCCGGGGAGCGATCTCTTTCTGGGCAAAATTACGGACCTCCTGACGGATCATCTGCTGTTCTTTAGTAAGGTTGAAATCCATGTATTATCTCCTAAAAAAGTGGGTTACTATTCTGAATAGAAATCTTTGTATTGTGACCGGGCTAATTTCTTGTCAAATTTTCCCACGCCGGTTTTCGGAAGTTTATCCAGAAAAATAACATCATCCGGAAGCTGCCATTTGGCGAAATGATCGCCGATGATACCAAGGATATCCTCCTTGGAGACGGTTTCCTTGGCCGTGTCCCGAAGAACGACGAGTGCCAGGGGCCGTTCCTGCCATTGAGGATGGGCAATGCCGATGACGCAGGCTTCTATAACGTCGTCATGTGACATGATGGCGTTTTCAAGGTCAATGGATGATATCCATTCCCCACCGCTTTTGATCACATCCTTGAACCGGTCCGTGATCTTGACATATCCATGCTCGTCAATGGTGGCGGCATCACCGCTCTTCCAGTATCCATTCTCATCAAAGCAATCCGGGGTGCGCGAATCATTATAATAACTGGTGGTGATCCATGGGCCGCGGATGAGAATCTCACCGACGGTTTCTCCATCGGTGGGCACCTGCTTACCATCAGGTGCTATGACTTTAAGATCAAGCCCGATCACAGGCAGTCCCTGTTTGCTCTGGTTCGCCCATTCCTGTTCCTGGGTCCAGCCCTTTATAGTCGGTTTGAATCGGTTCATTAAAACAATCGGCGTCGTTTCAGTGGCCCCATAAGCGTGAATCACTTCAGCCTTGCCCAAATTCCAGTATCCACGCATCATTGACAACGGCGGTTCGGTGGCACCGGAGATCATGCGAAGACCTGTGAAGTCCGGTTTTTCCGGCAAAGTGCGGATATATTCGAGCATCGGCATGAAGATTGCCGGAGCGCCGTTGTTGAAGGTCACCTTTTCAGATATCATCAGGTCCACCAGAATGTCTGTGGTTTCCATGGTGTAGCGGCCTGTAAAAACAAGTTTGGCCCCGACCAGAGGCGCGCAGAACCAGACACCCCATCCCTGGCCATGAAACATCGGGACCGTCTGCATGATCACATCGGTCAATCCCAGCCTGAGGCTGCTGGTCATCATCATTGTATGGACATAGATACAGCGGTGGGAATAGTACACACCTTTAGGCTTTCCAGTGGTTCCCGTGGTATAACAGGCGCTATAAGCAGAATTTTCATTGATCATGGGCCATTCGAATTCGGCAGCCTCTTCTTCCAGGAGAACTTCGTAGCTTTTAAGGGACGGCAGGTTGGTTTTGATATCTCCCAAATTTTGATCGGTGATGACAACGAATCCTTCCACTGTTTCGAGCTTGTCGGCAATCCCCTCAATATTGGGCAAAAGGCTGTCGCCCACAAAAATAAAACGGGCTTCACTGTGGTTGGTCACATAAGACAGGTCAACAGGGGATAAGCGAAGGTTCATTTGGAGCACCACGGCGCCGATGCCTGAAATGGCAAAATAGAGTTCAAAATGTCTGTAGGTGTTCCATTCCATTACACCGATCCGGTCCCCGGGTTTGACGCCGAGCCTCTTCAAGGCGTTGGCCAGTTTCTGAATTCTCTTGTACGCCTGTCCGTAGTTATACCTGAAAAGTGTCCCGTCTATTTGCCGGGATACTATCTCCACTTCCGGGTAGGTCTGGGCAGCACCTCGGATGATGGAGGAGGTATTCAGGGGATAATTGTCCCCGGATGTGGAGGGAAAACCGTCAATAATCGTGTAACTCATTTTCATTCTCCTTTGCTTTAAAGTGTTTTTTATTTGTTACTGGTTCATCGAGTGGATGAACCAAGGTATCGCGCCAATGCTTTAACGGGGTACTAAAAAACTGTTCAGCCGCCGTTATCTGCCTTTGAACACAGGTTTGCGTTTTTCCATGAATGCCTGCACGCCTTCTTTAAGATCCTCGGTCGAAAATAAGAGTTCAAAACACCGGGCCTCATAGGCCAGCGCTGACTGAAGGTCCATGTCCATGCCTGTGGAGACAGCAGTCTTGTTCGCCTTGAGTGCCAGGCGTGGCCGACCAGCAAACTTTTCAGCCAGTTTTACAGCTTCATCCATCAGGGACCCTGCCGGGAAGATCCGGTTAACCAGGCCGATCCGGTAGGCTTCCTGAGCATTGATGGGATCTCCTGAAAACAGCATTTCCTTGGCCCTTCCCATTCCTATCAAGCGCGGCAAACGCTGGGTGCCGCCAGCACCGGGAATAACGCCGATTTTGATCTCGGGAAGGGCAAACAAAGCGTCTTCCGATGCGAGGCGGATATCGCACGCAAGGGCCAGTTCGCATCCCCCTCCGAAAGCGACCCCGTTGACTGCAGCGATCACCGGCTTTTCGATCCTTTCGATTTTCTCCATGACCATCTGGGCGCGGGAAACAAACGCGTGGGCATCAACAGGGGAGTCAAGCCGACTCACCTGAGAAATATCCGCGCCTGCGGCAAAACACTTATCACCGCCCGTGATAATGACAGCGGCGATATCCGAATCGTTTGCCATACAATCTGTCAAGAGATTCAGCTCATCCAGCATCTCAATACTTATGGCGTTCATATGTTCGGGCCGGTTAAGGGTAATCGTTATTACCGCCAAATTTTTATCTTTTTCGTATCGGACTGTTTCATATTTCATTTTTTTTCCTTTTCGGCATATTTGGATGAATCAGCTAAAAAGCACTATCGAACCGTATCGATTTTTTAAATGCTAAAACAACTGCTTGTCAAAAGGCCAGGCCCTATGCATCCATGGATCGTTATGCTCTTTTTAATATGGTCCTTTCACTAAGTGTGCCAACCGTGCTGCAATAAAAAATTATGTAATAATTTCATTTGGTTATTAACTTGCAAGCATCTTGTGTGTCTCTGTGTCAAATATAGCCTTGCCAAATAAGATAAATTTTATTATCATATTCGGTAAATTTATCGTATACAACCTAATTTTTTATTTTGCTTCCAAAAATCAGAGGAGACGGGCGATGGAAAATTTTTTCAGGGATGCAACACTTGCCATATGCGGAAGCCTCGATATCGAAGACGCGCTCCGGAGTTGTCTGTTAAGCATACGTAAGTACATACCGGCTGATTTGCTTTCTCTTCATCTTTACAAGAAGGATACCGGCTTTCTCGAAACGGTAGCATATGCAAAAACAAGCGTCGGAAAGAAGTGCTCGTTCAAAAACAAAATTCCTGATAATGTCATGAAAGGAATAGAAAGAGGCCCTTCCCGGGGGGCTTGGCTTGTTGAACGGTTAGGGGACTACGAGGGAACACGGGAAGCTGCTGCTTATATGAAATGCACGGATATGGCAGGCATCATCATGAATCTCACTCTTGGAAAGAAATTATTAGGCGTGTTGGTGGTTGCCGGCAAACACCCTGATCAATTTTCTTCCCGGCATCTTGAGCTCTTGAAAGTGCTGAACAAGCCTGTTGCTGTTGCTTTGACCAACAGTATGCGCCATCGGGAAGCCGAGCGTCTCAAGGACCTTCTTGCAGATGACAGTCGCTATTTTCAGAGTGAGTTGAAACGACGGGTTGGTCAGAAAATGATCGGAAGTGAACTTGGACTTAAAGCTAGCATGCAGCTGGTGCAGCACGTTGCTCCCTTGAACAGCCCTGTTTTATTGCTTGGAGAGACCGGTGTGGGAAAAGAAATCTTCGCAGGAGCCGTTCACAATTTGTCGCCCCGAAAAGACGGTCCAATGATAAGTTTCAACTGTGGTGCCATTCCACCCAATCTAATAGACAGTGAGTTGTTTGGATATGAAAAAGGTGCGTTTACCGGAGCTGTCGCCCGAAAACGGGGAATCTTTGAACGGGCTCAAGGCGGCACTATATTCCTGGATGAAATTGGAGAACTGGCACCCGATGCGCAGACAAGGCTGCTGAGAGTTTTGCAGCAAAAGGAGATCCAGAGAGTCGGCGGAACGGATAACGTGAATCTGGACATCCGGTTAATTGCGGCTACACACCGCAACCTGAAAAAAATGATGATGATGGGGACGTTTCGTGAAGATCTCTTTTTTCGACTGAATGTATTTCCAATTACCATTCCACCACTGCGGAATCGACCGGAAGATATTCCGGCACTAGTAGAGCATTTTATCCTTGAAAAGGCCAACGAAATGAAGCTCAGGAAGCCCCCCCAGGTGATGCCGGACGAAGTAGCTCTCTTGATGGCCTATGAATGGCCAGGCAATATCCGTGAGTTGGAAAACACAATTGAAAGAGCACTGATTCTCAATAAAAAAAAATTTTTGTCTTTTGGTGACCTTCAATTGAACTCGATGAAAGAACTTCCTCAAGCCGACAATAGAACCAGCCCGGCTTTGCCGCTGCCCCTTGATGTAATTATTGCAAATCATATTCGATCCGTCCTTGCGGTCACGAAGGGAAAAATCAATGGGAAAGGAGGGGCTGCTGAGCTTTTGTCAATCAATCCCAGCACGTTGAGGAACCGGATGAAGAAACTCGGCATAGCAGTCAACAAAACCGTTCGTCAGGATTAGGAGATTTGCTTTTGCAACCCCAATAGTATGAACATTTTCGTAGATTGTCTAACTTAGCTGCAAACAATCTGTCATCAAGACAAAATTGATCAGAAATATCGACAACAATATAGAAAACAGGGCTTTCACCACGGCGGCCTTGCCTCCAAAGGCGGGACTTATATGGTTGCATGAATGGATGCCAATAAGAAAGAAAATCCTCTGTACGAACAATTTGACCGGGTATACGATCTGATGAAAAAATATGATGCTGTACTTTCCCTTGGTAACGGTATTCGGGCTGGAGCCATACATGACAGCCATGACCGTGCCCAGATGGCAGAAATGATCATAAATTGTGAACTGGCTGAACTCGGCCGGGAAAAAGGATGCCAGATGATGGTGGAGGGTCTTGGCCATGTACCTTTGGATGAGATTGAAGGCAATATTATGCTGGAAAAAAGAATGTCCGGCAATGCCCCGTACTATGTTTCTATTTTTCTAATGAAGTTCTGAGAGCATGAGAAAATGATATTGACGGGTTAATCTTTTGCATAACTCCCGGCAAACGCTTTTCAAAAATTGATATGCCTGCGCTGAAGTCACGCTCGAGTAAAAAGATAACGAGTTCCTCCGGAAAAATATAAAAAGGATATTTTTGGGGAACATAGAGACGGATTCGTTTTCTGTTGGCTTCAGGAATGATTCGGCAATGCGTATGCAAAAGAGCAAAATGGTCAGTCCAGCAAGATATAATATCACCGATAGTTGGAGCTACTTCCATCATATTCCCCAAAAGGTCATGGTCCCTTGCATAGTAACATTTCCCAAGGTCCAGGGCCGTTTCAGGAGCAGAAAACTGTTCGATCAGGTTGAGCGCCATTGTTAATTCCTGATTAAGAGAAATTTCATTTTTCGAATATAGAAAGTCATTCTCATCCAGGTTCGCCCTTCAAGAATTAGTTTCTTGTCTACGCCTCTGTCGTTGGCAAACCGTAAAAAAGGATACACCCCATTGATTGGCCGCTTTATGTCCATTTTCTTCATCAAAACCCAAGTTTCTGTAATAATCCAAAATTATGTATTGAAGAGTTGGCCATTAAAGAAAAAATTCTTCGACACCTGGATCATTGGGATATCCGTAACCATGACCCGCCAGCACAACAACCGACTTATATACTTGAATTGGGTTATGACGAGAGCGTTTTGAACTGCTTGTAATAATTTCATGGTGTTAGAACTTTTTTTATAAAAAGTTTCTGCCAAAACAAAAATGGGGAGTGAGCTGACAAAACCTACCTTAAGGTGAATAAGGAATATAGTCTCATTGATCATTTACAACAAGCCCAGCTGGCAGTGCTGTGTTGTTTGGTGACGGGCTAGCATTCTGCTTCTTAGTAGGACGCGTAATAGCTGGGAGAGGAGCTGTCTCGTCCTTGTCCGCTGAATCGGGTATGTGTTCCCGAATCTTGTCGTACAGGTACCACTGACGTTCTGGAGATAGTCCTGCTGGGATGATTTCCTTGGGGAGGATAGAACCGTCTAATAGGGCAGAGTAATCGACGCTCTTCTTCAGCAGTTCAAAGGTCTCTTGTTCAGAGTCAACGTAGCGTCTCGCGGTGACTACTCCAGGATTCCTGGAGTCCATTGAAAAATGGTGGTAGTTGGTTATCCCCGGCAGCTTCCGGAAGTATTTCTCCAGCCATTTGCTCCACGCATGGTATCTGAAGCTGGCACTCCCATCATCGTCTCTGTAAGGGTGGCAGACATTGCATTTTTTGACTGTAGAGGTGTTTATGATGTTGATGAGTTGCCTGTAGGTATAGGTCCTGGAACGTCTGTACTTTTTTTTCAGTAGTCCGAAATAAGCGTCCGGCGAGAATTTGGTATGTCCAACCAACATGAAAGACCAGTCTATTTTGGCGTGTAGGCCAGCTATTGTTCTATACAACAGATAGTGCAGAACAGCATTGTTCTTGTTCTGCCCCGTACAGTTGTCAGCAGTTAACAGCAGGTGCTGCTCTCCGAGGCCGTAGCACGCAAAAAAATGGTGCAGCATAGCAATCACTGTATCAGCTCCTTTGCCAGGAAAGTCAGCTTCGTCGATCAGGTAGTTGACTTGGCGTGGTAAAGCTTCACAGCAGACCCCGAACAACTGCGCATTTCTGGACGTCTTGAAGTAGATGGGGCCAACTTGATGATCCTCGTATGGGTAATGCACTTGCTGTGCGAAATCCCAAGAGTAGTGCATTATATCTGGTTTGCTCTGTTGTTCTTCGCCCTCCATCAATGCAGAATAGGATTGCCTGGAGACCTCAATGCATTGGCGATAATGAGTACGCTTTTTCATGGCAGAAATTAAGTGTTCCCTTGCCTTATCGAGAGCTTCAAGTTTTTCTTCTTCAGTACCTGCTGCCGCGGTGATGTTGATCTGCTTTTTGTGCTCTTCGCACGTCATGCACAAATCGCTCTTGGTCTTCGAGAATACTATGTGGGGAAAGTTATCAACCCATAGCCTCCTGAAAGCGTGATACTCAACTACCCGACCATCGCTACCTTGCATGCTTTTCCGATAGATCCGGTGAATTGCCATGAAGTTCATTATTGTGGGTAGGTAGATGGTCAACTTGCCCTTGCCAGCCCTCAAATCTCGACCCGGATCGGGAAGACCATGGATAGCGGCGAAGTTTGAAATGAAACTCAGGACCGCCTCAATGGCATCTCTTGAACAAGCGTGTTTGGGTTTCTTGCCTGTGTTACCGTGAGCAGGGGGCACCGTTCCTGTCTCGATCAGGTACTTCTGCCGTCTCTTCAATCTATCTATCGATTCCCCATAGTACAGGAGGAAAAATTTTCTGCACACCGGGCGATCCGCAGTAATGCAGTAGTTGAATCTCTGCCGCTGTCGTGTTTGGGATGTGCGGGCGGATTTAGACTGCGCAGTTCCGTGAATGAACGATTGGAGTTTGCCGATAATGAAGCTATGTTGCTCCCTCCAGGACATCTGTCTGAAATCTTCACGTGCGTCCAGAATCTCGCTAACCGTGAACTTCTTCTGGCAGTCATTCCCGCAGCCACAAGGTTTGCTCAAGAATTTTGTTATCTTTTTTCGCTCAGATAACCGTTCTCGCTCAGTGAGACCCTCGATAACACACTCCTGTTTCCGTCTATCAGTGCTATGGACGCTCGCCTGTCCCGAAATGAAGGAACCAAGGTACTCTTCCTCAACGTCCCGAAACGGTTTGAGCAGCTCCTTAGGCAGCAGTATATCCGAAAACTGTGAAAATTGCTCTATCATGGGGGGAATCCTATGTCTAAACTGGAAAAATAGTCAAGAGAAACGTTTCATGGGCTTATTCACCTTAAGGTAGGTTTTGTCAGCTCACTCCCCATTTCATGGTCCGGAACAGCGACTCAGAATAAGGGTTGTCGTTACTGATCCTGGGTCTGCTGAACGATGACGCTACCCCCAGAGACTCCAGTTTTGCAAGCATGGTAAAGGCTTTCATTGGGCCACCGTTGTCAGAGTGGAGAACTAGCTGATTTTCTTGTATTTCTTCTTGATGACAGGTGTCTGTGATCAGAGCGGCAGCCAGCTCTCCAGATTCGCAATCATAGACCTGGTATCCCACTGCTTTACGGCTGTAGACGTCCATGATCATATAAAGGTAGAAAAAACGCCCTTTTACCCGGGCTGGCAAATATGTGATATCCCAATTATTCCGACAACGGAATAATTGGGATATTACATATATTAAAATAGGTAATGGTTTTGGGTACTTAACTGCGGTGATAGACTGGTATAGCAGATACGTATTGTCATGGAGACTTAGCAATACGCTTGAAAATACCTTTTGCATTGAGGCCCTGGAGGAGGCTTTGGATATTGCTATCCCCGAAATTTTCAATACAGACCAGGGCAGTCAGTATACTGCAACAAACTTCCTGGCACCATTGATTGCAAAGGATATCAAAATCAGTATGGATTCAAAAGGACGGGCTCTGGATAACATTTTTGTGGAAAGGTTGTGGCGATCTGTCAAATATGAAGAGGTGTACTTGAAAGATTACCAAACAATGCCTCAAGCTTATAGATCATTACGGGATTACCTGAATTTTTACAACAAGGAGAGACCCCATCAGTCCCTGGCGTATGATGTCCCTGCAATATGGTATCAGCGCTGATCCGCTTTTTAAAAAAAAGGAATTCTATCTGATTTGAATGGGGGCCAGCCCCCATGCCCCCGGGATTTAACGCATTAGGGACCAAAGCATGAGTCTCTGAAGGAAATGAAAAGGCAGTGCCAAGTCTGAAAAATGGCACTGCCCCATGCTTCGGTCACCAGCTACGGCGCTCGGGTTGCTTCCCAGCATTACCCTATCCTCCGAACTGGTGGGCCTATGCTATCACGGGGGCAAATAATTTCAAGCAAAAGGAGAGTCTTTTGATTTTTTACCTGAAAATGAGCTCTTTTTTTTGTAAAGCGTGCCACACTTTTCTATGATGCCCGATTAACAAGGGTCTTAGGGCTTGTGAAAACAGTATGAGGTAATAAAATGCAGACTAAACGTGGAGGATACAGAGGAAAACCAAAACAAAAGTTACCCCCGCATCTCAAGCGGGTTCACGTGAATGCTCGTATTCAAAAATGGATGCTTGACCAATTAAAAGCAAAAGGAGAGCCTGGTATCGTCTTGGAAGATATTTTGGAAAAGGCTGGTTTTAAATATTGTGAGCCTCAGAAATGATTGATTTATGATTTCAGCAATTCAAATTTTGGCCAGACAGAATAGTTGAGGATTACCATGACAGGCTGGAAATATTTCATTAAAATGTAGCTTAAAAAAAGTTAAAATCGGTCTTGACATGGGGTCCACTTTACTCATCCTTTTCAGATGTCACGCAAATTTTCAAAAAAACTTAGGACTCACGAGTTGCTAAAATAGACCAGGGAAATTAAAATATGGCTGAATTTGAGTATAGGACACCTGTAATCCCTCAATTTAATTTCAAAAATATCAGCTCCAAAAGGTGTCAAATACTGGAATCTGGGAGCCTGAACTACCATAGTCTGAATCTTCGATATATGTTAATTCAGGAATATAAACAGGTTCTATCTCTGGCGGATCATGGTTGCGGATATCCCAAAGTGCCAAATGTTTTAAAATTTGTTTTATAATATCAAAATCATCAATAATGCTGATAATTTTCATTGACCCCTGGCATTTAGGGCATATTAAAGGATCGACTTCATAAATTTATTGAATTAACCGAGCCCAATTCTGTCTTGCTTCATTAGAAGACATCTCATTTGGTATAATTGTTGGGATTGTATCATCAGCATCTGCCTTTTTTCTCATACCCCTGGATTTGTTTGAAAAAAAGCCGTAATACCTTACCGTATGTTCATATCGACTGGGAATATGTGTCAACAATCTGGCAAGCCAGTCCAAAGCATTAAAAATTTTTCTGGTTTTTTTGTCCTTGGAGGTGTAAATAACCTTGGCAACACCATCCTCAGATTTCTTGGCCGGGATATAAACCATTCTTTCCTGAGAAAAACAGGCTCTGATGATATATCTTGCCAAATTACCAGCCGTTCCCGGGCAAACCATTTTCATCTCATCAAAGGGTTTGCTTAACCAAGTTCAATCGATTGTACAACAATAAAACGTCAAAAAATATATTTCCAAAGGGTTTTTCAATTGATAAAATGCGTTTTTTCACTGTTTAAAAGCCCACAGGGCGCAGTTATCCTGTCTTGTCGTTTTTCTCCAAATATAAAAAAATTTACAATCTAATCTATTAATTCTACAGGCTTCCTTTTTATACCAATAAGCAAAGCTCGATACAAATCTTCCATTGAATCAAAGAGAAATGCATGGAAAACAAATCGTATTTTTTCCCAAAGAGATCGCTTGGATTTGTATTTTTTCCAAATAGCAAAAAATAGAGCACAACATAATTGTTGCACTTGGTCGACCAGGAATCAAGCATCGTGAGTCTACCAAAATTTTCGCTTAAATGTTTTTCCCCAAGACCATAATTATGCTCTAAATGATAGCCTTGATTTTTTAAAGTGTTGAAAGTTTCGTTTTCAATTTTCCAACGGGCTCGTCCACCACGCATAATTTTGAATACATTTTCTGAAGTAATAGTGAAGTTTGTAACCCAAGTAAATGTAGATGTCTTTTTGGGAGTAACTTCTTGATACTCAAGAAAATTTATTAATGTATCCTGATTCGAGGCATTGAGAGGAACATTATTGATAAATCTAAAAAAATGAGTTGTTTTAGGATCTTTAGGATCTACACATCTTATTTCAGTCACTTTACCATTTTCATGGGCAGATGCCACATAAGAAAAAAGGAATTTGTGATCTCCCGGCTTGGCACCGAGAATGAAATTCAAATTATGACGATTCAAGTCCTTGATGTGGGGAGCATTCGAACTTAGTCCATCTTCTATTATAATAAGAGGGAGACGAGGATGATCTTGACGTAATTTTTCAAAAAACGTTTGGCAGCATTACGTTCGCAATCGTTTTTAGTTTCCCCATCCTGCTTAATAATCATTCCCGGATTTAAGGGAATCACCTCTTTAAAATCAGGATGAACAATTGATCCTCCAAGCATCTGTTGATAATAGGTAACCGTACCCGTTTTTTTGTTTGTCTTCATCATACAGGCACCTGATTTTATTTTTCATGAAGAAAAATAGCCTGTCCCATCCAAGCTCAAAAGGTAACATCCGTCTATATATTCAAATGGCTCCAGAGCCTTTCCCTTTTGGAGTTGGTTAAAAATATTTTTAAAAGTACCTCCCAAATCGTTTGGATCAACTTTATCCACAATCTCCCTCATACGGCTATCACAAGGGACTGAACCAATTTTATAAATACTGTGCAAATTGGGGTCGCCTGATTGTCTTCTTTCATCGAAAGCATGTAAAGACGGGTCTTTCAATGAAAAGACCGCAAAAGCTGACATCAAAGAATCTGCAAGAGAAATAGTGGGATTTGTTCGGTGATCAACAATTTTTCCGAAACTTCCATGTACAGTAGAGAAAAGAGCATCTGCACTCAAATGTTTTCTGACTTTGGGCGGTACTTTTTTTATAAGATTCATGCTATATGTCATAGCATTACAGACAATGAAAGTACAGAATCATCACGAAAGCTTATTGAAAACACCCCGGCCTGTGGGGCTTTAAGCCATGCCCGGGAATTGCTGCTGGGAAAGACATTCTACTAAACTACTGTGGGTAAGTTTCACTCCTGTTTTCATAGGACACCCCCAATTTTAAGGAACATGATCAGAGTACTTTTCCTTATAATTGCGCGAAAACATTTTTTTGACAAGTCCTATTTACAGGGAATTGAGCATTCAGCGGGAATAGCTGGAATACAGGGCGTCTTCGTTCCACTCGCGACAACACCGCTTCTTTGAAGTCAGAAGTGAAAAACGCCTTGTTCAGTCCCTCGTTTTCAATGTCAAAATCAGAGCATTGCAAAGGGGGTCCAAAAAGCATCAACAAAGCGGTTTTAATGACGACAACAACTCCTTTGCGATGATCTGCTTCATGATCTCATTGGTACCGGCATAGATAGATAGAACCCGCACATCATTAAAGGCATCCACCAGAGGGCAAACCTCTTCAACGCCACCCATCTCTTCCAGTAGGTCCATACAGCGACTGGAAATACGTTTGGCAGAATCCGTGGATGAAAATTTGGCCATGGAGGTTTCAAGTATCACGTTTTCTCCGGCCATGTGGCTGACCACAAGACCATTTACAAAAGCTTTTTCCATCTTGAGTTCTGTGACCATTTCCGCCAATGCAAACTGGGATGCCTGGGACCGTGCCAGGGGGCTCTTATCAGCAAGGGCCTGTCTGAAATGATTAACGGTCCACTCCAGACAAAATTCAGAACAGGCAACGGCACTGACGGCACAGACAAGCCGCTCCTGCTGCAGTTTGTTCATTAAAAGTTTAAAGCCTTCGCCCTTGGGTCCCAGTCGACTGGATAAGGGAATTTTGCAGTTATTGAAGAAAAGTTCAGTGGTATCCTGGCTGTGCATTCCCATTTTTTCAAACTGAACTCCTTTTATAAGCCCTGGAATGTCGGACTCCACAAGAAAAAGGGAAATGGCTTTGTGGGGATTTTTCTCTTGGGGGTCCCGGGCTGCAAGTACAATGAGATCGCAGTTAACTCCGTTGGATATAAAAGTTTTGCTGCCGTTGATTATAAGGTGATCATCTTGTTCAACCGCAGTGGTGACCATGGAGGCAAGGTCACTGCCGGCATCGGGCTCTGTCATGGCAACTGCGGTGATGATGTCGCCAACCACACACCCGGGAAGATATGCTGCTTTCTGCTCCTCTGTGGCGTAAGCAGAGATATAAGGAACCACCACTTCGCTGTGCAGATAGGCAAACAGTCCCAGATAATTTGCACGTGCAATCTCCTCTATGACGATCACCGAGTGCAGAAAGTCCTTACCAGCCCCGCCATAAACTTTTTCAACGGCGGGGCAGAGAAACCCGTTCTTCCCCATTTTTTTCCACGTTTCTTTGGGGATCAACTGTGCATTATCCCACTCTTTTTTATGGGGGAGAATTTCATCCTCCAGAAATGATCTGAAACGCTGTCGATATTCATGGTGTTCATCAGTATAATTTATTATTTCCATGATTTTGTCTCTCTTCTCTTAATTTGCCCGGATTTTACCAATGGTTTCACTGGCGATGATCTCTTTCTGGTAACTTTCGGGGATTTCAAAAAGTGCCGTGGCCTTGGCATCCCTGTAGAATCGTTCCACTTCAGACTCGCCCATATACCCGTATCCACCAAACAGCTGAATGGCTTCATCACTGACAGCTATGGCCGTTTCGCAGGCATTCAGCTTTGCCATGGCAGCAATGTGCCCAAGCTTTTTATCCCCTTTGTCAAACTTGGCAGCGGCCGTATAGGTCATGAGCCGTGACATCGTAATTCGTGTGGCCATGTCCGCCAGTTTGTTCCGGGTCGCCTGGAACTGAGCCAGTTTTTTTCCAAACTGTTCCCGTTGTTTTACATGGTCAAGTGCTCGATCAAAGGCCCCCTGGGCAATTCCCACTGCCTGGGCAGCACTTGCAATGTGGCTTTCAATGAAAAACAAACGCAGCTGTTCAAGCCCTTTTCCCGGCTTTCCCAGCAGACAATCCTCGGAAACGGCAACGTCATTAAAGGATACCTGGGCCGTTGAGATCATATTGTTGCCTATTTTTCGTCCTGAATCCGTTAGGGAAACACCATCGCTTTCGGCATCCACCAGAATCATGTTAAAGGCATCTCTGGATGTCTTTTCGGACCCATCCCTGCAAAGGACAATGTAAAAACAGGCGTTCATGCCGTTCATCACATTGTTTTTTATGCCATTGATAACCCACCGGCCCTCTTTCCGGATTGAAATGGTATTTTGTGATAAAAAATTCAACCCGATCCCCGGCTCTGAAAAACACCCTGCTGAAAAAATATCACCATCCAGCAAACGGGGAAGATAGGATTCCTTTAACGTGTCATTGCCAAAGCGCAACAGGCATTCCGATGCATACCCCGCCAGCGTCAATGCCTTGCCCATGGTAGCGTCTTTGCGGCAGAAGGTTTCCGAGATAAGGCAGTTTTCCACCTGGCCCATGCCACCGCCCAGATATGTCTCATCAAAATGGACCCCGAGGAATCCAAGTTCGGCTGCCTTGCGTAATATTTTTTCTGGAAATTTTCCCTCTTTTTCCATTTCAAAAGAGAGATCCTTGTCCAACTCGCCCTTTACAAATTCCAGGGCCGCTTTTTGAATCCCTTTCTGATATTTGGTCAGTTCAAACATTTCTCATCTCCATTTTTTCCCGCAATGCCGGCACCAATAAAGAAATCCTGTAAAACCGGCAGCAGATCTATAACAACAAAATAATGATATAAAGTAAGGAGTAGGTATAGCAAAAACAGTGCCACCAAAAAAACGACGTGCACTTACCTCATTATGATATGTCATTTGAGACCTGGGGAGGAAACGGTATAGATTTACAGATAGGAAGATGCTTTTAGTCAAGAAAAGTATGAAAAATTATTTAAGAGTTGAAATATGCACTCAACCAGGCACTGGCACAACATGTTGTGCCAGTGCCTGGTTGAGTCTTAACATTCCTGAAATAAAACATAGGCATTAAGTGGAGGGATGGAAATAGTCTGGATTTTATTGAAAAAGATCGAAAATTATCAAATCTCTGATGATTTTGCGCATAATTCACCAATAATTCCACAATTCAATTTCAAAAAGAATCAACTCCAATAGTCAAAGGCTGGAACCTGGGAGTCTGAATCATCGTAAATCAATTCAGAGATATAAACCGGATCAGGCTGTGGTGGGTCATGATTGTGTATATCCCAGAGCCCAAGGTGTCGTAAAATTATTTCTATAATTTCGATTTCTTCAATAAAACTGATAATTCTCATAGGCCCCTGACATTTTGGGCAAATCAAAGGGTCAAATTCATACACTTTCTGAATTAACCGAGCCCAATTTTGCCGGAATTCTTTGGAAGATAGCTCATTGGGTATAATAGCCGGGATATTATCATCAGCATTAGCCTTTTTTCTTAAACCTCTTGATTTG
The DNA here is from genome assembly GCF_900176365.1 of Desulfocicer vacuolatum DSM 3385. Taxonomy (GTDB): domain Bacteria; phylum Desulfobacterota; class Desulfobacteria; order Desulfobacterales; family Desulfobacteraceae; genus Desulfocicer; species Desulfocicer vacuolatum. The sequence continues at coordinate 5,316 of NZ_FWXY01000014.1, read as the reverse complement.
TTTGAATAGAAACCGTAATAGCGAACCGTTTGTTCGTATCTATTGGGAATGTGAGTCACCAGTTGAGCCAGCCAGTCCAGAGCATTGAAAACTTTTCGGGACTTTCTGTCCTTGGAGGTATAAACCACTTTGGCAATACCGTCAGTTGATTCTTCTGCTGGAATATAGATCATTCTTTCCTGGGAGAAACAGGCTCGGATAATATAATTGGCCAGATTACCAAGACCGGCTTTGTCATCAGGATAAATCCGGTCACCAATATATACATGGAAACCAGTATGATGCCAGGAAAGCATGTTTTCGATAACAGCATCATTTATTTTCCCCTCTTTTTTGAGCATTTTCAATACTTCATACTGAAAGGCCTCTTCCAGGTCTTCAAGCATGAATGCTGGTGCCATTCGGAAACTGTCGTCATCTATAAAACAGCCGTCAGAAACTATGGCGTGGAGATGTGGATTGAAATTTTGAAAATCACCGTAAGTCTGCACAGCAATGCTGGCTCCGGGAACAGCACCGTCATATGGAACAGCTGATTTTAGATAGGCACTGAGCACCTTCCATCCACAAATGCTCAGCTTTGCCAGTAATTTGCGGTCATAGAGAAAATAGATCCGCAATCGTTTGGGAATACTGAAAACCCATTGACGGTGGGGAACATCTTTCAAGACATTGGTAAGCAGCCATTCGCTATATTCTACAACCCTTTTCTGATGGCAAGATGGACAAAATTGCCTGCGCTTACAAGAGAAAGCCAATAAATACTCATGACCGCATTCTTCACAACGCACCCTGGCAAATCCAAAATGAAGATCACCACAATCCAGATATTTAAAAATCACAGTCATGACATATGTCCGCCAATAGCCATAGCGGGATTTATACATATCATCCCATGCTTGCTCTAGTTCTTCAAAGTGATTTTCAACGCATTTATAGTAAGCGCTTGCTTTGGGATTACGAGGCTGATAAATATCAAAATCATATGGTGATGATTGTGCCATACTATAACCCATAATAATGGTAAGATTTTCAATATATCTCACTTGAAAATCAATTATGGTTGTATAGCATAGACGGTTTGTTTAAGAAATACAACAAATGATGAAAAACATAAACAAAAACTCAAAATTTAGAAACAATCCAACAAAAAAATCCTGCGGATAAAACCGCAGATTTTGGTGGTTGGGTTGGCGCTCCGCGCCAACCCAACGCCCGCAGTAAAAGCCAGGATCATGTGGCGCGCAGCGCAACCCAACAACGCAGTTCAAACTGACACAGGCACCTTAACTGCGGGCGTTCATGACCGGACACACGGGGGCGGGCTGGACAATTGTCCGATTTTATGCTACCGCTGAAGCGTTGCTTCGCAGCCGCATAACTGCGTTATGACGGACAAAGCGAAACAACGCTTCAGCGGCAGTTAAGGTGAATTCTCCACCCCACTTCCCCGGGCCGTTGAACAAACCACTGCACGTGGACAAGCCAGTGAGTTAAACATTCACGGCGGCTCCGCCGCCGTGAATCGCGGTCCTGACTACGTCCAGCACCTTGTTCCGGCGCTCCGCGCCTGAACAAGGTACTGGACCGGACACCGCACACAGATCAACCAGACTCCGTCTGCTTGATCTGCGCACGGTGCCGGTCAGCACCGCGATTAAAAGGAGGTGCTGTGTCAATTGGTAAGTCCATTAGAGTCTATTTGGCAGATGCGACTGTCACAGGAATTAGATATGCTGAGCTTGTGAACTGGACAGGGCATGCAATAGCCTGCCCCCGCAATCGATTGAATGAATTGTCCAAGTGGCCGGAGGCCGCAAAACCGGGAATTTATTTTCTATTTGAAAATCGTTTTGGTGATTCAAAACCAATGGCTTATATTGGAGAATCTGAAAACGTAGCCCATCGTCTTACTTCACACGATAGAAACAAAGAATTCTGGAATGAGGTCATCATTTTTACAAGTAAGGATGAAAATCTTACCAAAGCACATATAAAATATTTAGAATCCATTTTTGTCGATTTATCTAAACAAGCTGACAGATATGTGCTGGAAAATGGGAATATCCCTTCTGAATCAAGTCTTCCACTCGCAGATCGTGACGCCATGGAAGAATTTGTTGAAAATGCCCGAATGGTTTTAGGGGTTCTGGGTTACTCAATTCTAGAACCGATCCTAAAATCCAGGAACAATACCCATTTAAACTCTCAATCCAGCAATAAACAGCAGGCCTGGACCTGCTCGGTGAACTAACGTTCACGGTAAATCAATTGATTGCCCAAGGTGCTGTTTCAGATGAAGGTTTTGTGCTTAAAAAAGGATCGGAGCTTTCAAAAACAAATACCGACAGCATTCCTGGAAAACTTGCCAACATCAAAGCACGCTTACTGAAAGATGGAGCGATTAAGGAAAATGGTGAAAAACTCATTGCGGCTGTTGATATTTTACTCAGTTCATCCAGTTATGCTGCCGCCATCGTCGCAGGTACATCCAGAAGCGGGCCTCAAAGTTGGAAGGCCGCAAATGGAAAAACAATGAAACAAATTGAAGATGAATCACTTTCAGGCAAATGACAATATAGCGTTTATGTTTCTAAAGTTAACTGGCCCAGGGTTAAGAGATATGGTACAAGCACAGGTGATTTAGATTTTGAACTCAAACCAATGTATTAAAAGTTGACAGGAAGCAAATGAATCACGCTGTACATAATAAGATGGTATCCTTTATCTGGTCCATTGCCGATGATTGTTTAAGAGATATTTTTGTCCGGGGAAAATACAGGGATGTTATTTTACCCATGGTGGTTTTACGCCGCCTGGACAGTCTTTTAGAACCTTCCAAGGAATCGGTCCTAAAGGAAGTGGATTTTCAGAAAAATGAAATGGGTCTGGTAGAACTGGATGACAAGGGACTTGAAGATGCCGCAGGCTTTGTGTTTTACAATACCAGCAAATGGACCCTGAAAAAGCTTTACCAGACTGCCACCAACAACCAGCAGATCCTGAAAGCCAATGTCGAGGAGTATCTTTTAGGATTTTCCGACAATGTTAAGGATATCATAGAAAAATTCAACCTGAATGCACAGATCACCCACATGGCAGCCAAGGATGTGCTCCTGGATGTCCTTGAAAAATTTACCTCTCCCTACTTGAACCTGACCCCCCACGACAAGGAAGACCCGGACGGCAATATCATGCCCTCCCTGACCAACCTTGGCATGGGCTATGTGTTTGAAGAACTGATCCGCAAATTCAACGAAGAAAACAATGAAGAGGCAGGAGAACATTTTACGCCCAGGGAAGTGATTGAGCTGATGACCCACCTGGTCTTTGAGCCGGTAAAGGATATCATGCCCCCGGTGATCACCATTTATGATCCAGCCTGTGGTTCAGGCGGAATGCTGACAGAGTCACAGGGGTTTATCCAAAAACAGGCCGGGCAAAAAAACGACAATGATTATATCTGGCTCTACGGCAAGGAAATCAATGACGAAACCTATGCCATCTGCAAGTCAGACATGATGATCAAAGGCAATGACCCCAGCCGCATCCTTCCCAACTCAACCCTGTCCACAGACGAATTTGCAGGACAACGGTTTGATTTTATGCTCTCCAACCCCCCGTATGGGAAAAGCTGGGCCAGTGAGCAAAAATTTATAAAAGATGGCGCCACAGTCATTGATCCCAGGTTCAAGGTAAGCCTCAACGATTATTGGGGCCAGCCCCATGATGTAGATGCCGTGCCCCGTTCCAGTGATGGGCAGCTTTTGTTTTTAATGGAAATGGTCAGCAAGATAAAACCTGTGGAGGGCAGTCTTTTCGGCTCCCGCATTGCCTCGGTTCATAACGGGTCTTCCCTTTTCACCGGGGATGCCGGCAGCGGCGAGAGCAATATCCGCCGCCATATCATTGAAAATGATTTGCTGGAGGCCATTATCCAGCTGCCCAACAATCTGTTTTACAACACCGGCATCACCACCTATATCTGGCTGTTGTCCAACAATAAACCCGACCCTAAAAAAGGAAAGGTACTGCTTTTAGATGCATCCCGGTGTTTCAGGAAATTACGGAAAAACCTGGGCAACAAGAATTGCGAGTTTTCTCCTAAGCATATCCGGGAAATTGTTACGGCCTGCATGGACATGAAACCCATTGAGCCTGAAACAGATGAAAACGGGGAAGATCTTGGCATGGGTGCCAAGGTATTTGAAAACCATGATTTCGGATATTATAAAGTGGCCATTGAACGGCCGGACAGGCGGTCAGCCGGGTTTAGCAAAGACCGTATTGCACCGTTGCGGTTTGACAAAACATTGGCTAAGCCCATGCAATGGATATATGACCATTGGGGTAACCGCATATACACTCCCGGAATTCTTAAAGATCATGAAAAAGAGATCCTGGCCCTTTGTGAAGACAATGGCACCACCCTGAATGCCAAACAAAAGAAAAAGCTGTTCAGCCCCGATACCTGGAAAAAGCAGCTAAAACTCTTTGATGCCGCCCAAAAGCTGATGGAGGTAATCGGTACGGATGAACACAGGGATTTTAATCTGTTCAAGTTACAGGTGGACAAAACCCTCAATGAACTGAGCCTCAAATTATCAGCCCCCCAGAAAAAACAGATCCTCAATGCCGTGTCCTGGTATGATGAAAACGCCCGCCGGGTGATCAAAAAGAAAGTCAAACTGCCCCACAGCAAGTTGAACCCGCTTTTAGATCATTTGGGATGCGAAAAAAAGGATCTGCCTGATTTCGGGTATTATCCCTCATACGGCAAAGAACCCGCCGGCAAAAAAGATGAATACCTCATTTTTGAACCCTGCACTGATCTTCGCGACCATGAGTCTGTGCCGCTAAAAAAAGATATCCACGGTTTTTTTAAAAAGGAAGTTGCCCCCCATGTTCCCGAAGCCTGGATTAATCTGGATTCGGTGAAAATCGGGTATGAGATCAGCTTTAACAAATATTTCTACCGCCATAAGCCCTTGCGGTCCATGGAAGCTGTGGCTAATGATATTCTGGAACTGGAACATCAGGCCGAAGGCTTGATTGCCGATATTTTAGGGGTTGATGTGGCTCAGGTGTCCGGGGTGGACCATGACTGATCTAAAATTCATGATGCCAAGGTATGAGGTGTATAAGGATTCCGGGGTGGAGTGGATTGGGGAGATACCGGGGCATTGGGAGATATTAGCGAATAAATATATATTCAAACTAAAACTCGTGAGTCCTAAGTTTTTTTGAATATTTAAGAAATTGCGTGACATCTGAAAGGGATGAGCGCATTCTGAACCTTTCAATATTATAAGCGAC
>NZ_FWXY01000052.1 GCF_900176365.1 Desulfocicer vacuolatum DSM 3385 | reverse complement strand
AAATAGATGGTTTTGTCGACCTCATCCTTGATGATGAGGATTACCACCTTATGCCCACCTTACTCAAAGGGATCCTGTCAGGGGTGCTCATTCCCGACCTTGGCCCCCAACCCGCAGCCATTGGCGTAGCTGTGTATGAGAGTGCCCAGACCAATAGTACCCACCGCAGCGGCCTGTGGACCATCCCCATGCCGGGTGAAGATTGTTTAGGCGGTCATGCCATGACCGTTGTCGGTTATTTTGACAAGGCACACCCTGACAATCCATTGGGGAAAAGTTATTTCCTGGTACGAAATTCCTGGGGACTTAACTATGCATTTGAGAATCCTTTGGGATACCCCGGCCATGCCTTGATTCCGGAAGGCTTTTTTAAACGGCATGATTGTCTTCACTCCGGTATCTTGAGTGTAGCCGAGGTGTCGCCAATGAAGGGTCTGACCGGGACCATGGCTGCCTTGTGGGAGAAGACCCGTAAGTTAATACATTAAAAAGCGTACAAAGGAAAAAAGAAACGATGACAGATCTGCCGACAATAAAAGAACTCGCCCTGACAGCGCTTAAAAAAACTAAAAAAAAGGCAAAAGAACTTTACGCCTCGCATCGACAAAAAGAATCGGCCATGTTTTTTCAACAGGTGTTTAATTTGTATATACAGAAACCATTTCAAGGTCTAATTTGTTTTGATCCCTCTCACGCCCGAACCGCTATAAACCTTGCTAATACCCTTGACTCAACCAGGGATTACGATGCCGCCATAGAATCTTATAAGCAGGCACAGAAGATCTTTGGAGGTGAGTATTGCAAAGGCCGTAGCGAGCTTGATCCTGATCGCGCCCGAACCGCTATGAACCTTGCTAATACCCTTGACTCAACCAGGGATTACGATGCCGCCATAGAATCTTATAAGCAGGCACAGAAGATCTTTGGAGGTGAGTATTGCAAAGGCCGTAGCGAGCTTGATCCTGATCGCGCCCGAACCGCTATGAACCTTGCTAATACCCTTGACTCAACCGGGGATTACGATGCCGCCATAGAATCTTATAAGCAGGCACAGAAGATCTTTGGAGGTGAGTATTGCAAAGGCCGTAGCGAGCTTGACCCCTCTCGCGCTCGAACCGCTATAAACCTTGCTAATGCCCTTGACTCAACCGGGGATTTCGATGCCGCCATAAAATCTTATAAGCACGCACAGAAAATCTTTGAAGGTGAGTATTGCAAAGGCCGTAACGAGCTTGACCCCTCTCGCACCCGAACCGCTATAAACCTTGCTAATGCCCTTTACTCAACCGGGGATTTCAATGCCGCCATAAAATCTTATAAGCAGGCACAGAAGATCTTTGAAGGTGAGTATTGCAAAGGCCGTAGTGAGCTTAATCCCTCTCGCGCCCGAACCGCTAAGAACCTTGCTAATGCCCTTGACTCAACCGAGGATTTCGATGCCGCCATAAAATCTTATAAGCACGCACAGAAAATCTTTGAAGGAGAGTATTGCAAAGGCCGTGACGAGCTTGATCCGGATCGCGCCCTAACCGCTATGAACCTTGCTGTTACCCTTGACTCAACCGGGGATTTCAATGCCGCCATAAAATCTTATAAGCACGCACAGAAAATCTTTGAAGGAGAGTATTGCAAAGGCCGTGACGAGCTTGATCCGGATCGCGCCCTAACCGCTATGAACCTTGCTGTTGCCCTTGAATCAACCGAGGATTACGATGCCAGCATAGAATCCTATAAGCAGGCACAGAAGATCTTTGAAGGAGAGTATTGCAAAGGCCGTAACGAGCTTGATCCGGATCGCGCCCTAACCACTAGGAACCTTGCTAATGCCCTTAAATCAACCGAGGATTACGATGCCGCCATAGAATCTTATAAGCAGGCACAGAAGATCTTGGAAGGAGAGTATTGCAAAGGCCGTAGCGAGCTTGATCCGGATCGCGCCACAACCGCTATGAGCCTTGCTAATGCCCTTGACTCAACCGGGGATTACGATGCCGGCATAGAATCCTATAAGCAGGCACAGAAGATCTTTGAAGGAGAGTATTGCAAAGGCCGTAACGAGCTTGATCCGGATCGCGCCCGAACCGCTATGAACCTTGCTGTTGCCCTTTACTCAACCGGGGATTTCAATGCCGCCATCAAATCTTATAAGCACGCACAGAAGATCTTTGAAGGAGAGTATTGCAAAGGCCGTAACGAGCTTGATCCTAATCGCGCCCGAACCGCTATGAACCTTGCTGTTATCCTTGACTCAACCGGGGATTTCAATGCCGCCATAAAATCTCATAAGCACGCACAGAAGATCTTGGAAGGAGAGTATTGCAAAGGCCGTAACGAGCTTGATCCGGATCGCGCCCTAAACGCTATGAACCTTGCTGTTGTCCTTGAATCAACCGAGGATTTCGATGCCAGCATAGAATCCTATAAGCACGCACAGAAGATCTTTGAAGGAGAGTATTGCAAAGGCCGTAACGAGCTTGATCCTAATCGCGCCCTAACCACTAGGAACCTTGCTAATGCCCTTAAATCAACCGAGGATTACGATGCCGCCATAGAATCTTATAAGCAGGCACAGAAGATCTTGGAAGGAGAGTATTGCAAAGGCCGTAGCGAGCTTGATCCGGATCGCGCCACAACCGCTATGAGCCTTGCTAATGCCCTTGACTCAACCGGGGATTACGATGCCGGCATAGAATCCTATAAGCAGGCACAGAAGATCTTGGAAGGAGAGTATTGCAAAGGCCGTAACGAGCTTGATCCGGATCGCGCCACAACCGCTATGAACCTTGCTGTTGCCCTTGACTCAACCGGGGATTACGAGGCCGCCATCAAATTTTATAAGCACGCACAGAAGATCTTGGAAGGAGAGTATTGCAAAGGCCGTAACGAGCTTGATCCTAATCGTGCCCTAACCGCTATGAACTTTGCTGCTACCCTTCAATCAACCGGGGATTTCGATGCCGCCATAAAATCTCATAAGCAGGCACAGAAGATCTTTGAAGGAGAGTATTGCAAAGGCCGTAGCGAGCGTGATCCTAATCGTGCCCTAACCGCAATGAACCTTGCTAATGCCCTTTACTCAACCGGGGATTTCGATGCCGCCATAAAATCTCATAAGCAGGCACAGAAGATCTTTGGAGGAGAGTATTGCAAAGGCCGTAGCAAGCTTGATCCGGATCGTGCCCGAACCGCTATGAACCTTGCTGTTGCCCTTAAATCAACCGGGGATTACAATGCCGCCATAGAATCTTATAAGCAGGCACAGAAGATCTTGGAAGGAGAGTATTGCAAAGGCCGTAACGAGCTTGATCCGACTCGCGCCCTAACCGCTATGAACCTTGCTGTTACCCTTGACTCAACCGGGGATTTCAATGCCGCCATAAAATCTTATAAGCAGGCACAGAAGGTCTTTGAAGGAGAGTATTGCAAAGGCCGTAACGAGCTTAATCCTAATCGTGCCCAAACCACTATGAACCTTGCTGTTACCCTTAAATCAACCGGGGATTACGATGCCGCCATAGAATCTTATAAGCAGGCACAGAAGATCTTTGAAGGAGAGTATTGCAAAGGCCGTAGTGAGCTTAATCCCTCTCGTGCCCGAACCGCTGTGAACCTTGCTGTTGCCCTTGAATCAACCGAGGATTACGATGCCGCCATAGAATCTTATAAGCAGGCTGAACAAATTTATGAAAGTAAAACGATGGGCCACTGGCTACCATTAAACCATGAGCGGTCCGCACTATACGCCAATGCAAGCTTTTTGCTGGATAAGATGGACAAACCGCTCGTCTGGGCAAAAGAAAAAAGCGAGCATCTCATCCAGATGCTTGAACTTGCCCCTGACAAAGAAATAGCAGCAGATGGGACGGCAGCGACCTGGAAGAAGATGCGCCGCAATTTTGCAAGATTTCATGCAAACTGGCTTGCTTTTGTCATCGATCAGCAAAAATATGAAGAAATCCTCCGTATTCTCTTTTGTATCCAGGGCAGGGAGCTGGCATCTGAACTACTTGACGAGCTTGGAGAGGCGGCAGGGCAACACCTTCCTGATCAGGTAAAAGCGTATTTGGAACTTCGCCACCAACTCCGGGAAATGATTCAAAAGAAGAAGGCTGACAATCCCGAAATCTTTGAACTTTCTGATCCGGCCACCCGTCCACTGGAGCGGAAGAGGCAAAACAAAGAGCTGGAAGCAGAACAGAAAGCCATTGCCACATACAACCGACTTCACCAGCAGATGGGCGATGCCCGGCGCAAGGCATCCGGACTGCCGGGGTTCGAGCTTCTGGAACTGCCTTATGACGCCTTTACCCTGGAAAACATCCAGGCAATTCCGGACTTCCACCCCCATCAATCACTATTACTGATGATCAGCTATGAAGATATGCAAGGCGTTCTTGTTATCCAAAAGCAGGGTATCCCCCGATGGCTCCCTGTCAACAGTATGGATGAACTGGCAAAGCGGACCAGGGTACTGACAGGAGAGCGGAATTCATATCTTGGAAATTGCCGCCGGAACATCCATGATGACCGGCAGGAAAAAAAGGGCATACCGGTGATGAGTGCCAGGGAGCGGGGCCGTTTCTGGCCGGACATGATCCGAGAACTCAGGGAGAACTTCTGGACCCCGTTACAGCCATACCTCACAGGTAAAAAAGAGCTGATCATCCTGCCCCAGGGCAGCCTTCATCAACTGCCAGTATTGGCTGGCAAACCAGAAAGTGTGACAACCCGGTTTTATCCGGGCCTGATTTATTATGCGCTTCAAACAGGATTGATTAAAAGAAAGAAGCCGGAAACTGGCCGGAGCAGGCATTACCCGGCAGCCCTGCTCTATTATGACCACAGGGACAACAGTAAAAAATTTCTTGCCGGTGTGGAAAAGGAGGTGGAGGCCATCAAGGCTGTTCATCAAAGAAACGGCAGTCTTTGTGAAACGCTTGAATACCCTGCTCCGTTTCCCAACGAACCCATAGAAATTGACCTGCTCACGGGGATCGGTCACGGGGGCGATGACCCCCACATGGCTTTTTCTACAGCCATGCAAGTCAGCAAGAACCAGAGCCTTTCCTATCAAGATATTCTATCAGGCAAGGCAAAGGTGCGTCATGCCTTTTTCAATACCTGCCTTATTGCCATGAACCGTGATGACAGCCAAGGCACTCCAATGGGGCTGAGCACTGGATTTATCAGGAAAGGCACCCAAAGCATTACCGGTTTTCTCTATCCCATCTCCGATCTTTTAGCTACCCATTTCGGCCCGATTTTTCACAAGCATTGGCTGGCAAGCGAAACAAAGGACCCTGATACGGTTTTGCGCAAAGCTCGCAAAGAATTTATGGAGAGTACCAAGGATATCCTGTCGCAAATCCTGGTGCAATATTGGCGCCCCAAACTACAGCGTGAAATTGCCGATTGCACAACCGTGAGAAAAGAGGTGCAGGAGGAATTGATTAACGCCTTTGAACTGGACGAAGATCAGGCCGCCATCATTGTCAGATTGATTAACCGCCATGAAGGTCCGGAAAAGGAGTTACCTGATCTTCTTATCAAAACCGTAATAGATATGAAAAAATCATTTGGGCCAAATGATGAAGATCCGCCCCTGATGGCCATTGGCACCATCCTCTACGGCATCCGGGCTTACGGCCGGTAACACCTCCAGAGCAATTCGAACCTCTTCCGACTATGTCAGCTTTTACATACCAACACTTCACCCACCCGCCGCTCCAAGGGCTGGTCCTGGCAACAAAGGAATCTCCCATCCTGGTTGAACGCCGGGAAAAACTGAAGCAGGAGCGCCGCCGATTGTCTGGAATGGTGATGGAACTTAAAGAGAAAGGTGTCCTGCC
>NZ_FWXY01000033.1 GCF_900176365.1 Desulfocicer vacuolatum DSM 3385 | reverse complement strand
AATGAACAATTTTGTGCTTTCAACAATTCAAACTTGGAGTAAAAATAAATAAAAAACTACGAGATAAAACTCTCCATAAAAAAGGGGTTGACCCGGTTTGTCGATATTTTCTCTGAGCTCTACAATGGGCTTCTTTTTGGGCTATAATACGGCATCTTTGACAACAATACACCTGTCCCCGCCAACAACTGCGGCATACATAAAAATTCTGGGTACATTGCCTGCACTTGATACCTCTTAATAAAACGATTTTCATACTCCCACTCTTGCAATATTGCGGAAGCAATGGTTTAATATTGATGTTGGTGTGGCTTCCGCTATCTATATTCGGATGTCTACATTAAAGGCTCGAAGTGCCAGCTTCGAGCCTTCCCTTTTTCGTCTGACAATATTGGTTGATAACAATACAATGGCTAAACTTTTTTTTAAATAAATTTACTGCATGATAACTGCGGGGTAAACCGGTATGAGTTATGTAGTTGATTGACTGGATATGGCGGCGGGGAATAACTGCGGGATAAGCGGGGTATGGTTTTTAAATTATTTTGGCGGGGTATGCGGCGGGTTATCTACCTGCCCGTTACATTATTTTGTCACTGATTTGGGGGGATGGCGTTACATTATTTGAATCTTAACAACCGGCTACGGTCAGGAGGGACCTTTCGCAGAAAAGGCCGGCCACGACATTAACTATCAGGCCCTAGCCGGCAGCTTTGATACCGGTGACGGCGTGCGCCCGTCCCCCCTGCCCACTACGATACCTGTCGCGGATCTGGTGGGCGGCGGGATGTTCGGACTCTCGGGCCTTCTTGCCGCCGTCATCGAACGACAGCGAACTGGCATAGGACGACATTTGGATGTCTCTATGTTTGACGGCACATTTGCCCTCAATGTATTCGCATATGCTCATATGCAAGGACACATGAAAAGAATAAACGCGAATGGAAACTTTCTGTCCGGCAACCAGCCGTTTTATAACCTATACGAAACCAAAGACGGCAAGTACATGTCTCTGGGAGCCGTGGAACCAAAATTCTGGCATAATTTCTGTGTGGTCGTTGGTCGAAAAAATCTCGCATCGCAACAATTCGGTGGTGCACGGGTGCTTGAAGAGGTCTCGGGACTTTTCAAGCAGCGAACCCAAGCCGAATGGGTGGAACATCTAAAGGATGCGGACGCTTGCTGCGAACCAGTGCTCAGCCTGGAACAAGCCATGAACTCTCCCCTGGGAAAAAGCCGAGGTGTTACGATACAAAACATAGAAGGAAAAAACGTCTTCACCCTTTCCATCAAGACTGTGGGTGAAAAACCGACCAAACCAAAGCCGTCGCCAAAGCTTGGCGGTAACAACTCAATAACCCATGGGAGTTCACAATATTTTCCTGGACAATAATGTAATATTATGCTTAGGAGTCGCACAGAAATAAAGGGCGTTTCTTTTTATTATAACATCTTGATGTTTCAAAGAAATACAGATCAAAAGTCATGCCTTTTATTATCACTCGGCTCCTTAACAACCGTACATGCAAATAATTCGATTCAGTTGGAGGGCGGTGTTAGATGCTGTAGTCATCATCTTCCTTTCATTATAGTTGTGGTTGGCGTTTCAACAATAGTGCAGGAAAATGATTTTTCCAGTCTATTTCATTGCTCCCCAACTCGCTGCCAAATCCCTTATAATCAGTATATTTTTAAGCCATAATAATACTTTCACATAAAAACAATCTCATGGTCGATATCAATACATCCGATAACACTTTGAGCACCCGGACATAATTTTAAATACATTTCCAATGCCGTCTCTACGTCGCATTTCTGATTTTCCTTGATTATAAGATATGAGTCATAAAACAACTTTTTACAAAACAGGAGTTCAATACAACTAAAACTTTTCAGCGGCCTTAAATAAAAGTTCTTGTACTTTTTTACTAAACCAACAGTCAACAAATTGCGCATTTTTTTTTGCAAAGCCTGCTTGATAAGCTGTACGAATCGAATCAGTACGATTTTCTTTAATTGCGGAGAAGCCATCGAGTGACAATTTTGACAAGTTGGCTATTTTTTCAATTGCTTTTTGTTCCAGGTTTCCTTCCGGTACCACTGCATCCACAAGACCAACTTCCAGTGCGGCAGTTGCGGACATCATGGCACCCGTGTACAACATCTCCGTTGCTGTCCGATCGCCGACAATCTGTCGAAGGATTAAATCCGCCAAGTAGGGCACCGGAACACCCAATTGTACTTCATTTAAACCAATTAGCTTTTTCCCTTCAGCCATAAACCGATAGTCACCGGTGAGTGCAAGAATATTCCCCCCCCCAATGGCATGGCCTGCAACAGCACAGGCTGTTGGCAACGGAAACGTATATAAATCCAGTGTTAACTGATTAAAGCGATGAAAAAAGTCAACCATTCCTGGTCGATCGAGTTTTAATAATGTGGGAACATCAAAACCAATAACAAAAAATTTGGTGTTCCCGGCGAGAACCATTCCTCTAAATTCCTTTTTAACAGCTTCCAGTGTGTGGGTCAGATCTTCGATCAATTCAGGGTTTAGCGCGTTTGAAACGCCATTGGCCATTCTGACAACAGCAACGTTTCCTTGCGCTTCAATTATTGTTTTATCCATTTATTGCCTCCAGTGTCTAACTTATATGTATTTTTGGCATGATGCACTGATAGGAATCAGGGACTTCACCATAATAAACTACCCACTTTTGCATGCAGCACTCTAAAGAGTTGCTATGAATCTCATTGATGTTGAGTATATTATTTTTCATGAACTCCCTTATTCCTTTCAGAGCCACTCGAACTGAGCAGGGGATTTGATTGCAAACGATCAAAAATCCTGATCTCTCATTTTATAAGCATCTTTATAAGCATAAACTTCTTCCCAAACTCTTTCAAAAAGTTGTGTGTCAGAATTAGGGCTTCTTAATATGGCTTTGGCAAGTTCTCTTTGTGTATCAGAGTTACTCGGTTTCATCATCAGTTCCGTTGCAAGCTTTGAAAAGTCACAAATAATAAAATCAAAAATGCTTTCAATCATATCGTCGTTCACACCCATATGATCCTTGTTCTCAATGATAAGCTGCCCATATGGGATAAGGCAAAAAAGATCACCCAGGGTAAGCAGATAATCAATGTCTTTTGTCTGATTTTTGTCAGGGGTCGCCTTTGTTAAAAAATCTTTGAACCCAAGGATCTGTTCCTTAAAAATAGAAATATTCGGTGTGTCCATGCTGTCGTATACTTTGTTGTAATCATGGAACTGAATTTCCCCAAGCCCCCTTGTCGGTCCCTGGTTGAAAAGAAAATCATCATTTTCAGTGTCGTGCATTTTGCCTATCTCAATAAATTCACCCGGATCGAAGAGGAAATTATTCATGAACTTGACAATGAGTGCAATATTAACATGAACAGTCCCTTCAAGTTTAGGCAACATGGGTATTTCATTGACTGCGACTTCAAAAAAAGGTTCGGCTTCAAACCCCTTTGCAGCAATTACATCCCATAAAGACTGAACAACAGATTCTCCTTCACGGGTCACTTTCATTTTTACCATGGGGTTAAAAAGAAGGTATCTCCTATCATTCTCATTTGCCGCTCTCATGTAATCTATGGTTCTTTCGGCAAAGGTTTTCATGGCAACAATACGTGCATAGGACTCAACTAAAATATTTTTTACATGCGGGAAATCCGTTACATATCTTCCATACAAATTTCTTCCTGCTGCATGGGAAATTGCTTCATAAAATGCATGGGTAGTGATGCCTATTGCCCCCCAGCCAAGGTTAAATTTGCAAACATTAATTGTGTTGAGCATGTTGTCCCAGGCATCGGGGCCTTCTTCCATAATATCTGCCCGGGAAATCGGATAATCATGGAGTCGATACTCAGCAACATAGTTCTGTTGATTCACCGTGTTTTTTACACACTCATATTTTTCATGTTTGCTGTCCACTGCAAAAAAAACATATTCCCCGGAATCGTCGATTTTTGCAAATGTTGAAACAAGGGCGGCTTCATTACCGTTTCCAATGTAATATTTATCTCCATTGGCTTTATAAGTTCCGTCTTCCTGGGGATAAAGCATCATGTCAGAAGAATAAATATCTGCACCATGTTCTTTTTCGGAAAGCCCAAAAGCAAAAACTTCACCATCCTGAAGGAGCTGAGCGGTTTTGTGTTTCACCTCTTCATTGGAGCCCATCCATACCGGGCAAAGACCAAGCATGGAAACCTGGTATGTGTACCAATAGGTAATTCCATAAAAAGCCGTAATCTCTGCAAACATGACGTTTCTATGGGTATCCCAGCGAGAGTCCTTGGCACCGTAGCCTGCTGGTGTCATAAGGGTTGCCATAACCTGGTTCTCTTTCATGAATTTTACAAATTCGTAATTCCACACCTTTTCGTGCCAGTCTTTTTTTAAGGATTTCAACCCTTTTTCTTCAAAATGATCAATAACTTTCTGCATCATGGCGCAGGTTTTTTCATCACCGTATTTGATGTTGTGTTCTTTTGGATTAAAAAGAATCATATCTGTTTTTCCTTGAAAAGCATATTGTTTGAATGCCACCTAAAAGTTGCAAGCCTTATTTGGCCGGATATGCGCGTATGAAATCGCGAATGCAACGTCAAATCTTAATATTAGGGTTATTGATGCTGGATAATGCCATGGGAGAACACTCTCTGGCACGCTAAACCCTAAATCTTAGTCTTGACTATGCACTAAACCAATACGGCCTGTAAAAAAAGCGATTAATATGGGGATTACACTAAAACAAAAACGTAAGGCCAACGGCAACCTGATCATACACCAATGAGGATTCAATCTCTGTTCCCGGAACTGCCTGGTTGGTCGCATCATACCACGATCCAGATTGAGACGTCTCAAATGCATGGGTATAGCCCAAATCAATGCTCATTTGTTCCGTCACTTTCCAGGATAAACCACAAGAGAGATGGTGTTCGTTGTGCAACGGGTTTCCCACATTATGAAAGGTGATATCATCATCAATGGGATTGGTGCCGTAGTTGTAACCGGCCCGAATCGTCCAATTTACAAGGATATCATGCTGGACTCCCAGGGCAACCGTCCACTGATCATCCCACCCCAGCCCCTTGAGGGAGCCGTTGGAATCAAAGCCGATTTCATCAAATCCCTTGGTGCCACTATAGTTGATCCAGGAACAGTCCATCACAAAAATCGTCCCTGGTGTCGCTTGATAGCTTAAGCCCAGATGCAGGGTAAGGGGACGGTCAACATGGTGTGAGACAGTCCTACTGTTACCGTTTTCATCCGTGACATCCCATTTGAAATCGTTAAACCAGGTGGGGCTGGTAAAGGTAAAACCGATTCCCAGTTTATCTGTTGCTTGACAGCGGACACCTGCCTGGAAGCCGACCCCAAAGGCAAGTTCATGATCAACACCCGTGGGATAAGTGTAAATACCATCGCCATTGGCATCATCCGGCGCAGCAAATGCGGCAGGGGAAAATTTCAGGCGCGCCACCGACGGCCCCACTGAAAATCCCAGGGCCCACTTATTGTCTATCTGGTAAGATGCCCCGAAGGGGATCCGAACTACTTCCATCTGGGTTTCAATGGCGCCGAAACCGCCGAAAGCACCTCCATAAGGATTATCGGATTTACCCGCCTGGGATACGCAAATAGGATTGGAAAAGCTTTGGGGCAGGTCAAGATGGAGCCCAGCTTCTCCGATGATGGCAAAGTAATAGGCCATGGGACGGGTTTTATCGTTGAACACCACGCCCAGGTTGCTGAGGGGAATGACATCCACGGTTGAATCACTTGATCCAGTCATACCCAGGGCACTGACGGAACTGTTTATGGTTGCATCAGGAAAAACGGCTCCCACACTCACAGAAGCGATTCTGCCCTCAAAAAGAGTTGCATTTGCCGGATTTCGATAAAGACTACCCAGCAAATCCTGTTTATTACCAGCCGTTGCTGCGCCTCCCAGAGAATCATTCACAGCTCCGGCTCCATGAAGAAAATATCCGTAAGAGGCACGAGACACTCCATAAAAATTCAGAAAAACAAGCAAGAAAGAGACCAGCAACAGGGGTATATTTTTTTTCATCGATATCTCCATTTAATTTTTCGACAGACACAGGTGCTTAATCACCGGCCGTTTGAGAAACGGCAGCAACCCAAATAAAAAATACAAGACATGGGTCAAATAGTGAATTTTCCAATGCAGTTTATTGCCGTGGGCCGCTTTCCACACCAGAGCCGCTATCTGTTCCGGTTTGAGATTAACACCCGTTGAAACAACACTATGGGCTAATTGATCCGCTTGGTTTACCATTGGCGTGGCAATATAGGGCGCTTTGATGTCGCAGACCCGGATACCGTATTGTTGAAATTCAAGATCAAATGCCTCGGTCAAAGCACCCACAGCATGTTTGCTGGCAGAATAGACCGCAAGTTCTGGCATGCCATAGACCGAGGATGTGGAACACATGGAAATAATCCGGGCACCGATGGTCTTTTTTAACAACGGCAGGGAAGCGTGGATGCCGTTGAGAATGCCTTTTATATTGATATCAATCGTAAGGTGCTGTTGTTCCAAATCGATGGTCTCATTGAGTCCCATTCTCAGGATTCCGGCATTATTGAACAAAATATCCATTGTTCCATTGGTTTTCTCGGCAAATGCATCCACTGTTTTTTGATAACCCACCGGATCTGTTACATCCATTGTTCTTGAAAAACAGTTTTCTTTACCAATTTCAGCCTCCAGTGTCCCAAGGCCTTCGCTGTTCATATCAACAATACCGACATACCAGCCGTTTGCGGCGAAAAGAAGAGCCGTTTCACGCCCGATTCCCGAGGCAGCTCCAGTGATAAAAATATTATTACGATCTTTCATTTCACATTCTCCCTCTCATTGGATGTTTCTTTTCTAAAAGCGATGGGGAAAGATATATTGTTATCTGTTGCAAACAGATACCTCTCCCCTGTTCCACCGCTCCTATGATTCTCTTCTAAATTCGTTTATTTACCTTGATCTCTTACACTTTTTCCAAAATGTGGATACACATGGAAGCCTCTTCCACGCCAATATTTCCCCCACCGTTTTCAGCCAGTCCGAGACGTGCGTTTTCAACCTGACGTTTCCTGGCCCCTCCGCGGAGCTGGGTACCCAGTTCGTAGATCTGAGCCAGGCCTGACGCCCCAATGGGATGACCGCGGCACTCCAGCCCGCCGCTGGTATTAACCGGTTGTTTGCCGCCAAGGGTCGTGGCTCCCGATTCCGCATAAATTCCGCCTTCTCCAACGGGACAGAACCCCATGGCTTCAACCTGGTGCAGTTCTCCGTAGGCGGTGGCATCATGCAGCTCTGCAAGACTGATATCATGCGGCCCGACCCCCGCCTTGTCATAGGCTTGTTTGACCAGCCGTTCTCCAATATCGATTCCGTCAAACGATCTCTCAGCTCCTGAGCCCATGATGGAGGCAAGGATTTTCACCGGGCGTACGTTGGCAAGTTTCTTTAAATATCTTTCGGAACAGACAATGGCAGCCGCAGCCCCGTCACCCACAGGCGCGCACATGGAGCGGGTCAGAGGATAAGTAACCGGCGCATCTGCCAATACCTGTTCGATGGTCATCCGTTGCTGATACTGGGCTTTGGGGTTCAAAGAGCCGTGGAAATGATTTTTCGATGCAATCACTCCCAGCTGCTCCCGGGTCGATCCGAATGTGCTCATGTGCCATCGGGCAAAGGTGGCATAGGCATCCATAAAGACCGAACGGCCAGCTCCGGGGGCACTCTCTTCAATGGGAAGCCCTTTGGTAAATGCTTTGCTGTACTTCACCAGCATCTCAAGGTGACTGTCAATATTTTTCACATCCATGCAGGCGGCATAGGCACCAAGGGATTTGGCTTTATTCTTATCCGTTATTTTTTCAGATCCCAGAACCAGGGCCACATCATACATCTCGGCCTTGATGCCGGTATAGGCCAGGTGAAGGGCTGTGGAGGCTCCGGCACAGGCATTTTCCACGTTGGTGACCGGGATGCTGTCAATCCCCATGGATCTCAAAACCACCTGCCCCTTAATCGAGTGCTGATCGGCAAACATCCCCCAAAAGGTATTTGAAAAAAAGGCGGCTTCAAGTGCTTTGGCATCAAGTCCGGCATCTTCAAGGGCCAGACGAGTGACCTCGTGGGCCATATCCCTTACCCCTCTGTCCGGGTATTTGTTAAACCGAATCATTCCAAGCCCTACGATATATACATTGGACATTTTTCTTTCCTTTTTATTGGTGGTGTTGTTTAATCCTGCCTGGGATAATTATGGATCACCTTGTGTCCTGCAGCGATGGCCAACACATCATTGGACCCATCTTCAATCAGCATGGCCCGGGCATCTCTGAACAGCTTTTCCACAATATACTCTTTGGTCAATCCATTACCCCCAAATATCTGAACTGCATCATTGGTTATTTCAAAGGCATATTGGCATCCAAAGACCTTGCCAATAACGGAGTACTCTTCTGCAGGTGTCGATGTATTCTGATTGTATTCAAGCACAGACCGGGTGAGTTGACGGGTCATTTCAACCTTGCTGAACATTTGAAACAATTTCTTTTGCACATCCTGATGCTCAATTAACGCTTTACCGCATTGAACCCTGTTTTTGGCATATTCCAAGGCCTCGTCAAATGCGGCTCGACCAATACCTGTTGCACATGTCCCCATCAATACGGTGGTGGCGGACAATACGATTTCCAGCATGACTTCGTAGGCTTCAGGACCGGCAACCAGATAGTTTGCCGGGGCACGAACGTTATCAAAATAGAGCTCGCCCTGGGGATCATCCCGTTGGCCCAGTTTCTCCAAAGGTGCCCCTCTTTTAACCCCGGGAAGATCTAAGGGCACAATGATGATTCCGCCGCCGGCATGACCCATGGAGGGATCAATCTGACAAAACAAGGCCGCATGGGAGGCATAGGGTGCCCCCGAAACCCAGGCAGCTTTCTGGCCATTGATCACATAATGATCGCCATCCGGGGTTGCGATACAGTCTGCAGGGATGTCTGGATTTCTGAAACTCGGATAGTTGGGCAAAAGGGTGTCTGAGCCATGCATGGGTTCGGTAATGGCCCAGCATCCGGCAATTTTGCCATCCCGACAATCGCAAAACGGTTTAATAATATTTTCAACGATCTCATCGTCTGGGACCATGGATGCCAGGTAGGCAGGAAAAGCTGCCACGACAAGGTCAATGGTCAGTCCGACGCTTCCCCAGGCCAACTCCTCAATAACCAGGTGCAACTGAAGCGGTGTCAACCCCATCCCCCCATAGGAATCCGGTATCAAGATGGTGTGCAGATCCAGCTCATAGGCTTTTTTCTTGAACTCCCAGAAGGGAGACCCCGGTGCCACGGCTTCTGCCGCTGTCATACGGTCCATCTCCTGGGAGACAGGGCGCATAACGTCCCTGGCAAATTCATGGGCAGCCTTTTTAAGCATGATATCTTCTTTGCTCAAGTTGATGTTGAGTTCCAAATAATTCATTTTTTTCTCCTTTGAGAGCGTGAATTCGTGGGGAATTTATTTTTCTTTTTTATACCTGGCAGAAATTTTATCGACGTGTTTCATCACCGCTTCCGGAACCTGTTCGTAAACAATTTTCTGGTAAGCGTCCATGGATGCTTCGGAGTATTTTACATCCATAAACTCAGGCGGTGCCCACCAGTCATCTTTGGTTTTATACATGGGGTTGCCGTTGCCGGGGAAACAGGTGAACATGGTGGGTACGGATTTGAGCATATCTGTTTTTTCTTCTTCGTAGGTGAACTTTTTATGCATCTCTTCCCGAGAATAGTAGACCATGTCACGGGCAGGCCCCAGGGCAAGGCCAAGCTTGACATTGGAATTGGGCAGATAATTCAATGCCATCAGAGAGAATCCAACGGATCCCATGATTCGGTTGTCCACTTTATACTGCCATGCAGACGCGCAGGCCCAGTCACAGGCAATGCCAAAATCAAGCAGTTTCCAATTACAGCAGGGGCCACCCAATTGCCCGCCGCCGCTGTTCTCTTTGGCATATTTATTAAACTCCCTGCATGTGGAAAAACCGCAGGCACCGCAGTTCCATCCAAGATCGGAACGGTCCACCTTTGCGCCAATGCCGATGATGACTGGGGGTTCGCCTTTATCGTAACACCCTTTCAGGGTCTGATAATCCCACTGGACATATCTGGCAGCTTTGGCCACCGGTTCAATTACATCGATAATTGGGACAATATCTTCGCCCCAGATAATTTCTGCCTCTATGGGTGTTCTCCCCGTGATCATAGGAGCTTTTTTAATTGCCAGCACAATGTTTTTAGCAACGGTGACAAGGTGTTCCTGGAGGTAATCGTTTCCTATTAAATGACCCATTTTTACTCCTCCCCTTTTTTATTAGTCGGCTTGGGTATCCATTTGCGGTAGTCGAACCCGCGAACAAGCCTTGCCGTTTGATATACTTTGCGTGTATTATCCAGCACCCTGTCCATATTAATCAGGTGATAATCCACATTGACGTCCACATAGGGATTTTTGGGTTTCGCTGCCACAGGCACGCCCACAACCATGCCGGAATTTGAACAATACCCCAATTTTTGCCCGGCCATCCCCATGCTGGCAAAGGGCCTTGCATCCACCATCAGCGTATGAGCCGTCCACAATGCACTGCCTATGGCATAACCGAGATCATCCACACGTGCCGAGCACAATGGTCCTTTGATCGGGGTCTCAGATTTTCTATTCGTGGTATCGACAATGCCATATTTGTGCTCGACCTTGTCATAAAAATAGCCACAATCCATGGTACCGCCGCACATGCCGCAATTGGCATCCAGGGGCGTTTCATGACAGCGGGTATTGCCAAGCATAATCACCACATCCGAATCTCGAACCATCACCGCTTCATACAGATACGCCTCTTTCCAAGCCTTATTGCTATGGGCCAGTTCCTCTACTCGCCTGGCAAGGGCTTCTATCTCTTTTTGCCCATAAATCAGTTCCGCTTCCAGCTGTGGCACCCCTCCTGCCACCGGTGCGGTCATGGCGGAATTAACCATCATGCGAGCCGCATCCAGAACCCCTTTTTTACGGCGAATGTCCTGTGGAGACCACGGTGTCCAGTCACTGATATTTTCTTCCCCCTGAAAATCGAGATCTTCAACATATTTTTTCATGATATTTTTTCCTTTTATCGATTCAAATAAAAAAGTCAAACGTACGATGTGATTTGGACGGTTCAAATGAATTAATTGAACGGATCAAATGAACGGTTTAAAGCGTGCCTGTCTCAGTTCTTGTCAATAAAGCACCTTAAATCCCCAATTACTTGCCAAACCCATAGACGTTATCCGCATCTATACTGAAATCATCCTTGAGAAATCGATCCAGGTTTTTTTCCGATGCCGTCTTGGGAATGGCATCAACAACCTGGAGATAAGAGGGAATACTGTTACCATCCAGTAGTTCTCTGCAATGTGCGTAGAGGCTGCGAACATCAAGTGTTGTACCTTCCGTCAATACAACGGCGGATACCAGATCACTTCACCCGGAGCACCTGATGCTGCAGGAATACCGTAAACACAGACATCTGTTATCTCTTCATATTTGGCAAATGCGGCTTCCACATGGTTGGGCTGAATAAAATCCCCCGCCCGGCGAAGACCACCGCCTTTTCGAAAGTCAAAAAAGAACCATCCGTTCTCATCCCGATGCCCCATGTCTCCAGATCTGAGCCATCCTCCCCTTGTTTTCTTTTCCGAGGCATCCTCCTTGCCAAAATAACGGACTTCCGTTTTCTGCCCAATGGCACGACAGACGATTTCGCCAATTTCAAATGACTTGCATTCGCTGTCGTCATCTTTTACCACTTTCATCTCCATGACCCCGTCCAGCGGTTTTCCAAAAGAACCGACGGGCCCGACTCCTGGTGGCCTATGGGCAAACCCGCCCTCCACTGCGCCGTACCACTCATGAATAAAGACGCCAAACCGTTTTTCAAAGGACTTCCACACGGAAAGCGGAGTTCCGGCACTGATAATCAAGCGAACCGGGTTGTCAGCATCGTCACTCTTTTCGGGCTCACTGAAGATTCCCATCATCATCCCCCCCAGCAGAGAAAAGCTTGTGCATCCGTAATTCCGGCAAATGTCCCAGATCCGGCTTTTGGTAAATTTCGCGCTGATCACCGCAGGGATACCCAGGTAGAGGGCAGGAACCATGGTAACCGCCTGGGCATTGCCGTGGGTCAGTGAGAGACCGGTGTACAATTTGTCGGTTTCATTGTATTGAAACACCCCTTTGGCCAGCATGCCAAAAGGTGCAAGACGACTGTTTTTAAGGACAACGCCTTTGGGATCCCCTGTTGTACCAGAAGTGTAGATGATTTCCATGGGCGCATTCAGGTCTTCGCATCTATCCTTCGGCACAGGGGCTTTTGATGCACTCCAGACATCTTCCAGATCCGGAAGATCCGTTGCTTTTTCCATGCCTTCCTTGGAGGCCACGCCAATGATTTCGATTTCAGGAAGGAGGTTCAAAATCGGAAGAAAATCCTCTTTAAATTCACTGGTAAAAATAACCCCGCGTGCTTTTGAATCTCTCAGTACAAATTCAAGTCTTTCTCCTTTTGTCCTGGGATCAATGGGCAGCAACACCGCACCGATCACATTGGTCGCGTAGAGGGAATAAACAAATTCCGGGTGATTTCTCATGAACAATGCCAGAACATCCCCCTTGGCGAACCCGGAATCCCTTAATTTTTCAGCGAGCTTACGCCTATTGGTGACGATGGTCTCGTAACTGAGCACTTCATCGGCATAGATGCCATTTTCAAAGGTTAAAATCTCAAATTCTGGATTTTCCTCTGCCTTGGCGTCAAGTTCGTAGGAAAAAAATCCTGATATTTTACTGTTAGCCATTTTCCTGCTCCTAATAAATATATCTCAATACTTAAGTTATATATTATACAAAATTCCTGGTTGACCAGAGACCTGGTTACCCATGCTTCATGGGTGTCTGCCACTCCCTGGCAAGCTTTGGATTACATGGGCAGGTCGTAATCTTTGCAATAGGACGGGTACAATTCAAACACCGGCTTCAGATATGGCAATATTTTAAGAACCTTAGGAATTGGGCCTTTTGATTTTATTTTCCGGGTGGCCAAGGCCACAGGAAGATTAACCTTATTAAGCCAGAAATTGTGGATGGTCTCCCCGGACAATTCCATGGTAATTACGGCATCCCTGTTAGCCTCATCCCCTATAACCACTTCATCATGGGTGATAAGCAAATACCCTTTGGGATCACTGACAATAAATTTGTAGGAAATATCGTACTCTTTAAGTTTAGGGCCAAATTCCGTCTCTTTGATTACATAATTCCACAATTTTCCCAAAATTTCGTACATGTGTTCGCTGTCTTTGTAAATCGCCATTTGGTTTTACTCCTTTAATCGATACGGTCAAAATCCAACGAATACCCGACTCAGATATCCATTTTTTTGTCCTTGCCTTTAATCTCCTACGGTCTTTCAGTTTTTCCATTAAGTGACTTACCTGTTTATTAATACAAATTGCATGCCAAAATTAAGATTATTATAAATTACTGAATTTATTCAACTTATGATTTTTGAAAATAATTAATGTGATCTCATAAGATCACCCAAAGACCTAATAAGGTCAATTCACTAATTAACAGCACACTATAAATGACGCTATAGTCTCATCAAAAGTCTTTATTTAAAAAATAAACTGCATACATATGGAGAAGATAAATGAAACCGGATAATACGGCCATTCCGGTCCCATGTGACTCAGCTATGGCTAACCATTTTTAGCTCATTTCAACCGTGCCATCGGCACCCTTGATTATTATCGCAGAGTAGCCAGGGCGCTGGAGCCAAACAGTATTGATTGCAGTTCAAGCAACGTGGTCACATCTCGCCCCTTGTCCATTTCCCGTATCAGTCCTTTGATGGATGCCAGGGAAATCCTGTGGCTCAAGAACTGCATATGCCAGGGCTAAGGGTGTGCAGTATTTGGATCGCCCCTGCAAACAGACTTGCCAAAACGATCGGGATGCATTAATAGTACCGATTGACAACTACAACAATGAACAAGACTTTACCTCATCACTATCCTGGCAGATGACAGGTTCCTGTTCATATAAACATAGAGGATTACCATGGCAAAACATCACCTGAACATTGAAAAAATCGGCGGCACCTCCATGTCACGATTTTCTGAAATCGTTGACAATATCATTCTCAAAGACAAAGAACATACATTTGGCAGAATTTATGTCGTGTCGGCCTATGCAGGGGTAACCAATGATCTGCTCGAACATAAGAAAACCAATCAGCCGGGTATCTATAAACTTTTTGAAGATCAACAAAACTATCCGATTAAAATGATCCGGCTACAAAAATCACTCTACAAGCTCAACGAGACATTTCGTGATATCGGGCTTGATGTTGAAGCGGCCAATAATTTTATTGGCGATAGGATTGACCAGGCCATAAACATTCTGCGCAGTATGGATAATGTTCTCGCCTCGGGATATGTCAGCCGTAAAGAGCTGTTGCTGGCTGCCATGGAACTTTTGGCCTCTCTTGGGGAAATGCACAGCGCCTTTAACTCTGCAAATATTCTTAAGAATAGAGGATACAACACCACCTTCGTTGATCTCAGTGGTTGGGATGACAGTCGCCAGTTAACCATTGATGAGCGCATAAAAGATAGCTTTGCCCAAATTAACCCCTTCTCCACAATTTGTTTTTCAACGGGTTATACAAAAGGGACTGAGGGAATCATGCGAGAATTTGACAGAGGATACTCCGAGGTGACGTTCTCAAAAATCGCTGTATTATTAGGTGCTGATGAGGCAGTTATTCACAAAGAATACCACCTCTGCTCAGGGGACCCGCTGATCATCGGTGAAAAAAACGTCAAACCTGTCTGTAATACCAATTATGATGTGGCTGACCAATTGGCGGATGTGGGCATGGAAGCCATACACCCAAAAGCATCAAAACCGCTTGAGATTAAAAATATCCCCATCCGGGTAAAAAATGCATTTGACCCTGATCATCCAGGAACGCTCATAACCAAGGATTTCATCGCCCCGGAGTCAAAGGTCGAAATTATCACTGGCTCCAATGAGGTCATCTGCATGGAAATCCATGATACCAGAATGGTGGGAGAAGTTGGATTTGACCTCCGTATCATGCAGATTTTTGACAAATTTCATGTATCTTACATCTCCAAAATGACCAATGCCAATACCATCGATTTGATCATTGAAGAGAAAGACTGTACGCCCCATTTTCTGGCGGAACTCAATGAGGCCATGGAAGAGGTCTCGACAAGCCCGGTGGCCATCGTCTGCGCCATTGGCTCAAATATTGGCCAACCCGGAATAATGGCTAAAGCGGCCCAGGCTCTGGCTGGCAAGTCCATCAATATTCTCGCTGTTTCACAGACAAACAGACAGACAAACATGCAGTTTATCGTTGAAAGGGACCAGTTCTCCCAGGCCCAGGTGGCTCTTCATGGGACACTTTGTGCCTGAAATATTCTATTTTAATTATTATTTCCCAATTGGGGATTCCATGTACAATCAATCTTCTTTTTTTATATAGAGGTCTTGGGCGCTGCGGCCAAAGGGCACACCTAGCTTGCGCATTCTATGACGCAGCGTTCTGGGATTAATGTTTAACAAATCCGCCGCGGCCCCCTTCCCTTCCACCTTTCCGCCAGATTTATACAACGCCGCTTTAATGTGCTCGACCATGACATTGTCAAGGGAGTGAAAATCATCCTCAATAATCTTGGGCATCTCAATCTCTGGTGTAGAGGGCCTTTTTTCGGGTGCATTTGCAAATACCAGTTCCCGGAAATTAAGGGGGGCACCATGGGATAAAATCAAAGCACGCTCCACCGTATTTTCAAGCTCTCTGATATTACCAGGCCAGGAATACTGCATAAGATGTTCCATGGCATCCGGGGCCAGTCGGGGCATAAAATGCAATTTCATCTGGGTGGATTTTTTCTGTATGAAATGGTGAACCAGAGAGGGAATATCCGCCAACCTGTACCGCAGTGGGGGGATGACAATGGGAAACACCTTGAGTCTAAAATAAAGATCCTGGCGAAAAAGATCCTTTGCCATCATATCATCAAGATCCCTGTGCGTGGCGGCAATAACCCTGATATCAAGCTTTATTGACTCTGTTCCTCCCAGCCGTTCCAGGATCTTTTCTTGTAGTACACGCAATAATTTTACCTGGGCATCGGGATTTAACTCTCCGATTTCATCCAGGAAAAGTGTTCCACCGTTGGCCCGTTCAAAACGCCCCCTTTTTTGGGCAATGGCACCGGTAAAGGCCCCTTTCTCATGGCCGAAAAGCTCGCTGTCCATAAGTGATTCGGGGATGGCACCACAGTTTACCGCTATAAAAGGCCCCTCCCTTCGATGAGAGAGGTTATGAATGGCCGTGGCAATCAACTCCTTACCTACACCAGTTTCCCCAAGGAGCAGAACAGGACTGTCTGTGGGAGATACCTGGCGGACATATTCCATGGTATTTTTAAGTCCAAATTCCGCCCCGATCACCTCCCCCCTATTAAGTTGTAACTCCTTTTGAAAATATTGGTTATCGTCTTCCAGCATATCCTTAAGATGCTTCAACTGCCTGTACCGGATACTGTTGCTTACAGCAATGGCAAAGGGTTCATTTAATAAGGAGACCATCTGTCTATGGCTTTCATTGAATTGTTCATCTGGAAAACTTTGAAAAGAAAGAACCCCCAAAAATTTCCCTTCAATGACAAGATCCATAATCAAGGCAGAGCGTTCAAGGCACCCCAAATATCGACACAAAGGCTCTGTCACAGGATCATCCGCCGTATCTGATACCATTCTCACCCGGATAGTTCGTTGCATTTCAATCTGTCTTCTTGTCTGCTCAATCAGGAGCACTTTGGAAGATATGACGCGATAATCATCCAAAGTGGCGTGAGCGATGGTCTCTGCAATGCCCGTGGCCGCATCATAGAGGTGGAGACTCATCTGCGCTACGGGAATGCCTTCTTGCATGAACCAAAGACATTTCCACAACGCTTTTTCAATTTCAAGGCTACTGCATATTTCCAGGGTGGCATTGCGAAAAAAAATATTTTCATCCATTTATAACCTCCGATCCTGAACACCTCATTTTTTGACTAAATTTTTTCAGGATATGGGTCATGGATGTTTTGTCATGGATAAATTACCCAGTATTTCCGGATTATGCCGGCCAAGGGCAGGAGCCTTATGGATCTCACCCGGGGGTTCTCCCACAGTTTTAACGGGATTGTTCAACACAGCAATACCAGTTTCATCCATTCGCACCAGATCACGTTCTGTGCACAGCCCGGAATTCATCACCTCTTTAATACTGAGAACCGGTTCACAGCAGGCATCTTTATTACGAAACAGTTCTATCCAATCAGCCTGTGTGCGGCTTTTAAAAACAGCTGCCACCTCTTGAATTGCCTTTTTTCCGCCAAATCTCATAGAAAACAAATCCTCTCGACCAATTGTTCTGCAAAAGGTCTGCCAAAATTTTTCCTCTAAAGCCCCAAGGCTCATATGGCGATTGTCCAGGGTTTCATATATGTTGTAAAAGGGGTGATTCCCCGAAAAAATATGAGGTTCGTCCCGATTTTGAACGCTATTTTTTTTCATCTGGCAGAATGGAAAAATATTAAAAAGAAAAATGCCGTCAAAAATCGACATATCGATATGGCGGCCTTTCCCTGTGTTAGTCCGTGCAATAATAGCGGACAAGAGTCCTGACAGGGCAAAAAGGCTTCCCCCACCGATGTCAGCCATGGTAACAGCAGGAACAGAAGGTGTGATACCGGCCATGGAACCCGTATCAAAACAACCGGCCAACGCCTGATAATTCAAATCATGGCCGCCTTTGTGAGCATAACTTCCATCTTGTCCATAACCGGAAATAGACACATAGATTACTTCGGGATATTGCTGGACAACCGTCTCATAATCAATTCCCAGTTTTTTTAAGACACCCGGTCGAAACCCCTCAACAACAATGGTATAATCTTCAATTAAACCAAGGAAAATATCCTGATCTGCCTGCTGTTTCAAATCAAGAGTAATACTTTTCTTTCTCCGATTCACCGTATCAAATACAGGAAAATAAAGTTCCTGCTCCGGGTCATTGAATGTCCTTGCAAAATCACCAATTTCAGGATTTTCAACCTTGAGTACTTCTGCGCCCATCTCAGCCATGATCCATGTCATAAAAGGCCCGGGTAAGTTCATGGTCAGGTCTAAAACTTTGATACCTTTAAGTGCGTCCTGCATATTTCCCCTTTGTTTATAATCAGGGCTTTGGATTTTATTGATTTACCATTTACTACTTCCATATGATTAGTATTTAAAAGCCACTGGTCTTAATAAACGGCAAATCAAAATTCACCAACTCCTTTAGAGTGTAATGGGTTTAATCGTTCCCAATTTTCCACAATAACAATCTATAATTATGCCAAATAGATATTTTTATATTGGGCACGAATATCTTTCTTGGAGAACTTCCCCACACTGCTTTTGGGGATTTCATCCACAAACAGTACTTCATCTGGAAGTTGCCATTTTGCAAATTCACTACCGATGGATGACAATACATCCTCTTTTGTCAATGTACTGTCAGCTCTTGCGACCACCAAAGCAAGTGGACGTTCCTGATATTTTGGGTGTTCAACCCCAACCACTGCTGCCTCCAGTATGTTCAGGTATTATGTGTTTTGATTCCATTAAGAATTTAATAAAAAGCAAAGATCATGCCAAAACTAAGTCCCCCTTATACTCCCATAAACAATTAAAAGCACATTGCAAAAATACCATATATAAGATATTAATTTATCTTATATGGTACTTATTTTTCATTATACCAAATATGATAGCTTGATTTTGAGCATAGGGACGATCAGTTTATCCCGTATAGTAGCCCAGCTCATGACCAAGTCCAATTGTTCTTTTTTCTCAGGGAGGTATCTTTGACAGATTACGATTCTTTTTTTCGTCAGGCCACACTTAAAATCAGCAGCACACTTGAATTGGACAAGGCCCTTTGGCGATGTCTCCAGTATCTTAAAGAAGTGATACCTGTTGGTCAAATGATCATTCTCCTTTACGACCAGACCCAAGGTGTCTCAGAGGCCATTGCTTATGCCAATCTGGAAACATATCAAGCAATTTCCATCAAAACCAAGTTTACCCGAAAAATGCGTCAACACATTGATGCACACAGATCAACCCGGGTCCGCAGAATTCTAAATACCAGTGATGATATGGTTGCCCAGCCTGTTTGCAAACAATTGGGTTGCCTGGATCTTTCAGCCCTGGTCATGGACCTTGTCATTGAAGATAAATTTCATGGTGTGGTTTCATTTATAAGTTTACCAAAAAAAATTTTCAACAAAAAGCATCAACAGCTTGTTTCACAACTAAACGATCCCTTTGCCATTGCCGTGACCAACAGCATTCATTACCGTGAAAGTCAAAAATACAAAGAGCTTTTAGAAGATGACAATCAATACCTTCACAAAAAACTTCGCAGCATCGGTGGGGAAGAGGTCATTGGTGCTGAATTTGGGTTAAAGGGAGTCATGGACCTTGTGCGACAGGTGGCCCCCATGAACAGCCCTGTATTGCTGCTGGGAGAAACCGGGGTCGGAAAAGAGTTGATTGCAAAGACAATTCACAATCTCTCCCTAAGAAGAGAGGGGCCGTTTATTGATGTTAATTGTGGGGCAATTCCCGACTCATTGATGGACAGTGAATTATTCGGGCATGAAAAAGGTTCCTTTACAGGTGCAATAAACAGAAAACGGGGACGGTTTGAACGGGCCCAGTCAGGTACAATATTTCTGGATGAAATCGGCGAACTCAGCTTAGAGGCCCAGGTTCGCCTGTTGCGGGTTCTCCAGGAAAAAAAGCTTGAACGATTGGGGGGAACAGAATCCATAAATCTGGACATCCGGGTCATTGCCGCCACCCACAGAAATCTTGAAAAAATGATGTCAGAAGGTCGATTCAGACAAGATCTATTCTTTCGTTTAAAAGTTTTTCCCATCATTATCCCACCCCTTCGCCACCATAAACAGGATATTCCTTCCCTTGTACAGCACTTCCTGCACAAAAAATCTGTTCAGATGAATTTGGGTTTTACCCCGAAACTGACAACAAATGCCATTGACCGGCTTATGAGTTACTCATGGCCTGGAAATGTAAGAGAACTGGAAAACGCCGTGGAAAGGGGGCTGATCCTCAGTGGAGGAAAACCGTTGTCTTTTAAGGAGTTGGCCACACCCGACTCAACGTTTCCCATGGAAATCGACACAATACACCCAGAAACGAATCAGGATATGATACCTGTTGAAAGACAAAATTTAAACCTGAATGCGGCAATGGCCAGGCATATTGAAAAAGCGTTATTTGCCTCCCAGGGAAAAATCGACGGAAAAGGTGGCGCTGCCGAACTGCTTGGCATCAATTCCCGTACCCTGCGGCATCGCATGAAAACCCTGAAAGTTCCCTTTGGAAGAAACGCAAAAGGCCGCTATGCAAAGCCCAACTCTAATCTTTAGAATACCGCTTTAAAAATCAGATTCTCTGTAAATTCTCAATAAGCCCGGGTGGGCATTCAAGACCGGCTTGTGGGTATCTCCCGGTATTTGAAAGGCCAAAAAAAATTTCTTACCCCGGGTTATTGAGACGTTACCATTCTCTGTTTTGAGCTTTGGATAATATTAGATCAAACAGTGACAGGCAAAATGCACAGATTTTTTATTTGCATTCAACAACATGGGCCTTTTCATGCATAGTGGTTCTATTTATGGAAAGGCCCAGCATAGATTACGGATAAAAAACAAGTACTGAAATATCAACACTAACCCCTTAGGATAACTGATTTTAAAGGGACCTAAGCGACCCTGCTCCGGGAGATACATCGTCCTAAATTTTAAGTCTTGACTGTACCGTAAGACAGGTTAAAATCTTAAAAATTCCAGATTAATTCCGCCGCCAGCCGGCATGCCACCTCATCACTTGCATTGCCCCCAGCCAGGGCACTTGTTACGTCCTCCACCCCTTCACCGGGGAAGAAAAACGACGCCTGGGCTTTAATAAAGGTGTTTTTACTTGCAGCAATTGTCAATTCATTATCCCATTCCGTTCCCACATAACCAGCAGATACTTCTGTAGAACCCAAGGTGGGATTAACGAAATTGGAAACCTCAAAGTCTTCGTTCCATCTGAACATATTGACGTTGGTTTTATAGATGATGAACGGTTTGGGTGCAACTGTAAGTCCCAGACTGATCATTGTTAATCCAGGGTTATCCCCCCTGCCGTTTCCAAATCCTGTCAGATTGGATATACCACCGGTAGCCACCGGTGTGCCGTTTCCATACATTTCAGGGATATAACTGTATATCGGTGTTCCCAATACCCAGTTATTATCACCGATGATTGTATTTTCACCACCCCATCGCTGGGCAAAACGCTGACAACTGACCACACCGGTATACCCTTCAAGTTTGTCATCGTTGGGATCATTGTCACCGGTGGTATAAATAATTCCGACATGGGGTTTCAGGGGGAAATCAGTCAAAAGTCCTTTGAACTGAAAGGAGACATCTGCGGCCAGGGCAAACGCTGACACATCATAATTTTCTTCTTTTCCCAATGCTCCCAGACCGGTATCGTCGGCGGAGCCGAACTGCCATACACCTTCCAAAAACAGATTCAAATTATTATAATTTCCAATATAATAGGCACCGACATGATGAGAGTCGGTTTTTGCCATCTTTCCGCTGTCAACGCCCATCTGACCTTGCGTCAAAGCGCCCATAAAATCAATGGCCGGAGCATTTCTGATTCTGTCATAGGCATATAGAAACTTCACCTTTTTATTATCATCCAGTTTCCATGTCATCTGCGCAGCATAGAGATCCCTGTCATCATCCACATCGTCATTGAGTGCGCCAGGCCCAGTCTGAAAATCATTTTCACCCAATTTAAAAAACCCGACATTAAAACTCAAGGCATCGTGACCCCCTGTAAACCATAATCCGGGATTGTCGTCCACATAAACCAATCCGCCACCATCAATGCCATCAAGGTTCCAGATATTAAATCCTGCATGAAGGCGTAAACCATAAGGAAGCAACATGGTTCCCTCTATTCTTTCAAGCCCAAAATTACTACTATCTGAGCTTTTCCCCCCCCTGCCGTCCACCGAAGATGTTTCCCACACGGAATCATATTCCAATGCAGCATAAAAACTCCACTTCCTGTCCTTTGGCAGGGCATTGAAATAAATTTTATCCTCATTACGAATATACCCGTTATTGACCCACCCTCCCTCATTGGCATGATCTTTAAAAAAGTTGGGTCCCAGTCCACCAAAAAGAAAACCTCCCTGAGCATTATCTTCCAAACCGAAATCCCAGTCTGATTCCAAAGTAGGAATGACGCGAACCGTTGCACCAAAGCTCATCAAAATGTCTTTTCCGGTAGTAATTTCAAGGCTTCCCGGCCCTACCAGGGTTTCAGTTGTAATATCATCTGCCAGCTTTAACTGGGATTTCATATCCTGACTTTCATTTGCCAGAACAGGTGAAAAAAAACCCATTATGATGGCGCTAAACAACCCGATGAGTATTACATTTTTTTTCCCCATCTTTTTTTTCATCTTTTAATCCATCCTTTCATTTATCTACTGAGATTGTCCTTAAAAAATTAAACATTTTGCCCTCTCATAGATACAACTTCCTGATTTTAAAAATATTTCTCCCATATCCATTCCAGGCGCAACTCAGGTGTTTAATTTTTCAAGGAGTATAAGGCTGTACAAAAAGCTTTATAGTTACAAAATGCCATACAATATGACCAAGGCACACAATAGAGGGGGGCCTTGGTCATATTGGCAAAAATTCCGCAACGTTCATTGATTTTTGGACAGCCGCCTATGGTTATGTTGATTTAAAATCGTAAACAACCAGCCTAAAAAGCACCTTCTTCCATAATAACAGCTGGATTCTCTTCATAGGTCACAGCATCAAGTTTTCCCATGGCCACCGGTAAAATCGTCTTGATAAAAAATTGTGCGGTGGTGATTTTACCTTGATAGAAAATCCTGTCTTTGGAATCCAGTCGGGTTTGTGCCAGTGTGGCTCTCCAAAGATGCATCCACGCCACAATCACATCCCCTGTGACATCAAGAAGGGGATGGGCCGAAGCAAATGCTGACGGCATCTGCCTTGACATGATTACGCCCATGGTGTTTCTGCAAATTTCTTCCAATTTGTCCACGGCTTTTTCCACATCTGTAGCCAAATCTTTGATGGCTTTGTGTTCTTTTGCAACCGCCACACACTCTTTCATTTCTTTAACCAGACAATCCAGAGCCTTCCCTTTATTGCCGAATAGTTTCCGCCCCAAAAAATCCATGGCCTGGATACCGTTTGATCCTTCATAAATTGAAGCAATTTTGCAATCCCTTAAAATCTGCTCGACAGGGTATTCCCGGGTATATCCATATCCACCCAAAACCTGCATGGCCTCCACACAAACATCAAATCCTTTTTCCGTTGAATAGGCTTTAACCACAGGTGTCAGGATCTCTACGAGTTTTGATTGACGATCTCTCTCCTCATCATTGTCAGCTAACTCTTTTTTATCCATGCAAAAGGCTGTGTAATAAATCAGGCTTCTCATGCCTTCCACATATGATTTCATTCGAAGCAGCATTCGTCTCACATCTGGATGCTGAATGATGGGAACCTGGGCTGCCTCCTCATCGCCAACTTTTTCTATACTTCGTCCCTGTCGTCTCTGTTTTGCATGGTCCAAGGCACAAAGATAAGCAAGGGAACCGGATGTAAACCCCTGGGTGCCCACTTCCAACCTCACTTCATTCATCATATGAAACATGATCTCCATGCCTTTGTTGGCCTCACCCAGTAATAATCCTCGACATTTTCCCCGACTGCCCAGGGAAAGAGAACAGGTGGGACTGCCGTGGAGCCCCATTTTTTCTTCCACACCGGTACAAAGCACATCGTTATGCTCACCTAATGATCCGTCATCATTGACCCATATCTTGGGTACAATGAACAAAGATATACCTTTTGTTCCCTGGGGAGCCCCCTCTATCCTGGCCAGTACCGGATGAATGATATTATCTGTCAGGTTCTGTTCCCCGTTGGTGATAAAAATCTTGTTCCCTGTGAGCTCGTAAGTTCCGTCATCCATTTTCTTTGCCGAGGTGGTTAATGCCCCTACATCAGAACCTGCCTCGGGCTCGGTGAGGAGCATGCTGCCGCCCCATTCACCGGTATATAATTTTTCCACAAACAGATCTTTTTGTTTCTGGGTTCCCGAAAGCTCGATCATTTTTCCGGCCCCATGCCCCAACCAAATATATGAAACCAAAATCTGGTTGGCAGCGGTTATATATTCCATTGCCGCCTGGGCAATGGTAAAAGGCAGGCCTTGACCACCGTATTCAGGGTCTTCGGTCAAGGCCCCCCACTCTCCTTTAAATAGAAGATGATGGGGTTTTCGCAAACAGTCCGGTACGGTGACCATATTATCTTTAAATGTTACCCCCACCTTATCGCACTCCGCGCATGCAGGAAGAAATTCTTTTACTGATATGTTTTTGGCTTCTTTCAGCACCATATCGAACATCTTTTTATTGAAGTCTTGATATTTTTTCGAAGTTAACAGCGATTCAATTCCAAGCTGTTCATAAAGAACAAAATCAATATCCCTCTGATCCGCAATTTTAGTTAACATAAATTCCTCATCTATTCTTTATTTCGGGGCTTGGCCATAACGTCGGCCATTTTGTGATAAAATTTTGGCGGTAAAAATTAATACTTATAATTACAAGCTCTTGTAGATAGTAAAATATTATCTCATGTATAGTGGCCCAGCTTATGATCAACCCCTTATTTTGTATTCAGGTGCACCTGTGGATGCCCTGGAGCCGATGGTATTTATCTCCTGCCTATTATTGAAACAATAACCCTTTTTCTGCTTTTTCCATCAATAATGTCGGAGGGGTAAAACGTTCACCGTATTTCTCGGCAAGAACCATTGCACGACTGGCAAATTCCTTTACACCGTAGGTGTTGATGTATTGCAGGACCCCTCCGGTATAGGGGGGAAATCCAATGCCCATTATGGATCCGATGTTACCGTCCTGCACAGCGTTAAACACACCCTCTTCATAACAGCGAATTGATTCAATGCTCTGACGAAACAAAAGTCTGTCCAGCATGTCCTGGCGAGGTAGTTTTACATCGGGTTTATGAAAAAGATCGTAAAGGCGGGGCCAAATTTCTTTTTCTCCGTTGTCATGATAATCATACCAGCCGCCGCCATGGATCCGTCCACCCCGCTTGTACTCCTTTACCAAGAGCCGGGACATCTCATCCATGATCGGATTAATGGCACAAAAATTACCATGAAGTGTCTGATCAAGCTCTTGGTTCGTTTCAGAAACTTTCAAAGTCAATTCCTGGGCCACTTCATCGTGGACGGTCAAAGGGCCTACAGGCATACCCACCTGGCGTCCCATGGCATCCACCAAAACGGGATCCACCCCTTCTTTAACCATGCGACACCCTTCATCAATAAATGTCCCAAACACCCTGGAGGTGAAAAACCCCCTGGCATCGTTTACCACAATGGGAATCTTGCGGATCTGCTGGGTAAAATCAAATCCTCTGGCAAGAGTTTCATCACTGGTGTTTTTACCGGTGATAATCTCAACCAGGGGCATTTTGTCCACGGGAGAAAAGAAATGAAGGCCAATAAAATTTTCCGCTTTTTCAGAAGCCCCGGCAAGTTCTGTAATGGGTAAAGTGGAGGTATTTGAGGCATATATCCCCCCTTGAACAAGATAAGGTTCCGTTGCCCGGATTACCTTGTGTTTCAATTCCATGTTTTCAAACACCGCCTCAATGATCAAATCGCAACCATCCAGATCATGGTCTTCGACGCTGGGGGTAATTCGATCTAAAATGACCTGCTTACCGGCCGCATCCATTTTTCCCCGTTTAATGGCTTTGGAAAGCAGTTTGTCTGAATAGGCTTTTCCCTTTTCAGCAGCCGCCATGCTGATGTCCTTCAGAACCACCTCAATTCCCGCCATGGCAGAAACATAGGCAAGGCCCTGCCCCATCATTCCGGCCCCCAGAACACCGATTTTACTGACTTTACTTTTTTCCACACCACGGGGACGACTGCCACCGGCATTTAAAGCATTCATCTGAAAGAAAAAAGTGGTAATCAAATTTTTTGCCACCGGTGTCAGCACAAGATGTGTCAACTTGCGACTTTCGATTCTAAGGGCTGTATCAAAATCCACGCGCAGGCTTTCAGCAGCTACGGCCAAAATACCTTCTGGAGCCGGCATGTTGCCCCGGGTTTTCTGATAAAGCATCCCTGGTGCCATCTGCAGGATCTGGACAATGTTGGGCTTGTTAGCATCCCCCCCGGGAATCCGATATCCCTTGATATCCCAGGGCTGTTTTGCCTGGGGATTGTCCTTGATCCACGCCCTGGCTTTTTTCATCATCTCATCAGCATCAGCTGCCAGCTCATCCACAAGTCCCAGGCTCATTGCCTTACCGGGTGCCATTTTTTTGCCCTCCATGAGGATCGGTAAAGCTTTTTCCAAAC
The DNA here is from genome assembly GCF_900176365.1 of Desulfocicer vacuolatum DSM 3385. Lineage (GTDB taxonomy): Bacteria > Desulfobacterota > Desulfobacteria > Desulfobacterales > Desulfobacteraceae > Desulfocicer > Desulfocicer vacuolatum. The sequence continues at coordinate 11,286 of NZ_FWXY01000033.1, read as the reverse complement.
CCACCATTCTCACAGTTCGCACCACCCCGCCAGCACCGGGCAGCAATCCCAATGTCACTTCCGGCATACCAATGCGTATGGCAGAATCATCAATAACAACCCTGTGATGACAGGCAAGGGCAATTTCGCAACCGCCCCCCAGAGCGGCGCCGTTGACGGCTGCCACAACAGGGCACCCCAGCAGCTCCAACCGCCTGAGGTAGGACTTGTTTTTTTCTATAAAATTGAATATCGCCTCTTCCTCTCCCTTTTGAAAAGAAAGAAGTTTATTAAGATCTCCACCGGCAAAAAATGTCTTTTTTCCAGAAGTGATTATAACGCCGGCAATATCCTCTTTCTCTTTCTCCAATTGTTCCATCGTTTCATGCATCAATTGGAGAAACTCATCATTCATGGCGTTGACCGGGCCTGCCATGTCCATGGTAATGGTAACTATTTTCTCTGCATCTTTTTCAAATGTAAAACCATTCATCGCCATTCACATTTCCTTATATTTTAAGATTTTCCAGACAAATAAGAGAACAAACTACCCCATGACAATTTGGAAACGTCTCCCCGGGTAACCTCATGACCTGTCCAGTTTGTTTTTCAAAATTTTTTGGAAAAAACCTGTAAATTTTTCAATTTTACTCATACCCGCTCAATGATTCCTGCAATTCCAATTCCCGCACCGGCACACAATGTGACCAAACCGTATTTTAAAGATCGATTTTCCAGTTCATCCAGAAGCGTACTCAACAGCATGGCCCCGGTGGCCCCCAAGGGATGTCCCATGGCAATGGCACCGCCATTGACATTTATTTTTTCCCAGGGAACATTCATATCTCTTTGGAACTTCATGGGTACAGCGGCAAAGGCCTCGTTCACCTCCACCAGATCAATGTCATCCATTGTCATTCCAGCTATTTTCAGCACCTTCTTGGTGGCTACAATGGGTCCAGTCAACATGATGGTGGGTTCACTTCCCACCACGGTGGTTGCAACCACACGCCCCTTGGGAGTCAACCCCAAATCTTTTCCCACCTGTTCGTTGCCAATGAGAACAGCAGATGCTCCGTCCACGATACCTGAGGAATTACCCGCATGATGAACATGGTTGATCCGTTGAAGTCTGGGATATTTTGCCAGGGCAACATTATCAAACCCCAGCTTGCCGGGCAGGGCAAAAGAGGGCTTAAGCCGTGCCAGTCCCTCCATGGTTGTGTTGGGCTTGATAAACTCGTCCCGGGCAAGGATCGTCAACCCGTTTTCATCGGTGACCGGGATGACGGATTGATCAAAGAGACCATTGTCCCGGGCTACCACAGCTTTTTTCTGGGATTCCAGTGCAAATTGATCCACATCTTCCCGGGAAAATTTCTCCAGGGAGGCAATAAGATCAGCCCCAATGCCCTGGGGAATAAATCCACTGGCGATGGAAGTCGCCGGATCATCGGACCATGGCCCACCGGCCGACCCCATTTTTACCCGGGACATGGACTCCACACCCCCAGCAACCACAAGCTCCTCCCATCCAGCCATCACCTTGACCACAGCAAGGCCCACAGCCTCCAGAGCCGATGCGCAATAGCGATCCAGCTGCATACCACAAATTCCTTGGTCCCAACCAGCGACCATGGGGGCAATTTTTGCCATATTTGTACCCTGCTCACCCACGGGCACCACACATCCCATAATAAAGTCATCCACCCTGGACGTATCCAGATCGTGTCTTTTTTGCAGCCCCTGAAGCAATCCTGCCATGAGATCCACCGGTTTTACTTCGTGCAGTGATCCGTCTTTTTTTCCCTTGCCGCGCGGGGTACGTACGGCATCGTATATAAATGCTGGTATACTCATTTGTTTTCCTTTTCTAATTTTTGCAAATGTCCCAGGTAACTTTGCTATGGATGTTTTGTCTTATAAATCTGGTAAACATTGATGCAGAGCATTCAATATCAGCTGACACCGGGTCATTACATTTTACTTCTAATGTCGTTTCGAAGCTCTTTTTTCAAAAGTTTCCCCACTGGATTTCTTGGCAAGGTATCTATGATCTCGACCCTTTCAGGATATTTGTATTTTGCAATTCCATTTTCTGAAAGATGGGCAACGATCTCTTCCAAAGAAACGTTTTCTCCAGGACTTGGAACCACATAGACACACATTCTTTCGCCAAGTACCTCATCGGGCATGCTGACAACGGCCGCATCCTGAATTTTTGGGTACAAAAGAAGGTAATTTTCAATTTCTTGGGAACTGATATTGAATCCACCCCGGATGATTATATCCTTCTCTCTTTCATAAAATGAAATATAGTTTCCTTCCCGAATTTTGAACTGATCGCCACTTTTGAAAAAGCCATCTTCCGTGAAACTGTTTCGAGTCACTTCCGGATTTTTATAATATCCGGCCATCACCCCAGGGCCTTTGTACACAAGCTCTCCGATTTCACCGACCTTGGTCAATTCTTTTCCATCGGCATCGATAATTTTTATCTTCGTACAGTTGGCGGCCCGGGAATACCAAGCAACATCAGGGGCGCCAAAACGTGGGAAATGGTCCACCCGCTTTTCCATCTCCGGTGTATCTTCCAACCCGGAAATAATTCCTGTTCCTTCGTTCTGTCCCCAGATATTACCGATTTCCACATCCCATCGCCGTTTGAATTCCCGCATGCTGAGAATGGAAGGGGGCGCAGATCCCACGGTGATTCGTCTCAATGAACTGAAATCAAAATCATCCACCCTGGGATGTTTTACAATGGCGTTGATAATGGCAGGCACAAGCAAGGTATAATTGGGCTTTTCCGCTATAATCTGCTTGATGAAAACTGCGGGATCAAAGGGATGATGCAACACCAGCTTACCGCCTACGATGATCCATGGAATCATGGCCGTACCCACCGCCCCCAGATTAACAAGGGGGCCTGCCGTAAGAAATATGTCTCCCGCCTTAAATCCCGCTGTATCCTGGATCCAAAATGTTCCCTTCCAATTATTATGACTCAAGGGACAGCCCTTAGGTTTTGCTTCCGTACCCGATGTCCAACAGATGGTGAAGATATCATTGGCATTAATCCTTATATCATCCAATTTCCCGGTCACCGGACCCTTTGCCATTGTTCGGATATCTTCCAGGGAAAAAAGAAATTCCAAAGAGGGGTTGTCCGCCTGCAACACCTTTCCCATCTCGTAATGATTAAATTTATTGAAAATTTCAAGGGTGATAAATGCCTTTGCATCGGTTTGCCGGGCAATATATTCAAGCTCAGCCTTTCGCCACATCACAGGGGAAGGGGTGATGATGGCACCGGTTCTGGCAATGGCCAGATAAAGCATGGCAAGTTCCCATGAATTGGGAAGCTGGACCATAATGACATCATCCTTTTCAATACCCTTTTCAACCAAAGCTTCCGCCGTTGCATCCACGGCCCTGTCAAAGGCCTCGTAGGTCAACCGTTCTGGATCATAGCCGTTCAGGGATTTTCTATTGGGAGGATCCACCAGACATTCCCCATGGGGATTGGCCATAACATTCTTTTTAAAGCAGTCGATGAGCGTTTCTTCATTATAAATACCCATGTCAGTGTATTTTTTGATGTTTTTCGATGATGCAAGAATCACTTTAACTCCTTATCGTTTAGTACATAGTCAATGCTGGGATTTTATCTTTTTCACAATAGTGCACCGTGGTATTTCCCAGAAGCGAACACCCTGAAATCAAAAAATGGTATTTCATTATTTGATCTTCATCCATCATATACAGCAACAGGCGTGCCAACATGATCAAATACGCTATAAATCAATAAATAACAGGCAGTTAATCGCCTTTTTAAAAAGATGTCCGGTGTCCGGCCGGACACAAATAAAAATCCGGAAATACCGGACATGTCCTGAATACCGGACACAAAAGAGTCCGTAGTTTTCCATTTACCGTTGACCCTGATGGCATCTGTGGAACGCAGCAATCCAAATTTGATAAATTGTAAATTAATAACTCAACTTTCGGGCTTCATTTCAAAGCCGGTATTTTTAAATGTACCGATGGGCTCAGTGTGCCGACGGGGTCAGGCTTTTGTTATTGATGTTATCGACCAAGGCCTTTGCCAACGAAAAAAGCCTCGATAATGTCAATAACGAAAGCCTGACCCCACCACGAAATGCGAACACCGAAAGTTGAGTAAATAAGAAGGGCGGGAGAAACAGTTGATGTTTTTGAAAATAACGAGCAAACTCATAATCAAAAGAGAGAAAACAAATGAAAAACAAGGGGAAGATGTCACTGCCCCGGGCAAGAGCCTTCCATGGCAAAACGGGCCAATTTTTCATACATCCAGGATCGGCTGATTCCCAGTAATTTGGCAGCTTTTGCCTTATTCCCACCAGTATTCTGAATGGCGGCCAGAATCTCTTCAATTTCATATTGTTTTCTTTTTGAAACCAATTTCTTAGGAAGCAATGCCGTTTTGTTCTGCAAAGAATCAACAGGACTGGATTTGATAAAAGTTTTGTTAGGTTCTTTTAAATAGGGAGGGAGTATATCATTGTCAAGAACATCTCCCTTTGCAAAATTGATGGCCCGTTCGATGACATTCTCCAATTCTCGAACGTTGCCCGGCCAATTGTGTCTGTGAAGTATTTCACATGCTTCTGTGGAAATTTTCTTGATATGAACCCCGAATATTTTATTGTATTTTTCCAGAAAAAAGTGGGTCAACAGATTGACATCATAACTCCTGTGACGCAATGGTGGAATGTGAAACCCCACAACATTAAGGCGATAAAAAAGATCGGTTCGAAATTTCCCATCTTCCACAAGTTTTTCCAGGTTCTGGTTTGTGGCGGCAATGACCCTAATATTGATCTTCACTGTTTTGTTGGAGCCCACAGGTTCAAAGCTCCTTTCCTGAAGCACCCGCAACAATTTACTTTGAAGACTGAGTGACATATCTCCGATTTCATCCAGAAAAAGGGAACCGCCCTGGGCAACCATCAACTTTCCCTGTTTTCCATTTTTTTCAGCACCGGTGAAGGCTCCTGGTGCATAGCCAAAAAATTCCGACTCCAAAAGATTTTCGGGAATGGCTGCACAATTAACTTTCACAAGAGGTCCCTTTGCAAAAGGACTTGCACAGTGAATGGCTTGGGCTAAAAGCTCTTTCCCGGTACCACTCTCTCCGGTGATCAGAATATTGGATGCCCCCCGTGCTGCAATTTCTGCCTCTTCCTTGATTTTTTTAAAGGCTGAATCTGCGGTAACGATATGATCGAGCATAATTTTATCATCTTTTTTTTCTTTGACACGGTCCTTATAATAGGCAAGTTGCTTTCCGGCCTGATCCAATTTTTCGGCAAGTTCTTTCACCTCATCAAGATGTCGAAAGAGAATCTTGAAAACGGCACCGATAACCCTATTTTTTCTTAATATGGGCAAAATGGAAACAACATAGGGTACCCCATCTATAAACTGCAACTTATTTTTAATCGGCACACCGGTCTTTACCACCTCTCTGACCTTGGAATCTGCTATCAATTCCTCCACAGGACGATTCAAAATTTCTTGTTCATTTTTCCGAAAAAACTGGGCTGCAGAATCATTTATAAGAGAAATATAACTTTTATCATCCACCACCACAATACCGTCATAGGCGTTGTCCATAATAAGCTTCAGGGTTCGATATAGTTTTGTAACACTTTCTAACTCCGACATTTGCTGAACAAGATCCGTAATATCCTGAAAAACAATAACACACCCGATAATCTGACCATTTTCCTCCATGGGAGTAATATTACAAAGGAAATTAAAATCCCCATGGAAATATTCAATTCCCACAAGGGACTTTCCAAGGATCAGCACCCGGTCGATGTCCAGGCCAGGAAGAAAATCAGAAAGAAGCGCCCCCTTTAATGAACTATTATCTTTATGCAATATTTTTTCACCCGCCCGATTGATGCCAAGGAAACGTTTCTTGGAATCCACAGTGATAAGACCATTGTACATGGTCTGGTAAATCACATTTAACTGGGCATTTAAATAACTTTCCTTTTTGAACATGGATCTCATAAATGAAGATTTAGTGATAATTCCCTTGGGCTTTTCATCGGCATCAGTGATGATCCCAGAACCGATTTTTGTCGTGCGCACGATATCCACCAAATTTTCATAATCAATGCATTCATACACATTAGTGGCATCGTCAACCATAAGATCACGGACCTTTGTGTCGTAACTCATGCCCTGGGAAACGGCCCACAAAAGGGAAGATTTTGTTATAACACCAATCAATTTATCATCATCATTGGTCACTGGAAGATCTTCAATTTTTGTTTTATGCATGATCTCTGCAACGGTTTTAAGGCTCTGTCCAGGGCTAACCGACGTAAAAGAACGGACCATAACATCTTCAATCTTAAACTTTTTCATCTGCCTCCGACTAAACCAGCCAAGAAAGCGCTTTGATTTTTAAAAAATAAAATTTCGTTTACATTAAAAAAACAGACATGTTCAAAAATGATTCTTGTTGAGAAAGTTTTAATATTATCCCGGTTAAAAACGATTTCGTCAGATGGCAACAGCTCACTTTCCAATGAATACTGGAGATCTATGTTCCATTCTCGCCAACACCGCTTCTTTGAAATCCCATGTGACAAGCACCTTGTTCAATCCCTTATTTTCAATGTCAAGGGCCGTTGAAAAATTGTGGAGCAATGGCTTGTGAATAGCCTGTTTACACAATTTTACAGCCATTCCCGCGCCATTGGGGGGGATCAGTGCACAGGTTTTTTTCATTACATGATCCATCAGCGTTTCATGTGGCAATACCTGGTTAATCAAGCCCATATCAGCCAACTCCCGGGCCGGGATGGGTTTACCAAAAAACATCATCTCTTTGGCCCGCTGAAATCCCATCAATCGAGGCAGGATATAGCTGGAGGCAAATTCCGGAATAATCCCCAAAGAGACAAAGGGAATTTGAGCCCATGCATGCTCCGATGCATAGATAAGATCAGCACATGACAAAGGCAGAGTAAAACCGGCTCCCACGGCATACCCGTTGATGGCGGCGATGACAGGTTTATCAAGCTCCCACATTTTCAGGGTCAATTTTTTCTGGGCAATATCCGTCAAATCCATCTGGGCTTTGGTCTCTTCATCCAGCCATGCATCGTCGGCCAAAGGAGGGTTTTGGGAAAAATTAAAATATCCCCCGCTGCAAAAGGGTTCTTTGGTGGGATCTTTTTTGGAATTTGTACCATTCCCGGTGAGAACCATGGCTGTTGCCGTATCATCTTTGCCAAAGGTATCGGCGGCCCACCACAATTCAAGAAACGAATAAGCGGTGAGGGCATTTTTTCTTTCTGGCCGATTCAAGGTCACAACAACGACACCTGTGGTTTCATCTTTATCATAACGAATATCTTTAAATTCAGAGGGTCTCATCACATTATTTCCTTTAGAGTCGGTTTCAAAACGGTTTTGGTGACGATAACAACTCCTTTGCAATAATCTGCTTCATGATCTCATTGGTACCGGCATAAATAGAAAGAACCCTGACATCATTAAAGGCATCCACCAGGGGACACACATCTTCAACGCCCCCCATCTCTTCCAGCAGGTTCATGCAGCGACTGGCAATGCGTTTGGCGGAATCCGTTGTTGAAAATTTTGCCATGGAGGTTTCAAGTATCACGTTTTCACCGGCCATGTGGCTGACCACAAGCCCATTTACAAAGGCTTTTTTCATCTTAAGTTCAGTGACCATTTCCGCCAGTGCAAACTGGGATGCCTGGGACATTGCCAGGGGGCTCTTATCTGCAAGGGCCTGTCTGAAATAATTTACAGTCCACTCCAGACAAAATTCAGAACAGGCAACAGCACTGACGGCACAGACCAGTCGTTCCTGCTGCAGCTTGTTCATCAACAATTTAAACCCCGCTCCCTTGGGTCCCAATCGACTGGATAAAGGAATTTTGCAATTGTTAAAAAAAAGCTCCGTGGTATCTTGACTATGCATTCCCATCTTTTCAAACTGAACCCCCTTTTTAAGACCAGGGGTGTCTGCTTCCACCAGAAAGAGCGAAATGGCTTTGTGGGGATTTTTCTCCTGGGGATCCCGGGCAGCAACTACAATGAGGTCACAGTTAACTCCGTTGGATATAAAGGTTTTGCTGCCGTTGATTATAATGTGATCATCCTGTTCCACAGCAGTGGTGACCATGGATGCAAGGTCACTGCCGGCATCGGGTTCTGTCATGGCAACAGCGGTGATGATATCCCCTGCCACACACCCGGGAAGATAGCTGTGCTTCTGGGCCTCTGTTGCATAGGCTGAGATATAGGGAACCACCACCTCACTGTGGAGATAGGCGAACAATCCCAGATAATTCACCCGGGCGATCTCTTCTATTATCATCACTGAATACAAAAAATCATTACCGGCGCCGCCATAGGCCGTTTCAACAGTGGGACATAAAAAACCGTTTTTCCCCAGTTTTTTCCATATTTTTTTGGGGATCAGCTGTGCATTGTCCCACTCTTTTTTATGGGGCAGGATCTCAGTTTCCAAAAAAGATCTAAAACGGTGTCGATATTCATGGTGTACATCAGTATAGTTTATTATTTCCATGGTTTTGTCTCTCTTTTCTTAATTTGCCCGGATTTTACCGATGATTTCGCTGGCGATGATCTCTTTCTGATAGCTTTCGGGGAGTTCAAAAAGTGCCGTGGCCTTGGCATCCCTGTAAAATCTTTCCACTTCAGACTCCCCCATATACCCGTATCCGCCCAACAGCTGAATGGCTTCATCACAAACAGCCGTGGCCGTTTCGCAGGCGTTCATCTTTGCCATGGCGGCAATGTGAGCAAGCTTTTTATCCCCTTTGTCAAATCTGGCTGCCACCGTATAGGTCATGAGCCGTGACATCTCAATCCTTGTGGCCATATCCGCAAGTTTGTTCCGGGTCACCTGGAACCGGGCCAGTTTTTTCCCAAACTGTTCCCGTTGTTTTACATGATCAAGGGCTCGATCAAAGGCCCCCTGGGCAATTCCCACTGCCTGGGCAGCACTTGCAATGTGGCTTTCAATGAAAAACAGACGCAGCTGCTCAAGCCCCTTTCCCGGCTTTCCCAGCAGACAAGTCTCTGGAACGGAAACGTTGTTAAAGGCCACCTGGGCCGTTGAGATCATATTGTTGCCTATTTTTCGTCCTGAATCCCTTGGTGAAACACCATGGCTTTGGGCATCCACCAGTATCATGTTAAAGGGATCTTCCGATGTCTCTTGGTCACCATCCCTGCAAAGAACAATATAAAAACCGGCGTCCATGGCGTTCATCACATTATTTTTGACACCATTAATAACCCACCTGCCCTCTTTCCTGATTGAAACGGTTTTGTGTGATAAAAAATTTAAACCGATTCCCGGCTCTGAAAAACATCCGGCTGAAAAAATCTCACCCTCCAGGAGACGGGGAAGATATAATTCCTTTAATCCATCATTACCAAAGCGCAACAGGCATTCAGAGGCATATCCAGCCAGGCTCAACGCCTTACCCATGGTAGCGTCTTTGCGGCAAAAGGTTTCTGTGATAAGACAATTTTCCACTTGGCCCATGCCGCCGCCCAGATATGTTTCATCAAAATGGACCCAAAGGAATCCAAGTTCGGCTGCCTTGCGTAAAATTTCCTCTGGAAATTTCCCTTCTTTTTCCATTTTAAAAGACAGATCCTTGTCCAACTCGCCCTTTACAAACTCCAGGGCCGCTTTTTGAATCCCTTTTTGAGATTTGCTTAATTCAAACATTTCCCATCTCCATTTTTTCCCGCAATACCGGCATCAATAAAAAACCCTTAAAGCCAGCAGCAGATCCATAACAACAAAATAATGATAATGGTCCCGACCCGGAACCATAGACGGCTCAATTGGCCGGTTCCTATTGCCCATCGGGGGGGCTCTGCCGAGGTTGCCCAGAAGTTTTATTTTCTAATAAAAAGTAAGGACAAACAAAGCAAAAACAGTGCCATCGATGTTCCCGGATCTGCTCCATCCCCCTTTGGCGGTGCCATGGTTCTATTTTTTAATATTCGGTGTCTTTTATGGGATATATGGATGCTAAAAATTTTCCTTCTTAAATTTACCTAATATGATACTTAATTAAGAGGACTATCATATGCAATACATCGTTTAACCATATATGATAGAATGCCATCAAAAGAATTCACACCATAGGCCTATCCATCAAGAAGCTTTAATACATTTAAATATTGAAATAATACGGTCCTTAGTCAACCCATGAGCATCCCTAAGATACCTGGCACAGACTTTGCAAAAGCCCATACCATGTTTCATATTGCAGCCATAAAATAAAGGAGTTTAAAAATGAAAGTAAATGAATGTGTTGCTGTTGTAACCGGCGGAGCATCGGGGCTGGGAGAAGCCAGTGTTAGAAAAATGGTCGCACTGGGAGGCAAAGCCGCCATTCTGGATCTGGATGAAACAAGGGGAGCATCCCTGGTGGAAGAGCTGGGAGAACAGGTGATGTTTATCAAGACAGATGTTACCAGCGAAGCCTCGGTAAAAGAGGCCATGGATCTCACAGTGGAACGATTCAAAGGCATTCATGTGGCAGTAAATTGTGCTGGTGTGGGAACGCCCATGAAGGTTTTGAGTAAAAAAGGTACCATGCCCATTGAAAAATTCAATCAGGTTATCCAGATCAATCTCATAGGCACCATGAACGTGGTGCGCCTTGCCGCAGAAAGGATGGTGGAAAACCAAGCCAATGAAGACGATGAAAAGGGTGTCATCATTAACACCGCATCCGTGGCCGCCTTTGATGGACAGATCGGCCAGGCAGCCTATTCTGCCTCCAAGGCAGCTGTTTCAGGTATGACCCTTCCCATTGCCAGGGAATTTGCAGATTACGGTATCCGTATCATGACCGTTGCCCCTGGACTTTTTGAAACCCCCATGCTCATGGGACTTCCGGAAAAAGCAAAGGCCTCTTTGATTCATATGATGCCTTTCCCCAAACGACTGGGCTATCCCGAAGAATTTGCCCACCTGGCCCAGCATATCATTGAAAACAGCATGCTAAACGGTGAAACCATCCGTCTTGATGCCTCGGTACGACTCTCATTCAGGTAACCCTGTTGGGTCTGGTGCTTAGCTCTCTTTTTTGTCAGCTGCCATGGTCTGATAGAAAAGAATCCTAACCTGGACAAGCCAGAACCAAAAAGGTTTTGTTGAATCACCATTCGCGGTATAATGATTCCCATAACATACAAATGCGAAAGGAGGTCAAT
>NZ_FWXY01000028.1 GCF_900176365.1 Desulfocicer vacuolatum DSM 3385 | reverse complement strand
CCTGTGGGCATTGGTGTCAGTTGCAGTGCCGATCGTCAAATCAAGGGCAAGATCACCCGGGATGGGATTTTTCTGGAGCAGATGGAAGAAAATCCAGCAAAATATCTTCCCAAGGGAGAGCCTGAGATGGCCGAGGCTGTGCGGGTGGATCTTAACCGGCCCATGGATGAAATCCGGGCCCAGCTGAGTCAATATCCTGTGTCCACACGCTTGTTACTCACCGGCAAGATCATTGTGGGACGGGACATTGCCCATTCCAAGTTCAAAGAGAGACTGGACAGTGGTCAAGGATTACCCGATTACATCAAAAATCATATCATCTATTATGCCGGGCCTGCCAAAACACCGGAAGGCCAAGCCTCTGGCTCCTTTGGTCCCACCACCGCCGGTCGCATGGATCCCTATGTCCCCATTTTCCAGAAAGAGGGTGGTTCCATGATCATGCTGGCCAAGGGTAACCGGTCCCGGCAGGTCACCGATGCGTGTAAGGAATATGGTGGATTTTATCTGGGTTCTCCAGGTGGTCCTGCGGCCCGTCTGGGTAAGGATTTCATCAAAAAAGTGGAACTGGTGGAATACGAAGAACTGGGTATGGAAGCCGTGTTCATGATGACGGTGGAGGATTTTCCCGCCTTTATCATCGTGGATGACAAGGGTAATGATTTTTACAGTGATCTTCTGTAATCTGTATATTTTAGAGAGTCGGACCGTATTCCGGTCCGGCTTTGCCCACAACAAAGCATGAAATACGCCCCAGATCTGGGAGGCATTTGATATAACGGGCATCTCCTGTCGGACACAACAAATGTAGGGTCGTAGACGCGGAGCCAAACGGTATTATACCGCCGCCCCCCCGATGGGCAATGGGCCCGGACGGAACTGTAGACAGCTCAATTGTCCGGTTCCTATTACCCATCGGGGGGGGCGGCTCTGCTGAGGTTGCCTTGAAGGCTGCCTTTTCATATAAACTGCCACGGGCAGATCATATTGGGGTTTAACCTGCCCACAACGAAAAATGAAACTCTAATCATTACAGGCTTTTGGCTGGAGTTTCATATAAAAAATAAAAATACCAGCTTCTTTTTGGAGCTGGTATTTTTGTTTGTTCACATCGGTTGTTTTAATTTATGATGAAACTTGGGATGTTGAAAAATGTTTTTTACATATCCTCGGCAATGGTGACGGTGCGATCCCCCAGCATATTGACATAGCTGCCAAGCTCGTTGTCATACCAGCCATAAATAACTGTCTGGGTGACAGGAACATGGATGTTTTTATTTTCCAGGGTGGAGATAATACTTTGATCCAGTCCGGGAACGTTGGAAAGATTGATATTGATTTCAGCCGTGCGGGTGTGGGTTTCATGGCCTTCAATGGTGGCGGCGGCCCTTGGCATTCCAATGATATCACCGGAGACGTTTTGTTTGTCAGTGTAATGCAGATACTCCTTGGCATCATTGTGGGCTGCCTGCCGGTATATATTGTTGATGACGTCCCTGCGGATGGGCTCTCCTCCCCCCGGATTTTCCTGGAGATTCAACACCAGAATAACCAGGGAGCCGGTACCGGTGGGGATGCGCACAGATTCGGCGATGAATCCGATGCGTTCCATCTCTGGAATCACCAGGCGAAGGGCATTGGCAGCTCCGGTGGAGGTGAGGATAATATTGTTGAGAATGCTGCGGTTTTTTCTCAGATCTTTGGCCCCGGCCCCGGGAAGACGGTCCAGCACCTGCTGGGAGCCGGTGGCGGCATGGATGGTGGCCATGGAGGCGGATAAAATCTTTTGGGATCCCATGACATCCAGCACCGGCTTCATCATGTGGGCAAGACAGGTGGTGGTGCAGGAGGCATTGGATATCAGTGAATGCTTCCGGGGATCATAAACATGGTCATTGATGCCCATCACCGTTGTTACGGCATCTTCGGGCATGGCGTTTTTAAGATCCAGACCTTTATCTTTGAACTTGAAGGGGGCCGACGCAATAACCTTTTCCGCGCCTGCAGCAAGATGTCCCCGCAAAGCGCCTTTGGGGTCATCGGCCTGGGCAATGGGGTCCAGAAATTGTCCGGTGGTATCCACCACCAGCTTAACATCATTGTCCATCCAGGCAATGTCACAGGGATTTCTGGCAGATCGAAGAAAGGTGATTTTAATTCCGTCCACCACCATGGTGCCGTTTTCTTCATCAATGTCGGTGATCACGGGTTTGCCCTTAAATCCATAGAGATATGAACTTAAAAGACCATAAGTGGAATCCCTTTCCATGTAATGGGCCAGATCTTCCATGCCTTTGCCCACTTGTCGACCCACATTGACAACAATTTCGTTAAAATATTTTCTGCTGATGTGGTGCCAGACAGTGAGTTTGCCAATGCGACCAAAACCGTTAATTCCAATTTTTCCATTGTTTTGATTTAAATCCATGAAATGTCCTTGTTTGTTATATATGAAATACTCCGCAAACCGGGGGTGTATTTCAAACTTTGTTGTGGGCAGAGCCGTATCAGAATACGGTCCGCCCGTGGTGGCTATGTGTTAAATAAGTAATAAAATATTTTAATATTGACAGTTAAGCCTCAATGTTGATTTTTCCTTTGAAAACAGTACCTTTATGGCCGTCAATGCTGATAAATTCACCAGAGGTTAGAATGATAGTGTCAAAACGGCACTCTTTTTTACGTTCATTGCACACCATGTTACGATATCCCACCACGCATGTCTTATTCAAACGATAGGCCACAATTGAGGCATGGGAGGTCATGCCCCCCCGGGCCGTGAGAAGTCCGTCAGCGGCGTGGATTTCCCGGATATCATCGGGAACCGTGTCATTTCTGACCAGTATGAGGGAGGTTTCCGGTTCCTGCCTGCGCCATTTTTCAATCTCCCGGAGGGTGAAGACCAGGCGACCGGACATGGCTCCCCCGCTGACGCCGATACCGTGTCCCAGGTATTGTTCTTTTGCCTTTATCCATGAGACCTGTTCAAACATGGGACGTGTTTTGCGTTCCCGGATACCCAGATCCCGGGATTGCAGAATATAAAGATCTTTGAGCTGGGGCCCCTCAAAGGTGAATTCAATTTCCTGGGGGCTCCAGCCCTGTTTGTTGACCAGGGTATCGGCCCAGGTTAAAAGTCCGTTGTATATTTCAGGGAAATGGCTTTCCAATGTGGTGTCGGTGTTTCTCATTTCCCGTTCCTGCTGGGCAATGGAGATGGGAAAGGTATTCACAAGTCCTGCCACCACGTCTTCTCCCTGTGTTTGCTGTGTAAAATCTCCCCACAGTCGAATCTGATTCCGGGGGGATCGGGGATCATGGGTGATAATAACACCGGTGCCGGCCTCATGGGAAATATTTCCGAACACCATCTGCTGCACGGTCACCGAGGTTCCCCAGTCCTGGGAAAGTCCTATGATCTGGCGGTAAGCCTTGGCCCGGGGAGCGTTCCAGGAGTCAAACACCATGAAAATGGCCTGGAACAGCTGTTGAAAGGGATCAGTGCTGAAATAAATATCTGCCTCTTTGAGTTTGTCCCGGTAGGCCAGTGCCACGGTTTTCATTTGCTGGCCGCTGAACAGGCTTTTGTAGGGAAGTTTCCATCTTTTTTTAAATTTGAGTATCACCGCATCGAAATCATCCCGTTTCATACCCTGGATCATGCCTGTGCACTGGAGGAATCGGCGATAATTATCCCAGGCAAGCCATCCGTTTCCTGTGTGCTCGGCAATGCCCTGGGCGATCTCTTCGTTTATGCCGATATCAATGAGGGTGTCCATCATGCCCGGCTGGGAGATCACTGACCCGCTACGCACAGATAAGAGCAAGGGATTTTGGGGATCCCCAAAGGTTTTTCCTGAGATTTTTTCCAAGTCCCTAAGTGACGATAAAACCTGTTCCCGGAAATTGGCCAGGGCAGGAGGATAGGAATCAATGAGATCCCGGTGGCGAAAGGCTTCGGTGGTGATGATAAAGCCGGGCGGTACCGGAAGGTTGTACCCACTTAAAGTGACAAGATTGTTGCCCTTGTTGCCAAGGTCCATGGCCCCCAGTATCCACGATTTGGGAGCCGTTAACGAGGTGATAATGCGTTTGGGATCATACATTAATAATTTTCGCAGATGTTCCTGGGGCAGTTCCTGGGCCTGCTGGTGCAGGGTGGTGAGAATTTTACTTAAAAAAAGATCCAGCTGCTGGAGCCCCAGGGAGGTGGCCATGCGTTCTCTGAAGAAAAGCTCTGCCACCTGTTCTTTGGGATTGGTTAATCCATCGCCGGTGTCATATTTTTCCTTTAAAAGATCCAGGGGAATACGTTCCAGAGCATCTTCCAGGTGCTCCTGGTGGACGGTGTGGAAATAGTCATTCATGATATTTTGAACGGCTTTGGCCAGGCTCTGGAAAATATCCAGGTACTGGGTAAAGGAAAATCCCTGGACTTCCAGGGAGTGGGTCAACAAAATCATCTGGAATTCATATTCCGATGAAGATATGCCGTCCAGTTTCAGGGCCGTGTAGAACATGCGCAGACGATTTCTAATTTTGTGCACCGTTACCTTGGCAATCAACGTGAGATCCAGGTCTTCGATGAGGCTTTCAAACAGGGGATTGACCATGGATTCCAGACGAAAGGTGAGTCCCAGTGCATCAAATTTTGGCTCATGGTAGCTGCCGTACAGGGAGGGGATATCGGCGGTGAAATGACGTTTTTTAAAGATGTCTTCCCGGGCTTTAAACCTGTTTTTTGATAACAGTTCTTTTTTAAGTACCCCCAGATAACTTAACAGTTTCTGGAGCCGGGCCTTGATTTTCATCTGGGGATTTTTCTGGGCATCCAGGACCTCCTGCAACAGATTGAACCGGGGAATCCGGGCAGTATTGACATGGGCCAGGTATTGATCGATCTCCGTGCACGAAGGGGTGTATTTCTGGTAAAGCAGGCGATACAGGCGGATGAGGAGCATGACCCTTTCCCGGTCTGTTTCACTGCCTTTGGGCATGGTGCTGTGATAAATAATACCCTCCAGCTCCTCCCGGGGGGTGGTGAGCAGATCCCCGGGGATGTCCATGCCATGGGCCACCAGTATCTTTAAAATTTCATGAACCCCGTCAAGGTGGGCGGCATCGCTGGATATCTGGGCTGTGAAGTCACGGGGAACATAGGGCAAAAGTCCCTTGATGTCCCGGGTTTTCCAAAAAGCAAAGATAGCCTCTGTCATGGTGATGATACGGTTGCTGCTCTCCACATGGATTCTTTTACGATAAAAATGAATCAAACTGTCCCGGCGCTGGGTGAGTTCATCAATGCGGGTGGAAAAATCCCGGATGGCCCCTTCGGCACCGATTTCATTGTAATAAACAGGAAAAAGCCGGGTGAGTTGTTTTAACAGATGGTACACAGGCTCAATGGGGCTGTTTAACAGGTTGGTGATGTCCCGGGGGAAAAGATCGGTGTCTTTGATAAATACCCCGCAGATGGAAAGATAGATGGTCAGACGGGACATGAGACTCATGGACCAGTGGGGGTTTAACGAAATAAGTTCCAGCCACACTCGGATATTCAACAGATGGGTATGGTTGGATTTCACCTGCCAGTTGGTGCCAACCCCCTGTATGTCCGGGAATTGAAATCCGGTTTTAATAACACATTGGATGAAAAATTTTACAAGATCACTGTCCCCTGTGTTGTAAACCCCTTTTCCCATATTTAAAATGGCATTGAGGGTTGCATCTGGAAACGCCTGGGACCGGAGTTTTAAAATGGTAAAGGTGTGCAGGATCAATTGTCGGATATAGGGGCTGCTCTCATGGCCGATGAGCCACCTTAACGTGGCATTGATATCCTTTAATGTGGTGTCATGGATCATGGCAAGGTCGGGGATATTAATGATTTGAAATAAAAAAATCACCTTCCAGTGGTTGCCCTGCCTGCTGGAATCACCGGCCTTTAAAAGTTGTCTGGGAAGGTCCTTATAAATGGATGTGATGTGATTGAATTCGGGAAACTTCATCAACTGGATTGTGGCGGCATTATTCCTGAAATCCGTTTTCTGTGCCATTTTTTCCAATTGTCCGGCCACCTGGTTCATGGTGTTATGGGAGATGGGAGAAAAAAGCGATTTCACCTGTTCCGGCAGTTCCGGCTCCCGGGCTTCTCTTTCAAAGGCTGTCAAAGGATCATCTTCCCGGCACCACATGCGGCAGTTCATCTCATGGTAGCGAAACAGCACGCGATTCAGTGGTTGCCATTGGTTTTTTTCGGGAAAGGGCAGTTTTAACAACAGGGCTGCCAGGCGGTTCAGGCGGTAGTAACTTTTTACAAACATCAAAAATCGATCATCATCATATTGATGCATGCGCACCAGGGATCGATTTATTTCCGGTAGTATGGTGGGGGCATCTGTGCCGTATTCCCTTAAAATTCGCTGGAGAAACTGTAGCAGCTGATCCACGGCTTCCTGGCGGGTTTCCCGGATATCAGCAGACTCCACTGCCCGGTGGAAGATATCAATGAAGCCGGCCACGGCCCTTGTTCCAAAGGGGTGGGATCGGAGAATATTTAAATTGTCCAGACAATATTTCCGTCCTTCGGTCACCAGAAAATGCCAGTTTCTCAGGGGGTTGCACAGCTCTTTTAAAAATAAAGTCAGCTCCTGCCCAAGGGCGGGATAGTCTTTGAAAATTTCCAGAAAAAAGAGATAACGGGCTTCAATTTCGATGTGAACCCGGGTTTCAATCATGTTCTGCTGCCATGCCTTTGATTTTATCTCCACTGCCGCTCCTGTCCGGTCAATCCCTGTTGTACCATTTTTTTGTCATGCATCTTTTTTTCGGGTCAAGCATCTGTTGAAAATCCTTATGTTAATATTCTTTATTAGTGGTAAAATGGCACAAAGTCAAGAGTGTGACTGTTTATACTCGTTTCTGACCTGCACGAACGCAATCAGTCGGTGATGACAATTTGAACAAAAAAAAAGAAGAGGGAAAAATCATGGAAAAAAATATTAAGAAAGAGATCAAGATGTCACATGATGGAAAAGAGCAAAAGCAGAAAGGGTTTTTTAATCGGTTTTTGCAATGGATATCCAGGGGCACGGAAAAGGCCTCCCGTGATGGCAGTTTTTGTAATACCTGACGTAAAAAATAAATGATGGCATGCAGGTTGCATTCCCCAGTTTGAAATTTGATAATTATTTTGTGCGCTCCACATTGGAGTTGATGTGATTTAATTTAACAAAGGCCTGCCCGGCGGGCTGAACATATTTTGAGGTGTGCTTAAAATGTATGACAGAATGCAGACGTTAACAGATGAGATGTTGCAGAAAATTCACAATGCTTCCATGACTGTTTTAGAACAGACAGGGGTTGCCTTTAATGATGAAAAGGCCCTTGCTCTTTTTAAGGAAAATGGTTTCAAGGTGGTGGGTGAGACGGTTTTTTTTGACAGGAGCGATATTAAAAAAGCTTTGGAAACCGCGCCTTCAACCTTTAAGGTCCACGCCAGGAATCCTGAGCACACCGTTACCATCGGCGGCGATGATTTTGTTTTTCTTCCTGCCTATGGCGCACCGTTCATGGCAACTGAAGGCGGACAACAGCGCACCGGTACCATGGAAGATTATAATAACTTTTGCAAACTGGTGCAGACCTCAGATACCGTTGACATGAACGGGTATCTCATGATTGATCCCGAAGATGTGCCCCCGGAAACCCAGGGGCTTGATATGGTACTGTCCAATATTCTTTATTGTGATAAAGCATTCATGGGCTGCCAGACCAACCGGGAGATTGCCGGGGATCTGGTTGAGATGCTGGCCATTGCCTTTTGCAACGGGGATAAATCAAAGGTAAAGGACAAGGCCCGCTCGGTTTCCCTGATCAATGCACTGACCCCTTTACAATTTTCCGACGAAATGACAGGCGCATTGATGGAGCTTGCGGCCCATGGTCAGGCCCTTGTCATTGCCAACATGGTCATTGGCGGGACATCCGGTCCTGTGACCATGCCGGGGATGATGACCCTGATCAACGCTGAGGTGCTGGCAGGAATTGCCCTGGCTCAACTGGTGAACCCCGGTACGCCTGTGATTTACGGCTCCACATCCACAGCCACCAATTTTAAGACCGGTGCTGCGGCAGTGGGGGTTCCAGAGCAGTCTGTTTTGATTTCTGCCACAGCCCAGATGGCGCGATTCTACAATCTTCCCAGCCGTAGCGGTGGTGGGCTTTGTGATGCACATGTGTCTGATGCCCAGGCCGGATACGAGGCAAGTATGCAGCTTCAAACCTCTGTTCGCAACGGCGTGAATTTCATTCTCCACGCCTGTGGGCAGATGGCGGGACATATTTCCCAGAGTTATGAAAAATTTCTCATGGATGAAGAGTATTGCGGCATGCTCAGAAAGCTTATGAAGCCCATGGATGTGAATGAAGAAGACCTGGAACTGGAAATTAAAGCCATAGATGAAGCAGGTATCGGTGGACAATACCTTACCCAGCCCAGGACATTTAAATTGTGCCGCAGCGAGTATTTTCAGTCCCAGTTATTTTCCCATGAATCTTATGATGCCTGGCAGAGAAACGGTGGCATGACCATGGAACAGCGGGCAAAAAAGGCATTGGCATCCCGGCTGGAAAGTTATCAGCGACCGGCCATTGACCCTGAAATTGAAAAAGCCCTTGTGGACTATGTCAATCATCGTAAAGGTGAATAATTGTTTTTGAATTTTTTAGGGAGTCAGCAGCTTTCAATTTACCGTTTATCCAATATGACACCCATAAAATATGGCGGTCTGAGTTTTGAAAATGGTAAATCAATAAGCTCTAACTCTTTTATCAAGGTTCATCAGCCATGGAAATTTCGCATATTTGGGTTGAACAGTACTTGATAAGATGAAACCGTTAATTTTAAAAGCCTTTTTCCATGACTCACTTCATGGAAAAAGGCTTTTTGCGTTTATTGATATCATGTCATCATACCACTTTCTGTATTTGTTGTGTCCGCCGGGAGATACCCGTTTATTAGAAACTCAACTTTCGGGCTTCATTTCAAAGCTGGCATTTTTAAATGTACCGACGGGGTCAGGCTTTTGTTATTGATGTTATCGACCAAGGCCTTTGCCAACGAAAAAAGCCTCGATAATGTCAATAACGAAAGCCTGACCCCACCACGAAATGCAAACACCGAAAGTTGAGTTAGAAAGTAAAATTTCCGGACAAGCTAAGGCAGGGCCGTCCCCCGATGGGCAATGGGAACCGGATCAGAATATGGTCTGCCCGTGGCAATTATAAAAAAGGACTAAAAAAGTTTTTATAAAAAATAAAACCAAACAGGGGTGTGTAAAAAAATTTTATACTCCCGACGGTTAAAAAAATGGGCGGTATAATGCCATTTTATATATTTGTTGTGTCCGCCGGGATATGCCCGTTATATGAAATATGCCACAAATCAGAGGGGTGTTTTCATTTATGGTATGTTTATTGCTGTCAGAACCACAGTTTTAATTTTTCCGTAAACATGCGGGATGAATCGTTAACTGTTTCCGGTCAATTTTCCGGCTGGATTGTTTGGGTAAAAAAAGGTGAAAGTGATGACGCAAAGTAAAAAGGGAATAAGCGGACTTGTTAATAAACAGGTGTTTTATCCACCGGCATTGCTGCTGGTGGCCGTTGTTGTGTTTGGAGCCATATTGCCGGATCAACTGGGGGTGGCTGCCAATGGGGCATTTAGCTTTTGTATTAAATACTTCAGCTGGTTCTATGCCATGGGTGTGGGCGCTTTGTTTGTATTTGTGCTGTGGGCCGGTTTGGGCCGGTATGGTGACATTCGCCTGGGCGGAGCAGATGCCCAGCCTGAAATGTCTTTTTTTTCATGGTTTGCCATTGCCCTGACTTCGGGTATTGCCATTGGTATTGTGTTTTACGGTGTGGCAGAACCCCTGGGTAATTACACCAACCCCGCAGGATTCACAGGGCTTGAACCCCGGTCTGCCGAGGCTGCCGAAGGTGCTTTGCGCACTGTGTTCCTTCACTGGGGTTTACATCCCTATGCCACCTATACGGCATTTGGACTGTTCATTGCTTTTTTATATCACAACCAGGGAAAATCATTTAAGATCAGCACAGGCCTTTATCCCCTTTTGGGCGAAAAAGTCAATGGTCTTGCGGGTAATCTCATTGACGCACTTTGTATTTTCAGCATTGTTGCCGGTATTGGTACCTCCCTTGGTATTGGTGCCATGCAGCTGGGAGCTGGCATGGGATATGTCATGGGTTCAACCATGGATTCTGTCCTGCTCCTGTGGTTTGCCATTATTGCCTCCATGGCTGTTTTTTATACTGTGGCCGCCTGCACAGGGTTGCACAAGGGTATCAAAATAATCAGTAATCTCAATGTTTATATCTATTTTGCCCTGCTTCTCTGGGTGTTTTTGTTTGGTCCCACCCTTTATATATTGAACAACACCAGCTCTGCCCTGGGTGACTATTTAAGTTCCCTTACCCGGCAGTCTCTTTATCTGGAACCCGCCCTTCAAACGGGCTGGGTGGGTGGATGGACCATCTTTTACTGGTCATGGTGGCTGGCCTTTGCCCCCATGGTGGGGCTGTTTCTGGTGAAACTTGCCAAGGGCAGAACCATTAAAGAGTTTGTTATGGTTAACTTTTTTGCTCCGTCACTGTTTGCTGTGGTGTGGTTTGGTGTGTTTGGCAGTGCCGGTATTTTTATGGAACATTTCCAGGGAATTGCCATTTCCGAAGAGATCAGCAAATTTGGAACTGAAGTGGCATTATTTGCTTTCTTAAAGAATCTGCCCCTGCCCGGAATTCTTAATATCATGGGCTTTCTGGCCATTGTGTTTTCTTTTGTGACATTGGCTGAATCCATGACCCTGACCCTTGCTAACATGACCTCTTCGTCCTATGAATCCACCACAGATGAACAGGATGCTCCCAATTTATTGAAAATTTTCTGGGGGGCCATGATGGCCGGTATGGCCTTTGTGCTGCTCATGAGCGGAGGCCTTAAATCGTTGCAGACGGCGGTGGTTGTGTGTGGATTGCCCATCCTTCTTTTGGGATTGGTCATGTGTGTGGGGTTTGTGAAAAATATGAAACTTGCCACCGGTGAAATTAAACCTGCCCCTGCTGCAAATGCCACAGTGTCCCAATCCTTTTCCAAACAAGATCTACAGCCCGATCATTGATCATGCTTTCAGGATTTTAATTGTTTGAGTTTTAATTTTGTTCGTGGCAAGTGATTTATTACTGCCATGCGATTTCATTTAAAAGACGTCCTTTTCCGGTGGGTCAGATTGCCGGAAAAGGGCGTTTTTGTTTTTATAACCGTTGTGTGTAACCTTTCTGTAACCTCCCTGTGTTATTGCCATATAACTGCCACGGGCAGACCGTATTCTGATCTGGATCTGCCCACAACAAGGCTTGAAATACATCCCTGATTTACAGAGTGTTTCATATAAACTCAACTTTCGGGCTTCATTTCAAAGTCGGCATTTTTAAATGCCGACGGGGTCAGGCTTTTGTTATTGATGTTATCGACCAAGGCCTTTGCCAACGAAAAAAGCCTCGATAATGTCAATAACGAAAGCCTGACTCCACCACGAAATGCGAACACCGAAAGTTGAGATATAAAAAAATCAATAATGGATAGAACCACCCAGGCATGGACCATAACAAAGGGAGATATTGTTACATGAAACTTGATAGAAGAGATTTTATGAAGTTTTCCGGTGCCGCCGCTGCCGGTATTGCTGTCAGCGGTCTGGGATTTGACCTTAAGCCGGTGAAATCCCATGCAGGCATGCTGAAAACCCGGTATGCAAAGGAAACCACCACCATCTGCTGCTATTGTGCCGTGGGTTGTGGTGCCATTGTACACACCAGCAAGCGCGGTGACGGCAGGGTGATCAACATAGAAGGTGATCCCGATCACGTCATCAACCGGGGGGCCTTATGTTCCAAGGGCTCTTCTTTAAAACAGCTCACAGAAAATGAAAATCGCCTCACCGAACCCATGTACCGGGCACCCTATTCGGATAAATGGCAGACGGTGTCCTGGGACTGGGCCTTGGATAAAATTGCCGAAAGGGTTAAAAAAACCAGGGACACAAGTTTTGAAACCACCAATGCCAAGGGGCAGACCGTCAACCGCACCACCCGCATGGCATCTGTGGGGTCCGCAGCCATGGACAATGAGGAGTGCTGGATTTACCAGGCATTGATGCGTTCCCTTGGACTTGTCTATGTGGAACACCAGGCCCGTATCTGACACAGCGCAACTGTAGCGGCTCTGGCAGAGTCGTTTGGACGCGGTGCCATGACAAATCATTGGATTGATATTCAAAACAGTGATTGCATTCTCATCATGGGAAGCAATGCTGCTGAAAATCATCCCATCTCTTTTAAATACGTTACAAAAGCCATGGAAAAGGGTGCACCCTTGATCAATGTGGACCCGCGGTTCACAAGAACCTCAGCCAAGGCAGATATCTATGCAGCCTTACGGTCCGGAACGGACATTGCCTTTCTCGGGGGCATGATTAAATACATTCTGGACAATAATCTCTATAACAAGGAGTACACCGCCGCTTACACCAATGCCTCCTTTCTTGTGGATGAATCTTTTGGATTTAAAGACGGGCTTTTTTCCGGATATCGCAAGAACAGCGGAGACGGTCCCTCCATGGGCGGGTATGACAAATCTTCCTGGGCCTTTCAAATGGATGACAAGGGCATCCCCAGGATGGACAAAACCCTTAAGGATAAACATTGTGTTTTTCAACTCATGAAAAAGCATTATGAGCGATATGATATCGACACAGTGGTCAAGGTTACAGGTACGGCCGGAAAAGATTTATTAAAGGTGTATGAAACCTATACCGCAACAGGAAAAACGGGAAAGGCCGGTACCATCATGTACGCCATGGGCTGGACCCAGCACACAGTGGGAACCCAGATGATTCGTACCATGGCCATGATTCAGCTGCTCCTTGGCAACATGGGGGTTGCCGGTGGCGGTGTCAACGCCCTTCGGGGTGAATCCAATGTCCAGGGTTCCACGGATCATTGTCTTTTATGGCATATCTGGCCGGGTTATCTTAAAACAGCCAGGGCCTCCAATGACACCCTTGAGGCTTATAATAAAAAATATACCCCCAAAAGCAATGACCCTCTTTCTGCCAACTGGTGGCAAAATTATCCTAAATATTCTGTGAGTCTTTTAAAATCCTTTTTTGGTGACAAGGCCATCCCTGAAAATCAATTTGGATACACCTGGCTGCCCAAGGTGGATGACGGGGCCGTGTACTCCTGGTTTGATCTGTTTGATGCCATGTATAAGGGAAATCTGGAGGGGTTTTTTGCCTGGGGACAAAATCCTGCCTGCTCCGGTTCCAATGCATCAAAGATCAGAAAAGCCCTGGAAAAGCTCGATTGGATGGTCAATGTGAATATTTTTGACAATGAGACCGGTTCTTTCTGGCGGGGACCCGGGGCAGAGCCGTCTAAAATCGGAACTGAAGTGTTCATGCTTCCGGCATCGGTTTCTGTGGAAAAAGAGGGCAGCATCACCAATTCCGGCCGGTGGATGCAATGGCGGTATCAGGGGCCTAAACCCCTTGGTAACAGCCGTCCCGACGGCGATATTATCATGGAACTCGGCCACAGGATCAAAGAAAAATACAAAGCTTCTGACGGGGTTTTTAAACATCCCATTTTGAATTTGAAATGGGATTATGAGACCAACGGAGCCTATGATCCCCACAAGGCTGCCAAAGAAATTAACGGTTACTTTGTAAAAGATGTTACAGTAAAAGGAAAACTTTGCAAAAAGGGAACCCTGGTGCCCAGTTTTGCCTGGCTCCAGGCTGACGGGTCAACCTCTTCGGGTAACTGGCTCTATTGCAACTCCTATACGGAAAAGGGAAACATGTCCGCCAGGAGGAGTAAAAAAGATGCTGCAAACAACATCGGGCTGTATCCTGAATTTGCCTGGTGCTGGCCGGTGAATCGACGGATTCTTTACAATCGCGCATCGGTGGACCCCAAGGGCCATCCCTGGGATGACAAGCAATGGGTCATTAAATTTGCCGGAGAGTCAAAGGACGGCAAATATACCTCCAAAAAATGGCTGGGCGATGTCCCCGACGGCGGATGGTATCCCCTGGAAAATCCCGATGGAACCCGGAGAAGCGATGCCAAACAGCCCTTTATCATGCGAAAACACGGATTTGGGCAGATTTTTGGACCGGGCAGGGCAGACGGCCCCTTTCCAGAGCATTATGAGCCTTTGGAGTGTCCTGTGGAAAAAAATTACTTCAGCTCCCGCATGGTCAATCCCACGGCGGTGGTGTATTCCACCAAAGAGGACGGGCATGCCAGCTGTGATCCCAGATTTCCCTTTGTGGGCACCACCTACCGGGTGTCTGAGCATTGGCAGACAGGTCTCATGACCCGGCCCCAGAAATGGCTCATGGAGCTGCAGCCCAATGTGTTTGTGGAGATGAGTGAGGAACTTGCAAAACTTCGGGGCATTAAAAATGGAGAGCGGGTTTTGGTATCCAGTGCAAGGGCCAATCTGGAGTGCACCGCCATTGTTACCAAACGATTCAAGCCCTTTACCATTGGGTATGCCACCGTGCATCAGGTGGGTATCCCCTGGCATTATGGCTGGAGATGGCCTGCCACCGGCACCGAAGAGAGCGCCAATCTTTTGACCCCGCCTGCAGGTGATCCCAACACCCGGATTCCTGAAACCAAAGCCTTTATGGTCAATGTGACAAAGCTTTAAGGAGGATGACACCATGTCTAAATCAATTTTTATAGATACAACCATCTGTACTGCCTGCAGGGCGTGTCAGGTGGCATGCAAGCAATGGCATGATCTTCCTGCTGAAGAGACAATCAATGTGGGGAGTCATCAAAATCCCCGGGATCTCTCCTTTGAAACCTATAAGCTTGTGCGCATGAAGGAAGAAATCATTAATGGAAAGCTGGAGTGGCTGTTTTTTCCGGATCAATGCCGCCATTGTGAGGAAGCCCCCTGCCTTGAAGCTGCCTATGATGAGTCTGCCATTTACCGGGATGATGCCACAGGTGCCATCATTTATACCCGGGAAACCAGAAAACTGGATGCCGATGATATCATTGCAGCCTGTCCCTACGATGTTCCCAGAAAAGCCGCCGACGGCACCTTGGCCAAGTGTGACATGTGCAATGACAGGGTGCACAATGGATTGAAACCGGCCTGTGTCACAGCCTGCCCCACCGGTGCCATGAATTTTGGGGAGCGGGATGAAATGCTGGGCCTTGCCGAGAAAAAACTTAAGATGGCCAGGGAGAAGTTCCCCAAGGCCCGTCTTTTGAATCCCGACGAAGTAAATGTGATTTATCTTGTGGGGTTTGAGCCTGAGCTTTATTCGGAATATGCTGTTGCCGGTGCCACCCGTAAGGGCGGTATCAGCCGCAGTGTGGCCCTCAGGAGGATGGTTTCTCCCCTTGCCCGGTTGATGCGCGTATAACAGGTTGCAATACCATGCCATGTTGGATTCTCCCGGGAATGGGGAATTCAATATGGAAAATGGTAATATGCCGCCCCCCCGACGGGTAAGGGACCCGGACCGGAACTGTAGACAGCTCAATTGGCCGGTTCCTATTACCCCTCGGGGGGGCGGCTCTGCCTTAGCTTGCCCGGAAATTTTATTTTCTAATAAAAACATCTCATGATTAAAACGATAAGGAATTTTTCTATGAACACCATGGACCAGATAAAAAAGACCGCAGATGTGATTAAAAAGATCAGGCCTGTTTACCAGCCCATCCTGGATTTTTACAGCCAGGTATTTCTGGCCCAGGAGGAGAGTCGATCTCACATTGAGCTTTCTTCCATTATCATCAGTTCCGATCTTCTTGCCATGAAGCAGGAAAGTCAACTGCCTTTAATCGATCCGTCGGAATTTTTAATTGATATGGATGAAACCGGTGTGCTGTTCGTAAAAATTTGTGATCTGGCCCGGGATTTGGCTCCGGAATTATCCAGGGGTGCCCAGGTGTTAAAAGGGGCATTGCAGGAAAAGACGTTTGAACTGGAAACCGTAATAACCGCCATTTTGAACAATCAGGACGCTGTTCTGGAGCAGCAGGCAGGAAAATCAGACGTGCCGGTTTCAGAATTGATTTTTTTCACTTATTCCAGCATGGTACCAAGCCTTCAGGCCTGTTCAGAACAGCTTGAAACCTACCTGCCCCCCCTGGCGGAAATAAAAAAAGGATATTGCCCCATTTGTGGTAATCCACCGGACATGGCCTTTTTTGATGAGGATGGAAAACGGCATTTAAAATGCTCCTTTTGCAGCCACAGATGGAATGTGGGCAGAATGGGGTGTGTGTTTTGTGAGAATAACGACAAGGATCAACAGCTTTATTTTTTCAGTGATGAAGAAAAAGAGTACCGGGTTAACCTCTGCGATCATTGCCGTCAATATATAAAGGTGGTGGATTTAAGAAAAATGGACCGCGCGTTTTTTCCGGCCCTTGAGCTGGTCTCCTCCCTTCATCTTGACATCAAGGCCCGGAAAAAAGGCTATAGGAATGGCTCTTCCATGGCAAGTGACGCCTGATGTTGTGAATAAATGCCACGGGCAGACTTTTACCTGGAGATAATCTGATCATAAAGTCCCATGGTTTGGGGGCCGGGTTGGGTGGACAGCTCTTTTTGCAAGGTATCACGGCACCGTTTGAAAATTTCCATGGCCTTGTTCTTTTCTCCGCCATCGGCATGGAGGATCATCAGATTCCGGTATGCGCTTTCAAAGCAGGCATCCATTCCGAGAATCCGGTGCCAGGTGCTGATGGCGCTGTCCCTTTGATCCAGCTCTTCATGGAGCCTTGCTTTTTTCTGCATCCATTCCATGAACCTGGCTTTAAAAAGGTCTCGTTTCCGAGCCATCCACTCCACATAGGGCTCTTCATTGAAATAATCCCCTTTGTATAATTTCATGGCATGATCATAATACCCCAGGGCCGCCTTAAACTGCTCTTTTCGTTCTTCTTCCATGGCCCTGGTACCGGCCGCCATAAATTCGTCCACATCAAGACTCACAAGTTCTCCATCCAGGGAAATCAGCCCTGATTTCTGGATAATATAGGAATGACCGAACTCTTTTATGGGCTGGGGTTCCAGGGCCTTTCTCAGGCGGTGGAGGTTAATTTTAAAATTTTTTTCACCGGCCTTTGCCGTGGCTTCCGGCCACAGGTTATCTATGAGGATCTCTTTGGGAATCTCCCTGGAACCATGGCACACAATGGCCTTGAGCAGCAAAAGGGGTTTTGAGCCCCCAAGGGTTTTATGATCCACTGTTTTATCATTACATTGAATGGTAAATTGTCCCAATGTTTTGATTCTGATCTTGGGTAACAGCTGTTTATATAATGGATGCAGGTTTTCCAGGCGCTTGTTTTTTTCTGTTTTGCTGCATGGCGCTGACATCTGTTCCATGGAGAGGAACACCTTTTCCGGGGGAGTGTTTTGCATAAGGGAAAGGGGGTAGGGTGCCAATGGCTGGATTTGGCCATGGGCTGTGAGAAGAACAATGGCCTTGATCAGCAAGGTTTCACCAATCAAAGGGAAAAAATCGTAATTTTCCCGGCAGGCTTTGTCATAGCCATTTTTCAGATGAAAAAAAGCAGTCTCCGGATCATCCAGCTCCCAGGCGCTCAATCCCAAAATCAACTGGGTTTCACAGGCACATAGATCCGAGGATATACTTTGAAAATAGTTTAAAACAGGTTCCAGAAGTTCCCGGGCCCGGGCATGGGCTTTGTTATGAAAAAGAATGATTCCTGCCAGTTGCCGGGTAAGAAAATAATGAATATCCCCCTTGGGAACCTGGGCCAGGGCGTCCAGTGCCAGGTTAATCTCCTGTTCTGCCGGTGTGCATGCTTTTTCCCGCAGGTGGCTCAAAGCCTTGATGCGATGGGAGATGCCTTTGTAAAAGGTGTTCCCTTCCAGAAGTGAAAAATCATTGAGATGGTCTGCCATCTGCCGGGCATCATTAAATTGTCCGGTGTATAAAAGATATAGCGCCTTTGCCTCAACAAACCCGGGATAAAGAAAAATCAAACCGAATTTTTCAATGTCAGCTTCGGAGCGTTTCAAAAGTTCCCTGGCTGCATCAAATTGTCCGTTTTTAAGGGCAAAATCAATGCCCACAATTGCCTTTAAGGCCCGGTATTCCGGGTGCCTGCCTTCACTGGTGAGATTCTTTATTTTTGATAGCATTTTCCGGGCATTGGCAAAATCCCCTGCCTGGACATAGCCAAATGTCAGGGTAATGGATGCATTGAGAACCAGGTCTTCATTATTTATCTGCCGCCCTAACAACATAGCATTTTTACAGGCAGAAATACCTTTGGGAATGTTGCCGTTTCCGGCAATGTATCCCAGCCCCATCTGCTGCCACAAAAGGGAGCGGGCCCAGGGATATCTGTTTTTTTGATCCATCCCCCGGAGCTGTTTTTCTCCTTTTTTTATCCATTCCAGTATGTTTCTGGAGGGCTGGCGGATAAACACCGCCGCTTCAATGAGATATCCGACACCAAGCAATATCCCCCGTGTATCTTTATTCTCTTCAAAAATTCCAATGGCTCTTTTAAGGTCCCGTATATTTTTTTTTCCCCCCTGGATACGCCGGGTCATGGTGAGAAAAAACAACAGCCAGGGATCATTTTGGGTCATTTCCCGGGGCAGAGCATCCATCCGTTTTTTCAACCGCGACATTTTTTGTTTAATGAGATAATCTGTTCCCTTAATTTTGATGATGTCGGCAATTTCACAAAAGGCATGGGCTTTAATGAAATAATCCATGGCCTGTTCGTGATCCCTTTTGTTCCAGTAAAATTGTCCTGCCCTGCGATTGAGCTTTTCAACGGTTTGAGCGCCTTTTGTTTTTAAAAGATCCTGCAATAAAAATTCCCGGAACAGTTTATGATATTTAAATGCCGGTCCTTTACCTCCAAAATCAATGCGTTGTATGAAAAGATTTTTTTTCTCAAGCGCTTTTAATACATCAAAGGCACCGGGGGCGTGTGAAATATAAAGTGCGGCCCCGGGATCAATGGTGTCAAGTACAGCGGTTTTCATTAAAAAAGATTGCATGTCCCGGGTAAGGGTCTGGTAGATCTCCTGGGAAAAAAAGCTGAATACCTCCCATGATAATCGGTCCGGCAGGTTGTCAATATTCTTAAACCGATCCATGCACTGGAAGACCAGAGTTAGCCCCCCGGCCCATCCCTGTGTGATTTTCTGTATTTTTTCAATGTCCCCTGTGTCCATGTTGTTTTTTTGGGAAAAAAACTGCCGGGTTTCTCCAATGGTAAAGGCCAGATCTTCATTGGTTAACATTGCGATGTTCTGTTCCATCTTGAACCGGGGCATGGGCAAGGGGGGGATGGTGCGTGAAAGAATAAAAATTTTTAACTTGTCAAAGCGTTGATTGAGAAGTTCCTTGATCAATTGAAATCCGGAAGAGGATTCCTCCAGGGATTCAAAATCATCCAGAACCAGGATTAACGGCCGGGGAATGTGCCTTAGCATGACGCTGATGCCTTCAAAATGTCGGAGAAAGGCCTTGTCCGTTCCAAGGGTGGTGTGGGGAATATCGCCATGCACCGTGCCCGACTGCGCCTCCATCCCTGTTTTTTTTATTCCCTGGAAGAGCAGATCAAACAGCTTGGAATGGTCTCCATGATTTGGGGAAAGATGGAACCACAACACTTTTTCCCGGGACAAGGCAAGATATGAGGCCACAAGGGTGGATTTGCCCTGGGCTGCCTGGCCGCTGATGATAACGGTCTGTTTATGAAAATGGGTGTCCAGAAGCGTAAACAGGCGCTGTCGATGAACAATATTGGAAATATGGGGCGGGCGGTATTGGTTCATTGTGACACCCTTTGTCAGTCATCGTGTATAGTTTCTTGTAAAGTTGCCATTTTATCCATGCCTGCCATTTTAAAGACACGGGCGTAATTACAGGTGATGTTTTCCATGACAATGGATATTCCCCGGTGTTTTAATG
Organism: Desulfocicer vacuolatum DSM 3385; assembly: GCF_900176365.1. Taxonomy (GTDB): domain Bacteria; phylum Desulfobacterota; class Desulfobacteria; order Desulfobacterales; family Desulfobacteraceae; genus Desulfocicer; species Desulfocicer vacuolatum. The sequence continues at coordinate 28,137 of NZ_FWXY01000028.1, read as the reverse complement.
GACCCATGAGTTTCATCAAAATAGCGATTCCCCGGCGATCAATGGAAAAACTGTCATCCATTACAAGGCAGAGGCGGTTAATGTTCTGTGATAAGGCCGGGGATGAAAGAGACGAAAGCGCCTGTTCCGCCGATGCCGTTAATCGACCTTTTATCTCTATGGTCAAAGTACCATTTTTTGTTGTTGCACAAAATTTTGCCGGTAATTTTCGGGGCAATGCCATTCTTTTTTCCGCCCGGAAAAGGGCTGCATTCAATGCCCGGCGTTCAACGGGCTTGTTGATGAAATCCGAGGCGTTTAAATCCAGGGCCTCCATGGCCCTTTCCATGTCCCCGTGACCGGTGATGATAACAACCTGTGACGGGATATCTGTTTTTTTGATGCAGGCAAGGACTTCCAGGCCGTCCATGCCCGGCATTTTAATATCTGTGAAAACAATCTCCGGGGCAATTTCCTTAAAAATCACCAAACCCTTTTCTCCATTCTCTGCCGTATAAACATCATACCCATAGGCGGTTAAAAAGAGTTTAAACATGGAAAGGGTGGGTTTTTCATCATCTATGACTAAAATTTTCATCTATATGTTCCTTTTTGCTTTCATTTCCCCTGTTTTTTGAACATGTGCCGGAAAAGTAATTTTAAAAATCGCACCATGGCCCGGTGTGCTGCCCACGCAGATGGTGCCGTTGTAGTCTTTTATGATTCCCTGGATAATGGAAAGCCCAAGCCCCATACCTTCTCCCATCTCTTTGGTGGTGTAAAAGGAATCAAATATAAGATCCACCTGCCCGGGGTCAATGCCGGTGCCGTTGTCAGCAATACTTATGCCCACAATGTCATCATCAAAAAAAGTGGTGATGGTGATAATCCCCTTTTCAATATCGTTTCTATCTTCAATCCTTTCGTTGATGGCGTCCTTGGCATTGGTGACCAGATTGAAAATCACCTGTTCCATGCGGTTATTATGGGCCAGAACCGTGGGCAGTAATGGGGTAAGATCCATGACAAGGTCAATGTTTTGAAGGGTAATCTGCCTGCCGATGATTTTATTCACCGCCCGGACACAATTATTGATTTGGATCACCTCCCTGGAAAAATTCGCCTTTCGCGAAAAGGTTTTTAAACGTCCCACGATTTCAGCAGCCCTGGTGACCTGACTGCTGATCTGGCTTAGAACCATGTCAAGATCGTCATCTTTAACGGTTTGTTTTTTTTCTTTCATCATACAAAGATATTCACTGCCCATTTTAATGGCATTAAGGGGCTGGTTTATTTCATGGGCAATGCCTGCGGACATTTTTTCAAGGTTGGTCATTTTGCTGGCCTGGATCAACTGGGAATCTTTTTCCACAAGCTCGGTGATGTCCGTTGCCGCCACAATGAGAACTTTTTTGTTCCGATATTCAGATGGGTTGGCATGGATGTTGACAAATATAAATTCTCCGTTTTTTTTGAAAAATTTAACTTTTGAACTGATTACCATGGTGTCATGGTCGGGGTATTTATGGATAAAGTCAATTTCATTGAGATTACCAATGGAAAAAAGGTTCATCCGGAGCAGCTCTCTTCGTTCATACCCTAACATTTCCATGGCATTGGGGTTGGCATCCAGGATATCAAAGGTTTTTTCCTTTACCACAAAAATGGGGTTGGGTCCACTTCTGAACAAGGCATGATATTTTTTCTGGGACTCTTTTAATCGATTGGTGGACACCTTTAAGCGGGAGGTCATTTTGATAAATGAATTGGTCAGTTTGGTAATTTCATCGTTTCTGGCTCCGGGCTTCCAATGGGTTTTTATGCGATTGTCCTCAAAAAAGATGTTAAAATTTCCCCGGGTAATCTGGTCGGTGTAGCGAATCAGTGACGATATGGGTTTGGTGATGTGCAGGGCCAGGCGGTGACTTAAAAAAAAGAAGATAATACTCACCATGGACAAAAAGCTTAAAAAAAGCAGGCGTAAATCCGATATTAGCCGTTCAATGTGACGTTTGTTTAACCCTGCCTGCACTGATCCAATGGTGTAAATACCTTCCTTTACCGGCACCACCACATGAAAAAACAAATGCCCGTTAACCTCTGCACCGGTGATGTTGGCTGTTTCAATATTCTGGTTTTTAACCAGGGTTTCGATATTGGGCGGAAAGCCGGTGGTAAAGGTATGCGCCAGAATGTTACCACGGTTATCGCTGATCATCAGATATTTGATAATGTCCTTACGATTCCCAAGTTTTGCATCATAGGCTATGGCAGTTAATTCTGCCCGGTTTTTTGTGAGCATATAGACCCTGGCACTGTCGGCAACCCCCTGGGCAATACCAATGCCTCTTTTTTTTAATTCACCGGTGAGACCTGTAATTAAAAGAGATCTTGTGAATAGAGCAATGAAAAAACTCACCAGTAGAATAATTCCCAGGCAGGAGATGAATATTTTGTTTTTAAGGCTGAGTTGGTTAAAATAATTCATTTAAGCAGCACCGGTTTACCGTCCTGGATAATGGTATAGTAAACATCATTCAGTCCCTGGTTGTCATTTTTGCCAAAGGTGAGGGGATTTTGTATGCCAAGATCAAATTGATCAATGGATTCAATGGCGTTGATGAATTTTTCCCGGGTGATGTCCGGTCCGGCCCGTTTAATACCTTCCACCAGGATTCTGGCATTGAGATATCCCTCAAGTCCCACAAAGCTGGGCTTTCTCCTGGGATAGGCGGTATTCAAAAGAGATATGTACTCTTTTACTCCGGGAAGGGGCGGGGTGTCCGGGGAAAGCGTGGGGGGGGGCACCACCTGGGTGACCATTACGCCTTGCCCATTGGGTCCAAGTCTTCTGGCAAGTTCTTTGGAGCCCACAAAGGATACATTGTGGAACAGGGGCGAAAAATTGCGTTCCCTTGCAAGTTTAATAAATTTAGCGCAGGAGTCATAGGTACCGATCATGACCACGGCCTTTGCATTGGATGCAATGATTTTGTCAAGACCCGCCTCAATATCCAGGGTGCCCCGGACATAAGATCCCTTGGCAACGGGGATGAGTCCATATTTTTTAAGAGCGATTTCAGTACCCCTGAGACCGTCAAACCCATATTCATCATATTGATAAAACACCGCCACTTGGTTCAATTGTTTTTTTTTCACAATAAAATCAACTGCAGCCCGGGTTTCCTGGTAATAGGAGGCCCGGATGTTGATTAAATAGCGGTTCACCGGTTGTCGCAAACGGTTGGCACCGGTGAATATGCCCACCAGGGGGATTCTTGCCTCATTGATAAGGGGGATAATTCGCACCGTGGTGGGGGTACCCACATAGCAGAACAGGGCAAATACCTTTTTTTCCAGAATTAACTGCTGGGTATTGTACAGGCATTGGGTGGGATTATACCGATCATCCAGGGTGATGAGACGGATTTTTCTATTGTGAATGCCACCCATGTCATTGATGTGACGAATATAGGATCTGGCCCCCTGGAGCATTTGGGTGCCAAGGTATCCGGCATGTCCTCCCAATGCCAGGGAAGAGCCGATGAGAATCTCATTGTCGGAGATACCATTTCTGTTTTCAGATGTTATTTCAAGTGGCTGGGGAGGTGTGCAGGCAGATAACAGCAGTATTGACATCGCCCAGGGCAAAGCAGCAGCAAGCAGATAATAAAGAAGGTTTATTTTTGTTTTTATAACTTGTTGCGGGGAAAATTGAATCATAATAAGTTCTGCCCATGGCTGGAGTTTCATTGATATCACCACTTTTGTCAGTTTTCATTATGAACTTTTATCTCTTTCATAATTTATAGTAGAATGTTAATATTTTTGCAATCAAATGGTCATATAACGGGCATGTCCTGTCGGATACAACGGATATTACAATGGTATCATGCCGCCCCCCGAGGGGCAATGGGCGGTCCGGCCTGGAATCGTAGACAGCTCAATTGGCCGGTTTCTATTGCCCATTGGGGGGACTTTGCCGGGGCAAATTTGAAGGGTGCATTGTATATAACTACCACGGGCAGGCCTTATTTTATCCGGTCCTGCCCACAACAAAGCTTGAAATACACCCCTGATTTGAGGCGTATTTCATATAAAGATGACTCCGGCATTAAGTTCGCATGGTCCGTGGCGGATGTAAAAACACACCACACAACTATTAGGGGGGAGTAATGTTTTCCATATTAAGAATCAATGCGGCAACCGGTGAAATTAAACGGGAACAGGAAAATTCCAAGGAATATCTGCTGGGTGGGCGTACCTTGTCTTCCCGGCTCATCAGCCGGGAAATTCCGGCAGATTGTGATGCCCTTGGTAAAAAAAATAAATTATTTCTATGCAACGGTGCCCTGAGCGGCACCACCGTTTCCAGTTGTAATCGGTTGAGTATCGGGTCCAAAAGTCCCCTCACCGGGGGGGCCAAGGAGAGCAATGCTGGCGGCATTGTGGGCACCCGCATGGCAAGTCATGGGTTGCGGGCCATTGTCATTGAGGATGCCCCGGCAGGTGATGCCCCCTGGCAGATCATTGTGATTGGAAAAGATAAATGTGAATTGGTGGACGGCTCTTTTCTGGTGGGAAAGGGGGTGTATGAAAAATCCGATCTGCTGTGTGAAAAATTTGGCAAAAAAGCAGGCTGCATGACCATTGGCCCGGCCGGGGAAAAATTGCTGCTGGCCACAGGCATCGCCTGTTCTGACCCCCATGGTGTCTGTTCCCGGTATGCCGGACGGGGGGGGCTGGGAGCGGTGATGGGGTCAAAACGGATCATTGCACTTGTTCTTTTAAATGACGGAGAGGTTAAGCCTGATTTCGCTGATAAGGAGATGTTTAAAGCAGGCTCCAAAAAGATTGTTCAATTGTTAAGGGAAAATCCTGTGTCTTCGTTGTTCACCAAATACGGCACGGCTGCCATGGTGGATATCTGCCAGTCTTTGAATGTACTGCCCACCAGAAATTTCACCCGGGGCACCATGGAGGGAGCGGAAAAAATAAATGCCCAGACCATGTACGATATCATTAAAGAGCGGGGAGGGGAGGGCTTGACCCAGCACGCCTGCATGCAGCCCTGTGCCATACAGTGTTCCAATGTTTACCCCAGAAAGGATGGGTCTTTGCTTTGTTCTCCCATTGAGTATGAAACCATGGCCCTCATGGGCTCAAATCTTTGCGTGGACAGTCTTGATGTCATTGGTACCATGAATCGCATTGCCAATGATGCCGGGGTGGATACATTGGATTGCGGGGCTGCCATTGGGGTTGCCATGGAGGCGGGGCTTGCCGAGTTTGGCGATGGAGACGCAGCCATTCAAATGATGGAAGAGATTCGAAGTCTCACCCCCCTGGGACGTATTCTGGCCTCGGGGGTTAAAATCGCGGCCAAGGTGCTGGGGGTTCGACATGCCCCCCATGTGCTGGGACAGGCCCTGCCTGCCTATGAACCCCGGGGTTCCAAAGGCATGGCCATGACCTATTTGTCCTCCCCCATGGGGGCGGATCACACCTTTGGGTTTACCCTGCGGGATGAAGATGTGCCCACGGACAAAGAAGGTAAAGTTGCTTTGTCCAAGAAATTTCAGGTGATCGGTTCCCGCATGGATGCCATGGGCATGTGTAATTTTGTCCGGTACTCGGTGCGGGACGATATGACCCCACTTTTGGATTTGATGAAGGCATTGTACGGGGTGAGCATTTCTGCGGAAGAATTTGACGATTTTGTTAAAGAAACGCTGAAATTTGAGCATCAGTTTAATATTGATGCGGGTATAACAGATAAGGACCACCGTTTTTCTGAAACATTTTATGAAGAAAAACAGCCGGAAACCGGTGAAATTGTGGATATCACAGATGAAGAAGTAAACCAGGCCATGTCCTGGTAGTTTCATATAACTTAACTTTCGGGCTTCATTTCAAAGCCAGCTTTTTAAATGTACCGATGGGCTCAGTGTGCCGATGGGGTCAGGCTTTTGTTATTGATGTTATCGACCAAGGCCTTTGCCAGCGAAAAAAGCCTCGATAATGTCAATAACGAAAGCCTGACCCCACCACGAAATTCTGATCCGGTTCCACCCACAACAAAGATTGAAATACACCCCAGATCCGGGAGGCATTTGATATAATGGGCATCTCCTGTGGGACACAGCAAATATAGGGTCGTAGACGCGGAGCCAAACGGTATTATACCGCCGCCCCCCGACGGGCAATGGGCCCGGACCGGAACTGTAGACAGCTCAATTGTCCGGTTCCCATTGCCCGTCGGGGGGCGGCTCTGCTGAGGTTGACCGGAGGTTTTATTTTGAGGAAGTAAAAATTCGTTTGATAATGTAATGGAGAATTCAATGGAACGTGTAAATTTTAACGACAGGGTGGCAGTGGTCACCGGCGCAGGCCAGGGCATCGGCAGGATGTATGCTCTGGCGCTTGCCCGCAGGGGTGCCAGGGTGGTTGTGAATGATCTTGGTGTCACCCGGGATGGTTCCGGGGCTGACACCTCTGCTGCGGATAAAGTGGTGGAAGAAATTATTTCAGCCGGGGGAAAGGCCGTTGCCAATTATGATTCTGTGGCCACCATGTCCGGGGGAGAAAATATTGTAAAAACTGCCATGGATAGCTATGGAAAACTGGATATTCTGATTAATAATGCCGGTATTTTAAGGGATAAATCCTTTTTAAAAATGACCGAAGAAGAGTGGGACCTGGTCATGAATGTTCATCTTAAAGGGGCTTTTTGTGTTACCCAGCCGGCGGTTAAAATCATGAAAGCAAATAATTATGGCAGGGTGGTTTTTACGGCATCCATATCCGGGCTTTATGGAAATTTCGGTCAAACCAATTATGGGGCAGCCAAGCTTGGACTGGTGGGCATCATGAACTCTTTGAAGCTTGAGGTGGCCAAGTACGATATAAAAGTCAACACCGTTGCCCCCAATGCCTGGTCCCGCATGACCGCCGATGTGTTTCCTCCGGAGTTTGAAGAAAAAATGAATCCCCAGTTCAATGAACCCATGGTGCTTTATCTTTGTTCCGAAGAGAATAAGGTGTCTGGAAATATTTTTGCAACAGGGGCCGGCTGGTATGGCCGCACCGCCATTGTTTCCGGTGACGGGGTCTGCCTTGGGGATGCCAAACGTTCCATCAGCGTTGAAGAAATCCGGGATAATTTCCATGGGATTTCAAATATGGACAATAAAAGAGAGCATGACAGCGGGCTTGGCATGTTTGAATACATGGGGCCCCTGCTCAGCTGATCATATCGGTTTTTTCTGATCAGAAATAATAAATATGGTGGATTTCACCGGCAAATGCCCATCGCCATGGGGATGCGGTGGGATTTTATATTAAATGCGGGTTTGAAAAAACAGACCGCATCGTACCCATGTGGATTTACCGGGGAACAGATCGTTAAAAGGAAGCCGGGGAGCCATGAAGGCTCCCCGGGAAGTGGTGGGAGATGCAAAGCGGGGAGAAAACAGAAGATATATCTGGCAGGGATTAAACTTTTTCCAAAGCCACGGCACAGGCTTTATATTCAGCGGTTAAAGTCTGGGGATCAAATGCCGGGTTGGTTAACCAGTTGGCATTGCCCTCACGGAAATGAAAGGCCATCCACACCATGCCCTTGGGCACCTCGGGGGTAATCCTGGCCTTGATACACACTTCCCCCCGTCGTGATTTTACCTTGACAAAATCATTGAATGAAATGCCCATTGCCCGGGCATCTTCCGGTGAAATATCAGCGGTTTCTTCCCCCAGAAGCTCATTTAAGCCTTCACAGCGACCGGTCTGGGTTCGGGTATGGTAGTGGTAAAGCCGTCGTCCCGTGCTGAGCACAAAGGGATAGGTTTCATCGGGGACCTCGGCAGGAGGGGTCCAGTCCACGGGGTTAAATACCCCAAGTCCACAGGCAAATTCACCATCTTGATGAAGCACACAGGTGCCGGGATGGTTTGTATCAGGGCAGGGCCACTGGAGTCCGTCCTTTTCAATGCGATTATATTTAATTCCCCCCAGATTGGGGGCCAGCATGGATATTTCATTGTCCCAGATTTCTTGGGCACTATTGGATTTCCAGTGATGTCCCATGCGTTGGGCAATTTGTTTAAAGATCCACCAGTTGGGTTTTGCATATCCCGGCGGATTGCTGGCGGTGCGCACCCGGCTTACCCGTCTTTCACTGTTGGTGAAGGTACCGTCGTTTTCACTCCAGGCCGCAGCAGGGAACACCACATGGGCAAAGCGGGTGGTTTCGGTTTCAAAGATATCCTGGCACACAATGAACTCCGCCGATGAAAGTTCGTGTTCAACTTTTTTTATGTCCGGTTCTGTGTTGGCAAGGTTTTCCCCAAAGATGTAAAATCCCCTTACCTTGCCGTTCACAAGGCCATCCATCATCTGGGGAATCATTAAGCCGTTTTCCGATGGAAGATCGCTGACCCCCCAGGATTTTTCAAATTTTTTCCGGGCAAAACTGTCTGTCACTGCCTGGTATCCGGGAAAAACATTGGGAAGGGCGCCGCAGTCACAGGCCCCCTGGACGTTGTTCTGGCCCCTGAGGGGATTAACGCCACCGCACTCCTTACCCATGTTTCCCAGAAGCATCTGGAGATTGGCTGTGTCCATGACATTGTTTTTACCGCAGGTGTGTTCTGTTATGCCAAGGGTGTAGCACAACATCACCGGTTTTACAGATGCCAGTATCCTGGCTGCTTTCCGGATGGTTTCGGCCTCAATGCCCGATATTTGAGCAACCTTTTCCGGTGGATACTTTTCCACTTTCTCTTTTAACTCTTCAAATCCCACACAACAGGAAGAGACAAAGGCCTTATCGTAAAGTCCTTCTTTAATGAGTACATGCATAATGCCGTTGATAAGGGCAATGTCGCTTCCCACTTTTAACGGCAGATGGAGCTCTGCAAAATCCACCAGCTTATGACGACGGGGATCAATGACAATGAGGCGAGCCCCTTTTTCCACAGCATTTTTTAAAAAAGTGGCTGCCACTGGATGGGCCTCGGTCATGTTGGACCCGATAACAAGAAACATTTTTGCCTTGGAAAACTCCCCAAAGGAGTTGGTCATGGCGCCTGAACCAAATGATGTTGCCAGCCCGGCAACGGTGGGAGCATGTCAGGTGCGGGCACAATGATCTATATTGTTTGTTTTAAACACCGATCTGAACAATTTCTGCATCTGGTATGAGTCTTCGTTGATGCTTCGGGCACAGCTCACACCTGCCAGTGCATGGGGGCCGTCTTCTTTAATGATCCGGGTAAATTTTTCTGCCACAAGATCCAGAGCCTCATCCCAGGTGGCTTTGCGAAGTTCATTGTTTTCCCGGATCAAGGGGGTTCTCAGCCGTTCTTTTGAATAAATAAAATCATACCCGAATCGACCCTTGACACACAAACGCCCCTGGTTGGGTTTTCCGTCCTCCACACCAGTGACCTTAATGATTTTACCCTCTTTTACATGGAGCCACTGCTGGCAGCCCACACCGCAATAGGGACAGGTTGTCCGAATTTTTTTTGTTTCCCATGGCCGGATGGCGTTGAGGGCTTTTTTTTCCACCAGAGCCCCCACCGGGCAAGCCTGTACACATTCTCCGCAAAAAACACAATCCGATGTCATCAGAGAATCATCTTTGCCTGCGATGATTTTTTTTTCATTGCCATTGTCACCAAAGGCAATGGCCCGGTTGACTTGGACTTCATTGCAGGCAGCCACGCACCTGCCACACATAATACACCGGGATGTATCCCGTATGATCATAGGGTTGTCCAGCTCCAGGGGAATCTTTCTTGCAGGGGCTGAGGTGTGTTTCCCCTGGACCTGGTATTTATACGCCAGTTCCTGGAGTTTACACTCCCCCCAGGCTGGACACAGGGTTTCGTAATCGTCATTGGATTCAACGTCCATTTGAAACTGGGTCCAGGCGTCGTCCCCGGAAGAGCCGATGGTGCAGTTATGATTTCCTGATGATAACATTTGTTCCAGAACTGTTTTCCGTTGGGAAACAACCCTGGGGGAATCGGTTTGTACAATCATTCCGGTTTTGGCCAATGTGGAACATGACAGCGAAAGGTCTGAATGTCCCTCAATTTCCACCACGCAAATACCACAGTTTCCTGTGGGGGTGGTTCTTTTTAAATAACAAATGGTTGGGATTTCAACTCTGTTCCGGGTTGCAATGTCAAGAATGGTTTCTCCGGGCTGAAAAATGCAGTCCCTGCCATTTATGGTAATCATTTGTGGTTCCACTGCTGCCAACTCCCCTTATTGTTTTTAATAACCGCCATGGGCGGACCGTATTCTGACTTCGGTCTACCGGGTATTTACTTGGTGTTTATGCCTCAACCCCATTTTATGGATAAATGCCTTGTATGCAATGGCTATGGACTTTTCCTTGCGTGGGTCTATTTTGGTGTATATTAGATATTTAAAAGATTGTTGTCAATAATCACTTGAATAAAATAACAAAAAATAACTTAAAAAAGAATTTTAGATCTTTTAATTACTAAAAATAACTATTTTTGACTTCTGGAATGAGGTTTCCCCTTTGGTGGTGGCAGTTCTTTAATTTATTGATTTTCAGGGTGTATTTCTGAAGTATTTGATGATATTTTGAAAAATATATAGCCCACATGTCCTGGCGGACACAACGAATATAGAAAATGGCATTATGCCCCCCCGATGGGCAATTGTCCCGGCCAATTGAGCTGTCTACAGTTTCGGCCGGGACAATTGCCCATCGGGGGGCTCTGCCGGGGTAAACTTGAAGGCTGCATTGTATATAGACCTTATTCTGACCTGGTTCTGCCCTCAACAAAGCTTGAGATACGCCTCTTATTTGCGGAGTATTTCATATTAACTCAACTTTCGGTGTTCGCATTTCGTGGTGGGGTCAGGCTTTCGTTATTGGCATTATCGAGGCTTTTTTCGTTGGCAAAGGCCTTGGTCGATAACATCAATAACAAAAGCCTGACCCCGTCGGTACACTGAGCCCATCGGTACATTTAAAAATGCCGGCTTTGAAATGAAACCCGAAAGTTGAGATATTAAATTTGAATTTGTGGCACCTTGAATAGATTTCAGAGTGATTGGGTTGTGGGTATTTTCAAGTGTAAAACCAAATGGTGAAAGTATGCTCAAAGATTTTTCTTTAAAAACGCTGTGGTTGTGTTCGGGGATTATTTGTACGATTTGTCTGTTGATACTTTTTTCCCAGGTGGCTGTTCTGGCCGGGGAAGTCACCACGGATAAGGGGGAGTATTCCGATGTTTATAGCTTATTGACCCCCCATGAAAAAGAATGGCTCTCACAACACCACACCATTCGTGTGGCAGGCCCCATGGCCTTTCCACCTTTTAGTTATTATGAAGACGGCAATTTAAAGGGCATGGCCGGGGATTACCTTTCCTTTGTGTTTGATATGCTTGATGTGACGGTGGAAATCCAACCTGATATTCCCTGGCCCGAAGTGCTCAATGGTGCCCGGGAGAGGAACATAGACCTTATATCATGTGCAGCAAAAACCATTGATCGCCAGGCCTATCTTTCCTTTACCGATCCCTATCTTTCCTTTCCCTTGGTGATCATTACCAAAACCGATGCGCCGTTCATGGCTGGATTTCAGGATCTGAGCGGGCAAAAAGTTGCCTTTGTGAAAGGAACTGCCGCTGTTGAATGGATTGCCCGGGAGAAAATCTCTCTTTTTTCCCATTTTGTGGATACCCCCCTTGACGCATTGCAGGCAGTTTCTTTTGGCCGGGCCCATGCTTACATTGACAATCTGGCAACAGCAACCTACCTGATCCAGAAAAATGGGTTGAGTAATTTAAAGGTTGCCGCCTCCATTTCTCCGGAAAATTATCATTTATATATGGCCATCCGTAAAGACTGGCCCCAGCTGGTTTCCATCACCAATAAAATATTGGGATCAATGTCATCCCGGCAGCACATGGAGATTCAAAAAAGATGGTTGGCTGTGAAAAGCGATGTGGGGTTTTCCAAACCCATGGTGATCAAGTGGTTTCTGGGGCTTTTATCCATTGCAGCGTTGTTCATTGGAACGATGCTGTTATGGAATCGACGGTTGAAAAGGGAAGTCAGAAAACGGGACCATGCTGAAAAAGCGCTGATGCGAAGCCAGGATAAATTAAAAGAACACAATGAAATGCTTTCATCAATATTTGAAACTGCAGCCGAGGGTATCTGTGTCTGTGTTCCCATTGATGAATACCCCTTTGTTCGGTTCTCCCAATGGAATAAAAAGATGGAGGAGCTGACCGGGTACACCCTGGAAGAGATTAATCGTCTGGGGTGGTATCAGAGCCTTTACCCTGATGAAAATCTCCGAAAAAAAGCCATTGCCCGCATGGATGCCATGCGGGAGGGGCAGAACTTGAACAATGAAGAGTGGGAAATTGTCACCAGAGACGGTAGTAAAAAACCGATGAGTATTTCCACTTCCATTTTAACCTCCCATGATAATAAAACTTTTGTGTTGGCCATCATGCACGACATTGCTGATCGAAAACAATATGAATCTCAATTGATTGCTTCCCGGAAGGAGTGGGAAGATATTTTCAATGCCATTGGTCACCCTGCCATGATTCTTGATAAGAATCATCGCATAGAAAATGCCAATCTGGCCACATTGAAATTAACGGGATTGAGCCGGAATCAGATCAAGGGAGAAGCTTGTCATAAGATTTTTCATGGAAGCCATGAACCGTCTGGAGAGTGTCCCATGAAAGCGTTGCTGAACAATGGCGAATTTGAGACGGTGGAGATGCACATGGAGACCCTGGATGGCCATTATCTTGTTTCATGTACGCCGATACTTGATGAAAAGGGGCAGCTTGACAGGGTGATTCATATTTCAACAGATATCACTGAAAAAATTAAACTGGAGCATCAACTTCGTCAATCCCATAAAATGGAGGCTGTGGGAACCCTTTCCGGAGGCATTGCCCATGAGTTTAATAATATCCTTGGCATCATTCTGGGAAATATTGAATTGGCCATGGATGATATTCCAGACTGGAATCCCACCCGCGGTTTTTTGTCCGAGATACGCAAGGCAACATTGCGAGGACGGGATGTGGTCAGGCAATTACTGAGCTTCAGTCGCAAAACCACCCATAGGAAATCGCCCCTGGATATGGTGAATTGCGTACAGGAGGCAATGAAATTATTACGGGTATCCATCCCCACCCAGATTGAATTTAAGGAAAATTTATCCCCCCGCTGCCATACCATTATGGCAGATCAGACCCAGATGCAGCAGATGGTGATTAATTTGTGCAACAATGCTGCCCATGCCATGGAAGATGGGGGTGGGGTGCTGGAAATAGGATTGCGGAATACCACCGTGAGCAAACGCCAGATTTTTTTGGATCAGGTGCTGGAACCGGGTGAATATATAGAGCTGTCAGTGGCAGATACCGGACATGGTATCCCTGAGCATGTGATGGAGCATTTGTTTGATCCTTTTTTCACCACAAAAGCGGTGGATAAGGGGACCGGCATGGGGCTGGCTGTGGTCCATGGTATTGTCCATGGGCACGATGGGTTTATCAAAGTTGAAACCCGGATGGGAAAAGGCACCGCCTTTTTGATTTACTTTCCTGTTACCAATGCGCTTGTGAATGAACCGGATGAAGTCAATGATATTGTGCCCGGAGGAAATGAATCTATTTTGTTTGTGGACGATGAATCTGCATTGGTGAGCATGGGCAAACAGCGCCTGGAGAGATTGGGGTATCAGGTGGAGGGTGCCACAGTTCCAGAGACGGCATTGGAGATGTTCCGGGCCCGTCCCGGCAAATTTGATCTGGTGATCACGGACATGGCCATGCCCCGCATGACAGGGGCACAACTGATTGAGGGATTAATTGAAATCAGGCCGGACGTTAAAACCCTTTTGTGCACAGGGTACAGCAAGAAAATGGATGAAAAAACCGCCTTTGAGCTGGGGGCCACCGGTTTTGCCATGAAACCCATGGATCAAAAAAAACTTGCTGAAATGGTTCGTAAGGTTTTGGATACGTCTGAACCTGCCCATAACGTTTCGGTGACATAGGGAATCACAAAATGGATTTGAACCCCGGTTACCGGGTATTGCGTTGTGCTCAATACCCGGTCCGTTTATCGGGTTATTGGTCTTCCATCTGTTTTAATTCATTTTGAATGGCTTCCAGTTCCGCTTCCAGCTGCCGGGCCCTGTCAGCCAGAGACGTTTTTGTGACCGGGGGAGGCTGGGGGGGCATCTGGGCACGCCGTCCCATTCCCATTCCCCATCGGGGGACCTCACATCCTCGTCTTCCCCTGCCCATGCCACGCCCCTGGCCATAACCGTAGCCCGGGGTATTCCATGTTGTTTTGGCGGATGTTCCTGTTTCCCGGTTGTAAGCTGTGTTGCATTGGCCCATGCCGCGTCCGGTCATGGGACCCTCATTCATGGGACCTCTTTGATTAAATCCAGGCATGATATATCTCCTTTCCTTGGATGGGACAGGCTCCCATTCTCCCCGGCCAATCCCGGGGCGATGGTGATACCTGACCCTTTTTATTTCTTTTTTTTATATGAAATACTCCTCACATCAGGGGTGTATTTCAAGCTTTGTTGTGGGCAAAGCCGGATCAGAATACGGCCTGCCCATGGCAGTTTATTAATGTCTATTTTCCACCACGGCTGCCGTCCCGTTTGCCACCGCCAAGACCCCGGCCCATGCCGCCGTCTCTTCTGCGACAGCTGCCGTCACCTTTTCCGCCACCAACGCCTCGACCCCGGCCCATTCCCTGACCGGTGCCTCTGCCCTGGCCTGTTCCTTGTCCTGCACCGCTTCCCCGGGGGGACGTTGTATTTTTTTGTCCTTTTGCTTTATTGTTTTCAACCATGACATTACCTCCTGATGATGTTGCTTGTGGGGTTATGGGGTCAATGGCACCCTTTTGATGCCGTTGCTTTCCCCGTCCATTGCCCTTGCCATGCCTGTTGCCCCTGATTTTATAGCATCCTCCCTCTACTTTGAGGTGAAGCCCCTTGACAAGGGCCTTGGAAAGGATGAATCGACCTGATTTAAGGACACGGCCAAAGGTCTGGCGGGAGATTCCCATTAAAGCTGCGCCTCTTGTTTGGTCAAGTCCTTCAAAGTCAACAAGCCGGATGGCTTCAAATTCTTCCACAGAAAGAATAATTTCTTTGTTTTGACCTGCCCCCCTGGGTTTAAATCCGTCAACACCGGGGGGGGCATGGATGGTTCTTGGATGTTTGGGACGCGGCATGATAATTAATCCTTTTTTTAAAATTTAAATGAGCATTTGTTAATAATATAGGGGGTGGGAAGGAGGGTGTCAAGGATAATAATGGTCAAATGACCAAAAAAATAATGTGGCCTGCCGGATGTTCTCATGGGGTGCTCAGGAGCGTTCCCCTTTCATTGGGACATACAATTTCACAAAATAAATAAAATAGTGTAAGAAGAGGCATTGGAATTGGGGAAAATGACATTAAAATGATATTTGAAATGAAACGTCGATTCAGACATTGTGATCATGGCGTTTAAAAACCGTGTTGTGGCAATGGCGTTGCCATGATGCTTTTTGATATGAAATACTCTACAGATCAGGGGCGTATTTCATGCTTCGTTGTGGGCAGATCCGGATCAGAATAAGGTCTACCCGTGGCAGTTATATGGAATACTCCGCAAATCAAGGGAGTATTTGAATCTTCGTTGTGGGCAGATCCGGATCAGAATACGGTCTGCCTGTGGCAGTTTATATGAGGGAATTGTATGGGTGACTCGCTTAGGGACCAGCTTCTTAAGGCCGGACTGGTCAACAAAAAACAGGTAAAAAAAGTCAAACATGAACAACGCATTACCAAACATAAGAAAAAGGGAAAAAAATCTTCCCCTGAATCAAAAGAAAGCAGCATTGCCAGGGAAGAACGTCTGGCCTATGAAGAACGTAACCGGGAACTGAACAAAAAGCGCAATGAGGAGAGAAAAAGGCGCGAAAATGCAGCCCAGGTACGCCAGCTTATTTTGACCAACCGCTTGACTCTGGAAGAACGTGATGATGATGAGCCTTATAACTTTGTTGTGGGAAGGCGGATTAAAAAGTTGTTTTTATCTGAAAAGATCATTAAACAGCTCACTTCCGGGCAACTGGCCATTGTCAAGCTTGAAGGTAAATTTGAGATTGTGCCGGCAGATGCTGCAAAACAGATTCTTGAGCGTAACCCAAAAACTATACTGGTTTTTAATGAAGGGGGACCAGACAAGGAAGAGTACTAAAGGAAAAGGAAAGTTTTCAATTTTGCATCTATTTGAATATTCGTGCTTATCAGGAAAAAATTGTAAATATTCGGTCAGGACCCCATCTTTTGGCTTGTTCACCGAACAATAGTATGCCACGCACTCCCAAACAGGCAAATATGGAGCACTGCCCAAACCTTTGCATTACCATGCCGAATATTTACAAAAATTCAGGAGAAACTAACTATGAAAGATGATCTTAAAATTTTTTCAGGAAATTCCAATATCCCCCTTGCCCAAAAAATATGTGATGCCATGGATCGTCCTTTGAGCCATCTTGCCATATCTAAATTTTCCAATGATAATATGCATGTCCAGGTCCAGGACAATGTCCGGGAAAGGGATGTGTTTGTCATTCAATCCTTTACCCATCCGGTGAGCGATCATATCATGGAGCTTCTGGTCACCCTGGATGCCCTGAGAAGTGCATCTGCAAGGCGGGTAACTGCTGTGATTCCCTATTTTTCCTATGCCAGGTCAGATAAAAAGGATGCCTCCCGTATTTCCATTGTGGGCCGCCTCATGGCGGACTTGTTGAAAACCGCCGGGGCCGATCGGGTCTTGACCATGGATCTCCATGCCGCTGCCGTGCACGGTTTTTTCAGTGTGCCTGTGGATCATCTCACTGCCAGCCCTCTTATCATGGATTATTTCAGAAAAAATCTTGATCTTGACAATGTGGTGGCTGTGGCAACGGATGCCGGTGGTGCCAAACGGGTGGGGCATTTTGCCACCCGCCTCAACGTTCCCATGGCCATCATTGATAAAAGAAGGGTCAGCGACACCGAGGTAAAGCAGGGACTGGTGGTGGGGGATGTGGTTGGAAAGGATGTTATTATCTATGACGATGAAATATCCACCGGCGGTACCCTTTTAACCACCGTTGATACACTTAAAGAGGCAGGGGTGGGTAATATCTATGTGGGCGCCACCCACCCGGTGCTGTGTGGACAGGCAGTTGAAAATCTTGGGAAATCGTCTGTTAAAGAGGTGGTGGTGACCAATACTGTTGATATCCCCCGGGAAAAACAGATTGATATGATTTCCTGTCTCTCTGTGGCACCGATTCTGGCCGAAGCCATCCGCCGTATTCACACCGGTGAAAGTGTTGGGGAGCTTTTTCCAGACTGATTCACGGGTAAAACCCAATCTAAATATGAGGCAAAGGATCTGGTTGTATGATGTTGGTGGGGCTGATTGGACCACAGCACCCTACTTTAATCTAAAGGCTATTCTTATCTTCAAATAGCCTTAGATTAGCAGAGCCTTTGCCAGAATGAATGGTAGATCATAGCTCTCAGAGCCCCCCTCAGGGTTTCTTTAAGCCGTTGAACTTCTATCCTGCCTTGTAACGGAATAACGGTGACCATACCTTTAAGTTTACCCTTTACCATCATGGAACCGAATATGTAATAGGCAGTAAGAACTTAAACAAAAAGCAACAAGCTTGTTGCCATGATAGCCATGCCTGCAATAACGCCATACATTGCCACATGATGTTCGCCATATTTTTCTGCTGTTGGCAGGAGTTCATCCAATGATATAAAAACCATAATACCGGCCACAAAAGCAAACAACAGCCCAAAGACAAAATCGTTGAAGTAGCGTAACAGAAAAAAATAGCCAAGCAATGCACCTATGGGCTCCGAAAGCCCCGATAAAAAGGAGTAGAAAAATGCTTTTTTTCTGCTGCCTGTTGCGTAATAAAGGGGTACGGAAACGGCAATCCCTTCCGGTATGTTGTGTATGGCAATTGCAACAGCAATGCTGATACCAAGTGCCGGGTCCTGTAGCCCACCGACAAAAGTTGCCAAGCCTTCCGGAAAATTATGTATGCCAATTGCCAGGGCAGAGAACAATCCCATTCTGTGAAGATTTCTCCGTTTTTTTGATTCTTCATCATCAACTGCCAGCATCTCACTTGAATCACGGATTTCGTGGGGGTTCTCAAAAGATGGGACGAGTTTGTCAATAAGTGCGATAATTAAAATACCGCAGAAAAACGCAAGTGTTGTATATAAATATCCCAGGGACGGCCCGGCTACTGACTCCAGAGCGTCTCTACCTTTGACAAAGATTTCCACCATTGAAACATAAATCATCACCCCGGCTGAAAAACCCAGGGAAGCGGTCAAAAAACGGGTGTTGGTCTGTTTTGCAAAAAAAGCAAGTGCACTGCCGACACCTGTTGCAAGTCCGGCAAACAAAGTAAGGGAAAAAGCAAACAAAATTTCGTTTAAAGTATAAGTCATTGGTCTGCCTTATTCATTTTAATGTTAACTGTAAAATAATAGGCCCAGTCGTGCAAAATCAGCTTGGGACCAAGACGACGAAAAATGGATCAGAATCTGTTATCCGGGAAGCAATGGGTGTTTGTTGGTTAAAAAAAAAGCCATCGTTGTTTTGGAGGGTGTCCAGGAAAGCAGGGACGGTTTTCTGTTTTACTGCTCTGTAAAAAACACCCCCTGAGGCAAACCGGGAAAATTAGGTGTTTTCCCGGGTGCTCATCAGACTGATGATTAATTCATCCCCGGAACAATAATATTGGATTTTTCTTTTTTCTGCTGGGCTTCCATGCGTTTGAAATTTTCAATCACCTTTTGGGTTTCCAGTTCCATGGCCTTGGGAAAAAGATCCATGGCTTCTTCTATGGTGCCAGCTTCAAGCACTGCCTGCATGGGGATGGGTCCCTGGGGGGTGCCAAGTTGGGTATTGCCAATGAAAATAGTCTCCCTGTTGGCGTCGTCGGAACCATCGGCATTCACCGGGATCAATTGCCGGATATTGGCAATTTTAAGATCTGTTATTGATATTTCTCTATAAAGATTTGTTTTGTCCACCTGAAAATCCAGGCTATTGGGTGCTCCGCCGTTATCAGCCATGCGTTTGTCTCCATTGATTTTGTGTTTAAAAGATCTGACCACATGTCAGATCTGTTCCCTTTTATTACCCTGTTCAGGGAATAAGAGCCATGAAAATTTTAAGAAATGCAAAATCAACGCCCAGCTTCCAATTAATCTGATGCCTGCAGCGCCATGAGCATCTGAATATCGCTTATTTTATTACGGGTGGCAATGTATCCCTCCTCAATGGAATGTTCCACCTGATCATAATCAAGCATTTTAAGATCCCCCAGACGAGGGTTAATGAGAATATCCGGAGGATTAACCGCAAAATTAACCCTTGTGATCCTGTCCTGCATGAGTTGTATGGCACCATTTATCACCTTGCGGGTACTGGGGGGCTTTTGTTTTTCTTTTTTTTGTAACTCCAGGCGCTTCCGAATTATTTTTTCAGCAGCTTCATAACGATTTGCCAGGTTTTTTAGGAACTCGTTACGCACCCCGGGGGGTGTAATTTCTGATTTTGTTTTATCTTTATATGATTTTTGTTGTCGCCTGTGGGAAATCAACTGGGAATCCAGGTTAACAGCAATGACAATGTCTGCCCCCATGGCCCGGGTAACCCCCACGGGCACCGGATCCACCACCCCGCCATCTATCAACCATCTCCCCTTGTGAAAAACAGGGGCAAAAAGACCGGGGTACGCCATGCTTGCCCGGAGGGCCTTGAGCAGATCTCCGGTATCCAGGACCACCTGATCACCGGAGTGCATATCTGCGGCAACCACTTTTAAAGGAATTTCAAGGGCTTCAAACTCCTTTTTATCCGTGTGCATGCAGAAAAGTTCCTTGACTTTTTTATCGCCATTTAAAAGTCCTGAGCGGATCAGGCTGAGATCTGAAAAAGAAAACATGCTTTCACCGTCCATGTCTATGACAAAACGTTTCAGATGTTCCAGGCCGCCACTGGCATAAATGGCTCCGACAAATGCGCCAACACTGCAGCCGGTGACAAAATGGATGGGAATATTGGCATCCTGAAGGGCCTCAATCACCCCGATATGTGCCCATCCCCGGGAGGCACCGCTTCCCAGGGCTAATCCTATTTTACAGGTGGTCATGATTGTATTATATAGCCTCCTCGTAGGTACTTATATCAGGGATCTATTTATATGCTTATAAAAGGGTCCAATATGCTAAAAGTCTATGAAACCGGTCCTGCCAAATAAATAGTTCCTTTCCTTTGGATTATTCCTGTCTTGTTTGCCCCGGTTCCGGCACCCGGCGTTCTGGAATGAAATGCAGGGTGCCGAAAGGGACAAAATGGGAAAATTTAATATGTTAATCAGGCCAGCAGGTCCTTGATCATTTTCTGGACAAGCTTTGGATTGGCCTTGCCCCGGGAGGCTTTCATGGCCTGCCCCACAAGGAAGCCCATGGATTTTTTATTGCCGTTTTTATAATTCTCCACCGCAGATGCATTATCGGAAAGGACTTGGTCAACAAGTTTTGCAAGGTCCGCCGCATCAGACACCTGTCTGAAACCGAATTTTTCAACAATCTCTTCGGGTGTACCGTCCATTTCAAAAAGTTTTTCCAGTACGGACTTGGCCGAATTTGAATTGATTTCATCCTTTTCAAGCAGTTGAATCAGGCTCGCAAACCGTTGGGGCGTAACACGGGTCTCTGCCAGGGTCTGTTGGTGGGCCTTTAATGCGGGAAGCAACTGGGTCGCGATCCATCCGGCCGTCATGCGGGGCGGTGCGCCATGGGTTACAACCGATTCAAAGAACTCGGAAAGCCCCCGCTCTGAACTCATGAGCACGGCTTCGTCGTGGGTCAATGAATAATCCTGGACAAACCGTTTGACTTTCTGGGCCGGCATTTCCGGAAGTCGGGATTTCATTGTTTCAAGCCAGGCGTCGTCCAGGACGATGGTCGGGACAGAAGGATCGGGAATGCAGGGTCCCTCGAACTTGGCCCGCATGGCCGTGGTGACGCGTTTTTCAGGATCCCACAGCCGGGTGTGCAAAATAATGGGTTCATTATTGTTCACGGCATCGATCTGTCGTTTGATTTCATAGGCAATGGCATCACCCACATGGTGGATGGAGTTCATGTTTTTGACTTCCACCTTGGTATTGAGCTGGTCGCTGCCCTCCGGCCGAATGGAAATATTGGCATCGCACCGCATGGTCCCTGACTCCATGCTGCACTCTGCACAGCCGGTATACCGGACCTGGTTTCTGATGGCCTTTAAAAACTCCATGGCATCGTGGGGACTTCGAAAATCGGGCTCTGTAACAACTTCAATCAGGGGCGTACCGGCACGGTTGAAGTCCACCAGGCTTATGGGGACCCGGCCTTCGGTTTCATGGACCAGTTTTGCAACATCTTCCTCCATATGAACGTGGTGCAGCCGAAGTCTTTTGGGCCGGCCCTGTTCGTCCTGGATTTCCACCCATCCTTTTTTGGCAAGGGGCTTATGGGCCTGGGAGAGCTGGAATCCCTTGGGAAGATCCGGGTAGTAATACACCTTTTGGTCAAAGGCACTTTCACTTTGTATTTCGCAATTGAGGGAAAGACAGGCAATGGTGGCCTTTTCCAGAACCTCCCGGCTCAGGACGGGCAGGGCGCCCGGCAGCCAGAGGCAGACAGGACAGACATTGGTGTTTGGATCATCACCGGGGGTGTTGGCGCAGTCGCAAAATATTTTGGTGGCTGAGTTCAGCTGTATATGAATCTCAAGACCGATTACCGCTTCATATTTCATGGTTACACCTCCCCTGTAAGAATATCGGATATGCGGCTGGCCCGGGCAAGCAGTCCAGCATCGTCAAACCGCGGGCCGATGAGCTGAAGGGCTTTTCTTGCAGCATCGCCATTGGTGGTTCCGGGACTGACAGCCCCGGGAATTGACACCGATGGATTTCCAGTGAGATTTGCCAGAAGTGTCAATGAGAACGTGTCGTAAAAACCGGATACTGTGTTTGAAGCTTCCGATTCCACCACTGCCCCGGCAGCCACGGGCAGGACAATCAGGTCCACGCTTTCAAGTGCTTTTTCAAGGGAGGCCATAAGCCGGGCCCGGATGCGGCAGGCATCCAGGAACGCATTGTAATCCCTGTATTGGAAATACCCCCCCTGGAAAAGATAGGCTTTGACCAGCGGGCCAAAGGATTCGCCTCTGGAATGGATGTACATCTCGTTCCAGTTCTTTACCGATGCGCCTGTCCTGTGGCCGTAGCGGACGCTGTCGAACCGGCCAGCACTGGAGGATGCCTCCACGGTGCCGATGATGTTGTGAACGGTGCGGGCAAGGGAGAAATCTTTGATGTCCACGGTCTTGATCTCAATCCCGGCGGCGGTGTTGATTTTTTTTACAGCCGCTTTAAATTCTTTGTCTTCAAGGCCCATGGCGGTATGCCAATCCCGGATCACGCCCACGATGAGCGGGTCGTCCTGGGATGGGCCCGACTGATCAAATCCGGCCATGGCCTGATCAATGCCGTCAGGGTCCATGGATGGATCCCGTTCATCCACCCCGCCCATGGTTCGGGTCGTTGTTGAAATTGCCTCAAGGGAGTTGGAAAGAATGCCGCAGCATTCCATGGAGGGGATAAGGCTGATAAGGCCTGCACGGGGGATAAGACCGTAGGTCGGCTTAAACCCGAAGCAGCCGGAAATTGCTGCTGCCATCCTTGCTTCCCCGGTGGTGTCGATTTTCAGTGCAACATCGGAAAGCCCTTTGGTCAGGGCATCTCCACAGGTATCCCCGTCAAGGCCAAGGCCCAGCTCTCCCATGGCGGTTCTTCCTTTGAGCGCGGCACCTGCATCCCGCAGGCGCGTGATCAACGTGGCATCTTCCAGCGCAACATAATTTTCAAGGGCCCGTGACTGGGCATCGGTGGGCCAGTTCTCCACAGATATGCCGGATTCCACAGCCACACGGGTATCTTCCATGGGGCCGGTCCCAGGCCGGGCTGAGGCATTTATATAGGTAAAAATTTCAGATTCCATAAGAAAATCCTTTTGTGTGTCCCAATTAATCAAGTATGCTTGCGACCTTGAAGTAATCACCCTTTACAGAAGGCGCATTTTTAAACAGATCCCCGGTTTTAACAAAGGAAGACCTTGCCGCTGACGTGCCTTGTCTGAAACAGTTTTGGCCCTGGACCACGGAAATGGCAGGCTCAAAGTCAGGTGCAATGCCGGAAACGGCTTGGGCCATTTGGGCCGCATTTTTAAGCGCGCTTTCAATCATGGGGCGTTCTTCTTCCTCAAATCCCAGTCTGGAAACCCAGGACAGATAATCAATATCTTCCTGTTCCCGGTTTGAGCCGGGCAGGGCCTCGGATTTTACAAGGTCCAGCAGGCCCAGCTCTTCCAGTTGTTCCTGGGCAACCTGGGAAGGTGCTTCGGTAAGGGGGCAAAAAGCACTCCTGTTTTTGGGGAAGGCCGTTACCTCACGGATGGAAGGTGTCTTAAGGATCATGGCCACCACCCGGTCCATGCCAAGGGCAAGCCCGCCATGGGGAGGCGGTCCAAAATCCAGGGCCTGGAGGAAAAAGCCGAATTTTTCTTTTGCCTCTTCAGGTGAGAGCCCCAGGGCCGAGAATACTTTTTGCTGGGTGGCAGGATCATGGATACGAATACTGCCGCCGCCTAACTCCTCCCCGTTGACAACGATATCGTATGACCGGGACAAAAGAGACAACAGGTCTTCGGTATCTGCAGGATCAAAGTCGGTCCGGTCCGGTGCTGTAAATGGATGATGGCTGGAGGTAACCCCATTTTCTGTATATTCAAACAATGGAAAATCAGTGACCCAGACCGGCTTAAACAGGTCTTTTGGGATCATATCAAGACGATCCGCCACATGAAGCCGGAGGCGCCCCAGGGCGGAATTGACCACTTCCAGGGAAGGATCGGCGATGATGAGAATCACGTCGCCATCCACGGCATTGAACCGGTCAATAATGACCCGCTGTTCCCGGTCGCTGAAAAACTGGACAATGTTGGAATCAAGGCGGTCTCCGGTCACGCGCATCCAGGTCATACCCTTGGCGCCGAAGCTGGGAACGATCTGTTTTGCATATTCGTTCTGGAGAACGTTTTTACTCAGGCTGTCGGAGGCCTGTTTAACATTGATGCCCTTGATCACACCGCCCCGCTGAAGGATCTGTTTAAAGATGCTATATTGGGTGTGGGTAAAAATATCGGTGGCCTCGACAAAATACATCTCAAAGCGAAGATCGGGCCGATCCGAACCGGTCTTGTCCATGGCTTCCTGCCAGGTCATGTGGGGAAAGGGCCGTGGCAGGGTTGTGCCGCCGACTTCAAACATCCGGCATAACAACTCTTCGATAAGCCCAAATATAAACGATTCATCAATAAAGGAGGCTTCAAGGTCCAGCTGGGTAAACTCGGGCTGGCGGTTGGCTCTTAAGTCTTCATCTCTGAAGCACCGGGTGATCTGGTAGTACCGTTCAAACCCCGCCACCATGAGGAGCTGTTTAAAGAGCTGGGGAGACTGGGGAAGCGCATAAAAATGTTTTGGATTCACCCTGCTGGGAACCAGGTAATCCCTTGCGCCTTCCGGGGTGCTCCGGGTTAACACAGGGGTTTCAACTTCAATAAATTCATTTTGTTCCAGAAATGCGCGAACACAAGAGTTGATTTTATGGCGCTTGATGAGAAATTGCTGCATGCCCGGACGTCTCAGGTCAAGGTAGCGGTACTGAAGTCTTAAATCTTCGGAAACCGTTTCCCGGCTTATGGTCTCCTCTTCATTGTCCACCATGGCTTTTTCAGAAACGGGAAACGGAAGGGTTTTGGATCGGCTGAGGATTGTCATCTCTGTAATGACAACTTCAATGTCTCCGGTTTCAATGTTTGGATTTTCCGTTCCTTTGTCCCTTTTTACGACCCGGCCGACAGCATTTATGCAATATTCGTTTCGAAGTGTCGTGGATTGCCGGTAGACGTCTTCCGGGGCAAATTCCGGGCTGAAAACCAGTTGGGCAATCCCGCTTTTGTCCCTGAGATGGACAAAAAGGACTTCGCCGTGGTCACGAAGCGCATCGACCCAGCCCGCAAGGTGAACGGTTTTACCGATATCGGCCGGTCCCAGTCGGCCGCAATTGGATCTATCATTATACTGCATAACGCCAGACTCCTTTTTCTGTGGGAGTAATAATTATTCAAACCGATATGTTCCAGCTTGCTATAGGAAAAAACTCATTTTTTGTAAAGAAAAAACGAGGCAACCGTAAACATTATGATTTTAGTATGATTTTGGTTGTAACAGATTGAATTTAAGGATGGAGAATTTGGCATTTCAAATGCCTTTTAATGAATGAACCCGGGTTCGGGTTATTTTTTGTTTGTCTTATTTCATCTGCAGCCTTAAGAAAAAAGGGGGTTGAATTTTTCAGGGCAAAGGTATATCTATGCCGTCTTGATGAAACTCGGATGAACATAGCAGGAGAGTTCTTTCCATGGATGATACCGATGGGAAAGGCACCGAAGAAGTAAATCTTTCAGGGACCAGGACTGCTATGGGACGAGCCTCTGGAGAGTCTCAGTAATGAGCGCCGAAGGAGAAAACCGGCCAAGGGTCGGTGAAACTCTCAGGTACAAGGGACAGAGTGGAAAAGATATGACGAGAATGCCGGTTAAGTTTTCTCCCATATCCCGGTAGTCTATTTGCAAGACCCCCATCCCCCCCGTAAAACTCGTTTTTCTCTTTCAGGCCGCAACCTATCCGGTTTCCTTTTTTTATTTAATGTGTTTTTAAAAAGGAGAATAGATTGGAAACCTTAGCATCAATACTGGCACAGGTGAATTCCTTTGTCTGGGGCCCGCCCCTGTTGATCCTTCTTGTGGGAACCGGGGTCTATCTGACCTTAAGCCTGGGACTGATCCAGGTGGTCCGGCTTCCCCTGGCATTAAAATATGTCTTTTCAAAACAAGACGATAACGGCCTTAAGGGCGATGTTTCAAGCTTTGCCGCCCTGTGTACAGCCCTGAGCGCCACCATCGGCACCGGTAATATTGTGGGGGTGGCAACAGCCGTTAAGGCCGGCGGACCCGGCGCCATTTTCTGGATGTGGGTGGCAGCCTTTTTCGGTATGGCCACCAAGTATGCCGAGGCCCTGCTGGCTGTGAAATACAGGACGGTGGATGACAACGGCCAGATGTCCGGCGGCCCCATGTACTACATAGAGAAGGGGCTGAAAAACAAGTGGCTGGCCAAGATGTTCGCCTTCTTCGGTGTCGGGGTGGCCTTTTTCGGCATCGGCACCTTTGCCCAGGTCAACGCCATTAAGGACGCCGCCCTGCTGACCTTCCACATCCCCGTGCCGGTCACGGCGGCGGTGATCACCATTCTGGTGGCCATGGTTACTCTGGGTGGAATCAAGAGTATTGCCAGGGTGGCCTCGCGCATCGTCCCTTTTATGGCGGTTTTTTTCATCCTGGCCTCGGCTGCGGTTGTTTTGCTTAACCTGGAAAAAATCCCCGGGGCTGCGGCTCTGATTATCGAGAGTGCATTTAACCCCGGTGCCGCATTTGGCGGGGCTGCCGGTATTTCCATCATCATGGTCATGAGAAGCGGGATTGCCCGGGGGGTGTTTTCCAATGAATCCGGCCTGGGCAGCGCCCCCATTGCCGCTGCTGCAGCCAAAACCGATTCCTGCGTCCGCCAGGGTCTCATTGCCATGACCGGCACCTTTTTTGATTCCATTATCATCTGCACCATGACCGGCCTTGTTATTGTTCTCACCGGTACCTGGAACGACCCTGTCCTTGCCGGAGCCGCCATGACCAATGCCGCCTTCAACTCGGGACTGGGATCGGCCATTGGGCAGTATCTGGTGACCACCGGACTGATTTTCTTTGCCTTTACCACGATCCTGGGATGGAATTATTACGGGGAGCGGTGCATTGAATACCTTTTTGGAATCAAGGGAATCAAGCCCTATAAAATCATCTATATCTGCCTTGTGGCCTCAGGGGCCTTTTTGCATCTGGACCTGATCTGGACCCTGGCAGATATTGTTAACGGACTCATGGCCGTACCTAATCTCATCGGCCTTTTGGGCCTGAGCCGGGTTGTCTCCTGTGAAACCAGGGAGTATTTTGCCGGGCTGGGAGGTAAAAAAGCCTTGAACCCGGCGGCCTGAGGCAACGGGTGGAAATAAGTTTCTTTCCCGGCCACGGCCAGGTGATCTTAATGAACCGCCCCATGCGGACCGGCTTGTGGGGTGGTGTGGAGGGCTCCTCAGTGATGGGGAGTCCTATCCCGATCTGTCATTCATAATGCGTCCACAGACGAAGGACTTTCACAATTTTATCAGCATCTATAATTTGGTACACGATTCTATGCTGAATATTTATTCTTCTTGAATATGCACCTGACAAATCCCCTATGAGTTTTTCATAAGGCGGTGGAGTTTGATATGGATTTTCTTTTAAAATCTCTATGATTCCATTTGCTTTTAACTTTAACCCTGATGAAGAAAGTTTCTTCGCATCCTTCTGCGCTTGTTTTGTGTAAACAACCTTCCAAATCACCAGTCAAGATCCTCGCTGCATTCTTCTACTGAAGTTGACAGTCCTTTCTGTATAGATTCTCGCATTCCAGGAATATTTAATAAAAACATAGTTTCTTGAATTGATTTCCAGTCTTCTTCAGAAAGAAGGACGGCGTTTCCTCTTTTACCTGTAATAATAATTGGTTCATGGGATGAGGATGTCTGATCAATAAGCCTGTAAAGATTGGAGCGGGCTTCTGTAACAGATAATATAGTCATAGGTACCTCCTTGAATCTTAATTTAAACAATAGTACGTCATGGCGTACGTTTTGTCAAGGTGGTGATTTTAGGAGAGAAAACGCCGCAAATCAGCGGGCGCGGCTTTTTGCGATCCGCTGCATTTGCATTGTTGGAACAGTCGATTTACGATTGAATAATCTCTTAAACAATGG